>CAUQNX010000069.1:0-2517 GCA_963519845.1 uncultured Moellerella sp. | reverse complement strand
ATTATAATAGTGCCCAAATAGACACCATTATAATGAGCCTCCAACAAAAAAGTTCAGTTATTACCTACAAAGGCGAAGATTTGCGGGATTATACTTAACTGATTAATTAATCAGGCCAAATATGTTGGATCATTAGCTGAGCACTGCGATTGCCTCGATATTCATTCACATCTAATTTAAAAGCGATTTTTGCCGTCTTGATACTATTATCTGGCCAAATAGAGGTATCAATATTAAACATAATACCATCAAGCATAGGGCCGCCATTTTCAGGCTCAACAATCAATTTGAGGTGGCGCTCGCCAACAATTCTTTGCTGTAGTAAACGAAATTTACCATCAAAAATAGGCTCGGGAAATGCTTGTCCCCATGGCCCACCTTCGCGGATCACTTCAGCGAGTTCGAGTGAGAGCTCATTAGCGCTCAGTTCTCCATCACTCAAAATAACACCGGCTAAATCTGCAGGATCAATAAGCTCAGCCATCAATAGTGAAAAATGCTGCTTAAAGAGTTCAAATTTATCTTCTTCTAAAGATAGACCTGCTGCCATGGCATGACCACCAAATTTGAGAATCAAGTCAGGATACAGAGTATTCATTCGCTCTAGAGCATCGCGCATATGTAAGCCTGCGATCGAACGACCCGAGCCTTTTAAAATCCCATTGCCCGCAGGCGCAAATGCAATCACGGGACGATGAAAACGCTCTTTAATGCGCGATGCCAAGATCCCTACTACGCCCTGATGCCACTCTGGATGATAAAGAGCAAGACCATTAGGCATGGAACTCTCACTATACTCAATCTTTTCAAACAGCTGCATAGCCTCTTGCTGCATGCCAAGCTCAATTTCTCTTCGTGTTTGATTGAGACTATCGAGATCATTCGCCAACTCGCGCGCATATGCCATATCGTCGGTCAATAATAACGCGACACCTATTGACATATCATCGAGTCGACCCGCTGCATTTAAACGAGGTCCCAATGAAAAACCTAAATCATTAGCCACCAAACGCGGCGCTTCTCGTTTCGATACTTCGAGTAACGCTTTGATCCCCGCACAGCAGCGACCTGCCCTAATGCGATTAACGCCTTGGTACACTAAAATTCGATTGTTAAAATCTAAAGGCACAACATCGGCTACCGTGCCCAAAGCGACTAAGTCGAGTAACTCAGCTAAGTTAGGCTCAACCCGTCCTTGCAATTTAAACCAATCTTCAGATCTCAGTGCGGTGCGCAGTGCTGACATCAAATAGAAGGTAACACCAACTCCTGCCAGCGCTTTAGAAGGGAAAACACAATCCATTAAATTAGGATTAATAATCGCTTCTGCGGCAGGTAAAATGTCACTAGGTAGATGGTGATCGGTAATAATCACTTTAATATCATGCTGATGAGCCGCTAAAACACCATCGTGTGAAGAGATACCATTATCCACGGTGATAATAAGATCAGCACCTTGTTTAACAACTTCGTCAACCACTTGTGGGCTTAAACCATAGCCATCCTCAAAACGATTAGGCACTAAATAACCGAGATTAGGATAACCCATGGCTTTCATTGCACGTATTGCGAGTGCGGTACTGGTTGCACCATCCGCATCAAAATCACCAACAATCACGATCCGCCAATGCTCTTTCAGCGCTGTGACTAGTAACGCTATCGCCTGATCGATACCATTCAATGCACTATAATTGAGCAATCCCGCTGACTTACGCTCTAATTCAGCGATATTCGTTATCCCTCGGCTAGCGTAAACACGTTGTAATACCACGGGGATATCTGCGGGGAAATCGGGCAATAATACGACATCACGACGATGTAAGTTAGTTTCTGTCTTCACGTTTATATACTATTTATTATCAAGTGTTTCGAGCAGCGCATTGGCTGGGAGATAACCCGAAATGAGTTGGCCATTATCTAAAAGTATGGCTGGCGTTCCAGTAATACCAAATTGCTGCCCAACTTGCATATGACGGCTTAAGTCGATCTTACAATCATCAATTAACGCCACTTCTTCGCCTTTAAATGCATCGGTTAATGCTTTTTGTGGCAACGCATTACACCAGATAGAAGCCATCTGTTTAGCTGAAGGATGATTTAAACCCTGACGTGGAAACGCCAAATAACGCACAGTGATACCATTGTCATTCATCTCTTTCACTGATGAATGTAATTTCTGGCAGTAACCACAAGTAATATCAGTAAAAACAGTGATTACATGTTTCTCTTTCGCCGATTTAAAAACAATCATCTCATCTTTAAGGGCTTCAATTTTGGCCAGTAATTGTTTATTGGTAATATTAGTTGGTGTCTTAGTGCTGAGATCATAGATAGTACCTTCAATCAGGTATTTACCATCATCAGTAATATAAATAACACCGGTAGAAGTGATTACTGTATTCACGCCAGCAATGGGAGATGGTTTGACTGACTCGGCAGTTATATTGTATTTTTTTAGTGTATTCTCAATAAGTTGCCCTTCTGGCGCTGCGTAAGCAGAAACAGAAGCAAATAGTG
>CAUQNX010000068.1:0-3052 GCA_963519845.1 uncultured Moellerella sp. | reverse complement strand
GGTGGGATCGGTGAAGTTCAGTACCCTATGGTTGCTGATATTAAACACGAAATTATCAAAGCATACGGTATCGAACACCCAGAAGCTGGTGTTGCGCTGCGTGGTTCATTCCTGATCGACAAAAATGGTGTTGTTCGTCACCAAGTGGTTAATGACCTGCCATTAGGCCGTAACATCGACGAAATGCTGCGTACTGTTGACGCACTGCAATTCCACGAAGAGCACGGCGAAGTTTGTCCTGCACAGTGGGAAAAAGGCAAAGAAGGTATGAGTGCATCTCCAGACGGCGTTGCAAAATACCTGAAACAGAATTCAAGCAAACTGTAATAGTTTAGCCGCCTGTTTTATTAAGCCAGCATATATTGCTGGCTTTTTTTATGCTTATTTTATAGCTTAATCATTTTCTAAAATAAATTTATATATTATTATTTTGTTAACCGCACAATATGCGTATGCTAGTCACTTATACGTGCAGATCTTTCCCAGATATTTTTGATTGTAGAATTTGTCTCTTTACCTAGGGTTAATAACTAAAATTTCTTATATCTATAAACCTAAGATGTACAGTAGCGGGTGTTAGTATGCGTAATCTCTTATTAAATCTATTTTTTTTCTTCCCATTGCTGTTTCTCAATCAAGCATTTGCTATTACGTCAGAGCCTAAATATCAGCAGTGGGTACAACAAGATACGCCCCCACTACTGATGCAAGTGAAAGCACCGCAAGTTATTTTCGCCCCTATTGCAGATAAAATGCAACCCGTCGCTGAGCTCAATCCTGATCATGGCTTTTATATTTATCAGATGAATGGAGATTACCAAGCATTACAGTTTGGTAATGACCGAGCATTTATCGAAACTGAAATATTATCAGCAAAAAAAATCAAAATAGCACCACCAATAGATTCTTTAAATGAGTTAAAAAATCCCATTTACGACTATCTAATGACCGCCGAAGATACTCCCGTTTATGGCTCAACAGATGATCAACGCTCACCTATTGCCACTCTATTCAGTGATCTGCGCTACCCTATTTTGGCTAAAATGAAAAAAGCTAATCAACAGGGTGAAAATATTGTCTGGCTAACCATTCGGCTGGCCGATCGTCTCGCCTACATTAAATTGGCCGATGTTGAACTAGATAAAGGGTTGCCCATTCTCACTTATCATCACATTCTTCAAGATAGTGAAAATAAGAATTTCCGTCATACTTCAACAACTACCTCCGTAGCGGCATTTGAAGCTCAGATGAATTATTTGAAACAAGCTGGTTATCAAACCCTTTCAATGGATGATGTCGCTGGCTATCTCAATAAAAGCATTAATCTTCCGGCTAAATCAGTTGTGCTAACCTTTGATGATGGGCTTAAATCTGTCTCTCGCTACGCCTACCCGATTCTAAAGCGAAACCAACAGCATGCCACTTTGTTTGTTATCTCATCGCGCGTAAAATCCAAACTACAAAAATGGAATCCTAACGGTTTACAGTTTATGAATTGGCAAGAGTTGCTCAATGAACGAGATATTTTTGATATTCAATCACATACTCATTTTTTACATCGTTTGGATAAACACAATAACCCGATTATTTATAGCCGCACTGAGCATTCGATCCTCTTTGACTATCAACGCTCTCAGCGAATATTGTCAAAACTAAATCCACCACAACATTATCTGGCATATCCTTATGGCGGCTATAATCAACAAGCTATCAATGCAGCTAAATCAGCAGATATGAGGCTGGCGGTATCAACCATACAGGGTAAAGTGCAACTCGGGGATAATCCCTATGCGCTAAAACGCTTATATGCTTTACGAAGCGACCCAATAGAAAAATTTGCTCAGATGATCAGCAATAGTGGGCCAGAGATAGTTAACAAAGATATTATTGTTGATAAATAATCTAGGCTAAATTAGCTATAGTTTGGCTACTAGCCTACTAATATAGATTAACCTCATCTTAATGAGCCGCCCCATAAAGCTGAACCGTTAATTAAACAGCTTTTAACAACTGCGCTCTGTACTGCATAGGGCTGGGTTCTTTTACTTTAGCCTTATAAATTTTATGGTAATAAAAAAGCATCCTTCAAATTTTCGAGATAGTCGAATAGGGTATTTTTCGGCGCATAAATTAGGTTTTCTTCCCCCATTGCGTACATCCACTCTATTTTTAGCTAGCAATAAAAACGTGCATTAACTGACGGCATTATCATAACCGCTGTCAAATAACCCATTTCACGAGTAAAGCTAAGATTCCTCAATGTGCATAGATAACAACGAATCGCATATTAGCCACCTTCATCTGCATAAATAATCCGCTATTTTGTCGAGCTTTCTTGCTTTAACACTATGTTTAAGGCAGCGAACATGGGTTGTATTTTCACTCCTCCAGCCAAGAATACGACGCTAATACAGCTCAGTAACTACCGTTAAAAGTCATCTGCTGATTTATTTTGATATCCGTAATATCGGATACCAAACTCCTATCAATCTGTTAAAAATCAAATTTTTACACCAATAAGTCGGAAGTGATAGGATAGCAGTATTGACCCTGCACTCTTATTTTATAGCACAACTGATTTGCAGCTTTTAATTTCGCTCGTTTCATTAAGTGAGCAAAATTTTATTTGAATAGCAGGCGTAAATTAAAGCAATAGCAAATCAGTTCCTAATTTTTATTAGGAGCTAAAGCAATTAAGAAAATATATCAAGGTGTGATTTTTTGTAAAAAGCAGATGATTACCATTGTATTTTTAATTTTTTAAATTAAAAATACTTTTCTTTCATTCTAATGGTGACAATCTTTTATTGATTTTAATTATAATACGGTAAAGCCATTGATTTTAATCAAGTTTATATTATTTCAATTTGTAACAAAGTGAATTAAACACCGCCGTTCTTTTCAACGCAATTTTACAAATAACCCACTAATCCTTAAAGTAAGCTGCAATTGAGACATTAACTAAATATACCAATCCGCAGGTTTAGATTATTAGCTAAATCATATCGACTCGAATTTGGTTAATTTTTTATTATTACGACATTACAACTTT
>CAUQNX010000067.1:0-3135 GCA_963519845.1 uncultured Moellerella sp. | reverse complement strand
ATCGCCTCAGAGCCTTGGATACTTATCGCCTCTTGTGTGCTCTCCGCACTCGGCGGAACCCTGTTTGATCCCCCTCGCACTGCACTTGTCATCAAGCTGACACGCCCTTATGAGAGAGGCCGTTTTTACTCACTATTGCTTATGCAAGATAGCGCCGGTGCGGTTATTGGTGCACTGATCGGCAGCTGGTTACTGCAATATGATTTCCATTATGTCTGCTGGACAGGCGCGGGCGTTTTTGTACTAGCGGCTTTCTTTAATGCTTGGCTACTTCCCGCCTACCGAATTTCAACAGTTAGAACACCGATCCGCGAAGGCATGGGACGCGTTCTGCGTGATAAACGATTTGTGCAATACGTTATCACCTTAGCCGGTTATTTTATGTTATCAGTACAAGTGATGCTGATGTTCCCGATTGCCGTCAATGAGTTAGCGGGTACTCCAACAGCGGTTAAATGGATGTATGCCATTGAAGCTGTGATTGCCCTAACCTTGCTATATCCCATTGCCCGTTGGAGTGAGAAATATTTTCGCCTCGAGCAACGTTTAATGGCAGGTCTATTTTTAATGAGTTTAAGCATGTTCCCCGTGGGTATGACGGATTCATTACATGTATTATTTGGCCTGATTTGCTTATTCTATTTAGGAACCGTCACCGCCGAGCCAGCACGCGAAACATTAAGCGCCTCCTTATCTGACCCTCGTGCACGAGGCAGCTATATGGGTTTTAGTCGTTTAGGTTTAGCCTTAGGGGGTGCCGTGGGCTATACCGGCGGCGGTTGGATGTACGATCTTGGCCATGAATATCAGATGCCGCAATTACCTTGGTTCTTATTGGGCACCATTGGATTACTAACGCTTTGGGCATTACATCGTTTGTTTAATCAGAAGAAAATCGAAACCGCCATGCTTAGCGGAAATGAATAGTGTAGAATCGGTAGGTCAAACAAAAGGAATTCAGGATGAAAACATCTATTTTTGCCGCCGCATTCGCTTTAATCACTCTTTTAACCGGCTGTAGTCAATTAACAGAATTTAGTGTTAATGAGAGCCAAATCAATCGCTATTTAGCTAACCATGTTAAATACGATAATAAGGTGGGTATTTCAGGCGTTGTTGATGCGAATATTCAACTCTCTAATTTAACCTCTGAAATTGGTCGCAGTGAACCCGGTAAAGTGGCTATTAGCGGGCAGACTAAGGTCTCCCTTGATAGCTTAATTGGTTCAGCGAAAGCAGAGATTGCCTTAACATTAACCTCGCGCCCCTATTTTGATGTCAGTACTGGGTCTATCTATTTAAAAGATCTGACCATCAGTGCTTATAAGGTCACTCCCGACAATATGGACACCAGTATTGCCGCAGTGATCCCCTATCTAAATAGTTCATTGCAAACCTATTTCGAAAATCAGCCTATCTATGTGTTAAATCCAGAGAATAGCGTCGCAGAAGCCAGCGCTAAAAAATTGGCCAAAGGACTGGAAGTGAAACCCGGTAAATTGGTTATTCCCTTGGTTGATTAGTGCCTAATCATTAGCTGATTATTTATCCATAAAAATTTTCTATAGATAAAAGCAACAAAGGACAATATTTAGCTATATTGTCCTTTGTTTTGCCTTGTGATTAATCAATTAATTTTATGGTAAAAGTGACGCTGTCACTGATTAATCACTCTTCAACAATCATTTATTCAATTAATCTTGCTCTGATATTTCATTTAGCTCTTCAAACAGCGCCGCCAAAGCTTCGCGTGTGATTTCCGCCAGCGTACGATAAAAAGCAGTCTGGGCATGAGCCTCAACTTTACCGAGGAAATCACCACTCCATGAGAGAATAAACTCGGCAAAAAATTGTATTTGAGCCGCAGTTTCATCTTCAGCAGCTTGATCTTCAAGCCAGGATGCGGCGAGAAGCAATCCACCAAAGGTATCGACTGGCGCCTCACCGATTGGCATACCACGCTCTACTAAAAATTCTCTGATGGCACTCTCTGGACCTACTTGATAATTTTCAGCCCGGAACTCAACCGCAGGATTAGTCTGGTTAAATAGCTGCTGATAATCATCCTCGATCACTGAACATTCAACCGCTTTTTTCATTCTATCCCACAGCGCATCCTGCTCTAAGGGCCAAGCGGCTTTTAAATTGCCATTTTCAATCAGGGCTAACAAGGGCTTTACCAGTTCATCGGCCGGTGAACGTTGATATAGTGTGCCTAAAATACGGCAGATCATTGAAAACTCGTTCATTATTTTATCCTATTAAGCTCAATACGCTATTTTTACCACATTCTATCTCAATATCCACGGTCCAGATCAACTACAGAGTGAGGCGGCTCACCCTTTTCAATACGTTCGATATTGTCTCTGATGGTATCCATGGCTTCATTCGGCTTAGTAAATGCGGCTATATGCGGTGTGATTGCCACTTTAGGATGAGTCCAGAATGGATGCATCTGCGACAATGGCTCACTAGCAAAGACATCTAAAGAAGCGCCAGCAATCTGCCCCACTTCTAAGGCTTGCAGCAGATCTTGCTCAATAAGATGTGCGCCACGCGCTAAATTGATGATATAAGACCCTTGCTGTAACTGGTCAAATAGCTGACGATTTAAAATACCCACAGTTTCTGGCGTACTTGGCAGCAAGTTAATAATCACTTTCGAGCCCGATAAGAATTCGCTCAGTTGTTCATTACCATGGAAACTACGGATTTTTTCAAAGTGTTTTTCAGTTCGGCTCCAAGTGCGTACAATAAAACCAAAATCAATTAGGCGACGAGCAACCGCATGACCTAAAGCACCCGCTCCCATAATACCCACCACAAATTCTTCGTGTTGATAGGCAGGCAGCTGCTTCCATAAACGCTGTGATTGGAACTGTCGATACTCATCCATACGACGGAAATAGTGCAGTACCTTAGCGGTAGCATACTCTTCCATCTGGATCGCCATGCCCGTATCTTCTAAACGCATCAGTGGTATGCCAGCAGGGATAGTGCCGGGTTTTTCCTGCTCTTGTTTTAAAATCGCATCAACACCCGCACCCAGCGCAAAAATACCTTTCAAATCTTTTCGTGAAGCCAACATCTCATAAGGAGGAAGCCATACCATCGCATAATCGGCAGGACCTTCGT
>CAUQNX010000066.1:0-3341 GCA_963519845.1 uncultured Moellerella sp. | reverse complement strand
GCTCACTGGAAGCGGGTATCAAATATATGCTGCTCTCTGCGGCGGCCTCTGCCTTCTTGTTATTCGGAATGGCCTTGCTGTATGCAGAGTCAGGTGATTTGACCTTCGCTGGATTAGGCAAAAGTCTATCCGATAGTAATATCCACCAGCCACTGATTTTGATTGGTTTAGGTATGATGATAGTAGGTATTGGTTTTAAACTATCTCTATTCCCATTCCAATTATGGACGCCAGATGTTTACCAAGGTGCGCCATCTCCCGTTGCCGCTTTCCTCGCAACGGGCAGCAAAATCGGTATCTTTGCAGTATTGATGCGTCTGTTCTTAGAAGCTCCAGCGGCAGATAGCCATACACTATCGATAGTGATCAGCGTTATTGCTATTGCGTCGATTCTGTTTGGTAACCTGTTAGCGTTAGTGCAGACTAATATCAAACGTCTATTAGGTTACTCATCGATTGCACATATGGGTTATCTATTATTGGCTCTGGTTGCATTGCGCGTTGATGCAGTCACATCGCAAATCACAGTGGCTATCTATCTGGCGGGTTATCTATTTGCTAGTTTAGGTGCATTCGGTGTGGTAAGTATTATTTCTAGTCCATACCGTGGTGATGATCAGGATGACTTCAGTGCCTATCGCGGCCTGTTCTGGCATAAACCTGTGTTAGCAACTGTGATGACAGTCATGATGTTATCACTGGCGGGGGTGCCAATTACATTAGGATTTATTGGTAAATTCTATGTGATTATTTCCGGTGTGAATGCCGAGCTTTGGTGGCTGACAGCAGCTGTCGTCGTTGGTAGTGCAATTGGTCTCTATTACTATCTGCGCTTTATGGCTAGCCTTTATAGCCGTGATGCAGAACATGCAGATCGTTATACTGGCCCAGTAAAACCAACATTTGGTACAGTAGTTGCTGTTATCTGCGCCATCCTAGTGATCTTGCTGGGAGTATGGCCGCAGCCATTGTTAGATTTAGCTGCAAAAGCGGTGATGACTTTCTAAGTCACTGTTATTGACTAAAGTCTAAAGAGCCCGGATGGTGACATTCGGGCTTTTTTTATGGTTTATTTTAAATATTAACTAATCCGCTAATGGACGATTATATTGATACTCAAGGGATTCGATAAAGAGGGTTAATTGACGAAAGATATTAACTAGCTTATTGATGATTCGCTCTTCTTGCAGTAATAGTACCAATTTCTGGGTATATCCTTGCCAATATTCATTCAATAATAGTGTTTGCTGAATACAATATTTACGGCATTGATTGAGCGTTAATATTTCATCTAATAATAGCAATTTAGTGTCAATTTGTTGGCATTGATTCTCATTAGTTTGAATACCATTTGTTAGATTGAACAGTAAATCTGAGAAGTGAATACGCGAACGAACCAGAAAATCAAACTCCAAACCAAGATCAACATTATCAATTACACTGGTGATCATTCTTAAAGCTTGTTTAAGAATGGCAATTTCGTTGACGGGAATATCTAGTAAAGAGAGATCTTTTTCATCGGGTAAAGCTTTTTCAAATATTTTTTTTAGCTTGCGTTGACTGATAATCTCTTCACTTGAGATAAGAATGTCAATTTTTTGCTGTAACTCTATTTTTCGTATTTTCTTATCACAAATCTCTTGTTCAATTGTTTGTTGTTGGTTTTGATAATGTGCTTTAATTTTATTAATATCATCAATAAGGTAATAAGAGGAAATATTATCACAGAATTCCAGCTGTTTTTTAACAATCAGATCTATGATTAATATAATTTTATTGACTTCATATTTAGCATCATTTTCTAATATTTCTTGCGCAATAAAGAGATCTTTTTTCTGGGTTTGAACAATAGTGTTATTTAATTGACATTCTATTTCTTTATATAATCGAATAGTTTCATTTAATAAAAAATTACGTGTATTAATACTTAGGATAGGTAGAGAGCGACGAATGTGCTCATTGAGTTTTTGTGTATTTTTATTGATTTTTTTAATTTTTTCATTAATGTCAGAGTGATAAATTATATTATTTAGACTTAATGAATTTATCATATTAACATTCATTCTAAAATTATAAATATTTAGCTCTTTTGAGTTTTTATCTATACTTTCATTAAGGGACATAGTGTTTACCTTCATTGTCTATTCGGGGCTGATTGATATTTAGGATCTCACTATCAAATAGTAGAATTAAATGTTGCGAATACTCAGTGACGGCTTCCCATGACATGATTATTTTTTTTAATTGGATGGTAAATTGAATTAAACGTTTTCCATTATCAATAGTTTTAAATTTATCGATAGAATCATTTATCTCAGCAAGAATAGTTTGCCACATGTAATCAAGATGATCGAGAGCAAGGCGCGCATCTCTAAAATAGCCATCCATTTTTTGTAATTGAATAATAACTTCGATTAGTATCTTATTGACTATTTTATCTTGACTGAGTCTTTGTTCCAGATTGTGGATCTCATCGAGTATGTTGTTTTTACGTTTACGTACATTTTCGGCTTTGCTACCGAAAATGCTTCCTGAAATAATCAAGCCAATCAAACCAGCAGATAAGCCAGTAAAGGAGAGCTTAACAAAATTATCATATTCATTTTCTAATTGAAAAACTTCATTTTTCTTGGTCTCAATCACATCTTCAATTTTTTGTTTATCTATTTGATCGAGAGTAGATTCAATCTGTTTTTTAAGTTTTTTAGTATTAAAAAGTAATGAATCCACATGAATAAAACTGCTGAGTTCACCACCAATAATACGCACTCTAAAGTCTGATACGGTATTGCGTACTAATACAGTTTTAATCGCCTGATTATAGATATCCTCTTTAATTAAAACGAGAATGTTAATTAATTCACAGGCTATAAGTGCATCATCGGAATTATAACGAATAGTTTCAATATCTGTTTCATTTAAATCGCTTATCATTTTGTTGATTTTATCAATTATTGGCATTTGGTTGATATAATCAAGTAGTAGATTTCCTGTCTGTGTAATATTTCTTCCCGTTAATTCAAGATCGATTGACTGTTGCTTAACTTGAAACTCAACATTGTTCCAACTTAAAGCATGAATACGAATATTCATAAAGAGATCGAGTAGCTCTTGCATATCAATAGGTAAAAAAGCCTCATTAAATAGGCCTATTTCATTACTAATTTCCTTAGTATTAATAGGTAAAGATAAACTGTAGTTAATATAGCGTTTAATATTTATTAAATCTTCTAAAGTAAATATTCCGGCTTTTCTTGCTACAAGGGAGTCATTATTTGTTAATAGCTTTAATGTTTCAGAGGGGACTGAATTAATGTCTATTTCTTTATCATGGATCGGTG
>CAUQNX010000065.1:0-3601 GCA_963519845.1 uncultured Moellerella sp. | reverse complement strand
TCGTTGTGATTTTAATCTAACCCTTCATTCCGCTGCTGTAAACAGGCATTCGTGATAGCAAATTGATTTTCTCTTTGATTAGCTTCACTAAAATAATGCTCACAACTTATTTCGCAGCATAAAATATTACATTTCAGGCCAGTTCACTGAGGAACCGCCATAAAAAAGGCTAAAGCGCGACAATGCCACTCTAGCCTTTTTTAGCGAGTTTTTATGCAAACTCGCCGTTATGATTAAAACTAAGATTGTGTTTTCTTAGCTGCCTTGATCCACAAACGTGAGCCATTGGCTGCAATACCCAGTAAAATCAAGTATTCCACCGACATCGCCAGCACACCTTGTAGATAAAATATCACTATACTGATGATATTAATAATTACCCATAGCAACCAGTTCTCAACATATTTCCGCGTCATTAGGATCATTGCGACAATCGAGAGTACCGTCATTGTTGAATCCCAGAATGGGAATGCATCTGGCTCTAATACTGGCATAGTTAAATTCGCGCCAAGCAGATTAAGAATTTGCACGGTTAACTCAGCTAATGCCGGAAAAACAGTATCAATATAGAAGGTTAAAAATAGAATTGCTGCAATAGAAGCCACCAGAGTAAAAATCACTTTAGGCATACTCATCCAGCGAATTTTCAGTGCGGTTTGTTGATTATCGTTAACTCGGCTCCATGCATACCAACCATAGATATTGGCCGCAAAGAAAAACATCTGTAGCAATAGGTTTGCGTACAGCTGAATTTGGAAAAAGATAATCGCAAATAGTGTCACGTTAATCAGACCAAATAGATAATTAATGGTCTTTTCTTGGCTTGCCAACCAGATACAGAGTAGTCCCGCAATCGTCCCAATGGCTTCGATATAGGAGAGATCATAACCACCTTCACCGAAGGGGATATGCAGCAAAATATTGGTTATACTAAAGAAATCCATCCCATTTCCTTATTTATCTATTAATGATGAATTATCATCGTTATTTTAGCGTAGCGGCAAAATCTAACATACGATTTAAGGGTAGCATCGATTCTGTCTTAATTCAGCATCAACCTGAATTTCATGCAACGAACCCATTTCTCTTAGCCCTTTTTCAATTGCCTGTAAGCCATTCATCGCCATCCACGGACAATGAGCACAAGTACGACAGCTTGCTCCTTCTCCCGCTGTAGGTGCGCTGTAGAGTGTCTTATCGGGGCAAACTTGCTGCATCTTATAAAAGATACCTTTATCCGTTGCGACAATCATCTCTTTATTCGGCAACTGTTGTGCTGCTTTAATTAATTGACTGGTAGAACCGACTGCATCAGCCAAATCAACAATCGCTTGAGGTGATTCAGGATGAACCAATATTGCCGCATTAGGATAAAGTTTTTTCATTTTAACTAAAGATTGCGTTTTAAATTCATCATGCACGATACAAGCGCCCTGCCAGCATAAGATATCTGCGCCTGTCTGTTTCTGTACATAGTTACCTAAATGGCGATCTGGTGCCCAAATGATTTTTTCACCTAAACTATCGAGATGCTCAATTAATTCAACAGCGATGCTGGAGGTAACGACCCAATCAGCACGGGCTTTAACAGCGGCGGAGGTATTAGCATAGACCACAACAGTACGATCGGGATGGGCATCACAAAATTGATTAAATTCAATTTCAGGGCAGCCAAGATCTAAAGAGCATTCAGCTTCCAGTGTCGGCATTAATACTGTTTTTTCTGGGCTTAAAATCTTGGCCGTCTCGCCCATAAAACGCACGCCAGCAACTAACAAAGTTGAAGCGGGATGATTAGCACCAAAACGCGCCATCTCTAAGGAGTCAGATACACATCCACCCGTTTCTTCAGCTAACGCTTGAATTTCAGGATCTGTGTAATAATGTGCCACAATAACTGCATTGCGTTCTTTGAGTAATGCTTTGATTTTCTGGCGATAAGCTGATTTTTCAGCATTATCTAAAAGCCGAGGTTTGGCTGGGAAGGGATAAACCGATTCATTAAAATCAATAAATGCGCTCATAATGCTTCTCTGTTTAGCATAGAGTGTGAATTATCCTTTTGTTTGAAGTATAAAGGCTAATTCACCAGGTCTTGTTTTATATACTAAACAAGATACGCGATCTAAATAAATAAGTCTTGCCTAATTTCGCCTATTTCTCTCAGGCATATTAATAGGTATCCTATCGGGTTAGTCAATTATCAGGATAAAAGTATGGAATCACCTGCACAACTCGTAAATAGCATAATTTCATTCGCCTTATTAGATCCGCGAATTGATGCGGTCGTGATGACTGGCTCCAGAGCGAGAAAACAAGATATTGATAGTTATTCTGATCTCGATATTGAATTTATTGGCCACGGTGTCAGTGACTTCTCACAATCAGAACAGTGGCTGCACCATTTTGCCACACCTCTTGTCGCACTTCAGCTAGCCAATAGCGATGAAGAGAGCCCGGATTGGCCAACCTGTCTGGTAATTTTTGAGCAAGGCCGCAAAATTGACTTTATGCTGGCAGAGCCTGAACGCTTAACCAAAATGAAAACCCAAGGCCTTGATGAAATCTACGCGCGTGGCTATACAGTTCTATTAGATAAAACCGGCATTGCTCAGGATTTACCAATAGCCAACCAAGGCAATATAATCAGGCCTAGGCTGCCAAGCGAAAAAGAATTTAATGCACTGATCACAGATTTTTGGTTTGAAGCGCATCAAGTCGCCATATTATTAACGCGAGATGAACGCTGGCTAGCCTGGATGCGCGATCAGGATATGAAATCAGCGCTGCTCAATATGTTGGAATGGCGAGCGATATTAAACAATGACCCGCAAGATATATGGTATCAAGGCAAACACTTCCAGCAGTGGATGCCAGCACGCTACTTAGCAGTTATGGATAAGATATTTAATTTCAATGATATCCAGTCAGCCGCACAATGCCTGTTATTGGAATTAAAGGCATTTGCTGAGCTCACTCAAGAGATCGCTTTGCTGATGCAATATCCGACCCAGCAAGCTTTGAGTGTGAAAATGAGCGAAATCGTAAATGACATATTCTTAGATAATAATCTAAGCAAGTAACTATCAATTATTGCCAACTTGGATTGAATAAATAATTCCAACTAACGCAATGAGGTCTCAGTAGATTCTGAAACAATACAACACACAGGATGTGTGTTCCTCATTTTAAGCGTAAGGCTCTGTACCATCCTCTCCGCACTACAAGCTATTATTTCATATCTACTTACCCATATTAATCTTCATAGGCAAACAGTGGCTTACAGGCACATATGGGGATGATAAAAGTTAAGGTTAATCATTTCAGTAAAGTGGCAGATAGAATTTGATTGAGAGCTTATATAAAGAATTTATTTATAGTGACGAGGGATATTTGCGGTGATTAAAAATTTTTAGATGGTGGGCCGTGCAGGATTCGAACCTGCGACCAATTGATTAAAAGTCAACTGCTCTACCGACTGAGCTAACGGCCCATCTGGGTATGGATAATAAATTACCCTAATACATTTTAAAAATTTATAATTTTAGATGGTGGGCCGTGCAGGATTCGAACCTGCGACCAATTGATTAAAAGTCAACTG
>CAUQNX010000064.1:0-3653 GCA_963519845.1 uncultured Moellerella sp. | reverse complement strand
ATGGTGCCCAGGGCGGGACTTGAACCCGCACAGCCTTACAGCCGAGGGATTTTAAATCCCTTGTGTCTACCGATTTCACCACCTGGGCTAATTCTTTGGAGGCGCGTCCCGGAGTCGAACCGAGGTTCGCGGATTTGCAATCCGCTGCATGGCCACTCTGCCAACGCGCCCTTACTTCACTTAACTTGTAATAATTATCTAAGTCAAGATTGGAGCGGGAAACGAGATTCGAACTCGCGACCCCGACCTTGGCAAGGTCGTGCTCTACCAACTGAGCTATTCCCGCTCTGTGTTAATTTCAAACCCGCTGATTTGCTTATTTATTTTCGTAAGCTGTTGCGCCGTTCGATGCGTTGCATTCTACTGATTTCACATTTCTAGTCAACACAATTATTTAAATATTTGAATCGTTCGGCGATTTTTCAATCATTTCGATCAAGCTTCGCGCAAATCAGCCCATGCAGCATGCAAATATTGGAACATTGACCAGAAAGTTAAGATAGCAGCAACATATAAAAGAATAATTGAAGCGACAACAATTTCACCATTTGGACGCCACAACAATCCCACCAGTGAAATCATTTGAGCTGTTGTCTTAAATTTACCGATCCATGAAACAGCGACACTGCTACGTTTACCAATTTCAGCCATCCACTCTCTTAATGACGAGATAATGATCTCTCGAGCAATCATGGTTGCTGCAGGCAGTGTAACCCACCAGACATTATAGTATTCAGTAACTAAGATTAATGCGACCGCAACCATAACCTTATCCGCAACGGGATCTAAAAAAGCACCGAATTTTGTCGTTTGCTTCCAGAGTCGAGCCAAAAAGCCATCAAACCAGTCAGTAATAGCGGCAATGACGAAAATCAATGCACAAGCAAATGGAGCCCATGTAAATGGCAGGTAAAAAGCCAAAACAAAAAATGGAATCAAGCCTATGCGAAACAAGGTCAATAAAGTTGGGATATTTAGTTGCATAATGTTCACTAACTTTTGGCCAAAAGGAATTTAATCAATATGGTGCACTAAGTATCTTAGTGTTTCAATGCATTATAAATCTTTTCTGCCAGCGCAAATGAGATCGTTGGCACTTTTGCGATCTCTTCTACACTTGCATTTCTTAACGGCTGCAATCCTCCCATATATTTTAGAAGCATTTGCCGTCTTTTAGGCCCCACACCCTCAATCGTTTCTAACGCACTCGTGTTCTTTACCTTCGCCCTACGCAAGCGATGCCCTGCAATAGCGTGATTATGTGACTCATCACGAATATGCTGTATCACATGAAGCGCTGGCGAATCTGACGGCAGGGAGATCCCCTCACCTTCAGGTTTAAAAAATAAGGTTTCCAGACCAGCCTTGCGATCACTTCCTTTGGCAACCCCTATTAATAAAGGATGCCCCTTATCCCAATCAACATCAAGTGATGAAAAGACATCTTTAGCCTGAGCTAGTTGCCCTTTTCCACCATCAATAAAAATAATATCCGGAATTTTATTTTCATCGATATGCTTGCCATAACGTCTAGTTAAGACCTGATGCATAGCTGCATAGTCATCACCGCCAGTTATACCCGTGATATTATAGCGCCTATACTCTGACTTTAATGGGCCATTTGCGTCAAAAACAACACAAGATGCCACTGTTTGTTCACCCATAGTATGTGAAATATCAAAACATTCCATTCGCTGGATCTTTTCTATACCCAATACTTTGGCTAAAGCCATCAAGCGTTGATGAACGGTCGACTGTTGCGCCAATTTAGTTGTCAGTGCAATAGATGCATTAGTTCGCGCTAATTTGAGGTAACGAGCTCGTACGCCCCGTGGGTTTGCTTGTATCTGAATTTTTCGTCCCGCAAGTTCAGAAAGTGAATTGGCGAGCAAGTCTTTATCCGGCAATGCAAAATCAAGTAAAATCTCACCGGGTAAGGTTCGATTCTCACTCCCTTGTAAATAAAATTGCCCTAAGAAAGTTTGCACAACTTCATCGACTAATGTGCCAGAAGGAACTTTTGGATAATAACTTCGACTACCAAGCACTTTACCTTGTCGAATAAATAGCACATGAACACAAGCATTGCCCGATTCAAAGGCAACACTAATTACATCAAGATCATCTCCCGTACCCGACACAAATTGCTGTTCAGTAACGGCTCGAATAGCATGAATTTGATCTCGGTAACGTGCGGCCTCTTCAAAGCGTAAGGATTGACTCGCCTCTTCCATCCGGCTGATAAGTCCGGTTAACACCTGCTGGTCTTTGCCAGATAAAAATAGCCGTACATAATTAACTTGCTGAGCATATTCTTCATCACTGACGAGGCCTTTAACACAAGGACCAAGACAACGGCCAATTTGATATTGCAAACAAGGACGCGAGCGATTGCGATAAACACTATCTTCACATTGTCGAATAGGAAAGAGTTTTTGCATCAGAGCGAGTGTTTCTCTCACCGCATGTGAATTAGGAAAAGGACCGAAATATTCACCTTTTTTATGTTTAGCGCCACGATGCATAGAAAGACGCGGGTGAGCTTCCGCACTAAGAAAGAGATAAGGATAGGATTTATCGTCGCGCAATAGCACATTGTAACGTGGCTGATATAACTTAATGTAGTTATGCTCTAGCAGCAGCGCTTCCGTTTCTGTGTGCGTCACAGTCACATCTATATGCGCGATATTTTTAACCAGCTGTTCTGTTTTTTTACTGGATACATTAAGTCGAAAATAGCTCGCTAATCTTTTTTTAAGGTCTTTTGCCTTACCGACGTAAATAACCGTTTCTGAGCTATCGTACATGCGATAGACCCCGGGTTGGCTGGTCACTGTTGCTAAAAAAGCCTTTGAATCAAATTGCTCAATCACTTTGATAAACTTGCTCCATCGTAATCAATCCATAGCTTATTGCCATATGCGTCAATTCTACATCACTACGGATATTAAGTTTACTAAACATTCTATAACGATAGGAGTTAACTGTTTTTGGGCTTAATTGTAGGCGCTGAGCGATCACTTGAACAGGAACGCCTTGAGTGACCATTAACATGATCTCCATTTCGCGGCTGGAAAGTAGCTCATATAAATCGCGATGTTTAGCATAAGTAGATCGATGAAGAGCTAGTACTTGAGCTATATCAGGTGATAGGAATTTTTGCCGAGCATTCACTACCTTGATAGCATCAATAATGTCTTCTACTTTTGCATTGATGCTCACAATACCACGCACACCAATTTCTAGGGCTTTTAATAAAAAGGAGTAATTATCTCTTGTTGAATAGAGAATAATACCCGCATCGGGTCGTAACCGTATCAAGGTTTGTAATTTTTTAATTGATTCAAAATGGCAATGATTGCCACTAATTAAAATAATATCAGCACTATTCCGTCGGCACCAAGTCACCGCTTGAACTAACTTAGGAGCCACTTCCACCAATTTTAGTCGCGAGTTTTTAGCCAATATAGAATAAAAGCCTTGAATAATAATATTGTCATCTTCAATCAGTAGCATATTAATCAAAGAACATCCCTCTTCTTAGTTAATATATTAAAATATTAAGTAGCAAATAATCTTAATTATACAATAAGGTATTTTCACCCTCATCAAAAGAGCGGGTGTGAAATTTATATTTTTCAATGTTTTTAATT
>CAUQNX010000063.1:0-4075 GCA_963519845.1 uncultured Moellerella sp. | reverse complement strand
AGCCGAGAGAATGGGTATGACTTTACAGGCAAAAGAAGAATGTGTTTCTTAGGAAAGCCTGCGCCCTCCTGCTAAAGGAAACCAAGAGCGTTTAAAACGATTAAGCAATTATCTTCACAATTTCCCGTGATGAAGCTCTGCAAGTTAATGACAATAAGTCGTTCTGCCTACTATACGTGGCTTAAACGCCCAGCAAAGTTGATCACCGCAGAACAACTTAGTCTGTACCGTAAAGCCAAAGCCATCTTTGGAGAGAGTCGAAATAGCTTAGGTTACAGAACGTTACGTAAACGGTTATGTAAAGAGGGCTTTAGCGTGAGTGCTTATGGCGTTCAAAAGCTAATGGCTCAGCTTGGCCTAGTTGTCACTCAGCGCGTTGCTTACAAAGTCACCACAAAACGCAAACACAGTGATGCCGTAGCCGATAATTTGCTCAATCAAAATTTTAATCCTCACGCACACTAACGAAGTGTGGGCAGATGATGTGACCTATTTAAAAACAGGGGAAGGATGGATGTATTTAGCCATCGTGATGGACTTATACTCATGCCGTATTGTGGGTTGGCACATCGATAAACGAATGACGGCAGATTTAGTTAGTAAAGCCTTGATGAAAGCGTATAACTTACACCATCCCGAAAAAGGCTTAGTCTTTCATAGTGATAGAGGCTCTCAATATACGAGTAAGCGATATAGCCGCTTGCTAACAAGCTATGGTATTCGAGCAAGCATGGGCGATGTTGGAGCCTGTTAGGATAACGCCGTTGTAGAACGATTTTTTGGCAGTTTAAAACACAATTGGGTACTGAAAATCCCACAGCCGACTCGGAAACAGATGAAAGAAGATGTTACCGCAGATATGCCCTATTACAACCTAGAAAGGCTTCATACTGCCAACGGTTATCTGTCCCCCATTGAGTATGAACAAAATTCTTTAAGAAAAGTGTCCTGATTTTGTTGTGCAGAACACAAACCGATGACTTGATTAATCCATACAAACACTGAGATAGCAAATTTAATTTTCACTCTCACCATAAAAGCGTTGATTTCGCTTAAGACACCACACATTCATCATCAATAACTTTTCTAAATAAATAATATTGATAGCCAACTTATTATCAATCCAATTATTTTTGCAATAGTATTGATTTGATTAACTGAGGTTGCATATGAAAAATCCTCGCTAGGTGACTTATGTAAATATGGATGATTTCGTTCATCCCGACAGTTATACGCTCACATAGCTTTTAGGTTCAATATTCATATGACTGGAAGAACCAATCATATGAATAACTTTGAAATTCTGAGAATTATTTTTAATATCATAACCCATATCGCAGTCTTAATGACTGAGGATAAGGATGGAAATATTTTTGATTATTCAAATAGTTATCAGGGTACTCAGATAAATAGTGCGTAATTAATGTTAATGGAGCCAATAAAGGCTGTGTTCCTTGGCGGTATTCGAGGATTAACTTACTCAATGCTTGCCTTTGGTTTGATGTCAGATAACGTTTAAAGTAACCTTGGATATGCATAAGCACATTAGTGTGATTGCGCCTAGTCGCTTGGTGTTGTAATAAATTCATAAACTTATTTCGATACTCATCAAAATAAGAGTCGATTGAATCCCATTCATTGTTGCTAGCAACAAAACGACCAAGTTCTCGATAAAGAGGCTGTGAATGCGCCAATAAAAGGAGCTTATATCGAGTATGAAAGTCGATTAATGAGTGCCGATTGAAGGCGTTTTTCTTTAGTTCATTTAGCTCATGAAGAGCAAATACCCGTATAATAAAATTTTCTCGAATATGAGGATCGCTTAACCTGCCATCTTCCTCAACAGGCAACCAAGGCATTGCTTTGAGTAATTGTTCAGTAAAAAGCCCCATTCCAGACTTTTTATTACCATTGCCAACTGAATCATATACTCGAACCCTTTCCAAGCCACAGCTAGGTGAGTTTTTACATACAATATAACCACTTAAATCTGAAAGCCTACTCAAATAGTCAGTCGAAAACTGAAGCATCTCTTCAGTTAAATCGCCTTCACGACCATCGCTGAATTTGAGTCTAACGCTATTTTCGTCAGATTTAACTAGCCTCAATGCAGGTCTAGGTGTTGGTAAACCAATCGCCATTTCCGGGCATGCTTGTTGGTATTCGAAATAATCTGATAACTCATCTACAGCAAAGTGAAAGCGCTTATGACCACCATCAAATCTAACGCTATCACCCAATAAGCATGAGCTAATACCTACAGTGATTTTTTTATCTGATGTATTGCTTATATCACTAGAGGTAAGAAGATTAACCATTATTGCCACCTTATATGAAATCACTTATATACGAAATTGATTTATAATAATAATTGAATTCATATTAGTAACATTGCACTTTATTTACTAGCTTTATAAATCACTACTCCACACTCTAATAAAACAAACAAAAAAGCCCCTCTGAAGTGAGACTCATAAACTGCTGACGTTGTAGTCATTCTTAGGCTATTCTAGAGCTAATGAAACCACTCAGTAGTCATCGGGAGTTTATCTTCCCAAGCCGTATCAAGCCTACCCAACCAATGAACAGTCAAACCGTCAATGCGGCTTTAAAGCGTGCCGAATTCTGTGGTGTGTTGGTAGACTGGAGATCTAAGGGTCCAGTCTAAAAAGTAACCAATCGGGAATATAAATAATAATATTATCATCAAAAACTTAGCGCCTATTGTGTATCTCATTTTCTCTGCTCTACCTGAATAGAAAATATTAAATCGAGTGAACATCCCGCTGATAATCTGAAAACAAATATCAGTCGAACCAATATTCAAAGATAATCTTTTTCTGACGGAAATAGAGTAACCATTAACTCTTTTGGCGATATATCCAACACCTCGCAATAACGAAGTATTGTTTCAATTGAAAGACAGCATACCCCTCTTTCATATCGGGATATTTGTTGTTGGCTGACGCTCATTTTTTTCGCAACTTCTATTCCCGTCAATGATTCAGAAATACGTTTACTCCTAAAAAACTCACCTAATACAGCATTAATATTTCTCATATCATTTAAACCTATCTATATGCTATATGACATTAAATGTTTTATGTATATTTTAAATTACCAAGGTTATTTTTGGTTGTGACTTTCAGTCTGTATGATAGCATAGTACACATTTTAGGTGTACCATTAATTGCAAATAAGGTGTATCAACTCGGACTATTCCAACCCAATAACCGCTTAAAAATGGCAACCCGCAATGATCTCTAACAAAACAAATAATTTTTTTGAAAGCCCTTTTAAGGGGATCCCTTTAGACAAACAATAACCAATAAAAATATCATCGTTGGTCGATACAGTTATTACTCCGGTTACTACCACGCCCATGACTTCAATGATTGTGTTCGCTATCTGATGCCTGATACCGAAGTGGATAAATTAATCATAGTCAGTTTTTGCTCTATTGGATCGTGAGCTTCTTTTATCATGGCGGGAAACCAAGGTCATCGGCATGATTGAGTAAGCACATTCCCTTTTAACTGGCTAGAGGGTTATCCTGAGTTTGAATCTGCGAATAATGTTTACATCCCCTCTGGAGATACTGTCATCGGCAAGGATGTTTGGATAGTTACGGAATCGATGATAATGCTGGGTGTACATATCGGTGATGGTGCAATCATTGGTAGTAGGGCACTTATCACACACGATGTTCTGATCTGCTTTAATCAAACAGGACACTTTAATAATGGAATATAATCCAATTATTGAGGTGTTAAATAAAAAAACGAACAAATAGATTTTATACCGTTGAGTTTAAGCAAGAGGCGGTCGCATTAGTCACCGAGCAAGGTTATAGCTTGCCAAAAGCGGCAGATTCTTTAGGGATCACCGATCAATTACTTTATAACTGAAAAGCAAAATTCGATTCTGAGCAATCTGGTAGCAGCATGAATTCCGATGAGAGAGCTGAGCTATTAAGGCTTCGAAAGGAAAATAAAGAACTTAGGATGGAGAAAGAGATCCTAAAAAACTGCCTACATTTCGCGATATCCCCCATCTGACTAGAAACATAGAAAGA
>CAUQNX010000062.1:0-4231 GCA_963519845.1 uncultured Moellerella sp. | reverse complement strand
CCGATTGTACCAACGTTAACGTGTGGTTTATTACGTTCAAATTTTTCTTTAGACATCAGATTGTCCTTCTAAGACACGGAATCGGTGGTTATACCACATCAACTAAGTAAATAAATTAACCTAGGCTTCTATTATATACAGGAGATAGTGTCAGGAAATATTGAGAACATCAGGGAAGTGGTGCTGATAGGCAGATTCGAACTGCCGACCTCACCCTTACCAAGGGTGTGCTCTACCAACTGAGCCATATCAGCACATCTTGATCTTGGAGCGGGCAGCGGGAATCGAACCCGCATCATCAGCTTGGAAGGCTGAGGTAATAGCCATTATACGATGCCCGCAATGAACTCGGCTACCTGACTTAATATCAGCTGTAAATCTTATCTCAAGTATATTTTGCTAAACATGCAAATCTATACTCAAGATTTAATTAGTGGTGGTGGGAGAAGGATTCGAACCTTCGAAGTCGATGACGGCAGATTTACAGTCTGCTCCCTTTGGCCGCTCGGGAACCCCACCTTTCCATATTTTTATACTTGATTGGTGCCGGCACCAAGAGTCGAACTCGGGACCTACTGATTACAAGTCAGTTGCTCTACCAACTGAGCTATGCCGGCATCAAGTGCTGCGCATTTTAGGTATACTTTGCGTATGTTGCAACAAAAAAATTCACTTTTTTATTCTTTTGCTTATAAATCATACATTCCTATGTTTTTTGCTGTTTTTTTCGCTATATTCAGTCTAAATAATCAACAGGCACCCGCACTATAGAGCAAACACTTTGTCACTGTAAAGTCCTAATCTCACTCCTGCGCTCAAATAATCAGCAATTTATTTTCTCTAATAAATAAATCATTTAGTACGAATTTTTTATAAAAACGTCTTTTAAACTGATTTTTTGTATCTAAATCAAAAAAACCACAGACAAAATACAAAAAAACCTACGCCTTAAACCTATCACTCGCTATGATGAAAGTTATTTTTTACGGATACGGGTGTTTAAAACAACCTGTCCAACCTGCACAAATAGGCAGACGTTGGTATATGAAACAAAAACAAAATATAGTAGCGACACCATACTTAGAATTTAATAGAGAGCATTGGGCAACATTAAGAGATTCAGTCCCTCTCACATTAACCACTAAAGAACTTTCTGATTTGAAAGGGATCAATGAAGAACTTTCAATGGAAGATGTGATAGAAATTTATCTGCCGCTTTCGCGTTTATTAAATTTTTACATTAGTTCTAATTTGCGCCGCCAAGCTGTGTTAGAGCAGTTTTTAGGTACAAATGGCGCAAAGGTTCCCTACATTATCGGTATTGCTGGCAGCGTGGCTGTAGGAAAGAGTACAACTGCAAGGTTGCTACAAGCCTTACTTACGCGTTGGCCTGAACACCGTAAAGTTGAGTTAATCACTACAGATGGTTTTTTGTATCCTAATCGCGTTTTAAAAGAACGTAATATCATGAGAAAAAAGGGTTTTCCTCAATCTTATGATATGCACAGACTCGTCCAATTCGTTTCAGAGATTAAATCAGGTGCGCGTAATGTCAAAGCGCCAGTCTACTCTCATCTAACCTATGACATAGTGCCTGATCAACATCAGATTATTGATCAGCCAGATATTCTTATTCTTGAAGGATTAAATGTTCTTCAAAGTGGTATGGATTATTTGCATACACCACACCATGTTTTCGTGTCTGATTTTGTCGATTTTTCAATTTATGTTGATGCATCACCAGAGCTATTGAAACATTGGTATATCGGACGCTTCTTGAAATTTAGACAAGGTGCCTTCTCAGATCCTGACTCCTACTTTCATAATTACTCTCAATTACAAGAATCAGAAGCTGTTAATATTGCTGAATCTATTTGGGATGAAATTAATGGACTTAATTTGCGAGAAAATATTTTACCCACCCGTGAACGAGCCAGCTTAATCATGACAAAAGGTGAAAATCATTCTATTCGTAATGTTAGATTAAGAAAATAATCTGTTATTATTTAATTGCCGGACATTATATCCGGCAATTATTTTTAATTAATTTTATCTTGTGGTCTTAATGAAATTTCACCACCAATAAATGGCGTTATTTTATTCTCTTGTTGTAATAATAGTGCGCCCTGATCATTAACCCCCCTAGCAACACCAGATATTATTTTCTCACCAATCAATAACTTAACTGGCCTATTAAGATAATTATCTAATTCATGCCAGCGATTAATGAAAGAACCTAATCCCTCTTTTTCAAATTGGACTAATGCAATCTTTAATGACTTAATAATCTGTGCCGCTAAATAGTTTCTATCAACGGAAATATTAGATTCATTGAGACTTGCCCAATTTTGATTAATATTATCTTTATTAAGTAGATTATTTTTATCCATTCCAATATTAATACCGATGCCGATAATAATATGAGCAGCATCACCGGTTTTTCCCGTTAATTCAACTAAAATCCCAGCGAGTTTTTTATCATTGAGATAAAGATCATTTGGCCATTTTACTTTAACGCCAATAGTGCCTAACCTATTTAGCGTTTCTGCGATAATAATGCCAACCACTAAACTTAAACCTACCGCAGCTGCAGGTCCTTGATCTAATTTCCAGTACATCGATAAATAGAGGTTACAACCGAAAGGTGAGATCCACTGTCGCCCTCTTCTCCCTCTGCCTGCACTCTGATATTCTGCAACACAGACTGCGCCCGAAGATAAGCTAGCGATACGATCTAATAGATATTGATTTGTAGAGTCTATAACTGGTTCAACTAAGATGGCTTGATCTTTAATATGGCGACCAATTGCTTCTTCACTTAATAGGTTTATCGGCTTAGGTAAGCGATAACCTTTCCCTGTGACTGTCTCAATGGCCAATCCCCAAGAGCGGATCGTCTGTATATGCTTATTTATACCTGCTCGAGTCATGCCAATTAACTCACCCAGTTGCTCTCCTGAATGAATTTCTGCGTCAGATAATATTTTAATCAGCTGTAAGGGGATATTATTCTCTTTCATGAAATAGATCTCACGGCGTCAATCTCACCATTTGTTCCAATAAAACGGACTTCAGGCTCAAGAAGTACATTAAAGCGCTCTTGTACGCACTCTCGTATCTTAGCTGCTAATGCAATAACATCTTGCCCTGTTGCATTATCTTTATTGATTAACACTAATGCTTGCTTCGTATGCACCGCAGCGCCACCTACCTGCTCACCCTTTAAACCACAGTGATCAATCAGCCAACCGGCGGCAAGTTTAATCTGGCCATCGGGTTGCGCATACTGAGGACATAGAGGATATTGTTCGTAGATTTGTTCAGCTAGAGCAGCCGTCACGAGTGGATTTTTAAAAAAACTACCTGCATTTCCTATATCGGCTGGATCAGGCAACTTAGCACGACGTGTGGCACATACAGAATTAAAAATATCTTGCGCAGTCACTGTATTAATATCAAACCGTGATAAATCACCGTAGGTTAAAATAGGTTTCCATGCTTTCGCTAATTTAAGACCCACGCCTACAATCACATAGCCATCACGATATTGATGTTTAAATATGCTATCGCGATAGCCAAATTGACAATCTGCCGCCGTAAATCGGATTATTTCGCCACTATTTAGCGCCATTACTTCGACATATTCACAGACATCTTTTAATTCTACGCCATATGCCCCAATATTTTGGATCGGTGCTGAACCAACACAACCAGGAATCAGTGCTAGGTTTTCTAATCCATAAACGGAATTATCGATCAAATACTCAATTAATTGATGCCAGTTTTCTCCAGCCCCAGCATAAATATGCCAATCAGTGGCCGTTTCTTTAATATTAATGCCCTTAATTCTATTAAGAATGATCATACCGTGAAAATTATCGGTAAAAAGGACGTTACTACCCGCACCAAGTAATAAGACTGGCTCATTATTGGCTTGTGCTTCTAACCATAAGGCATGTAAAGATGTGACTGAATCGGCACAAAATAAGGCATGAGCCCGTGCACTTATGCCAAAAGTGTTAATAGGTTTTAATTCGATTGATAAGGTCATTAGGGACTCTTCAGGCTCAATAAACTATTGCCCTAGTCTAACAGCCAGAAGTGATTGAGAATAGTTGCATTCAAAAAATAGCGAATGAAATTAGAAAGGAATAGAACGTAAAAAGCCACCTATTTAGGTGGCTTTTTGTATTTGAAGCTTGGCAGTTCCCTACTCTCACATGGGGAGACC
>CAUQNX010000061.1:0-4458 GCA_963519845.1 uncultured Moellerella sp. | reverse complement strand
AGTCTAACGTTAAAGAAAGTATATTGAGTAATGTTTCATCATCTATTAAAAATTTATCTTCAGGATTTATATTGTTGTGAAAATACAGCTTAAGCCCTTTTTTGTTAAGCTGAAATAATTTTTGTTGTAAAAATTGCTGCAAAATATTACTTATCGAGCAGGCTTTGATATTAGGGGTATAGAGGTCTGTTTCTACCTGTGTGAGCAACTTAACGTTATCAAACCAATGGCTAATATAATTGATATGTTCAAGTAAAACACTTAGCTGGAATTCGTTTTCCTGATTAGAAACCGCCAGCAAATCTTTAATTTCATAATTTAGCTCATCGAGGGATGGTTGAACCTCATGACACATATTATCGAACACCAGTTTTCTGAGATGAATATTTTTTTGGTATTCACGCTCAGCGAGTATGTATTTTTTCTGCGCCAGTGCTTCATTATCTTTATCTGCTAAAATAAACAGATAGGTGTTATCAAACATTGAACTACCCACTAGGGTTATTTCATAGAGAATGTTATCAATAGAGGCCTGAATGTTACCGTGGTTCTGTAGCGCCATATCGCGAATATGAACGAGATCAATCGCTGGTAACAATTTGTTAGCAATACCATTACTGATCATCTTTTGATTGGTCGAGAAGTCATAGACGAGTAATCCATAGGGTACATTATTTATAATATCATTATTTATATTATCAATGGTTTGTAGTTCACGGTACATAGTACGATTTGGTGAAATAAAACGTCTACGTACATACAAGCTTCCGCCACAAGCAAATATAGTGAATAAAATCATGCAAATTATTAGCCATATATTTTTATTCAAGATCTCAAGCATAGTCTCTTTTAACGAAAGTTTGTAAACAAGTAAATAGGAAGTTCCCTGAATTGGTTGAGAAAATATTATTTGTGCGCCTTGGATGGAAACCGTATTCTTAATTTTACTATGATCCTCTCCTGGATTAACTTGGATCAGCGATAGGTTTTTTCCTTGTAAATCCAAGGGAATAATAGATTTTAATGATATATCAAAAGAGATAATGCTAGTGAGTTTACCCGGCGCATTAAACATGAGTCTATAAGTATAAAAATAAAGATTGTCAGATTTTAGTTTTTGGATATCTGACAAAATCTCTCTCCGATCTAAAATAGTCGATTGTGCGAGCATATCTGCGCGTTTTTCTTCTGC
The DNA here is from genome assembly GCA_963519845.1 of uncultured Moellerella sp. Lineage (GTDB taxonomy): Bacteria > Pseudomonadota > Gammaproteobacteria > Enterobacterales > Enterobacteriaceae > Moellerella. The sequence continues at coordinate 3,266 of CAUQNX010000061.1, read as the reverse complement.
TGTTAGTGTCAGGTAGCTCTCTTTATAACGCAGTTCTGGTTTTAGTACCGAATGAGTTGTTACTAGTATTAGAGTATTATTTTTTCCATCTAAATAATATACTGAATTGTAATCGTTGCGAGCACCCCAAACTATTTCCATATAATTAGCTAACATTGTTGCTAGATTGTTATTTTCCTTACCTCCACTACCAAAAATAATGGCATCAATGGTTTGGTTTTCACTACTCAGCCAAAATACATCGGGTCTTAGTTGGGTTATAAGTGCTTGCTTAGGTATTAGGCTTGGTGGTTCATCTGATTTATTTTCAGGATTGGCTAATTTATAAAGGTGGTTGGCATTATAACGATAGTCTTCAATCTGAAATGCGATACCCGCAGACATATTATCTATAGAGTTTTGTTTGTTAATTAACCAAGCATTAAAGTAGTTATAAACAAACAAGGTCAGCATCAGCATCAGTAGTATTATAAAAGTAACAAAAAATCGGGAAAGGGCCGATGGTCGTAAAATTGATTGCTTATACATAGATAAAAAGAATGCCTTATAAATAACACAATTAAATTAGGATGAAAAATACAGTCACGTGGGTGAAGACGACCTGAGCATCGTATATTACCACTTTTTTCTAAAAAAGAGATGCTATGTGCGCGAAGATTAAGCAAACAGTCATAAAAATGCATTTTTTTTACCATAGGGGGTAGACAAGCCGCCTCACTTTCGCCATAATCGCGCCCCATGGAAGGATGGCCGAGTGGCTGAAGGCAGCGGTCTTGAAAACCGCCGACGGGAGACCGTCCTAGAGTTCGAATCTCTATCCTTCCACCAAATTAGCCGGCTTAGCTCAGTTGGTAGAGCAACTGACTTGTAATCAGTAGGTCACCAGTTCGACTCCGGTAGCCGGCACCAAATAAAAACCCGTTACATTTTATAGATGTAGCGGGTTTTTTCTTTCTGCAAAATGCATAATTACAAAGCCTTTAATAGTGGTTGTGCTATATGGGTATCATGACCCATGATCATTTCATCGATCCTTTCTGTATGTTCAGTTAAATAACTCGAGGCTAAATGAACATGTTAAAGCACTATTTCTACAGATCTCTATTCACTTATTTCTTGTAAATAAGATGGGATAACTCCGAATTAAAAGGGGCAATTTACTTAAGTGCGACTTAAGTCATGAAATCAGAAATTTTCTATATTTACTCTTCATAATCTAGTTTTCCAAGCGGTGTTATCATCGATTTTCATCTTTTTAACTTTAGTTGTTGGTATATTATTTGATCTATGCGATACCTCAGTATCAACAATTGGCTGTTTTTATTGTCCTGAAATTACAATATCGCAATATGTCCCTTGGCTAGGATTTTTGTATTCCATTGCTGAGTTAATTTGCTAATATTCGACTATTGATAAATTAGCTTGATGTCATTTAATATCTACAAAGTTGATTTTTTAATATTGCCATCGGGCATGCTGATTATAATGTATTTTTGGAGGTCTATTGGTTACTCAAAAATTTGAAAAAATAAAAGCGTTCATTGATAAAAAGCTTTCGACTGATAATATTCATTTTATTGAGAATTATAAAATGCTGACGTTTGATTTTAATGGTTCTATGGAGGAACTTTCAAATAAATTATCTCCAGAGATAGTATTAATCGAACAAAAAAATGCATCCTCATCATCTCAACGAAAGAGAACATCAAGTCTTGAATGGGCGTTTGAAAAATACGGGATTTCAGCTACATATGTAGAGTTTAACAAAATAATGGTTATCGTGACCGTTTGGTGAGTCAGCCTAAGCTTGCTGCAAATGACTAGCCCATCCTTGGGCTAGAATACTAGCTTGTTCTGATTGTAGCCTTTAGGATTTTATCAGCGCGCAAATAGAGCCCCTTAGCAACGGCGCTAAAGGTATCATGTTGGATAATGCGTGACTGACCAAAAATGTTATACAGACTATTTTTCAGCGTGGGGACTAGAGTCGTACCTCCCGTACAAACCACATAGCCGATAGCTTCTTGATCTAATTGAGCTTCGGACAGTAGCGTTTCAATCGCCAAATTAATTTTGTTGACGGTTTTTAATAATGCTTGATTGAGATCATCTTGAGAAAGCGTCAAAGAGAGGTCTGATTCAACAAAGTCTAAGTCGATATGCGTGATTTCTTGATCGGATAGTGCAATCTTAGCATTCTCGACTTGATTAAGTATCTGATGGCCTGTGCGCTCCTTCATGACGCGAATCAATCTATGTAAACCTTTATTGTCAGAAACCTGTAGCGATAGCTGAACAACCTCTTGAATATGCTTATTTTTATACTGATTATGAATCGAGTTCCAACTACTCATATTGAGAAAGAAGTTATTAGCGATTTTTATATCAGGTTTGCTTTTATAATAGCTATTTAGGCCAAGTAGCGGCATAACCGAATACATACAGAGGTTTTTATCAAAATCATCCCCACCAATATGTAAACCCGCCGTATTCATAATCGCATTGGTATCAGCTTGTTTGTTAGTTGGTTGGAAAAGACAGAAATCGCTAGTTCCGCCGCCGATATCTAAAGTTAAAACTATTTTATCAAGGCTTGGATGGTCACTTAAAAATGACTCAGTGGCGGCAATAGGTTCAAATTCAAAGTAGACGCGTTTAAAGCCACTATTAAGAAAAATACGCTCAAGATCCGATTGAGCTTTATCATCGGCTGTTTTTTGCTCATCGACAAAATGAACGGGTCTACCAGAGATCACTGTGCTTAACTCCGCCCCTATTTGTTGCTCAACCTGTTGTTTCACAAATTTAATATAATCAGTGATAATTGATTCATAGCTTGTTTGTTGGCCATAAACCAAGGTACCCGAATCATAGTTTTTGCTACCTAATATAGATTTAAATGAGGTCAGCAAGCGACCGGGAATAAGCTCATAAAAACTGTCGATCGCTTGTTCGCCATAAAGGGTCTCTTTGGCCTCAAAATCAAAAAAAATCGCACTAGGAAAGGAAAAACAAACCAGTGTTCCAGATGCATCCTTTACTGCTACGCTGGTATTACTAGTACCAAAGTCAAATCCACAAATCAAATTAGTGCCATTCACTGTTCAATTATCCTTAATAGCAAGATAGTTTCTATATGAGTTCTATTTAATTAACCAAGCAAATCTATTGCCCTTGAGTGGTACTGAGATGTGCCCTGTATCACCATTAGGCGTTAGAAAGTCAATGTAAGGCCGAAATAGAAAACGGCAAAGCATAGCAAATCT
>CAUQNX010000060.1:0-4473 GCA_963519845.1 uncultured Moellerella sp. | reverse complement strand
TTTGTGTAAACAATTGCCTTTCAACTCACATCAAGCGAGCTAAATTAGCGCTTTCTGGCACTATTTTCACTTCCTGCGGACTTATTTTGTTCTGTGAAGCGGCTCGGTAAATTCACCATGTTCAATAAATGAATAAATGGCGCACTCCTTTCACTCAATAAGCGGATGATATGGATTATTTATTTAAAGCCCGACCGACACACTCATTCTTGCTATTAAGAGTGCCCTTTCAAATAAAGATAGTCTCTGAGATGGTTATTATTATTGAGGGTACTGTTTTTTAAATAATAAAAAAGCGGCTCAATTGAACCGCCCTAAACTTATTAGTTGTATTTAATGTGATTTTCCTTGTTCTGCACCTAAGCCGATTTGGGAGCGAATAAATTGCTCTCTAAATCTTTTCTTCTCTGATTTTCCAAGATCTGAGTGATCAGTTATTGAGAATATCCATGAGGCAAAGAATGCGACAAACATCGAGAAGAGTGCTGGATATTCATAAGGGTAAATTGGTTTTGCATGTTGTAGCACATTAACCCAGATGGTTGGTCCTAATATCATTAAGGTGACAGCAGTAATTAGTCCTAACCAACCGCCCGCAAGTGCGCCACGTGTGGTTAGCCCTTTCCAGTACATAGAGAGTAGTATTATTGGAAAGTTACAGCTGGCTGCGATAGAGAAGGCTAAACCCACCATAAAGGCGATATTTTGTTTCTCGAACAGTATGCCGAGGCCTATCGCTACAATGCCGAGAATAACGACGGTAATTTTTGATACGCGGAGCTCTTTTTTCTCATCAGCTTTACCTTCCTTAATTACCATGGCGTAAATATCATGAGAAACAGCAGAAGCCCCCGCCAGTGTTAAACCTGCTACAACGGCTAAAATGGTTGCAAAGGCAACGGCTGAGATAAAGCCAAGGAAGAAGTTTCCACCGACTGCATCAGCGAGGTGTACAGCGGCCATATTAGTACCACCAAGTAAACCTCCAGCGGAATCTTTAAAGTCAGGATTGACACTAACGAGGACAATAGCCCCAAATCCGATAATAAAGGTCAATATATAGAAGTAACCAATAAACCCGGTGGCATAAAAGACGCTTTTACGTGCTTCTTTGGCATCACTTACTGTGAAAAAGCGCATGATGATATGAGGTAAGCCAGCGGTACCAAACATCAGGGCTAGGCCTAGTGAAAGTGCCGATATTGGATCAGATACTAATCCACCTGGACTCATGATCGCTTGACCATTTTTATGTACTTCTACGGCTTGCTTAAATAGGGTGTTGAAATTGAAATCGACTGATTTCATTACCATTACCGCCATAAAAGTTGCACCTGCTAACAAGAGTATCGCTTTGATGATCTGTACCCAAGTGGTAGCTAACATGCCGCCAAAGAGGACATACATCACCATCAGAATACCCACGATGATCACTGCAACCAGATAGTCCAAACCAAAGAGTAATTCGATAAGTTTACCCGCACCCACCATTTGAGCGATCAAATAGAGAGCGACAACCACTAGCGAACCGACGGCGGATAGGATACGAATCGGTTTTTGTTTTAAACGATATGAGGCAACATCAGCAAAAGTATAACGACCTAAATTACGTAATCTTTCTGCAATTAAAAACAGGATAATGGGCCAACCTATCAAAAATCCAATGGAATAGATGAGTCCATCATAGCCAGAAGTATAAACTAGCGCTGAAATACCTAGAAAAGAGGCAGCTGACATAAAATCGCCTGCGATCGCCATCCCATTTTGGAAGCCAGTGATCTTACCGCCTGCGGTATAGTAGTCTGAACGCGAACGCGTTTTTTTCGATGCCCAATAAGTGATATAGAGTGTAAACCCAACGAAAATCAAGAACATGATTATCGCTTGTATGTTTACAGGTTGGCGCTCAGCATTACCTGTAATGGCATCAGCATAAGAAAGCATAGGTAGAAAAGGAAATAGGATTAAAAGAATTTTTTTCATTTTCCTACCTCTTGTAAAATTTCTGCAGTCAAACGGTCATATTCACCATTAGCTCGCAAAACATAAATACCAGTTAAAACAAAAGAGATAATGATAAGTCCAACGCCGATAGGAATCCCTCGTGTTATGTAAGATCCTTCTGAGATGGGAGTGCCTAGCCAACTAGGGTCAAATGCAATAAGAAAAATAAAGCTGACATATAGAACCAAAGTGATGATAGATAGAGTCCATGAAAACCGGCTGCGCTTCCTAACCAGTTCTTTAAAGCGTGGGTTGTCCTCTATTTTTTGATAAATAGATTCATTCATCAGAGTTCTCCTCTGTTATTTTTTTATTGGTGATGTTGCGTAGGCCGCCTAGCTGGCGGCCTGTCGAGTTATGACATACTCATTGATTGCTTTTCTTCCAATAATTTTTCGACAACACCCGGATCGGCTAGCGTTGAGGTATCACCTAAATTACTGGTATCGCCAGTAGCAATTTTTCGCAAAATTCGGCGCATAATTTTGCCCGAACGCGTTTTAGGAAGTGAATCTGTCCAGTGAAGGATATCAGGGGTAGCTATTGGGCCGATTTCTTTCCGAACCCAGTTGCGGACATCAGCGTAGAGTTCTGGTGTCGGTTCTTCGCCATGATTTAAAGTGACATAGGCATAAATCGCCTGTCCTTTAATATTATGAGGGATCCCTACCACCGCCGCTTCAGCGATTTTAGGATGTGAGACCAGAGCCGACTCTATCTCAGCCGTACCTAAGCGGTGACCTGAAATATTGAGCACGTCATCGACACGTCCTGTAATCCAATAATAGCCATCCTCATCACGACGAGCGCCATCACCACTAAAGTACATACCTTTAAATGTGGAGAAGTAAGTTTGCTCGAAGCGTTCATGATCGCCAAATAGCGTACGAGCTTGAGCTGGCCAAGAGTCCACAATAACCAGATTCCCTTCGCAAACGCCCTCAATGGGTTCACCAAGGTTATCAACTAAGGCTGGGCGAATGCCAAAGAAAGGTAATGTTGCAGAACCAGGTTTCAGTGGGATTGCTCCCGGCAGTGGTGTGATCATAAAACCGCCAGTCTCGGTCTGCCACCATGTATCAACGACAGGACAACGGCTATCACCAATTTTTTTGTAGAACCACTCCCAAGCTTCTGGGTTAATAGGTTCTCCCACTGAGCCAAGTATACGCAGCGATTTGCGATCAGTACCTTCAATGGCTTTATCGCCCTCTGCCATTAATGCACGTATTGCTGTGGGCGCGGTATACAGAATATTGACTTGATGTTTGTCGACAATCTGACACATACGGTTGACGGCGGGGTAGTTAGGTACGCCTTCAAACATTAATGTTTTCGCGCCATTAGATAAGGGACCATATAACAAGTAGCTGTGACCTGTGACCCAACCCACATCGGCGGTACACCAATAGACATCTTCGGGATGATAATCAAACGTATATTTAAAGGTCAGGGTGGTATAGACCAAATAGCCGCCAGTGGTGTGTAAAACCCCTTTAGGTTTGCCCGTAGAGCCTGATGTATAAAGAATAAATAGCGGATCTTCCGCATTCATCTCTTCGGGAGGGCAGTCTGCGCTGACATCTTTTATCAGCTCATGCCACCAGAGATCACGCCCTTCAATCCGATTTTTCTCATTACCGGTTCGACGATAGACAATGACGTTTTTTACGCTGGTCACTTGAGGATTGAGCAGAGCATCATCGACATTTTTCTTCAATGGAATGCTTCGACCTGCGCGCAGGCCTTCATCTGCCGTGATCACTAGCTTGGCACCACAGTCAATAACGCGACCAGATACCGCCTCAGGTGAGAAACCGGCAAAGATGACCGTATGGATGGCACCAATACGTGCACAAGCTAGCATCGCCACAGCTGCTTCTGGCACCATAGGCATATAAATAGCGATCACATCGCCTTTTTTCATGCCCTGTTGCTTCAATACGTTAGCAAATTTGCACACATCGTGGTGGAGCTCACGATAGGTAATGTTTTTCGATTGAGAAGGGTCATCACCTTCCCAAATAATTGCAACCTGATCACCACGATCCTTCAGGTGTCGGTCAAGACAGTTAGCGCTTAAATTTAATGTGCCATCTTCGAACCAGCGGATACTGACATGGCCTGGGTCAAAGGAGGTGTTTTTTACCCGGGTATACGGCTTCATCCAATCGACAACTTTGCCTTTCTCTCCCCAAAATTTATCTGGGTCTTGAAGAGATAATTGATATTCATCGTAGTATTGTTGTGCGTTTATCAGGGCGTTATCTGCAATTTCTGCAGGAACCGGATACTTATTTATTTGAGTCATATTTTTATCTCCTTGCAATTGTTAATACTATGTCAAAATTTAGTTATCTAAAGCAGGAAATAAATTTTTGTTTTTAATTTGAGCGGGAGATCACGTATTGAATGTATCTATATTCATAGAGCGATCATTTCGTTGGTAACGAATAACCAGTATATAAT
>CAUQNX010000059.1:0-4809 GCA_963519845.1 uncultured Moellerella sp. | reverse complement strand
AGAGAAACTTCTATCGCGCCAGCATTTTCCATTTCTTCGCGGACGATCTTTTCTACTTTACGCAGAACACGAACGCCTGTCGGTAACCAGTCATAGAGACCAGCAGCAAGTTTACGGATCATGCCTGCGCGAAGCATCAGCTGGTGGCTGACAACTTCTGCATCAGCAGGTGTCTCTTTAAGTGTGGAGAGCAGATATTGGCTAGTACGCATTGTTAAGGTTCCATTCGAACAATAAATCACGGCAGACAAGATAATTATCTGTCTGTCAAAATAACGTTATACTGCTGAAGCAGCGATACAAAAAAGCTAGTCTACCAGTGCGCGAGCATTGTCAAAAGGCGTTAATCTGCTTTTTCACGCAGGTCGATGGCAAAAACTTCAGTTACATCATTAATTACTCGCCAACGAACATTAAAATCGGACAGATGTACGGCATAATCACGAATTTCTGTCGATTGTTTTTTATACGCTGGACGAGGATCTTGGGCTAGTACCTGACAAATAAAACGTTCGAGATCAGGATGTTTTTCTTGATACTGCCTGAGTTGTTCGCTTGCTGCTAAGGTAAAACACACGGGCATATCATTTGCAGGTACGGCCTGAGCAAAACCCGCTTGGGCATCAGGAATAGATTCGGCAAAGGGTAGGTAAGGTTTTATATCAACTACTGGCGTCCCGTCAACTAAATCTAGGCTACCCAGTTCGAGAATAACGCTATTTTTTTCAATAGTCACGCCTTTGAGCTCAATTAACGACATACCTATGGGATTCGGCCTAAATGTCGAACGAGTGGCAAATACACCCAGTTTTGCATTGCCGCCTAAACGGGGAGGGCGAACTAGGGGTTTCCAGCCAGCGGACAGGGTTTGATGGAAAATAAAAACGACCCATAGATGACTAAATTGTTCTAATCCTCTAACCGTATCTGGTTGATTAAATGGCGGATGTAAAATGAGTCGTCCTGTTCCATCTTGTACCAGCCCAGGTTGGCGTGGGATAGCGAATTTCTCTTTATAGGGCGATTCGATATGACCAATGATATCTAATTGAATATTTTGCATATAGGCGTGTAGGGCTTTTTATAGGCTATTTTTATTGATAGCTGTGTATGCGGAAGGCGAATGATCGCGACTAACAGAGTATATAAAAAAACTGGGTGGTTTTAAGGCCACCCAGTCGGTTAATTATCATATCTATCAATAATTGGAATTACCAACCTTTTACTGCGCCACCATCAAAAACTTTATTTGCAGCTTCTGCAACTTCATCTGATTGGTAAGCTTCAATAAATTTCTTCACATTTGCGCTGTCTTTGTTGTCTTCACGAGCAACAATCACGTTCACATAAGGTGAGTCTTTATTTTCAACAAAAAGACCATCTTTTTCAGGCGTTAACTTAGGTGTCGCGCTGCTTGCCCAAGTGGTATTGATGATTGCCAGTGCAATTTTCTGATCATCCAAGGCACGAGGTAATTGAGGTGCTTCTAGCTCAATAAATTTCAATTTCTTTGGATTTTCAACAACGTCTAACACAGTTGGCATTAGACCTACGCCCGGTTTCAACTTAATAAGACCTTGCTGTTCCAACAGTAATAGTGAACGACCTAAGTTAGTTGGGTCATTAGGAATCGCGACTTGTGAACCATCAGCAAGTTCATCGGCTGATTTGATCTTTTTAGAATAAGCTGCAATAGGGTAAATAAAGGTATTACCTACAGGGACGATTTTGTAGTTACGATCTTTGATTTGCTGCTCAAGATAGGGTTTATGCTGGAATGCATTGGCGTCGATATCCCCTTTACTTAAGGCTTCGTTGGGTAAGACAAAATCGCTAAAGGCAACAAGTTCGACATTTAAGCCATATTTCTCTTTTGCCACTTTTTGTGCAACCTGAGCCACTTCAAGTTCTTTGCCCATGATCACGCCCACTTTAACGTTATTGGGATCTTTCTCTTTCTCACCACAGCCTGCAAGAACTAATGTGCCTAATAGTGCGCCAATGACGGCAACAGATTTTAACTTGATCGACATATTATTTACCCCTTTAAACACTCGCTTTATATGCACCTGAGTGGCGCTGTTATTTATAACGGTTTATTTACGCGTCACTTTTTTCATCAAATATTCACCAGAAAACTGAATGATGAAGACTAAAATAATTAGCAATATCAATACGGTGTTCATCACTGATGGATCATAGCTGTAATAACCATACTGCATTGCTATCTGACCTAAACCACCGGCGCCCACCACACCTCCCATCGCGGAGTAACCTACTAACATAATTAGCGTGATAGTGGCTGCGTTAATTAAGCCGGGTAAGGATTCCGGTAATAAGATTTTAGTAATGATTTGCATTGGCGTCGCACCCATAGAGCGAGATGCTTCAATCAAACCACTTGGAATTTCTAATAATGTATTCTCAACCATACGCGCAATAAAAGGAGCTGAGCCTATGGTTAAAGGGACTATCGCTGCGTAAATACCAATCGTAGTTCCGACTAAAAAAGTAGTGAAGGGTAAGATCCACACCAATAAAATAATAAATGGAATCGAACGGAAGGTATTAACGGTATAGGAAATAATTCGGTAGAGCGCTGAATTTTCCATTACTTGGCCAGGGCGGGTAATATAAAGCAGTACCCCGAGCGGCAAGCCCAGCGCAAATCCCAATACACCAGAAGTAAAGGTCATGACGATTGTCTCAATAACACCTGTAGTCATCATTCCACTGGTGAGGAGTGACATTAATTTCTCAGACATAACCTAAAACCTCAACTTTGACATGATGTTCCTGTAAAAAGGTGATTGTCGATTCAACACCACCATTAACGCCATGTATTTCTGCCAACATAACACCAAATTTCACACCACCGGCATAATCAATTTGTGAGCTCAATATATTAATATCTATATCAAACTTACGTACTACCATTGAAATAAGAGGAGCATCAACGGACTGACCAGTAAATTCAAGCTTTAATAAAGGCGATAATCCCGGTTCAGCAGCAGGTTTCAAACGTTCTTTATAGTCATCAGGAATATCGATCACTAATGTTGATTTGATAAATGCTTGGGCAACAGGTGTCTTCGGGTGTGAAAACACTTCACTTACCGTATCTTGCTCAATCAAACGGCCATCGCTAATTACTGCGACTTGATCACATATACGTTTAACCACATCCATCTCATGAGTGATCAATAAGATAGTTAAGCCTAAACGACGATTAATATCTTTCAGTAACTCTAAAATAGAGCGAGTAGTGGCAGGGTCCAGTGCGCTGGTGGCTTCATCACACAATAAAACATTAGGTGAGTTAGCTAATGCACGAGCGATGGCGACACGTTGTTTTTGCCCGCCAGATAAATTAGCTGGATATGCCTCTTTTTTATCAGATAAACCGACTAACTCAAGTAAATCAGTGACGCGTTCTTTAATATCTGCCTTCGACATATTATCTAATTCAAGAGGAAGCGCCACATTATCAAAGACATTGCGTGAAGAGAGTAAATTGAAATGTTGAAAAATCATTCCAATTCCGCGACGTGCACGGGTTAATGCTTTCTCTGAAAGTGCTGTGAGATCCTGCTCACCAACCATCACCAGACCTGAAGTTGGACGTTCAAGCATATTCACACAACGAATAAGTGTGCTTTTACCTGCGCCAGAAGAGCCAATAACGCCGTAAATTTGCCCCGCAGGAACATGGAGGCTGATGTCAGTCAGCGCATGTATACTGCGGTTTCCTTGTTGGAAAACTTTATTGATGTTAGATAATTTTATCATTTAGTTCTTCTAAAATATAAATACGGTGATTAATTAATATCAATCATGATAGTTGTGGATGTTAAGGCGTCTAGATGGCTAAGTCAATAAAGATCGTCTCTTTTATTTGTTCCTTAACTATCACCTATAGCTTAGTTAGCGGTCGATATACTCAACCAATTTACTTAAATGGCACGAATAAGATAGCCACTTAGGAAATTTAGTGAAAAATCAGTCTATTTGTACAACTTCTATCTCTGTCTATCCATCTTCTAGCACTAGCTTGAATTATTTTGGGGATATATTCATTTCGTGAGATACTGGCCATCAGATCATTTTAAGGAGTATGCAGGTGAGCCAAGGTATCCCAACGGTTTTTTTAGATAGAGACGGTACTATTAATATAGACCATGGTTATGTTCATGAAATTGATAATTTCCATTTTATCGAAGGTGCTATAGAAGCTATGCAAGAACTCAAGAAAATGGGTTATGCGCTGGCGATAGTGACAAATCAATCCGGAATTGGCCAAGGCATATATACAGAAGACCAGTTTATACAATTGACTGAATGGATGGATTGGTCGTTAGCCGATAGAGATGTTGAACTTGATGGTATCTATTATTGCCCGCATCACCCTGAGGCAAGCGTAGAAGAGTATCGTCAAGTCTGTGATTGCCGTAAACCAAACCCAGGTATGTTGCTTGAAGCACAAAAAGAATTAAAGGCTGATATGTCATCTTCTATTATGGTTGGTGATAAATTAGCGGATATGCAAGCAGGGCGCGCAGCTAAAGTCGGTACAAATATATTGGTACGTAGCGGACAAGCAATAACCGCAGAAGCTGAAGCTTGTGCCGATATTGTGATTGATAGCATCGCACAGCTGCCTGCAGCGATAAAAAGTATCAAAAAATAGGCAGTTTGCTGATAAAGACAGCAACCAGAAAAAAACGTTAAAAAAAGGCTTGTGCAATTTTTTCATTTCCCTATAATGCGCCTCCACTGACCAACGATAAGCCGATAAGGAATGCTGTTGAG
>CAUQNX010000058.1:0-4845 GCA_963519845.1 uncultured Moellerella sp. | reverse complement strand
TATTATGCAAAATCGTACCCTTTCATATAAATACTAGCAATCTTATATCAGGTTTATTATGCTGATAGCCGATAAGAAGACATCTTGTCTTTAATATGTTAAAACAGAAATCATCTATTCGGGGGTAAGATCAATACCGATAAATGAAATTGAATATAATATACGATTATTATTAACTTGCCCCATAAGGCAAACTAATATGTTAAGCTAGCGACTTTAAAGCTAACCGGCCCAATAGATTTATATTTCCCCATCTGATTAGCTGCAATAACATACAGAGGATAACGCGCATGGTTCTCGGCAAGCCACAAACAGACCCTACTCTTGAATGGTTTTTGTCACACTGCCATATTCATAAATATCCATCCAAGAGCACACTGATCCATCAGGGTGAAAAAGCAGAAACACTTTACTACATCGTAAAAGGTTCCGTGGCTGTTTTAATCAAAGATGAAGAAGGCAAAGAGATGATCCTCTCCTATTTAAATCAAGGAGATTTCATCGGTGAACTCGGATTATTTGAAGAAGGGCAAGAACGTACAGCGTGGGTTCGGGCAAAAAGTGCCTGTGAAGTCGCTGAAATTTCCTATAAGAAATTCCGTCAGCTAATTCAAGTAAACCCAGATATTTTAATGCGTCTATCGGCCCAAATGGCTTCACGACTGCAAACCACATCAGAAAAAGTCGGTAACTTAGCTTTCCTTGATGTCACCGGACGTATCGCACAAACACTGTTAAGTTTGGCCAAACAGCCTGATGCAATGACGCACCCAGATGGTATGCAAATCAAAATTACCCGACAAGAAATTGGTCAAATCGTGGGTTGTTCACGTGAAACTGTCGGTCGTATTCTGAAAATGCTAGAAGATCAAAATCTTATTTCAGCTCATGGTAAAACTATCGTGGTTTACGGTACACGATAATTCATGAAAAACCAGTGCCTATCATTTGGTAGCACTGGTTTTATACTTAAGCAGTCAACCTGCACGCTAAATGCATTTTTATGCAACCAGTTGGGCGACCACTTTTTCTAATTTTTTCATCCCTTCGTTAATATCATTTTCAGAGATAATCAAAGATGGCGTGAAACGTAAAACATTCGCCCCCGCATTAAGCATCATCAAACCTTCCTGCGCACAAGCTTGCAGAATATCTTTTGATCTATCCTCTAATGCCCCTGCCAGCTCAGCGCCGATCAGTAATCCAAGTCCACGGATCTCACCGAAAACACCATACTTACTATTAATTGCCTCTAAATGCTCAACAAACAGCTGGCGGCGGGTCTCTACACCATCGAGTACTTGTGGGGTATTGATAATATCGAACGCTGCGTTACCGACCGCACAGGCCAGTGGATTGCCACCATATGTCGTGCCGTGTGTTCCTGCGCCCATCACTTGCGCAATAGCATCTGTAGTTAGCATCGCACTGATTGGGAAACCACCGCCCAAAGCTTTTGCCGCTGTAAGAATATCAGGCGCCACACCATAGTGCATATAGGAGAATAGTTTACCTATGCGCCCCATTCCGCTCTGTACTTCATCAAAAATCAGCAGCGCTTGGTGCTGATCACATAACTCACGTAATCCTTGCATAAACTCAGGTGTTGCTGCGGTTACCCCACCTTCCCCTTGTACAGGTTCAAGCACAACAGCACAGGTATTTTCATCGATAACCGCTTTTACTGCGTCGAGATCGTTGAATGGAACATGAATGATATCAGCAGGTTTAGGCCCGAATCCATCGGCATACTTAGCTTGTCCACCCACAGAGACCGTAAAAAAGGTACGGCCATGGAAGGCTTGCTTAAACGCGATAATTTTTGTTTTATAAGGATTATGTTTGGTAATCGCATAGCGGCGCGCTAATTTAAAAGCAGCTTCGTTGGCCTCTGCTCCTGAGTTAGCAAAAAAGACGCGTTCAGCAAATGTGGCGGCGATCAGTTTTTGAGCGAGTTGCAGTGCGGGCTCATTGGTAAAAATGTTGCTCACATGCCACAGTTTTTCACTCTGCTCTTTAAGGGCATTGACAAGGGCTGGATGACAGTGCCCCAATGCGAGCACTGCTATCCCACCAGAGAAATCAATATACTCTTTGCCTTGCTGATCCCATACCCGACTGCCCACTCCTTTAACTGGAATAAATTCAGCCGGTGAATAGATAGGCAGCATAACCTGATCATAGGTTTGCCGATTTACCGCTGTCTGATCTGTCATATCCCTCACCTGATTTTTCATCACTTAGTTTAAATGAAAATATAATCATTAAATATGAATAAAAAATCACGAAAGGGCAACAGATAAATGTGTAAATAGCGATTAATTTTTATCTATTGTTAGATAAAAAGACTATTAGTATTTAAGAAAATTATTGAGTAGTGCGTGTCCCTGCTCACTCAGGATACTTTCTGGATGAAACTGGACGCCTTCAATCGGCAATGTTTTATGGCGGATACCCATAATCTCATCTACATCGCCGTTATTCAGTGACCATGCGGAGACTTCAAAAGTGGCTGGTAGTGTTTGCGCCGCTATCACTAATGAGTGATAACGCGTTACCGTTAGCGGTCGATTAAGCCCTCTAAATACCCCTTGTTGATTATGGTGTATCGCAGAGGTTTTACCGTGCATCACTTCACGAGCCTGAACAACTGAAGCGCCAAAAGCCTGTCCAATCGCCTGATGACCGAGGCAAATACCTAAAATAGGTAATTGACCTGCAAAATACTTTATGGCTTCAAGCGTAATCCCTGCTTCATTGGGAGTACAAGGGCCCGGTGAAAAAACAAGATGTGTAGGTGCAAGTTGTTCAATTTCTTCAATAGAGATTTCATCATTACGTTTAACAACCACTTCCGCACCAAGCTCGCAGAAGTACTGGTATATGTTATAGGTAAATGAATCATAGTTATCAATAAGTAAAAGCATAGTAGCCTATCCGACTGATTTTTTTATCATTATTTCTGACGCCTGCGCTATAAAACTCAACATCTATCAACTAGGCGATCGGCCAAAAATAATGGCCAATAGTTATAATAGGGCGGCTATCATAGCACAGCCTGAACAGGAAAATAGCTCATTTAAAGTAATGATGCGCTTTCCGTCCATTTAAAAAAATTTCATTTAAATCATATAGCTAGTGTTACATAATCATAACAATCATGTAGATTCAAGAAAAACAAAAGCAAATCAAACTGTTATTTTAATCTAGAAACTGTTTCAGGCGGGGATTGAGCAATAAAACCTAGACAACAAAAACACCTCATTCGCAATTCGCTGAAAAGAGAATCGAAGCAGTCCCAAAAGGATAAAGAGGCCAATAATCAAGGTTATCGGCCCATTTATAACAATAAGGAGGATAGAATTTAAGGTTTTTTCACGACTTCAGCTGAAATAATGGTAATTGGCTCCACAGGTACATTTTGATAAGGGCCGACATTTTCTGTTTTCACTTTCGCCATTTTATCGACGACATCCATACCTTTGACCACTTTACCAAACACAGCATAACCAAAATCGCGTTGTCCATGATCGAGGAAGGCATTATCAGCAATACTGATAAAGAATTGGCTAGTTGCACTATCTTTACTTGCCGTACGCGCCATAGAAATGGTACCGCGCAGGTTACGTAAACCGTTATCCGCTTCATTTTTTATCGGTGGGCGAGTCTGTTTTTGTTGTAAATCTTTATTGAAACCACCCCCTTGAACCATAAAGCCGGGGATCACTCGATGAAACGTTGTGCCGTTATAGTAACCTTCATTAACATATTGCAGAAAATTCTCTGTTGTTACTGGCGCTTTTTTCTGATTCAGCTCAAGCTCAATATCGCCAGCTGAGGTCACCAATTTAACATAAGTCTCACCCGCTGCTGCCGCTAAAGAAGAAACACTGATAGCACAGACGGCCAGTAAAGGTACAAAAATACGTTTTAACATTCAAGATCCCTATTTGTTATTACTAAATAACACACTAATCAGCCAATTTTAGAGCGATGATAAAAATAATGTCGAAGATTTACCTTTATTTACGCCCCAAATCGACACTAGTCAAAATTCACTGTAAGCAACCATTTTGACATAAAAAAAATCACTTTAATCGCTAAAAAAGCGCTAACTTTAGAAAAACAAATTTATTTAATGAATAATCATTTATTAATATCTAAAAACAATCTTTGTTTGTCTGTTTAGCTATCGCTATAATCCCTCCGCCTTTTGAGCCAAACTCAGGGAGAATCATCATGGCCATCAAAAACCGTAATTATCATATGGCAAAATTTGTCATTAGTGCCCCCGATATTCGTCATCTGCCTTCAGATACGGGTATTGAAGTGGCATTTGCAGGCCGTTCAAATGCTGGCAAATCCAGTGCCTTGAACACATTAACCCAACAAAAAAGCTTGGCCCGTACGAGTAAAACGCCCGGAAGAACACAGCTAATTAACCTGTTTGAAGTTGAAGAGGGAATTCGATTAGTCGATTTACCTGGCTATGGTTATGCCGAAGTACCTGAAGAGATGAAACGCAAGTGGCAAAAAGCCCTTGGCGAATATTTGCAGAAAAGAGAGTGTATCAAGGGACTCGTCGTCTTGATGGACATTCGCCATCCATTAAAAGATCTGGATATGCAAATGATCGAATGGTCTGTCGCTATGAGTGTTCCTATATTGGTTCTGCTCACTAAGGCCGACAAAATTGCTTCTGGCGCACGTAAAAAACAGTTAATGGCCGTAAAAAATATTTTAGCCGAATTAGGTGGCGATATTGAAGTTGAGTACTTCTCAGCACTGAAAAAAATCGGCGTCGACAAATTAAGAATTAAATTAGATAGCTGGTTTAGCGGAACA
>CAUQNX010000057.1:0-4929 GCA_963519845.1 uncultured Moellerella sp. | reverse complement strand
GTTGCTGGTGGAATATGACAACAGAACAACAACTCGAAAAGCTGAAACAGCAGCTACGCCATCATGAATACTTGTATCATGTGTTAGATGCACCAGAAATTCCTGATGCAGAATATGACAGCCTGATGCAAGCGCTTAAAGCGATTGAGGCCGAACATCCTGAATGGGTTACTTCAGATTCACCTACGCAACGTGTGGGTGCAGCGCCATTATCGGCTTTTGAGACAGTGACTCATGTTGTTCCTATGTTGTCACTTGATAACGTGTTTGATGAAACCAGCTACCTTGCCTTTGATAAACGTATTCAAGAGCGTTTGAAAAGTAATCAAACACTGACTTTCTGTTGTGAATTAAAACTTGATGGCCTTGCTGTCAGCTTGTTGTATGAAAATGGTGAATTGGTTCAGGCGGCAACTCGAGGTGACGGCACTACGGGGGAAAATATTACCGCCAATGTGAGAACGATTAAAGCTATCCCTTTACGTTTGACTGGTGAAAATATTCCTCAGCGTGTCGAAGTTCGTGGCGAGGTTTTTATGCCGCAAAAGGGCTTTGAGGCTTTTAATGAGGAAGCTAAGCGTAAAGGCAATAAAGTCTTTGCCAATCCACGTAATGCAGCCGCAGGTTCCTTACGCCAGTTAGATCCACGCATTACTGCCAAACGACCTTTAACATTTTGTTGCTATGGTGTTGGTTTGTGTGAAGGTGGGGACTTGCCTGCTAGTCACTATGAAAGATTGATGCAATTTAAATCATGGGGTTTGCCTGTGGGTGAACATACGAAATTGTGTCAAGGCAGTGAAGAGGTCTTGGCTTTTTATCACCATGTTGATCGTATTCGTCCCACTTTAGGCTTTGATATTGACGGTGTGGTGATCAAAGTAGACTCACTGGCGCTACAGGAAACCTTGGGTTTTGTCTCTCGGGCACCGCGTTGGGCGACGGCATTTAAATTTGCAGCTCAAGAGCAGATGACGCTATTGCGTGATGTGGAATTTCAGGTTGGACGTACTGGCGCAATTACTCCAGTAGCCCGTCTAGAACCAGTTCAGGTTGCTGGTGTGGTCGTTAGTAATGCCACTTTACATAATGCCGATGAAATTGAGCGTTTAGGTGTGCAGATTGGCGATACGGTAGTGATCCGACGCGCAGGGGATGTGATCCCTCAAATTGTTAATGTGGTGCAGGAACTGCGGCCAGCTGATAGCCAAGCGATTATTTTCCCAACACATTGCCCTGTTTGCGACTCTGATGTAGAGCGAATTGAAGGTGAGGCAGTTGCGCGTTGTACTGGGGGACTAATTTGTGGCGCTCAGCGTAAAGAGGCACTGAAACACTTTGTCTCTCGTCGTGCAATGGACGTCGATGGTATGGGTGATAAGATCATCGATCAGCTGGTGGAAAAAGAGTATGTGCGTACGCCAGCGGAGCTATATCAGTTGACGGCGGGATTATTGACAGGTTTAGAGCGTATGGGTCCTAAATCTGCGCAAAATGTGATTAATGCACTGGAAGCCTCGAAGAAAACCACGTTGGCGCGATTTATTTATGCACTGGGTATTCGTGAAGTAGGCGAAACAACGGCATCAAATCTTGCTGCACATTATGGAACATTACCTGAACTGATGGCCGCAGACGAAGCATCACTGAAGAGTGTGCAAGATGTCGGCGAAGTAGTGGCCAAGCATGTGGTTAATTTCTTTAAAGAGAAGCATAATCAAGATGTGATTAATGATTTGATCCAAAGTGCGGGTATTCATTGGCCAGAAGTGAAAGTGGTTAATGTTGCGGCATTAGATAACCCGTTTGCAGGTAAAACAGTAGTATTAACCGGATCATTAACCCAGCTGACGCGTGATGAAGCTAAAGAGAAGCTGATTGCTTTAGGTGCAAAAGTCACAGGCAGCGTCTCGAAAAACACCCATATTGTGATTGCGGGTGAAGCGGCAGGCTCAAAATTAGCCAAAGCAATCGAGTTAGGTATTCGCGTTATCGATGAAGATGAAATGATGAGTTTATTCAGTTAATCATCAATTTAGCATAAGATACAGGGCAGATCGCTTTTGTTTGTTTATCCTTTAAGCAAAAGTGATTTGCTATCAATAATGACTTATCTCAAATCTCAAATTGCCCCCAAGTTAAAGTGTGATCGGGCGTGCTTATTTGCAAAATAGTACTCCTCCATTTTCATGGTATTGTGACTTTCCTCTCATTTAAATGTTTCCTGTTACATAGAATATGTGAATATATTATTTGTTAAACCTGTATGGAGTCGTTATGACCTCAATCCTTCACTTTGTCTTATCCCTTGTTGTCATCGGTGGATTAGCCATATTAGCCAGTAGTAACCGCAAAGGAATTCGTCCGCGTTTTATTGTCCAATTGCTTGTTATTCAAATTGGGTTAGCTTGGTTCTTCCTCAGCTCTGATGTTGGGGAAGGATTTGTTCGTGGTTTTGCGGGTATTTTTGATCATCTTCTGGGATATGCACGCAAAGGAACAGAATTCGTATTTGGTGGCATGATTGAAGGGGGGCTCGCATTCTTCTTCTTACAGGTTCTCTGCCCGATTATCTTTATTTCGGCGCTGATTGGTATTTTGCAACACGTTAAAATCCTACCTTTAGTCATCCGTGCAATCGGTACTGTATTATCTAAAGTGAACGGCATGGGTAAATTAGAATCATTTAATGCTGTTAGCTCATTAGTATTAGGTCAATCAGAAAACTTTATTGCATACAAAGATGTGTTGGGCAAAATGTCTGACCGCAGAATGTATACAATGGCAGCAACGGCGATGTCGACAGTATCTATGTCTATCGTCGGTGCATATATGACTATGCTAGATCCTAAGTATGTCATTGTGGCATTAGTGTTGAATATGTTTGGTACTTTCGTGGTCCTTTCCTTAATCAACCCGTATCCAGTGGATAAAGAAGAAGACATTCAAATGAGCAACCTGCATGAAGGTCAAAGCTTCTTTGAAATGTTAGGTGAATATATTCTGGCTGGTTTTAAAGTTGCTCTGATTGTTGCGGCTATGCTGATTGGTTTTATCGCATTAATCGCGATGGTGAATGGTATTTTCTCCGCCGTTTTCGGTGTTGATTTTGAAACTATTCTGGGCTACGCATTCTATCCATTCGCTTGGATTCTGGGCATTCCCGCTGAAGAAGCATTGAAAGTCGGCGGTATCATGGCTGTTAAATTAGTTTCTAACGAATTTGTTGCCATGGATAGTATGACCAAAATTGTTGCTGACCTGTCACCACGCTCGATTGGTATCCTGTCTGTCTTCTTAGTCTCTTTTGCTAACTTCTCATCTATCGGGATTGTTGCAGGGGCGATTAAGGGACTGAATGAGAAGCAAGGTAACACAGTGGCGCGTTTCGGCCTGAAGTTACTCTTTGGTTCAACCTTAGTGAGCTTCCTTTCTGCAGCGGTTGTCGGCTTAGTATTATAACCATAGCTTTGATGTTATACAGATTTCAACGGCGCTCTTCGGAGTGCCGTTTTGCTATATGAAGGATAGCAAGGCGAATAGCGGTGTTAATGGTTTAAAGAGTGGTTATAATTAAGCGAAAACAGTGAAATCATAACAGCAGCGGTGATAAGAAGATGGAAAAGCAAGATCTGGTGGATATCGCCAATACGATGATGCCATTTGGCAAATATAAAGGGCGTGCGTTGATTGATGTCCCTGAAGAGTATTTACTGTGGTTTAGTCGCAAAGGAGAGTTCCCTGAGGGGCGATTAGGTCAATTAATGCAGATTACCCTAGCGATTAAAATTGAAGGTCTAGAAGGGCTGATAAAGCCGCTTAAGAAGTAAGACGGTAAGATGATAAACAAGAATAGGCCATGGAGGGTCTTTTATTCTGGATAAAAAGCAAAAAACCCGAAAGCTTTCGCTTTCAGGTTCTTAAATTTGGTGGAGCTAAGCGGGATCGAACCGCTGACCTCTTGCATGCCATGCAAGCGCTCTCCCAACTGAGCTATAACCCCAAACACTTCCTTTTGATGCGCTGCATGATAAGCAAGTTTGCAAATGGAGTCAACGGATTAATCCGCTAGAAAGTGTTAACTGCTGTAAAATTCAGCAGTTAACTATAGCGAAGTGGAGGCTAGGTTATTTATGAATATCTATTTGATTAAAAATAAAACACCCTGTTGATAAAATCGACAGGGTGTTTATCAGAACGAAGTTAATACAAAACTAAGTTAATATTATGCGTTAGCTTCGCGCGCTGCGATATAAGATAGCGCTTTATCAATGCGAGCAAGTGAGCGAGCTTGACCAATTGCATGAACAGTGACATCCAAGCCCGGAGATTGGCCTGCACCTGTTACAGCTACACGTAGTGGCATACCAATTTTACCCATACCCACTTCTAATTCAGTCGCGGTTGCTTCAATCGCTTGATGAACATTTTCAGCTGTCCATGTGGTAATGGCGGCTAATTTTGCTCTAACGGCTTCCAGTGGCTGACGAGCGACTGGGCGCAGATGTTTTTTCGCTGCATCAGCATCGAACTCTTCGAAATCCTGATAGAAATAGTGGCAAGTTTCTGCCATCTCTTTTAATGTTTTACAGCGTTCGCCAAGTAACTTAACCAGATCGACAAGTTGAGGGCCTGTTTGCGTATCGATATTTTGCTGTTCGATATGCCAAGCCAAATGAACGGCAACTTCTTCTGCTGGTAGCGTATTAATATAGTGATGATTTAACCATAAGAGTTTATCTGTATTAAATGCGCTGGCTGATTTGCTGATCGCATCTAAACTAAAGTGTTGTTTCATCTCTTCAAGGGTGAAGATTTCCTGATCACCATGAGACCAGCCTAAACGGACCAGATAGTTCAATAGGGCTTGAGGCAGGAAACCATCATCACGATATTGCATTACACTGACTGCACCATGGCGTTTAGACA
>CAUQNX010000056.1:0-4932 GCA_963519845.1 uncultured Moellerella sp. | reverse complement strand
TCTCCTGCTCGTGCTCGTAATGACATGGAATGAACCAATGCAATAATAACCTGAGTCAATGCATCAATATTAGTATTAGGTTTGAGTTGTGCCTGATCGACTAATAGTTGCTGTTTGATTTGTTGTTCTTGCGCACTAATTACCTGAGCTAAACAGTGCTGCATACGAGGATCGTCCACTTCAGCAACCACAGTGGAGAGGATCAAACAGCCTAGTTGTCCATTTTCACCGCTATACAAGCTAATAGCCGCTTGCAGATAACGAGTTAATTTTAATAGCAATTTGTCATCAGCGGGTTCAAAGGCTTGTTGATAATGCGCTTCAGCTAACTGATTAAATCGCTCTGTAACTTTAGCAAAAATGGCATATTTATTACCAAATGCAGCATAAAGGCTGGGTTTGTTCATTTTAGTCTGCGTGACTAACTCATCTAAGGATGTGGCGGTGTAGCCTTTACGCCAGAAAACCTCCATGGCTTCATCTAAAGCAGTATCACTATCGTAGGAACGAGGACGACCTTTTTTCTTCATTTTTTACCACTCAGTACAAAATTGGTTTACATTCATGTTAGCTAATGTATTATTTTACTACATAGTACAAAATTATCTATAGCGAAAAGGTGAGTGAAATGGCGATTATTGAGGGTCTTTACGGTAAAACAACCACATCTATTGTTAATTTGGTAGCCGAAGGGCGCAAAAATCAGCCTTCTGCATTAAAAGTGGGGATTTTTGTTTGCCCTGGTTTTATGCCGATGGATATCAATGGCGCGCAGTCAGTTTTTACTATTGCCAGTGCAGATATCTATTTTATTTGGAAAAAAAAGGAACTTGTCGAGGGTTACAGCGGTTGGCCAACTATGCCAACGATGACTTTTGATGAGTGTCCGCAAGATCTCGATGTACTGGTGGTCGGTATGGTTCCACCCGAGATCGTTGAAGATCCCGAAGTGGTGGCTTTTTTTGCTGAATTTGGCCGTAAATCAACTTATGTTATTGGTACATGTTATGGCTCACTAGTATTAGCCGCCGCTGGGTTATTGGAAGGGCGTAAAGCGACCAGTAATTCCAATGTAGTTCCTATGCTAACCGATTTTGGTGCTATTGCTGTGGAAGGTAGTGATGTGGTTATCGATGGGCCAATCTATACCTCAGGACCTGCAACTGGCTCTTTTGATGCCTCATTATTGGTATTGGCGCAGTTACGTGGTGAGATGATGGCTCAACTTATTGAGCTGGCGATTGAATATGATCCTCGTCCTCCCTTTAAGACAGGCTCACCTTTGTTGGCAGGGCCTGAAATGACGCAAATTGCCCAGGGAATGACGGCTGAAATTAATCAGTATTTCCACCAGTCTGCAATTAAAGGTTATAAGTTATATAAAAATAATAAATAAAATAGCAAACACAAAAAAACAGGCTTAATAAAATGAGCCTGTTTTTATGATATTTAAACCTTAAGTCATAAGCTATCAATAATATATTGATAAATATAAAAACCAGTATTATAAAATGCCAATAAAATAAATAGAGCTAAATTTTAATTTCAGTGAAATATTTAATAAGTTAATCAGTATATTATATTTTTAACTTAATTTTTAGATGTTATATTAAGGTTTAATACCTGTTACCATGCTGTTATAACCATAGCTTGGGATAATTTCAATATCGATAAAGCCAGCCTTGCGTAAGGATTCAACTAAATGGCGACCAGTAGAACGTTCTCCTTCTAACCAGCCAAGTACCATAACACTATATCCTGCGGCTGCTAATGGTCCTGTTTTATCATCATTATAAAGAAGTTCATGAATAATAATTCGGCCACCTGAAGATAAACTATCAAAACTTTTTTTAACTAATAGGGCATTTTTATCCAATTTCCAATCGTGGAAAACTTGGGAATAAAAATGAATATCAGCCTGAGGGAAGGGATCTTTCCACATATCGCCAATATGAGTTGTAATTCGATCCTGTAAACCATAATCTTTAATATTCTCTTCTGCTATTTTACATACAATAGCCATATCAAATATAGTACTGGTTAAATTAGGCCAGCGTGAAACAGCACCAATAGAGTGTACGCCTGAGCCGCCCGCCACGTCGAGCATTTTACTATAATGGGATAAATCTATTCTATCAGGCCAAGTAGTGGCAGCCCCTATACTGTAGCTATTCATACCGAGGGCAAATTTTTTCGCTTTTTCTAAATCATTAGCATTTACTTCATATACTGCTTTATTATCATAAACCTGAGGTTTATTTTGTCTAAAGGCGCGCTCTAGTCCATCCAGTGAAAAACCTTCACTATTATCGCCAACCATATCCCAGAAGTCGCCAAAATAAGTTGGACTGCTTTCTAATAAAGCGTCTTCGCCTAGGTGGGTTAATGCATAGCCTTTAGGGGTTAAAACAACAAAGTCTAATGATGTTCCAACAGAAAGTAGTACCTCAGCAGCGCGTTTCTGTAAATCAAATTCATTGCATATATCAGCCAGTGTTTTTGGTCCACCTTCAAGACTTTTAAATATTCCCATTCTATGACCAACAAGCATGGCAGAATATGAGTACCAGTTAAGTGTAATATCCGCAGCAGCACGATCATCTTGACGCGATTTTTTTAATATTCTAGAAGTAGAAGTCATAAATTAAATCCTTAATAAAATGATAATTAGGCTAAATTAGTTTTTCGATTAATAGCTTGAGCATTTCTGCAAATTTAAGAGTAGCTTAGTGTTATATTTTGTAAATAATAAAAGCTATAAATACCCCATGAGAGGTATATTTATTTTGTTGTTTTTAAATCGATAAATAATAGATGAATTAGTGATTGATATAAGTTAGTTAAGTAATTTAAAGAGAGGATTAAATTTATTTTAATAATGTATAAATATTATTATTTATTTTATTTACCAATAAAACTATTTGTATTTGTTATTAGTTTTGACGTATGTGTTCGAATGAAATCAATAAAACAACTAATGCGTGTTGATACGGCTTGATTGCGATAATAGACAGCATTGATGGCTTGTTTTTCATCATAGGTAATATCCGTTAACACTTGCTGTAATGCGCCAGAAAAACGGCTCTCTTCGGTCATAAAATCCGATAAACAGACGATCCCCATGCCTTTTAAGGCTAAGCTACATAATATTTCACCACTAGATGCGGCAATTGTGGGTTTTATATGCACACTTTTATTCTCTTTATCATATAAGGGCCAATGATTAAGGGATTCTGGCGTGGTAAAGCCTAATAATTTGTGTTGCTGTAATTCATGGATATTTTTAGGTTCGCCATATTGGCTTAAATAACTGGAACTGGCGAGTATGCGCAGTTTACTATAACCAATTAAAGAGGCGTGCAATGTTGAATCCTTTAATTTGCCGATCCTAAAAGCGATATCGACTTTTTTTTCTAACAAATCGATATAGCCCTCATAATTAGAAATTTCCAACTCAATTTGCGGGTAGAGACGATTAAATTCAGGGATCAGTGGATTAATTACATGCAATATAAATGGAGTGGCTGCATCGATACGTAATTTACCTGAGGGAATATTTTTATGAGTAAGTAGTAGCTCTTCAGCTTCTTCCGTTAATTTTAAAATTTGTCTCGCTTTCGCCAAGAATGTCGCACCTTCTTCACTTAATTTGATTCTACGCGTGGTTCGATTTAATAAGGTCGTTGCTAACTTTGTCTCTAAACGAGACAATGTGCGGCTCACGGCCGAAATTGTGATCCCCATTTGCTCGGCGGCTGCGGTAATAGAACCCGAGTCTACAATACTGGCAAATGTTTGCATTTCTTCTAAGGTAATTTTCATTATTGATTTTTTATCAAAAGTTTTTCTCACATTAACTGCTTTTTAAGTCAATATCAACGTGTAACAATCAGTCCATCATTAATCTGAGTTGTGTGTGTAGCATGAAAATTAATTTTCCTTTATTAGCTTTATCCATTGGCGCATTCGCCATTGGTACAACTGAATTTTCACCTATGGGTATGCTACCTAATATCGCTGCGAGTATCGGCATTAGTATTCCAACCGCAGGGTTGTTGGTTATTATTTATGCGGCAGGTGTGATGTTAGGTGCACCAATAATGACGTTACTATTAATACGTCATCGTCCACGTTACGCTTTATTGTTCTTAATGGCGATATTTACGGTGGGCAATTTACTCTCTAGTTTATCGCCTAATTTTACTATATTGATCATTTCGCGATTTATCACCAGTCTAAATCATGGCGCTTTTTTTGGTATCGGCGCGGTGGTCGCAGCCAATATAGTGCCATTAAATAAACAGGCCAGTGCGATTGCGTCTATGTTTATGGGACTGACTATCGCCAATATTGTTGGTGTACCTTTTATTACTTGGGTTGCTCAATATTTTGGCTGGCGTGAAGCTTTCTTTATTATTTCATTGATTGGCGTTATCACCATGTTCAGCTTATTGGTTTCACTGCCCAAGAATATTATGGGCCGTGAAGTTGATATTAAAAAGGAGTTACGAATTTTAACCCAACGTCAGGTATTACTGGCCTTTTTACTGACCATATTGGGGGCGAGTTCAATGTTTACGCTCTATACCTATATCGCGCCGATATTGATGGATATTAGCTTAGCCTCGGAAAATACCATTACGCTGATGTTGGTGATTGTCGGTGTCGGATTCTCTTTAGGAAATTATTTAGGGGGTAAATTTGGAGATATTTCACTCAATAAAACACTGTTTGTTCTATTCGCAATTCTAGCTAGTAGTATGTTTATTTTTCCCTATGCGGCTCAAAGTCAAATAGGTGCAGGTATTTCACTATTTATCTGGGCTATCGCTAGTTTTGGTATTGTTCCACCACTACAAATGAAAGTAATGGATGTTGCTAAAGAGGCGCCAGCATTAGCTTCTTCGGTAAATATAGGGGCATTTAATTTAG
>CAUQNX010000055.1:0-5055 GCA_963519845.1 uncultured Moellerella sp. | reverse complement strand
AATGTTTGATTCATTTTTAGTGTGACAATTTGAGAACGGGGGATCATGATGTCACGAACACGTTGATCTGCAATATCCATTACACCTTCGAGCATTTCTCGGGTATCAGGATCGATCAATTCATTTTGTTCTGAATCACGAATAAGTTCAACCAGGTCACCACGGTTTTTAGGTTCGCCGTGAAATAATTGATTTAAGAGTGCAAAGAATCCTTTCTTAGGACCAGGGTTGTCATTACTAGATTGGTCGTCGCTCATGGCGTTTTATTTTTGGTTCCTATAAATTGATGATAATAATTAGTAAGATAATATTTAGCATAAAAAAAAGATAATGGTTATTCTTTTTCTATCAAATAGGGATCTGAATAACCTAATTGGGCTAAAATTTCTGTTTCCAGTGCTTCCATCTCTTCTGCTTCATCGTCCTCAATATGATCATAACCCAATAAGTGTAAGCACCCGTGGATAACCATATGAGCCCAATGCTCCTCAGCCGTTTTTTGCTGCTCTACGGCTTCGGTTTCAACGACTTGACGACAAATAATCAAGTCGCCAAGTAGTGATAATTCAATTTCCGGTGGCGCTTCAAAAGGGAAAGAGAGCACATTTGTCGGTTTATCTTTCCCGCGGTAGGTCAGATTTAGCTCCTGACTTTCCGCTTGATCGACAATACGAATAGTCACTTCACTTTCCGTTTGAAATTGCGGTAATACCGCCTCTAGCCAGCGCTGAAAGAGAGCTTCTTCAGGTAGTCCGGTCTGACTTTCACTGGCTATCTGTAGATCAAGAATAACGGAACTCATGAATTTTCATCCTGCTTTTCTAGCATTTTTTGCTGCTGTTTCTCTTGTCGACGATATTGATCTTGTGCTTCCCAAGACTCATATGCCAATACAATTTCAGCTACAATAGGGTGACGCACCACATCTTCACTGTGGAAGAAGTTAAAACTAAGTGATTTCACCTCTGAAAGCACCTCGATCGCATGGCGTAGGCCCGATTTACTGCCACGAGGTAAGTCTATCTGAGTAATATCCCCAGTGACAACGGCTTTGGAGTTAAAACCAATGCGCGTCAGAAACATTTTCATCTGTTCAATCGTGGTATTTTGGCTCTCATCTAAAATAATAAAAGCATCATTCAGAGTACGGCCACGCATATAAGCCAGTGGGGCAACTTCAATTACATTGCGCTCAATCAGCTTTTCAACCTTTTCAAAACCAAGCATTTCAAATAGGGCATCATAAAGCGGTCGCAGATAAGGATCGACTTTTTGACTTAAATCACCCGGTAGAAAACCTAGTTTTTCACCCGCTTCAACGGCTGGTCGTGTTAATAAAATACGGCGGACTTCTTGGCGCTCAAGGGCATCGACCGCAGTTGCAACGGCAAGATAGGTTTTACCTGTGCCCGCAGGACCAATACCAAAGGTGATATCATGATCCATTATATTAGCAATATACTGCGCCTGATTAGGTGTTCTTGGCTTGATAACACCGCGTTTTGTTTTGATATTTACCGCTTTGCCATAATCAGGAACGCTATCGTCTGATTGCTCTAACACATGGCTTTCAGCGATCGCCAGATGAATATCTTCAGGGACAATATCCGGGATCACACCACGAATTGGCGCAGTATCCACATACAGCTGACGCAGGATGCCACAGGCGGCTTGGATATTTAATGACTTACCCGCTAGCTTAAAGCGATTATCACGGCGATTAATTTCCACACCAAGACGACGCTCAAGTTGCTTGATATTGTCATCAAATGGCCCGCAGAGGCTCATTAAACGGGAATTATCTGCGGGTTCGAGAAAAATGTCTAATGTCGCTATTTGGGCAATTTTTTTATCAGTCACTGATTATCTCTATGTTTAAGGCTGATAATTGCTAACACCGAGCTCATCTTCTTTTCGGGTGCGAGCAATAACAGACTCTGGGGATTCATATACGCGGAGATCCATCTGATCTTCAGTACGGACAAGTTTTCCACGCAGCGAGTTGGCATAAACATCAAGGATCTCAATATCAACAAATTTACCAATCATGTCAGGCGAACCTTCAAAATGAACGACACGATTATTTTCAGCGCGTCCAGATAGTTCCATCACATTTTTCCGTGAAAGTCCTTCAACAAGAATACGCTGAACTGTGCCTAGCATACCTCGACTGTAATTCATTACTTGCTGATTAATTCGTTGTTGAAGTAAATAAAGACGTTGTTTTTTCTCATCTTCACTCACATCATCGGGTAAATCTGCCGCTGGTGTACCCGGACGAGCCGAGTAGACGAAGCTAAAACTCATATCAAAATTAACATCAGCAATCAGCTTCATAGTGCTTTCAAAATCAGCTTGTGTTTCACCGGGGAAACCAATGATAAAATCAGAGCTGATCAGAATATTAGGACGCGCTTTACGTAATTTACGGATAATACTTTTATATTCTAATGCAGTATGAGCCCGTTTCATTAACGTTAAAATGCGATCTGAGCCACTTTGTACTGGCAAATGCAGATAACTCACCAGCTCAGGTGTATCTTCATAAACTGCGATGATGTCATCTGTAAATTCAATCGGGTGGCTGGTCATAAAGCGCACACGGTCGATACCGTCAATCGCCGCAACGAGACGCAGTAATTCAGCAAATGTGCAAATTTCACCATCAAAGGTAGGACCGCGATAGGCATTTACATTCTGACCCAGAAGATTGACTTCACGTACGCCCTGCGCGGCAAGTTGCGCGATTTCAAACAAAATATCATCGCAAGGGCGGTTAACTTCTTCACCACGTGTGTAAGGGACAACACAGAATGTGCAATATTTATTACAGCCTTCCATAATTGAAACGCTAGCAGTTACGCCATCAGCTTTAGGTTCTGGCAGGCGATCAAATTTTTCCACTTCAGGGAAACTGATATCGATAACTGGGCTACGAGTTCCCGAGACCTGATTAACCATTTCGGGTAGGCGATGCAGTGTTTGCGGACCAAAGATAATATCGACACAAGGTGCACGCTGGCGAATAAACTCACCCTCTTGCGAGGCAACGCAACCCCCAACACCAATAATAATATCGGGTCTGCTATCTTTGAAATTTTTCCAGCGGCCCAGTTGATGGAAAACTTTTTCTTGTGCTTTCTCGCGAATAGAGCAAGTGTTCAGTAGAAGCAGATCGGCTTCTTCTGCAATTTCAGTTAACTGATAGCCGTGTGTGCTAGCCAGTAAATCAGCCATTTTAGATGAATCGTACTCATTCATCTGACAGCCCCAAGTTTTAATATAGAGTTTTTTTGTTATCGACATTTTATGTATCCGGTGTTTCCAGAGTAGCTAGTGTAATGGACCCTAAAACAGATTGTAAATCCAAAGTCCTGTCCCATGTGCGAATTTCAGACTGCATCTTGATCACGAACAGCATGCATTAATGGTATAAATGCAAAAATAAAGCTCATCGTACAGTCAATAACTTTTGCAGTGATGGGTAATCTCTGGACAGGCCGTGCGCCTATAAAAAGTTTAGAGGTTATTGTATTCATTTGAGGCGGCAGTGACCAGAGTATACAACAGAGATATTCTCTGTCAGAGGCTAATATTTTCGGTACACTACATAAATCAAACAGTTAATAGTGGTCAATGTGATGAATAAGTTAAAAAATCATTATGATATTGTGGTTGTCGGTGCGGGAATGACGGGCACTGCGGCTGCATTAGGGCTTGCACAAGAAGGATTTCAGGTTGCTTTGCTCGAAAAAACACCACCTGCACCTTTTGATCTTGAAAGTCAGCCTGATGTTCGTATTTCAGCCATTAGCTGTGCGTCTATCGAGCTGCTAAAACAATTAGGTGCTTGGCAACATGTGATGAATATGCGCGCTACGCCTTATCGTCAGCTTGAAACCTGGGAAGAGCCAGGATCAAATATTATTTTTGACGCTGAAAGTTTAGGATTGCCCGAATTAGGCTATATGGTTGAAAACCGTATTCTACAATTGGCTTTATGGCAAGAGTGCGAAAAATATGAAAATCTGAGCCTACTCTGTCCCGCTCAGCTTTTAGATATGAAAAAATCAGGTTCAGATTGGATTCTCTCGCTCGATGGAGAGCAGCAAATTCAGACCAAATTGGTGATTGGTGCTGATGGCGCACGCTCTCAAGTTCGCCAATTTTCGGGAATTGGTAGCCGAGGATGGCAGTACCGCCAATCCTGTATGCTGATCACCATAGAAACCGATCAGCCACAGCAAGATAAAACTTGGCAACAATTTTTCCCATCTGGCCCCAGAGCCTTTCTGCCTTTACATGATCAATGGGCTTCATTGGTGTGGTATGACAGTCCTGCTAAAATCCGCCAGCTGCAAGCAATGAGTATGGAACAGTTGTCCGGCGCGATAATGCAGGCATTCCCTGCGCGTTTGGGGGCGGTTAAGCCACTGGCGGCAGGTGCCTTCCCATTGGCTAGACATCATGCTAATCGTTATGTTGATGAAGGTTTGGCGCTGATTGGTGACGCAGCCCATACTATTAACCCATTAGCGGGGCAGGGGGTTAATTTAGGCTATCGAGATGTAGATGCTTTACTAAAAGTGATTATCGATGCAAAAGCTTGTGTTGAGCCTTGGTATTCGCTGCCAGTCCTAAAACGTTATCAACGACGTCGCATGCCAGATAATTTAATTATGCAGGCGGGAATGGATGTGTTCTATATGGCCTTCAGCGAAACGCTGCCCGGACTTAAGCTATTACGCAATCTCGGCTTGATGGCTGCACAGCGAGCCGGAGAGGCGAAGAAAATCGCACTTAAATACGCACTCGGCTTGTGATTTCGCTATTCACTAAATAATCTTGATTAAAATAGTTCCTCATTGGCGCAATAGCGAATGGGGAATTAATCTATTTATAGGCAAAGTAGATTATTTTTATCAATAGAAAAAATAGAGTGAGTTTAGCTAAGTGATATCTAGGGGATATAAATAATAGTGGAATAATACAAAGAAGAGATGGCTGGGGTACCAGGATTCGAACCTGGGGATGCTAGGATCAAAACCTAGTGCC
>CAUQNX010000054.1:0-5635 GCA_963519845.1 uncultured Moellerella sp. | reverse complement strand
TGATTACACGATGAAAGATGAAAAGTATCTCGAAATGTTAAGTTTACAACTAAGACAGCACTTGGTGGGTTCTGGTAAAACAGTAACCTGTGCCGAGTCTTGTACTGGTGGGTGGATAGCGAAAGTCATTACGGATATATCAGGCAGTTCGGCTTATTTTCATCGTGGTTTTGTCACCTATAGTAATGAAGCTAAACAGCAGATGATAGGAGTATCAGAAGCATCACTTCAATCATTTGGTGCAGTAAGTGAACAAGTAGTTATTGAGATGGCGAAGGGTGCACTCGATAGCGCAAATGCTGATTTTGCCGTCTCAGTCAGTGGGATAGCTGGGCCTGATGGTGGCAGCGCAGAGAAACCTGTGGGGACTGTCTGGTTTGGTTTTGCTCAGCGCACTGCTAAAGGTGATCTTATAACGAGCGCTGTATCTTGCTTATTCTCAGGAGATCGCCATGCCGTTCGTCTACAGTCTGCCATTTATTCACTTGAGACATTACTGCAAAAAATTGATAAAAAAACTGCTTGATACTGTATGACTATACAGTATAATCAGCATCAACAAATCGAATCAAAATCATTTTATCTGCGATGAGATAGATCACTATAGTTATAGGTCAATATAGTTATAGATAAAGAACGTTTTATCGCACTAAGGGAGTCAACATGGCTATTGATGAAAACAAACAGAAAGCACTTGCTGCGGCGCTAGGTCAAATTGAAAAGCAATTTGGTAAAGGCTCTATTATGCGTCTTGGTGAAGACCGCTCAATGGATGTCGAAACTATTTCAACCGGCTCCTTATCTCTTGATGTAGCACTGGGTGCAGGTGGCTTACCACTGGGCCGTATTGTAGAAATTTATGGTCCAGAATCATCAGGTAAAACCACATTAACACTTCAGGTTATAGCTTCTGCACAACGCGCAGGTAAAACTTGTGCCTTTATTGATGCTGAGCATGCGCTTGATCCTATCTATGCGAAAAAGTTGGGTGTGGATATTGATAACCTGCTTTGTTCACAACCTGATACTGGTGAACAAGCGCTTGAAATTTGTGATGCTTTAACGCGTTCTGGTGCTGTTGATGTGATTATCGTCGACTCAGTCGCTGCATTAACGCCAAAAGCAGAAATCGAAGGTGAAATCGGTGATTCACATATGGGTCTTGCTGCTCGTATGATGAGCCAAGCGATGCGAAAATTAGCGGGTAACTTAAAAAATTCCAATACCTTGCTGATTTTCATTAACCAAATTCGTATGAAAATTGGTGTTATGTTTGGTAACCCAGAAACCACAACGGGCGGTAATGCACTGAAGTTTTATGCTTCAGTTCGTTTAGATATTCGTCGTATTGGTGCGGTTAAAAATGGCGAAGAAGTTGTTGGTAGTGAAACCCGTGTTAAAGTGGTGAAAAATAAAGTTGCAGCACCATTTAAACAAGCTGAATTCCAAATTCTTTATGGTGAAGGTATTAATACCGTAGGTGAATTGATTGATTTAGGTGTTAAACATAAATTAATTGAAAAAGCGGGCGCATGGTACAGCTATAACGGTGAGAAAATTGGACAAGGTAAAGCTAATTCAACGAATTATCTGAAAGAGCATCGTGAAATTGCGGATGAAATTGAGAAGAAATTACGCGATATGCTACTCAATCATGCTGCTGAGCCAACACCTCTGGTTCCTGATTTTGAAGATGATGAAACCGAAGAAGAAATTTAATCTTTAGCAAAATTAGTTGAATAATTTATTAATAAAAAACGCCGAGCTGATATAACAGCTCGGCGTTTTTTATTTTTATCAGTAATTTCAATGTGGATAAGCTTGATCAATAATAAAATAGGCCCATCAGGATAACAAACATACTTTCAGAAAATATCTAGACGCTTTACAATGGGAGAGGCGAATGGATGTAGCAAAATTTTACTTCTATGAGAAGAAACTTTATCTTATTAATCACTTTTTATATCGAAGAGTTGATTTGAGATTATGTTACATTCCATCTCAATAATTCTTAATCTGATTTTGTTAGCTTGATATCGGGATAAATATGAGCAAAAGCACCGCTGAGATCCGTCAAGCGTTTCTCGACTTTTTTCATGCGAAGGGCCATCAAATAGTACCAAGCAGTTCGCTGGTACCTAATAATGATCCAACGCTATTGTTTACTAATGCAGGGATGAACCAGTTCAAAGACGTTTTTTTGGGACTGGACAAGCGATCGTATTCCCGAGCAACTACCGCACAGCGCTGTGTGCGCGCGGGTGGTAAACACAATGATTTAGAAAACGTAGGCTATACAGCTCGTCATCATACTTTTTTTGAAATGCTGGGTAACTTCAGCTTTGGTGATTATTTCAAGCATGATGCGATTAATTTTGCTTGGGAACTGCTTACCAGTAAAGAATGGTTTAATTTACCTGAAGAGAAACTTTGGGTAACAGTTTATGAAACCGATGATGAAGCCTATGATATCTGGAATAAACAAGTAGGTGTTCCAGCTGAGCGCATTATTCGTATCGGTGATAAAAATGGTGTGCCTTATGCGTCAGATAACTTCTGGCAGATGGGTGATACCGGTCCTTGCGGTCCTTGTACCGAGATATTCTATGATCATGGCGACCATATTTGGGGCGGACCTCCGGGAAGTGCTGGTGAAGATGGTGACCGCTATATTGAGATCTGGAATATCGTTTTCATGCAATTCAATCGTCAATCAGACGGTACTATGGAGCCTTTGCCTAAGCCTTCTGTTGATACAGGTATGGGGCTTGAGCGTATCACGGCGGTGCTCCAGCATGTCAACGTTAACTATGATATTGATCTTTTTCGTGAATTGATCGAGTCAGTGGCCAAAGTCACTGGTGCAACTGACTTAAACAGTAAGTCATTACGCGTTATCGCTGACCACATTCGTTCTTGTGCCTTCTTAATTAGCGATGGTGTCACTCCTTCAAATGAAGGTCGTGGATACGTTCTGCGTCGTATTATTCGCCGTGCCGTTCGTCATGGTTATATTCTTGGCGCAAAAAATACCTTCTTTTATCAATTAGTCGCACCTTTAATTAAAGTGATGGGTAGCGCCGCTGATGAATTAAAACGTCAGCAAGCGACTGTTGAGAAGCTACTTAAATCTGAAGAAGAGCAGTTTGCCCGTACATTAGAGCGTGGTTTACAGCTGCTAGATGACGAGTTAGCACGCTTAACCGGCGATACCTTAGACGGTGAAACGGCTTTCCGCTTATATGATACCTATGGTTTCCCTATCGATTTAACCGCAGATGTTTGTCGTGAGCGTGATCTCAAAGTTGATGAAGCTGGTTTTGAAGCAGCGATGGAAAATCAACGCCGCCGCGCAAGAGAATCCAGTGGTTTTGGTACTGACTATAATGAATTAATTAAAGTCGAAAAAAATAGTGAGTTTTTTGGCTATGACCAAAATGAGCAACAAGCAACCATCACGGCAATTTTCTACGATGGACAAGCTGTTGATTCATTAAATGCAGGCCAAGAAGGTTTGATTATTCTGGATAAAACCGCATTTTACGCAGAATCAGGTGGTCAAGTCGGTGATTCAGGTATCTTGCGTAACGATAGCGGGCTTTTTAATGTCTCTGATACGCAAAAATATGGTCAGGCAATCGGGCATATCGGTAAAGTAGAGTCTGGTTTATTAACGGTAAATCACCGTATTGATGCCATTATTGATGTGGAGAGACGTAATGCAATTCGTCTTAACCATTCAGCAACGCATCTGATGCATGCGGCGCTGCGTCAAATTCTAGGCGAGCATGTTTCACAGAAAGGCTCACTCGTTAATGATAAATATCTCCGTTTTGACTTCTCACATTTTGAAGCTATCTCGGCTGAACAGCTGCGCCAGGTCGAGGATATTGTCAATCAAGAGATCCGCAATAACCTGCCGATTGAAACTGAGTTAATGGATTTAGAAGCCGCGAAACAGAAGGGCGCAATGGCCTTGT
This sequence comes from uncultured Moellerella sp., assembly GCA_963519845.1. Classification (GTDB taxonomy): domain Bacteria; phylum Pseudomonadota; class Gammaproteobacteria; order Enterobacterales; family Enterobacteriaceae; genus Moellerella. Next base: position 1,655 of record CAUQNX010000054.1, on the reverse strand, counting down.
TTGGCGAAAAATATGAAGAGCGCGTCCGTGTTCTGAGTATGGGTGACTTCTCTATTGAGCTTTGTGGTGGTACTCATGCTAGACGTACTGGTGATATTGGTCTATTCCGTATTAGCAGTGAATCAGGCACCGCAGCAGGCATCCGCCGTATCGAAGCGGTGACTGGCAAAGCGGCGATCGAGAGTATGCATCAACAATCAGAGCAGCTTTTAGCTATCGCTCATCTATTTAAAAGTGATATCAATAGTGTGACAGAGAAAGTGAAGTCAACCATTGATAAAACGCGTTTACTAGAAAAAGAGTTGCAGCAGTTAAAAGATCAGAAAGCCTCTCAACAAAGCGCTTCTTTGGGAGATCAAGCTAAAGATGTGAAAGGCGTCAAATTACTGGTCAGCCAGTTGAGTAATATAGAACCAAAAATGTTACGAACCATGGTTGATGACCTAAAAAATCAGCTCAAATCAGTAATTATTGTGCTTTCTACTGTAAGTGATGGTAAAGTCAGCCTAATTGTTGGTGTGACTAATGATTTGACCGCTAAAATTAAGGCTGGTGATTTGATTGCGTATATCGCACAACAAGTCGGTGGTAAAGGTGGTGGACGCCCAGATATGGCTCAAGCTGGTGGCACCGATGTACAAGCGTTACCCGCTGCATTAGACACTGTTGAAGCATGGGTCGAATCTCACTTAGTATAAGAGTTAAAACTAAAGTTGCTTCGATATTGATCGGCAGATCATAGAAGCAACTTTGTTGGGACTATTTCACGTTGTTGCTATATTGTTAATGCATTAAAGGCAATGTTATATTCATTATTTATATAACTATTACGATTGCCTTGTTGATATTGATGCCTTAGGTGAATATCATTGCTTTACATTTTCACGGTGTGTGATGGACAAATAGCGGGGGGGAATCTAGAGACCCGACTCTTTTAATATTTCAAGGAGCAAAGAATGCTAATTCTGACTCGTCGAGTTGGTGAAACACTCATGATAGGCGATGAGGTAACAGTTACAGTGTTGGGCGTTAAAGGAAACCAAGTTCGTATTGGTGTTAATGCCCCCAAGGAAGTTTCTGTTCACCGTGAAGAGATTTATCAACGGATCCAAGCTGAAAAATCCCAACCAGAGAATCAATAATAAAAATTAAGCGTCCAGCTCTTTCAAGCGTATAGTTAAAGAACGGACGCTTCTACTTATCTTGCTAAGATTATTATTACTTTTTTTACTTTTCATTAGTTTATTAATTTATTCTTATTTTTATCAATTTTAGCGTTAAAAGAGCAATGCAGTTTGTTTTAGTGGTTTTACTGCGGATAAAAAATAGCGTCAACGTATTAAATCTAAGTAATTAAACAAGCAATACCAGTGTGTATAATTAGGCCATATTGTTGTTAAACTGCTCATCTTGATTGTGAAGTGTGCAAACAGACAAAAGAAATCAAAAAGTTTGGAAAAAATGTTTGACTTCTAAGCCTAGGAAAGTAATATGTGCGCCACACAACGACGAGATGTTCAAACAGCAAGTCGATGTGTAAAGTTCTAGAATGGTGAGGTGGCCGAGAGGCTGAAGGCGCTCCCCTGCTAAGGGAGTATGCGGTCAAAAGCTGCATCGAGGGTTCGAATCCCTCCCTCACCGCCATTTAGACTTAA
>CAUQNX010000053.1:0-5883 GCA_963519845.1 uncultured Moellerella sp. | reverse complement strand
CGGCTATTCGAACTAATAGGTTTAGCTTTATTTTCAATCATTTGGTCAAATCCATAATTTACATCAAATAGTATGATGCAAAATGATTTCAATGCTTTCTGACTGAAAAATAGCTGTTATTTTCTATCGTTTCAGTCAGAGAGCGCTATGATAAACTCTCCTAGGAGGAGGGTGGTCGTCCATTAGGTACCCCTTTTTATTGATAAATTGTATGTCAGGCTGGAAGCTCTGACGAAATTTTCCAGTTAATCGCACTAACACTTTTTTCAAGGCTAACACGGCAAACGATTGCTTCTATTTCTCGTTGAGAAGCGGGTGTCGCTAATACTTCAGCCCGTACTTCGAGCTGTTCAGGCATCAAGGTATCTTTACTGCTCAGCGACTGCAATCTGACCTGCAATCCGTTGAGTGCTTGCAAGATTAGCGTTCTCACTAAAATTTCATCACTTTGATGACAAAGCACATGAATTTTATAACATTGTTCAATGTCAATAGCTTGCTGCTGAGGTTGCTTATTAATACGCTGGGCTGCCTCTCTTAATAAAATATTGGCAGATAGAATAATCAGCGTCGCAGCTATAGCTAATTCATATTGGCTTAATCCACAAAGCACGCCAATCCCCGCTGAACACCATAGTGTTGCAGCCGTATTTAACCCACGGATATTCATACCTTCACGCATGATTACCCCTGCACCTAGAAAACCAATACCTGATACGACTTGAGCAGCAATTCGTCCCGGGCTATCGGGTGAAGTAGTCACTGAGCTCAAAATAAATACCGCCGCACCAGTGGCGACTAAGGCATTTGTCCGCAATCCCGCCATGCGCTGACGCCATTGACGTTCAGCACCAATTAAGGCACCCAAGCACATAGCTGCAATAAGATTTAAAATATAATAAGTTAACAACATAGTTTTTATCCATATAAAACATGGAGATCAAATTATGCGCGACAAAAATCGCACATAGTAAATCTGAATTAAAATCATTCAGCCACTATGCGTTAGTGCCAGGGGGGAAAAGTGAATATATATAATGCAGCATAAGTAATCCCTATCGTTCAAGACAATTATTTTGTCATAACGATACAAGGTAAATGATCTATTGATCATTGTATTGGGAGCACTATCAGGATATGAATATCAGAAAGGTACCGCCCGCCATTTATGGCAAGCAGCTAAAACGAGAATGGATTAATTGCTTGCCTGTAATATCTGATTTTTATTACAACTCTGACTGTCCAAGAATTAATCTCCAAAATTGATTTCGACGAAGTATAAAGTGGCTATTTTGATAAGTAAAGAAAAAATAGCCTATTTTTATTAAGTTATCTAATTAGTTGCTATTAGCTGGTGTGACAAACACGCCGTCACCGCCCTCTTTTTCATTAAAAAACCAGATACCACCAGGATAATCAGGTAATGAAACTAAATACATAATCCCTTCATTAAAAGGTTCTATTAATAATATTTTTCCCTGCCGAATTTCTTGTCCATCTGTTTTAACATGCACGCAATCATGAATTTTCATTTTAGATTTACTCCAGACTAAAAGATTTATGCTAGAAAAATATATTTTATCCATAGCGAAAAAGCCCGTCACTTAAAAGTAACGGGCTTTAGAAAATTAGTGAAGAGCAGTACTTAGATAGCAGTTACGTTAGCTGCTGCTGGGCCTTTAGGACCGTTTTCAATACTGAATTCTACTTGTTGGCCTTCAGCCAAAGTTTTGAATCCACCAGCTTGAATGGCAGAGAAGTGGACGAAAACGTCTTTGCTACCATCAGCAGGAGTGATGAAACCGAAGCCTTTAGACTCGTTGAACCACTTAACTTGACCTTTCATTTTGTCAGACATTTGACTTTTCCTATATAACATCAAAAAAACTTGCCTTTTGGCATATACTGGCCGGAGTCGACTATTTAATCTGAAAAACACTAAGAAGGGAGCGGTCACGGTCAAAAGCTATCGAGGATAACAATTACAGAACACACTTAAACTCAGCTATCGTATATCAAATAGGACTGTTAATCAGGCCGTATCACATTAACGCATGAGTGGCACAGAATAGCAACTATTTTTATCAGCAACATCGAAAAAAAATAGTTATTTTGGATTCTTAGTGCTATTTGAGCGGCAAAAAAATAAAAAAAGTCTATTTTGATGATATTTTAAACAGCTAATATCTCTTTTAAAGCTCTATTTTTAGCTTATATTTTTAAAATTATTGTGTAAAAAATAGATTTTGTGCTTAGATAAGCTAAAATATTAGGATGATTCCCAAATCAATACAATTATCCATAATAAATTATTTAACTGCTATATAACAATTATTCAACCCTATGTTACCCTCGTTCAATGTGGATGCCTTATACGTAGAGAGCTAATAAAAAATATGAGCATAATCAAAAATATTTTAACCGAAGAATTAAAGTCAATTAATAAAAAAGAGCAACGTACTGGCAAACCCTATTTTAATAGCCAGTTTCTTAGCCATCATCCTTACCTCTGTCTTGGTATGCTAGTCTGCTATATCATTCTTGCGATCGTGATCTGGTACGCTCCCTATTTTGGTCCTTACTGGCTTGCTGGCTTTACACTGATATTTATCTTATTAGCAGGTGTTTTACTCTTTGATGTAAAACCTGAGTATCGTTTCGAAGATATTGGTGTGCTTGATTTGCGTGTCTGTTATAACGGCGAGTGGTTTGTCACGGAAAATATTTCCGATAAAAGCTTACAAGAAATTCTCGCTTCTTCAGAAGTAGAATCGAGTATCAAGCAGGAAATATCTCGCTTGCTCAAATTAAAGGGTGAGCTCTCTTTTTATGATATTTATCATATCGCTTATCCAGAAGTTGAATCATCAAATAACCGCCTAACTATGGCTAACAAAAATGCACAATTTCAATAAAGTAGACTAAAACTTCATCATAATGAACAGTGTCTAGTCAGTTGAGTAAATAAGGTGATTTTATCGTTGACAGGCTATGCCGAACTCGTTAATATTCGCCTCGTTCTTAGGAACACAGCAATTCCTCCATAGTTCAGTTGGTAGAACGCCGGACTGTTAATCCGTATGTCACTGGTTCGAGTCCAGTTGGAGGAGCCAAATTTAGAAAGACCCGCCTTTGGCGGGTCTTTTGGTTTCTAATATTCTATTTTCACCTGCTCCGCTCTTACTTCTGCAATTCTCTTTATTTTTAGTCACTAATTAACTTGCTTAAACAAATCCGATACTCACTGATATTTTTTATTAAACCAACCTATTGCAACAATCGCCTACTGCTCATTCCCTACCCCTATTTTTCGCTTTTAAACCGCTGATATAAACACAAAACCTCACCATTGCGCAGACATTAACCAATTAAACTTTTTTTTCATTTTAGTACTTTACAAGCGCGTCAATGATCGCTAATATGCGCATCGTTCTCACGAACAAAGCAATTCCTCCATAGTTCAGTTGGTAGAACGCCGGACTGTTAATCCGTATGTCACTGGTTCGAGTCCAGTTGGAGGAGCCAAATTTAAGAAGCCCGCTTAGTGCGGGCTTTTTGTTTTCTATTTTTATTTTAGCCATCCGATTATTGTTCCAATTCAAATACTCTTTTCAGCGACTTTTATTTAAATCATATTTTCATTATCCATAACAACAAACTTAATCTTGATTTCCACTTTTTTAACTAATAAAAAAACACCTAAAAATCATAAACTCGCCGAAAGATGCATCAATGCGATCAGATAATCACCAAACGAATTATTTTTTGATTTTCTCCTTTGACTTTCACTCAGGACATAGATAATATTCACCTCGCTTTGAAGAGATTCCTCCATAGTTCAGTTGGTAGAACGCCGGACTGTTAATCCGTATGTCACTGGTTCGAGTCCAGTTGGAGGAGCCAACTTCAATGTTTATAACAAGATCATATCACTCAAAAACCTACCTTAGTAATTAATTTAGACTTTCTAAAGTCATCTCCCTAATCAACATCAAAACCATCAAATAACTTTATTTCCCTTAATAATACCCTCAATTTTTTAGTGCATTTATTGCAAACAATCATAGCTATTTTATTTTTTTCGTTTTATCATCCTTCTCCGGCTTGAGCACCCTGCTCACCTGTATCACTGTTCTCTATTCGGAGCCGGAAATATGACCCCTACTACAAGTTTAACAATCCGCCGCCCTGACGATTGGCATATTCATTTTCGTGATGATGATATGCTCAAAACAGTCGTGCCTTTTACTAGTCAATTCTTTGGTCGTGCTATTGTCATGCCAAATTTGGTTCCGCCAGTGACCACTATCGAAGCCGCTATCGCCTATCGCGAACGGATCATGCAAGCCGTCCCTGCGGGACATCAGTTTACCCCATTGATGACCTGTTATTTAACAGATACAACCGATGCAGTGGAGCTGATTAAAGGTTTTAATCAAGGTGTATTTACTGCTTGTAAGCTCTATCCAGCCAATGCCACAACCAACTCAAGCCATGGGGTTTCAGATATCACCAAGATCTACCCTGTGCTCGCTGCGATGGAAAAAGCTGGTATGCCGCTGCTGATACACGGTGAAGTGACGGCCAGCCACATTGATATATTTGATCGCGAAGCGCTGTTTATTGAACAAGTTATGGAACCGGTCAGAAAACAATTTCCGCAACTTAAAATCGTCTTTGAACATATCACGACCAAAGAAGCGGCTGAATATGTTTTGGCTGCCAATGAATACCTTGCAGCAACACTCACACCACAACATTTGATGTTTAATCGTAACCATATGTTAGTCGGTGGTGTTCGCCCTCATTTATTCTGTCTGCCAATACTAAAACGTAATATACATCAAGAGGCTTTGCGCAAAGCCGTAGCCAGTGGATCGGAGAGATTCTTCCTCGGCACCGATAGCGCGCCGCACCTTAAACACCGCAAAGAAGCCGCTTGTGGCTGTGCTGGGGTATTTAATGCACCTACGGCACTTGCTGCTTATGCGACGGTTTTTGAAGAGATGGATGCATTACAACATTTTGAGGCCTTCTGCTCGCTTAATGGCCCTAAATTTTACAATTTACCACTTAATGAAGGTTTTATTCGATTAGATAAAAAACCGACCATTAGTGCCGCATCTATTCCTTGCTGTGATGATAACCTAGTTCCATTCCTCGCCGATGAAGATGTTCAATGGTCAGTGAGTCTTATCGAGTCATAATTTCATCTAGTCAGCTAGTGCCGTATTCTACTCACTAGCTGGCTTAATCTAGCTAAATCAATTTTCCTCTTCCCTATTGGGCAAATACCTCTATACTGAAAAAGCTCATTGTTTTGAATTGGGTCCCTCGCTCTTAGTCAGTAAACGATATTACTAATAATTATCACGTAGTATGATTAGGAGGTTTTTATGGATAGAAAAGATGAAGTTATTCAAACTCATCCTGTCGTTGGTTGGGATATCAGTACTGTCGACACTTACAATGCTATGATGCTCCGCTTGCACTACTTGTCAGATCACACAAAAACATCCGAAAATGCGACCATAGATAAAACCATGTGGTTGACTACAGATGTTGCCAGGCAACTTATTGATATCTTACAAGCAGGTATAGATAAAATTGAATCCTGTGAGTTTGATGAATTAGACCATAAAAAACATTAGAATAGTTGATGGGTATTCCTATCTTTGAATACCCATTATCCAAAATAGTATATATGTTAAATATATACTTTAATTAAAAAATAATAACTCAATTGTTATTTACAATAATTATTCCTTTCTAATTAAATAATACCACACACTAATAATATTCAATCAGTATACATTTAAATAATGAATGATATATTTCATCTTTATTTGGTTGACAATAACATCACATTCAATTTATTGTAAC
>CAUQNX010000052.1:0-6246 GCA_963519845.1 uncultured Moellerella sp. | reverse complement strand
ATGGATTTGACCAAATGATTGAAAATAAAGCTAAACCTATTAGTTCGAATAGCCGTGCCCGTAAACCTTTCGTGGTGAGTGTGCAGTCGGCAAAAAGCATCGAACAAACCTTGAATGACTATCAAACTAACCTGTTAGGACTAGCTGATGCTGAAGCATTAGAGCGGCTAGTCACAGAAGGTGAAAACGAAGTTGCTCATGAAAAAGCCCCTCCAGCTTGGAAACAATTTCTAACTGCATTCAATAATCCATTTATCTATGTACTTATGACATTAGCTATTATTAGCTTTTTTACGGATTACATTATCCCCGCACGGCAAGGAGAAGAGACAGATCTCACAGGTGTTATTATTATTGTCACTATGGTTACCTTGAGTGGATTGCTAAGATTTTGGCAAGAATATCGTACCAATAGAGCTGCGGAATCCTTAAAATCTTTAGTTAGAACAACGGCTACCGTATTACGCCGCGAAGTTTCTGGCAAATCAGTACGTAAAGAAATTCCAATTAAATGCTTAGTCCCTGGTGATGTGGTCTTACTCTCGGCGGGTGATATGATCCCGGCCGATCTACGATTAGTTGAATCACGCGATCTCTTTATTAGTCAGGCCATATTAACGGGAGAAGCGATCCCAGTTGAAAAATATGACACTTTGGGTAATATCGCCGCCAAGAATAGCTCTGACGCTGATAAATCCTCATCTGAAGCTAAATTACTTGAATTATCAAATGTTTGTTTGATGGGAACTAACGTAAGTAGCGGAACTGCTCGCGGCATAGTAGTAGCAACAGGCGCAAAAACTTACTTTGGTTCACTGGCTAAATCTATTGTGGGAACACGTTCTCAAACTTCATTTGATAAAGGGGTTAATAGTGTTAGCTGGCTATTGATCCGTTTTATGATGGTAATGGTGCCGATCGTCTTATTGATCAATGGGTTCACTAAAGGTGATTGGTTTGATGCGACTTTGTTCTCTCTTGCAGTAGCCGTGGGTTTGACACCTGAAATGTTGCCGATGATCGTCAGCTCGAACTTAGCGAAAGGCGCTATTGCAATGTCTAAACATAAAGTCATTGTCAAACGCCTAAATGCAATCCAAAACTTTGGTGCCATGGATGTATTGTGTACCGATAAAACCGGAACATTAACGCAAGATCGCATCGTTTTAGAGCATTATCTCGACAGTTCAGGTAATAGCGATAATAGTATTTTGCAACTGGCTTGGCTCAATAGTTTTCATCAAAGTGGTACTAAAAACATGATGGATCAGGCGATTATTCGTCGTGGTCGAGGCAAAAAAGAGATCGAAGTATTAAGAGCTTATAGCAAAATTGATGAACTGCCATTTGATTTTATCCGCCGTAGATTATCAGTTACCGTACAGACACCAGATAGTAATAATATGTTGATTTGTAAAGGAGCAGCAGAAGAGATGCTTTCGGTTTGCCAGACATATACCCTTAATGGTGAGAACCATCTACTCGATGAGCAGGCAAGTAAAGAGATAATGACTCTCGTTAATCAATACAATAGTGATGGATTTAGAGTTTTATTGTTGGCGACGCGTATTCTTAATGACGATGAAGCTAAAGTGCCTTTAACCGCTTCTTCAGAACAGAAACTTGAGTTACAGGGTATTTTAACCTTCTTAGATCCAGTAAAAGAGAGTGCGATTAGTGCAATTGCAGCATTAAGAGAAAATGGTGTTACGGTAAAAGTATTTACTGGAGATAATGCGGTTATTACCGAGAAGATTTGTCGAGATGTAGGTTTAAATGTTGGCGTTATTATGACAGGAGGGGAAATAGAAGATCTCGATGATGTTGCCTTGACCGAAAAAGTTGAACAACATACGGTATTTTGTAAATTAACCCCGCTACAAAAATCAAGATTGCTTAAATTATTACAAGCTAATGGTCATACGGTCGGCTTTTTAGGAGATGGTATCAATGATGCACCGGCGCTTAGAGATGCAGATGTTGGGATCTCAGTTGATACAGGGACTGATATTGCTAAAGAGTCTGCAGATATTATTTTGTTAGAAAAAGATTTGATGGTATTAGAACAAGGGGTAATTCAAGGAAGAGAAACCTTCGGTAATATTATAAAATATCTTAATATGACAGCAAGTTCTAATTTTGGTAATGTATTCTCTGTATTAATTGCTAGTGCCTTTATTCCTTTTTTACCTATGCTTGCTATTCAATTACTGGTACAAAATTTACTCTATGATATTTCTCAATTGGCATTGCCTTGGGATAAAATGGATAAAGAGTTTTTAAAGAAACCACGTAAATGGGATGCCAATAATATTAAACGTTTTATGATATGGATTGGTCCAACATCGTCTATTTTCGATATATCAACATTTGCTTTAATGTGGTACGTTTTTCAGGCGAATAGCATTGCTCATGAATCATTATTCCAATCTGGTTGGTTTGTTGAAGGGTTATTATCACAAACCTTGGTCGTGCATATGTTGAGAACACAAAAAATTCCATTTATTCAAAGTACAGCTGCTTGGCCTGTATTATTAACGACAGGATCTATCATTGCTTTAGGAATATATTTACCTTTTTCACCATTTGGTCCGATAATCGGATTACAGCCACTGCCATTGAGTTATTTTCCTTGGTTAGTACTAACATTAGTTAGCTATTGTACAGTCGCTCAATTAATGAAAGTGTTTTATATTCGTAGATTTAAAACATGGTTATAATCTTTTAAAATCAATATGTTGTTAATTTGTTTAATGTTGTTCGGCCACCGATTGAAGGTGGCCGATTTTTTGGTAGGGATAAAATTCGTTGTTATATGCTAGTTGTTTTCTTGTAAATAATACTTGACTATGAACCTATTTAAGGAGCATTTATTTCATCAAAATATTTGGTTAATAAATGATTATGATTCATCATGTTAAATAATAAATGACGACTATTTTTGATATAAAGCTCGACCTTATTTAACTAACCTATAATTCATCGCGGAATAAGCGAATTGAATGTCGTTTTTGATTAATTTTAAGTGAATGAAATAACTCCAATCTGAAAAATTAATTATTTTGTTTTAGATAATAGATAGTCAACTAACAAGAGAATAAAAATGAATACTACAGATCTCCTTAAACAAATTTATGATATTAATCTTTCCTATTTACTACTGGCGCAAAATTTAATTAAAGAAGAGAAATCTTCAGCAATGTTTCGTTTAGGCATTACAGATAAAATAGCCTCAACATTGGCAAAACTCACTTTAACACAATTGATTAAATTGGCTGAAACCAACCAATTTATTTGTCAATTTCGCTTCGCAAGTAATGAAATTATTGAAAAACTAACCAAAGATTCTCGTGTTGATGATCTACAGCAGATACATACAGGGATTTTACTCTCAACTCATTTGCAGAATGATTTAATGAAAATCAATCCATCAAATAAAAAGAGAGCTTAGTGTGGCAGTGAAAAGTATTATTCAAGAAGCAAAGGATATTACGCTAGCAATTGATCTTATTACGCTAGGCGCTAGATTACAAATGTTAGAGACAGAAACGCAAATTAGTCGTGGACGTCTAATCAAACTCTATAAAGAGATAAAGGGTTATCCACCACCAAAAGGAATGTTACCCTTTTCTACAGATTGGTTTATTACATGGGAACACAATATTCACTCATCCATGTTTTATAATATCTATTATTATTTAACCAAGAGTGCGAACGAAACGGGAATTATGGCCGTAATTAAAGCGTATCGTCTCTATTTAGAGCAATGTCCCGTTGAAGAGGGGGAAGAACCAATATTAGGTTTAACCCGTGCTTGGACATTAATCCGCTTTATTGACAGTAATTTATTACAGCTATCAGCCTGTCGTTGTTGTAAAGGACATTTTGTTACCTATGCACATCAACCGATTAATAGTTTTATTTGTAGTCTGTGTCAACCACCATCACGAGCAATGAAAAAACGTAAACAATCCGCGCATTTTGCCGATATTGATCTACAGGTACTGGATTTTTCTGCGCAACACACAATGTAAACGGATTTTTTCGGGGGTATTTGTTATTCCCGATATTTCAGTACTGCCTCGTCATTTACTGTTTTTATAAGGAATGTCATGTGTTTGTATTTCTAGGCTATATAAGTGTCATCGGTGCGGTTATTGGTGGTTATTTACTTGTTGGCGGTCATTTAGGTGCACTGTATCAACCCGCTGAATTTATAATTATTTTTGGTGCTGCCATTGGTGCCTTTTTGGTCGCTAATAATGGGCGCGCAATTAAAGCGACTTTACGTGTAATACCTCGATTATTAGCCAGCTCACGTTATAACAAAGCATTATATATGGATTTGATGGCATTACAGTTTCGAGTAATGACCAAAATTCGAATTTCAGGAGCAATGTCATTAGAAAAAGAGATTGATGAGCCAAAGACCAGTGATATATTTTCTCATTATCCCCGGTTACTTAGAGATAGTTATCTTATGACATTCCTATTGGATTATTTGCGGTTAATTATCACCGGCAATATGAATGTACATGAAATTGAAGCTTTGATGGATGAAGAAATTGATACATTCGAGCATGAGAGTGAAATCCCTGCGACCAGCTTAGCTATGTTAGGAGATTCATTACCAGCTTTCGGTATTGTGGCGGCGGTTATGGGAGTTGTTCACGCCTTGGGCTCTGCCGATCAATCTGCTGCTGAGTTAGGTATTTTGATTGGTAATGCGATGGTGGGGACCTTTATCGGTATTTTATTAGCCTATGGATTTGTTTCGCCTTTATCCAATCTGATTAGACAAAAGAGTCACTTACAAATGAAGATGATGGAGTGCATCAAAGTCACACTGCTCTCTTATCTATCCGGTTATGCTCCACAAATTGCGGTAGAGTTTGGTCGTAAAACGTTATTTTCTGATGATAGACCCTCGTTTAGTGAGCTAGAAGAGCATGTGAGAAAAGTGAAATCACCTTCTTCAGCCAATAATTCTTAAGATTGATGACCATGAAAAATGATAAAGCAGTGATCATTATAAAAAAGCGCAAAGCCAAAGGGCATGCAGGTCATCATGGCGGGTCGTGGAAAATAGCTTATGCCGACTTTATGACCGCCATGATGGCATTCTTTTTAGTCATGTGGATTATCTCAATTTCCAGCCCGCAAGAAATTAGACGAATGGCAGAATATTTTCGTATGCCGCTAAAAATTGCGATTCAAGCGGGTAAGAATTTGGGCGATGGTGAAAGCTTTATTCCTTCAACGGAAAAAAATGATTTTTACCAATCGATAGATGATACTTGGTCAGATCATGATGATATTCCTGAGAATGAAGAAGAGCGTTTAAAAAAGCTGCGTAGTGACTTAGAGTCAATGATCGAAGTTGATTCACGCTTAAAAGAGATGAAAAAGAATTTGTTGATTGATATAACCGATGAAGGTTTACAAATTCAGATTATTGATGGTAAAAATCGTCCTATGTTTGCATCTGGTAGTGCGACACTTGATATTCATATGCGCAAAATACTCTATGCATTGGCACCGATATTAAATAGTTATCCTAATAAATTTAGTATTGCTGGCCACACGGATAATAGACCATTTTCTAATGTTAATGGAATGTATAGTAACTGGGAGTTATCAGCAGATCGGGCAAATTCATCGCGGCGTGTATTAGTCAATGGTGGGCTTGAGGAGGAAAAAATATTACGCGTTGTCGGCATGGCATCTTCACTACCATTAAAACAAGATGGTTCAGAAGCAGAAAATCGCCGCATCACTATTATTGTATTAAATAAAGCCTCAGAAGAACAAATAATGAAACAGAAACCAGTTATACCAAAAGAAGTAAAGAAAGAGCAGAATCAGGAAAAAGTACAGATTATAGATAAAGAAATCACTTCTATATAAGTAAAATGTCTTTTGAAATTACAGTGATATCATATTTATTACATGATATCACTGTAGTATCAATAATTCATTGTCAGCTAGATATTAAATACCGAGAGCAGATTTCAATTGTTTCATTGCATCAATACCTTGTTGGCAAGCTGCATCTTGTTGATCTTTAGGTAAAGCGGCGATCTGTTTTTTGCCTTCGTCCAATTGACCTTTCATTGCATTCATTTGGTCTTTGGCCTGTGGGTTTTCAGATGCTTTGGCGATCATCGCATCAATATCAGCGAAGTAAGTATTACAAATTTCAGTTGCACCTGCCACTTCAGGTTTTTTTTCTTCTTCAGAACAAGC
>CAUQNX010000051.1:0-8663 GCA_963519845.1 uncultured Moellerella sp. | reverse complement strand
ATTTGACTCACCTACCGTTCGGCGGGTTTGTCGTGACAACGGAAGCGGATTATAGGGAGCTGGCGAAATTACACAAGTCTTTTTTTCAAAATAAATGCCAATTGAGCAGATCTTCATCACAGAGATACATTTTTCACCAAATTGGCGGCGACTCTGATTAAAAATGTATATTTATTCGTCTTATTTAGATCTATAAGCAGGTATTTTTCTCTATACAAAGTTTCATTCATCATTTCTTCTACTCTTTCTAGTCTGCTAATCTGGAACTATCTCTTCCTAAACAGATATGGATGCTATGAAAAGTAATCTTAGACCTTATTTAGGTATAATGCCTTCTATTGCTGGTAATGTAATGATTGATCCTTCATCTATTGTTATTGGTGATGCTCGTCTATCCGAACATGTAAGCGTTTGGCCATTAACCGTGATCCGCGCAGATGTGAATTATGTCTCTATTGGCGCTCGCACAAATATTCAAGATGGCTCAGTTCTGCACACAACCCATAAATCTCAATCCAATCCTCAAGGCAATCCTTTGATTATCGGTGAAGATGTGACTATTGGCCATAAAGTGATGTTGCATGGTTGCCAAATTGGTGACCGTGTTTTAGTTGGTATGGGTACCATCATTCTTGATAATGCAATTATTGAAAATGATGTGATTATTGGTGCTGGAAGCTTAGTCACCCAAGGAAAAAGGTTAGAAAGTGGCTACCTATATGTAGGCAGCCCAGCGAAAGCAATAAGAAAATTAACTGAGGAAGAGCGACAACACTTAATCTATTCAGCAAATAACTATGTCGGTTGGAAGGATAACTACCTAACAGATGCCAGTTATTGTGGCAGTGAGTGACTACTCATCATATTGATAAGCTGTAATTACCAAGTTCATCTTCAAGGTCTTGTTCAATCAAGACCTCAAACTCTTCCTCTAGATCCCAGCGATGTAACTGAAATAAGGCCAGCGGTGACTGCTTACTGCCAAATCGTTGGATTAGCTGATCAGCAGTTATAGAGCAATCCACCAGCCGCCCATTAATTAAAACAGGAAAAATGACTTTCGCACTCGCTTCATGCCACTCTTCACGTTCAGGAAACTGTATCGCTTGATTCATCGATTTATCGCTTCTTTTAATGTACATAAAACTGGTTCTATCTCAGGTAAGACACCATGCCAAAGTTTAAAGGCAAAAGCCGCTTGTCCCACCAGCATACCCAATCCATCGGCAATCCTCTTCACGCCCTGATCTGCGCAAAAAGATAGAAATGGCGTTAGTCCCTTTTGATAGAACATGTCATAACAAGCCACTGAGTCAGAAAATAGCCGCGCATCTAATAGAGGTATCTCGCCACTAACACCCGAAGAGGTCGCATTAATGATCAGATCGTAAATAGGCTCATGGAGTGTATCCATCGGCTGAGCATGAATATCTCCCAACACGCTGAACTCTTTTGCCAGCTGCTCGGCTTTACTAAAGGTTCTATTGGTTAGTGTTATATGACAACCATATTCTAATAGCGGTAAAAGCGCGCCCCGCGTTGCACCACCAGCACCAATCAATAAAATCCGACTCTGTTGATTAATAAAGTCACAACGCTGGAGATCTAACAATAGGCCAGCGCCATCGGTATTATCCCCCAGCAGTCGCTCACCATCTAATTTCATCACCGTATTAACCGCGCCACAAACCTGAGCTCTATCAGTTAACTCATTAACCATCTCATAGGCACGCTGTTTAAATGGCAGGGTAATATTGGCTCCTTGTCCACCATCAGCAAAGAAATCAGTTAATTGCGCTTCAAAATCGGCCACTGGTGCTAACACTTTCCCATACTCATGGGGAATACCCGTTTGTTTAGCGAACATTGCATGAATAAACGGAGACTGGCTATGGCTTATCGGATTTCCGAATACGGCGAATTTATTCATAGCAGTTATCCTTTTCTATAGAGAAGACCTGTTTGTACATCTCGGATTTCAGATGGATTTTCACGTCCTCCTACTTCTCCTTCCAGTGAGTCAATGGACTCTTTGAATTGAGCAACCACTTCATCATAAGTACGGCAAGGCGCTAGGCCGGCTAAGTTCGCACTGGTTGACACCAAAGGTTTACCATACTGAACACATAATTTTTTGACTAATGGGTGGTTAGTGACTCTCACTGCGAGCGTATCGAATTTTCCCGTTAACCATTTAGGCGTATTTTTTTGCGCAGGGATCACCCAAGTAACAGGGCCTGGCCAAGTTGAGAACATCGCCTGTTTTTGTTCGTCACTGAGTTGACTATCATCTATATAGGTTTTCAATTGCTCATAATTATCAGCAATAAGAATTAAACCTTTTTCCCATGAGCGTTGCTTTAAGGCTAACAAGGCATCTACCGCCTGTTGATTATCGGGATCACAACCTAAACCAAAAACAGCTTCAGTGGGATAAGCAATAACGCGACCTTGATTTAATGCCTTTACTATAATATCGATTGCAGGTGTTGAATTATCAAACATAATTTTACTCATTATTTTTTTGTTGTTTACCACAGCGTTTACTGGCACAGAATAATTTTACCCCTTGAGACGCCTTCTTTTCCATTAATAACGGATATTGGCAAAACTCACATTCACCTGAAAAGGGTTTGTTATTGATGATGAATTGACATTCAGGATAGCTATCACAGGCATAAAAGGTTTTACCAAATCGAGACTTACGTTGCAGCAGTTGCCCTTTTTGACACTGAGGGCAAGCAACTGAAGTTTCATCTGGCTTATCAATTAACTCTGTATGTTCACACTCGGGATAGTTGCTACAGCCAATAAACATACCAAATCGTCCCTGTTTAAGCGCCAATAGATGCCCACAGGCTGGACAATCTTGGCCTTCTAGAATCTTAATAGTGTGACTATCAATAGCTTGGCGCAATGGCCGAGTATATTGGCATTCAGGGTATGACGAACAGGCAAAGAAAGGGCCATGTTGACCATTGCGAATGACTAATTTTGCATCGCATTCTGGGCAAATTTCAGTGCCCTCGGTTTCGAAAGGTAATTGTTTAGACATAGCGCTCTCTTTCAGACCCATTAATCTATTTTAATATAGCCACCAACGACAGAGCTAATTTTACCCGCCAACTCTAACTCTATTAACTCAGGTAAGAGTTCAGTAATAGATCGTTGGCTGCGATGAACGATTACATCCACCGCGGTCGCTTGGTAATCAATAATATCCAGAATACTATTGTCTATTATATCAGCCTCAGCATATTTTAACGATGCTTGAGGTAGAGTCCACTCTAGCTCAGATTGAATATGTGAGAGTAAATCTTGTACCTCTGTCAATAAATAAGCGCCTTGCTGGATCAACCAATGATTACCACTAAATTGCGCATTACCTAATGATCCAGGCAGCGTAAAAAGATCTCGATTCTGCTCCAATGCATAACGCGCAGTAATTAAAGATCCACTTTGCATTCCCGCCTCAATAACAACCACAGCTCGACTTAAGCCACTAATGATCCTATTTCGCCGTGGGAAATTTTTGGCTAATGGTGGTGTATTTGGCCCAAATTCTGAGACTAGTGCACCTTGTTCAATGATTTGTAGTGCCATATTTTTATGTTGTTGAGGATAGATACAGTTTAAACCACTCCCTAATACGGCAATTGTTTTACCTTTAGATTCCAATGCAGTACGATGCCCGATACTATCAATGCCGAATGCCAAACCACTCGTTATGGTGAACTGATGCTCGACAAAAGCACGAGTAAATTTTTCAGTCCATAGCTGCCCATATCGGCTTGCATTCCGACTACCAATGATGGCAATTTGTGCGGTTGAGAGTATTTCACTGCTCCCTGCCACAAAAAGCACAAGTGGCGGACGATGAATTTGCTTTAATAAATAGGGATAGTGGGGATGAGTAAGAGGCAAAAGATGATGATGTGGATGTTCAAGCCATTTAAATGTTGTATTTATTTGATCGGCAGGCACATGTAGAAATTCTAAGCTCTGCTTCTCGTTCAACCCAATATATTGAAGCGCGGCATGATTTATTTTTTTCATTAAAATCAGTTTATTAACAAATTTTAATGCGTTTTTTACCGGTAACCGACTTACCATCATTATTCGTAGCCAAATTTCCAAGGCATTCATAGTGTCATCCTGACTCAGTGGGTATGATAAATTGATGTGAACAAATCATAACCAATACTGTCAATCTCACCAAGAAATGTCTAGAATAGGCATTAATTCCCATTCACTTTTTGGATACAGTTCGAAAATATTTATGTCAGTATTAAATATATTACATTACCCAGACGAGCGCTTACGCACCGTCGCAAAACCTGTTGAAAAGGTTGATGCCAAAATTCAGCAAATCGTTGATGATATGTTCGATACCATGTACGACGAAGAAGGTATCGGTCTCGCTGCTACGCAGGTGAATATTCATCAACGTATTATTGTGATTGATGTATCAGAATCGCGTGATGAACGCTATGTGCTGATCAATCCTGAGCTACTTGAAAAAGACGGCGAAACCGGTATTGATGAGGGCTGTTTATCTATTCCAGAACAACGTGGATTTGTGCCAAGAGCAGAAAGAGTAAAAATTCGTGCACTGGACAGAGAAGGTAAATCTTTTGAGCTTGAAGCTGATGGTTTACTTGCTATCTGCATCCAGCATGAAATGGACCACTTAGTCGGAAAACTATTTGTCGATTATTTATCGCCATTAAAGCGCCAACGTATTCGCCAAAAAGTTGAAAAGTTGGATCGCATCAAAGCGCAATCCGCTAAAAACTAATTGACTGGCTATTATCAAACAGGAACTTGTCACGTGTCAGAACCGTTAAATATTATTTTTGCCGGAACACCAGATTTTGCAGCCAGACATTTAGCTGCGCTGTTAAATACACACCATAAAATTGTCGGTGTATTAACACGGGCCGACAAGCCCGCAGGTCGAGGGAAAAAACTGACACCCAGTCCCGTTAAAGTTTTAGCTGAAGAGCACAATATTGCCGTATTTCAGCCGACTTCGTTGAGAAATGAAGAGAGTCAGCAGTGGATCAAGGCGCAACAAGCTGATCTTATGATTGTCGTTGCCTATGGCATGATCTTACCGCAAGCGGTTTTGGATATCCCTCGATTAGGATGTCTAAACGTACATGGATCACTGCTACCTCGCTGGCGTGGCGCCGCACCTATCCAACGCTCAATCTGGGCCGGCGATAATGAAACAGGCATCACTATCATGCAAATGGATGTAGGTTTAGATACTGGTGATATGCTTTATAAAGCCAATCTTCCTATTACAGGTGAAGATACCAGCGCCTCTTTATATGAGAAACTGGCTGAAATTGGTCCACCCGCACTGGTGAAAACACTCGACTTGATTACTTCAGGTAAATCTCAACCTGAAAAGCAAGATGAAGCGCTGACCAACTATGCAGAGAAACTCAGCAAAGAAGAAGCACGGATTGATTGGTGTTTATCCGCTAAACAGATAGAGCTTTGTATTCGTGCATTCAATCCATGGCCAATGAGCTATTTTATGATTGATGAGCAAGCGATCAAAGTCTGGCAAGCGGAAGTGATCGATCAACCTCATGGTCAACCCACTGGAACTATTCTTAGTGCGGATAAAAATGGTATTTGTATTGCAACGGGTGATGGGCAATTGAATATTCTTCAGTTACAGCCACCAGGAAAGAAAGCGATGCATGTGCAAGATCTACTTAACTCCCGCCGCGACTGGTTCACTGTAGGCCAGATAATCGATTAGTATTATACTCTCACTGCCTGAATCATTATTCAGGCAGTTTTCATTCCGTGACCGACATACTTCTTCCTCCTATGAAAAATACATATAATTTACGTAGTATGGCTGCTCAGGCAATCAGCCAAGTTCTTGATCGAGGCCAATCCCTCAGTACTGTTTTACCCGACTTACAACGTAATATCAGTGAAAAAGATAAGTCGCTGTTACAAGAGCTGTGCTTTGGTGTTTTACGTGTACTTCCTAAACTAGAGTGGTGTATTGGTCAATTGATGGCTAAACCTTTAACGGGCAAGCAACGCACATTACACTACCTAATAATGGTCGGTCTTTACCAATTAATGTATACGCGTATACCTGCACATGCTGCTCTGGCGGAAACCGTCAACGGTGCAGTGGCATTAAAGCGTCCGCAATTAAAAGGATTAATTAACGGTGTGTTGCGTACTTTCCAAAGACAACAGCAACAATTAGAAGAGCGCAGTGAAAATAATGCGAGTCGCTATTTACATCCAAGCTGGTTATTAGAACGAATTCAATCTGCCTATCCTGATGATTGGAATGCAATCGTAGAGGCAAATAATAAAAAGCCGCCTATGTGGTTGCGAGTTAATCAACAGCATCATTCAAGAGATGAATATCTCAGCTTATTAGCTGCGGAAGAGATCATTGGTTATCCACATGCTAACCATCCGAGTGCTATTCGTTTAGAAGAACCGACAGCAGTAACTCGTTTACCGGGCTTTCACGATGGTTGGGTGACAGTACAAGATGCATCAGCACAAGGCTGCGCTGAACTTCTTGAGCCGCAAAATAACGATAAAATCCTCGATCTTTGTGCTGCACCTGGTGGCAAAACAACGCATATTTTAGAGCTGGCTCCCAAAGCAAATGTACTTGCTGTCGATATCGATGAACAAAGATTAAAACGTGTTCATGAAAATCTAAATCGCTTAAACATGCACGCCAAAGTAATTATGGGTGATGGCAAAACACCTGAACAGTGGGCCTCAGGTGAAACATTCGACCGTATCTTACTTGATGCGCCTTGCTCAGCGACTGGAGTGATTCGTCGCCATCCTGATATCAAATGGCTGCGTCGCAATGAAGATATTGCAGTGTTATCACAACTTCAGGCTGAGATTTTAAGATCAATTTGGCCATTCCTAAAAGTCGGTGGCACACTAGTCTATGCAACTTGTTCCATTTTACCTGAAGAGAATAGCCAACAAGTGAGCCGTTTTCTTGCAGAATACCCTGAAGCTCAGCTTAATGATGGCACAGAAGCTGGTCGACAGATGCTTCCTGAGATTGACGGTGGTGATGGTTTCTTTTATGCCCGCTTGATTAAACAAGCCTAATTGAAGATCAATTATCAAACAATCTCTTGATTGAAATAGGAATATGCAATGAAAATCATCATTTTAGGTGCAGGACAAGTCGGCGGAACGCTAGCTGAAAATTTAGTCGATGAAAATAATGATATTACTGTAGTAGATACATCGGCTGATCGTCTGCGCCAACTGCAGGATCAATTTGATCTTCGTGTAGTCAATGGACATGGTTCACACCCTCGAGTATTAAGAGATGCTGGCGCAGAAGATGCTGATATGCTGATCGCCGTGACCAATTCCGATGAAACGAATATGATCGCCTGCCAAATTGCATATTCCCTTTTCAATACGCCAAATAAAATTGCGCGTATTCGTGCAACTGAATATATTCGCGAAGCTGATAAACTTTTCTCGCCCGATCAAATTCCTATCGACTACCTTATCTCTCCCGAGCAACTAGTGATCGATTATGTCTATAAGCTGATTCAATATCCGGGCGCACTTCAGGTAGTCAATTTTGCTGAGGGTAAAGTCAGTATCGTTGCCGTAAAAGCCTATTATGGCGGCTCCTTGGTTGGCAATGCATTATCTAGCCTACGCGAGCACATGCCTCATATAGATACGCGCGTAGTGGCCATCTTCCGACAAGACCGACCTATCAGACCACAGGGTTCGACTATCATTGAAGCAGGTGATGAGGTCTTCTTTGTAGCGGCAACTCAGCATATCAGAGCTGTAATGAGTGAATTACAGCGGCTAGAGAAACCCTATAAACGTATTATGATTGTCGGTGGCGGTAACGTAGGTGCTGGATTAGCCAAAAGAATTGAAAAAGATTACAGCGTTAAATTGATTGAACGCGATCAAAAACGAGCAACTGAACTCGCTGAATTACTTCATGACACTGTGGTGTTTTATGGTGATGCCTCTGATCAGGAGTTATTGGCAGAAGAACACATAGAGCAAATGGATGTATTTATTGCGCTCACTAATGATGATGAAGCTAATATTATGTCAGCCATGTTAGCGAAAAAGATGGGTGCCAAAAAGGCCATGGTTCTTATCCAGCGCTCTGCCTATGTTGAATTAGTACAAGGCGGTGTTATAGATATCGCTATCTCACCACAACAAGCCACCATATCCGCACTATTGAGTCATGTTAGAAAAGCAGATATTGTCAGTGTTTCATCACTCCGCAGAGGCGTAGCTGAGGCCATCGAAGCGATTGCACATGGTGATGAAAATACCTCAAAAGTTGTGGGTAAGAAAATATCTGAAATTAAGCTGCCACCGGGAACTATCATCGGTGCAATTGTCAGAGAAGATGAAGTTATTATCGCCAGTGACTACCATGCAATTGAGCAAGGAGATCATGTGATTATGTTTATCACTGATAAAAAATATGTCCCTGATGTAGAAAAACTGTTCCAACCAAGCCCTTTCTTTTTGTAACAATATTTGTAATAAAGTAAGAAAGTTCAGGAATAGTTTGCGAGTCTCACAATTTGGCTATTATAATTTAATAGTTTGATAAATATTTAATTACAATTGACTGA
>CAUQNX010000050.1:0-8826 GCA_963519845.1 uncultured Moellerella sp. | reverse complement strand
AAAAGTATAATAGAAAGGCATTGAATTCAGTTCAATACTTAGGTTAGATGTTGAACCATGCACCATGATCGACAAAGTAATATGAAAATATCAATAAATGTTTTTCGACAGAAACACATAAAAAAGACACAATATTTATATCTTTTGATTAACCAAAAGACATTCAAATTTTTTGATTTACATCTCAAAAAAAAATATCAAATCGCTTAAAATAAAATTTAATTGCTATTAACAATAATTAAAAACCTAATAAATTATGATGTTAAGGTTAAATTCACAGATACAATAAAATTGATTATTTTAATGGATTTTTGCTGTAATTGAGTGCGCTTTGGAATAAATTTTGATAATCTTGCGCTGGGTGCTTGCTCCGACTGGTTCAAGCATTTAGTGAGAGCCAGAAAGAGGAAAGCCCCGTTAGTTTTAACTAAAACCAACGAGGCCCAATCTTCAACCTCAACAATTGAAATTGTGCCTTTTAGCCAATAAGAGGTCAAGTAGAAAATGACTAAATATGCCCTTATGGGGCTTATTACCGTATGTATCACGGTACTGGGTTTCGCTCTGTTAATGAATGATAGACTCTGTCTTATCAATATTAATAGTGGAAACACGGTAGTTCAGGCGAAGCTTTCTTACGAATAGAGCTTAGCCTAGCGGGGGAAGTTTTCCCCCGCATTTTCTCTTTTTGTTGAGTGTCGGTTCCAAGCACCCTTCTTATTGATTTGATGTAAATAGTGGAAAAAAATGATGCTACAACCTCCTATCCAAATTGAGACTGCAAACCTAATTTTCTTATATCCCCCTCTGACTATGCATTGACTCTACTTATAAGATAAAATAGTCACACACCTCAATCCATTGATAAATATCATTAATTTTACACTTTAATCATTCTGACATTTTATTCCTTTTCGTACAATCTTGAATGTGTTAAAAGTCAGAGATTAATTCATAAAATCAATAACAAACGCAAAATGATGTAAATGGAGTATAAATCTCACTAAAGCCAGAAATGACTAGCTGCATATTCAAGATGCGAATAAAAATAACGTTTATCATTGAACGAATAAATCAGTTCAGAGTCTTAATTTACCTAACAAACCTACTTAAAAGAAAATGATTAAATTTATTCTACGTAATATTCCTCAATCACATATCAGTGTATCTCTCCTGCTGTCGATTTTTATCGGTATATTTCTTAACCTTTATGTTTATTACGGACGTTTTGGTACTGAATTAACTGATAGTCAAATGGCGAGTTGGTTTTATTTGATCGCTGAAATACTGCTCAATGTGGCATTTACTTTCTTTTTACTTCGATTAATTTCTTTGGGTGGAGCCTGGTTTTTCAAAATCTGCGCATCGGTCATAATAGTCGCCAGTGTATGCGCAAGCTACTATATTACTTTCTATGATGTAGTCATTGGCTACGGCATCATTATCTCGACCTTAACCACCACAGATTTGGATTTATCACGGGAGTTTATTGGGGTTAAATTTATATTATGGGTGCTGGTATTAACTATTATTCCACTTAGTTTACTTTGGCTCTCGCCGCTCAAAAATACCCTATTGTCACAAATTAGAAATCGCACTGGTTTTCTTAAAAGCCTGCTTATTTTACTATTGATAGCATTGGCTGTTTTTAGTACGTTAAAACTTCTTGACCGCTATCAACATCAATTAGAATCTAAAAAGAATGTCGATCTCTCTAGCTATAGTGGAAGCTTAAGTTACGCCTATTTACCGAGTAACTGGTTAGTGCCACTATTTCAGTATGCAATCACCCAATACGATGATAAATTTAATGAAGAAAATCTGTTTAATCCAACGGATAATTTTACTTATGTAGCTTCTCCAGATAATAAAGATACCTATATTATCTTTATTATTGGTGAAACGGCTCGTTGGGATCATATGGGATTATTAGGCTATCACCGAGATACCACGCCTTTATTATCGAAAGAAAAAAATCTAATTGCCTTCAAAGGTCAATCTTGCGATACCGCGACCAAATTATCTTTACGTTGTATGTTTGTTCGTGAAGGCGGCACTGAGGATAATGAACAGCGTACGCTAAAAGAAAATAATATATTCTCAGTATTAAAAACTCTTGGATTTAGTTCTGAACTTTTCGCCATGCAAGGGGAAGTTTGGTTTTATAATAAACTTGATGCAGATAATTATGTATTAAGAGAGATGATCACCGCGAAGAATAGCACTTATGGTAAGCAAATAGACGATACTTTATTGGCTAATGAGGTGAAATTATCCCTCTCCAAATATACTCAAGGTCAGCATCTAATTATTTTGCATACTAAAGGGTCACACTACCTCTACTCGAAGCGTTATCCGAGAGAGTTTGCCAAGTATCAACCCGAATGTTTAAATATTGATGATAAATGTAGCGAAGAGCAATATATCAATGCCTATGATAACTCTATTTTATATACGGATTATTTTATCGAGCAAGTAATCAACTCAGTTCGTGACAAGAATGCCATCATCTTATACGCCTCTGATCACGGTGAAACGATCAGCGCAAAAGGTGGATTACATGGAACACCACGTAATATTGCACCACCGGAACAATTTAGAGTGCCGCTGCTGGTCTGGATGTCTGATAGTTACTTAGCAAAGCCACAGAATAAACAGTTATTTGAGCAGTTAAAGGCGAATAAAGATTCAGATCGACTGTTTCAGCATTACCAGTTGTATGACACTATTTTAGGTTGCTTAGGTTTCACCTCACCCAATGGTGGGATCAACGATAAAAATAACCTCTGTCACTTCCCAACTCTGCAATAATATAATAATGCGCGACCCTATATCTGAGGGGGTCGCGCATTGCTCAGACTCTTTACTATCACTCCCCCAATTCAAGCTATTTATATCCACACTATCAATATGGGTGATAGTCATTATCATTTACATTTGGCCGAAACTCAAAACTCATTGGCTTTCACTCGTAAGTAAGTCACCACTAAATTCGCTATGATAAATGACTAAATCGAGTGTATAGGATCAGTGATGTGACAATTTATCTATGTTTTTTTGGCTTTATTTCGGGGATCACCACGGTGTTATTTGGCTTCGGTGGTGGATTTATTACCGTCCCCTTACTCTATATGTTATTGACCTTCACATGGGGAGCCAATAGTGAAATCGGTCAATTTGCCATGCAAATTGCGGTGGCCACATCGGCTTGTGTAATGATCTTTTCAGCCAGTGTATCGACTATGACTCACTCTCGTGCTGGTAATTTAGATTGGAGCAAAATACGCCCACTTCTTACCTCAATCTCGCTTGGCGGAGCTTTAGGCGCCTTTGCTGCTCTTTCGCTAAATGGTGATTGGGTACGCTGGATATTTATTGGTTATTTAGTGGTGACCATTTTAGATTGCTTTATCAGGCCAGGATTTTTACAGCCTGTTTCGGCTATAAAAAATAAGCAATCGACAGGCACAGATCCTATTTTAGGCATTATTATCGGTGCAATTGCCGCCTTCTTAGGGGTTGGCGGTAGTGTGATGACAGTGCCACTGATGCGCCGAAGAGGAGCAACCATGATGCAAGCCGCCGCAATGGCCAATCCACTGACCTTACCGATGGCGATCACCGGAACCTTAACCTATCTCTTTCTTTCATTAGAAAAAAATATGGACTTTGGCGATGGCTTTATCGGATTTCTCTATTTAAAAGGCGCGCTACTCTTGATTACTTGCTCTTGGTTGGGTATCAAATTCGCCAGTCTATTTATGCGCCGGATATCCGATATATGGCACGCTCGAGTCTATCCATTCTTATTATTTATGGTTCTTTGTGCTATGGTCGCCGCTTAAAATTCCAACTCTATTTCGGCTAATAGATTCAATAGTGCTCAACATTTATTTAATCCAAATAAGTATTGAGCACTATTTTGCGGTTGAGTGATTCAACCAAAGAGGTAGAGGTCGGTTGGCTTGTCATCCATCATAATAGAGTCGGTTTTTTTAAAGCCAACTCGCTCAGCCAGTTTGACCGAAGAGGTATTGTAGGATTCGATTAGGCAAACACACTGCTTTATACCTCGCTCTTGCTGGAGCCAATTAATCGCCCCAGTTAAGGCTTCTGTGGCGTAACCTTTACCATGAGCCCAATGCGCCAATGCCCATCCAGCTTCAGGAAGATGGCGAATTGAGGGCTCAATTTCACGATAAAAATCGGCAAAACCCAGATCGCCAACATAGCGCCCCGTGGATTTCTCTTTGATCGCCCAATAGCCATAACCCAGCAAAGGCCATAAACCTTGATAACTTAACATGCGCATCCAACTCTCTCGAGTTGTCGAAATGGCATCATCAAAAATATATTGGGTAATACGGGGATCAGCCCACATTTCCGCTACTGCAGCATGATCCTCTACCCTATGAGGCGTTAATAATAACCTTTCGGTCTCTACAACGGGGATCTGGGTATTTGCATTTTTCATCGTTATTCTTACTCGCAATTAGGTATTCTTGTAATCTAGCATACTGTTCTTACTGGGATATACAATTAAGCGAGTTCCCTCTGATATTTTTTCTAATTATAAATAGAGAGCAGAATTAGTTACAGCGTAACAATTTATATTGATTATATTAAAGGCAACACTCACATAATAATATCGCCTTTGTTATATTAAAATAGTATTAATTTTGATTAAACAGCAGATGGACGGGTTGTATATTTTTTAATATTCAGTTTATATTAGCATCAATAACTTGATAAAAAGCATATCCCGTATCGGCTATAGTCCAAACCCCTAAAATAATATGATATCCTTGACGTTCAGGAATATCACAGGTGATTTTAACATTGCCCAGCGGTATTTGACCATTATCATACTGTTCGCAAAATGGAGTAAGATCAAATGCTGAACGAGTCAAAGGTTTATTCATATTCCAATCGGGTTGAGTAATAAAAAATTGCCATGATGTTGTTCTATGTCTGGCGGTTAAGTGCCAATTAAATTGAGTTTCGCCACTCTTTAAATTCGTTTTAAACCAACGAGTCGTAGTTTGTTCATCTAATTCATAAAATCGGGATTTTCCCGCACTGGCAATATGCCCATCACTCGGCCCCGCAGAAGGAAACCCTTTAACACCTTCAAGTGATTGAGGTTCATACTGTATAGCGCCACAGTTTTTATTTAAATTCCCCCCTTCTGCGTTACATAAAAATGCGCGGCTGGGTGGATAATCAATATAGCCATGTGGTGGTTGTTTTGTCACAGCATGAGCGGCCATAATATTTGTCGTTATAGCTATAATAAAAGATAGCATTATTATCTTATTTATTTTCATCGTTAATCCTTATTGATTGTATTTAAAATAATGCACAAATAAAACGAGTGCACTTTAAAAATAAACCATCAAAGATAAAAGTCATTTTAAAATAAATAAAAATGAGATCTCTATATTAATTTATTTTTATTTTCTTTTTAATTCAACTAACTTCAATCATCAGTAAAAATAATAATCATCGGACTGACTATATAATTAATTATCTTATTATTATATATTACTTATAGGATTGCATATAAATAATATATACCCTTTATTAGTCTTAAAATAAAACTCATTCATTTATTTATTAGGCTAATTCTATTTTTATATCTCTCTGCTCAAAGGAGGATATTAAGCTGGCTGATAATCGATTTTCAACAACTAAACTGGTGATCTCATCACAGGAAGCCACCGCATAGCGTGCAATCGCGGGTATTTTATCTGCGGTAAGTCCAATAATAATTTCGTCACTCTGTTTAACTAACACTTTTTTAAACTCTGCATCTTCATAATCAAAAACCGTCAAACCTGCATCAATATCCATCGCACAACCGCCTAAAAAAAGCTGATCGATATAGATATTCTTAATTTGTGACTGTGCCAATCCACCAACAGTACCGCCAATTTTTTTGACAATTTTGCCCGCTAACATAATGACCTCACAAGCGGGATTATTGATTAATTCAACGGCAATAATCGGTGAGTTGGTCACTACAGTTAGAGTGAGATTGTGTGGAATTGCCTTTGCTAAGGCTAAATTAGTGGTGCCACTATCGATAAAAATACAACTCTTATCTTTGACTAACTGAGCACAACGAGCAGCAATAGCTTCTTTTTGTGCGCAATGTTGTTCACTTCTATCATTAAAACTTTCAGCACTCGGCATAGTGCTCACAGCACCTCCATATACTCGCTTACAGAGTCCTTTACTCGCTAACTCCTTTAAATCACGACGAATTGTATGTTCAGAAACATGAAGTTGCTCGGCTAACTGTAAGCAAACCACCCGCCCTTGAGTAAGTAATAACTGTTGAATAAAAGATTGCCGTTGCTCTGGAAAAGCAGCATAATCGAGCATGATAACTCCTGAGTGAGTGATTAAAAGTATACAATCGAGCATAGCACAAAATAAATTTTGCTAATAACTAAATCATCGAGAAAAACAAGGAACATCAATATGAATCGCCATCTACCTGATATCTCATTTTTTCATCAGCTTGCCAATTTGGCCAGTAAAGAGACATTACCCCGCTATCGCTCTAATGAACTGGATAATAGCATTGGCACTAAACCCAAAGAAGGTTTTCGTTTTGACCCTGTCACTGAAGCGGATAAAATGGCAGAAAAAGTGATGCGTGAATGGATAGTCTCTCATTATCCGTGTCATTCAATCATGGGCGAAGAGTATGGAACTACTGGCGATGGAGCTATCCAATGGGTGTTAGATCCTATTGATGGCACAAGACCCTATCTATGCGGCTTACCTGTTTGGGGGACATTAATAGGTTTGTGCGATCAACAAAAAGCCGTTATGGGAATGATGAGCCAACCTTATACGGGCGAGCGTTTTTGGGCTGATGGTCAATCCAGTTGGACCAGCAATTTTCATGGACAATCACGCCTTCAGACACGAAAAAACACCTCTTTAGCACAAGCTATTTTACATACCACTTCTCCAGAACCTATTCCATCCTATCCGAATATCCATTTTAATCGCTTATCAGATCAAGTATTAATGACCCGCTATGGCGGCGAATGTTATGCCATGGCGATGCTTGCTGCCGGTCGAATTGATATTTGCGTCGAGTTCTCACTTCAACCCTATGATATAGTTGCTCTGATCCCCATTATTGAGCAAGCTGGGGGGAAAGTGACCACCCTAAGTGGTGAACCCGCTGAAAATGGCGGCGCCGTTGTTGCTACGGGTTGTCCCGTCTTGCATCAGCAGGTTTTAAACATATTAAATGGCGTTTCTCAGTAATATTACTGTTCTAGAGGCGATTTATCAGTAAAAGAGTATAAATAGATGTCAAATATTAACAGTCAGCAAGTATCACAGCCGATCCCTGCCAAACGAGAACAAGTAGCCACTCGGATACTTTTCTTTATCGCCGGTGCTGCAACGGCGGCATGGGCAGCTCTAGTTCCCTTCGCCAAATTAAATACCGCAGTGAATGATGGGACGTTAGGATTTTTACTTTTATGCCTTGGCTTTGGCTCATTGATAGCCATGCCTTTGACAGGGTTATTAACCTCTAAATTTGGCTGTCGTTGGGTGATGGCTCTCTCGGTGATCTTATTTAGTCTTACCCTGCCATTCCTTGCGATAATCTCAGACACAGGGCTACTGGCCGTGGGGCTATTTATCTTTGGCGTCGGTATCGGGATCACCGACTGCGCGATGAATGTTCAAGCGATCATCGTTGAAAAAAGTGCGCCTCGACCTATGATGTCAGGATTTCATGGCCTATACAGCGTTGGCGGTATCGCAGGTGCTGGCGCCATGAGCGGTATGATGTTATTAGGCATCACTCCCTTTTATGCCAGCCTTATAACTGCGGTTTTAGTGGTGGCCTTGCTGATCACTAGCTTATCTGGGTTACTTCCCTATGCTGATAAGGCAGAAGGACCGCTATTTGCGCTCCCTAGAGGGGCGGTACTGTTAATTGGTGGGATCTGTTTTGCCGTCTTTTTAGCCGAAGGAACAGTATTAGATTGGAGCGCAGTTTATTTAACTGAATATCGCGCAATACCTGACTCTATCGGGGGTTTAGGATTTGCCTGCTTTGCCATATTAATGACCGCTGGCCGTCTAACAGGCGATCGTATTATTGCGCGCTTTGGCCATTATCGCGTGGTTTTCTGGGGAGCGATAATTGGCGCATTAGGTTTAATGATAGTGATCCTTATTCCTAATTGGCTATTCTCCCTATTCGGCTACGCATTAATTGGATTAGGTTGCGCCAATATTGTGCCCGTTATGTTTTCTGCTATCGGCAAACAGACCAGCATGCCGCCAGTTATTGCCGTGCCCGCCGTCAGTACTCTCGGATATTTAGGTATTTTAGCGGGTCCTGCCTCAATTGGTTTCGTTGCCCAACAAAGCAGCCTTCCCTACGCCTTTATTATGGTCGCTATTTTGCTTATTATCGTGGCGTTAGTATCTCGGAAAATCGATATGTCATAATGAACGACAGAATAATAAAAAATAACAGCAAAAGAGAAAGGGTAATTAATTCCCTGCTCTTTTGCTCTTTTGTTATCGCTAATGGATGTTCAACCCGCTAGCCTATAATTCATTCCCACAGACTTTCGATTGAAAGTGGGATTTAACTTGTATCCGTTCGACGACAAATAGCAGCAATCCGGAAAGAGCAATCAATCCACCAACAATCACCACCATGGCATAGCCGAGTCCCGCCGTTAATACCAAAGCCCCTGCCATCGCCCCTAAAGCATTGCCTAAATTAAATGCCCCTATATTTACCGAAGAAGCTAATGCTGGCGCCTCTTTAGC
>CAUQNX010000049.1:0-10026 GCA_963519845.1 uncultured Moellerella sp. | reverse complement strand
TTTGCTGATAAATCCTTAACTACCAGAGGTTAACGTGCTGGACAAATTAAAAATAAGCTTGCAATATCTACTACCAAAACAAGCTCTTACAAAATTTGCAGGTTGGTTTGCGGATAAGAATGCAGGCATGGTCACCCAATGGGCGATTAAATTATTTGCTAAAGCTTATAAAGTGAATATGAATGAAGCGCAGAAAAGTGAGTTCACTGCCTATGCGACATTTAATGATTTTTTTGTTCGTCCATTAAAAGAGAGTGTTCGTCCTATTGTTGCTGAGACAAACAAGCTCGTTCAACCTGCTGATGGCGCAGTAAGTCAATTTGGTACTATTAGAGACGACCAAATTTTTCAGGCTAAAGGACAC
Source organism: uncultured Moellerella sp. (assembly GCA_963519845.1). Taxonomy (GTDB): domain Bacteria; phylum Pseudomonadota; class Gammaproteobacteria; order Enterobacterales; family Enterobacteriaceae; genus Moellerella. The sequence goes on along the minus strand of CAUQNX010000049.1, from coordinate 9,662 downwards.
AATTACAGTGTCGAGGCCCTGTTAGCTGGCAACTATCTGCTGGCAGACTATTTCCGTGGTGGTGATTTTATTACTACCTATCTGTCACCCAAAGATTACCATCGTGTGCATATGCCATGTGATGGTTTACTCACCGAAATGATTTATGTTCCGGGTGACCTATTTTCAGTTAATCCATTAACGGCAGCAAATGTCCCTAATCTATTTGCCCGTAATGAACGCCTGATTTGTGTTTTTAAAACAGATCTCGGTCTAATGGTACAAATTCTGGTTGGCGCGACTATCGTGGGCAGTATTGAAACTGTTTGGGGCGGTTGCGTTAATCAAACACGTGAAGGCGTTATCAAACGTTGGACTTATCCAGAACAGGATTCCGCAGGGGCTATTTTCCTGAAAAAAGGTGAAGAGATGGGCCGCTTTAAACTAGGCTCAACGGTTGTTAACCTTTTTGAACCGAATCAAATACGTTTTAACTCTGCATTAATGCCGGGTTATATCACACGTATGGGCGAGTTACTGGCTGATACCATCGAAAATTAACCCCCGATGCTTGCTGAGTTGATTTTATAACCAGACAGTGAATCTTTTCAAGGAGCTCCTTATTGTGCGTTTGATTGCCGGTATCTTTCTCAGCTTATTGTTCGTTTTTTCATCTTATTCAGCGACCAATACTGGATTAGATGAGGCGACAATCAAGCAGGAGATCAAAAAACTTGAATCGAGTAAACAGCCGAAGGATATAGAAACAACTCAGACGCTGCAATCCACGCTAAATTGGTTAATAGAAGCCAAAGAAGCCGATGCGCGTGCGAAAAAATATCAAGATACTATTGATAATTTTCCTAAAATTATCAAAAAATTGAGGCAAGGTCTGCTACAAGATAATGATCAACCGCCTTCCATCCCTGAGAATATATCCCTCTCAGAATTGGAACAGCGTATTATTTTGGTGAGTAGCCAGCTCCTTGATCAAGGCCGACAAATTCAGCAAGAACAAGATAGAGGTCGTGAGATCAGTGATTCCTTGGGATTACTACCACAGCGCCTATCTGATGCTCGACGCTTATTATCTGAAGCCACAAATCGTTATCAAATGCTTAGCGCTGCGGAATCTCCCGCAGCGGAAGACCATATCGCGCTAGCTCAAGCCGAAGTGAGTGCTCGCAAAGCAATGGTTAATGAGTTGGAAATCGAGCAGCTCTCCGCCAATAATCGCCAAGATATTTCTCGCCTTAATCTCGAATTATATAAAAAACGTTATCAACTGCTTGAACTTGAACTTCAGACGCTACGTGATTATCAAAATACACAACGTCAGCAAAAAGCAGTTATGGCGCTTGAATATACAGAAATGCTCACAGAACAAGGTGAGCTAACGCCCTTTCTAAAAAACCAAATTGATATCAACCGTACGCTTTCTCAGGATCTTAATGAGCAAGCTAAGCGAATGAGCGGTATTAATCAGCAGCAGAGTGAAGCCTCAGCAAATATTCTGCAAGTCAGACAAACACTAAGTACTATTCGAGAACAAGCGCAATGGCTAAGTGGCTCAACCTCTCTAGGGGAAGCTCTGCGAACTCAGCTATCACGTTTACCCGATGTCCCTAAAGCCCAACAACTGGATCGTAATATTGTCGATTTACGTGTTGAACGGCTGAAATTTGAGGATATGCTCGAAAATCTCGATAAATATGATATTACGCTGCAAGAACAAGAAAATGAGTTAAATAATAATCAGAGTCAGGTCTATAAAAATCTCATTAAGAGTCGTCGAGAACTGTTGGTCTCTTTAATCTCCGGCTACGACTCAGAGATACTTGAACTCACCAAATTAAAAGTCTCAAATAGTCAGCTCACTGATGCGTTAAGCGATATTAAAGACGCTAGCCACCGTTATATGTTCTGGGTGGCCGATGTTGCGCCTATCTCGCTGAATTACCCGCTATTATTGGCGAAAGATATTAATCAGCTGCTCTCTTTAGATACCGCCGCTCAGTTACTAGGTGCAATTAAAATAACTGTCACGACGCAAAATACCTTTCTCTATCTGTTAGCCTCAATTGCTTTAGTGATCTTTAGTGTAAGTACTCGCCGACACTACCAAGCATTCCTTGATCGCGCCAGTATGCGAATTGGTAAAGTGACGCTTGATCACTTCTATTTAACTGTTCGAACCGTTTTCTGGTCGATTATTGTTGCACTGCCTCTACCTATGCTGTGGTCAGCGATTGGCTATGGATTGCAAAGCGCATGGCAATATCCGATGGCTACCGCTATTGGCTATGGGGTTAGTGCAACCACACCAATACTTTGGCTTTTCATGATCAGTGCCACCTTCTCTCGGCCTAACGGCCTGTTTATTGCCCATTTTGGTTGGTCCGAAATCAGTGTTAAACGGGCAATGCGCTACTATCGTTTAGCCATTTTTGTGATTGTGCCGCTGATGATGGCTTTGATTACTTTCGAATATTATCGAGATAGAGAGTTTTCCTCAACTCTCGGCCGCTTCTGCTTTTTACTGCTCTGTGTGGCCTTAAGCTTAATTACCAATAATCTAAAACGTGCTGGTGTTCCCCTTTACCTTGATCGTCATGGGTCCGGTGAGAACTTTATTAATAGTGCCTTATGGTGGTTACTCTTCCTTGCGCCAGTCACTGCCGCGTTTTTCTCTATTCTTGGCTATTTTACTACCTCACAAGCGTTATTAGGTCGTTTAGAAACTTCTGTCGCCATTTGGTTTGTATTGCTAATTATTTACCATATCACTCGCCGTTGGATGTCGATTCAACGCCGTAAAATTGCATTCGACCGCGCTAAGCAGCGCAGAGCAGAAATTTTGGCTCAACGTGCCAAAGGTGAAGAAGATACAGCGGCAACATTGAGCGCTAGCGGTGAAGGCTCTATCGACTATGAAGAGCCCGTTATTGACCTAGATGTCATCAGTGTGCAATCTCTCGGCTTAGTACGCTCTATCTTAACCATGGTCGCATTAGTCTCCTTAATATGGCTATGGTCAGAATTACACTCTGCGTTCTCATTTCTTGAAAATATCCGCTTATGGGATGTTTCATCGTCCATTAATGGCGTAGATACCATTCAACCGATAACTATGGGCTCTATTTTTGTCGCCATATTGGTTATTATTATTACGACTCAGTTGGTAAGAAATTTACCCGCCCTACTCGAACTGGCGCTATTGCAGCATCTAGACCTCACGCCGGGTACGGGTTATGCCATCACGACTATGACCAAATATAGTATTACCTTAATTGGTAGTATTGTGGGCTTCTCAATGCTGGGGATTGATTGGTCAAAATTACAGTGGCTTATTGCAGCAATGGGGGTTGGACTTGGCTTTGGTTTACAGGAAATTTTTGCCAATATTATTTCCGGGCTGATGATTCTATTTGAAAAACCAATTCGTATTGGTGATACGGTGACCATCCGTAACTTAACCGGAAATATCACTAAGATTAATACCCGAGCGACAACACTAACGGACTGGGATAGAAAAGAGATTATAGTGCCGAATAAGGCCTTTATTACTGAGCAATTTATTAACTGGTCATTATCGGACAACATTACGCGTATCGTTATGACCATACCTGCTCCAGGGGATGCTGACAGTACTCATGTGACTTCGATTTTGCTCAATGCAGCAAAACGATCCCCGTTGATCTTGGATAATCCAATGCCTGAGGTCTATTTGATCGATCTACAGCAAGGCATACAGATCTTTGAATTACGTGTATTTACTTCGGAAATGGGACTTCGCTTACCGGCAAGACATGAAATTCATCAAAACATCCTGTTAGCCTTTGCGGAGCAAGGAATTGCATTGCCATTCCCACCATTCCAAGCTCGGGTTGATATCAGAGAAAACTTGATTCAAAGCGCCACCATCAATCCATCTGGCCGTAACCCGCCACGTCGAGCAGGCGATCTATAATCACCACGGGTTTGCTAGGCGATAATTAATCAAGCCTAGCAAACCCGCTTCTGACCCATATGATAATGGGAAGATAGGATCATAAGATGAATAATAAACCCGAGATCAATGAGCTCGATGAACGTCTTAAGTTGAAAATCGTACAAATAGAACGTATTGGCCCTATTCTATTCTTTTTGATCCCCTTAATAACCTTATTATTGTTTGGCAAAAGTGTTGTAGTAAATGTTTTATATCTTTGGCTAGCGATGAGTCTATTTTATATTTGTTGTTTTCGCCTGATCACTCGCAAAATATCAAATGTAAAACAGCAATTAATTCTACGACGAGGATGGGGAAATAACCGTTTTTATCGGTTATGCTGGGCTTATTGGGTGATATTCTGTTTAGTTGCTGGTGGCTATTTATTATTTGGTAATTAGATTTCGCAGAGGTAATTACAACCTCTGCGAAAAATTGAATTTTATTTAATCGTCAAATCTATAAGTTGATTATATTCGTTCAATTATACTTTTGTCCTACCATAGGATTTAATATAACGTTGCGCCAGTGATTCCGCTTTTTTTAATTCACTCTCAGATAATTGTTCTGCGATTTTCTTCTGCAATCTATGGCTCTCTTGATTATCATTATAGACAGCCAGCGTTAACCAAGCATAGGCTTGTACTAAGTTCTTAGTGACGCCTTTTCCTTCTGCATACATAAAGCCGAGACGATCCTGTGCTTTAGCATTACGCTGCTTGGCGGCTTTCCGATACCAAAATACTGCTTTTTGATCATCTTGCTCGACGCCCATGCCAGTTGAATACATCTGTCCCATTTGAAATTGTGCTAAATCATAATCCCCTTGCGCCGCCAGCTTAAACCAATAAGCTGACTTCTCTAGATCTTGTTTTACACCAAGGCCTTGAGCATACATCATTCCCATATTACTTTGCGCCCGTGAACTGCCTTGCGCTGCAGCTTTTTCATACCAAGAGATAGCCAAATCATAATCTCGGCGCACGCCAAATCCATTAACATACATGGTGGCTAATTTAAATTGCGCATCGACATAACCCTGATCGGCGGATTTGATATACCACTGAGCCGCAATTTTAGAATCTTGGGAAACACCTTTTCCAGCAAAATAGAGATCACCTAATTGATATTGAGCTTTCATATCTCCGCTCTCAGCGGCTTCAGTCAATTGCGCTACTAATTGTTCTGTAGTTTGTTCTGTCGATTGCTCTGCCAAGGGTGCTTTCTGACTAGGTGCTGCAATTACATTGAATGAAAATGAACTAAAACACACAGATCCGATAAATAATGCTAACCATAACTTTTTCATTCGATAAAAACCCCATCAATAGATCACAACGACGATATACACTGTCATTCAACTTCACCACGAACCGACCTTAACAGATTAAGCGCAAAATTCTTTTTTTTATAGTTTAATTTCAAATCAATACATTGAGAATAAGAATATTTACTTTATTAATCTTATTGGTTATTTCTTATCATTAAGCTAAAGGTCAAATTTAAAACAACAAATTAACATTAGGTTAGTTTTGTATATTATATCATCAAATTTCACTTTTTCCCTTTATTAAATTTTTAATTTGTATTTCATTATCTTTAAATTCGATAACAATCAATTAAATTAGACTAGATCCACTATAATACTCTGAAATTTTTTAAGACTGTTTACTTGTCATATGTAGAAGATTGAACAACATTTATCATTTCGATGACTAAAGAAGGGAAATAGCTCGAACTTATCTGGCAGAATAGAAATTGAATTAGGCTATTTGAGGGATTATATCATTTTAAATAAAGAGTAAATTGATATCCCATCGCCGAATATCAAGTATCTGGCGATGAGAAAAATAAAACAAAAAAAGGATAATCTTATTCTGCTGCTACACCATAAACTTTTCGTAAATAATGCGCCACAGCATCATCTTCATTCGAACCGATAACTTCGGCTTCTGGCAATCTATCTTTCAACATTTGATGTGCATTTTTCATAATGCAGCCTTTGCCTGCCATCTCTAGCATTTCAAGGTCATTCATTCCATCACCAAATGCAAGGCAATCTGCAAGTGTATAACCTTCAAGTTCAGCAACTTGCTTTAGCGCACGACCTTTAGAAACACCACCAGCCATCACTTCAAGACAGCTTCTTAAGGAGAAGGTGACATTCACGCGATCTTGCCAGCGTTCAATAATCTTATCTTGTAATTCAACCAGTAGATTATGATCTTCACTGGTGAAATAGACTTTACTCACATTCTCAGTATCAAATCCTTTAGGGTCAAATAACTGATAATGGAATACTGACTCTTGAAAGAAAGCTTTTTGTTCTGGGCTTTCGCGATTGATAAACCAATCATCCCCACGATAATAGTTCGTTTCTATCGCTGGATTATTAAACTCCATCAAACAGAGATCCAGTACAATATCAGGAGAAAGATCATCGCTAAAAATCAGCTCACCTTGCGTATTATGAACTCTAGCGCCATTAGAGGTGATCATATAAGCATTAATGCCCAAACCATCTCTAATTTGCTGAACATCAATATGATGGCGTCCGGTTGCGAAAGCAAAATGTACGTTCTGTTTGACCAATAATTTTAATGTCTCTTTAGTAAAAGGCGTTAAATTATGATTGGGGGATAAAAGTGTTCCATCTAAATCCGAAGCCACAACGGGATATTTCATCTATTTTTCCTAGCTAATACTGTTCAAAAAAATCACAAATTGCATTTAGTGCCGTCGCACGCAATGCATCACTTTCAAACAGGATTTCGTGGTGAGCCCCCTGTATTATCAGAGGTAATTTTTCTTCTCTTCCTGTTTGCGCTTTTTGTCGAGCCTCACAAAAAGCCAGTAGCTCTCGATTGCTGACCACCTTATCTTCACTTGCCAGTAATACCAGCAGAGGAAGATCGATATCACCGGCTCTCGCGATCAGTTCATCACCAATCTCAAAACTCTCATTTATCCAATGATAAGTTGGACCACCTAATCTGAGTTCAGGATAGTCCGCATAATAACGTAAATAGCGACGATAACGCTCATAACTATGAGTCAATATATTGATTAAGTAAGGTAATGGCTGCCATTTTCCTGTCGAAATAGCATAATCATTCCGTATATTCGGTCGTGATTCCGCTTTTTCGACAATAAAATGCGTCAGCCAGCGTGGAATAGGTAGATTGATACCAATCATAGGTGCGCAGAGTGCTGCTGCATCAAAGGTCATGCTATCGCGTAATAGATAGCCACCTAATATTGCCCCACCCATCGAATGAGCTAATGCATAGCATTTGAGATAGTGGCGACACTTAACTTCCAGCTCAATAAAAGTCGAGAAATCATCGATATAATCAGTGAATTTCTCCACATGACCTTTTTGTGGATCATCCAACATACGGCCTGATCGCCCTTGTCCGCGGTGATCGATAATAAAAATATCATAACCCAAATGATAGAGATCATAGGCCAGCTCGGGGTATTTTACATAGCTCTCACTGCGCCCTGGGGAGATCACAACCGCTTTGCTATGAGATGAATTAATAAATCGAATATAGCGGATTGTAATCTGATCAACACCAGCAAATTCATACTCTTCCCGCTGACTCCAAAAATCTAATAGAGCGCCATTGGTAAAAGCAGAAAATTGGGTTTCACGCGTTAACCAGCTCTCTTTTAAACTTTCAGGTGTCATATTTATTTCCCTTATACCCTAACGAAATGCAGAAAGATGGAAAGCTTAGGGTATCCCAGAGAAGTTACACTTTAGTTATTTAAATGCTTAAATGAAGCTCGGGATAACCTTGTTGCGGATACGCTGCTAATTTGAAATAACCTTGCTTAAAACAGGATAAAAAATTCAATCATCGCTACCCGTTAAATGATCTCGGATAAGTGACATAAAAGCATCACCAAAGCGTTCAAGTTTACGTTCACCCACACCATTCACTAAGAGCAGCTCACCTGAAGTGACAGGGCAATCCTCCGCCATCTCGATCAATGTTGCATCGTTGAATACCACAAAAGGCGGGATATTCTCTTCATCGGCAATTGATTTTCTCAGTTTACGTAATTTGGCGAATAATTTCTTATCATAATTGCCTTGATAACTCTTACTTTGTTGATTACGGCTCTTAGTCGAGAGCACTCGAGGCACCGCCAATTGCAATGGGGATTCACCTCGTAAAAACGGTCGAGCCGATTCAGTTAACTGGAGCGCCGAGAATCGGGTAATATCTTGCATGATCAGGCCACGGTGGATCAATTGGCGTAATACGCTCACCCAGTGCTCATTGCTTTGCTCACGACCTAAAGCATAAATAGGTAGTTTATCATGGCCAAAATCACGAATTCGTTGGTTATTAGCACCTCGTAGTACTTCTACAATATAACCAATACCAAAGCGCTGTCCAACCCGATAAATACAGGATAGCGCTTTTTGTGCATCAACTAATCCATCATATTGTTTCGGCGGATCGAGGCAAATATCGCAATTATGGCAGTCAGTTTGTCTATTTTCGCCGAAATAGTTGAGTAAAACTAAACGGCGACAGGTCTGTGCTTCTGCAAAAGCCGAGATGGCATTTAATTTGTGTCGCTCAATATCCAGCTGCGTACCCGCTGGTTTTTCATCTAAACAACGGCGCAGCCACGCCATATCCGCGGGATCATAAAATAAAATCGCTTCTGCGGGCAGGCCATCACGCCCGGCTCGGCCCGTCTCTTGATAGTAAGACTCAATATTGCGCGGGATATCGAAATGCGCCACAAAGCGAACATTCGACTTATTAATTCCCATACCAAATGCCACAGTCGCAACCACAACTTGGAGATCATCTTTTTGAAATGCGTCTTGTACTTTTTCGCGTTGTTGGGTCTCTAAGCCAGCATGATAAGCCGCTGCACTCAATCCCCGTTTTTGTAGTCGCTCTGAAATTTCTTCAACTTTGCTACGACTATTACAGTACACAATCCCGGATTTACCTTTTTGACCTTTAATAAACAGCCAAAGCTGATCAAGTGGCTTATATTTTTCCACCAAAGTATAGCGAATATTCGGTCGATCAAAGCTGCTAACATGAATCAGAGGATCGCGCATTTCTAGCAAACGAAGAATATCTGCGCGGGTTGTATCATCAGCAGTGGCTGTCAGAGCAATAACGGGAACATGAGGAAAATGGGCACGCAGTTGGCCAATAGCGCGATATTCGGGCCTAAAATCATGGCCCCATTGAGAAATACAGTGTGCCTCATCGACCGCAAGTAATGCCAGTTGCCAATTTTCCAGTTGTTCGAGAAAATTTTCGCTCAATAGCCGCTCTGGCGCTACATACAACAACTTTATTTTCCCACGACGACAATTGTCGATGATCTCGCGTTGTTCAAAGGCCGTTTGTGAGGAGTTAAGATATGCCGCTTCGACACCTTGCAGTGTCAATTGGTCTACCTGATCTTTCATCAGCGAAATCAAGGGTGAGACAACAAGGGTCAGCCCTGCCGTCACCAATGCCGGAATTTGGTAGCAGAGTGATTTTCCGCCACCCGTCGGCATAATGACGAGACAATCTCGGCTATCCAATAGTGTTTGAATAACCTCTTCCTGACCTGGTCTGAAATGCTGATAACCAAAAGTCGTGCTCAAGAGACTTTTCGCTAGCTGCAAAGAGCTAATGACTTCTGCGGTAGACACGCT
>CAUQNX010000048.1:0-10207 GCA_963519845.1 uncultured Moellerella sp. | reverse complement strand
AACTGGTGAGCGGTCGTAGTACTCGTGTTGCCCTAGCGATGACATTTGCTCAGACTAACAAAGCCTGGTTTGTTGAACTGGTCAAGCGTACGGGCATAAACCCTCTCACCCCACTGTTACTAACTCATCTTTCGAGTGAACGGCTGGTAAAACTAGCTCCCGAAATTGTATTGCTGGGCTTATCAAAAAATCAGATTCACGATTTTCTCACCCATATGGCTGCTGAAGATGCGGCTTTTTATATCGAAAATAATAGTAAATGGTTTAATCAACAAGGATGGAAACCAAAAGAGTTATTACTGCCTAGCGATAATAACGAGTCACTAGGTCAAGCTGATCCTCTCGATATTAGCCCCGTCAACAGTTGGCAAAAACCCGTGGTGAAGTTGCGTCGAGATGGGGGAACAAGCCGTTTTACAGGTCAAATCATTATTCAGCTAGAAAACGATCCATTAGTCTGTAAAGCCGCTGCACAACTCGCTGGAAAACATCCGGAAATCTCAGCCATTGTACAGTTAGATATCGAGGGAAATTATCATGTAGTTTTTGGTGATCTTACAAGTCTGACAGGTAATCTACGGTGGCAGCTGGTCGGCCATGGCCGCGATGGTAAGAATGAACTTAATCATCAATCCTTCGGGGGACGTAGCCCACAAAAGCTGGCAGAACAACTTAGCAAATTCAGTACCCACTCAGGTGTTAATATTTTACCTAAACATATCAGTTTAGTGGGTTGCTCTCTAGCTAGCCATGACGCCGCTGATAGTTATCTCCACCAGTTTATCACATCTCTTACTCAGCAAGGGATACACCCCTCTTCCATTGGGGCATATGCAACTCAGCTAAAGGTTAATCAACAGGGGCAAAAACGGCTAACTGAAACGGGTGAAAAGGTTATTCTCACTCAAAGTAAAGGCCAGTGGATAAGTGTTCAGAAACCAAGGAAAATGGATAGCGCGGAAGTAGGAAATCAGTTGCTGGATTCCTTGGCTCAAGCCCAGCGTTTTGAATCAAGCATGGCGCAGCTATATCGCCACAATGGATTATCAGATACCGACTGGTTGCCTATGCTACATACACTCAAGCAAAAGAGTGCTCAATCCCGACACTATTCATTAACCTTGATAAAAAAGAATAGCGCAATGGCGTCACCCCATAAAAGAACGGTGACTACTGATGATCCGCATATTATTAATTTTATCCACCAATATAATCAGCGACTAAGCAAGGGTTCTAGGCATTATCCAAGCGAGACCGAAGGAATACACGGACTCAACACCGCCTTTATTATTCAAACTTGGTTTATGCAAAGAGCAAGAGATACAACAGCCGAAGAGCCGCTACCCAAAAACCTGAAAAACGCACTGCAGGTACATACTTATGCCAATATTACTCAGATGACTCAGGGCGCCTTGGATGATGGAGCTAAATTTCTCCAGTTATCACATGAGTTAGCTCAAGAAAGTTCAGTGCCTAGCGCTATGTTTAAAAGCTTCTCCCGTTTTAGTGCAGGAGCTGGAATAGGCCTGAATATACTCAATATTGGGCTAAACAGCTATGAATTGGCACATGCACAAACTGAAGCACAGCGTGCTCTATATGGTACTCAATTAGCTTTTGGTTTAGCTAACTTGGGTGTAAGTATAATCAGTTTAGACGCTGGTATGGTAGGCGCAGCAGGAGTTTCCAGCTTTGCTGGTGCTCTAGCTGTGCCTTTAGCAGGGTTAGGAATTGGTATTACTGCCTTAGTGATGAACACACAGGTGCATATTAATAAAACAAAAATGGTGGGTCACTATTTCGCCGTTCTTGATAATGGTTATGCCAAAGGCGGTTATCAGAAAATCAAGACCGAAATGGAGAACGGCACTCAATATCGAGTGTGGGAAAATAGACCCGGCATTGCTATAAAAAAACTCGATTTACGTCAACAACAGCTAACTTATGGCGATGTATTAATTTATAAAACTTACATCAATGGTATCGGCTCAGGTTACTATAATTGGGTTACCATGGCACTACCTAGCCCATATAAAAAGGTCGCTGCGATTAATGTTAGAGAAGGAATAGATCATCCCTCTCCGACCGCTCGTTTTGCACCTGATAAAGAAACACCCTTGATTCTTCCGAGCACACCAGAATATTATATCGATTATAGTTATGAGACTTTCCCTGGTGTCACCTTTCGTTACGATGCAGGATTTAACGTGCTGCGACGGCTGGAAAAGAATTACTGGCATAACAATAATAATTTTTCCTTCGATTTTTATTGCTTCCCCTCTGAATATGCGATTAGTGAACTCAGGTTTGAGTATGTACACACACCAGTACAACTTATTTTAGATGATAACGACCGCACAATTATCATGCCCACACTATCAAATGAAGCCAAAAGAAAAATGTCATATAGCCTAATCGGTGGTAGTGGTCGCTACCATATCAGTATTCAGGAAGCGGGAAGCCTAACCCTGAAGGCGGGTACTAGTGATACTAACTGGGTGCTGGATATACGTTCACTCCCCAATGTGCGTAGGCTAAATTTTGACTCACAGAGACGATTACAAGTAGGTCGGATGCTGATAAATTTCGCTGATGATTTTCAGGGGACAGTACGCCTGATCAGTCAGGCGGGATCATTCTTGATTAATATACCGCGGCAACAAATAACGCCACTTGATGCTGATGTCAGTCGCTTTAAGGACTGGACCGCCCTGCATAATAATCTTAAACAGATCAGTAATATCGACTTTCATAACCAAGCTTTTATTCCAGTGGAGGATTATTTCACATCAAAAGGTGAAAAAGTCGGTCGTGCTTTTTATGAAACGGCACAAGACCGTTTTATTTACACCAATCGACCCAGCACGAAGACATTTCTCGATGGTGCGCAACTGGCGAAAGTTGAAAGTAATATTGCTTGGTTTTACCGTAATAACAGTGTCTGGCTGGTCAATATCGAGGACGGAAAGGTACTTCAGGAGTATATATCTATCGATTTTGAACCAGCCGCCACACCGAGTAAAAGTACCTTTATTAATGATGATAACGGCCGTCAATTCTTTATTGTGGAATATCAGAAAAAATCAGGTCCGCTCAACTATATCTGGCAGCTAAGTAAATGGACAATGACTTTAGTGGCAATAAAAGGTGAGGAGCAGGATATACCCGACATAATGAGCCAGCGACAACCCGTGGCCGCTCAATTCAGTCAGGTTCCCTCGGTGATCGCAACCCAAGGCGAAGTCATCCATCGACTTATCCGTCGCCAAGGTCATAACTATCATTCTTGGTTAAAAAAATCAGCTGACGCGTCGAGATATACCCCTATTTTACAGCTAAATCTAGCAATGATTGCCCCAGAAGATATTCAACTTATCCCGGTTAAAATTGGCGATGAAATACGTTATTATTTCTATAGTTCGCAGCAGAAAAAACTCTATTTTCAGCCTAATGATGGTCTGACAAATATGCCCCATCAAACCCATAAAGCCCATGAAGTTGGATCGAATATCCAAACTTTATTCACCATGCAGGAGCAATTAATGGTGCAAAGTCAGGATGACACTCTCTGGTTGGCAGACACGCAGGGCAATTTACTGTTGGCCGGCGTAGCGGGCGGCTGGCTGCAAACACATAGAAAGGATGTGATAGCGCAACTGAGTAAGCTGATTACCAAATCGAAGACCCTACCCGCTTTGCGCTTACAAGGGCTATCCGACAACCAAGGGAAAAGCATACTCGCTTGGTATGATATTAGCGCTGATAAGATCATATTGAGCGGAACAGGTATTGAAGCTAATCATACACTTCATTATCGAGGGCTCTCTTCTGATGGAAAACAGGCTTGGTTATATAATAGCGCTAAGGGATTGTTATATCGTCAGCCTCTAGGTTCAGATAACCAATTAACATTTGATCAACAGGGACAAAATAAGACACCTCGCCTGCCAGCAGAAGTTTGGTCATCAAAGCGCTATATCAGTGTTGTTTCTACGGGCGATAATCTCCGGCTAACAACACAAGAAGGAGCTGTACTGTTACTTCCTAAGGCGGCAGGTCCACAAGATCGACCACAGCTTATTGCTTGGCTAGCAGAAGAACTGACGGAAGCACAGTTAGCCTCAAAGATTGAAGTTTTACGCAGCCAAGTTATCCCTGCCCCCTTTATCCGACTTCTCAAAAAACAAAAAAAACAAACACCAACTTGGTATCTTACTGAGCAAAAGACTTTTTTACGTGCACAAGGGCTCAATGGTACCCATGACCTGCACTGGCTAGGACTCGCCGCAGGACAAACTAAAGCCTATATTCATGACCAAACTACTGGCGATCTCTGGCTTGCTGATGCATCCAAGTCGATTGCTAATGAGAGATACCGTTTTATCTTTCTACAGCAAGATCAACAGAGTGGAGTTGGCGAATTAGTGCTACAGTTTGCCCCTTCTAACCTAAATAGAGATCTTATACTCCCTAAGCTAAGAGATGTGCATAAAGTCATTGTAGCGGGGATAGCAGAGGGCGATCGTTATGTATTCAATGATTCGCTACTCGAACATTACCAGCAGATCACGCTTGAGGAGCTAGGCAAAAAGTCTATTATCAGACTACCGGATACGCTGCGTCATCTCTCACTGCACAGTAGCGGTAAAGATCTGATCCTCTATCATCGGGCATCTGATACTCGTATAAGTATCGTTAATGCTGAACAAGTGGCAGAGTCGCCGGATGGAATGCAGATTCAATTCGGTGATCTACCCGCGATTACAGTTAACCACTTAGTCAAAGAGATGCATAAGCACGGGGTACAGACCCCCGGTGTCCGTCCATCAGTTGGCACATTAATGGAAATGGAACTCAAGATCTCTCCAATAGATCATGATATTGAATATTATTCATCACCCTCTGAGAAAACAGCCAATTATAAGCGCAATCAGCATCAATCTATTCGAGTCACTACACAATCTACGTCTGATACAGCTCGCTTGAGAGAGAGTATGTCGGCTTTAGGTCTTAATTCTCATCAGCATAGCGAAATAGTAAGAGATAATCGCCTCTCTAAAAATAGGCAACAGCAATTACAGCTTCCTATCAATCCTGAATTTTAATATCAAATAGCCTATTTGTTCTTTCTAATTAAAGGAGGTCGCTTAAGTGACCTCCTTTCTTCTATTTAAATAAGTCGCACGAATAGTTCTTCCGTTATAAAAACTCAGCGGCTATACTCTATTCATAATAATTATTATTTTTTAAGTTCTATCACTTCAATTTTTATCATTAAAGGTACTCACTGCCAATGAAGTAAATCCTGTCAGAACGAAATATCACATTACACAGAGCATTGCATCTGTACTTTTGGATATCTGGCAGGCCGACATATCTCCTCTATCTATTGATTTACCAACGGATTTTGTTGTCTGCCAACCTGCTTCTAGGAGGTATTATGACGACGACCGCTTGTCACTTTTCACAACTCAGTATCGAATTTAACCAACAACCTTTATTTAATTCATTAACTGGCACTCTGCCCTGTAAAATTAATGGCTTAGTAGGCCATAATGGCCAAGGTAAATCGGTTTTAGTTAAATTATTAGCTAATCAATTGACACCGACTTCAGGCCATATTCAATGGCAGCAACCTTTTTTATATGTCGACCAGCTAACCCGTTTATCCGGTGAATCTATTGCCGATGCACTAGAAATAACTGATCTTTATCTTAGTTTTCAGCGGCTCGAAGCGGGACTCGCCACCAGCGATGACTTTGAACGACTGGAAAACAATTGGCATTTACCCGCTAAATGGCAAGAAATATTAGCGACAGTGGGGTTAGATACCTCCCTCGATACTCCAATTTCGCAACTGAGTGGCGGCCAACAAACTCGTTTAGCTTTGTGTAAAGCCTTTCTTCACCAAGATCACTTTTTGTTATTAGATGAGCCAGATAATCATCTTGATCAGTCGGGTCGCGAGTGGCTAATTCAACAAATCAAACAGCATAAAATGGGCTGTTTGATTGTCAGCCATAACCGAGCGCTGTTATCTCATATGGATAATATATTTGAATTAACCACTAATGGATTAAATGAATATGGCGGCAATTATGATCTCTATGATGAGCAAAAATCACGGCAACTTGCCTCATTGGAATCCGCATCAGATCGCGTGATTTCGCGAATATCACAAGAGAAGAGACAGCAACAAGCAAATTTAGAAAAAACTGCGCAACGACGCCGACAAGGTGAGTCAGTACGCCGCAGCGGTTCACAGTCACTACTCCTGTTAGATATGAAAAAAAATCGTGCGGAGAGGAGCCTATCTGGCCAGTCGCAGAGGCATCAAAAAGCATTAGCGCAATTGCAACAACAGGGGCGTGAACTCAATGAACAAAAATCGCAGCTAAAACAGCAAAAAATCGCTTTTGATTATCAGAATGAGAGTCAACAAATCCGCATACATACGGCCGGATTATGCTTACCCTATGGGGATCAGCAGCCTTTATCATTTACTATCTATTCTGGTGAGCACTGGCATATTCACGGGGCTAACGGCAGCGGAAAATCCACGCTAATGAAAGTGTTAACAGGGCAAATCGTAGCAACGACTGGTGAATATCGCTTGAGTGGTAAATTTTGTTATCTGGATCAGCATTTAAATCTGTTAGACAAATCCTTGCCAGTCATAGAAGCACTATATCAATACCAACCCAATGTTCCACTTGAACAATGGCGTACACAGCTGGGTATGCTGCGTATTCGTGGCGACAAGGGAACACAACCACTTTATCAACTCAGTGGTGGTGAACAGTTAAAAGTGGTGTTATTGGCGTTAACTTATGGCTCGCAAGCGCCTGATATTCTGTTATTGGATGAGCCAGATAACCATTTAGACTTGGATTCTAAGAAATTACTCGAATCCGTTATACAGAACTATACTGGAGCGCTACTGCTTATTTCCCATGATGAAGTTTTTGTCAGCCATTGTGATATTTCGCATCAATTAAGGCTCACTTAAAGGCTGGTTATTATTTGAACTAACACTATATTTGATTAATTAATAAAAGTATTTTTAACCCGTTGTGAAAATATAAAGTATAGAGTCCAAATAGCACAATAAAAGCCAATATTAGTCATAGGAATAATATTAGCGTAATCCACTGCCATGCCAAAATGGTAGGGAACAATAAATTTATTTAACATAAAAATTAGCGCATAGAGTAGCATGGTAAAAATAAACAAGACTTTGGCTACTCTCTTTTTATAGCATACGGCGATAAAAGCCCACAGTAATAGGCCAAGCAATAATAATAAACTGGTCTGTAAACTATAAAAAGTGATTGCAAAGTTGGGGACAAAAAAGTGTGAGCGGCTGTCGGTTAATAATAACCAATAGCCGTTGATATTGTTATAGTTCTCTATCAATAATGCCAATGCTTTGGCAAATAGGTAGAACAAACCCAAAATAGGAATCAGTAGCCAACCCGCTAATTTTGCTGCTACTTTTTTCTTTATTGGTTCATTCTCTCCAGACTTTAGAGCTGAATTTTTTAATGATCCTGTATCAAGCTGTAACATCAATTATCGCCACCGTCTTTATCGGTTATTTTGCTGGTTATAAATAACACTACAATATCTATCTGGCTATCGGTGCCAAACATGTATTAAATTAATTAATAAATGTATTTTTCACTCGCTGTGATTTCAAAAAGTAAGAAATCCAAATCAAACTAACCAAAAATTCACGCACAATACTAACAACATCGCTAGACTCAACTCTGAGATTTAAAAGAACATCCGCAAGATAAATATCAATAGTGACCAGGAAAAAAGAGAAAACCTGAAAAATAATAAATATTCTGATAGAAAGATATTTTTTAGTGAAAAACAGATAACACAATGAGATCAATATGATATAAAAAACTAAGTTAGCGAGTAATTCAAAATAAATGAGCTCTTTTAATGCTGGTATATAAGCGGATGATGTAGGATCAGTCAGTATATCCCAATACTCAAAGGCATTTTTAAAATTAAAAAATGCACTTAATGGAATACTGAATAGTGACACAAGGATACTGATCATAGGTAATATTAACCAGCCGCCAATGCCCACTAATGGTGAGTAAAGTGTTGGCGAGTTAGCTTTTTCTAAAACATCAAAATCAGATTGGCTGATCTTCTGTTCACCTTCTGACTGATTTTTATTACCTTCAATATCCATGTTTTTTCCTTCACAATAGGCCTTAACTTATTAAACTCGTCGGTGACTTATTTTGTCGTCAGCTGTTGATAATAATAAACCTAAATATTTAAAATAATGTCGATAAAGACAATCTATAATCAAAAAATTGTAAAGGATGTGCCTATGTCCTCTATTACTACTAAAATTCCGTTACCACCCCACTATTCCTCTGAGGGTTTTCTCTCTTTTCATCGACGAGATAAACAAAATGTCGCCGAAATAGTAACCAATAATACTCTGAGAAAAGGCATATTATGGGAAAATGCTCCCACTGAGCTTATTGTTCAATTTGAAGCTGAAAACGCTCTATTTACTTTGAATACGGATTCAGCACACTTAATTGAAGATAATAATAAGCTCACTCAATTGGGCCAGCATCTACTTGGGCTGCGACAAGCGGTTGAAATTTTCGAAGATCAATATCAACATCATCCCACTATTGGTCCATTAGTTTCACGTCAGCGTGGTTTGCGAATTTATCAATCAACAACCCCTTTTGAAGCCTTAGTATGGGCAATTATAGGGCAACAAATCAGTGTTTCTGCGGCTATTTCTATTCGTCGCCGCTTTATTATCGCAACCAGTATACAACATTCATCCGGTATTTGGTGCTTCCCCGATTATCAACATATTTTAAATATCGATGATAATATACTCAAGCAAGTCGGATTTTCTGCAGCAAAAATCACTGCAATGAAATCATTATGTTTGGCCTTAGATCAGCAAGAGATCGATTTATCGCTAAATAGCGCTCCTGAGCATATCGCTAATATTAGTGAGAAATTATTAAATATTAAAGGCATCGGCCCTTGGACAGTGAGCTATACCCTATTAAGAGGCTTTAATTATCTTGATGGCTCACTGCATGGTGATGTGGCAGTCAGACGTAATTTACAATTATTACTGCAACAAGAAGATAAAATATCTATGCAAGAAACAGCGCAATGGCTGGCCTCGTTTTCACCATGGAGAGCCTTGGTTGCAGCGCATTTATGGCATCAACAATCGGTAGCGGGATATTAATCTTGGTTTCTTTTGCTAATACCCAGTAGTATGTCTAAACTAGGTTTGTCAGTAAATTCGCGGCTTTATGCCCTATCACAATAATTTATTATAAGAATATAAATGATGGAAGAAAATTTCTTTGAAAGCCCTTTCAGGGGGAAAGTGATCGCTGAACAAATTACCAACCCCAATATTAAAGTTGGCAAGTTTAGCTATTATTCTGGTTATTATCATGGCCACTCATTTGATGATTGTGCCCGCTATCTAATGCCCGATCGCATCGATGTCGACAAATTAATTATTGGCAGTTTTTGTTCTATTGGTAGTGGTGCCGCCTTTATTATGGCTGGCAACCAAGGACATAGATTAGACTGGATTTCGACTTTTCCTTTTCACTATATGAGCGAAGAGCCCGCTTTCGCTGGTGCGGTCAATGGTTATGAACCCGCCGGAGATACAGTGATTGGCAATGATGTCTGGATTGGCTCAGAAGCGATTATTTTACCCGGTATCACTATTGGTGATGGCGCTATTATTGGTACTCGCGCGTTGATTACTAAAGACGTTGAGCCTTATACCATCGTAGGTGGTAACCCAGCAAAAGTGATACGTAAACGCTTTAGTGATGACAAGATTGCCATGTTGTTAGAAATGAAATGGTGGTTATGGCCGTTGGAAGATCTAAAACAGGTCATGACACTACTCACCTCTGGTGATATTGATGCTCTGTATGCTTGGTGGAAAGAGAAGCAATCCTAATAGTAATTAGAGACCTTCCCCACCAAGTAATATAGGAAGCTATCGATCTTCTCACTATGATTAGCCCGATGTTAAACCGGGCTAATCAACATTTTAATTAACGCAACCAGTTAGTTTTCGCTAATTCAACCACCTCATCACCACGACCATTAATGATCGCCTTCATCATATACAGGCTAAATCCTTTCGCTTGTTCGAAATTAATTTTCG
>CAUQNX010000047.1:0-10788 GCA_963519845.1 uncultured Moellerella sp. | reverse complement strand
AAAGAAGTTTTATATTGATAGCCCGATTATTTTAGTCGGGTTTTTCTTTATCTAGCGATCGGTAAATCAAAAAATTCCCTCGATCTTTAATCCTCATTTTTGTACTACACTTCCTTATACTGTTTTATCTGTCTAATAACATTGATTATTTGTATGATTTTACTCTTTTTTATCCTCCTTATTTGATAAAATCAGGTTAATTAATATAGATACTCTATTTAAAGCACTTCATCATAAAATGATTTCAAATAGAAATTGATTAATTAAGATCTATTAACTTATATAATTAATAAATAGCTTTAGCTCGCTATAAATTAATTATTAATGATTTTTTATCGTATTTAGATTTAAAAAATAAGTTGATATATGACAGTGAGTACTTTTTTTATTTATAGATAAATATAGTGAATTCATTATGTTGGAAAGGGATTTTTCAGTTTTTTTTCAATATTCAAAGTACGCCAAATATTAAGTGAATTTGGCGTATTAAAGATTATTGATATAGCGCTTTAATTTATCATCAATAGATAGGCTATAAATAGCCACATCTTTGTTTCTTTGGCTGAAATAAAAAGATGCTCAACTTTTTTTGTTGCTGTCAATTTCTTCTATTAACGCATGTTTTATCGGTGTTTTCATCAATTGATTGATAAGCGCTTGTTGATCATTTTTTTGTAGCCATACCGCATACAGAGGTTTTTTAATTACTCTATCTGAGGCCGTTACGATACTAGGGTACTCAGATACCCAATGAGATGGTAAAAATGCGGCAGAAAGCGTTACAGAAAGCAATTGACGGGCTATATGGGCTGATGTCGTGATCATTACTGGCGTAGAATCGGGGGTTAACAAGGTATTCTCTTGTGGTTGGAAATCTGCACCCCATTCTAATTTAATATAATTGTATTTGGTGAGTGTCAGATTTTTTTGCGAGGTCATTAACTGAAGTGAAATTGATCCAATAATAGTGCTTTGGAACTCATCCATTTTAGGTGGCTCTGTAGCGATCAATAAATCGAGCTCTCTTGAATGGATCTGTTTGACTAAAGATTGTCGTGTAGAAACACGAGATTCTAATCTCAACTCATCATGTTGCTGATAAAGATCTTGGATCCAGTTGGTTAAATAACCTTCCCAAAGTGATGCGGTAGCACCAATTGACAACTCAGTATGCTGAGAAGCATGTGAAATTTCTTTTTTAGCTTGTAGCCAAGTGTTCATTAATGATTCAGCGTAGGGTACTAAACGCTCACCTGCTGCAGTCAGCCGAATATTATTACGATGCCGCGTGAACAGATTTGTCCCGAGTTGCGTTTCTAATTGACGTATCCTAAAGCTCACCGCGGATTGCGTCAAATAGAGTGATTCCGCGGCTCTGCCGAAGTGACGGGTTTTACTGACCTCCAAAAAGGTTCTCAGTAATTCTGTATCCACATGCATCTCCAATTATTTTTGTCGTGAGGATTTAAATTTTTTGTTTTACAGAATGCTAATGCTATCTAATACTCCGCGCCATAAAGAGTTTGACATTATAAAGTTAGGAGTGTGTCAGATGGCAGAAAGCTTTATCACGACTAATCGTTTTTTCGATACTAAACATTACCCTCGTGGCTTTTCTCGTCATGGTGATTTCACCATTAAAGAAGCTCAAGTATTAGAGCGTCATGGTCAGGCCTTCAATGAGCTTGATACGGGAAAACGCGAACCACAAACGGATGTAGAAAAACTGTTTGTTTCTACGTGTCGTGGCGAACGTGAGCCAGCAACCATTGAAGAGAAAGTATGGGCGAAATATATATCTCGTATAAAACGACCTAAACGCTTTCATACACTATCGGGGGGGAAACCACAAATTGACCCATCCGATGACTATACAGATACTGATGATTAATATCATTTGAGTCTGTAATAAAAAGGGGCTTAGGCTCCTTTTTGTTTTTCCTTTCATCGATCATTTCAAACTAACAATAATCTATAAATTTCATCATACTTTATTTTCTTCAGCTTACTTGTTTTTGCAAATGAAGCAATAGCTTATCCATTACTCTATAACTTAATGCTTCAAGCAAGTGTGCTCTTTCAATCATTAGAGATCCATTTAAATCTGCAATAGTACGCGAGACTTTAAGTATCTTGTGCCAAGCACGAATAGATAAGCCGAGCTTATTCAATGCATTCTCTAAAAAT
The DNA here is from genome assembly GCA_963519845.1 of uncultured Moellerella sp. GTDB lineage: Bacteria > Pseudomonadota > Gammaproteobacteria > Enterobacterales > Enterobacteriaceae > Moellerella. The sequence continues at coordinate 8,601 of CAUQNX010000047.1, read as the reverse complement.
AGCGCATCTTCGGGTTTTAATTTACACAGATTAGCGATCTCTTTTCCGTTTAAATAGCTATTTATTTTCCCTGCACGCTCAATTTGTTTTGCTCTAGTGCTGATAACTCTTTGTCTGATCTCATAACTTGTCTGCTGTGAAAAAGCGGGTTGGCTTAATGTCCCGAGAGGGAGTAGAGGGATTTCAATTGAGATATCAAAGCGATCAATAAAGGGTCCTGAAATTTTGGCTAAATAGCGTAGAGTTTGCGAGGGTGAGCTACGTTGTTGCACACCGTTATAATGACCTGTTGGACTGGGATTTAACGCTGCGATCAGCTGGAACTTGGCAGGAAAACAAACTTTAGCTTTAGCTCTGGAGATAATGATCTGATGTGATTCTAAAGGTTCTCGTAATGAGTCGAGCACTTTACGTTGAAATTCAGGTAATTCATCCAAGAATAGGATGCCATGGTGAGCAAGCGATATTTCGCCTGGTTTTGGTAAACTGCCACCTCCGATCAACGCAGCCATCGAAGCACTATGGTGAGGCGCTCTGAAAGGCCTGTCTGGCCATTCATTAGAGTAAGATGGATATTCACTTAGACTTTGTATTGCGATAACTTCTAGAGCCTCTTGCGGCGTTAAAGGAGGGAGTAAGGAGATCAACCGATTCGCTAGCATTGTCTTCCCTGTACCGGGAGGACCGAGAAGTAATAAATTGTGCCCACCTGCCGCGCTAATTTCTAATGCTCTTTTCCCCTGTTCTTGGCCAATGATTTCATTGAGATTAAGCTCTTCCCGCTGTATTTCAGGTGGAATTTGTAATTGAGTATTAGCGGCTAATGAACCATTTTTTTGCAAAAAATGACAAATATCCAATAAATGATTGGCAAAATAAGCGGAATTATCCGGTAATAAATTCAACTCATTTTTATTATCAAAAGATAAGATAAGCATTCGCTTTTGACGCATCGCTGCCTGCACGGCGGGAATAGCGCCTGAAATAAATCTTAAATTGCCAGATAGCGCAAGTTCACCAAGAAATTCATAATCATTAAGACTATTTGTAGCGATCTGCTCTGATGCAGCAAGAATTGCAATCGCGATAGCTAGGTCATAGCGGCCACTCTCTTTGGGGAGATCAGCAGGTGCTAGATTGACGGTGATTTTTTTAGCTGGGTAGTTAAAACCACTATTTATTAGCGCACTTCTGACCCTGTCTCTTGATTCTTTAACTGCAGTCTCTGGCATACCCACTAAGGTGAGTCCGGGTAATCCGTTACTAATATGGGCTTCTACCGTAACAATAGGTGCGTCTATTCCTATTGAGGCTCGAGTGTAAATAATCGCAAGCGGCATAGCTCCTCCATTTAGGTTTGGTTGAGTATTTTGCAGGATATTTTTAGCTCTCTAACAACGAATATAATGATATTTGATTTGAATAACCTAATGTTGTTTGAAAGCTGTATTTCTTTCACTTTGTTGGGATGCATTACGCAAAACCGAGATTATTTTGTGGGTTTAATTATTAAAGGGCGATCTTTATTAATGGATGATCTTATTTGAGGATTAATAGAATGATAGCGAATAGATAATCCTATTAGTCAGCTATTCAATTTACATTGATCATTATATCTGGTGCATATTACTTATATTTGTCTATTTGTCAGTTGATTATATTGTGATGTCTCTATTGTATTGATTTTAAACATTATAAATATCTGGAAATTAAAAAAAATCAAATAAAGGTTGTCAAAATAATTTTAAAGTGATAACTCTTTAAGTAAGAATTCATTCACAATAAATAAATAGAAGAAACGATGAACCGATTTGTCCAAGCGATTAGCCTAATTATTATAAGTGTGGTGGTGATTATTATCCCACCGTGCGGGGCTGCACTTGGACGAAAAATGGCTTAACAAGATAGCCTGATTTCCGAGAACCCCGCCCGAAAGGAGCGGGGTTTTTTTTGGCACTAAAGTTATGCACATAACATCAGAACAAAATACAAATAGATATATGGAAAATGACAGGGGAAGAGCATGAATGGAGCGCAGTGGTTAGTTCAAGCATTACGAACGCAGGGTGTTGATATCGTCTTTGGCTACCCCGGAGGCGCTATCATGCCCGTTTATGATGCTCTGTATGATGGTGGCGTTGAACACTTACTCTGCCGGCATGAACAAGGTGCGGCAATGGCGGCAATTGGTTATGCCCGTTCAAGTGGGAAAACAGGTGTATGCATCGCTACTTCAGGGCCAGGGGCGACCAACTTAATTACAGGTTTAGCTGATGCACTATTAGATTCTGTGCCTGTTGTGGCTATCACGGGCCAAGTGGCATCTAACCTAATTGGGACTGATGCTTTTCAAGAAATTGACGTATTAGGTTTATCTCTTTCCTGCACTAAACACAGTTTTTTAGTTGAATCAATCGATGACTTACCGCGTATCATGGCGGAAGCTTTTGCTATCGCCAATAGCGGGCGTCCGGGGCCTGTATTAATTGATATTCCAAAGGATATTCAATTAGAGTCAGCTGAATTATCAGCCTACCTCATGCCAGTTGAGCAAGAACCTCTGATGCTGTCAGAAGATTTAGAAAAGGCAAAATCTTTGCTAAGTCAATCTGTGCGGCCGATGTTTTATATCGGTGGTGGCGTTGGAATTTCAGGAGCCGTTGATGAATTTCGCGCTCTTGCTGAATTTACCGGAATTCCCGTTACTGTCACTTTAAAAGGATTAGGTGCTGCGGATCCTAGCTCTCCATACTATTTAGGTATGTTGGGTATGCATGGTACTAAGGCAGCTAATCTGGCGGTACAAGCTTGTGATTTATTGATTGCGGTCGGCGCCCGTTTTGATGATCGCGTCACTGGCAAGTTAAATACCTTTGCACCAAACGCTAAAGTGATTCATATCGATATCGATCATGCCGAGCTAGATAAATTACGTCAAAGCCATATCGCTTTATGTGGCGATGCTAAGGCCTTATTACCTCAATTGATGATGCCAATGCAGATTGAAGCATGGCAGCATGAAGTTGTTCAATTAAAAGCGGAATTTCCTTGGCGTTATGATCATCAAGGGGAGGCGATCTACGCGCCTCTGTTATTGAAACAACTATCTGAACGTCTAAAAGCCAATAGCGTTGTGACTACCGATGTTGGCCAGCACCAAATGTGGTCTGCGCAGCATATATCATTCAATGCGCCTGAGGATTTTATTACTTCAAGCGGCTTAGGGACGATGGGATTTGGTATTCCCGCTGCCGTCGGCGCACAAATGGCGCGACCACAAGATACCGTGGTCTGCGTTTCTGGCGACGGCTCTTTTATGATGAATGTACAAGAGCTTGGCACCATCAAGCGTAAACAGCTGCCAATCAAGATTTTATTATTAGATAACCAACGCTTAGGCATGGTTCGTCAATGGCAGGAGCTGTTTTTTGAACAACGCTATAGTGAAACCATTTTAACTGATAACCCAGACTTTGTGATGTTAGCCTCCGCCTTTGATATACCCGGACGGCGTATCAGTCAAAAATCTGAAGTCGAGGGCGCGTTAAATGATTTATTAAATAGCGAAGGGCCCTATTTATTACAAGTCTCAATTAATGAATTAGAAAACGTCTGGCCGTTGGTTCCACCAGGGGCGAGCAATGACAAAATGATGGAGAAACCATAATGATGCAGCATCAACTTGCAATACAAGCGCGTTTCCGTCCGGAGATTTTAGAGCGTATATTACGTGTCATTCGCCACCGTGGTTTCCATATTTGTTCTATGAATATGGATAAAACGTCAGATGGTGATAATGTAAACATCGAACTTACGGTAAATAGCCCACGTCCGTTAGCGCTACTATATGCACAGTTAACTAAATTATCCGATGTTTCTGGCGTAGAGATACGCGAACAAGAATCACGACTATTACGCACACAAAATGCAATGTAAGGAATACAAAAATGACTAAGAAAGCTGACTATATTTGGTTCAATGGCGAAATGACCCCTTGGGCTGATGCAAAAGTCCATGTGATGTCCCATGCGTTACATTATGGAACTTCCGTGTTTGAAGGTGTGCGTTGCTATGACTCTCATAAAGGGCCTGTAGTTTTTCGCCACCGTGAACATATGCAGCGTTTGCATGATTCCGCCAAAATATACCGTATGCCAGTCAGCCAAAGCGTAGATGATTTGATGGAAGCTTGTCGTGAAACGCTGCGTAAAAATAACTTAGTCAGCGCCTATATTCGTCCGCTGGTCTTTATTGGCGATGTGGGTATGGGAGTCAATCCACCGGATGGTTATAAAACTGATGTGATTATTGCTGCTTTCCCATGGGGTGCATATCTAGGGGAAGAGGCATTAGAGCAAGGCATTGATGCTATGGTCTCTTCTTGGAATCGCGTTGCTGCAAATACCATCCCAACCGCAGCTAAAGCGGGTGGAAATTATCTCTCTTCGCTACTAGTAGGTAGTGAAGCACGCCGCCATGGCTATCAGGAAGGCATTGCATTAGATGTTAATGGATTCCTCTCTGAAGGTGCGGGTGAAAATATTTTTGAAGTGAAAAATGGCATCCTATTTACACCGCCATTTACCTCAGCAGCGCTGCCAGGTATTACGCGTGATGCCATTATCACTTTAGCCAAAGATATGGGTATTGAAGTGCGTGAACAAGTGTTGTCACGTGAGTCTCTCTATCTTGCCGACGAAGTCTTTATGACAGGTACTGCCGCGGAGATTACTCCTGTGCGTGCTGTTGATGGTATTCAAGTCGGAATTGGCCGCCGTGGCCCAGTAACAAAACAGATCCAAGATGCTTTCTTTGGTTTATTTAGCGGTAAAACAGAAGATAAATGGGGTTGGTTAGATCCTATTAACCCTGAATAAAACAGCTATTCAAGATATCAGGCGGCCGTTCCCCGCCTATTTTTTAACACTCGGGAGTGAAATAGAATGCCGAAATACCGTTCAGCTACCACAACACATGGCCGTAATATGGCGGGAGCCCGCGCATTATGGCGTGCAACCGGCATGACGGATGACGATTTTGGAAAACCCATTATTGCAGTTGTTAACTCATTCACCCAATTTGTACCGGGCCACGTGCATTTACGTGATTTAGGTAAGCTAGTCGCTGAACAAATCGAAGCGTCGGGTGGTGTTGCGAAAGAGTTTAATACGATCGCTGTGGATGATGGTATTGCGATGGGGCATGGTGGAATGCTCTATTCATTGCCTTCACGGGAGCTAATTGCCGATTCCGTTGAGTATATGGTGAATGCCCACTGCGCCGATGCGATGGTCTGTATCTCTAACTGCGATAAAATCACCCCAGGTATGGTGATGGCGGCATTACGCCTGAATATCCCAGTTATTTTTGTCTCCGGTGGTCCAATGGAGGCCGGAAAAACCAAATTATCCGATAAAATCATTAAACTCGATTTAGTCGATGCGATGATCCAAGGGGCTAACCCGAATGTGAGTGATGCCGATAGCGCACAGATTGAGCGCTCTGCTTGCCCAACTTGCGGCTCTTGCTCTGGCATGTTTACCGCCAACTCAATGAACTGTCTGACGGAAGCATTGGGTCTATCGCAACCCGGTAATGGCTCGCTATTAGCGACTCATGCCGATCGTGAACAGCTATTTTTAAGCGCCGGTACTCGTATTGTTGAGTTAACCAAACGCTATTATGAGCAAGACGATGAAAGCGCTTTACCTCGCAATATTGCCACTAAGGCAGCCTTTGAAAATGCGATGATGCTCGATATTGCTATGGGTGGTTCTACCAATACGGTATTACATTTGTTAGCAGCGGCGCAGGAAGGTGAAATTGATTTCACTATGGCTGATATTGACCGCCTGTCACGTATTATCCCGCAGTTATGTAAAGTCGCTCCTAGTACTCCAAAATACCATATGGAAGATGTTCACCGTGCTGGTGGTGTTATGGCGATCTTAGGTGAACTTTATCGTGCCAAGCTGCTCAATGAAAATGTTACTAATATTCTTGGTCTGACATTAGAAGAGCTGTTGAATCAATATGATGTCATGTTAACCAAAGATGAATCGGTCAAAAAAATGTTCTCTGCTGGTCCAGCGGGAATACGTACAACCAAAGCCTTCTCGCAAGATTGTCGTTGGCCTTCACTAGATATTGACCGTGAAAATGGTTGTATCAGGGATCTCGCCCATGCTTACAGTTTGGAAGGTGGATTGGCGGTACTGGCGGGTAATATCGCGGAAGATGGTTGTATTGTAAAAACCGCTGGCGTCGACGAGGGTAGCCTGACATTCCGTGGCCCCGCAAAAGTATTCGAAAGCCAAGACCATGCCGTTGAAGATATTCTCGGTGGTAAAGTGGTGGCCGGTGATGTGGTAGTGATCCGCTATGAAGGTCCAAAAGGCGGTCCCGGCATGCAAGAGATGCTTTATCCAACTTCCTATTTGAAATCAATGGGCTTGGGTAAAGATTGCGCACTAATTACTGATGGTCGATTCTCAGGCGGTAGTTCGGGTCTCTCTATCGGACATATTTCACCTGAAGCAGCCAGCGGTGGTTTGATCGCTATGGTGCGTAATGGCGATATTATCGATATTGATATCCCGAATCGTACAATCTCCCTTGAGGTTGATAGTGCGACATTAGCAGCGCGCGTTGAAGCTGAGCTGGCTCGTGGTAAACAAGCTTATACGCCAGTCAATCGTGAACGTCAGGTATCTCTCGCATTACGTGCTTATGCTCTATTGGCAACGAGTGCGGATAAAGGTGCTGTGCGCGATAAATCTAAATTAGGGGGTTAATAATGGCCGCGGCTAAACCTCTTAATGCGGCGCCTTCGGGCGCTGATTATCTCAAAGCAGCCTTGAGTGTGCCTGTTTATGAAGTGGCTCAGGTCACTCCATTACAGGAAATGAGTAAGGTTTCACAACGTTTTGGCAATACTATTTTAGTCAAACGTGAAGATCGCCAACCGGTACACAGTTTTAAACTGCGTGGCGCATATGCGATGATCGCTAGCCTGACTGAAGAGCAAAAAACGCGAGGTGTGGTAACAGCTTCTGCGGGAAATCATGCTCAAGGTGTGGCTTTATCTGCCCGTCGAGTCGGCGTAAAGGCTTTGATTGTTATGCCTGTTGCGACTGCGGATATCAAGGTGGATGCGGTACGTAGTTTTGGTGGTGAAGCCTTGCTATTTGGCGCAAACTTCGATGAAGCCAAAGCGAAAGCGATCGAATTAGCTGAAGAGCAGGGTTATACCTTTGTGCCGCCCTTTGATCATCCCTTAGTTATTGCGGGTCAAGCAACCATTGGGCTCGAACTACTACAGCAAGATGCGCATCTTGATCGTATTTTTCTACCGGTTGGTGGTGGTGGACTCATTGCTGGCGTAGCGGTATTAATCAAACAATTAATGCCGGAAATTAAAATCATCGGTGTCGAGGCGGAAGATGCAGCTTGTTTAAAAGCCGCTTTGGCCGCAGGTCATCCTGTCGATTTGCCGCGTGTTGGGCTCTTTGCTGAAGGTGTTGCAGTTAAACGCATTGGTGATGAAACTTTTCGTTTATGCCAGCAGTATGTCGATGATGTGATCACCGTTGATAGTGATGAAATTTGCTCAGCACTGAAAGATATTTTTGAGGATGTGCGGGCTATCGCTGAGCCATCGGGAGCGCTGGCTCTCGCGGGTCTTAAAAAATATGTGCAGCAGCATAATATTAAAGGCGAACGATTGGCGCATATTCTCTCTGGCGCCAATATGAACTTCCATGGCTTGCGCTATATTTCAGAGCGTTGTGAGCTAGGTGAGCGGCGTGAAGCCCTATTTGCCGTGACTATCCCTGAGCAGAAAGGCAGCTTCTTACGTTTTTGCCAATTACTGGGAACGCGTTCAATCACCGAATTTAACTATCGTTATACCGATGCCGCACCGGATCAAGCTTGTATTTTTGTCGGTGTGCGGTTAAATGGTGGCGAGAAAGAACGCCTAGAAATTGTCGAGGAGCTTGAAGCTAACGGTTATGAAGTTGCCGATCTTTCCGATGATGAAATGGCGAAGCTGCATGTGCGTTATATGATTGGTGGACGACCTTCTAAGCCACTGAAAGAGCGCTTATTTAGCTTTGAGTTTCCTGAATCACCGGGTGCACTGCTAAAATTTCTCCAGACTTTGGGCACCCATTGGAATATTACGCTATTTCATTACCGTAGCCATGGTACTGACTACGGACGCGTGTTGGCTGCCTTTGAGTTGCCTGATACCCAAGTGCGTTTTGATCGCCATCTAGATGCTTTGGGTTATGGCTATCATGATGAAACGGGAAATCAAGCCTTTCGTTTCTTCCTCGCACCGCAAGAGAAAATATCAACCTTAGACTGAGTGTTCAGGCAGCAATTGCCAGAAAGCGCGAACTAAGGGCTCACTAAGGCGTTTGTTAAGTGCGCAAACGCCCAATTCAAATGGCTCAACCAGTGAAATATTATCTAGTAGTGAAATACGGCTACGCACTGGCTCTGGGCTATTATCAACTACCACACTGGGGATTAGCGCTATTCCACAGCCCAGTGCAACCATTGATACTATGGCTTCATGACCCGATACCGTGGCGT
>CAUQNX010000046.1:0-12554 GCA_963519845.1 uncultured Moellerella sp. | reverse complement strand
CACTTTGAGTCAACGATTCTAAGGAGAGCACATGATACCTGTATCTCGTCTTACTCAAACAGCGGCCTTCTTAGCGCTATTGATCACACCTTTTAGCGCTTTATCGGCAACGGATAATCCTGCGTATTCACCGGATAATGTGATGCGTTCTGAGATCTACCATTTTGAGCAAGCTAATCCATTAGCGGATTTTACCACCAGCAAGGGATCATCGCTTTCTCTATCGGATAAACGCAGTATCATGGGCAAAAATTCACTTCTCTGGGCTTGGTCTCAGGGAAGTAGTTTTACCCTACATAAAAAAATTCTACTGCCGTCAGATAAAAGTGTCTCTAAAGTGTGGGGACGCGCATCAACACCGGTTCTCTCTTTTTGGATCTACAATGAAACCCCAATTGATGATTACATGATCATTGATTTAGGTGAGAAATTGACGCCAAATAGTGAATCTCAAGGCGGTTTTAAAGTAAAGCTCAATTTCACTGGCTGGCGTGCCATTGGTGTCTCTTTAAATAATGATTTAGAGAAACGTGAAATGGCAATGAATCCCTTGGCCTCGACTACTGAAGATAGCATTGGCTCTATCGGCAGAGTCCTTAGTGGTAACCTTGATAGTATCCGTTTTAAATCACCAAACAGCGTAAAACAAGGGCAGCTCTATATCGATCGTATTATGCTCTCAGTGGATGATGCTCGTTATCAATGGTCTGATGATCAGGTTAAAACTCGCCTATCAGAGCCTGAAATTAAATTCCATACCGTTCTACCTGAGTTATCGGTCACACCTGAAAATCTACAAGCAGTAGACACCATCCGCCAAAGATTAATCAATCAATTTGTTGGCGGTGAGAAAGAGAGCAATTTAGCAGTTGAAGAGAACGTCAATAAACTGATTGACAGCTTTAAGGCGCTAAAAATAGAGCGTCTAAGTGATGGAAGCCTGCGTGGTAGCCATTTGATCACCGACAAACAGGTAATTATTTATCAGCCGGAATCCTTAAATGCCGAAGATAAATTATTGTTTGATAACTATGTGATCCTCGCTAACTACAGTACTTTGATGTTCAATATTAGCCGTGCCTATGTAGTGGAAAAATCACCTGCACAGAAAGAGCAGCTAAAGCAGATGTACCTGCTTATGACAGAACATCTATTAGATCAAGGTTTTGTGAAAGGCAGTAGCTTAGTCACCACTCACCACTGGGGATACAGTTCTCGTTGGTGGTATATCTCAACGCTACTGATGTCTGATGTGCTAAAACAAGCTGATTTACAAAGTAAAGTGTATGACTCGCTGCTGTGGTATTCCCGTGAATTTAAAAACAGCTTTGATATGAAAGTCGGCCCAAATAGCTCGGATCTCGATTATTTCAACACTTTATCGCGTCAGCATCTCGCCTTGTTGTTACTCGAGCCGAATGATAAGACGCGAATTAATCTAGTTAATACCTTTAGTCATTATATAACGGGTTCCCTAGCTCAGACCCCACCGGGCAGTCGAGATGGACTACGTCCTGACGGTACTGCATGGCGTCATGAAAGTAATTATCCGGGTTACTCTTTCCCTGCATTTAAAAATGCGGCTCAGCTAATTTATCTGTTGAGAGAAACTCCTTTTGCGGTAGGTAAATTAGGGCAAGATAACTTAAAAAAAGCGATGGAGGCCGCATGGGTATATAGCAACCCTCAGGTTGGGCTGCCATTGGCTGGAAGACATCCTTTTAATTCACCCTCACTGACCAGCGTCACGCAAGGCTACTACTGGCTGGCTATGTCTGCGCCTTCACCCGATAAAACCTTAGCGGCTATCTATCTGGCGCTTAGTGGTCAAACAGCCAGTGATGCTCAGCAACTCTTTGGTCAGCAGATCACCCCAGCGGCTTTACCTCAGGGCTCCTATACTTTTAACGGTGGAGCTTTCGGTATCTATCGCTGGCAAGAGAAGATGGTCACCCTAAAAGCCTATAACAGCAATGTTTGGTCATCTGAAATCTATAACAAAGATAATCGTTATGGTCGCTATCAAAGCCACGGTGTGGTTCAGATAGTCAATCATGGCGATCAGGCAAAACAAGGTTATCAGCAAGAAGGTTGGGATTGGAATCGGATGCCGGGTGCCACCACTATTCATCTGCCACTAGAACAGCTTGATAGCCCGCAACCGCATACGCTAATGCAGCGCGGAGAGCGTGGTTTTAGTGGTGCTTCGAGCCTACTCGGCCGCTATGGCATGATGGCATTCGATCTGCTTAGTCCACCAAATCTAAAGAATTTCGATGCTAATTTCACCGCGAAAAAAAGTGTGTTAGCAGTAGATCAACATCTGATCCTTATTGGCAGTGATATCAGTAGTAGCGACAGCAAGAATCCCGTTGAAACTACCCTATTCCAACTGGCTATCACACCTGAGCACAATGCTATTTGGAGCGGTAAGCAAAAAATAGCCCAATTCCCTTATCAATCCGCGTTAAAACAAGGGGATTGGTTAATTGACTCTATTGGTAATGGTTATCTGATCACCAGTGCGGAAAATGTGCAGCTCAATCGTCAAAAACAGATCTCGGCAGAAAATAAAAATCGAGCTAAAACAGAGGGAAACTTTAGCTCAGCTTGGATCGATCATGGCGTGAACCCCAAAGATGCCAGTTATGAATATATGATATTCCTTGATGCTACGCCCGAAAATATGGCGGCTAGAGCGAAAGAGCTGAGTAATGGCAAATCTTTCTATCAGATACTAAGAAAAGATAAAAATGTTCATATTATTCAAGATAATCAAAGCCGAGTAACGGGTTACTCCTTTTTTCAAGCAGCGTCTACCGAGGATAAATGGGTCAAACAGGTAAATCAACCCGCTATCGTGATGACTCAGCCACAAGGTCATCAATTGAAGGTCAGCGCGGTAACGCCCGACCTTAATATGACACGTCAGAAGGCCGCAGCCCCCGTTGCGATTAAAGTGATAATTAACGGAAAATGGCAAGCGACAGACAACACTTCATCAATTACAACCCGTGTTAGCGGAGAAACTACTGAGCTGCTGGTAAACAGCTACTTCGGTATACCGCAGGAAATCACACTAAGCCCTCAAGATTAATATCCCCAAAGGAACGCGGTCTGCGTTCCTTTTTCAATAACAGGATAAAATAACATGAGAAAGACCGCGCTGATGAGTGCCCTCTCGTTGCTCCTTTTCGCCCCAGCTTATGGCAATACGTTGCCTTCTGTAGCCCATGAAACTTTTGGCGATGTTTATCTGTTTGAGCAACAACTACCTGATAGTCTGGCAGCATCTGTCGGCTCACAGTTATCGCTCAGTATCCAGCACGCAAAAGATGGCGTTCAATCGTTAAAATGGCAATTTCCCCCTAATGCAACCTTGGTATTGAATAATCCAGTGAAATATCAGGATGCAATCGACACCTCAACGCCATTAACTTTTATGATGTGGATCTACAATGAGCAGCCGCTAGATACCCCTCTCAACTTCAGATTTATACAAAATAATCAAGCCGCTCGATCTTTTTCTGTTGGGCTGAATTTTCGTGGTTGGCGGGGGATCGCAGTGCCTTTTCGCGATATGTCAGGCACAGCAACAGGGACATTAACTAAGCTAGAGATCAGCGCACCGCCTAGCGCTAGCACTCTATTTTTCGATCAAATTATTATGGCCGCCCCCGTTGATCAACGCTGGCCGATCCCTGATGATCAGATCCCCTTTGTAAATAATGCCGTCAACACTATGGTCAGCAAGAACTGGAGTGCGCTGCGCATGTACGACCAGATGTTCCAGCAAGCCTATCCACAGTTAAATTTCAGCGCAGAGTTTCGTGATGATCAGGCTGAAACCGCATTGATCTACCAAGGCTTTGATCGCTATCGCGGAGTTGATAAAAACAAAAAGATCAGCGCTGAAATGATCGCTAAAAATCTTGCCCAATGGCAGGCGTTAGGGCTAACTCAACAACCTGATGGCTCTATTATCGCTAAACCTCTCGATCACCCTAATCGACAACACTTTATAAAAGTAGATGGCGTATTTAGCGCCCAAACAGTGGCGGCATTAACCGATGCTAATATGCTAAGGGATGTGGGAAAAACGCTGCTTCAGACGGCTATTTTTCTCCGTAGCGAGCAGTTACCTACCACTAGCCGTACTCAGTTGGAAGATCTCTATTTATTAGGCACAAGATATGTGCTTGAGCAAGGATTTACGCGAGGCAGCGGATACCAAATTATCACTCATGTTGGTTATCAAACCCGCGAGATACTCGACGCTTGGTTTATTGGCCGCCATATTCTAGCTCGCCACGGTTTACTGGCAGAAACGCAACAAGCCATGATGTGGTATAACGCAACGGGACGTATTTTTGAGCAGGATAGCGATATTGTTGATGCCAATGTGGATATTCTCAATACTCAACTACAGTGGATGGTTAAAAGTTTACTAATGCTACCGGATTATCAGCAGCGTCAATCTTCCCTCGCTCAACTCAATAGCTGGTTAGCGAAAAGTATTTTGCGCTCGAAAGGCGTATCGGGAGGTTTTAAAGCTGATGGATCTATTTTCCATCACTCGCAACACTATCCCGCTTACGCTAAAGATGCTTTCGATGGGCTTGCGCCAACAGTATACGCCCTGAGTCAATCACCGTTTCGCTTATCAGCCTCCGCACATCAACGTTTAAAAGATGTGCTACTCAAAATGCGTATCTACACCAAAGAGACCCAGATCCCAATAGTGCTCAGTGGCCGCCACCCAACGGGGCTACATAAAATTAGTACTGCCTCTTATAAATGGATGGCACTGGCGGGCTCTCCTGATGGTAAACAAGCCATAGATCCCGAGTTAGCCGCCGCTTATGCCCGCTTGCAAAATCAAGCGGCTTTTGAAGGGAGCAATGCCGAGGATGAGCCATCAGGCGCATGGGCGATGAATTATGCTTCAATGGCGATCCAAAGGCGCTCTTCAATCGATCAACCGCAAAAATCATGGCTGGCGATTGCAAGAGGATTTAGTCGTTATTTAGTGGGAAATGAGAGCTATCAAAATAACAATCGATACGGCCGTTATCTGCAATATGGTCAACTGGAGATCTTACCCGCGGACAGTAAATTAGCCGCTTTTAGCCATGCTGGTTGGGATTGGAATCGCTATCCGGGTACAACCAGTATTCACTTACCTTATGCGGATTTAAAAGCTAATCTCAATCAATTGCCCGCCGCGGGGATTGAAGAGATGTTGCTATCAACTGAAAGCTACTCCGGTGCCAATGTGCTGGGCAATAACAGCATGTTTGCTATGAAACTGCATGGTCACAGTAAATATCAGCAACAGAGTTTAAGAGCCAATAAATCCTACTTTATGTTTGATAATCGAATTATTGCTTTAGGTTCAGGCATTGAAAATCAGGATAAAAATCATCGTACTGAAACTACTCTATTTCAGTATGCGGTGCCTGAACAACAAGCTATCAGCGTTAATGGCAATCCCATTAATCAACTAGAGACCGATCTTACTTTAAAGCAATCTAGTTGGTTTATCGATCCAGCGGGCAACCTCTACACAGTGCCGGGAAAACAGCCAGTTAATTTTATCTATAACAGACAGCAATCCGTCGACGATCGCAATGATCAGCCCACGGAAAATATCATGGCGACGGCAGTTATCGATCATGGCAAAGCACCTGCGGATCAATCCTATGAATATTCCATTTTGATTGAGGCTAAAAATGCAACTGCACCCGATTATCAGATATTACAACATGATAAACAGCTACATGCAGTCAAAGATACACTTAGCCAAGAGGAAGCCTATGCTTTCTTTATGCCAGCGACACTCTCAGCCCCCGAAGCCAGTATATTAAGCAGTAATAAACCTGTGATGGTAATGGCGAAAGCTAGCACAACACATTTGGCCTTAAGTATCGTCAATCCCGATCTGGCACTCTATCAAGGAACAGAAAAAGATCAGCTCGATAATCAGGGTCAACAAATCGAAGTGAGCATCTATTCTCGTCTCTGGCTAACGGCGAACTCACAACCACAAACCAGCCAAATTAAGTTAAGAGGAAAATGGAAGCTAGCTGAGCCACAAACTGGCGTTAAAGTCTCGATTAATCAAGATAATACGCTACTAACTACCCGCACAACAGAAGCCAAGCCCATTGTTATTCAATTAATTAAATACTAATACCCAAAGATGCCATCGCCCTTTGCTGGCATCTTTACTTTGCATAATAGATAAAAATTCTTTGCACTGATTAGATCAGGCTATTGAAAACGCTGGATATCGCAGGCTAGAGCATAATAGGATGATAATTCCTCACGACACAGCAGGTAAGGGATAGTATCATTGCCAGTAACTTGCTTTTTTTTATTACATTCGGAATTTTCATTGTGACCTCATTTGCTGAACTTAACGCGCTTCCTGCGGAACAACTCACTAACCTTAATTAACTGAGCTATTTAGCCATGACCCCAATTCAAGCCGCGGCGTTACCGGCAATCCTCGTGGGAAAGTTGCCACGCTGGGCCGATTATTGGATCACTTAAAGAGAGAGACTGTCAAACTCGATGCCCTGCAAACACTGGTACTGGATTAAGCTGACCGCATGCTCGATATGGGCTTTGTTGATGCTATCGACGATGACAACAAAGCTAACCTCAGTCCTCATACGAACACATCATAATATGATGGAGATCTAATATTTCACGAGCAGCCTCTGGGCGCATTATTTCAATACCCCTCAATTTTTCAGTTACGCTATTGAATGTAGAGACTCATTTTGCTTGTAATTGTCCCCATTATAACTACTTCATTTTTTTTGAATAATTACTACAAATAGTTAAAGTTTTCAATCTTCGTAAACTGAGATAATCTTCCTGCATGCAATAAATCATATCGTTAAATAAATATATTTTTAGCATTAAAAATTTAATACATATTATTCTTTTAATAATTTGAGTTATAAAAAAGAGTGAAAACTCATAACTTTAAATATTATGAGCATAATTCCCCTAATACTAAAATAACGCTAGTGTCTATAGTTAATAAGTTCAACGCTATTTCATAAATAATAGCGAATAAATAATTAATTTTTTATTATAGGTAATTATATGAAAAAGACTTTCCTCTCTTCGATTATTCTAATGTCTAGCTTTGTTATGGCTACAGCGCCACAGGCCGCTCAAAAAGAAACTATCGAGCTGGATACCATTTTACAAGCAATTGACAGTATGGAACCAACACAGTTCGCTAAATTACTGACTGACGATTCAAAGTTTAAATTTGGTAATTTCCCAGAAGAAACTGGAAAAGAAGCAATTGAAAAAGCTCAGACAAGCTTTTATAGCAGTATTAAAGGATTAAAACATGAAGTTGTGCACTCATGGCATGACAAATCGAGCATTGTTGCTGAAATGAATGTCACTTATACCCGTCATGATGGTAGTACAATAACCTTGCCAGTGACTGATGTATTTAAAATAAAAAATAATAAAGTAGCGGGCACATATATCTATATGGATGTTGCACCTCTTTATAATACGAATACTAAGTAAAAAAACCCCCGACAAATTGTCGGTGTTAGAGTCTATTCCGTGATTATTATATTGATTAAATAATAATACCCAAAGATGCCATCGCCCTTTGCTGGCATCTTTACTTTGCATAATAGATAAAAATTCTTTGCACTGATTAGATCAGGCTATTGAAAACGCTGGATATCGCAGGCTAGAGCATAATAGGATGATAATTCCTCACGACACAGCAGGTAAGGGATAGTATCATTGCCAGTAACTTGCTTTTTTTTATTACATTCGGAATTTTCATTGTGACCTCATTTGCTGAACTTAACGCGCTTCCTGCGGAACAACTCACTAACCTTAATGAACTGGGCTATTTAGCCATGACCCCAATTCAAGCCGCGGCGTTACCGGCAATCCTCGCGGGAAAAGATGTCCGCGCGCAGGCGAAAACGGGCAGTGGTAAAACGGCGGCTTTTGGCCTAGGTCTATTGCAGAATATTGATGCTAAACAGTTTAATACTCAGTCACTGGTGCTGTGTCCGACACGCGAACTCGCCGATCAAGTGGCGAATGAATTACGTCGTCTAGCTCGCTATCTGCCCAATATTAAGGTGCTGACACTATGCGGCGGTGTTCCTTTTAGTGTTCAACGCGACTCGCTGATCCATCCGGCGCACATCATTGTTGCCACACCGGGCCGATTATTGGATCACTTAAAGAGAGAGACTGTCAAACTCGATGCCTTGCAAACACTGGTACTGGATGAAGCTGACCGTATGCTCGATATGGGCTTTGTTGATGCTATCGACGAGGTTATCGCCAGTATGCCAGCTCAGCGCCAAACGCTACTATTCTCCGCCACTTGGCCAGATGCCATTGCGGCGATCAGTGGTCGTATTCAACAAGATCCGCTGGCGATTGAAATCAACTCAGTGGATGAACTGCCTGCCGTTGAACAGCAGTTCTATGAAGTTTTCCGTAAAGGTAAAATCGATCTTCTGCAAAAATTATTGAGCCGTGAGCAACCTGCTTCTTGTGTGGTGTTCTGTAATACCAAAAAAGATTGCCAAGAAGTATTTGATGCTCTCTCCGATAGCAATCAGAGCGTGCTAGCGCTACATGGGGATATGGAACAGCGCGATCGTGACCAAACCTTGGTACGTTTCGCTAATGGTAGTAGCCGTGTGCTGGTGGCTACTGATGTCGCTTCTCGTGGATTAGATATCAAAGCACTAGAGATGGTGATTAACTACGAGCTGTCATGGGATCCTGAAGTGCATGTTCACCGTATTGGACGTACTGCCCGTGCTGGTGAAAGTGGACTGGCTATTAGCCTCTGCGCACCGGAAGAAGCCCAGCGAGCCAACGTCTTGCAAGAGATGCTTAATATGAAACTCAACTGGCTGCCCGTACCGACAGGTTTAGCGATCACTCCGCTAGAAGCCACGATGGCAACTATCTGTATCGACGGTGGTAAAAAAGCCAAAATGCGTCCGGGCGATATTCTGGGAGCTTTAACAGGTGACTTGGGATTAGATGGCGCGGATATTGGAAAAATTGCCGTTCATCCAATGCATACCTATGTGGCGGTAAAACAATCGGTAGCGAATAAAGTGTGGAAGCAGTTGCAGCAGGGTAAAATCAAAGGTAAATCCGTGAGAGCCCGACTCCTTAAGTAGTCAAAATGCAGCGCTAAATAACCAAATTAGCTTAACCAACAAAAATGCCATCTCGATAGATGGCATTTTTATTTTCAAATCAGCAAGCGACAGCCGCTTCGCTAATCAATTTCGCCAGCGCTGACCAATCACCCGCTTCGATCAGATCGGTTGGCACCATCCATGATCCGCCACAGGCAAACACTGACGGTAACGCCATATAATCATTAATATTCTTCAGCCCAATACCGCCCGATGGCATAAAGGTCACTGGGTAAACGGCGCTCAATGATTTAAGCATTGGAATTCCGCCAGAAGCTTCCGCAGGGAAGAATTTAAGTGCCGACAATTTAAATGCCATCGCTTGCTCAACCAAACTTGGGCTATTGATACCGGGAATAATACCAATATTTTTCTGCTGACAATAAGCCACTACAATGGGGTTAAATCCTGGGCTAACCAACAGATCTGCGCCTGCTTCAATAGCTTGATCTACTTGTTCAATAGTGAGAATTGTACCCGCCAGAATTAACATCTCTGGGTAAGCCGCGCGCATATTTTTAATCGTCTGCACTGCGGCGGCGGTACGGAATGTCACTTCAGCACAAGGAATACCATTTTCATTGAGTACTTTAGCTAAAGGCTCCGCCTGCGCTGCATCAGTCACAGTAATAACCGGAATCACTTTAATCTGTTTTAATCTTTCATAAAGGTCGTGCATATTCAGTTCCCTATTTGGTATTGATATCTGGCATAACGTCTAATGGAATAATGGCTCCCTGGTGTTGGATAACCACTGATGCTAATTTATGTCCTGCTGCGGCTGACTCTTCTGGCGTTCCACCTGTCACACGTTTAGCCAGATAACCTGCGCTAAATGAATCACCGGCTGCGGTGGTATCGACGACGCGATCGACTTTATTCGCCGCAACAACTATTTTTTTATTATCAATAATGACGAAACAAGCTTCCGCTCCGCGCTTAATCACAATCTCTTTCACGCCAAATAGCTGAGCGCGTTCAATCGCTTGCTCTTCCGATTTATCGCCATACAGCAGCATTTCATCATCAAAGGTTAAGAAGGCAATGTCCGTTAGGGCGAGAATACGTGCGTAAGTCTCTTGTGCGAGGGCAATTGTTGACCAAAGTTTTGGGCGGAAATTATTATCAAAAACGATTTTAGTGCCCATCGCTTTAGCATCCGCCAGCAAAGTAAAAAGCATCTCTCTTTGCTGAGGTGGCAGAATGGCAAGGCTGATCCCGCTAAGATAGATCATCTGTTGCTGACCAAACACTTTATTTGCCTGCAATAATGTCTCTTCATTCAACCAATATTTAGCCGCGGAAGCGTCACGCCAGTAAAAAAATTGGCGTTCACCTTCTGGTGAAGTTTCAATCAGATATATTCCCGGCAGCTTATCTTTTAAAATAAAAACATTATCTGTATTAATATTTTCTTTCTGCCAGCTATCGAGCATTCGTTGGCTAAAAGGGTCTTCACCGAGACCTGTAATATAGTGTGTGTTAATGCCATGAGAATAAGTTAAACGCGAAAGATAAGTCGCGGTATTCAGTGTATCGCCACCAAATCCTTGCCTCACACAGCCATCGCCTTGCTGTAACTCAACCATACACTCACCGATAACAGCAATATGATTTATATTCATTCAAATCACCTTTTGACAGCATTCATTAAAAAATATTAATACATTTAAATAATGACACTTAATTTATTTAAATTAAAAAACCCTATGGTAAGTCACATAAGGAAATATCTAGATCTATAATTAAATACTTAATCTAATAACGAACGAACATATTCAGCAATTTCAGCATTCTGGCAATTATCGAAGAAACAAGACTGAAAACGTTCGCCAGATACCGCCGTTTTTACCAATGTTTGATCCATAGCACGCAAAGTATCCAGATAGTTATCTTTTACCACAGCGGCTTTAACTTGATTTAAAATTAGTGCATTCGCTTGCTGTGGCTTAGCTCTTTCCAGCGGGTAGCCCTGTCCACGTTCACCATCAAAGGCTTTTTCAAAGATATAACGCACATTTAATTCAGCTCCCCAGCCATAACCTTTTGCAAAGGCTAGAGACAAGGCATTACCATTGTTGATCTGATTGAACAGGAAAGCATCGGAAGGCTCTAAACAGTATCCGCAGACTACGCCTGGGTGGATATTCAATGACATTAACGCCCCCTGCCCAGTTCCACAGCCAGCAACCACAAAATCAACGGCTTTAGAATTGAGCAACAGGCTTGCCATAATCCCCAGATGAATATAGGTTAAATGATGATCCTTATCATCACTCATTCCCACGTTAAAGACATCATGGCCTAGCGGCGCAGTAGCAGATTGTAACTCATTGAGAATAGTTGCATTTTTTGCTGCTTGGCTATTTTCCATCATTAACGCAATTTTCATTCTTGACTCCAAAAATCAGCTAATTAATCTTGTACGCCCTCACATTTAAGCAAAAAATAGCAAAATGAAATGGCGTTTCATTCTGATCATTAAATACTATTTCTACGATGACTTCAAATTAATTTGAAACGCTGTTTCATTTTTATTATTAAAGTAGTTATGAATAAAATGAGTTTCTGATAAAATGGCCGCAAAGAAAGAGGAAAGAAACAGGTTAACCATCTGTTTTACAACAATGGAGCTTCTATGGATAAGTCGACACAACCAGAATCGGTCTCTTCAGTATTGAAAATTTTCAGTATCTTAACCGCACTCGGTGAACAAAAAGAGATTGGGGTGTCTGAGTTATCTCAGCGCCTAATGATGTCAAAAGCAACCACATTCCGATTTCTACAGACTATGAAATCCTTGGGCTATGTGGCTCAAGAAGATGAAGCCGATAAATATTCGCTAACATTAAAACTATTTGAATTGGGCGCAAAATCCCTCGAATATGTTGATTTGGTGGAGTTAGCCGATAAAGAGATGCGCTATATTTCAGAGCAAACCAACGAAGCGCTGCACCTTGGCGCTTTAGATGAAAACGCTATCATCTATATTCATAAAATTGACTCTGGTTATAACCTGCGTATGCACTCACGTATTGGCCGCCGCAATCCGCTCTATAGCACCGCCATCGGCAAATGCCTACTTGCAGAACGCAATGAGGACTTTGTTAGACGTACGCTAAAAGAGGTGAAATTTACTAAAAATACCGAGCGCACATTAGAGAATGTAGACCAACTGTTATTAGAGCTAAAACAGGTTCGCCAACAACATTTTGCCGAAGATCGCGAAGAGCAAGAGCTAGGACTGAGGTGCATCGCCGCCCCTGTTTATGACAGATTTGGCCAGGTTATTGCCGGATTATCGATTTCATTGCCCTCAATCCG
>CAUQNX010000045.1:0-14014 GCA_963519845.1 uncultured Moellerella sp. | reverse complement strand
CCACAGCCCAGTGCAACCATTGATACTATGGCTTCATGACCCGATACCGTGGCGTAAATCAAAGGGTTATTAATTTTATGTCGCCGAAACCATAACTCAATACGTTTACGCGAAGGGCCGTGTTCCGGCAGAATAAAGGGGATCTGAGACCAATCAGGTTGCGCCTCTAAGGCTTTAGTTTTAACCGGGCAATTGAGTGAAGGTGCGATTAATACCAAGGGGATCTCACCAATTTTTTTGAATCTAACATTATCGGGTAATTTCTCTGGTTTACCGGCAATACCTAAATCCGCTTCGTCCGTTTCAATTTTGCCCACGGCATCGGCGGCATCACCAGTGGTCAGCTTGATCTCAACTAAGGGATGGCGAGCGCGAAATTGGTCGATAATTTGTGGCAGATGGCTATAAGCAGCGGTTACCGAGCAAAATAGGCGCAGTTCCCCCGTTAATGATGGGCTATTTTGATTTAATACATGCTGAAGTTGCTGATATTGCAATAAAGTTTGTTGGGCAAATAATTTTAATTGTTCGCCTGCGGCAGTGAGCTTAACGGTACGATTGTCGCGAATAAACAGAGCATGGCCTAGCTGTTCTTCAAGCCGTTGAATTTGGCGAGAGAGTGTTGAAGGGCTGACATGCACTGCTTTTGCTGTTCGGCCAAAGTGGCAACTCTCGGCTAAATGTAAAAATAATTTAAGATCGCGCGTATCCATCAACACCTCCAAGGCGTAAAAAACAGTCGGTGAAACAGTGTTGCGATATTTACAACGTAATCTTGTTAATATATCAATTTAAGCAATGCATTTCATCGCCTATAGTAAATTCATAATTACCTCATATTAGTGAGGGCATAATAGGCAAGAATGATTAGAGCCTGATACCAAACACAACAGAACAGCGGAGTCACCCATGACAAATTATTTTAATACATTGAATCTGCGTCAGCAGTTGTCCCAATTAGGTAAGTGTCGTTTTATGGCACGCGAAGAATTTGCTGATGAAGCAGGGTATTTAAAAGGTAAAAAAGTCGTTATCGTGGGTTGTGGTGCTCAGGGCTTAAACCAAGGTCTGAACATGCGTGATTCAGGCTTGGATATTGCCTATGCATTGCGTAAAGAAGCGATTGATGAAAAACGTGCATCATGGCGCAAAGCGACTGAAAATGGTTTTAAAGTTGGCACTTATGAAGAGCTGATCCCAGAAGCTGATTTAGTGGTTAACTTAACCCCTGACAAACAACACTCTTATGTTGTTCGTGCGGTTCAGCCATTAATGAAACCGGGTGCGGCTTTAGGTTATTCTCATGGCTTCAACATTGTTGAAGTGGGTGAAGAAATCCGTAAAGATATTACCGTTGTTATGGTTGCGCCTAAGTGCCCAGGTACTGAAGTTCGTGAAGAGTATAAGCGTGGATTCGGTGTACCAACATTGATCGCTGTTCATCCAGAAAATGACGCGAAAGGCGAAGGTATGGCGATTGCTAAAGCGTGGGCAGCAGCAACGGGTGGCCATCGTGCTGGCGTACTGGAATCTTCATTTGTTGCCGAAGTTAAATCTGACCTGATGGGTGAGCAAACTATTCTGTGTGGTATGTTGCAAGCGGGTGCACTGCTCTGCTACGACAAAATGGTTGCCGATGGTGTTGAGCCAGGTTATGCCGGTAAATTAATCCAATTTGGTTGGGAAACGACCACCGAAGCGCTGAAACAAGGTGGTATCACCTTGATGATGGATCGCTTGTCTAACCCCGCGAAATTGCGTGCATTTGCTTTGTCTGAGCAATTAAAAACCATTATGGCTCCGCTATTCCAAAAGCATATGGATGATATTATTTCTGGTGAGTTCTCTTCGAATATGATGGCTGACTGGGCTAACGACGATAAAAACTTACTGACATGGCGTGAAGAGACAGGGAATAGTGCATTTGAAAACTACCCTGAATATGAAGTTAAGATCAAAGAACAAGAGTATTTTGATCATGGTGTTCTGATGGTCGCTATGGTTAAAGCGGGCGTTGAGTTAGCGTTTGAAACTATGTTGGATGCGGGTATTATTGCTGAATCAGCTTACTATGAGTCTCTGCATGAACTGCCATTAATCGCTAATACTATCGCTCGTAAGCGTCTGTATGAGATGAACGTGGTTATCTCTGATACGGCTGAATACGGTAACTACCTGTTCTCCTTTGCAGCAGTGCCATTACTGAAAGAATTTATGACGACACTGCAAACAGGCGATTTAGCTAAATCAGTTACTGACAATGGTACTGATAACGCTTCATTACGTGATGTTAACGAAGCTATCCGTAATCATCCGATCGAAGCTATTGGTAAAACATTGCGTGGCTATATGACCGATATGCAACGTATTGCAGTTGGTGGCTAAGACACTTTTTTAAATGCGTGATTAATTCACCTTAGTTTTTATCTAAGCCGTGTGCTATCAAATATAGCACGCGGTTTTTTTCATTAGGTTGTCCGCTTTCTGCTACAATCCATTTTCCTCTGTACGCTCAATCATGCGATATGCAAAGCGCATTGATCCTTTGTTAATAACGTTATGATGCGTATACCGTTCAAAAATAAATAGCTAATTTAAGAAAGCCATGCGATTAAATCCAAGTCAGCAGCAAGCTGTTGAGTATGTTGAAGGGCCTTGTCTGGTTCTTGCGGGCGCAGGATCGGGCAAAACTCGCGTTATTACCAATAAGATTGCTTATCTTATTCGCCAGTGTGGCTATCTGCCGCGACAAATTGCAGCTGTGACATTTACTAATAAAGCCGCGCGCGAGATGAAAGAGCGTATTGGGCAGACACTCGGTAAAAAAGAGTCTCGTGGATTGATGATTTCGACCTTCCATACCTTAGGATTGGAAATTATTAAACGCGAATATAAAGCGCTGGGAATTAAAGCTAATTTCTCTCTGTTTGACGATCAAGATCAGATGCAGCTGCTGAAAGCACTGACACTCGATCTCCTTGAGGAAGATAAAGATCGTTTACAACAGCTGATCTCGACGATCTCTAATTGGAAAAATGATCTTCTAACGCCCGCACAAGTTATGCAAGCTGCGCGAGGTGAACAAGAGCAGCATTTTGCCGAGTGTTATCGCCGCTATGAGCTACATCTAACCAGCTGTAATGTCTTGGACTTTGATGATCTTATTACTAAACCAACCTTACTCCTACAGCGTAATGAAGAGGTGCGGGATCGCTGGCAGCAGAAGCTACGCTATTTACTGGTGGATGAGTATCAGGATACCAATACCAGCCAATATCAATTAGTGAAGCTGTTGGTGGGCAAAAGAGCGCGTTTTACGGTGGTGGGTGATGATGATCAGTCGATCTACTCTTGGCGTGGTGCTCGCCCGCAAAATCTGGTGTTATTAAAGGAAGATTTTCCGCAGCTGAATGTGGTGAAACTGGAGCAAAACTATCGTTCTTCAGAGCGTATTCTAAAAGCAGCGAATATCCTGATTGCCAATAATCCTCATGTGTTTGAGAAAAAACTCTTTTCTGAATTAGGTTATGGCTTGCCGCTCAAGGTGCTCACTGCTAGTAATGAAGATAATGAAGCTGAGCGGGTGATCGGCGAGTTAATCGCTCATCACTTTATCAATAAAACCCAATATAAAGATTACGCCATCTTGTATCGGGGTAATCATCAATCTCGTATTTTTGAAAAAATGCTGACGCAGAATCGAATTCCCTATCATATTTCGGGTGGAACCTCCTTTTTTTCGCGACCCGAAATTAAAGATTTGTTGGCTTATCTGCGATTATTAACCAATCCTGAAGACGATAGTGCATTTTTGCGTATCGTAAATACACCAAGGCGAGAAATTGGTCCGAAAACAATCCAAAAGCTGGGAGATTGGGCGAATCAGCGCAATAAAAGTCTTTATCAGGCTAGTTTCGATTTAGGATTAGAGCAATCATTGACGGGTAAAGGATTAGAAGCATTGCAGAAGTTCACGCAATGGATCGCCAATATTACCCATTTAGCCGAAAGAGAGCCGCTCAGTGCGGTACGCGATCTGCTCCATGGCATGGATTATGAAAGCTGGCTGTATGAGACATCAAACAGTACCAAAGCTGCTGAAATGCGCATGAAAAATGTGAATCAATTATTTAGCTGGATGAGTGAAATGATTGAAGGCGATGAACTGCATGATCCTATGAATTTAACCGAGGTTGTCACGCGTTTCACCTTGCGCGATATGATGGAGCGGGGTGAAGATACTGAAGATACAGATCAGGTACAACTGATGACTCTTCATGCCTCTAAAGGTCTTGAATTTCCGTATGTTTTCCTCGTGGGAATGGAGGAGGGACTACTTCCTCATCAAAGTAGTATCGATGAAGATAATATTGAGGAAGAGCGTCGTCTTGCCTATGTGGGTATTACACGTGCGCAAAAAGAGCTATTTTTCACTCATTGTCGCGAACGTCGCCAATATGGTGAGTTAATCCGACCTGAACTCAGCCGTTTTTTGCTAGAGTTACCGCAAGATGATATTGCATGGGAAACGGAGCGAAAAGTCGTGAGCGCGGAAGAGCGGATGAAAAAAGGACAATCAGCTTTAGCAGATATCAAAGCACGTTTAGGCTTGAAAAAGTCATAAATGGGTGTTTTTCGCCGAAGTTAGCGGAAAATATTGCATCCAAGCGGTTAAGCTAGATGCAATATCCGTCATGCTAAAGACTTGAGTTGTTGCGTTCGATCAGTGTCAGTGGCCAATTAACGTAACTTTGCCATTGCACTTCTTGTTGCAAATTTTCGGCTCGTAATGGATGTTCTGCAAGCCATTGATACGGCAAGGTAATGGTTAATGACTCAGCATCTCCCTGTAAGCGCAATGCGGGTAAAGTATCATCCCTACGACGACTAGCAAAAATAATGGCTAAGCGTAATAAACGACACAAGTGTACCGTTTGTTGTAGCGGTAATGCATTTTGCTGACTCAGTGAGGCTACATCGATAGCGCCACACTGATTTTTTAACAGGGTTGCCAATAAACGTCTTTGCGCGGGAGTATAACCCGGCAAATCCAAATGGGTAAGTAGATAGCTGGCGTGCTCTGGACCTTTACGGAAATCAATACTGAGTCCAATTTCATGCAATGCACAGGCACTCGCCAGTAAATCACGCGCTCTTTGATCGAGGCCCCACTGTTTTGCAACTTGCAGATAGAAATGTTCTGCTAGCTGTTTAACGCGATCGGCTTGCTCTATATCCATTTGGAAACGGCGTTGAATATTGTGCACTGTGCGTGCACGTATATCTTGCTCAACAGGCAAATCCAACATACCGTAAACCAGACCTTCACGCAGTGCGCCGCCTGCAAGTGTCATATTATCAATATTTAGCATTTTAAAAATAGCGATCAGAATCGATAATCCACTGGGGAAAACTAATGCCCGCTCAAAGGTGAGACCGTCGATTTCAAGCTCTTCCAATTTACCGCAGAGAATCGCTTTACGCTTGAGTTGCTGAAGTTTAGGCAGGGTAATTAATTCATCCATTCCCTGTGCAATCATGATCTCTTGGATTGCTTGAACGGTGCCAGATGCACCAACACAAATCTGCCATCCTTGTTGTATCAATTTATCAGCAACAGGTTTAATAATTTCAGAGGCTGCTGCTTCAGCCTGTGCAAAGTTTTCTTCGGTTAGAGAACGGTCACTAAAATAGCGTTCGAGCCAAGTGACACAACCCATTTCGAGGCTGAGTAGTAACGAAGCTTCCGCTCCAGTGCCAGTAACAAGCTCTGTACTGCCACCGCCAATATCGACAACCAGTCGTTGATCGGGCCCACCTGTTGTATGAGCGACGCCTTGATAAATAAGACGCGCTTCTTCTTTCCCTTGGATGACTTTTACCGTATTTCCCAGGATTTGGCTCGCTTTTTCCAGGAATATATCTGCATTTTTGGCCAGTCGTAAGGTCGCGGTGGCGACGATACGGATCTGCGATGCAGGAATATCCTGTAAATGCTCTGAGAATAGGCGCAGGCATTGCCAGCCACGCTCCATGGCTTGCTCAGATAGAATATTATTCTGATCTAAGCCAGCAGCTAGCCTGACTTTTCTTTTTACCCGCGAAATCACCTGAATACTACTGGCTGTTTCGCGGACCACTAGCATATGGAAGCTATTGGAACCTAGATCAATCGCAGCATATAGAGAAGAAGATTTCAGCATACAGTTACTCAGTCCGGACGTTTACGATTGTTGTTGCGCGGTCCATTATGGCGACGCTGCACATTATTATTGCCCCTGCGCGGCCCGCTCGGACGCGAACGATGTAAACGTTTAGGTGCAGGAAGATCCGTTAGCAATGCATCGCTATTGTATTTACTGACAGGAACCGAATGTTGAATATAGGTTTCGATTGCTGGCAGATTCAATGAGTACTCTTCACAAGCGAGACTGATTGAGTGACCACTTTCGCCCGCACGGCCTGTACGACCAATACGGTGTACATAGTCTTCGCAATCATCAGGCAGATCATAGTTAAAAACATGAGTTACTAACGGAATATGTAATCCACGTGCCGCCACATCGGTTGCAACCAGAATATCAATATGACCTTCAGTAAACTGCTCTAAGATACGCAGACGTTTTTTCTGCGCTACATCACCGGTGAGTAAGCCCACACGATGACCATCGGCAGCCAGATGGCCCCAAATCTCTTCACAACGATGTTTTGTATTGGCAAAAATAATACTTCTTTCTGGCCACTCTTCTTCAATCAATGTTTGGAGAAGACGCATCTTTTCTTCATTGGAAGGGTAGAAAAGCTCTTCCTTGATGCGGTAACCCGTTTTTTGCAGTGGCTCAACTTCAATATACTCTGGATTATTCATCTGCTCGAAAGCTAATTCACGCACACGGTAAGAGAGAGTGGCTGAAAAGAGTAAATTTAAGCGGTCACCAGCAGCTGGCATACGACGAAATAGCCAACGAATATCTTTAATAAAGCCGAGATCGTACATGCGATCAGCTTCATCAAGAACCACAACTTGGATGGCAGCAAGATCAACATAGCCTTGTTTGGCGTAATCGATTAAACGGCCCGTTGTACCTATAAGTAGGTCAACACCGTTTTGTAATACTTTTAATTGCTCATCATAGCCGTCTCCGCCATAGGCGAGACCCATTTTAAGCCCAGTTTGTGCTGACAGCTCCTGAGCGTCAGAGTAAATCTGGACTGCCAATTCACGTGTTGGTGCCAAAATCAGCGCACGAGGCTGATTGGTTTTATGCCCTTCTTTAGCCGGGCGTGTTAGTAAATAGTGAAAAGTCGACGCTAAAAATGCTAACGTTTTCCCAGTACCGGTTTGCGCTTGTCCCGCAACATCTTTGCCTTCGACAGTGAAAGGCAAAGTGTACGCCTGAATTGGCGTACAAAAATTGAAGCCTTTATTATCAAGTGCTTCAATGATTTTGGGGTGTAGGGCGAAGTCGGAAAACTTCTTTTCTGTCAAGTGTGCTTTACTCATAGTATGGTAGAATATCAGTTAACGGTTGATTTACGAAAGCGTATCCTTTGAAATAAGGCATACTACTGTAAATTAATGTTACACTAAGTCTGCACAATATGATTCTCGGGAGTACAAGATGAGCGATAAAATTATTCATATCACTGATGAAAATTTTGAAGAAAAAGTATTAAAGTCAACGGATGCTAAACCGATCCTCGTTGATTTTTGGGCTGAATGGTGTGGACCTTGCAAAATGATTGCCCCTATTCTTGAAGAAGTAGCTGAAGAATATACAGGCAAACTGACGATTGCAAAACTAAATATCGATCAAAACCCAGCTACGGCTCCCAAATATGGCATTCGTGGTATCCCAACTTTGTTATTATTCAAAGATGGTGCAGTTGTTGCGACAAATGTAGGCGCATTATCAAAAACTCAGTTGAAAGGATTTTTAGATAGTCATCTATAAGCTCGTGGTATTACAGGGCGTCTAGCCGTTTGTTTTTTTCTACTACACTCTGCTAGACGTCCGTATAGAAGCATGATAAGTTATCAACACTATCTCATACTTGGTATCTGTGTTATTTGTTATAATCTGTCTATTATAACATGTCTGGTTCATCTACTTTCTAGTACATCACACATTGATTTTTGTTGTCTTTCTTGATATAAAAAGCAAGATGTAGTGTCTAAGCACAGACTCCAGATAGCCTACATGATCCCATGTATCTTCAACCGACGTATATATCTTAATGACTTAATGTAGTGATTTCGCTCGCAGTAATTTCATCAGTATGGTTACTATATGTTAAGATTTCTATTAATATATTACATATTAGCATCTAATCTTATGTGATATAAGTCGCCGTTTGAAGAGTGAAATAGACGTTATAATGTCTATACTTTAAATATTTTACACTGAAATCTCTGTTCTATGCCGTTTGAAGTGGATTTAGTCCTAATTTTATAGAAAACTATTGCTAATAGCGTTAGTGTTTCTAATAATAGAAAAACGAGTCAAACTCAGCATAGTTATCAGTTGATGATGTCGTCATTGTAGTGTTGAATATTGTAGTATTGAATATTGCAGCCTCGAACATTGCAGTATCAAGATACTGTGGCAACGTTAAAGAACAATGGATACCAGCGTGAATAACGTAACCACAACACTCATTACACCGACACTCATCTGATGAGCCAAGCAAGTAAAATATGAAAAAAAGTTTTTATTTTGCTGTCAGTCCGTTCAAGTTTCTGCACGGCAAAAATGAAGTGTTTGATATAAAGCGAAACTGGCATCGATATAAGTTGCCTCCTATTTACGTTCATAGTTCGAGAATCACCCCGAGTTAAAGAACCCACCATTATGAATCTTACCGAATTAAAAAATACGCCTGTATCAGAACTGATAACACTTGGCGAAAACATGGGGCTAGAAAACCAAGCCCGTATGAGAAAACAGGATATTATCTTCTCAATCTTAAAGCAGCATGCGAAAAGTGGAGAAGATATTTTTGGCGATGGTGTGCTGGAAATATTGCAGGATGGATTTGGTTTCCTCCGTTCCGCAGACAGCTCCTACCTTGCAGGTCCTGATGATATCTATGTTTCTCCCAGCCAAATACGTCGTTTTAACCTCCGCACCGGTGATACAATTTCAGGAAAAATTCGTCCCCCTAAAGAAGGTGAACGCTATTTTGCTCTGTTAAAAGTCAACGAAGTTAACTTTGATAAACCTGAAAACGCCCGTAATAAAATCCTATTTGAAAACTTAACACCGCTTCATGCGAACAGTCGTTTGCGCATGGAACGTGGTAATGGATCAACAGAAGATTTAACCGCGCGTGTTCTTGATCTTGCTGCACCTATTGGCCGTGGCCAACGTGGTTTGATCGTTGCACCACCTAAAGCCGGTAAAACCATGTTGCTGCAAAATATTGCCGCAAATATTACATACAATCATCCTGATTGCGTGTTGATGGTATTACTGATTGATGAACGTCCTGAAGAAGTGACTGAAATGCAACGCTTAGTCAAAGGTGAAGTTATTGCTTCAACATTTGATGAGCCAGCTGCACGTCACGTTCAGGTTGCTGAAATGGTTATTGAGAAAGCAAAACGCCTAGTTGAACATAAAAAAGACGTGGTTATTTTGCTGGATTCGATCACCCGTTTAGCTCGTGCTTATAATACTGTTGTACCTTCTTCTGGTAAGGTATTGACCGGTGGTGTTGATGCGAACGCATTACATCGTCCAAAACGTTTCTTCGGTGCTGCACGTAACATGGAAGAAGGTGGTAGTTTAACTATCATTGCAACAGCGTTGGTCGATACTGGTTCGAAAATGGACGAGGTTATTTACGAAGAGTTCAAGGGAACCGGTAATATGGAACTCCACTTGTCGCGTAAAATTGCTGAAAAACGTGTTTTCCCTGCAATCGATTATAATCGTTCAGGTACACGTAAAGAAGAGCTGCTCACCACGTCTGAAGAATTACAAAAAATGTGGATATTGCGTAAAATTATTCATCCAATGGGTGAGATTGACGCAATGGAATTCCTCATCAGTAAATTAGCCATGACAAAAACGAATAGTGAATTCTTTGATTTTATGAAAAGAGCTTAGTCGTTTTTAGAAAAACAGCTTTCATATTACTAATAAGCGCCATTAATTAATGGCGCTTATTTTTTATGGAATGAATCTTTATTTGGATAGGTATAAAATCATCTGTCTGTTTTACATTTAATCAATAAATGATTAAACATCCAATTAGACTAGAAAATTGTTTAATTTAGCGATTCACCTATGTAGTAAACGAGTGTAATGCGATAAGCTCTGGATTAGATATAAGCTTTATAAAGCACTCAAAAAGAGTCGGATGGATATAGAGATAAGAGAGTTCAACTGTGGATACAATATACTTTATTGCTGATCTTTTTTACGTTTTCTTGTTTACGCTCGTGTTTATTTTTGTTGCACGTAACGTAGCCAAAAAAATCGGATTAGTAGACAAACCGAATTATAGAAAAAAACATCAAGGACTTATACCACTAGTGGGCGGAATATCCGTATTTTTTGGCGTTTTTTTCGCTTTTGTGATTACCAATGAATACGTTCCTCATAAATGGTTATATCTCGCTTGTGCGAGTCTGCTGGTTTTTGTTGGTGCATTAGATGATCGATATGATATTAGTGTCAAATTCCGCGCATCAATTCAAGCCTTAGTTGCTGTAGTGATGATGTCAGTTGCAGATTTAAAATTAGACTCCTTAGGCCACGCATTTGGTTCATGGGAACTATTTTTAGGTCCTTTTGGTTATATAGTGACGCTCTTTGCTGTGTGGGCGGCAATCAATGCATTCAATATGGTTGATGGTATTGATGGCTTACTCGGTGGCTTATCCTGTGTTTCCTTTGGTGCTTTAGGCTTTTTACTCTATCAAAGTGGAAATACGGGCTTAGCATTTTGGTGTTTTGCCTTTATTGCAGCTATTCTTCCTTATATTTTACTCAATCTAGGTTTGTTGGGACGTCGTTTTAAAGTCTTTATGGGAGATGCAGGTAGTACCCTCATTGGCTTTACGATTATCTGGATTTTAGTTGATGCAACACAAGAGAAAGTACATTCACTGAGCCCAGTGACTGCATTATGGATTATTGCTATTCCCTTGATGGACATGGTGGCCATTATGTATCGCCGCATAAGAAAAGGGATGAGTCCGTTTTCGCCAGATAGACAACATATCCATCATTTGATTATGCGTTCAGGTTTTAGCTCAAGGGGTGCTTTTTTCATCATTACTTTATCAGCAGCACTATTGGCCATCATTGGGATCGTCGGTGAAAGCATAAGTTTTATTCCCGAATGGGTCATGTTGGCACTCTTCTTGCTTGTGTTTATGATGTATGGTTACTGTATTAAGCGAGCTTGGAAAGTCGCCCGTTTTATAAAGCGTGTTAGGCGCCGCATGCGTCGAAATGCAGTTTAATCGATAAATAAATTAACAGTAGAGGTTTGGCGTAGTGAATTACTCAGAAACACAACCTAATCAGAACCCGCCACCCATTGAGCCAGAATTGGATATCCGTGGTTTATGCCGCTCTTTATGGCAAGGAAAGATATGGATTGTTGCCTTTACTCTCCTTTTTGCTGCTGTTGCCTTGGGCGCATCTTACTTTATGCAGCAAAAATGGAGTGCAACAGCGATTACTGACCTCCCGACTGTCAATAATTTGGGAAGTTATTACTCTCAGCAGCAATTTTTGCGCAACCTCGACTCACGTATTAATACGGTGCCTGAAGGGCAGTTACCTTCAATCTCGAATGAGGCTTATCAAGAGTTTTTAAAACAGATCAGCTCCTATGATACTCAACGTCAATTTTGGCTAGATACCACTTATTACCAAGATCGCAAAGAGAGTGATGAGAAAGCGAATGCCGCTTTACTGGATGAGTTAATTGATAATATTCAATTTACTCGTGCTGATGGACTCAAGATCCTCGATGACAGTACGCGCCTTATTGCCGAGAGTTCAGCTGATGCCAATAAGTTGCTACGTGATTATATTCAGTATGCTAATCAACGCGCAGCAACTAATTTAAATGAAGAGATCAAAGGTGCATGGGCAGCCAAAACACAATCGATGAAGGCGCTGGTAAAACGTGAAACCATGGTGGCGAAAGCGACTTATGAAAGACGTTTAAACCTGCTAGAGCAAGCATTGAAAGTGGCTGAGAAGCAAGGTATTTCACGTAATCAAAGCACAACGCCATTAGATGAATTACCTGACTCTAAGATGTTTATGCAAGGTGTTCCTTTATTACAGGCACAAATTGAAACATTGAAAGCAACAGGCCCAGAATACGATAATGATTATCAGCAGAATATCGCCATGCTATCCACATTAAGCGTGGGCCCTACGCTGGAAGATAATTTCCAAGCTTATCGTTTTTTACGTACACCTGAAGATCCGGTAAAAAGAGATAGTCCACGTCGCGCCTTTATGATGGTGCTATGGGGAGCGGTAGGTGCACTTGTTGGTGCTGGTATTGCGTTATCACGTCGCCGCCAATCTTAGCCATAAATTGAATGACCACTCAAGCTGGCAAATTATTATGTCGGCTTGAGTTTGATTAAAAATAAACCCAAACATAGCTATAAAAAACATTAAATAACCATAAGCAGATAACTGCGATAGATAAAATAAGAGAGCCACTGTGAAAGTGTTGACAGTATTCGGTACACGGCCGGAGGCCATTAAAATGGCACCGCTGGTGCATGCGTTAGCAAATGACGAGGCCTTTGAAGCGAAAGTATGCGTTAGTGCTCAGCATCGAGAAATGCTCGATCAAGTATTAAAGCTTTTTGAGATCAAACCTGATTATGATCTTAATATTATGAAGCCAGGACAAGATTTAACAGATATTACTTGTCGTATTTTAGAAGGTTTAAAAGCGGTTTTTGCTGATTTTAAACCTGATGTTGTTTTGGTTCATGGTGACACAGCAACAACCATGGCAGCGAGCTTAGCGGCTTTCTATCATCGTATTCCAGTTGGGCATGTAGAGGCGGGCTTACGTACGGGAAATCTTTATTCCCCTTGGCCTGAAGAGGCAAATCGTACGATAGCGGGTCATCTCGCCATGTATCATTTCGCGCCAACTGAAAATTCACGCCAAAATTTATTGAAAGAGTCTATCTCTGACAAAAATATCTTCGTCACAGGTAATACAGTGATTGATGCGCTGCTATGGGTGCGTGATAAAGTTTTACTCGACCCTACTATGGTCGCGACGCTTGAACAGCAGTATCCTTTTATAAGTCCAGATAAAAAAATGATCTTGGTTACTGGGCATCGCAGAGAGAGTTTTGGCGGTGGTTTTGAGCGTATCTGCCATGCTCTGGCACGGATCGCTAAGCAGCATCCATATGTTCAAGTGGTATATCCTGTTCATTTAAATCCGAATGTAAGTGAACCAGTTCAGCGTATCTTGCACGATATCGACAATATTATTCTGATCAACCCACAAGAGTATCTCCCCTTTGTCTACTTGATGAATCATGCTTATATGATTTTGACAGATTCAGGTGGCATTCAAGAAGAGGCGCCTTCTTTAGGCAAACCTGTTCTGGTAATGCGCGACACAACAGAGCGTCCAGAAGCGGTTGAAGCAAGAACAGTGCGTTTAGTGGGAACAGACACAGATAAAATTGTAGAAGAAGTTAATCGGTTACTGACAGATGAGGCGGAGTATCATGAGATGAGCCGCGCACATAACCCGTATGGCGATGGTCATTCCTGTCAGCGTATTCTTGATGCATTAAAAAACAATCAGGTGAAATTATGAGTTTTGATACTATTTCTGTTATCGGCCTCGGCTATATTGGCTTACCAACGGCAGCTGCCTTTGCTTCTCGCAATAAACAGGTTGTTGGTGTCGATGTTAATCAGCATGCCGTGGAGACTATAAATCAAGGTAAAATCCATATTGTTGAACCTGAATTGGATAAAGTGGTAAAAAAAGC
>CAUQNX010000044.1:0-14797 GCA_963519845.1 uncultured Moellerella sp. | reverse complement strand
TACCATTTCGTTACTACAAATGGAACTTGATGAGCTAAAAGATAAAAATAGCTCACTGGCTCAAGAGTTGGAATCAACAAAATCAGGAAGCGAATCTCTAGTGCGTGAGAACGAGCAACTGAAACAAGAGCAACAAGCTTGGCAAGAGCGCCTGCGCATATTGTTAGGTCGTATGGAAGAAGTTCAGTAATTCACTTTTAATAAAGTGTGCTTTGAATTGAAAGTGCATAGATAAAAGAGATGGATTTATTAGCTTTAATAGAGAGGGCGAATTATTCGCCCTTCTTTGATATCGCTTTCGAGATTTATTTTTACTATTAACATCATTTTAGATTAATTAATTTCGTCATTCTCAAAATCATCGATATCCACTAAATCATCATCTTCATTGCTGCCTTCGATTGACAGCGGCTCTTCAGATAAAATCATACCTGTGTTATCTGCATACAGATAATCGCCAGAGAAGAAAGTCACGCCACCAAAGTTAACGCGAATATCACTTTCCCCAATACCTTCATCAGGACAGCCCGCTGGAACAGCCGCGACCGCTTGTATACCGAGGTCGAGATCCATTAATGCATCGACTTGACGTACCGCGCCATAAACGACAATGCCTTCCCAGCCATTATCAGCGGCAATACGCGCCAGCTCCGCATTAACTAGCGCCTTACGAACAGAACCACCACCATCAACGAGCAGAATTCGCCCGTGACCAAGTTGCTCTAGCAGATCATACAGAATGCCATTATCTTCAAAGCACTTCACTGTGATGATTTGACCACCAAATGAAGTACGCCCGCCAAAATTAGAAAAAAGAGGTTCTACCACATTAACGCTTTCTTGGTAGATATCGCAAAGCTCGGAAGTATCATATTTCATAGGATTAAGATCTTTTTTGCTGCAAGGGATAATGCAGTATATCCCTTTCTGTCGACTGTTGGCAAAATCATCACTTGAAAAGCGTGTGTTTAGGTCAAAAATAGTGCAAATTTGTTGAAAATCAATTTAAAACGACACCCAGTGAAAATAACACATTGGTCAACAAAGCAGCTTTGACCATATTTTCCAGCATAGGGCGCATGCCTTCTGCGGTTCTATCTTGTAATACACGTCGAATATGGTTTAGCAACATAGGGATAGCTAGTACAAACAGCCAGCCACTCCAACCAGTCAGATAAATCAGATTAAAAAGCGCCAAACAAATAATCGCGGTGACAATAATAATCGTATGATAGATCCTTGAGCGATAAGGGCCTAAGCGAACGGCTAAAGTGTGTTTTCCCGCCTTCACGTCATTTTCGATATCACGCATATTATTAATATTCAAAACAGCGACTGAAAGTAAACCACAGGCGGTTGCAGGTAATAGAGTGACAATATTAAAGTTATGAGCTTGCAGATAGTAGGTGCCGATAACACTTAACCAACCAAAAAATATCAGTACTGAAATATCACCAAGACCCAGATATCCATAGGGTTTTTTACCTACGGTATAGGTGATTGCCGCAATAATTGCCACCACACCTAATATCAGAAAACCAATCGCATCCTCGGGTTTTTCACAAGATACAATGATCAACAATAAACCAAATAGGCAAGCCAATGAGATCGTCAGCTTGAGTGCTGATTTCATCTCCGCTTGATTAATGATCCCTTTTTGCATTCCTCTGAGTGGCCCAATACGCTCGGGCGTGTCAGAGCCTTTGATCGCATCACCATAGTCGTTGGCAAGATTGGAAAGAATTTGCAACAGACCCGCTGTGATAATAGAGAGTAACGCGACAGGCCATTTAAAATTTCCCGTCCAGTAAGCCAAGGCCGATCCTGTTACGATAGCGATGACGCCTAAAGGCAGGGTTTTGGGTCGTAAACTTTCCAGCCACGCTTGTTTGCGGCTAATAGCGGTTGATGAGCTCATTCGATAGATTCACTGGTTTGTTGTTATTATAAAATAGAATAAAATGATGGGAGGCATTTGCCTCCCAATATAATTATAAATCATAAATGACAGAGAGTCAGATTATAAAATAAATCGGCTCAAATCTTCATCTGCAATCAGTTCATCAAGATGGCTGCTGACATACTCGGCATTGATTTGGAAGCTCTCACCACTTCGCTCACTGGCATCGTAAGAGATCTCTTCCATTAAGCGTTCAAGTACTGTGTGTAGACGACGTGCACCAATATTCTCGGTGGTCTCATTGACCCGCCAAGCAGATTCAGCAATTTTACGAATACCGTCTGGCGTAAATTCAATGGTTACACCTTCAGTTGCCATCAGTGCGATGTATTGCTCAGTCAATGAAGCATTTGGCTCAGTCAGAATACGCTCAAAGTCATCGGTTGTCAGCGCTTGCAGCTCAACACGAATCGGTAAACGACCTTGTAACTCAGGGATCAGATCCGATGGGCTAGCGACTTGGAATGCACCTGAAGCGATAAATAGAATATGGTCTGTTTTGACCATGCCATGTTTGGTGGAGACAGTACAGCCTTCGACTAAAGGTAGCAGATCACGCTGTACACCTTCACGAGAGACGTCAGGACCCGATGTCTGGCCGCGCTTACATATTTTATCGATCTCGTCGATAAACACGATACCGTGTTGCTCAACAGCGTAAATCGCCTGCTCTTTCAGCTCTTCGGGATTGACTAATTTAGCGGCTTCTTCTTCCACTAACAGTTTAAAGGCTTCTTTGATTTTCATCTTGCGAGGCTTCTGTTTTTGCCCTGCAATATTTTGGAACATAGATTGCAACTGGTTGGTCATCTCTTCCATACCAGGAGGTGCCATGATCTCAACGCCCATTTGTGAGGCGGCAACTTCGATCTCAATCTCTTTGTCGTCTAATTTGCCTTCACGCAATTTTTTACGGAAAGTTTGGCGCGTGGTCGATTGGCTATCCGTTTGCTCTGATTGGCCCCAGCTATCTTTAGCTGACGGCAGCAAAACATCAAGAATACGATCTTCAGCCAGTTCTTCGGCACGATAACGATTTTTTTCAATAGATTGATGGCGAACCATTTTGATGGCGGAATCAGTCAAGTCTCTGATAATTGAGTCGACTTCTTTACCCACATAACCCACTTCAGTGAATTTAGTCGCTTCAACTTTGATGAAAGGGGCATTGGCTAATTTTGCCAAGCGGCGTGCAATTTCAGTTTTACCAACACCCGTCGGACCAATCATCAGAATATTTTTAGGTGTGACTTCATGACGGAGCTCTTCGACCAACTGCATACGGCGCCAGCGGTTACGTAACGCAATAGCGACAGAACGTTTTGCTTTATTCTGGCCGATAATATGGTTGTCTAATTCACTGACAATTTCGCGTGGAGTCATTTCGGACATACTATCAATCCTTATGATTTTGAAGAAATCTCTTCAAAATTTACATTATGGTTGGTGTAGATACAGATATCGCCAGCGATAGAAAGGGCTTTTTCTGCGATTTCACGTGCGCTGAGGTCGGTATTTTCAAGCATAGCGCGGGCTGCTGATTGAGCATAAGGGCCACCGGAGCCAATCGCAATCAAATCATTTTCTGGCTGAACAACATCGCCGTTACCCGTGATAATCAGAGAGGTTGTCTCATCGGCCACAGCTAGCAGTGCTTCCAATTTTCGCAGCATACGATCGGTACGCCAATCTTTGGCAAGTTCTACCGCGGCTTTGGTCAAATGCCCCTGATGCAGTTCGAGTTTGCGTTCAAATAGCTCAAATAGGGTAAATGCGTCAGCGGTACCGCCAGCAAATCCGGCAATGACTTTATCATTATAGAGACGGCGTACTTTGCGGACATTGCCTTTCATGACGGTGTTACCCATCGTCGCTTGTCCATCACCACCAATTACGACCTGGCCATTACGGCGAACACTTACGATTGTAGTCATGAGTCAGTCCCTGGTTTTTTTAAATGAGTGCGACTATTTTTTAGCTTAAATAGTCGCAGTGATACATAAGAATTGTAGATGGGGCGGGGTTTGGGGTTTTTCAACCCCCACTTGCGCGAAGAATACAACCAGACACACCCACATCGGAGGCGCGGGTTTGCATTTTTTCTGCGGTTTCTTTGCTATAAGGCCCCAAAACAATTCGATACCAACCACCACCAGAGCTTACTCTACTCTCAATACCAGAGAAGGCGAGAGTAGCCCGCACGGATTCAGCTTGATCCATTAAGCGGAAAGAGCCACATTGCACCAGCATTTTTTGCACACTGACCACCGGTTTTTTCTCAGCAGGGGGTGTAGCCGGCTTAATTTCAGCTGGTTTGGCTGGTGGCGTTTCATTCCTGATTTCAGGCTTGATCTCTGGGCGCTTAACAGGCGTCACTGGAGCCGCAGGTTCTGTAATAATCACTTGCGAACGCGGCACTGGCTGAGCGTTGTAAGGAACCTCAGTCAATGTGGTTACCGGCTGCTGTCTGTCAGCATCAATCTGTTCCAGCAATTGACGTTGCTCAGGAGTGAGTTCTGCCGAGCGAGTAATATTACTAGTGCCACTACTTTCTTGAGGATAGCTTGGTACATCAACGCCACGATTTTCCAGCTCTTTGATATAACGCCAACGCTCTTCAGGTTTCGGCGGCAGTGTATTTGCGGGTTTAACGGGTTTTAAATTCTCAATACCCTGGGGTACGACCTTTTTATTTTGTGAAATAAAGTAGAGCCCACCGATAAAAACAAGAACGATTGCAATAGCAACAGCTAATGTGGTTTTCGGTAGACCTTGTGTTTTTTTCTTTTTCGGTGAGCTCTTTTTACGGCGGGCGGATGTCCGCCCACGAGCTACATAATCTCTCTGTGCCACTATGTTAATTCACTGAGTTATTAATATTAAGTTTCTTATTAGGTGACACATGTTACTTAACCTGAGCGACTTTGCCTAGCTTTTAGGCGCTTTTGTGCTCTCGCGAATAATTAAATCCGAATCGAGCAGGCAAGAGCCACTATGAACAGTGTGGCCTTGAAGCTGTTCAAGCAGCAATTTCATCGCTTGACGACCAATCTCTAAACGCGGCTGATCAACG
The DNA here is from genome assembly GCA_963519845.1 of uncultured Moellerella sp. Lineage (GTDB taxonomy): Bacteria > Pseudomonadota > Gammaproteobacteria > Enterobacterales > Enterobacteriaceae > Moellerella. The sequence continues at coordinate 9,764 of CAUQNX010000044.1, read as the reverse complement.
GTAGTTAATGCGGGTTCGCTGTATTGCGCCAAATTGAGATTATCAAAGCCGACAATGGAGAGATCATCAGGTAGCTTCATGCCCATCCGCTTAGCTTGCCACATGGCACCCAGCGCCATAATATCGCTATGACAAAAAATAGCCGTCGGTGCTTCAGGTAACGAAAGTAGTTTCTTGGCTGATTCAGCGCCACTTTCGTGTGAAAAGTCGCCCCGAATAATATAATTTTCCCGTAGGGTATCGCCCATCCGTAGCATGGCCTTTTTATAGCCTTCCAAACGATATTGACACAGTGGCATATGTTCTGGCCCAGTAATGCAGGCAATACGCCGATGACCTAATTTCTGTAAATAATGAGTCGCATTAAATGAAGCGGTTAGATTATCAATATGCACCGTAGGTAATTTGAGCTCAGGTGCAAACTCATTCGCCATCACCATAGGAGGTAGATTTTTCTGTTCTTCAGTAGAAACATCAAAAGGAATATTGGAGCCCAGCAGTACCATACCGTCAATTTGTTTAGTAATAATCAGGTTGATAAAAGCGTGTTCCTGCTTTTTTTGATGCTTACAGTCGCCGACTAATACAAAATAGCCTTCTTGTGCGGCAACATCTTCAATACCACAAATCACTTCACTAAAAAAAGGGTCATTGATATCAGGCACAATGACTAAAATTGTTTTGGATTCATTGCGCTTAAAATTACGCGATAAATTATGCGGAAAATAACCAATATCCAAAACCGCTTGTTCGACTTTTTGTCGAGTTTGCGAGGAGACCTTCTCCGGGTTCATCAATGTTCTTGATACCGTCGCTGTTGATACTCCTGCAGCATCCGCAACATCTTTCATAGTTGCAGTACTACTATATTTTTTTTGTTCCACAACGTTATCCTTCGGCTTAAGTTAATCGATTGCGTTTTTAATCATCCTTGAATGCCATTAGTTATTTTCTGACATTACAATCAATATGATTTTCACTCACAAAATATTCTAAGCCTTCTGACAAATTAAACTGTTACTTAGTTTGCATAAAAAGTGTGACTTATGTCATTTATTTGAGCTACTTCGCAAAAGTAAAACTTTTCCATCGTGATTATCAATTATGTTACTGTTTTTTAATCTGTGATGATGATTAAAAAAAGGTCAATTAACCATCAGTAGGATCTACATCAATATTCCATTTTACTTTTCGACTTTCCGGATAAGTTTGAATTTCGGGGATTAATCGCGCCATAAATCGCTGCAAATAGAGGCGGGAAGGGTGCTGTAATAATAGTTGCCAACGAAAGCGGCCGCCACGTTTAGCTTGAATAGCCGGTGAAGGACCCAGTATCCACAGTTGCGGATCACGTTCAGCGTGCTGTTCGATATATTGGCGTAGGTTTTGTAAAAATTGCGGTGCTTCTTGATTATTATGGTCTTCTGAGCGGATCAGTATATGGCTGGTATAAGGTGGTAACATAACGATCTGACGCTCTTCGAGTGCCTCTTTAGTAAAGGCATCATAACCTTTATCAAGTAGAGTCATCAGCAGCGGATGTTCTGGATGATGAGTTTGCAAAAAGACATCGCCTTGCTTGCCCGCTCTGCCAGCGCGTCCTGAGACTTGAACATAGAGCTGAGCAAAACGTTCTGCGGCTCTAAAATCACTGGAAAATAGCGCACCATCAACATCAAGCAGAGCAACGAGTGTTACATCAGGGAAGTGATGACCTTTAGCTAACATCTGGGTGCCAATCAAAATTCGTGCACCCCCCTCATTTATCGCATTTAATTGCTGCTCGAGTGCTCCTTTGCGGCTTGTGGTGTCTCGATCGATGCGCGTAACCGGAGTATCGGGGAAGATCTCCTTGATCCCATCTTCAAGTTGTTCGGTTCCCATACCAACAGGCACCAGATCTGTCGATCCACATTCTGGGCACTGCTTGGGGACAGGACGCTGACTATCACAATGGTGACAACGCAATTGGCGATGATGCTGGTGGAGCGTGTAATAGTGATCACAGCGCTGGCATTCGGCTATCCAACCACACTCATGGCAGATCAGTGCTGGCGCAAAGCCACGACGGTTAAGAAATAGAATAACCTGATTATTGCGCGCTAAGTGTTCACGAATATGCTGGATAAGCAGATGAGAGAGGCCATGTTTTAGCGGCTGGCCTTTTAAATCAATCAGATGTTGGTCGGCTGGACGGGCATTTCCGGCACGCTGTGTTAGGTCTAAGCGATGATATTTTCCCTGCTCAACGTTATATAAGGTCTCTAAAGAGGGAGTAGCAGTGCCCATCACAATGGGGATATTCTCTTTTTTGGCGCGAAAAACGGCTAAGTCGCGCGCATGATAACGCCAGCCATCTTGTTGTTTATAAGAGCTATCATGCTCTTCATCGATAATAATAATGCCCAGTTTAGCGAAAGGCGTGAACAGTGCTGAGCGAGTACCAATCACAATACCATTATCGCCTCGTTGTGCGCGCAGCCAAACCGCCAGTCTTTCGCTATCATTGAGTCCCGAATGCAGTACATCCACAGGTGCATTAAAGCGTTGACTAAAGCGGCGGATCGTTTGTGGCGTTAGCCCAATCTCGGGCACTAAGACCAGCGCTTGGCGTCCTTGGGCTAAGATATTCTCCAACACACTCAGATAAACTTCCGTTTTTCCCGAGCCGGTTATCCCCGCCAATAGCCAAGATGAAAACTGATCATCTTGAGCACGAATGGCACCGACGGCGGTTGCTTGTTCCGTATTTAAGCGTAAGCGTTCACCAGAAACTGAAAATGTATCCTGCCACAACTCAGCGACGGGCTGAATAGGGTGTAAATCGATTAGATTTTTTTTCTTCAGTGATTGTAGCGCAGTTTCGCTCAGCTCAAATTCACTGACTTGATGGCGATAAATCGGCTGCCGTAGCAGCAGTGCCAAGGCTTGTTGCTGTTTAGGGGAACGTTTTAATGTTGCAATATCAATGACTTTCCCTTCTTCGCTTACCTGCCATTGCCAAATAGGTGAAAACTCAGCGGCTTTACCTTGGCGCAATAGTGTTGGCATCGCATGGAATAACACTTCGCCAATGGGATAATGGTAGTAGCGGGAAGACCACAAGAGTAGCTGCCAGAGATCATCAGAAAACAGGGGCTCGGTGTCGAGGATCTGTTCGACAGGTTTCAGTTGCTCGACGGGAAAATCACTTTTATCACTAATGCCAGCGACAATACCTAATGTCTGGCGGCGGCCAAAAGAGACCATGACGCGCGCGCCTACCACGGGAGTCGGCATATTATCGGGTAATAGATAATCAAATGAACGATTTAAAGGCACAGGTAATGCAACCTGAATGATGATCATAAGGGGTTCCCTGAGCGTTTTCCGAACGATACTATGGCTATTTAGTATTAAGAGTACCACAAATAGCGCAAGTTTTTCATTGCGTGATAAACTGATTTTCTGTATGATCCGCCGCCTTTGGTATCTAATTTTACCAATATACTTAAATTCGATAAACACGAATTCAATAAACACGACGTATGGTGTCCGGCGTCAGGGCTGGATGGCGATGCGGCCTTAATAGAGGTTATCCCATGAGAAAAGGTATTCACCCAAATTACGCTGAAGTTACTGCAACTTGTTCTTGCGGTAATGTAATGAAAATTCAATCAACTGTTGGTCACAACTTGAACTTGGACGTTTGTGGTAACTGCCACCCGTTCTATACTGGCAAGCAACGTGACGTAGCAACAGGTGGTCGTGTTGACCGCTTTAACCAGCGCTTCAGCATGCCAAGCAGCAAAAAATAAGACTGTTTGGTTAAAGAGGTGCGGTGATGTATTGCTATATCAGCCACACCTCGATGAACGGAAGATAAACCGGGCATATTCCAGTTTATCACCGGTCCAACAAAAACCCTGGTTAATCGCCGGGGTTTTTGTATTTTAAAGGATTATTTTTTGCATGGTGCAGGAGCATATTGTGAATTCGCGGGGAAAGCTTGCGGTTGACAATCAGGCAGCGTTTCACCTTGTTCAGTCACTTCAAATAGCGCAACACCAATCACACCAGTATTATCAATATCCCCTTGAAGATTTTGTGCTGCATAAGATTGCTCTGGCGCAGCGAAGCGGAAAGCAGCGACTTGCTCATCACTTTTGCGGAATCCATCAATCACCAAAGTAGTGCCTGGACGAACTAAATAACCATTTTGCTGATAAGATCCTTTCTGACCCGTCAGCACATCTAAGCCATCTACAGTAGCAACTACCTCAAAGATCTTCTGCTGGCTATTATTGGTAAATGACAATTGATAGCGCTGGCCTTCTTGTGCTGGCAGAACATAGCGGCTACCTTTTTCGCGATAATAAGGCATTTTGCTATTACGTTCATTTAGCACTGAAAATTCAATCGGAGAAAGATCGATTTGATATTGCTTTTTGAGCTGTTTAGGAAAGGCTTCACCACGATAATAGAGTGACATAGTACGATAAGGCTGTTGCGTTAAACGCGAAGCCGTGACAGTCACAATCGATGAATCAATATCCTCACCCCATTGAGTACCTAGCTTTTTAGCTTGAGTATCATTACTTTCCGAAGCGCTGGTTTGATAGGGTGAGCTTGCACATCCCGCAGTAATCAGCAAAAAACCGGCAAACAGTGATGCCGCCGCTTTATTGAGCATAGCCATAATATATCCTTTCTAATTTATCAAAATATTGATTGAGCGAGTTTTTTGCTTTAAGTCGAAAATTTGAGCTCGAGAGTATAAATAAAGTCTGAGAATAGGCTAGTATTTATTATTATGGAATAGATAAAACTCATTGGAATCCCCTTTTAAAGGCTAAAAGGGGAGAGAAGAAGGGGCTATAAGATCAATATTCCCAAGTTGTTGGGTCAATGCCCAGCTCTTGCATGATCGCTTTTGCTGCTTCAGGTATTTCATCACTACGTTCTTTACGTAGATCTTCATCATTTGGCAGCGGTTGCCCAGTAAATGCATGCAAAAAAGCTTCACACAGCAGTTCACTATTAGTCGCGTGGCGCAAGTTGTTAATTTGGCGGCGAGTACGCTCATCAGTTAAAATTTTGAGTACCTTCAGTGGGATAGATACTGTAATTTTTTTGACTTGCTCACTTTTTTTGCCATGTTCAGCGTAGGGGCTGACATATTCACCATTCCATTCAGCCATGAGATACCTTTATCGTTTTCATCAGTAATAAGTGTTGTAAAAAGAGACTATCGACATTGTTCATTTTATCATTATTTCATCAAGTAATGAGGTGATCGCAAAAAAACGCTCTAAAATATGCAAAAGAAACAGATCTACTTGCGTGATTATTTCATTTCTTCATCTAAACGTAAAGAGGTTTAGACGTCTAGATATGTTGACGTCTATGCATCCATTGTCTATTATCCATCTCATCACTTATTTTTTCTGGGGTCGCAATGGCGCATAAACCGGCAACAATCACTATTCATAGTGGGTTAAATGAGGATTCACAATTCGGTTGTGTGGTTCCTCCCATTTATTTATCCAGTACATATAATTTTACTGAATATAATCAGCCAAGAGAACATGACTATTCACGTCGGGGTAATCCTGGGCGTGATATGGTGCAGCGTGCTCTAACGCAGCTTGAAGGTGGCGCAGGGACTGTGATGACTAATAGCGGTATGTCGGCTATTCATCTGTTATGCACCATGTTGCTACAACCCGGTGATAGATTAATTGCACCCCACGACTGCTATGGTGGCAGCTATAGACTTTTTAATAGTCAGCAACAGCGAGGTGCTTATCAAGTTGATTTTTTTGATTTAAGTGATGAAAAACAGCTACAAGCCGCATTAGCTAAACAACCCAAGTTACTATTAATTGAAACACCCAGTAATCCGCTACTGCATATTGTCGATATTGAACATATCACTAAGCTTGCCCATCAGGCGGGTGCACAAGTGGCGGTGGATAATACTTTTCTAAGCCCTATTCTTCAGCAGCCTTTGGCTCTGGGTGCTGATTTTGTTATTCACTCTTGTACTAAGTATCTAAATGGACATTCGGATGTTGTGGCGGGTGCGCTAGTGGCCAAAGATCTGCAACTTGCTAATGAACTCGCTTGGTGGGCCAATAATATTGGTGTTACGGGCGGAGCTTTTGATAGCTACTTGCTGCTACGCGGAATTAGAACCTTATCGCCGCGTATTTTACAGCAGCAAAAAAATGCACAAGAGATCGTGGATTATTTGGTTACTCAACCATTGGTCAAAAAATTATATTACCCTGGTTTAGTTGATCATCCCGGCCATGAAATTGCCAAGCGCCAACAAAAAGGCTTTGGTGCGATGATCAGTTTTGAATTAGAGGGTGACGAAACATCGATTCAACATTTCCTTTCTGGCTTAGAATTATTTACATTAGCTGAGTCGCTCGGCGGTGTTGAAACGCTTATTTCTCATGCCGCCACGATGACACATGCGGGTATGTCTCTTGAGGCTAGAACACTAGCAGGTATTACGCCGAATTTATTACGCATCTCGGTAGGTATAGAAGATAGCCAGGATTTAATAGCCGACTTGGATCATGCATTTCAGGTTGTGACCAAAGGGTAGCGGAGTTTTTGATGAGCACACTGACAGCAATCACGGCGGCAGCACACCACCGCCAATTACATAAATTTGGTGGTAGTAGTCTTGCAGATGCGAAGTGTTATCGGCGCGTTGCGGATATCATGACAAATTACAGTCAGCCGGGCGATCTTATGGTGGTATCGGCGGCGGGAAGTACTACGAATCAATTAATTAGTTGGTTGAAACTGAGCCAAAGTGATCGTATTTCGGCTCATCAGGTTCAACAGACTTTGCGTCGTTACCAGCAAGAACTGATCGCTGAATTATTGCCGAAGCAAAAAGCCGAGCAATTAAATCAGCTATTTATTGCTGATCTCGAGAGCTTAAGCCAGCTGCTGGATAAACCGATTAACGATGCCTCTTATGCCGAAGTAGTAGGTCATGGTGAAATATGGTCTGCGCGTCTGATGTCTGCGGTACTGGAAAATACCGGTATAAGCAGCGCTTGGCTTGATGCTCGACGCTTTTTAAGAGCCGAACGCGCAGCACAACCTCAGGTGGATGAATCTTTATCTCGGCCACTGCTTCAGCAGCTGTTAACTCAGCATCAACAGAACCGTTTAGTGATCACTGGTTTTATCTCACAAAATCAACAAGGTGAGACTGTATTGCTGGGGCGTAACGGTAGTGACTATTCGGCGACTCAAGTGGGTGCTTTAGCCGATGTTGATAAAGTAACTATCTGGAGTGATGTAGCGGGAGTTTATAGCGCAGACCCAAGAAAAGTCAAAGATGCCTGTTTACTCCCTTTATTGCGCCTCGATGAGGCTAGCGAACTGGCTCGTCTTGCCGCACCAGTATTACATACACGCACACTCCAGCCTGTATCCGCCAGTAATTTAGATCTACAGCTAAGATGTAGCTATCAGCCAGAGCAAGGTTCAACGAAAATTGAGCGTGTATTAGCTTCTGGAACGGGCGCTAAAATTGTTACCAGTCATGATGATGTTTGCCTTATTGAGTTGCGTATCGCCGAAGATCGCGACTTTAAGCAGATGTGTAAAGACATCGATTTGTTACTTAAACGTGCCCAATTACGACCTCTCGCTAGTGGTATTCATCAAGATCGTCATCTTCTTCAATTATGTTATACCTCTGAAATTGTTGAAAGTGCGCTCAATACCTTGGAAGAGGCCACTTTACCGGGCAAATTATCTTTGCGTGAAGGCTTCTCATTGGTTGCGCTGGTGGGGGCTGGAGTCTGTAAAAACCCGCTGCATAGCCATCGTTTTTATCAGCAACTCAGAGACGAACCTGTTGAATTTATTTCTCATTCCGAAGATAACATCAGTCTAGTTGCCGTATTGCGCACCAACCAAACCGCGCATGTTATGCAGGGCATGCACCAAAGTTTATTTCGTGCTGAAAAGCGAGTTGGACTGATTTTATTTGGTAAAGGCAATATTGGTAGTCGCTGGTTAGAGCTTTTTGCTTCAGAACAAGCGCTGCTCTCTGCCCGCAGTGATTTTGAATTTATTCTGACGGGTGTAGTAGATAGCCGCCGTAGCTTATTGAATTATCAGGGCATAGATCCGAGTCGCGCATTAGCCTTTTTTGATAATGAAGCGGTTGAGCACAAAAATGATGATCTTTTCTTATGGATGAGAGCCCATCCTTATGATGATCTGGTGATATTAGACGTTACAGCCAGTGATGAGTTGGCTGAAAGTTATGTTGATTTTGCCAGTTATGGTTTTCATGTGATCAGCGCCAATAAAATCGCCGGTGCATCAGAGACGCAGCGCTACCGTTTAATTCGCGATGCTTTCGCTAAAACTCGCAGCCACTGGTTATATAATGCCACTGTGGGGGCGGGACTTCCGATTAACTATGCGGTGCGCGATCTTAAAGAGAGTGGCGATAATATCTTATCCATTAGCGGTATTTTTTCCGGCACACTCTCTTGGCTATTTTTACAGTTTGATGGCCTAACTCCTTTTAGTGAGCTGGTTGAGCAAGCATGGCAACAAGGATTAACTGAGCCTGATCCACGTGTTGATTTATCTGGGGAAGATGTGATGCGTAAGCTGGTTATTCTAGCTCGTGAAGCGGGTCATGATATTGAACCTAGTGATGTGCGCGTTGAATCATTAGTGCCTCGCGGTGCAGAGCAAGGCTCACTCGATGAATTTTTCGAGAATAGCACGGCAATTAATGAGCAGATGATCCAGCGTCTTGAAGCCGCCAAAGAGATGGGCATGGTATTGCGCTATGTGGCTCGTTTTGATGCGGTAAAAGGCAAGGCGCGAGTTGGCGTTGAGGCGGTTCAAGCAGATCATGCACTGGCGGCCTTGCTGCCGGGCGATAACGTTTTTGCCATCGAAAGCCGCTGGTATCGTGATAATCCATTGGTGATCCGTGGGCCGGGCGCGGGCAGAGATGTCAGTGCAGGTGCAATCCAATCGGATTTAAATCGCCTATCTCAGCTGCTTTAGTTGCTTTTTTTTCTGTACTTAGAACCTCTTAGCGCAGATTTTATTATCAATACCCAATAGCGATAAACGAGCTATTGGGTATTGGCTTCCTCGATCCTCTTCAGACCTTATTTAACCCTTTATTTTTAGTGCGATTATTTTCCTTATAAAACAATGAATTAAAAATACTAAAAAAAAGAGGGGTAAAATCGCTTTTTTGCCCTAACAGCTTGTTGCAACTTATCTATTTCCAGTTATTCTACTGTTCACTGCCGCATAGGCAGCTTAGAAAACTTCTCGCCAGTAATCTTTAGTGATCAGCGCGTTCACTGCCGCATAGGCAGCTTAGAAAGCAATAATATCCTTCATGCCGTCTGGTAGCCTGTTCACTGCCGCATAGGCAGCTTAGAAAACGATAATATCAAAGTATTTTGACGTTACTTCGTTCACTGCCGCATAGGCAGCTTAGAAACATGTGTGCCTTAAGTCATGAAAATGAAAACCGTTCACTGCCGCATAGGCAGCTTAGAAAGGAATCATCGGCTTCCCGTTCGATATGCACGAGTTCACTGCCGCATAGGCAGCTTAGAAAAATATCAAGCAAGTTTCGAGGTGACAAAGAATGTTCACTGCCGCATAGGCAGCTTAGAAAGACAGTGCTAAAATCCGAGCATGCCCAGACAAGTTCCCTGCCGCCTCGGCTGGTGTGTAAGAGGCGTCGCCGAGCCCAGGGG
>CAUQNX010000043.1:0-15006 GCA_963519845.1 uncultured Moellerella sp. | reverse complement strand
GTCTGAGCAAATGTCATCGCTAGGGCAACACGAGTACTACGACCGCTCACCAGTTTGCTGAAAAATTCCTGTGCCTGTGAGGCTGATAAACCTCGTAGAATGATATCGGGAACAAGGTTTGCTAGTTGATAACTGGTTAAAGAGTCGAATAGCGGAACGACAGGATTGGCACCGAATTTGTTGACCAAAGCTGTAAACCATTGTTGATGTCGTATGATATATGCCTGCGCATTACTCGTATCGTTGTTCTCGCGATCCAGAGCAATTAAAAAATCCCCAGCTTGTGATGCTGACAACCCCTGTAGCGCGATGTTAGTTTCTGGATCCATATCGATTAACTGCGATGGAGAGTAGTGTTGAATTATCAAAGAAATTAGAGGATTCTCCCCATTTCTGGTCAAGAGAGAATCAAACCATGCTTTATTTTCTGCTGCATAAGCCTTCATTCGAGTCAGATCGCGAGTGAAGGGATCAACGAGAGTGGTAAAAAATTTTCGTGCTTGTTTTTCATTTATTTTCGATAACACAAGACTTTTGGAGGAGAGTTGTGCGAATTCTGCTGGGGTCATACGGTACTGTTGATCCACCATCTCAAATAGAGGGTTTTCACCACTAATTTCCACAATGCGATTAAACCACTCCTTATTTTCAGTTATATAATCTATTGCTTTAGTAATTTCATGATCCGTTGGTTCATCGAGTTTGGCTAAAAATTGTGAAATCTGAGATATATTGGCTCCCCTCAACGAAAGGTCGTTGGGCTTCATCTCGCCCAGCCATCGCGACGAATAGTGCCTTATAGCTAAATTGGTGAGTGGGTTTATGGCGATTCTCTTTACCAGAGCATTAAACCAAGCTTCGTGCTGATTCGCATAATGCAACGCTATTTCTGTATTGCGCCCATTCTTCGCTAGTTTGTTGAAAAACGCCCGAGCTTGCGATGCTGATAATCCTTCGAAGGCAATGTTATCGGGAGGTCGATTTTCCAGCTCTTCTGGTGATAACTTCTCAAGCAATAGGGTCGCTAAGGGATTTGAATTTAATCTTGTTACTAATGCGTTAAACCAAGCCTTATGGCGATTGGCATAGGCTTCTGCGCCTGTATCATTACTTTTGGCTAGATTGTAAAGACGCTCAAAAAATTCCTTAGTCTGTTTTTCTGATAGACCACGCAAGACAATATCGGGTTCGAGTTTCATCAGATCTTGTGATTTCTGCCGTACAAGTTTCTCAATAAGTGGGTTTTCTTTATTTTTCTTTACTATATCGCTAAACCACTGCTTATATTGGGTAGCGTAATGTAATGCGTTAGTCATATCTCTATCATTGGGATTCAGACGAGAGAAGAACTGTTTAGCTTGAATGGCGGATAAATTCTGCAGAACAATATTGGGCTCAATAGTCATTAGCCGACTGGGAGTCTGATAGGCTGCTAGTAATTGTGCGACAAGAGGATTTTTGCGATTTTTTTCCACCAAAGCGCTAAACCATTGTTTATGCTTATTAACATACGCCAGTGTATTGGTCATACTATTGTCAGGATCGAGTTTTAAAAAAAAGTTTATGCTCTCATCCATGGACAGGCCCTGTAGGGCAATATTGGGATCTAAATTTGAGAGTTGTTCGGATGTTAAACGAGCCAATAACGGAATTAAGGGATTACTCTTGGTTCTGTTGACTAACTCTTTAAACCATACTGGGTAGCGGCTAGTATATGCCAGAGCTTGCGTTATGCTGTGTTCATTGGGATGGTCTAGCCGTGCAAAAAATTGTTTAGCCTGCGATATTGACAGGCTCTGTAATGCAATATCAGGAACCAGATTTGCCAATTCTTCGGGTGTTAAGCGTGTCAACAAAGGGAACAAGGGATTATTAGATAGATTGGAGACTAAGATATCAAACCATTGTTCATGACGGGTGACGTACTCCAGTGCTTTACTCATACTCCTGTTGTCGAGATCCAGTTTAGATAAAAAAGCCTCAGCCTGCTGAGCTGATAGTTGTTGCAGAATAATATTAGGCGTGAGCTTCATAAGCTGTTCACTATTAAGGCGTTGCAGGATCAGTGGGACTAAGGGATTGCTACCGCTCTTCCTTTTTTGATCATTAAACCATGCCTTGTGTTTAATGGTATAAGCGATAGCTCTGTCCACACTATTTGCGGAGTCCATTTTGGCTAAAAAGTTATTAATTTGGATCGGTGATAAATGGTATAAAATCATATTATCTGGCGAAAGTGCTGTCAGCTCTTGGTAGGTTAGGCGATCCAGTAGTACTGGGAGCAGTGGATTGCTACTCATCTTGTCTACCAAGGCTTTAAACCATGTTTTGTATTTAGTGACATAATCAATGGCTCTTGTTGTACTTCCCTCGGGATCTAACATAAATAAAAACTGTCTCGCCTGTAGCAATGATAGCTCCTGCAACAGGATATCATCTGGTGATAATTCTACTAACTGATCACGGTTTAGGCGTTTAATCACTAGTGAGGTAAGTGGATTATATTTATATTTTTTCAGCAGATGATTGAACCACTCTTTATTATTATTTGCATAACTAATTGCATTCTTAATACCGCCATTAGTATCTAGTTGACCAAAAAATAACGGAAGTTGATCTTTATTTATCATCTCTAATCTTATCGGTTTAACCTTAAGAAAAATAGCTGCGCTCTCCGCACTATTATTTTGTTTGATGATCTCTAGTAATTGGCTATAGCCTACTTTATTAATATAATTATCTCCCAACTGTTGAGCAGTGGGTAACATAATGGTTTTATCGCCATATTCATCGATCAACTCACTCCAAAATAGATCACCTGATCGCCAGAGCGTTTTACCTTTATTATCATCACCGATTAAAGTTCCTGTTGACCAAGTTAATGGAAACATATTGACTGGTGGTTTTTTGTTTTCATTTTCTTTAGCCATAAAATGATTTATGGCGACTTTGATTGCGGTAGGATCTGCTGTAACGCTAATTAATTGGTTATCTTTATTAATAGAAAAGACACTATTAATATTATGAGTTCCATAGTGTTTTTCAAACTTCTCAATCGCAATATTAGCCGATGATAATTCAATCGTGCCGTCATCATTAAAAATAATATTATCCTTTATTTTTTTAAGATATTCGGTTGCTAGTCTGTTGGTAATATGATCTTGTGTGACGACGTCTGTAAGCTCTAAATTAATATTTTCTTTATCTTTTTCGGTGACAATAGTTTTATTAACATAAAGCTCGGTGACTAATGGAAATCCCCACTCTTCACTAAACGCATTGATAAATGCATTTAACAGATTTGTCTCGTGATTTTGCCCTCCAATGCGTTGATTTATTTCACTCCGATGGGTAATAAATACATATTTGCTAAGTGTCTCCCAAAAGAGATTTCTACGTTGTATTAGTACGTTATTAAATAAGTCTCCTTTTTTTAAAAGCTGTGCTGTATCATCTAGATTTCTCACTGTACCCGAAGCACAGACTAGGCAACCTACCTCCTGAGTGAGTAGATCCTTTCCTGCCAAATTATAAATGGCGATCAATTTCTCTGTAATTTCTTCGAGACTAAACGGTGGATCTCCTTCCTCATATGTCAATGCTTCAGCTATTTCTTCCATCGCTTTTTTTCCTTGGAATAAAATATGGAGTTGCTGAGAAGACTCAGGATTTTGGCCGAATAATCTTTGCTGAAATTTATTTAACCCCTCTTTTACATTTTCTTTTGAATCATCATCGGTTGCATGGGTTGAATAAAAATCAATCGTGGAATTAATATCAGAAATATATTCTTTTTTAAATTGTATATATTTATCTGAGTTTTTAAACTCATTAATATCGCGGTGATCATTTTTAGTATAGTAGACTGGCGTGGTTGAACTTTCTCTTGGCATGATAACTATCCCTAGTTTATGTTTTTAATTAATATTATTTTATATTATTGATTTACTTTTATTGAATGCTTTTGAGAAAATCAATATATATTGCTATATTTTTTTGTGTTTTAAATTTGCTGTTATATTTAATGTTCATATGTTTTTGGTAATAAGAATTAAAAATGCTTTGTTTTTATTATTTCATCAATTACCTATAATGTAATTATATAAAGGTAAAAGTAATTCCCTTTGGGATACTATTACTAGAATTAGAATGCTTATAACACATTTACGTTTATTTACGTTAACGAGGTTATCTAATCACGAGAATAGAGTGTAATAAAATAGATATATGTAAATATTTAGATAATATCTGAGGTAATTTAAATATAAAAATATTTTTTAGTTATAACATTATTTAGAATTGCTGATTAGATTGATAAACCCTCTTATCGAGGGTTTATTTACAATCTTAACTTCTCTCTAGATATATCATCGCTATATAAGCGTAATATCAAAGATGTTTACTGTGGTAATACGTTGATTTTGAGCGTTCGCTTAGTTGTGCTGAATTATCTATCAGTAATCCATTATGATCATATCGAGTCGCATCAAAGGTAGACATAGTTCCAGTCAAATGAACAACGCTAGGTTCAGGGCTGTGTTCAGCATTAGTCGACAATGGATAATACTTAATAGTATTATCTATAGGTGATATCTGTAATATTATTCCAGTTAATGAGTCTTTTTGTTGTGTATCATCAGGAATTTGTGCGCCTAATTGATACATTTTTTTCACTAGATGGTTAATACTGAAGGGCGATATGCCTTCAATTTCAATCTTCATCCCACGTTCCGCTGCCTGCTCCGCATTCACGATACAGATTCGGGTCTTTGAAGCATGATCTGACAGAATAAGATCTTGGCCGCTGCTCTGAACCACGAGGCGGGTCAATGTTTCAGGCAGATGTATGACCGGCTGCTGACCCTGTTCATCAATGACAATTTGCTGATAATATTTGAGCGTGGCTGCATTCAGCTGATAATGCGCTCCTGCCATTTTTCCGGTTAGAGCGATGCGATCCATACCCATAAATTTAGGCAAAATAAACGTGTTAACGTGATTTGATGGATCGTATTGCAACACCAGTTCATCCTGAAGTTGGAAAATAAAACGGTATCTGCCGATGGCCGTTGAGTGAAATGTATCAGCAAGCCACAGATCACCAGTGGTTCGATCGTGAATATAATGGGCAGAGGGCAATTCGGCAGATTGTCCCAACCAGTGCAAGTCATGCTCACTATTCAAACCATGTGCTTGTAAAAATGTTTTTTGCTCCGTCAGGTACCAAGTGGGCATTTGCCCTGTTTGCTCGGTAAGCTGGCGGATAACCGGTGCGAGAATAACCTGTCCGCGTAACGCTTCAATGGCAGTCGCAGATTGGGCTTGGGTCTGTTTTCCTGTTTGCCATGCAATGAGTTGGGGATAAGTCTGTGTGCTGGCCATTTTCGGTAGCAATAGGACCGCGCCATCATCCGTGACTAGCCGGAGATGGTCGCCCGCAGATACTGCACTGCGGTACAGCCAAGATGACCAACGCGTTGCTGGTGGAACTTTCGTCGTACTTTGGCCTTTTTCATTGAGGGTGAAGGGCGTCTGAGGCTCTAAGGGTTGACGATATAATTGTTTGTTGTCGCTATCATACACCCACGCCTGTTTTCCATCGGCAGAGAGGCCGCGGTAATGCAGTGCATGTGTAACCTGAATACCCGATCCACCTAATATCACTCGATCTGCCGCAATATCATACCAGGCCATGACAACTCTTCCTCGGTTGTCGGGCAGCCCTTGCAGGCGTAAAACTGGCAAGGTATCTGTTGTGGCCACCAGTTTACGTAAATGGGCCATCACATCATCCTGATGCGCGCGCAGCCAGTCAGCGGTGACTCCAGTCAAATGGAGTTTCCCCTGTGCATCGGCGAGCCAGAGGGTGCCTTCATTGCTTTGTGCGATCAGCTGTCCTTGAATCTCGAATAAAGTGTGAATCCCCACTTTAACGACATGAGCTTTAACGGCAGTTTTTGATAAGCCATTATCTGGCTGAAAATAGAGCGTTTGTTGTTGGCGGCTGTAAAAGTAGTAGCGAGTTTTATCTCCGATTTGCATGGGGATAGGCTGAATATCTTCCGCTACTATTGTGGCCATATTGGTTTGCAGGAAAGGCTGATGTGCTGTTTCTCCTGCCGATTTTCTTAACCAAGAATGGTAGTTGTGACCGTCGCGGCGAGCCAGTAGATGGATCTCGTTACCTCGGGTGCCCATCACTCTCCGATCATAGCTAAATTGGGCAATCAAAGGCCAAAAGAAATCATTGATGTTCGGGAGGTCGGATCCTTCCCCAGCGATGGCTATCAATGTCATCGCTTTTTCGGTCAGTTGCCATGTATAGCGGATCGAGCTCGCGGTTTTCTGATATTCCACAATAAGGTATAGATTCCCAGCATCATCGTTAATGACGCTGCTTTTATTTGGTGCAGCGTTATATTCAAAATCGATAGGAATATACTCTCGTAATATTTCTCCACTAGCAATATCTACCAACCAGACGCTGGTATCACGATAAAACCAAGCCGTATCACCGTCCGTTTTCACCAGTTGTGCGCCCTGGAGAAACTCGGCCGAATCAGGTTCACGGGTGAAAATAAAGCGATCTTTCGCAGTTTCATAAAATGCGCGGCCGACGCGCTCACCTTCCAAAGTAAGATAATCTTCCACCGGAACAAAGGGTTGATTATGTAAATCGGCATGCGTTACTTGTTTTAGATAGGCATGTAGTAGGCGCGGGTCTTTGAAACGGCTCGCATCAACGTCAGCGTTCAGTAGAGATATTAGCTGTTTCTGTACATCGGCGGCAAATAATCCCTCTTGATTGGTGAGTTGCAGTGTCCCTTGAAAATTCGCTGCGAGAGTTATCTTCATGTCACCGACGCACAATTGACCGGATGAATTAAACGCAAGATTATCGCTTAAGGAACGCGCATCCAATATCCAGTTGGTTTTGGCACTGCCGCCTTCCAGTGCGAGGGTTGCCCCTTCCTGCAGGCTGATATGGTAGGTGCCATTCCCACCTGTCAGGATGTAGGCCATTTTGTCTTTGGTTTCTTTGGATGGCGTCGGCATGATGATCGTGCGTGTCGCATCATCTAATAAGACTTGAACTGGTGTTTCCACATATTCAGCATTCAGCTCACTAATAGCATATTCCGAGGGGCAGCAATAAAAATCAAAGGAAAAATTATCACGGTGGCTACGGTAATTGCTTTCTATCCGCCGCAGGACATCAAATCCGGCATCGTGGCGAGAGGTGACACTGGGGAAGGTTTCGTAATTATAATCGAGGTAATATTGCGGTGTATCTGGCAGTACCAGAGGGATCTTTTCATCGGGCGCAAAGCTAACTGCAGCAAATCGATGGTCAATACCTTCGCGGATATTAACGACTGCAGATTTGCCTAATCGTCGTTTCTCTGATTGGGGTAATGCCATGGTGATATCGTTATCGTAGCCAGAGCCGATGCCATTGATGTGGGTTTTATAAATATAAGTATCGGCATAGGTCAACATTTGGTGGCCTAAACGCAAATCTAGAGTTTTAATAGCTATTCCAGAGAAATTTTTCCATATCTGATGCTCAGTTCCGTCGCCAGCTTTAACATTAACACGCTGATAACCGCCTTGTTTATAGCCCTTATCCAAGTTGGCAAAATAAGCGCCCACGGCCTTGATTTTTTCAGCATGCACTTGGGTGTTCATGACGAGCGCGACGATCCCGACTCCCAATCCTGCCACTGGCACAGCCAAAGGACCTAAGAAACCCGCGAGCGCTGTAGCCCCAGCGAACCCCGCCCCAGCACTGACGATAAGAGTGGTTCCGAAGGCTGGCTAGATCAACTGCCTCTTGGGAGCCAAATATCGCGCGTTGGGCTTCATTTTGGGCATGAGCCAGTTCATAGCTATCTAAGCCGATGCTGAGTAGATTTAACACAATTCCTGCGCCTATAGAGAAGCTAGAAAAGGCTTTAAACATGCTGCTGCCTGCAGCGTAGCCTCCCTGAATTAGCTCGCGTGACATTTGAACAAACTTGACGGTATCATCGAGTGCACCCACCCCCATTTGTGTGTAGTTGGTATAAAAATGGATTTGCAGAGCCGTATTCAGGTTTGTTGGTAGCGCCCTTACAGTTGCTGTTTGTCGCGCGCGTTGCATAAACCAGGTTTGTAGGATGAAGGCAGTATTGAGGCCATGTATGCCGTCGATTGCAGAGATATCGCCTTCGGAACGTGGGATCAGCTGTCCGTCAGCGAAAACAAATGCAGTTTTTGCGCGTGCTAAATGTTGGTCATATTCACGGATAAAATCAGGAATATGCGGGTCATTGATATGCACTGTTCTTTGCTCGGGAGGCTCACCAGTCTTGCTTTGGTTCTGCCGAACAAAGGTTAACGAATAATGATCGGGTTGTGTGGAATCTTTTTTCAGGGAGTGTAACATTGGCAGCCACTCGGCTTTGGATAACCCATTATGCTGATATACCGCGTCCATGGCATATTCGAAATTCTGTGCTCGGTTCAGGGTGCCCAGCAGCTCACGTCCTGCGCCCTCGGTGTCAACTTTTCCTTGCATCCGAGTCATGACCCATTGTTCGTTATTCTTCGTCAACACCATCTTTTCTCCGGTTTCAGTTAAGCGTTTCTGTCCTTGTGCATTGACAGCCACTTTGGTTGCATAAGCACTGATGGATCCGGGGTGGATATTCTGCTCGGTGAGTGCTGTGGCAAATTGGCTAACATAATTTCCGGTTGTATTATCATAAGCCAGTGCGCAGCCGACGAGATTAATATGCTCAGGCGACGGGCTAGCGCCACCGGAGAGTTGCGTAAATTTAGCCAACTGTTCTGCCAGAGCTACGGGGCCGCGTGCGCCCAAGGTTTGATACTCGCCTTCAACACGGCTATGACCGACTAACTGCCAGCGCATAATGCCTTCCAGTTTTCCTAGATCACCATAGACTACACGGTAATCATTATTTTGATCTAATTGAACAATTACCGAATTTTTAGGATGTTTCCCCGCCAGTTGTGCTGCAGCTTTGCGGACGATAGGATCGTTTTCCAGCTGAATAATGACTTGACCATCAAAGCGTGTATTTTCTTCGTTTGCTAGTGGCTCAACTTCAGGTATTTTCCAAGTGCTGACGACCCGAATATCAAATGGCGCGGTATCGCTTGGTATAGGTGCATTTTTTCGAGGCAGTAACAGTGCAGCTGTATCCCATCCCTGTTGATCAAACCACTTGCTATGATCTTTTATATAAGTGGCTGCATTTTCAGGAGACATCCTCGATAAAAAGTCTTGGCTTTGGTGCTCGGTTAGCCCCAGCAAAGCAATTTCTGGTGGCTGTTTCGCTAGTTGCTCACTTGAAAGGCGTGCGATTAACAGAGGTGTTAAAGGGTTTTCTTGGGTGTGTTTGACTAGAGAGCCAAACCATGACTGATACTTGTTGATATAATCAATGGCTATGTTCAGACTATCATCAGAATCCATACTAGCGAGAAATACTTCAGCTTGGCGCGCTGACATGCCCCACAAGGCGAAATCATCCGGAGAAAATAGATGCAAATATCCAGGAGATACATTTATAAACTTAGAAGTAATTGGATTTTCACCAGTTCTCTTAACTAGTTTAATAAACCATTCTTTGTGTGTCTTAGCATATATTAACGCCTGAGTGAAATTAGAACCATCTACAAGTTGGGCAAAAAATGCCTTGCTTTGATCTGCCGATAAACCAAACAGAGTAATATCGGGTTTTAATTTCGTCAGTACGTCTCGAGGGAAATTTCGTAGCAGTGGGATAAGCGGATTTTGGCCAATTTTTGTTACTAATTTGGTAAACCACTGTTCATGCTTTGAGACATAGTTGAGTACTCTCGGGAGATTAGTGCCGTTGGCTACTAGATAAACAAAGAATTCTTTAAATTGCTCTATGGATAGCCCTTCCCAAACAATGTTATCAAGTACCAGCTCTGCTAATTGTTGAGGGGAATAACGCTTCATAATAAGCCAAGTAAGGGGGTTTTCACCAATATCTTCTAGCAAGGCATTAAACCATGCTCGATTCCTAGTGGCATACTCTAGAGCTGGAGTGATATCGGTATTGCTATTATGGACAAGGAAATTGAAAAAATTGTGGCTCTGTTCTACTGACATATCTTTAAGGGCAATATTGGATACATTAGAGATAGCCAGTTCTTCAGGAGTGATGCGACGGAGTAACAAATCAATTAAGGGATTTTGTTTCGTTCTTTTTACTAGCGCAAAAAACCATTCATTATGTAAAGTAACATACCTTAGTGCCTCAGTAATATCTCTGCTATCAGGGTCTAGTTGATGTAAAAACACTGTAGCCTGTATGGCTGAAAGCCCCCTGAGGGAAATGTCAGTAGTAGGATCGATTTCTACTAGCTGCGGTGGGGGAAATTCTAGTGCAACAATATAGGTTAGGGGATTTTCTCCATGTTCTTTTATCAGGTTATCAAACCATTCTTGATGCTGAGAGGCATATGCTTTAGCTATAGTTATATCATTGTTATTTTTCTTTATTAGGGCAGAGAAAAAGTCCCTTGCTTGATCTACTCTTATTCCTTTTAGAGCTAGGCTATCGGGTGGCAATTTTGATAGTTGCTCTCCGCTCAGGCGATCTTGAGCAAACCAAGTAAGGGGATTTTCACCAAGATCTTCTAGCAAGGTATTAAACCACGCTTTGTACTTAGTGGCATATGCTAAAGCCTGAGTAATACTGTGTTCTTTTGATTTATCGAGCTCAAATAAGAAAATCTCAGCTTGGAATTTATTAAGCCCTTTAAAGGCAAGGTGATCGGGTGTTACTTCTGCCAATTGCTGCGAAGAATAACGAGAGATCATTAGCTCGATTAGCGGATTTTCTTTCGTTCTTATCACTTGAGTGTTAAACCATGCTTTGTGTTTATTCACATATGCCAATGCGTTAGTGATTTCTTTACTTTCGATACCATCCAGAGCAGCAAGAAATTCTTTGGTTTGTTGTTTTGATGGATTATATAGGGCAATTTCGGGTATTAAAGTAGCTCTTTCTTCTTGGTTTAGATGTGTCAGTAGCACTGGAATTAATGGATTTTCACCTATTTTGTCCACTAGAGCCTTAAACCAATATTGGTACTTAGTGACATATCCAATGCTGTTCCTCGCACTAGATTCGGGATCCAGTCTGAAAAAAAAATTTGTAGCCTGTTCTGCTGATAGACCAGAGAGGACTATATCGGGAGCGAGAGCTAATAATTGGTTGTTATCTAGCCGTTCTAGAATAAGGGGGAATAAGGGATTGTATTTAAGAAATGTTATTGCTCCTTCAAACCATTCTAAGTGCTTAGTGAAATAATCTATCGCGTTAGTTACTCCGCTGCCTTCGGGATCTAGAGCAGAAAGAAAACGCTGTAGTTGGCCTATTGTTAAATGGTATAAAAGAGGATTAGTTGGTGATAAAACCATCAGTTTATTACCGGGTAGGTATTTCAGTAATATAGGCAATAGGGGATTTTTGCCTATTTCATTTATTTTGGAGCGAAACCATTTTGGGTATTTAACGAAATAATTGATGGCGTTATCTACATCATTATCTTTGGAAGCAAGGGCGAATAGAAATGCTTCAATTTGCTGTGCTGATAAACCCTTCAAAACAATGCCTTTAGGCGACCAAGCTGCGAGTTCCTGAGGCGACAGACGAGCCAGCAATATAGGAAGTAGGGGGTTGGTGCGAAGTCTGTTCACCGTAGAGGTGAACCATTGCGAATGCTCAGTAACAAACTTCAGAGCTTTAGTTGCACCCGTGTCTTCAGAGTCTAGTTCAGATAAAAAATGTTCCGCTTGTTGTACAGATAATCCTTCTAAAGCAATAGGCGGCCAATCTGCGAGTTCTTGAGGCGACAGACGAGCCAGCAATATAGGAAGTAGGGGGTTGGTGCGAAGTCTGTTCACCGTAGAGGTGAACCATTGCGAATGCTCAGTAACAAACTTCAGAGCTTTAGTTGCACCCGTGTCTTCAGAGTCTAGTTCAGATAAAAAATGTTCCGCTTGCTGTACAGATAATCCTTCTAAAGCAATAGGCGGCCAATCTGCAATAGGTGTGTTGCTCTCCATGTGAGCAGTCATTAGTAGTGTGGCCAGAGGGTTGTTATCTATCTTGTTGACTAAAGAATCAAACCATTCTTTGTGATTATGAGCATATCTAATAGCCATATTAAGGCTGTTATCTGCATCTAGTTTAGAGAAAAATAACGTCAATTGCTCCCTATTCGCAGTTTCTAGTCTCGTTGGATTAATGTAAAAAAATAATGTAGCGTCCTCTAGACTACTGCTTTGTTCAATAATTTGATATAACTGGCTATAACCCACGTTATTGATATATTCTTTTCCCAGCTCTTGAGCTGATGGTAGAAGAATAGTTTTTTCTTTATATTCATCCGTTAATTCAGTCCAAAATAGATCACCTGATCGCCAAAGCTTTTTACCTTGGGCATTATCGCTAATTAGCGTATCTGTCGACCATGTTAATGGATACATATTGATGGTGGGATCTTGTTTAACAAGATGAAGCATTGCAACTTTGATTGCGGTGGGCGCTTTCGTAGTTCCAAGTATTTCGTTGTTGTCATTGATAGTAAATACATCATAAAAACTATAATCACCATAGGCGAATTTTAATTTTTCCAGTGTGTCTCTTGCTAAATTATAATCAATGAATTGATCTTTTTCTGGATTGATTTCTATATTGACTCTGCTGAGGTAATCTTGAGCTAACTGCTCAGTGATATTATCTTCAGTAACAGTGAGTTTAATTTCGTGATTAATATTTTCTATATCCTCTTTAGTGACGGAGGATTTAATAGCATAAACATCATTTACTTGCTCAAGCCCTAGTTTTTTATCCAGTGCATTGACAAATGCATTCATCAGATTAGTATCATGTATTGCTCCGCCGACTCGTTGTCTAATCTCTTTATTATGAGTAATGAAGATATATTTTTTGATAATATCCGTAATGATAATTTTTCGTTGTGTCTTTGCTTTGTCAATTAAATTACCTATGTTGGTTCGCAGCAACTGAGCGGTTTCAATCAAATTTCTTACTGTACCTGGGGCACACACCATACAACTGCTTTGCTCAAATAGCTCATTTTTACCCGCTAAATTGAATATATGGATGAGCTTCCACTTAATTTCCTCTGATTCAAATGGCGAGCCTTCTTCTGGTATTAAAGCTTGCGCAATACTCTCCATTGCCTCTTTACCTTCGAATAAAACACTAAGTGCTTTATCTCCTGCATTTTGCACCGCATTGTTACCGAATAGGCGATTTTTAAATTTATTTAATTCTGCTTTAACAATATTTTTTTTATCTTCATCCTCGGCATAATTGGAATAAAACACAATAATAGAATCAATGGCAGAATTATATTCATCTTTAAATGGTATATATTTATTCGATGTTATAAATTTATTAATGCTTTCATAATCTGTCGCTTTGTAATATGTATTATCCTGTGGTGTATTCATAATAATTATCCTTGTTTATATTTAGAGTAAAAACACTTGGGTTGATTTATTTTCATATGTAATTTTGTTTTATATTGTCATTATCTTATATAAAAATATTATTTTTATTATATTTCTTTATCTATATCTTTTGCGTCAGAATTTATTGTGAGAGATGTTATTATCAGGTGTGTTTAATTTAAATAACACTTACATTAATTTACTTTAATGCTGTTGTGTATATAATATCTATTTGTATTGATCTCATTTAATTATTAATGTTTTGTTTGTTTTTATAATTAAAATTAATATAAATGAAAATAGGATAATTAAAATAATAAGGATATAGTAGAAGATTATTAATATTAAATATATTTAAAAAAAAACCAGTCAATAGACTGGTTTTTCTGATGATCTAGCAAGATTTAATTATTTGACTACTTCGGCAATACGAGTGTTCTGCCCTAACCATTGTGCAATCTGTTGCTGCTCTTCTTTTGTCAGCCACATACCCAGTTTGGTTCTGCGCCAAATAGCATCATCAACATCAACAACCCACTCATTTTCGACCAAATAACGTAGTTCAGCTTCATAAACGTTATGGCCAAAATTCTCACCTAGATCGCTCAGCGAGTTTTTATCTTTTAAGATCAGCAGGCTATTGCTGCCATAGGTGCGCGCATAACGCAGAGCAATACCTTCTGGCAGCCATGTATAACGCTGGCGAAGTAGGCGAGCATAACCATCGCGATCGCAACCTTCTATATCAGCACCGGGCAGCAGGCTATTTTTGGTCCATGCTTTACCCGCATTTGGATAATAGGCGGCCAGTTTATCGATCGCGTGCTCAGCTAATTTACGGTAAGTGGTAAGTTTACCGCCAAAGACAGATAGCAGAGGCGCTTTGCCATTATCATCATGAACATCTAACGTATAGTCGCGGGTGATGGCTTGAGGTGAATCAGACTCATCATCACAGAGCGGACGTACGCCAGAGTAGGTCCAAGCAATATCATCTTTACTTAGCTGTTTCTTAAAATGATCGTTATAAACTTTTAGTAAATAATTAATTTCATTATCATCGATATGGACATCTTTAGGATCACCCTTATATTCCACATCGGTAGTGCCTATGATGGAGAACTCATCCATCCAAGGGATAACAAAGACAATACGATTATCTTCGTTCTGTAAAATATAGGCCTGCGGCTCATCATGAGCACGAGGTACTACAATATGGCTACCTTTAATTAAGCGAATACCATAAGGCGATTTTAATTTTAAGCCGTCATCAAAGAACTCTTTAACCCATGGCCCCGTTGCGTTAACCAGACCTTTGGCTTTCCAGCTTTCAGTTTTACCGGTGCGCAAATCCTCAGCTTCAACAACCCATAAGCCATCTTCGCGATAGGCACGAGTGACTTTAGTCCGTGTGCGCACTTCACCTTGTTTTCTAACCACTTCTTGAGCGTTTAATACCACTAAACGCGCATCATCAA
>CAUQNX010000042.1:0-17115 GCA_963519845.1 uncultured Moellerella sp. | reverse complement strand
AAAAATCGGCGTCGACAAATTAAGAATTAAATTAGATAGCTGGTTTAGCGGAACAAATTAAAATTGCCCCTAGAAATAAGCTGCGCCACTTAGCATAGGTAATAACATTTTATTATTGTGAAATTTTGCAATAAATCGAATGTTGTTACCTTTTTTAGGTGGTATTTTATTTCTCGCCCTCTCCCGCACTAAAATCAGTCAATATTAACGGATTAATCGCAGCAATAAATCAATATAATTAGCGCTAAGTTAAATATCATTCGTTTGTTTTTTGAGTAGAACAACGGGGGGATTGTGATAAAAATTCTGATTACTGGCGCGACTGGATTTATTGGCCGCTCATTTTTATCCCATTTCACCGCGGATAAAAACTGCAAGTTATATGGTATTGGCCGGCGTCAGCCAGAAGATCTCCCTAAATCTATACATTATCGCGCCTTAGCACTAAATCAGCTTAAGCAGCTGGATTTTGTACCCGATGTTGTTATCCATTCGGCGGGTCGCGCATCTCCTTGGGGAACTGAAGCCGAGTACTATCGTGATAATGTAATTAGCACCCAAGAGGTGATTGATTTTTGCCGCCAACGTGAGTTTCCACGATTAATATTATTGTCTAGTGCTGCCGTCTATTATCAATTTTTCCATCAATTTTCACTCGCTGAAACCAGTGCTGTGGGTCCCAACTTTATCAATAGATATGCACAGAGTAAGTATTTAGCAGAGCAGCTGGTTGAACAATATGAGGGTGAAAAGAGTATTTTTAGACCTTGTGGCGTCTTTGGTCAGGGCGAAAAATTGCTATTTCCGCCGCTCTTAGCAGCGGCAAAAAAGAGACAGCTCGTTCGTTTACGCTCAACCGCAGAGCTAGCACAAACCGATCTTATGCACGTTGATACTCTATGTGATTATCTAATGGCGGCTGCTTTGCATCCTCAACCCAAGCTTATTTATAATATCTCAGCTAACGAGCCTATTGTGATTGAACAATTACTCGATAGCGTATTAACAACATTGGATCTTCCTCTGCCGCAAAAAACGCTTAGTTTAAATCGCGCACTTGGCTTTGCCTCTGTTATCGAGTATTTATGGCGTTGGCTTCCGCTGCGTGGTGATCCACCGATCACTCGCTTTGGCATAGCAACTTTTGGTTATAGTTCAACCCTTGATGTATCTCAGATGATCCTCGACTTTGGACCACCAAAAAACGCTTTCGCTCATCATCTTAGCGATTTTTTATCTCAATATAAGGGATTAGAAAAATGATCCTAGTGGCATCCATTTGGTTAGCTATTTTGCTATTCAAATGTATATTTACTCTGCAAATATTTAAACGACCTTCAGCCAGTAGCCCGCATAGCTTTAGCCAAGTCTCGATTCTGCAACCCATACTTAGTGGTGATCCTATGTTAGAAGCGACTCTGGAGGCTAATCTACAGACACTTATAGGAGCGCATTTTTTCTGGTTAATCGACGATGAAGATAAGCAAGCAGTGCACACTGTCACCAACTTACAGCAGCGCTATCCGCAGTGTGAGATCCATATTCACTCATTTACAGCTGCGCCTGAAGGGGTCAATCCCAAAGTATTTAAACTCGAACAGGCCAGACAACTTGTTGAGAGCGAGATCTGCTTGATCTTAGATGATGATGCAACACTAACGACAGAGGCCCTACAGCGACTGCTGGCGGATCTAACCGACAATAGCTTAGTGACAGCACTTCCCTACTATAGCAGGGGTGAGAACGTTAGCTCTGAGCTACTCGCGCAATTTGTTAATGATAACTCAGCCTTGACCTATCTGCCTCTGCTGCCCTTTTCCGCACCACTGACAATCAATGGCATGTGTTATACGTTATATCGCTCGACACTAGAACAGAATGGCGGTTTTAAACCGATTTTTCATTATCTTACCGATGATCTGGCCTTAGCTACCTACTTAACCAGCCGAAATGTGCGTCTAGTCCAATCGACGGCCACGGTTAAGGTACAGACTAGTGTTAAAGATATTCCTCACTATATCAGCCAGATGCATCGTTGGTTTCTATTTGCCACATTATTGATGCGTGAAAAGAGTCGTAAAATGAATATGGCTATCTTTATTCTTCAAGGTGTACACCCTATTCTTTTATGGGCCATGATCATTATGGCGATAACTGGAGGCGGGGTTAATATCGCCATTCTTGCAGTTTGCTTGGTAATACGCCACAAACTGTTGCGCCTTATACAGCGTGAAGTTGCGATTGATATTCCGGCTCGCAGACTCATATCACTGATTTCAGAACTATTGCAGCCGCTACATTTTTTACATGCTCTATTAAATCGAACTATTCGTTGGCGTACACGCCGTTTTCGAATTCATAGCAATAGACATTTTACTTCTCTATAAACACTATCAATAAGATACTACTACAAATTGCATTTATTACCGGAAGAAGTCAGCCCAATAACTGGTAACTCACCCCGCTACAAGAGGCTTTTTTTGAGCCAAACAAACGCCTCTTTTTAACTACATTAAAATAAGTAAAATTACTTATTTCATAAAATTTAGACAAAAAAATGCTCCAGTTAAATAACTCAACTGGAGCAGCTAATATTCAGCTAAATCCGATTACGTGAAGTAAAAGGTCTGAAAGATAGAACATCTTACCTCTGTACCCTACAAGAGATACTCTACTGCATTTCCTTGTTGAAAAAAAGCCTTTTTGTATCTTTTATCCAATGCTTAATTCGATTCAGCGTATATTAAACTAAATATTTTTCGGAAAAACGTAGTTTTATTACATATTTATGGGATTTAGATCTCATTAATATGTAATGAAAATAATTTTTCAGTTTATTTTTGCTTTTTAGAATAATAGAGAACGAACTTTATTTATTGAGAATAAATATTAGGAGTATTCATTGAGGATATTGCTGAATGGCCACCGCGACTAATGAAAATATTGCATTCCCGCTACCCTTTGAGAGTAACGGGAGATAATACAATCAAACAATTAATTAATGTGCTTCATCCCAGTTGTCGCCGACACCCACATCGACCTGCAATGGCACATCTAATGTCATACTCTGCTCCATCAATTGACGGATTTTCTGCGTCACATCTTCTAGGGCTGACTCTTTAACTTCAAACACCAATTCATCGTGAACCTGCATTAGCATTTCAGCCTCTGGTTTCTCCGTTTGTAACCAGGTATCCACCAAAATCATCGCTTTCTTGATTATATCCGCTGCGGTTCCTTGCATAGGAGCATTAATAGCCTCACGCTCAGAAGCTTTACGGCGCATTCCATTACGTGACTGAATATCTGGAAGGTAGAGACGTCGGCCATCGAGAGTCTCAACATAACCCTGCTCAGCAGCCTGCTGACGTGTCCGCTCCATATACTGTAAAACGCCCGGGTAACGCTCGAAATAGAGGTCCATATAGCGCTGTGCTTCGCCACGTGCGATCCCTAGCTGACGGGCTAAGCCAAATGCACTCATACCGTAGATCAAACCAAAGTTAATCGCTTTTGCACTGCGGCGCTGATCATTAGTCACCTCTTCAAGTGGAACGCCAAAAACTTCAGCGGCGGTCGCGCGGTGAATATCTTTTCCTTCAGCGAAGGCCGTTAATAGCCCCTTGTCTTGGGATAAGTGCGCCATAATACGTAATTCAATCTGCGAATAGTCGGCAGCTACGACTTTATAGCCCTCTTTGGCGATAAAGGCTTGTCGAATGCGACGACCTTCGAGCGTACGCACAGGGATATTTTGCAAGTTAGGATCACGAGATGACAAACGGCCGGTCGCAGTCACTGCTTGATGATAAGAAGTATGCACCCGCTGGGTTTTTGGATTGATCATCAATGGCAGTTTATCGGTATAAGTCGATTTCAACTTAGCTAGACTGCGGTGCTCAAGTAGCAGTTTCGGTAGCTCATGATTCAGCGCCAGCTCTTCCAATACCTCTTCATTGGTTGAAGCAGCTCCGCTTGGTGTTTTTTTCACGATTGGTAATTGCATTTTTTCAAATAAAATTACCTGCAATTGCTTCGGTGAGGCGAGATTAAACTCTTCACCCGCCAACTCATAGGCTTGTTTCTCTAATTCGCCTAGGCGTGCGGTGATCTCTTTTGACTGTTCAGCCAGTACCTTAGCGTTAATCAGTACACCTTTGCGCTCCATGCGTGATAATACGGGCACCAGCGGCATCTCGATATCAGTGAAAACCCGTTTTAACTTAGGTTCAGCCTCTAATTGAGCCCAAAGTGCTTGATGTAATAACAATGTCACATCGGCATCTTCAGCGGCATAAGGCGCAGCTTGCTCGAGGGCAATCTGATTAAATGTCAGCTGTTTCTTCCCTTTACCGGCAATGTCTTCAAAGGTGGTAGTAGTGTGGCTAAGATGGCGTTCCGCGAGGCTATCCATATCGTGACGCCCCATACCCGCAACACTGTTTAATACATAGGATTCCAGCATAGTATCGAATACAATACCTTTCAGCTCGATATCGTAATTTTCCAATACCCCTTTATCATATTTAAGATTCTGTCCGATCTTAATGATCTTCTCATTCTCTAAAATAGGCTTCATCACTGCCAATACTTCGTCTAGTGGCAATTGGTGAGGAGCGTCAAGATAGTCGTGTGCTAAAGGCAGATAGGCGGCATGACCTGGTTCTATAGCAAAAGACATTCCCACCAAACTTGCCTCATGAGTATCTAGGCTATTGGTTTCTGTATCGAAAGCAAAAGCGGGGGCATTTTGTAATTTAATCACCCACTGATCGAAATCGGCTTGCTTAAGAATAGTTTGATAATGCTCGGTACTGATAACTGGTGCTGGTCTAGTGATTGTGCTCTGCGGTGCAACAGGCGCTGATTTTTGTACCTGCGCAGAGGGTTTGGCGCCCTTTCCTTCCAGCCAAGTGCCATTCTCCACATCCATTAACCAGCGTTTGAACTCATAGCGACTAAATAATTGATAGAGCTTATCAACATCAAGCTCATTCACTTTTAATTCATCACAGCTACGATCTAATTCAACATCGGTTTTGATGGTAGCTAATTGATATGACAGAAAAGCGACATCGCGATTCTCGGCCATTTTTGGCGCTAACGTTTTTGAGCCACGGAAACCTAATGGCGCTATCGCATCAAGATCACTATAGATTTTTTCTAAGCTGCCGATGCCCTGTAGTAAGGCCAATGCAGTTTTTTCGCCCACGCCCGGCACACCCGGAATATTATCGGATGAATCCCCCATTAGCGCGAGAAAATCGATAATAAGCTCAGGTGGTACACCATATTTTTCAACCACTTCATCGGGTCCTAAAATGGTGTTGGTCATGGTATTGATTAAGGTGACATTCGGTTCGACTAATTGCGCCATATCTTTATCGCCAGTGCTAATCAACACCGACTTGCCTTGTTGGCTGGCCTGACAGGCTAATGTCCCTATTACATCATCCGCTTCAACACCAGAAACCATCAACAACGGCAGCCCCATTGCCTCCACCATTTCATGCAACGGCGCGATCTGCTCACGGAGATCATCGGGCATCGGTGGGCGATGGGCTTTATAGCTTTCAAATAGCTCATCACGAAATGTTTTGCCTTTTGCATCAAATACAACGGCCACATGCGTTGATGGATACTGCAGGATGAGACTACGCAGCATGTTTAGCACACCATACATGGCACCCGTCGGTTCACCCGCACTGTTAGTCAGTGGTGGGAAGGCATGATAGGCACGATAAAGGTAGGAAGAACCATCTACCAAAATAAGTGGGTTTTCTGCTATTTGAACCATAATCTGTCATCATCTTTTTAGGGGGAGTGAATAGCGAATAGAATGCCATATTGTGAGGGCATAGACGAATTTAGTTGTCAGCTAATCGCCATAAAAAACACCTAGTCCAGCTGCATTCTGGTGAACATCCTGTGGATAAGTCTGTGTGTAAAATAATGTAGCACTGTTTATTCAATAAGTAAGAAAAGATCAAGTACTAAAACACAAAAATAAAATCAATGAGTTAGCTTTTTTTATTTTGATCCAGAGCAATAATTCGGAGTTCTTATTATTGTGGATATTGATATTGTCATATTTGCGTAGAGTGAAGATATTACGATGGCTGATGTTTCAACCATCGTAATAAGGGGAATTTATTTCAGTGTAATTAAGTAGTTCACAACATTTGAGAACTCTTTACCAAAATCTTTGGTATCGTTGCTCGCTGCGCCGCTATTGTTAACCAGATATTTGCCATTAACAAAAATCGCTGGCACGCCACGTAATTTCAGATTTTTCGCTGCATCCTGTTGCTTAGCAACCAGTGACTTAACAACAAAACTATTCAAAGCTGCATCATACTCTTCAGCTGTAATACCCGCGGCTTTGATAAATGTACTACGGATATCATCTGTTGAACGAATGGTTTGTGTTTTCTGAACGCCTTCAAAAATAGGACCAGTCACTTTATCTTCTACGTTTAGTACCATAGCCACTGCCCATGCTTTAGTTAACTCAGCACCTAAGGGACCAAGGAAATCAACATGGTAACGCGCATTTGTTACGCCAGCAGGCAAGTTTTCTTTAATTGATTGTGGGATTTTATAAACAGCTTCAAATTGATAGCAATGTGGGCAATAGAAAGAGAAGAATTCCAAAACTTCAGGTAAATTCTGCACTGTTTCTTTTTGCATAATATATTGCTTTCCATCGGTATAATCTGCAGCAACAGCGCCAAAGGACATCACCAAACCGATAACTGCTAACCAAATTTTATTCATTTCCAATTTTCTCCAAAAAAATCCATATAATTAGTAAAAAGGGTTCAATTGCAAAGGAGGTTCCTGTAATAATACTATCTGCTGGGTAAACTCTTTTACCTGCCGATGCCAGAAATCACTCTCATTCATCCATGGAAATGCCTTGGGAAATGCAGGATCCTGCCACCTTTTAGCAATCCAAGCTAAATAATGAACCATCCTCATTGCACGTAATGGCTCAATTAATCTGAGTTCTTTAATATCGAAATCACAGAATTCATTATAAGCCTCAAGCAACGTATCAAGTTGAATACGCTGTTCTCGACGATCTCCATTTAATAGCATCCAAAGATCTTGGATCGCCGGACCATTACGAGAATCGTCAAAATCAACTAACCAAGCTTCATCTCGCCAAAGAATATTACCCGGATGACAATCTCCATGCAGGCGGAGCTTTGAATAATCCGTTGGCCATTGACTCTTCACTTCTTGAGTCAATTTATTCAGCACATCCAATAAGGGCTCACGCAATTTTGCCGTTACAAGGGGGCTTGTAGCAAGCGTTTGTAGCGGAGCTGTTAAATACTCATCAATACTGATTTCAGGGCGAAAAGAGAATAGTTTTGTCTTTCCGATCTGATGAACACGGCCAAGCAATCGACCAACCTCTTCTAACTGAAATAGGTTGTCTGTCTCATATTGTCGACCGCCAATACTTGGAAAAATGGCAAAGAGATAACCGCCAAACTCTAAAATAGACTGTCCTGAAAATAGTATTGGTGTCGCAACACAAAGCCCAGCCTCTTGCAATTCAAACGTAAAATCATGCTCTTCTTGAATTTGAGAACGACTCCAACGCTCTGGACGATAAAATTTAACGACATAACGCCGCTTATTTTCATCCATAAATTGGTAGACTCGGTTTTCATAGCTATTTAATTCTGTTAGCCCAGAATCTAAATATAGCCCGACTTCCATCAGAGCATCGAGAATTAAATCCGGCGAAATTTCACCAAAATGGAAACCTGTTTTATCTATCACTATATAGGGTCGCTTTAGTCTTTGATAATGCCTCTGGCACGTAAAATGGCCGTTTTAAAATCATCCTCATAATCTTTTTTCAGACCAGGAATAATCTCATTACTCTCTTTTCCTCGCATTTTTAAATGATAGATCAGAGTGTCATCAGTAAGATCCGCCAACTCGCCTTGAAATCCAGCTTCTTGCGCTAGTTTTTGTAATAATTGCACTAAATTCAGTTCAGAATTATCTTTCCAGACCGGATGCAAAAGTTCTATTACTTCATTCAAACGGTGACATTTCATTACTTTAATTCCTTCTTATCATTATGAATACAAGCTATCGAATATCATACACTAGAGAAAGCTATCACTTGTCAATCTAGGTAAAGATTATGTCTTTTATTTATATATATTTGCTCAATTTACGGCAAAATAAAATAAAATTTTATTCCCGATGAGAACAGGTTATTATTTTAAGTAATTCAAGCTATTTTCGCTGCACTGCCTGGGAAATTAAACATGTTTGATAAAACTTCGATAACGGGTGCCATTCTTGCTGGTGGCCGAGGCTCCCGTATGGGGGGAGTAGACAAGGGATTAGTGCCCGTTTTTGGCCGCCCTCTTTACTCTACTATTGCGGAGCGATTACTCCCGCAAGTAAATAGTCTGGTAATTAACGCAAACCGCCATTTGGATATTTATCGTCAAAGTCCCTACCCTATTATTCCTGATCTAACGGACGAATTTTCTGGCCCACTTGCCGGTATGCAAGCAGTATTAAATAAAATAGAAACCGATTGGGTGCTTTTTGTGCCTTGTGATGTTCCACTATTTCCATTAAATCTCGCTGAAAAAATGTGGGCGGAAAAAGGTGATGCTCTCGCTTGCTATGCCAGCGACGAACAACGTGTCCACCCGACATTTGCTTTATTACACCGCTCACTATATCCACAACTCGCAGAATATTTAAATAATGGCGATCGAAAATTAATGCTCTTTATGCAGAAAATTGCGGCTAAATCAACTCTATTTCCGTCAGAAGTTGGTTTATTTGCCAATTTAAATACCTTAGAAGATTGCCTTAATTGGGAGCAACAGCAGAATAATAATGAATAAGATTAATTTACCTCTATTAGGTATTACCGCCTACAGTGGCACGGGAAAAACAACGCTACTTAAAAAAGTGATTCCATTATTAAAAGAGCGCAATTTACGTGTCGGTATGATCAAGCATACTCATCATGATATGGACGTGGATAAGCCCGGTAAAGACAGCTATGAGCTGCGAAAAGCAGGCGCTCATCAGACTTTAGTCGCCAGCCAACAGCGCTGGGCATTAATGACAGAGACTCCTGATAATACTGAATTAGATCTCTATTATTTGGCTAGCAGATTTGATGAAAAATCATTAGATTTTATTTTGGTCGAAGGTTTTAAACATGAATCCATTCCAAAGATTGCGCTATTTCGCTCGGCACTTAATCGACCTTTAGATGGATTAATTGATCAATATGTTATCGCTATCGCTAGTGACACTATTATTGATACTGACTTACCGCAACTTGATATAAACCAAGCAGAACAAGTTGCCGATTATATCGTATCTTGGTGGAAAAAAATAACCCTAATTTATCCAATTAAATATTCTAAAATAGAATAAATCCAAAAATAAGAATAGATCGATATATGTTGATCTATTTTTTATATTATCAAATAAAGATAAAAAATGATTTCTGAATCAAAATTTCTCTTTTTGATTATAATTCAATTAGCTTTATCGATTAAGCTATATTAAGTTAAATTAAAAATGAATGTTAATTACGCGATTTAAATCACATATTCATAACAATAATTAGACAAGATAACTTTGGCTATGTTAGAGATAATAGACATTAACAAATTCATTAAACGCTTATTAGTCTATATCATCTGCTTTTAATGAAATTAAGTTTGTACTTTTAAAATAAATTACAAACTTATGACTAAGCGATAATAAAATTACATAGATAATATTTTGTATATTAACAAAATATTATTAATAGGGTCAGTGAACAGAAAGCCCTCAGAGATTTTAACCGAATCTCTGAGGGCTTTTTTTTTATTTTTATAAAGGAGATATTATGTCTAAACAACGTCGTTTATCAAAAGTCTTTGCTCAAGATGGTAAATCAGTCACTTTGGCATTAGATGGCTATTTCTTTTCAACAAAAACAGCGGGTATCGATGATACTATTAAAATCATGCCAGCCTTGATTGACAATGGATTAGACTGTGCGCTCATTACTTATGGTATGGCCAAGAATTACGCCAAAGAATTTGCCAATATTCCCATCGTATTACGCGTTGATTCTACTGTTAATATTTACAACAACTCAGTACCTGATACCCAACAAGTTTTCTGTGTAGAAGATGCGCTGAAGATAGATGCAGATGGTATTGTTTGTATGACTTTCCCAGGTGCATTCAACGAAGAAAAAACACATGCGATGGCAGCTAGACTAGCCAAAGAAGCGGATAAATGGAATATGCCATTTATCATAGAATCATTGCCTTATGGTTATCCAGTGACTACCGCGGAATCAAACGAAGCGAAAGTTATTGCCGATGCGGCGCGTATTGGTGTTGAGTTAGGTGCTGATATTATTAAAACTCGCTTCTCTGGCACAGAAGATGACTATCTGATTGTTGAAGCTTCCATCGTTCCCGTTCTCGCATTGGGTGGGCCAAAAACAGATACGTTAAGCTACTTTAAATTTGTCGAACACTGCATGAATATGGGCGCTAAGGGCGTTGCTGTCGGTCGTAATATCACTCAAGATGCAAAACCAGCCGCGATGGTTGCTGGGCTGAATGCCAT
Organism: uncultured Moellerella sp.; assembly: GCA_963519845.1. Taxonomy (GTDB): domain Bacteria; phylum Pseudomonadota; class Gammaproteobacteria; order Enterobacterales; family Enterobacteriaceae; genus Moellerella. The sequence continues at coordinate 6,480 of CAUQNX010000042.1, read as the reverse complement.
TGTTCATCAGGGCGTATCACCACAAGAGGCATACCATCTCTATCAAAATAAAAAATAGCAGGAATTAAATTTCATGATTTTAAATAACACTATCATTCCTTCAATCAGAAATTATAAATATTTCGATAAAGCACTTAATAGCAATTCTGAATATATTTTATTACCTGATGCTGATATTGGCAATTTACAGTCATTAATTGGTAAATGTCATAAAGCAGGAAAAAAAGCTTTGGTTCATTTGGAATTACTCGGCGGTTTTAAACCCGATCAAACGGGTATTTCTATTTTAACTAAGTTTTTTAAAGTTGATGGTGTTATTTCATCTAATTTTACCGCCCTTCGTTATGCTAAAAAAGAGGGCTTAGTCACAATCTATCGTGTCCTGCTTGTCGATTCACGCTCATTAGAGCAGGCCTCGTATGTTGTGAAAAATAATTCAATTGATGCGGTTGAATTATTGCCAGCGGAATATGCTTGCACCTGCTTTGATTTATTAAAACGCAGTTTCGATCCAATAAATGTGCAATATATCGCTGGCGGATTTGTTACCAAAAACTACCTAGTTGAAAAGATCTTTTATACCGGTTTTAACGGTATTACCACCAGTGATCACAACCTATGGTAAATAATAATATTATAAAAATCTGATTACGATGAGGCTAATGATGAAAGAACAATACGTCATGGGCATTGATAATGGTGGCACAGTGACAAAAGCTGCTATTTATAATATGACAGGAAAAGTGCTGTCTATTGCCTCCAATAATACAAAAATGATCACCCCAAAACCCTTTTTTACTGAACGTGATATTCCCGAACTTTGGCAATCTAATATTCAAGTGATTAAAGAAGCTTTGTTAAAAGCCAATATCGATGCCGAAGACCTAGTGGCTATTTCAGTGACAGGCCACGGTAACGGACTCTATCTTGTTGATGAACACGGACAACCAGTTCGTAATGGCATTATTTCTACCGATAATCGCGCCAAAGAGTATGTAGAGAGATGGTATCAATCGCCGCGATTTGAACGCGATATTTTACCTAAGACAATGCAATCTATTTGGGCAGGTCAACCCGTCGCGCTATTGGCTTGGCTACAAGATAATGAACCTCAAGCATTAGAAAAAACGCGTTATATTTTTATGGTCAAAGATCTGATCCGTTACTATCTGACAGGAGAAGCCTATCTTGAATTAACCGATCTTTCTGGCACTAACCTAATTAATGTGAGAGACCGTGATTATGATGATGAAATCCTCGAATTTTGGGGTGGACTAAGCTGGAAAGATAAGCTTTCGCCGATCAAGCTCTCCACTGAGTGCTGTGGCTATATCACAGAAGAAGTGGCAAAGCTGACGGGACTGAAAGCCGGTACGCCCGTTTCCGGTGGTGTTTTTGATATTTCTGCCTCTTCGCTGGCATCAGGGATCAATCAAATCAATAAATTAGCTATTGTGGCCGGAACTTGGAGTATCAACGAGTACGTCACTGATAAGCCGGTTGTTGATAAAAATCTATTTATGACATCTATCTATCCATTGGATAATCGTTGGCAAATTACCGAAGCCAGCCCAACCTCAGCCAGTAATCTCGAGTGGTTTATCAATAACTTTATGGCAGCCGATAAGCAACTGGAAGAGATGAAAGGAGGCTCAGTTTATGAATTATGTAATCAGTTGGTCTCTTCAACCACTTCTGATGAAAGCCATCTGATGTTCTTTCCCTTTGTTTTCGGCTCTAACACCATACCAGACGCAACGGCAGGTTTTGTTGGAGTAAATAGCTTCCATCAACGCGCTCACTTTTTACGAGCTATTTATGAAGGTGTTGCCTTTAGTCATCTCTTTCATGTTGAGCGTCTACACCGCATCAATCCAAATCTCAGCAATGTTATCCGTGTGGCGGGAGGGATCACTCACTCTTCGATTTGGTTACAAATTTTTGCCGATATTTTCCAATGCCAGCTCGAGATTGTCGATGTTAAAGAGCATGGCACCTTAGGTACGGCCATGACCGCCGCTGTAATGCAGGGTCATTTCAAAAATGTGTTTGAAGCATCGGAAATGATGGTTGAAGTTGCCAAAGTCATTCACCCAGATATCAACAATAAAGATATTTATGCTGAAAAATATGCTCTCTACAAACGCATGCTTAATGAAATGCAAATCCCTTGGAAATCCTGTAACCGTAGCGAAAAAATACAGGTTGAAGCGTGAGTAAATAATATGGAATTAAATCTACAGAATAAAAATGCACTGATCACAGGTGGCGCAACGGGTCTTGGCATAGCACTGGTACGCGCACTGGCAAAAGAAGGGGCTAATATTTGCTTCACCTATTGTAGCCATCCTAATGAGGCAGCAGAATTAGTCGAAGAGATAAAAAGAACAACTAATGTCAATATATTGGCCGTCAAAACTAATCTTGGTAATAGTGAAGATATCGAAGCGCTATTTAAAGCGGGTATTCAAGAGTTCGGTCAATTTAATATTTTAATTAATAACGCGGCAATCTGGTTATCCGATTATGTCACAGATATTAAATTAGAAGATTGGGATCGAGTAATGAATATTAATCTAAAATCTGTTTTTCATCTTAGCCAATTATTCGTTAATCAATGCCTAAATAAAGATATTGCTGGTTCGATACTCAATGTGACATCCCAAGCCGCTTTTCATGGTTCTACAACGGGTCACGCCCATTATGCCGCGAGTAAAGCAGGATTGGTCACATTTGCCATTTCACTAGCAAGAGAAGTTGCCAAGAAAAAGATCAATATAAACAATATTGCTGTCGGTATTATGGATACCGAGATGATCAAACAGAATCTAGAAAAAGATGCTGATTATTATCTCAACCGTATTCCTATTGGCCGAGTCGCTTCCCCTGCGGAGATCGCTGATATTGCTACATTCCTTGTATCAGAAAAAACCCATTATATGACCGGCGCTACAATCGACGTTACCGGTGGCATGTTAATGCGCTAAATTGGAGAGAATAAAATGAAATGTTTAGCTATTTCAGATCTATTTATTAATCAACAAACGATGGATGCAGGTCTAGCAAAATTACGCGATGAAGATATTGAAGTAATTGTTAAACCTTGGGCTCATTCATCGATAGAGAAATTACAAGAAGATAATTTGTTAATTGAGCAGCATGGTGCAGAGGCGGTTCAATTATCTGCCGATCTTTTAACTGATCTCGCTGATGTTGATCTTATCATTACTCAGTTTGCCCCTATCAATAAAACAGTGATTGATAACGCACCTAATTTAAAATATATCGGTGTGCTACGTGGCGGCATTGAGAATATTAATAAAGACTACGCAGAAAGTAAGAATATTAAAGTAATAAATACACCCGGACGTAACGCGCGTAGTGTCGCGGAATTTACTGTCGGTATGATGTTGGCAGAAACACGAAATATTGCCCGTGCTCATGATGCGTTAAAAGATAAATATTGGCGTAAAGATTTTCCTAATGCAGATGTCACTCCAGAAATGGGAGGTAAAACAGTAGGTTTAATTGGATTTGGTCATATTGCACAGTTGGTAGCCAAATTCTTATCCGGCTTTGATACCAAGGTGGTCTTCTATGATAAATATGTTGAACATTATGAAGGCTATCAAAAAATAGAGAGTTTAGAAGAGTTAATTCAAGTATCGGATATTATCTCTGTTCATGCACGATTAACACCAGAAACACAAAACCTGATTAATTACCAACATTTTAAACAGATGAAGAACACTGCCGTGATTATTAATACGGCTCGCTCAGGATTAATAAATGAATCTGATCTACTTAAAGCCTTAAAAGAAAAATTAATTATGGGAGCCGCTATTGATACATTTGATGACGAACCATTAAAAGATAACAGTGAATTTTATCAACTGGATAATGTCACTATTACTTCTCATATGGCAGGTAGTACATTAGATGCATTTAGTAATACACCTAAATTATTTTCCGAGATATTTATAAAACAAATAAAATAAAAAACATCAATTAAAGTCATTTAATTAACTTAATTCTAGATTATTCAAGATGCGATAACTCAGCCATCTAAGATATACCGACGAGTTTATATAACTAATATAAACTATTAGGATAACTCAGTTTGCTAATACAGCGGCAACTTGCAATATGACAGATATAAATAGATAGAATGTAAGCCGACAACCTACATTCTATTTGATGTTCCTGTTACGTGAAAGGAAGTGCTATGGATATTATAAATAGTATTATCGGTCTTGGTGCTGCGGTCATGATGCCAATCATTTTCTTTATTATTGCATTATGTTTCGGTGTTAAAATTGGCACTGCATTTAAAGCAGGTATGTTAGTGGGTATTGGTTTTGTCGGTGTCGGTTTGGTTATTAATTTACTACTAACTAATCTGGGTCCTGCATCACAAGCCATGGTAGAAAAAATGGGTTTAAACCTAACTGTTGTTGATACGGGTTGGCCTACTGCCTCTACTATCGGCTGGGGTTCTCCTATTATGCTACCAGTGGTTATTGGTTTTATTGTTATTAATCTGCTAATGGTGGTCCTTAAACTCACAAAAACAATTAATATTGATATTTTCAATTACTGGATATTTTTATTGGTCGGTTCTGTAGTATATGCTGGCACGGACAATTATTGGTTAGCTATTGGTATTACTTTCGCTATTTTTATTTTAACACTAATCGCTGCCGACTTTACCGCCCCTTATTTACAACGAAATTATAATTTACAGGGTATCTCATTTCCGCACCTTACTTGTATTATGTATGTACCTTTCGGTATTCTCACTAATTATATTATTGAAAAAATACCAGGAATTAATAAAATAAACCTTGAGCCAGAAACTATTAATAAAAAATTTGGAATTTTTGGCGAACCTCTAACTTTAGGTTTTATTTTAGGTTTAGTTCTCGCATTAATGGCTGGTTATACAATTAGTGATGCAGTAGCTTTAGCTATCACCGTTTCTGCAGCTATGTTACTACTGCCGAAAATGATTGAAATTTTAGTTCAGGGGCTATTAATTGTTCGCGATGCGGTCGAAGTCAAACTTAAACAAAAATTTCCTAATCGTGATTTTTATATAGGTATGGATACCGCCTTATTGATTGGTGAGCCTTCAGTTTTAGCCACGGGGCTATTATTAATTCCGATGGCAATTGTATTAGCTTTTATCCTGCCGGGTAATAAGGTGCTGCCTTTTGTCGACTTAGCCTCTCTGATGTTTTTACTTGCTATGGTGACACCATTCTGTAAACGAAATATGTTTAGAATGTTTATCTGCGGTACATTAGTTCTTACTTCTATTTTTTATATTGGTACCGATATATCCAAGGAGTATACCCAAGCAGCCGTTAATTCGAATATTCCTGTCCCTGAAGGTATTTCTGAAATGACCAATATTGTTGGTGGTGCAACAACACCTGCTGGTTGGATCGCAGTGAAAGCAGCTGAGCTTGTAGATAGTAAATAGGCATTATTATTTTAAATTTATAACGCTAGCTTATGCTGGCGTTTTTTAATTAAATTAATTTTATTTTTAAAATAGATTAATTTATAGGATTAGAACATTTCATTAAGTGTATGGATCGTTTCGCTACTGTGTAAAAAACAAGATCAACAACCTAAAAATAAAATATTAACACATCAGAATTGTATTATCCCTTAGTTACTTAAGATATTATTAACAATCACTAAGCTAGATTTAATTCCTCTAAACAATAAAATCCATTTTATTAGTATAATCTAAAGTATTAACCACTAGGAATACTCTCATTTAGACCTAATTGTAAACATGCTTATATTTTATAGTCCATTTCATTCAATTAGTTACATATTTTTTTAAAATTAACATTACATTTCGTAAAGCATTGAAATATTAAAACTCAATACTTTTTTTAGAAAAAATAATACTATTTTAATAAATCTTATCGACAATAAAAAATAACCCATTTATTTTGATATATAAACAACACTAACTAATTGGATAATACAAATGAATAAACTCTCTATTGTTGCAGTAATGGTCACTGGTATTTTAGCTTCAGGTTCAGCTTTAGCTGATGTTAATTGGAGTGGATGGAATAATTCTGTTATTAGTGATAATAGCCATGCTGATGCAGCAAAAACACAACAAAACCTCAATTTAACTCAAAAAAATATCAATACTCTTGATGCTACTGTTAATGCCAATAAGGCAAATCAAGATGCAGTAAATAATGTTCAAGCTGCGAAAAATAATGCGATTGATACGACTATAAGCGCTAATAAAGCAGAACAAGAGGTTGTTAATACCGCTCAAACTGCGAAAAACAGTGCTATTGATACGACTATAAGCGCAAATAAAGCAGAGCAAGATGCTATTAATACTGTTCAAGCTGCGAAAAACAATGCGATTGATACGACTATAAGCGCAAATAAAGCAGAGCAAGATGTTGTTAATACCGCTCAAGCTGCGAAAAACGATGC
>CAUQNX010000041.1:0-18640 GCA_963519845.1 uncultured Moellerella sp. | reverse complement strand
CCACTTTACCTTGCGTTGGCTGGCTTGTTACTTTGACAGAAGCAGGGTCTAAATCACCGTCTTTATCATTGTCATTGCTGACTAAATCGATAACGACAGGCGTCTCTTGTTGGGTTTTGGCACTGTCATCAACGGCAACTGGGTTGGCGCTGATTTCAACGGTGACGGTGGCAGGCTCTGACGGATTACTTTCTTTATCATAAACCACGTAAGTAAAGGTGTCGGTGCCATGCGCATCTTTGTTGGGCGTATAAGTCGCTTCACCAGTAATGGGGTCAATCACCACTTTACCTTGCGTTGGCTGGCTTGTTACTTTGACAGAAGTCGAATCTAAATCACCATCTTTATCGCTGTCATTGCTGACTAAATCGATAACGACAGGCGTCTCTTGTTGGGTTTTGGCACCATCATCAATCGCAACTGGGTTTGCGCTGATTTCCACGGTAACGGTGGCTGGCTCTGACGGGTTACCTTCTTTATCGTAGACTACGTAAGTAAAGGTATCCGTACCGTGCGATCCCGCATTTGGTGTATAAGTCGCTTTTCCGTTGGCATCAATAGTGACGCTGCCTTTGGTCGGATCTGAAGTAACTTTGACTGTCGAAGGATCTAAATCACCGTCTTTATCGCTGTCATTGTTGACTAAATCGATAACGACAGGCGTCTCTTGTTGGGTTTTGGCACCATCATCAATCGCAACTGGGTTTGCGCTGATTTCCACGGTAACGGTGGCTGGCTCTGACGGGTTACCTTCTTTATCGTAGACTACGTAAGTAAAGGTATCCGTACCGTGCGATCCCGCATTTGGTGTGTAAGTGGCTTTTCCGTTGGCATCAATAGTGACGCTGCCTTTGGTCGGATCTGAAGTGACTTTGACCGTGGTTGGATCTAAATCGCCGTCTTTGTCACTGTCGTTCGCAACCAAATCAATTTCAACCGCCGTGTTCTCTTTGGCTTTGGCGCTGTCATCTACGGCAACTGGGTTAGCGCTGATTTCCACGGTAACGGAGGCAGGCTCTGACGGGTTACCTTCTTTGTCATAGACCACGTAAGTAAAGATATCGGTACCGTGCGCATCTTTATTTGGCGTGTAGGTTGCTTTACCGTTGGCATCAATAGTGACACTGCCTTTGCTGGGGTCTGTGGTGACTTTGACTGTCGAAGGATCTAAATCGCCGTCTTTGTCGCTATCATTGTCGATTAAATCGATAACGACAGGCGTCTCTTGTTGGGTCTTGGCGCTGTCATCAAGGGCAACTGGGTTAGCGCTGATTTCCACTGTGACAGTCGCAGGCTCTGACGGGTTACCTTCTTTGTCATAGACGACATAAGTAAAAGTATCCGTACCGTGTGCATCTTTGTTTGGTGTGTAGGTGGCTTCACCGGTAATAGGGTCAATCACCACTTTACCTTGCGTTGGCTGGCTTGTTACTTTGACGGAAGCAGGGTCTAAACCACTTGTTACTGGGTCATTGTAGTAATCAAATCCACTCTCTTTGTCTCTATCGTTGGCAACTAAATCAATCACGACTGGCGTGTTCTCTTGAGTTGTCGCTTGATCAGCTTCTGCTACAGGAGTAGTACTAATATCGATAGTGACTGTGGCTTCATTGGAGACATTTCCTTTTTGGTCATACACCACATAGGTAAAGGTATCCGTGCCGTGTGCACCAGGATTAGGCGTGTAGATCGCGTGACCAGTAGCAGGGTCAATAGTGACACTACCTTGCGTTGGCTCACTCTTTACTTCGACGGAGGAGATCAGTAAATCGCCATCTTTATCACTGTCATTAGCTAATAACGCAATCTCGACTGGTGTATTTTCTTTGGTTGTTGCGTGATCATCTCCTGCCTCAGGTGGGGTATTTCCTACCTTATCAACTTGAGTTGTTGGTTTATTGGAACCGCCACCAGAATTATTGATCGCAATACCTCCAGCTGCCAGAGGTATTAGTGCAGCTAGCCACCATGGATTAAAAGCCCAAACAGGTGGAAGTTCATCACCACCAAGAGCTTGTCCTGCTTGATGATTTTCAGCTAATTGACTAATAGCATCTTCTTTTGATGCACTTTCTGGCACATAGGGATAATATTTGCCATTTTCATGTTGACCAATAATTAAATTGGCTTGGTCTGCTGAAGAGTTACTATCGCCATTAATAGCAAAGTAATTGTCGATAATTAAATCAGGGGAATTAATATCCGCGCCTTCAAAAGCAATATATAAATTATTACCCACACGTTTTGTAGCTATATTTTCTGGTGCGAATTGGGTATCAGTATTTGTTAGTAAATAATTTACATTTTCTTTTGCTTCAATATGCAATGGCTGGCCTTTAGTACCAGTACCATTGCGCCCACCAATGAGGGAATAATTTTCAATAGATTGCTTTTGATTATTAATTGTTATCGTAATATTTTGAACGGTCATAAACTATCCTTTTATCTGAATAATCAGACAAAATAAAATTTGTATTTGATTTAGTTTTAAATTGATTAAATTAGATGCAATCAGCCGGTATATTCACACGTGATAATGTGTGTGATTGTTCTTTAACTTTGCCATCCTTATGAGGAATATCTGATTTTTTAATTTCAGAAAAAGTTAGCTTACCTGGTTCTAATTTAGAAAGTTCCACCTTATAAAATAGAGTTTCATTTTGAATCAAATTAAAATCTATTTCGGTACTCAGCTTTGTGTAATAACGCTCAGACACATCCGTCTTATATGCAGTAAATATATTTTTACCTGCACATAATTCGACTTGTTTAATTGCACCTGGCAATAAAGAAGTTAAATATTGCTTATTAACAAATACATTTATTGCCTTACCTTCAATGTGGTTATCTTCACGATAAAATACGACATTTACTTTGTTATTTTTATTACTCTCTTTTAATGAAGAGGTTTTAAAATCTTCCCATTTTTCAGTATGATAAGATGTTGCTACATTGCTGCTACAGCCCGCTATAATAGCTAAGGCAAGAAAGAAACTAATACGTAAAATATTTTTCATGGATCAATTTACCCAAAGATTCAATATATAAATAACATTTATAAATAAGCTGTATTAGACATATCTAGAATTAAGTTATATTTCATAAAATTTAAGTAAAAGGAGGCCACTTCTATATAAATAAAAGTAGTGAATTTACTTAGTCTTTATTTTAAGTAATTATTAATAGATACGTAAAAATACGAACACTATGTGCTTTCCTAAGTTTAAGCTGTATAAATAATTAACAATCAGTAAAGGATGATCAGTAATTGATAATTAGTATGAGCAAATATTACAAATCATTTCTATTATATAATAATGTACTAACAAATCAACATAGCTTAATTTTCAAACACTTCTTATATTGAGGATATACAAAATACACTATAAACGAGTTATCCCTTTGATATAAAACAATTATTGATAGAAAGATCGTCTGGTGCCGCATTGCTTTTCTGGAGTTAAAATCTATAAATTGAATGATTTGCGAAATAAAAATCTATTCATTTACCTAAATCCGGAATTAAACAAAGTAAAAAGAGTTGTAGTCATTAAATCAAATAATCCATATATAAACACCTGGTTGATTCAGATATAGTCATGTTTTTTGATGATATATTCATAAAGATTAAGCGGATATTAAGTATATAAGATTAATGTTTGTTCTATTTTGATACATAAATATGAGTTGAATATTTAATACCTATCTTAAATTTATTAACTTAAAATAATAAACTTATGAACTATAATTGCTAGATATAACCGAGGTAATAGAACGGAAATATCGAGTTTTATTTTTTTTTGTAATATATATTGAACATTAAATAATAGAATACTAGTTGTTTAGACCTAGTAGTTAACGCTAACATTAATCATTAAATAATCTGATAGCGTAATAATATGGATTTCTTATTAATAAAAGCTCTTTTCTTTCTGATAGCTCAAAATGGCAAAGTCATCATAATAAGAGTGTTAACTCAGATAATCTTTCGATGAAAAAAGGTGAGCGAAAAATCTAATATGAGAGTGCATAAAGCGATAACATGTTTATGCATTCAATCGCGAATATAAAAGATGGAAAAATAAATTTAAAACCAGTGATATCTAGCTTAATATTTAGCCTAAATAAGTGATGGATAGGATTTACTGTAGGTAATATCTTTGATGTTAGTGATGAAAATAACCTCAATGTCGAAATTTAACATTGAGGTTATTTTAAATGAGGTTTTCTTTTACTACAGCCAACTATGGCAAATTAATGCTGATAGGATTCTGGGTCACTTAGGCTTCGAGTGGTGCTCGCCAGTCATCAGCACCTGAAGTACCAGCAACTGCATGTTCCCAATCGATTTTACGATAAGAGAGTGAGACCTGAATTAGCTGAGTAAACTCTGTTTTAGTCGGATCTTGGCAGTGTGGCATTCTGCAATCGATATTAACGATAGTGGCGTCTTCTAAAGAGGTCGTGAAGAAGTGCTCTTGCTTGCCTTCGATAGAGGTACGATACCATTTTAGCTCAACTTTCGGCAGCATTTCACCAGAGGCTAATGCGTTATAAAGTAGAGGAACTGCTTTGTTCAACGCCACAGTGAAACGAAAAGGTTTGTGCGCACGTTGGCCAGCAGGCTGACCCGATTGGGGATCTGTTGGTACAGTGACAATATGTTCAAACTCTTGTACTAGCATCTCATCTTCGTGCCCTTGCACATAGACGTTGCCGACAGATTCTGCGGTGAAAGCTCCGGCGGTGATATTACCCTGAGTTTTACCTTGGATAGAGATATAACATGGCGTTGGCATTACAATGTCTCCTAGATTTCCTCATTATTCTTCGCGCTACAAGTCCGCCGAGCTACTTTTAGTCATTTCAATCACGCCGCTACTCTAAGAATAAAAGGTGACCTAAGAAATGCTAGCGTTTGTCGCTTTCCCGCAACATAAAGTATTTAGAAGAAGAATGTATTATTAAGCAAAGCTATCCTTGCTTAGTATCGTTAAGCTTAGCCGGTGCAAACGGTGCTTGATGTTATGCAGAATAATGAGCTGTTTAGGACAAGTAAAGCAAGCCAAAGGCGTGAAAAGAGCACTATCCACGGAGGATAAGTGACTTAGCGTAAACAGATTGCAAAAACATGAATATCTTCTGAATGATTGATTAAATGAAGTGATTAAGCCGGATAATATTCGGTTTAAAAGTAATCAACCAAAAAGTGAATTTTGCTTATTTATTTTAATTAGCTCTTTTTATTAAGAAAAGTAAGATAGTTTCATTATGAAATCGTATGTACATAGCAATAAATATTGTAACAAAATATTTCATTGCTTAACTGATTGATTTTAAATTAAAATAGTTGATAAATAAAATTTTATTCCCCATATGAATGAAAATCATCATTAAATCGATAAGTAATTTGTTTTAAAAGATAAATAGTAAGTTAATAAGTGCGTTAATTTACAATAACGTCATATTTTAATTTGATTTAATCTTTTAAGTTCATTTTTTATAGCGTCCATTTAAACCTATCGACACTATTTTTAACAGGATAAAGCATACCCGTATGGTTAATATTTTGTACTTAGCGAATATAGTCTGCTGATATTAAAATAACTCGCGGTTGATTTAGCCAGCAGTAAAGTCGGGTAAACAATGTTGATCATTATTTGGCTATTGATAGTCTTTAATTACAGTCTAAGAGCAGGTAGTTAGCAATAATTGCTATTGCCAATGATAATCATTATCAAATAAGATATGTTTTTCGCTACTATTATCGCCACATAGGATTGACTCAGTGAGAGAACAATCAAATCTCAGCCTTGAAGAGATAAATAATACTGTTCCTATCGCCAGTAAAAACGCCGGATTTTTTCGCAAATTATTTGCATTTTCTGGCCCTGGTGCTTTGGTCGCAGTTGGATATATGGACCCGGGTAATTGGATAACGTCAATCCAAGGCGGTGCTTTGTATGGTTACTTATTACTGTCCGTGATTTTACTCTCTAGTTTGATTGCTATGTTACTTCAAGCGATGTGTGCCAAATTAGGCATTGTCACTGGAATGGATTTAGCTCAAGCCACTAAATCAAAAGTTGGGATTAAATTAGCTTATGTTCTTTGGTTTACCACTGAACTTGCGATTATAGCCACAGAGATCGCCGAAGTTATTGGCAGTGCAATTGCTCTCTATTTATTGTTCAATATTCCGCTATTAATGGGTGTATTAATTACCATTTTAGATGTCTTTGCTTTACTGGCATTGATGAAACTCGGATTTCGCAAAATAGAAGCTTTTGTTTTTACCTTGATAGCCACTATTTTTACCATATTTGCTTACGAAGTGGCTTTAGCCAATCCCGATATCGCTAGCATATTAAATGGCTTTATTCCTAATGCTGATATTTTTACGGCTCAAGTACAAGATAGAGACTCCGCACTCTTAATTGGCTTAGGTATTGTTGGTGCTACTATTATGCCCCATAACCTTTACCTTCACTCCTCACTGGTACAGTCTAGAAAATATGATCGAAAAGATCAGGCTGCACTAAAAGAAGCAGTCAAATTTGCTACTATAGATTCAAATATACAACTCGCATTCTCATTTATCATCAATTGCTTATTATTGATCCTCGGGGCATCTCTCTTTTTTGGTAATGATCCAAATGAATTAGGGCGATTTACGCAATTGTATGATGCATTAAAGAATCCAGATATTGTAGGTACTATCGCCAGTTCAACCCTTGCGACTCTTTTTGCCGTTGCTTTATTGGCCTCGGGACAGAATGCAACTATTACAGGTACGCTAACAGGGCAGATTGTGATGGAGGGATTTATTAATTTTAAAATTGCTCCTTGGCAACGTAGATTAATTAGCCGCACTATCGCGATTATTCCAGTGGTTATCTGTATTTATATTTGGGGCGATAAAGGTGATGTTGTCGAAAAGCTGCTAATTTATACTCAAGTTTTTTTGAGCATCGCATTGCCTATCTCGATGATCCCGTTAATTGCTTTAACATCAAGTAAGAAGATAATGGGGGATTTTCAAAATTCAAAAATTACGATGTTCTTAGGTTGGCTATCGACCGGATTGTTAGTGATATTAAATATACAACTGATCATTGAGACGATTAAGGCGGTGTTTTATTAAGTCTCTATTCAAATCAGTAGGGTTAAATTATCTTATCTTACCTTTTTATTTCGCTAAAGGTTATACTCGAGATATTAGCTTTAGAGGATTGATTTAATTAATAATATATAAAAATAGAAACGTTATTTTGTTTCATATTAGAATATTGCTTAGCTTTTTTATCTTGGGGAAACTGCCATGTTAGATCAGGAAATGATCCGTACGTTTATTCAAGTGGCTGATTGCCAAAGTTTTACTAAGGCCGCCGAGTTATTACATAAAACATCGGCAACGATTAGCTATCGTATTAAAACCCTCGAAGAGAGCATTGGCACACAGCTATTTCTTCGCACAACACGAACGGTCACTCTCACACCAGCGGGTGAATATTTACTCGACAAATGTCGTCAGTGGATTGTTTGGTTAGAATTGATGCCTATGGAATTACAGCAGATGAATGCTGGCGTTGAGCATCAAGTCAATATTGTCATTAATAATCTATTATACGATCGCACGGGCGTCGCCAGTATGTTGGCCTGTTTATGCCAGAAATTCCCATCGACACAATTTCATATTACGCGACAAGTTTATATGGGAGTGTGGGACGCTTTAATTAATGAAGATTATCATTTTGCGATTGGCGTAACTGGTAATGAGGCGTTAAAAAATAATATCAGTATTTGTGCATTAGGTGAGATCCAATGGCAATTTATCGTTGCGCCGAATCACCCACTTGCTAGCGTTGAAGGGGTATTAACCGATGATCAACTGCGTATATACTCAGCCGTCAATGTGGAGGATACGTCTCGCCAACTGTCGAAGCGAACGGCTTGGCATCTATCTGGGCAACATGAAATAAAAGTACCTGATCTACATACGAAACTTGCTTGTCATCTTAAAGGTGTTGGTATTGGGTTTTTGCCTTTGAGCTTATGCCAGCCACTAATCAATAGTGGTCAGTTAATTGCTAAAGAGGTGAAGAATCGTCGACATAATTCGCCGCTATCATTGGCGTGGAGTGAAGATAGAAAGGGGGCAGTTGTCAGTTATTTGGTCGAGCTCTTTAAACAGCAACATCCGAGTGTGCAGCATTTTTATGAGCCGTTGAATTAAAAAAGGGCAAATCGAGTTTGCCCTTTAATAAGTTGTGATTAGGCTATTTCGGCTGGCTTCTCTTCTTTAATGAATAGGCTGGCAAGGATACCGATACAAATTAATATCGCTGCAAAATAGAAGCCTGAATTCATACTGCCCGTTTTATCTGATAAATAACCTGTGATAGTGGGTGCGAAGACAGAACCTAGCATTCCTATACAGTTATAGACGCCGAATGATGTCCCTAGCGCATGACGCGGTGAGTTATCAGCAACAACAGCAACCAGAACAGGGTTAGTACTGATTTTACCGACGATCCCATAGAGGATCAGTGCACCGATCAATACTGGCATCGAATTTGACATAGGTACGGCTAAGATAGCGATCAGTGAGAGTGGCAGCATAATCAATAGAACAGGTTTACGGCGGCCAATCTTATCTGAGAACCAGCTAAAGAGCAGTGAACCGGGAATAGCAAACCAAGGCATTAGCGACGCTATGGTTGAAATCTGGGTTCCGGTTATACCTCTTTCTGTTTCTAAATAGTAGGGTAGCCAAACGACTAGTACGAAGAAGCCATAAATAACACAGAAGATAGTGATATAAGATAAGTTAATATTGCGATTACCAAAGAGATCTTTAAATGATAATTTAATTTTCGCTTTAGGCTCACCAGCTACTGCCGTTTTATCGACTTTCGGGCGGTCTTTAATGATCCACCACATTACCAAACCAATAATAACGATAGGCACACCGACGATATAAAAAGGTGTACGCCAGCTCATACCCATTTCGCCAACAGAAATACTGGAAATGTAGTAACCGATCGATAAGCCGAATGCCATTCCACTATTAATGATAGCGCTACCGAGTGTTATACGGCTTTTAGGAATAGCTTCTGATGATAGGCCATATTGTGGGCCATAATAGAAACCTTGGAATACCCCAACCATTATCCATGCGAACATAAATGAGGCATAAGTCGGCATCATACCGGCAATAACGACAAATGCGCCAAATAGTAGAACCCCAGTGACCAAAACTTTTTTCTTGCCTAAATAGTCACCAATGATCCCCGATGGGATATTTAATAGCGTATATCCGATAAAGAAAATACTCATAATTGAACCTAGCTGGGCTTTTGATAAGCTAAATTCATCACCAATATTGACCATAATCGGACCAAGAATAGCGCGACTTGCATAGAGTGCTATCCAGCCGAAAAAGAAGATGATAGTAAGTTTGACCCAATAAGGGACTTTACCTTTACTGTCATTCATTTCTGCATCGTTCATAATGACGCTCCTAAAAGGAATATTTGACGTTAAGATTGATAAATTAAAGTGCCAGACTGTCCTTCAATCACTTGCTGGATATTCTGTAGTGAACCTATATGAGCTTGCTGGCCTGTGGCATTAACAAAATCACTGACGGCCATAATTTTCGGACCCATTGCGCCATCGGCTACGGCCATGGGAGCTAACTCTTCGGGAGTCGCTTTAATAATCGCTTTTTGATCTGCTGTGCCCCAGTTTAAATAGATGGCATCGGCCTCAGTTAAGATCACAAAATGTTCAGCATTTAATTCACGAGAAATTAATGCTGCTGTTAAATCTTTATCAATAACTGCTTCGCTGCCGATAAATTGGTTATTTTCATTATTGACTGGAATACCGCCGCCACCGCCACAGATAACAATATGCCCTGCATCAAGGAGTAATTTAATCGCATCAATACCGATTATTTTCTGTGGCATTGGGGAAGGCACAACACGGCGATAATCCTGGCCATCAAGTTTAAATTGCCATTGATATTTGGCTTTTAATGCCGCCATATTCTCTTGGTCATAAATAGGGCCAATAAATTTACTGGGATCGTTAAATGCCTTATCTGTCATATCAACGGCAACACGGGTCATTACAGTCGTAATGGCTTGAGTGGGATCGGATTGATTAATTTTTTGCATCATCATATAGCCAATCATACCCTGACTTTCAGCAACTAAAATATCGAGTGGATAAGCAGGAACATCTTGATAAGCTAAGTTTTGCAGCGCGAGTAAACCCACTTGAGGCCCGTTACCATGCACCAGAACCACACGAAATTCTTTAGCTAATTTATTGATGGTTTCTGACATCAATTCAATATTTTTATATTGATTTTCAGCAGATAGCACTTCTCCGCGTTGTAATAACGCATTTCCCCCAAGAGCAATAACAATCGTTTTCATATTTATATCCGCTAATTTAATTATGATAATTTATTTAATGAAATTATTTTTTATAACCTGATATCCAACCCATAAACCTAATAAGGTGTCAGCGCCAGAGTGATGTCCGACAGAAAGTATTTCCAACGTCTCTTTAAATAGCAGCTGTTTATTTTTCATTTTTTTTCCTAACTGAATAAGATAGGTTGAAAATATTCCTTGAGCTGCATAAGTTAAATAATGTTGGCTCACTAGAGTGGTGAGATCAGATAGCTTGGCTGTGTTGTTAAAAAAATCTTTGTGCGCTTTCTCTGGCATCATTAAATAGAGTGAAAATAACATACCAATTAACATGTCATCGGAACTTGGCGTTAATCCGGGGCCTTTACCTATATATATTGCCCAATCAAGATGTTCTCCTGCCAACTGGCGCTGAAACATGGTCTTTAGTAATTTAATATCTTCCGATAGTGCAATTTGACGATAATTTTTAAGTGGACCAAATAGACCCGTCTCAATTTTTGGTGACAATAAGGAAAAGAAGCTCTCCAGCCAACGAATATCGGGAATACAGCTTTCGTTTAATTGTAAATTCTGCCGCTGGCCGACACTAATCTTCAAACCGGTGAGAGCATTAATTTCATTTGTTGTTACAGTTAAAATAATGGAGCTTTGGCAAAGCTGAGCTAAATAATCAAAATCAGTAGATGTAAATTGCCAGCCCATAGGACTTAAGCACCGACCCTCACGATGAAATGTGATTAACTGTTGTTGGGGGCTAATGAAATTCAATGCATTAGCATAGATACCCACAGGTTTTATTTCGCCGTGGAAATCTAAAATATGCTGACTGACATTAATGGCTTGAATATGCATATAGCCCCCTGATGACGGATAAGTTAGGCGTCGAGACCTAACTCTTCCGCTAATGCAACAATGGCTTTCTCAAAGCAGCCTAGTGGCGCACGTACTGTCCCTGCACCAATTTGACCGACGCCCGGCTCTTTATGCGCAATGCCTGTGTTAATTAAAGGGGTAATGCCAGTTTCCACCACACGGCGCGCATCTAAACCTAAACAGGCGCCTTGGAAATCCCATGTTGGAATTTGCAGCATCATATTGCGAGCCAGATAGATCTCTGCCATCTCTTCTGAAACTTGGCGTGCAGCATCCATTCCACCACTGGCACCAACAAAGCGAGTCACTCCCGGTGCTGCCACCATAGCTGCGCCGCCAATACCAAAGGTTTCAGTGATTGCACTGTCGCCGATATCTGGATTAGCGTCTGCTTGGCTGAAGCCAGAGAAAAATAGTCCCTGCGGTGTATTTACTGGCGCAGTAAACCATTGGTCACCCATACCGCTGATCTTGATGCCAAAGTTATTGCCGTTACGCGTCATAACCGTAACTATTGTGCCCTGTTTGATCTGTGCGCCTGCATCCATCGCCGCTTTACAGTAGGCCATTGCCAGATTTAAGAAGAATTGGTCGGTAATACTTAAAAATTTCATTACCTTAGTAACTTCATCTTTCGGATAGTCAAGCTGACTTAAAATAGGCGCTAGTTCACGCAGCAGTAGCGCGGAAGCACCGATATTACGTTGGTGGAATTCATCACCCATGGTAATGGCTTGTGCCATGATCGCCGTGAGGTCAATTCCGTTATCAATCGTGGCCAGTGCGGCTTTTAGTACAGGGGCTAAGCTGTCATGCATCCAATGAAGACGTTGTTGAACATCAGGGCCATAAGCACCGAAGCGCATCACTTTACCTATCCCTTCATTCATATTGCAGTAGGCTTCGTTGCCATGTACGTCATTTTTAACCACCAACATTGGCATATGCGCTGAGGTGATCCCACCCATAGGACCGACGGCATTGACGTTATGGCATGGAATAAACTCGACTTCGCCTTTACCCAGCATAGCGAGCGCATCTTCTTCGTTCTTGGCCCATCCTTCAAACAGCGATGCGCCGATGCAAGCGCCACGAACCGGCCCGCTCATCTCATCCCAAGTGACTGGTGGGCCTGCATGCAGTAATTTTTTACCGGTCGCTAATACAGGGATAACTTCTTTCGCTAAACTGACATCATGCCAGTGAGGACGCGCTTCACGGATACGCTCAATAACGGCTTCGTTGGCTTGTTCAATAGTTGTATACATGTCTGCAATTCCTTATTTCAATTTTTTCAAAATATCAGCCAGTTTTTTATTCCCACCTGCAATAGGTGCCCATTGGTAATGAACGACAGGTGTATTGCTTGATTGCAGATCTTCGGCAAAGCTACGCAATCCGGCATTGATGACGGAAATACCTTGTAGCAGGGGGGCAGCTTCGCTATCGGCTTCGGCAGGGTGTGGCTGAATCAATTCTTTCGCTAACAAAACCGCCTCAGGCAAGGTATCCATAACAATAATGCCTGCCTCTTCAAGGAGTTGTTGTTGTGTTGAACGATTTTGAGGATCACTTTCAGTTCCGGTGATCGTTGCTATGGTGATCAAAGGGTGATCAACACCGCGTTTTTTATTCAGTTTATTGATCTCTTCGATCAGTGCGCTTGCGGGATCTTGTGTTGCGCCATAACCAATAACAAAGTCGACGAGTAACACACCAATATCTAATTTTTGGCTTAATTCGCTGATGAACTTATTGCGAGTTGAGGGATCGATCATTGGGTGAGGCTTAGCTTGCGTATAGTAGTCATCACCCATATCAATAATATGGTGACCATCTGCTTTAAGCATGGTGCCCTGCGCATGCTCCGCATCAAGAGTGACATTCAATTTTTCGGCTAGCAACATGGCACTTTCTGCCGCTAAGGTACCGCCTGCATAGAGGCCAATAATTTTTTTGCCAGCGACTTTAGGAAGTTGAGCTATTTGATCTTCAACGCGGGCAAGATCGGCTGCAACACGCGCCGTTTCATCCAATGTGCGGGTAAAATAGATATTGTCATCTTGTTCGACTAGGGGTTTAGTTCCGAGGAATTGGGCAACAATCGGCTTATTGTGGCGTTTCATCTCAGCAATAATTTTTTGCTGCACTTCTGGTGCTGGCGGCTTAGAAACGAAAGCGATAACCCGTGTATGTGGGTCGGCTGCGAGCATATTGATTGCCGTAATGGCACTAATTCCGCCTATTTTTTCATGTAAATCGCGGCCGCCAAGTCCAATTGCGTGGCTAATTCCTTGGCGTTGTAGCACTATCTGCGAGGTGATTTCTTGAATACCTGTGCCCGATGCACCAATAATGCCTATTGAACCTTGAGGAGCAACGTTGGCAAAAGCGAGTGGGGCGCCTGCAATATTGGCTGTACCACAGTCAGGTCCCATAACGATCAGACCTTTTTTTGACGCTTTTTCTTTCAACTGTTTTTCGTCATCGATGCTGATGTTATCTGAGAACAGCATGATATTGCAGCCATCATCTAAGCCTGTATGGGCCAATTCAGCCGCGTATTCACCAGCAATTGAAATCAGCAACATATTCGCATTTGGGCTTTTTACTTTGGCATTGCGCCAGCTACGTACGCTGGTTAACTGATTGCCACTGGTTTGGCCTTTAGCAATATCCGTTAGCGCTTCTTCGAGTGCTGTTGCGATGGTCTCAATAATCGTAATGTCAGAAGATTCAGCTTTGATAGAAACACAGATATCGTTAGGTGTGGCGTCATTAAAAATCTCATGCCAAAATCCGGTGACTTCTAACAAAGATTTATTTGCTGGTGTCCCCATCATGACTGAAATTTCTTCCACTTCTGGGGCTTCACTTAATTTTCGGGAAATAAGCATCAGGCTGACAGAATCCTGAAAACTTCCCTTTTTGATAAAAGCATGGATCATGATTATATCCTTAAGACATTAAATATATGATGGATCATATATTTGATTACATTTCATTTTTATTTGAAAATAAAAGACTTATTGCATTTATATAAAAGCAATTATATTTAAAGTTTTTACTTATTTTGTTGGGTATAAACATACTGAATAAATATAGAAATGTAGAGAGAGCTGAGTCACACTTATTTATTGTAAAAAATTTTCATTTAATAGAGGGAGTTTTATTAAATTTTAGTGATGGTAATTATTTTTATTTAGCTATTTGGTGGGAAATAAACTGATAGATAGAATTTATTTTGTTAAATTTTATGGGGTGATTATGAGTTACTTAAATAACCATATAATATATCAGCGTAAAAAAACAATCTTTTGTTAAAATAAAGTTAAGATAAAAGGCTGCCTCTTATCATTATAAAAAGTAGGTGAATAAATAAAATGATAATCAGAGGTGCTTTAAATTCAAGGAACCAATCATAAAATGATGATGGCAGGTAGAGTTATTATAAGAATTAACGAATTGGTTATTAATTCTATTCTTATATAGAGTAGTTTTAATGTAAATTGAAAACGAAATGTATTATAGACCTAAGTCAGACATTTCGTTTTTAAATAACACACTATCAATAAAATTAAAAAACCCCATATCGTAAATAAAAAAACATGGGGAGGATCAATCGTTATTTTTTATCAAAGGTTACATCACCTGTATTTGGAGAGAAGCTATTGAGTACTCTTACATAATGTTTTCTTTGATATTCAGTAAATTCTTTGAATGAACTTAATGTGAAAATAATTAAACGATCATCATTAGGATTTGATAATTTATTTTTAGGTAATTTCACAATAGATTGCACTTGATGAAAACGTTCACCATTTCTTAAATAGCTATTAGCAATTTGAACAACGGGTAATTTTAAATTTCCCAAGTCATGCGAGAGCATTTTTCCTTCTTCTTTGAAGCCAGGCATTTCGTTAGCAAATTTACCTACCTCTTTCTCACAGAATTGCTCTACTGTTTCATCTTCACCCAATGTGGCACGATTGATGACTATATTATATTCGTTTAACTCGGTATCTCGGTAAACTAATATATTAAGAGTATTTTCAACCTCGGGGTGTGTGGTTAGAAAATGACCTTCAGAAAGAGTGTAAATGGTATTTTTATTGTTCATATATTGTCCTTGAATATAGTCCTTGAAGATAGTCCTTAAAATCAAATATCATTCTGATAAATTTTTATCTCAACACGTCGATTCATCTTTCTGCCCTCTTCAGAATCATTACTCGCAATGGCTTCTTTGGGGCCTATACCTCGAATAGCAAAATTAGACTCAGGAAGACCTGATTCTAGAATAAACCATTTTTTAATATTTTCGGCTCGGCTATAGGATAGAATAATATTTTTTTCTTCTGATCCGGAATTATCGGAATGTCCTTCAATAAGTAAAATTATTTCAGGATGACTCCTCATGAAATAAGCTAATGGCTTTAAGCTATTAATATATTCAGGTTTTATTTTTGAGCTACCAATATCAAACATAGCTGCTTGTGCCTGAGAGGTAAATAATGGTTTGTCTGAAAAATCTTTGATAGAAACATCTATTTTAGCTAATAAAGGGTTAGAAATAGACAACCCCCAGGTTATAGAATATCTTTTACTATCAGTGATCATTTTCTTTTCTACTAGTTGTAATTTTTTAATGACTGATATTTTTTTGCCATAATCACCATCTGCTGCTTTATCAAAATCGCTAATATAAGTATTGATATGATTATTTAATTCTACTTGGTGACAAAACGAATATAACAGACTGCTCGCTATAGCAAGAGCAATCAAAGCAGGAAAAATAAATATGAAAAGATTTATTTTTTCTTTCTCAATAATATAGTTATAGCTGGTGTTTTTCTTAATAATCACCTTTTCAGGCAGTGGTGGTAAGCTGATATAGGATGATAATTGTGGTAAAATTGCGTACTTTTCTTGTAGCCACCGTGACCAAGCCCCATGACGAGTTGAACCTGTCGCATAATCAGAGATCATCAAATTAGTCAGATAAATAGGTGTATCAGATAATAATTTTTTTATTTCATCTAAAAGTTGTGACTCTTCGAGCCACTCAAAAAGCAAAGATGCCATAGTATAGCTTTGAATTTCATTCAATTTTTTACTAGTACAAATGTGATTTAATTGCTCTTTCATCAACTCGATTTCAGCATAGATATCTTTTTTTATATTATCATTGAGATTTAAATCACCAATCCAAAACACATTATTTGGATCGCGTGAAGAACGTTGGTTGCCAAGTTTGGAATAAATAATAAAAGAGCAGGCAATTTCGATATCAAATTGATTCCGATGAAAAAGATAGCACCAGTCTTTTATTTTTAACAGCATCAGTGAGTCATTATCATGGCCATCGGGTAGAAATGGAAATATAGCCTTGAAATTATAGTTTCCATGTTTTTCATTTATGAAGCCGATTTTTTTTATCAACTCTTGCGGTGTTCTAATCAATATCCAAGTTATTTTTTTATCAAACCTTACCGCACCCGTTTCATTTGGGTCACTAAACCAGCGTTCAGCATAGGGACCCATAATAAAGACAATGTCTGGGTCTTCTTTATCACTGGCATCATCATTATATTCTTGTGTGACTATCTCTTCTTTGGATGAACTTAATAATATAACAGAAAAAACAAACAGTATAATAAGTAAACAGGATAGCCAGACAAAGACTCTACCACTATCATAAAAAGCGAGCACGCCAGTTATAATAAAGGCAAAGAGTAAGATTAAAAAAGAAGGTCTTTTAAATAAATGTTGATATTTCATTTAAATTAACTTTTCCAATGTGTCTTTAAAATAGAACCATGCAATAATAAGTAGAGAAGTAAGAAAAATTATCTCAGATAATAGGATTAGCGGAGTATTAATTCTTTTTTGTTGTACGAAAACAGAAATAATAGTTTCTTCAGTATCAACCTCTTTGGTTATTGGCGCTGGTAGCCGATGACTACAGCCAGTGAGTATCATATTAATTTCTTCGCTGTATTTTGGTATGGTCGAGAATAGCAGGCTAGTGTGATAGGCTAGCGAAAAAAAATATTGATTTTTAGAGTTCACAAGCATTGCTAATTTTTCACTCACACTAAAATTATCCTTTTCAAAACCATAAAAATAGTTATCAAGGAGATAAGGTTCCCATGATAAATCTTTGTTTCTTGCATGTTTTGATATTTTTTCATCTAAATAGATGCAAATAGCGCGATAAAGCGTATCGATATTATCTGACTCATAGCCTTCAGATGCTAAACAATCATTAAAATTCTGTAAGAAACTGATTAGTTTAACCTGTAATTCTCCCAATGAGGGGATCATTCCATCAAGGTCAAGAAGCATATCAATACTAATAATCTTGTTATAAATTTTTTTACTACCTACCATGGTTTTTCCAAAGCCTCACCCCAACCATTATTATCCCTAAAAGGAAAAATCTTAATATTGCTGGGTGAAATTTCAATATGCTCTTTGAATTTTATGTTAATTTCATACAGATCATCAGAGCCAGCTTTTTTATAATTGTTCAGTTCATCGGGTAATAAGTTACTTAATGAAATTATTTCGTTATTTTTGTTATATACTCCGACTTGCCAGTACCGTAAATCAGTGGAGCCACAGTATAGTTCATTTTTGCTAACAGATAATGTTGTATGATAAGAGCTATACAAAAGATCTAACCATTCTTGATGAGGCAATGTATTTTTTTTAAATGAGCTTGGTTTATTATCTTTCATCAGGTCAGGATGTATTCTTCTTTCTTTAAAATACACACCACAATGGTATTCAAACTCGGTTAATGTTCTTATATTTCCCAGCCCATATATACCTAAATTACAATCTTCATTTATTTCAATACCTAAAAGATGACGAACGCGTTTTTTAGATTCATTATCTCGTTCCCACCATGCTTTATCAATATGACCTTGATCTTTAACTTCATTACTATGGTCATTCCAAATCTTTTTACACTCTTTTCTTTCGTAGTAGTGCCAAAGAAATATTTTTGTTGGATGGTAAACATCATAGCCTTTAGTGAAGGCTCTGGCTGATAAGGAAATTTCTTCACCAAGAAAGAAAATAGAAGGGTCATTTGGGAGCTCTTTGGCAAAAATACCTTCAGTAAAAATAAAGCCAGCTGCAATAAAGCTACCAAGAATCGGTTTATCGAACTCAGTGAAATAGGTTGAATTAAATGAAGGGATTTTTTGGTCGTCGAAACCACTAAAAATAAGTCTCGCAACTAAATCGCCTTTATCTTCGGGTTTATCTTCAGTTGCCGGTACATAAGGAGCAGGATAAGAACTCAT
>CAUQNX010000040.1:0-19089 GCA_963519845.1 uncultured Moellerella sp. | reverse complement strand
CTTGCCATAGACACCATCCCTGTCTTTCAGCCCCTTTTTTAGGGGCTTTTTTTTAATTAAATTCCCTTTTTGGTAGAAAACCCATAGATTAAAATCTAAAAACACTCAAGGTTTACAATGGTTAGTGGCGATCATCTTATTATAATTAGTTTTAGTAATTGAGCCTGCAAGGCTATGATTCGATACGCTGAAACATTCCTTTATTCAGGCGGGAATTTATATTGGTCGAGACTCTTTTGTTCAAGATGGTTATTTTGGATAGTCGTAATGAATTGATATATTCATTATTTTAAATCAGGCTAATACTTTAGCGATCGAAAAGTTCGTCGAATGACGAGTAGTATATGTAAGATAGCGTTGCTAATTTTCCCTCTATTTTTGCTTTTTTTCGGAGGTAAAGTATTTTCTTTGTATGTTTTTCGTTCGGATTCAATATGGCTATTAGCGAGCGTTACCTCAGGATGACGAATAATGTCAGTCAAGTAATAGCCAGTA
Organism: uncultured Moellerella sp.; assembly: GCA_963519845.1. GTDB lineage: Bacteria > Pseudomonadota > Gammaproteobacteria > Enterobacterales > Enterobacteriaceae > Moellerella. The sequence continues at coordinate 18,594 of CAUQNX010000040.1, read as the reverse complement.
ATAGTTTGTTTTTTATGCAGCAATGACCAAGCGTCAGCAACAAAAAAACCTTTTTGGAATTCATCTATTATTTTGTTGCTAGTATTTTTATGTATTAAATAACAACATGTCCTAGCTATTTTACTCGGTTTATAAATGAGTTTACGGAAACAAGTACTACCAAAAGTTTGACGATTAAAAAAACTGAGAGAAATTGTATCCTGAGTTCTAATTCCTTCTTGCCCACCTAAGATGTAAACATAATCTGTTTTTAATTGTTGCTGAGCTTTACTTAGACTTAACTCTTGAATTAGTGGGGCGAGCCTATCATCAATAATCACATCATCTTCTAATATCAATGCCCATTCTATACCTTCATCAATGATTTTTTTATAGACTGATTGATGGCTTAAGCTACAAGCTAGTGCATTTTTTCCACTGGGTCGGCCATGAGGGCTGGGGAAGCTGTTAAAATAGTCATCACTGAGCTTTGCGCCATCAATTGCATCAATAAATTCATATTCTAATCCTTGGTTATCAAGGAATTGGCTAATGGCTGCTCTTCTGGCAATATCACGCTGTAAAGAGACAATAAAGATAGGTATTTGAGGGCTCATAAATTTAACTCAGAAAATTTGCTATTAAGTTATATTTTACACAAATTAAAAAATTTGTCATTTAGCGCACATAAGTAAGCTTATTTCTTATTTTCCTATTGCTATTTAAAGTAATTAGATTGATAAAATTTTGATTTAAGTGAGATTACCCGTTGTTATTTTTTGAGATTTTTGTAGTCTCTAGGCTATTAGTTAGTTCATCTGCGAAGGTATAAAAAAATTATGAGAATGAAAGCGATTATTGCTATTGCAGTATCTACGGTATTAGTTACAGGTTGTCAGGGAATGAATACAGACAAGTTACTTGATTCAGGCAAGCAGCTATTTCAGGCTGCAACTTTAAATGACAATGATATTAAAGTATTGACGAATCAAGCTTGTAAAGAGATGGATGCGCAAAACACAATTGCACCAGCATCAAGCACCTACGCCAAACGTTTAGCTAATATCTCCAAATCCTTAGGTACCAATATTGATGGTCATGAAGTTAACTATAAAGTCTACATGACCAAAGATGTTAACGCATGGGCGATGGCCAATGGTTGTGTTCGTGTCTACAGTGGACTAATGGACATGATGAACGATAATGAAGTTGAAGGTATTCTTGGTCATGAGATGGGGCACGTCGCGCTCGGACATACACGTAAGTCAATGCAAATTGCTTATGCAGCCGTTGCGGCACGTACTGCTGCAAGCGCTGCCGGTGGTGTTGCTGAGCAGTTAAATAAATCTCAGTTGGGTGACTTGGGCGAAAAATTGGTAAATTCTCAATTCTCTCAGCATCAAGAAAGCCAAGCAGATGATTTCTCTTATGACTTATTGAAAAAACGTGGCGTTAATACAGAAGGCTTAGTCACTAGTTTTGAGAAATTAGATAAACTCAGTGAAGGTAGAGGCAGCAGCATGTTTGACTCTCATCCGCCATCAACAGAGCGTGCAAACAATATTCGTCAGCGTATCGCTGCAGATAAAAAATAATTGAATCAATAGTGGTGCCTTGAGTGCCACTACTGCTGCCTTAATCTCCCTTTTTGTACACGACCTCTGCTTCCTTTAATGAATTCTTTTTATGCTTAATATTAAGTTAATTAGATTATGATTAAATAGATAAAGGGGCGTAAATAAAATGATGAAATAACCCCCACAGTTCTGCATTTCAAATGGCTAAATGTTATTATCAAATTGTTGTTAATTTGTGATGTTATACTAGAGTTAATCACCTACTTATAGGTCTTAAATGGCGCTTTTAGATAAAAAACAGCCGAATAACAACAAGGTAGCATCAGATTATACTTTAAAATTATTAGATGCGGCTCACAGTAAAGTGAAAAAGTTTGATTGAAAACAGGTGTGTAGCTGTAGATTTATCGTATGATACAAGGTGTTGAATCAATTCAGCACTGACGATTTATAATCACTTTTTGAGTTTGAATGGACGCATTCAGAAAATATAGTTTTTTCATGGATTTGCAATTTACATTGATAAGTCAGAGGTCATCATGGTCAAACAGATCAAAAGAATTGGGGTATTAACAAGTGGTGGCGATGCACCGGGAATGAACGCAGCAATTCGCGGTGTTGTTCGCGCAGCCTTGGGTGAGGGGTTAGAAGTATTCGGTATTTATGATGGATACCTTGGGTTATATGAAAACCGGATGAAACAACTCGATCGTTTCAGCGTATCTGACATGATCAACCGTGGCGGTACTTTTCTAGGATCAGCTCGCTTCCCTCAATTCCGTGATGAAAAAGTACGAGCTGTTGCTATCGATAATATGAAAAAGAATCATATTGATGCACTAGTTGTTATCGGTGGTGATGGTTCTTATCTTGGTGCTAAAGCATTGACCGAAGCTGGTTTTCCTTGTATCGGCTTACCGGGTACTATCGACAATGACGTCGCTGGAACTGACTATACTATCGGTTACTTCACTGCCTTAGAGACGGTAGTTGAAGCTATTGACCGTTTGAGAGATACCTCAACTTCCCATAAACGTATTTCAATTGTTGAAGTTATGGGGCGTTATTGCGGTGACCTAACTCTCTCTGCGGCGATTGCTGGTGGATGTGAATTTATCGTACTGCCGAAAACCGAGATGGATTTCAGTAAAGAAGAGTTATTGAAAGAAATTCAAGAAGGTATCGATAAAGGCAAACGTCACGCGATAGTAGCGATCACTGAACACGTCACAGATATTAATGAGTTAGCTAAGTATATTGAAGCTGAAACCAAACATGAAACGCGTGCGACCGTATTAGGTCATATTCAGCGCGGTGGTTCACCAGTGGCTTATGATCGTATTCTAGCTTCTCGTATGGGTGCTTACTCCATTGAGTTACTGCTTGATGGTTATGGCGGACGTTGTGTCGGTACTCAAAATGAAAAAATGGTTCATCACGATATTATCGATGCAGTCACTAAGATGAAACGTGAATTTAAGAAAGATTGGTACGAGACTGCGAAAAAACTCTACTAAGCCAGACCCTGATTGCAAATCTGATCTGTACAGCTCATTTATTGAGTCTGTACAGGTTCGATCCCACCTTGGTTATATTTCCCGATAGAATAAGCCCACCATTTTTATTATTTCCTGTTAATGATTGATGCTGTCAGCCTAAGCCATCAAGAAAAAAGAGGGAGTATTAGGCATGGCAAAATATTGGCGATTGACAGCAAGCGTGTTATTTCTCGTGGCCTTTGGAGCATGGGCGAAAAATATTCAAATAATGAATGTATCTTATGATCCAACGCGCGAGTTTTATCAAGAATATAATCAAGCATTTAGTCAATATTGGAAAAACAAAACTGGCGATACCGTCACAGTGCGTCAATCCCATGGTGGATCGGGCAAACAAGCCACCTCGGTCATAAATGGTTTAGAAGCGGATGTTGTGACATTAGCCTTAGCCTATGATGTGGGTGCGATCGCCGAAACTGGCCGTATAGATAAAAACTGGATCACACGTTTACCTGATAACTCAGCGCCTTATACTTCAACGATTGTTTTTCTGGTGCGCAAAGGCAATCCAAAAAATATCCGCGATTGGGATGATTTAGTCCGTCAAGATGTCTCTGTGGTGACCCCAAACCCCAAAACATCGGGTGGCGCTCGCTGGAATTATTTAGCGGCTTGGGGATATGCATTAGAAAAAAATAATCAAAATGCTGAAGCCGCAAAAGCCTATGTTAAGCAGCTCTATCAGAATGTTGAGGTATTAGATTCGGGCGCCAGAGGGGCAACTAATAGTTTTGTTGAGCGAGGAATTGGCGATGTATTAATCGCATGGGAGAATGAGGCTCTATTAGCGACTAATATTCTAGGTGCGAAAGATCAATTTGAAATTGTGACCCCCAGTATTTCTATTTTGGCTGAACCAACGGTTTCTCTGGTAGATAAAGTGGTTGATAAACGCCATCATCGCGAAGTTGCAGAGGCTTATCTTCAATATCTCTATTCTGCGCAAGGACAGGAAATTGCGGCAAAAAATTATTATCGTCCACGAGATCAATCTATCGCGGCAAAATACCAGCAAATATTTCCTTCGTTGGTACTATTGACGGTAGATAAAACATTTGGTGGCTGGGCGCAAGCGCAGAAAATTCATTTTTCAAATGGCGGAATATTTGATCAAATAATAAAGCGCTAATAGATACTTATTATATTCAGGCCGACTAATGATAAAAACATCACTAGTCGGCTATTTTCACATATTTATTGCCACTGATATTTAATACCTAATTGGCCTAAATAGAATGTTTGGCGATTATTACTGCCGGAAGTGATACCAGCTCCTTTTTGATGTTCCCATGTTGTTGGTTCAACAGCGAATCCCCCCCAGAGCGTGACTTTCGGCGTAAGATTATAAAAGACTTGGGTACCCGCACGATAACCCTCTTTTACTTTTTGAGTTGTACGCTGATTATCATCATAGTTGTGTTCATTTAGATAATAGCGGAAATAAGGCATCACACTCCAATCTTGATTTAATGTCACTGGGAAATAACCGCGAATTTGGTTTTGCTCCCATGTTTTATTAAAATCTTTATCCCATGTCCAGTCAGTATATAAATAGAGTTTGGCGGTCGCACTATCTGTCATTTTATAAACTAAGCCGTGTTCAGATTCCCATTCGTAGCTATTTGCAGCATGAAAATTATCATAATGATAGAAAGCATCCCAAAAGTTAAATGCCCACTTATCATTAAAATTATAAGTTCCGCTAGGCATTAGCCAAAATAGTGTATTTGATGGACGTGCTTTAGTACCAGGCGCTGAATCATTAGATTCTTTACGATAGGTTAGATTTAAATTGAATTGTCCTCGATCGCTGGCATACATTTTACGAGTCGCACCAATTTGTGTGCGATTACGAATAAATGAATCTTTTGATGTTGATAAGTCATGACCATAACTTCTTAATGACTCTTTATGCTCTAAAAAAAAACTCCATTTTGATTCTGGATTAGACAGAAATAATTGACCGATCATCGTCGTTTTATCAATGACTTTTCTATCGCTAGTATCGTGATGACCTTCAAATTTTTCTAGCTCCATATATACATTGGAACTGATACGCCAATAGTCATTAGTAGGTACTGTTTCTGTGGCTAAAGCAGCTGTGGTGAGTGTAGAAGTAGAAGCAAGAATTAAACCCATTATTCTTATTTTAGGTAAAGTCATTATATATCCCTTAGAGTCATTTTTGATTATTTGAATTAACCATTCTTTATAGTAAAAATATTTAATTTATATTTATTAAGTTTTTTAAAGTGAGATAACCAATTTATATCTTAGGAATATAAAATGGACTCTCACTTTTTAATTAATTAGGACAATACTAGGTATAGAATTACTGAACTATAGGTATAACTTCGAATTAATAATGCTCGCCGTGCCCATAGGGATAAATTACTTTAGTCCCTTGTGGATCTTTAATATTGACCGGTAATAATCCTTGAGGTGTATTGAATGGAACATTTTCACGGCTGGTGAATAAAGTTCTTAATCCGCTACGGATATTGGTTTCTAATGAATTACGATTATTATTGGTAATATCAAATCCAGTAATACCATATATAGCGATATTTGCTTTAACATTATTCAGATAAGCAATGTCATAAGGATTGCGAGAAGAGATAATAACCAGTGGAATATCTGCCTTATTTGCTTCATCAATAAAAATCTGAGCATTCACTGGATTTTTTGCCAAATTATAGGTGCTTAATAAAACCAGCTCTTGGCCTTTTAATAATTGGCGGACTTGTTTGGCTGTTAAGGTGTTTTCACCTAATTTAACGACGCTATCTTGTACATTAATAGTGACACCCGCTTCTGCCGCAATGTCAGTTAAATGCTTTTTCATCAGCGCATTACGAGGCTCTTCATCAGAAATAATTAAAATTTGATTTTTAGCTTGTAGCTGATAAGGCAGAACACCCTCATTTTTGATTAATGTAATCGCTCGTTCAGAAACCATATTTTCAATATCTTTGTGCCCTTTAGAGGCAACAACAGCTTCTGCTTGAACAAGATCAACAGGCAATGCGGTGATCTCATTTTTCAGTTTTTTCAATACAACACGGCGAGCTGATTCATCGATACGTTGTTGTAATTCAGGGTTTTTAGCCGCTTCTTCATCCAAGTAACGATACATTGCATCGAGGCGAGTAACAGATTGATCATCCCACATTTTAATTGGCATTAAAATAATATCAGAGCCAGCTAAAAGTGAGGTTTTGACGGCCCAATTGATATCAAAATTATCGGCAATAGCCCCCATATCCATGGCATCAGTAACGATAAGTCCATCATAAGCCAGCTCATCGCGTAGAATGCCATGCAGGATCGGCTTTGATAAGGTTGCAGGTGTACCGACTGATTTCCCCGTCAGCGTAGTAATTTTATGATCGTCTAATGCGGGAACTATGATATGCGCTGTCATAATGGCATCGGCGCCGTGCTTAAGTGCATAAGCGAAAGGGGCTAATTCAGTCTCGCGCCAGGCTTTTTCATTAGAAGCGACAACGGGCAGATCCACATGAGAATCAGAGGAGACATTACCATGTCCGGGGAAATGTTTTAATGAGGTCAATAGGTTGTATTTGTGAATACCTTTGATATAGCTGGTGGATAAAGATTCAACTAGCGATTTATTATCTGAATATGAGCGAACACCAATGACCGGATTATTTTGATTATTATTTACATCAACAACGGGACCAAAATTAATATTGAATCCTAAACTCGATAATTCATAGCCGTGGATCATACCTGTTAATTCAGCAAGAGCGGGATCTCGAGTTGCTCCCAGCGCCATATTTCCTGGCATTTCAGTACCTACACGCAGACGAGTTACATAGCCGCCTTCTTGGTCCGTTCCAATAAATAATGGAAGATTGCTGCGTGTCGCTTGAAAATTATTAATTAATGAAACAGTCTGCGGCGTATCGATAAGATTTTCGCGAAATAAAATCACCGAACCAAGGTGATATTTATTCATAACATTAGCGACATCTTTATTCATGGTAAGAAAAGGAATAGGTTCACCATTCTGATCTTTATTCCAGTATCTAAAATCCAGCATAAATAGTTGACCGATTTTTTCTGCTTGAGACATTTTACTAACGATATTTTCGGCGGATTTTTCTTTATTTTTCCACAGTGATTCGAGTTGGGTCTGTGTGAGTGGTTCAGCAAAACTCAACAAACTAAATAAACCTAGAGGCAGTAGAAAAAACGTTTTCATTGCATTATTCCTTAGTTATTTTTCGAAGAATAATAAGTAGGCAAATGAAATTATGATGTGAATCAAATCACAGTAATTGTTATTCTCAATTGTTGACTTTTGTAGAATGATTGATTTAAAAACAGACAGCAGATATGTGTAGCTTATTGATTTTTAATCATCAAAAATAAGGAATAACTAATTTCAATCTGGAATAATTTGATTTAGGTATTATTCTGTTATGTGATTTAGATTAGAAAATACAAATTAAAATATTAGCGAATTAACAGAGAATCTTGTTATTAGCGGCATTTATTTTAAATAAAAAAACACCCCATAGTTGAATTCAATCTATGGGGTGTCATTGCAAAACCAATAATTTTTAGCTAATAAATAAATTATTTCGCTTTTTTGGCTTCTGAAGCAGCTTTGACGATAACGGCAAAAGCGTCGGCTTTCAAAGAAGCTCCGCCAACTAATGCGCCATCGATATCTGGCTGAGTGAATAATTCAGCAGCATTAGCAGCATTAACAGAACCGCCGTATTGGATAATCACTTGTTTAGCGACAGCTGCATCTTTTTTCGCCACATGGTCACGAATAAATTTATGCACTGCTTGTGCTTGTGCTGGAGTGGCTGATTTACCAGTACCGATCGCCCATACAGGTTCGTAAGCGATAACTGCGCCAGTGAAGGCTTCAGCGCCCAGTAAATTGAGAACCGCATCAATTTGACGAGCACAAACTTCTTCTGTTTTACCCGCTTCGTTTTCTGCTTCAGTTTCGCCAATACAAAGTACTGGAGTCAGACCTTGCTCTTTCAGAATAGCGAATTTTTGTGCAACCAGCTCATCGCTCTCTTTATGGTAGGCACGACGTTCTGAGTGACCGACAATAATATATTTAGCGCCGATATCTTTCAGCATTTGCGCTGAAGTTTCGCCGGTGAAAGCACCTGAAAGATTAACATCAACATCTTGTGCGCCCAGAAGGATGCGGCCGCCTGCTAATGTATGTTTTGCCTGAGTTAAATAAACCGCAGGTGGTGCAATGGCAACATCACAACCATCAACACCGCTTAATTCTGCGCGCAGGGCTGTGATCAGTTCGTTCACCATATGGGTACTACCGTTCAGTTTCCAGTTACCCATCACTAATGGATGTCGCATGTTTTTTCCTCCAGCCAAAGAGCTTGATTGATTAATAGAATGAATCTGTATGCATCATAGTATAGAGATCTGACACAGAATAGCTTTGCTTTTTGTCATAATCATGACTTTTCAGTCTTGATCTTTAATAAAACATTATTCCATCGATAGCTTAATCGGTTCAACAGCGAATGTAAGTACATTATCGGCACTTTTTACTAGAATATAGCGTACTGAACCTAATCGAGTTTCATCGGCACGAGGACTATTATTATCCGCCATAAAATCATCAATGGCTTTATTGAGTTCAGGTGCTTTTTCGAGTGGGATCGTCGGGTCGACTTGATGGATCAATGAGATCAAGTAACGGACAGTAAGTGCGCGATTAGCGGTTGATTCCGCCGGGTCTGTCGAAGGTAATAGAGTTAACTGTAAACTTTTAATCTTCTCGCTTCCGCGTTCTAGCACGGCGGATGAGTAAATATGGCGATTAATGCGGGTAGCAGCGCGAATATAGGGCGCTGAAATATCTTTGCTGGCGATTACCTTGTATTCATGCAAGGGAATATCGGGGTAACTTTGATTAAACTGCTCTCTGAACATAGGAATTGTTTGCGCAAAAGAGGGTGCATCTGGTGATAAATAGGCGACCTCTAAATCAGTGTCGGGCAGACGCGGAATTTCTTGCCCTTGAGCGAAAAGTGGTAAAGAGAGGATGAAAACGGTTATTATAGTTTTAATTGCATGGCGCGTTAATAGATTCATCATCCCACTCATTTTTGCTGGTTATATAAAACAGAGATTATATTGGAACCCTTTTTAATGACATTACAACAATGGGCATTTTCATTCAGAGGCCGGATTGGACGCAGACCCTTTTGGGCAGGTATCGCCCTGTGCTTTATTCTAATGGTGATTATAATGTCACTGCAATCTGCATTTGAACTGCCAAACAGTCTGATTGTGGCACTATTACTGTTATTACTCTATCCTCTTGCGGCCATTTTCACAAAACGCTTGCACGATCGTGGAAAACCCGGCGGCTGGTTTTTGCTAGTTTTAGCTGCATTTGCCTTGATTTCCATCGATGTGAGCCAGCTTGCACCTGTATGGCAGTGGGGAATTGGCCGTTTTCTGCCATTGTTGATCACCACTATTATGCTACTGGATTGCGGCACATTCCTAGGAACTGAATCTGAAAACCCTTATGGTGAAAAAACTCAGGACGTTAAATATCTATCCTGAGTAAAGATTAGTTTCCAGCCTATTTTCCTGCTAGTCGAGGGATAAAAATCATCACCAATATTGTTCGCTAGTAATATGACCGGGCTTGCGGCGCAGATGCTTGTTCATATTACGGGTATTTTTCAATGTGTCCCGCGTATCTCTGACCATCTCAGGATTACCACATAGCATAACATGGCTATCATCGGCATTTAGAGTGAGCCCAACCGCTTGCTCTAACTCGCCTTTTTCGATAAGCGCTGGCACACGACCAAAGAGTGAACCTTCAACCAGCTCACGACTAACAATAGTTAGGATACGCAGTTTATTCGGATATTGAGCAGCTAATTGCTTCATCAGCGGAAGATAACTTAAATCCGCTTGATAGCGCACAGCATGGACTAACACAATATTTTCAAAGCGATCAAGGCCTTGTCCATACTGTAAAATCGATAAAAAGGGGCCAATAGCTGTGCCTGTTGATAACATCCATAGTGTTTTGCAATCAGGTATCTCATCTAAGACAAAGAATCCAGATGCATCATCAGTGACTAGCAGCGAGTCCCCTGGCTTTAGCGCTGCTAATTTAGGGCTTAAACGTCCATTGGGTACGTTAACAAAATAGAATTCTAATTGATTATCATCCGGCGAATTGACATAAGAATAGGCACGTTGAATACGTTCACCATCAATCTCTAGGGCTAGTTTTGCAAATTGGCCGGCAACAAAAGGTTTAATCGGCGCAGTGATCTTCAGACTGAAAAGGGCGTCTGTCCAATCTGTTATTGAGATAACTTCACCAGTGATCCAGTTGGCCATAAATAATAACCTCTAAAATTGAGCAAAATAGGGCATAAAGCGAGATCTAATACTAAGGCAAATAGTCAGATCAGCTTATCGATTATGTGTTTTAGTGGATTATGCTGTTTTTATCGTAATTATTTAGTTTTAATCGTAAAGAATAGTTTACAAGATCAGTGAATAATACTAGTTGTTGGAGCAGAAATAAAAGAGTGTTCTGACTCGAAAAGTTTTTAAAATTTGTTATCTTAGTGGCCATTAGTATTGTAAGTGATGAAAGCAAAATAGTGACCTCCTTTTGGCGCTTGAAAATGTGAGCCAGCGAGTTATTATTAATTAATAATTCGGCGGCGTTGTTCGTTTTGTTATCTGATGAGCTGCTTCGAGAAAGAGATGAGAAAGCTAGAAAATTTTAATTTACTATTAATGTTAGTTGCTCTAGTTGCTGTGGGCCAGATGACCCAAACTATCTATGTTCCTGTCATTGCGGAGATCGCCAAATATTTTAGGGAGCCCTCAGGATCAGTTCAGCAAGTGATGGCCGCTTATCTCTTTTCTTATGGTTTTTCACAGCTGCTGTATGGCCCTTTATCGGATCAGATCGGTCGTCGGCCAGTTATTTTAGCGGGATTGGTGATATTTCTTATCTCAACCATAGTGGCTATTTTTGCCCCCTCTTTAAATATGCTGATTGTCGCCAGTGGGTTACAAGGATTAGGAACTGGTGTTGCTGGTGTAATGGCGAGAACCATGCCACGTGACCTCTATAAAGGCACTGCATTGCGTTATGCCAATAGCCTATTAAATATGGGGATTTTGGTGAGCCCACTAATCGCGCCTATGATTGGCGGTATCGTTGCGCACTTTTGGGGCTGGCAAGCCTGTTATGTCTTCTTATTTGTGCTCTGTAGTGCTGTGCTGGTGAGTATGTATCGTTGGCTACCAGAAACGCGTCCGGTATCTCCTGAGAAGAAACGCAGCCTACTATCTTCCTACTATTTACTGCTCTCTAATGGCTCATTTTCATCTTATTTGGTGATGTTAATTGGTGGATTAGCGGGTGTTGCTGTCTTCGAAGCCAGTAGCGGTGTATTGATGGGCAGTGTCTTGGGATTAAACAGTATTACCGTCAGTATTCTGTTTATTTTACCTATTCCAGCAGCTTTCTTTGGTGCTTGGTACGCAGGACGTGATGGTAAAAGCTTTTATACGCTGATGTGGCATGCGGTTTTCTGCTGCTTACTGGCAGGGATATTAATGTGGATACCCGGTTGGCTTGGATTTATGAATATCTGGACATTATTAGTCCCAGCTGCGGTCTTCTTCTTTGGGGCAGGTATGTTATTTCCACTGGCAACCACAGGGGCTATGGAGCCTTTCCCTTATTTAGCTGGTGCAGCTGGCGCATTAGTGGGGGGATTGCAGAATGTGGGCTCGGGGTTAGCTACTTGGCTATCAGCGATGCTACCACAAACCGGACAATTTAGCTTAGGTATGATGATGTTTTTGATGTCTATACTTATATTACTCTGTTGGCTACCGATAGCACACGGCATGGACAGAACAGAACACACTATCTAATCTTAGCGATATTTTCAAAAAAACCAGGTGATTGATATCACCTGGTTAGCAATTTAATTCTTTTATTCAGCGCTCAGATTAACCAACAGCCAATATTGGTGCTAATAGCTGTGATGTTATTGATGGCTGGTGAGTTTGTAGACCCATTTCACCACCTGTCCTCTCACTCATATCAAATAATTCGCTTCTTTCATACAGTGGCGCATATCGTTCTGCGGTGTCATGGGACTCTGGCTTTTTTGCCTGCGCGGAGAGATAACGTTCAAAAAACGATTTTTGATAAAGGTTAATCGAGGTTGCTGTATGTTTATCTAACAATTGTACATCACTATAAATACGTAGCCCTGCCAGTTCGATTTCTGGAGTACTATCCACCACACCATTGATAACCAATTTATTTTCTTGCTGGTAGATATACCAAGACTCAAGAGGATCAGTTTCCGTTAATTTTCCATTATCATTCCAGAGTAACTTCACCCAATAGAGTGCATCTTCTGGTAATAAGTCAGCTGGAATATTAATATATTCATTGATATGTGTGCCTGAAATCAGTTCGCTTTCAGTTAATATATCTTGAGAGTGGATAGTTCCTTGTTTATTGCTACGATAAAGTTGTTTATGGTTATTCAGCGGATGAAAATTGAGTGTGATTTTATTGAGATCGAATGGTTTCTCCATATTATCGAGTGAAAATATTCGCTGATGATATTTACCTTTTTCAATCCAGCTGGCTTTAATTGCACTATCTGATTTTACGTTTTTAGAATCTATTTTACCTGTGGATTTATTGATTAACTGATCATCTGTTATCGCCCAAAATAATTTATTCCCACGCCAATAATTTGGGAGGATTAAAATATTTTTCGTCGCTATTTTACTGAAAACGATATTTGCTAACGCTTCTGGATTGAGATAGGTATAAATAGGATTGCTGAGTTTTTTATTTTTTTCGATCTTGAGCAGCTCTATTTGGGTAATTTCACCTTTATCAGGAATATTGATACCCAGTTGATTGAGGCTAGTATTATAAGGTAGCTGTAAAATATCAGTCAGTAACCCAGAGGCTGTTGAGTAAATGATTTTTAGCGCATAGGGCTGATAGGGGTTGTAAGGGCGTCCTTGTTCTGTTTGGAAATTATAATAATCAGCGGGTAGGTTACCTATAGTACGAATTATATTTAGCTGACTTAACGGATATAGCTCACGGTCGGGAACTAAGCGTTGGCCATTATATTGAGTGAAGTTGCCTGATAGCCAATAAACAGGAACTTCCCGCTGATGAGCCAAATTGTTGATCTGTTCTGCCGAGTAATATTGAGAAACATTATTTGCTGACAATGTTATCCAGTCATTGATTTTTGAATTCCAGCGCTGGTAATAGCCATCACCTGCAAATTCATTATCTTCACTATCGATACCTTTTTTACCATTAGGTTGCCAACGTAATTGTTTAATAAAGTATTGGTTTGCTTTATGCGTATGGTAGTCACTATGTGGCTTAAATGCAGCATAAGGCCGTTTTCCATCATCATTATGGTAAGGATACATGGAAGGTGCCATCGGTTTGTACTGATCTGATTGAGGGTCGATATAATGATGAGTTAAATAGACATCATTAATTTGGTCAAACGCAAAATTAGTCCCATTAGTTTTATTATCATAAGGGTACTCTTTCCCCGTTGTTTTCGAGCTAATATCGCTAGTATGATCAAAGCCTAATCCATGACCAAAAGATTCATGCCACAATACGCTGGAGACGGTAACTCCGCTGCCATAGCCAGCACCAACAGCACCTAAGCCTAATATTGAATTTCCATATTTAGAGTATCTGGCGGTATAGGTTATCTCTTTTTGCAGGCCATTTGCTGTTTGAGACTTAAAGCTATGATCGTAAGTATGATCACTCTGTAACTTAGATAGAGTATCGATACTTGCATATGCTGGATGTATTGGCTGTGTGTTGGATTTAAATAGAGTCGGTTCAATGCTATTCGCGGGATGAGAATAGAGTGTTAACTGGCTAATCGGCAGTTTAGCCAATGCTTCTTTCCCCCAGCTGAGCATAGAATAGGGATAAACACCTTGTGATGTTTGATAGTATGAGTGATTCCATAGGCGAGATATTGTATGTTGATCCAGCTGCACATTAGGTGAAAAATGGCCGGTTTTATCGCTATAGGGCATGATAATGGGCTTATTATTAGCAATAATCTGAATTTGAATCCCGGGTTTTATCCAAGCTGATTTGATTGGAGCACTATAGCTATTGATATCATAATCTTGGCGGCTAATTTCGGCTGTTTTTGGCTTATCCGCTAGTGTCGAAGGGAGATATTCAGGTCCCTTTAAAGTGACTCTTCCTAACTCTTGGCCTTCTTTATCCTTTATGATCGCCACAAAATCCGGTGATTTCGCCGACGATTGGCTGGTGGCATCGACCTTGATCAATACCCAACGTTTAGCTGCTAAGCTCAAATAGGGATTATCTGGCTTAAGTAAATGGGTTTGTGCCAAGTAAATATCATGCACTTTCATATCCAGAGGAATAGGCTGATAACGCAATAGGGGCTCAGCGTAAATAGGATCTGGAATGGTAAATATTTTTTTCCCCGGAATGGAGACAAGAGGAGGACGTTTTGATTGTAGGCTAACGCCGATAGGTGGTAATTTTTTACCCTTTTTGCCGATAGCCTGAAATTGGAATTGATCAAAGCCTTTAAATATCTCATTACTATGGGGTTGATAAGACCATTTACCGGTTTTTTTATTCAATGTCACATGGCCAAATTGCGGCGCTTCAATTAAATCATATGATAGTGTCTGTGGTTGAAATGGAAGATCGCCCTGTATTGCGCCCATAACCAGTGTATTAGGATATTTTTCATTTGTCTGAGCATAAATTAACGGTAATTGATAATTTTCTATATGTAAATATTTTTTGGGATTGTGATAAATAACTAGGTTATCTAATAATAAATTATCACTAGCGTTGATTTTTAATTTATTATTTAAATAGTTAACTCGAATATTATAAGGTGAAGGTAACAGCTGTTTAATATTTTTTTCTAATTTACGAGCTAAATCTTCACCAGAGGCCACTTTAGCTAATTTTATATCACGTACATCAACAATTTTATTATTATCTTTATCAATAATTTTTATTGAGAATGAGTTCGCTTTTGCTGCAATATCATTAGTGATAAGCAGCCGTTTGGTATAAATCTCAGGTAACTGAATTATTTGATGAAATGGGTGCTGTGATGAAATTTCCATCGCTGGTTTTGTTTGAGTCATTATATAGCGAGTTTTTCGTGGTTTAGCTGTTATGGCTGCATCATGACTAAGTAAATTTTGAGGTAATAGTTCATATTTAGTCATATTTGGGCGTAACCAGAATAGGCGGAGTGAAGGGACTTCACCTTTAGTTTTAACTTTAATATTTATGGCTATTTTACTTTTAGGTGTGAAATTTTTCTGCTTAATAGCCTGAAATGAATTGTTTCCATCGAGTTTTATTATTTGTTGGCCAATTTGTATTGTAATTTGATCATTTTTTTTAGTATCAGCGCCTAGAATAAATGTCCCTTTCTCTGGTAATTCAATAAATCCTTTATATGACCAGAGTAAGGACTGTGAAATATTTTTAATTTCAATCGGGACTTGATTATAATTTAATTGAGGAACAATTAATTTGGTAGCTAAAAAGGAATTTTGTTGATCTAAGGGGGATATTTTTAGTGACAGACCCGTTAATTTACCTTTTTCTTCGATTGATTTTATTGTTTTGGGAGGGGGAAGAGGCGTTGATTGCAGGGTTAACTGACTGTCGTTTAATAGCTCGATAATATATTTTGATGGAGTAATGGTCTCATCAAAAATAATCACTAAGCTGCCATTTGTTTTCTCTAACCAGTGTCGGATTAATTTAACTTGTAAGTCATTTGCATTTGCGGGTAATAACACACAGCTATAGTGCCGATGCCATTGACCTGTTGGTAGCAGGGCATCTTCTATTTGCTGTACTGATTGTATTTCACCATCTTTCCATTGGTGAGGAGAATTAAAATTATCAATATATAAATTATGATTCGTTGCGATCGGGGATTTATTCAGATGGGTAAAAAATTGCTTAGTTAAATTCAGGATATAACTTTTTTCATTTTTGCCAGGTACTCGGGGCTTATCGATCAACCATGAGAAAAGATCAAATAGCACTCTGCCCAGAGGACCATCACTGTTGTCTTTATTTAAGCCGAGTTCGAAAAGTTCCCGACTCCCCATTGTCGCAATACGACCTTGTTGATAAAGGTTAGCTAGACCTATTATTCCGCCTTGAGATGTATTAAATAGTGACGCGCTAGTTGAGTTGTCATTTGTTTTTTTTATATAGTAGAGCGGCTTTTCTAATTGTGTTTCTATATCTATTTTGTCTATATGTTGGGCCAGTCTATTGGCCATTAATGTGTTTTTAAAGCTATAATCTAAAGTTTTACTTACTGATTTTTGTTTTGATTTATTATTAATTTTTGGGTTATCCATAACCTTTATCCATATTAAATGTTGATTTTATTAATTGATGTTAAATAAACACACTATTTTTATAAAAATAAAATAAAAATTGCAAATTTATTTTATGGTAAGTTATTAAATCATTACTTAATAAAAAGATTGTTATGTTTAATTAAACTTGTTCTTAATAATTATTATCTATTTTCGTTTTTAATTTTAATTGAAATAATTAAGATGATGTTTATAATAATTACTATTTAAAATCATAGTAAAAACATTTAGATAGATAGATATTTGATCGCGATAATAAAAGAGAGTAGCAATAAAAATGGCAGTGAGGATCACTGCCATTGGAAAGCTAAATATATGATGAATTAGTCGATTTCAGTTAGGCGCGATCTTCCCACTCTTGTGCGCGCGCAACGGCTTTCTTCCATCCTTCATATTTGTAATTACGTTCTGTTGTTTCAATGCCCGGCTTGAACACACGCTCTATGTTGACCTTTGATGATACTTCATCAAGATTTTCCCAGAAGCCAACGGCAAGTCCAGCAAGATAAGCGGCACCTAGCGCGGTACTTTCACGTACTTCAGGACGTTCTACAGAAGTGCCTAAAATATCAGCTTGGAATTGCATTAAGAAATTATTGGCAACAGCACCGCCATCAACACGCAAGAATGCGAGACGAGTTTCTGAGTCAGCTTGCATTGCATCCAATACATCACGGGTTTGATACGCGATAGATTCTAGGGTCGCTCGGATGATGTGATTGCGGTTAGCACCTCGGGTTAGACCAAAGATCGCACCACGAGCATAGGGGTCCCAATAGGGGGCACCCAGACCAGTGAATGCAGGTACGACATAAACACCATTGCTATCTTTCACTTTAGTCGCAAAATATTCTGAGTCAGTCGCTTCATCAATTAATTTTAACTCATCGCGTAACCACTGGATTGATGCGCCACCGACAAAAACTGCACCTTCGAGTGCATAATTAACTTCACCACGAGGGCCACAAGCAATAGTGGTGAGCAGTCCATGGTTAGAGCGAACTGCAGTATCACCCGTATTCATCAACAAGAAGCAGCCAGTACCGTAAGTATTTTTTGCCATACCCGGTGTAACACAGAGCTGGCCATAGAGTGCCGCTTGTTGGTCGCCTGCAATACCCGAAATCGGAATACGCGTACCACCTTTACCACCAATATTGGTTTGGCCATAGACTTCTGAGGAAGCGCGAACTTCAGGTAACATAATGCGAGGAATATTTAATGCTTTGAGGATTTTATCATCCCACTCGAGATTACGGATATTGAATAGCATGGTGCGTGAGGCGTTAGTATAATCAGTAACGTGCACACGACCTTGGGTCATTTTCCATACTAGCCATGTATCGACAGTGCCGAATAGTAATTCCCCTTTTTCTGCACGCTCTTGAGCCCCTTCAACATGATCAAGTATCCATTTAACTTTGGTACCAGAGAAATAGGGGTCAACCACTAAGCCAGTATTTTGGCGAATATACTCTTCGAGATCTCTATCGTTTTGTTTCAGATGAGTACAGAAGTCCGCAGTACGGCGGCATTGCCAAACGATGGCATTATAAATGGGTTTTCCGGTCGCTTTCTCCCACACAATGGTGGTTTCGCGTTGGTTGGTAATACCGATACCCGCAACTTCATCAGTACGAATATCCGCTTTCGCTAATACTTCGACCAATGTTGAACTTTGACTTGACCAAATTTCCATTGGATCATGCTCTACCCAGCCTGGCTTAGGGTAAATTTGAGTAAATTCGCGCTGAGAAACGCTGACGATATTAGCATCGTGGTCAAGTATAACCGCCCGTGAACTGGTGGTACCCTGATCAAGAGCGACTATATATTTTTTTTCGATATTTGTTTCTGTTGTCATAATATAGACCTGTTCCGGTGAGTTAAGCTTTTTTATCTGATGTTTTATCTTCTTCTGAATCACAAACCATACAAGGTAAGTGACGTCCAATCAG
>CAUQNX010000039.1:0-20422 GCA_963519845.1 uncultured Moellerella sp. | reverse complement strand
AAAGATCTATTCCAAAATGACATTATAAAAACTCATCAATAGGTAACATAAACTTCAACACGACGGTTTTGTGCGCGTCCCTGCTCATCATCATTACTGCTGACAGGTTGTGAAGAACCCATTCCTTTTACGTCAATATTTTCTGCAGTAATTCCAGCTTTCAAGAAATAAGTGGAGACATCTTCAGCACGTTTTTCTGAAAGTTCTTCATTGCTTGCGAAATTAGCTCTACCAATTGGTACAGCATCTGTATGACCTATAATAAGGATTTTGCCATCTACACGTTTGGCTTCATTTGCAACACGGTCAAGAATAGATTGCATCTCAGGTTTGACGTCTTTCTGTCCCGATAAAAACATCGCATCACCTTTGAATATAACAATACTTTGAGGACCGCTTTCATCCACCGTCAGTAGTTGTCTTTCTATTTCATCTTTTAATAAAATCGCTAACCTTAAACGCTCTTTAATAATTGGAGCTCTTTCAATATTTATGCGTTTAAGTTCTGCAATCTTGTCAGAGAAAATATACTGATCAACGGAAAGCCAATATTTAAATAGCGAAAAAGTCCCTATAAGTAATAACCCACAAACAATCCCAGATACTCGTACAGGAAAATAAAAATGTTTTTTTTCTTTGTAATCTTGATGAACAATCGCATGAGGAGACAATACCGACGGTATCGTATCTCGAGTGCTTTGCTGTAAAGATAATAGTCTTTGTCTAATTTTACTTAATTGACGATCGCCATTTTCAATAATACTGTAGCGACCTTCAAAACCGAGTCCTAGAATGCGAGATAATATATCGAGTACATCGGTATATTCTTGGGGATTCATAGATAAACGGCCAATTAACAAAAAGAACTTATTACCCCCATCATTATCACCTTCAAAATGGTTTAGTAAGTTACTTTGAGACCAACCTGATGCCATTCCCCAAGAGCGAGAGTGGACTGCTTCATCAATAGCAGTACAAATGGAATAACGAATAATCGCCATTTTTTGCCAAGGTATACTCACAGAGTCACAAACGACCGTAAAAGCCGATATTTCATTTTTAAGGCTTTGTTTTAATGAGTTAACTTTTTCTAAATCATCAATATGATCAGGCAATTCGCTGAGTACCCGTAGCAGAGGTTGCACCGCTTCTAATAATGGATATTCTGCTTGAGTCACTCGATGAATTCGTTGTTGAATACTTTCACTTTTCAGTGAAACGTGTTTGTGGCCAAATTTTCCAGCAAATGCGTTATTATTCGCAATATCCACCTGATCGAAATAAAAGCCATCATCATGCAAGAATGCTCCCATTGCTTGAGGCGTTTCATCGCTATCTTTTCTTTGGGGTGCTATCCCCAAAGAATCGGTATTTGACCTATAATCACCATCTAAGGCTTCATTGAACTGGCTCATTAGTCTCTAACACCCCAAAGTTCAAGTTTTAATCCTGGGAACTCACCGGCTACGTGTAAAGCAAATGCCCCACTACCGGAAATTTGCTCCCAATAAGGCCCCTGTTTTTGTAGCTCGTAATATAAGTACCCAGAGGTATAAGGAATTTGTCGTGGTGGAACAGGCAAGTTTCTTAATATCAAACCAGGCAAATGCGAACGTACAAGCTCTTGCAATTTATGTGGCGAACTAATTTTAGTTTGAGCTGCAAACTGATGCTGCATTACATCGGCTGGTAGCTGCGAATTTACCGCTAATACCAAGTTAGTAAATGAACGCAATTCACTAGGAATAATAGATGCAGTCCAAACGCCATTATCTTGTCTAATTAATGGAATACTTTGACCTGAACGTACTAATATTTGATTAAGCAACTCATGAACTTCATTCACTAATGGTCGAATTGAGGCATATAAATTTGCATGCTCATAACCTGGCGCTCGATTTGGACGACGATTTTTAACTTTAAGAAAAGTTGATAATTCACCAGCAAATTTCGCTAACTCTTCATACAGAACAATAGGCGCTAACTCTGGAATATAACGAATATGATCCAGTATTGGCTCATACTTATTAAAGATCTGTAATAATAGATAATCGACGATCTCAGCACTTGAGCTCGCTTTACCATCACTCGTCGCCAATCTTTTTGCTAACATATCCGCACGCATTTTCACTAAACCATTTAAATGCGTTACCCATTCAGTTAATAGATGATTGGCGGCATAACCGGTGACAGGAGGGATATGGTCCTCAAAATGGAGTAATACGCTACCATCAGGCTGAATCGCTTTAACTTTAGCTAAAGAGATACCAATCCATGATTCAGTCATTTCCGTTTCAGATACTAATCTCAAGCGCATACTGGCGATTTGAATAGGTTTAGGACCTTGCCTTACTGAGTTGGTATCACTGATTTCATCTTCGAAAGCAGTGAAACGAGCAAGTGAACTTATATCAAACTCGTCAAAAATGGTTTCATCGCTGTTATCTAGCCTTAAAGGGACGGCCAAGCAGATCACTTTTCCTAGATGTTCAGGTGTGATGGTTAATGGTTCAGGTAATTCAGCATGGCCAGGAATATCAAAAGGTGTTCCATCAGGAAAGACCCCACTTCCAGAACGCAAAACTAGCTTGCCATAAGATAATGCTTCCCGATCTATCTCATACTGTGCAAATCCCCAAAAGAATGGGCTAACTGTAGCGGCACGTTTATGAGCATAATATTCGAAGTAGCGCTCTTGTTGTTGAAAGAGTTGAGGACGCAAAAAGAGCCCCTCACTCCATACGACTTTATTTGTTCTCACGACTTATCCATTATTTTTATCGAAACAACTAAATCAGAAAATAGAATATCAATTCCATTCTCTGCCGCTGGGATGAGTAGGTATCGCTGGTACCAGGTAGGTCCTTTTATTTCAAGCAAGCTAAAAATGGCATTCCATTTCGCATTACTAATATCTCTATATGCAGCTACCGCTCCAATATAGGGATAATCCGGATCTATCTTATAATCTATTGTTTTGGTTTCACCCGGTTTTAAAACATATTCCTCTATTAATTTAATATTGTCAGTGTTGTTTGCTTTTTTATAAAAATATGTCATATAGTCTGTATTCAGAAACTGTTGTTCTGTTTTAACGGCATATACAAACACATTGAGTGGCGAGGGTTTTTTATCTTGGTTTTTATTTACGCTATGTTCTGCGATTAGATTTATTTTTATTGGCTTTAATTGGCTAATATCATTTTTTTTAGCTTGATTACTACAACCCATTAGAATAAAGACAAAAAATAGTCCCAAGAGAGTAGAAATAAATTTTATGCCCCTAACTCTATTCCATTCTATTATTTTCATTTTTTACACCTAATATTTGGAATATCTAAAATTTTATTAGTATGAATTAATATTGCTGTAAATCACTGGTTATATCTAATAACTTAAGGAATGAAAACTTTATACGAATTGATAACATGGAAACTTGCCATTATATTGACAAGTTTCCATCATTATATTAGATATTAATTAACCAATAAGGTTAGCTTTGATATCATAAGAAGCAGAAATAGTACCAGACTTGTTACCTTCAGCATTCTGAATAACATAGTCTTGAGTCATCTTAGTGAATGAGAATCTTACAACTTCACGTGGACGACTTTCGTCAGTTACAGAACCCTGCATAGATACATCAGTTACAATAATATCAGTAAATTTGATGATCAGATATTCTAATGGAGTACCACCAGCTTTGCGGATAACAAATTGGATATTTTTAATATGTTTACCAGATAAGCAATAGCTCAGCAGGTTAGGGCTTGCTTTATCTGTATAGTGAACGAAAGTGAAATCTTCAACAGTAGCTTTACCAGAACCACCGCCTGAACCACTGTGCATATTAGAATGTTGTGATACACCCCAGTTCCATGACAGTACTTCGATTTCATTTTTGTGGTTGTTATCTAATGCTTCGCCTTCAATACCATCAATTTTCAAAAACATATCTTGTGACATTACTAATTCCTCTTTATATGCACATAAATTAGCGGACTTTTAATTAAAATAGTCGACGCTTTTTTGGTATATGACACTCTTTAAATAAAGCTTTACATCCTTATGCTTTTTATTTAGGAGTTATCACTTATTCTCTTTTAAATATAGGAGAATTCTTTTTTCAATTAAGGGCTGTAATTATGCAGCGCCTTTTAATGAAGGTAATTTAGCAACCATACGCAGTGATACAGTTAAACCTTCTAATTGGAAATGTGGTCTTAGGAAAAATTTGGCTGAGTAATAACCTGGATTTCCTTCTACATCTTCTACAACAACTTCTGCGGCCGCTAATGGACGACGCGCTTTAGTTTCTTGAGAAGAGTTAGCTGGGTCTCCATCAACATAGTTCATTAGCCAGTCATTTAACCATTTTTGCATATCATCGCGTTCTTTAAAGGAACCGATTTTGTCGCGCACGATACATTTCAGATAATGCGCAAAACGAGAACATGCAAATAAATAAGGGAGGCGAGCTGATAAATTAGCATTCGCAGTTGCATCTGGATCGTAATATTCAGCTGGTTTTTGTAATGATTGTGCACCAATAAATGCAGCGTAATCTGTATTCTTACGGTGAATTAATGGGATAAATCCGTTTTTAGCTAACTCAGCTTCACGACGATCTGAAATCGCAATTTCAGTTGGGCATTTCATATCAATGCCGCCATCATCGGTTGGGAATGTATGACAAGGCAAGTTCTCAACCACACCGCCGCTTTCAACACCACGGATCAGGGTACACCAACCGAAATGTTTAAATGAACGGTTAATGTTTACAGCCATTGCATAGGCCGCATTTGACCATGTGTATTTGCTGTGGTCAGAACCGTCTGTTGTTTCTTCAAAGTTGAAGTCATCAACAGGGTTGGTACGAATACCATAAGGCAAGCGAGAGAGGAAACGTGGCATCGCTAAACCAATATAACGGGAGTCTTCTGACTGACGTAGTGAGTTCCAAGCCGCATACTCTAGGTTTTGAGTGAAAATCTTAGTCAAATCACGTGGATTTGATAGCTCTTGCCAAGAGTCCATTTGCATTACAGATGGAGAAGCACCGGTAATGAAAGGTACGTGTGATGCAGCTGCAACTTTAGCAATTGATGACAGAAGATCGACATCTGGTGCAGAGTGATCGAAATAGTAATCTGCGACTAAACAACCGTAAGGTTCGCCACCTAGTTGGCCATACTCTTCTTCATAAATTTGTTTGAACATAGGACTTTGATCCCATGCAACGCCTTTATAACGTCTCATGTTGCGTCGTAAATCTTCTTTTGACACATCCATAAAGCGTAATTTTAGTTTTTCATCTGTCTCGGTATTATTTACAAGGTAGTGTAACCCTCTCCAAGCACTTTCTAATTGCTGGAATTCAGCATGATGAAGAATAAGATTAATCTGCTCAGAAAGTTTATGATCAATTTCGGCAATAATTGTCGCAATATTTTTATATGCGTCATCTGAAACAGTGACAGAATTTGCTAGTGCTTGTTCTGCTAATGTTTTAACTGCATTCTGTACTGCTGTTTTAGATTGATCTGTTTTTGATTTAAACTCTTGCGCTAATAGCGCATTAAAATCATTAGGAGCAGCATCAGCTGTTCTTGTGACTTTATTTTTTTGATTATTATTACTTTGAGTTAACATGTTCTAAATCCCAAATATTCTTAATCGTCCTGAGAAATCACTGTAGCTTTATCATCACGCTTAGGTTCTGCAGCTAAAGTTTTTAATAACGCTTTATCCTGTAGTACCTGCATGATTAAGCTTTCAGCGCCAGCCTTACCATCCATATAAGTCTGTAGATTGGTCAATTGTGTACGTGCATCTAATAACTGAGCTAAAGGGTCTACTTTTCTAGCGATTGCGTCAGGCGCAAAATCTTCCATACTTTCAAATGTAATATCGACCATCAGTTGACCATCACCTGTTAGCGTATTAGGTACTGCGAACGCTACGCGAGGTTTCATTGCTTTCATTCGGTCATCAAAGTTATCAATATCGATACTCATGAACTTTCTGTCAGTGATTGGTGGGAGTGGCTCAATTGGCTTCCCAGATAAATCAGCTAATACGCCCATAACAAATGGAAGTTCAACTTTCTTTTCACTACCATAAATTTCAACATCGTATTCAATTTGTACTCGTGGAGCGCGATTTCTCGCTATAAATTTTTGAGCACTTCCGTTATTAATTCTCATAGATTTATTCTCTATTCTCTGTGCAAAGTAAATATTTAGAATAACTATATTAATTCATATTTAAAAAATAAAAGAAATAGGAATTATTCTAAAACATTTCATAATTAAGACTATTTATAAATAATTTCAACTAAAGATTTAGCCGATACCTTCCCTGCTTTCACACTATTATTACCATTAGCGTAATAACTGACATAATAGTCATGATTTACTTGAGAGCCTATAGATGGAATTACATACTCTTGATAGCTATTAACATCATCAATTCTTAATTGTTGACTGTTGGAGTTTTTAATTCTTAGTTCTACATTAGAAGCATATTCAGCTCCAATCGTATTAGTCAGATTATAAGTGTTTGGATTTACATTACCACTATTACTTTTAAAATTAAGATTAATACCATAGTTTACCGGACACTCCTTTAATGCTATTGAGAACTTAGTACTTTCAGCTTCATCACCATCATTCTGTAATCTATTCTCATAAACACTTTTAAGAGTGACAGTTTCATTATTAGAACCGCCATTAATACTTACAATACAAGTTGTATCAATATATATACCCGTGAAATTAACGGTAACATCACAATCAGGACATTCAGGGCTAGCCTCACTTATATTACTATATCCGATTAATCCTAAAAATAAACCAATTGCTGCGACATTAAAATATTTAGCATTTATTTTACGAACTTTCTTATTTATATAAATATTTTCTTTAGCTGATATTAAATACATTGGACCTCCAATTGTACAATTGAATTGGCATTGGAAGATATCTTATTTGCCAGTGAATCATCGGGTTGAATTTGACATTGCTCATTAGAGTTCCATGTGGCTCGTAATGGTCCATTTCTTCCATCCCAGCCCCTGACAAACGCCATGCCACTCTGTCCAATAATGGCAACACTTTTTCCATCTTGGCCATATAGATTTGTGCCTATAGGTATGAATTTACCATCAGAACCCTTCACGATTAAGACGACTGGCGCACCCACAATAGTCACCATCTTGACCGCAATAGCCGAGTCTTTTCTTGGCACAATAACTGCTTGGTCTTGAATTATATCAACATTAATCGAGAGATCTGTTGGCTCTAATCCGACTCTATTCTCACGGTATTCAGTTAAATTAGGAACTATCGCATGGCCCCATCTATTCACTTTCGCACCATACCCGTTCATAACTTCACTTCCCCATGCACCGTCAGCCTCAATAATCGCAAACGCACTTCCGTTAAGTGATGGTCCTAAAGTTACGCCCCCTGGGTGTGCAACGATACTTCCGTTTGCACTCAGAGATAACTGACGATTAGAATCGTTCGACATTGAAGCCGTCGAACCAATAGAGCCAATCGGTGTTCTATAGTTCATAGAACCAGAAATAGTTTCATCCGTTCTATCATCATCACTATTAATTGTTGTACCCACAGAATAGTTAAGTTCATTTTGTTTTCCGCGACTACCCGATGCAAATTGTTGCACACCTGTTCTATTACTATCATCACGCGATGCCGCAATAGATAAATTATCAAATATAGGTTTGGAGTTATTATCTGAACCAAGTGGCACACTAAAATTTATCATAAATGCATTATCGTACTTATCGTTAGGCATCTTTGTCCGTTGATAAGATAATGAATATGTGAAATATTTTAATGGTTGGCTATATGTCACTGACATTTGTATCGCGGATGGACGAGCATCCCAGAATGTAAAATAACTACCAGCGAGCCTTAAATAACTTCCAGCCCATAATGTCTGGCTAATATTAGCGGATAGCTCATTTTTAGTTCTATTCGTTAAAAAATTAACCGCGGGTATAACATTATTTTGCCAAAAGCTCGAATTTTTAAGTCCAATATCGGAATTATTACGCCATAGAGTAGATTCATTAAAGGAATAAAATCCTTTACTTGAATATCGGTTTGCAACAACTGATATATTAGTATTAGTAGGTGAGAATAATTTGGTAAAATTAACTCTAAAACTATTACCTGATTCAACTTTATCGCCCAAATCACTTCTTGCATGAGTAATATCGAAACCAACTCCTCCTATAGGCGTATTGTAAGCATTACCAATAGCAATTGAACGATAATATTCTGCTAATTGAAAACCTGTATAAATTGATAAAAAGTTATTTACACCGTACTGATATTCACCCTGTATAATTTTAGGTGTATTCTTTATTACACTATCTTTTAATTCACCCATAACGATAGAGTATAATGAAACTCCCGGGTGAAGTAACATTGGTGGAGCCGAGAAGACAATATCTTGTATTTTTTGGCGTCCATCTGCTTCAATAATAACTAACTCTAAATTTCCCCCAAAAGCCATTGCAGAGAAATCTGTTAATTCAAAAGGACCTGGTGGCACCGTTGTTTCATAAATAATAGAACCATTCTGTCTAATTTGAACACGGGCGTTAGTATCAGCAATCCCGGATAATACCGGTTTATAATTATTTAATGACTCAGGTAGCATTTTTCTATTTGAACCTAGTTTTAATCCCCGCAGACTATAAGGTTCAAAAATATCACCAGAAGTATAGGCATCACCTAAAGTAAGTGTGCTTCTTAATGCCGTGACATCTGTTTCTAAATAAGTAAGTAGACTGTCATTTTCAAATTTGTCTTCTTCAGACCACGATGAGTTACTACGATGACGAAGACGCCAACCTTCATAGTTAAAACCCGCATTCCAGTTTAAATTTGCATTGTAGTCAAATTTACTCGAGTTTCTTCTACTGATATAGTTATTAAAGTTATAATCGATAAAAAGAGCTGTAACCCCATCATCCCAACGCGATGGGTCAATATATCCATCAGGCACTTTAGGGGAGTTAAGTTGTGGCACAGATAAATTTAATTCAAGATCAGCACTGTTATAAGATACGAAGCCAAATTTCACAAATTTAGTAATGGGATAGCAGCCACCATCATCTGAAGATGAGCTCGGAACTTTATCACCAATTTGATTATCCGCAATAACACCGAGTTGATTTAATTGTTTTAGATTAAAGCATGGATCAGCCTTATAAACATTATTTCCTGCTTTAAATGTAATATCATGCTTACCCTTGATAATATCATTGATAATGATTGTTACAAGATAAACGCCTTCAGGCACAGGGTTACCCGTGGTATAACCTGATAGATCGGCAGGGCCTCCCTGCAAAAAACTTGGGTTATAGTTTATTATTAAATTATCTTCATTTGCAGCGCTGGAACTACTATTATTTGCGCCCATTGTATTTAATGAAAATAACATTAAACTTGAAGCCACTACACTTTTATATACCATGCCTATTTCACTCCCTGTGCTAGCTATCCATTATCATGGGATAATCAACAGATAGTTACATAATACTAATCAACTATGGAAAAAAACTGACCATTATCTTTAACCAATTTTTTATTTATATTTGAGCCATAGTCATTTAATAACTCATAATTTACTTCGCTCAAATTTCCTGAAGGCATTGCTTGCTTCATCGGGTATGACTCGATAGTAGTGAGTGGCGGAACCATATCTAAATCAAGTTCAACTTTCTGGCCATTGATAACGGCAGAAGCGGTTGAAAAAGAAAAATAATAGGGCGTTGGATTACCAATTTTGATACCAACACCTTTAGTATTATTAATAACTTGCTGAATTTGTAATTTATCAAGAACTTGTACGCTTGAAGCATTTAAGGATGCTGGGCGATAAAATAATTTTAGCCTTGTTTTAAATGCAATCTCTAATTTTTGTGCAAGATTCTCAGTATCTTCAGAAGGGATCTCAAGCATATTAAAGTAATATACGGATTCTCTATCCTGAGGTAGCTTCATTCCATTATATATAACACGTATACTTTGCCCTTTATTTGGTTCTATTCTCGCTATTGGTGGTGTTAGTATAAAAGGCAAATTAGCATTATTAATATCTGTGAGTTGTACACCATCATCAATCCATACTTGAACTAGTTGAGGCGCTTGGTCATCTCGATTATTGAGTTTTACAATAACATCTTTATTTGCACCAGGAAATATAATACGTGTTCCAGATATAGTTACTGACGCTAGTGCTGTACTTGACAAGGCTAATGCCAGCCCTAGCGATTTAATTAACTTTATAAACATATAATCACCTAGCAATCCTATTTTCAGAAATGAAATTAAAAAATAAAAACAAGAATATTATTTATCTCGATTTTTATTTTTGTTTTTATTTTTATTTACAAGAAGGAATATAGAGTAACTTAATCTTTAAAAGTTAAGTTACTCTAAATAATATTAACTAATTATATTAAAACAAATTCTTATTTATATGCTAGGGTATATGCAACTTTAGCATGTACTTCACCCGCAACTACAGGTAATTGTGTTGGATAGTAAGCACCGACATATGTCATAACCGCGCCTCTAGCAGCACCCGTACCAGTCAGAGCATAATAACGCCCTGTTTCAGCAGGTCTTAACTGTGAACCATCATCTTTGTCAAATACAGAAACTTCAATGTTAGTTGCTGGGTTAGTTGTTGCATCATTTCTCAGGTTACCTGTCACCATATTGATACCAGAGTTGTTACCAACACTTTCTAGGTGAACTGCAACATTAGTCATTGATGCAGGGCAATTAGATACACGAATATCAAAACGTTGTGTACCAGTAACCTCTCCAACACGTTTGAACGCTTGAGCTGATACTGTTGGTAATTGAACAATTTTATTCACATCATCAGGGTGGATAACACAAGTTTCACTGATTACTTTACCATTAAACTCAATAGTACCATCAGCTGCGTTAGCCGCTGACGCAGCAAACAACATACCCACAGTTACAGCTGCAATTTTAAACTTTTTCATAAATATCCTTTAAATTTATTTTTAAATTTCAATTAATATTAACTATCTTATGTCCTTATATAATAGAGACGAAGAATCCATTATCGTCCCCTCTAGACAACGTTAATGTTTGAATAGATATCTCTGAACTGTGGGTCAAAATAGCAAAACTAATTTTAGGTAAAATATTTTGTTCAATAAAACGAACAAGTACTCGAGCCCCTGTCTCAGCAACCGAACATTGGTTAATAATACTTTCGACAATATCATCACCATATATAAATTCGACATTATGTTGCTTATTAAGACGAGCACCAATCTTATCTAAATGAATTCGAACAATTCTGCCTAGTGAATCTTGTTGAAGCGGACCATAAGGAACTAAACTCATTCGACCTAAAAATGCGGCTGGGAACACTTTTAATAATTCAGGTTGAAGAGCGGTACGTACTCCATCAATTTCAGGCGCGGTCTCAGGATCAAGATATAAAGTTGAAATAAGATCGCTACCAGCATTACTGGTCAGTAATATAATTGTATTTTTAAAATCTATATAACGCCCCTCACCATCTTCCATCCATCCTTTATCAAAGACTTGATAAAATAATTCATGGACATCTGAGTGCGCTTTTTCTATTTCATCGAGCAAAACAACACTATAAGGTTTTCTGCGAACTGCTTCTGTTAATACACCACCTTCACCATAACCAACATATCCTGGAGGTGAACCTTTCAGTGATGAAACAGTATGAGCTTCTTGATATTCACTCATATTAATCGTAATGAGATTTTGTTCACCACCATATAACTGCTCTGCGATAGCTAAAGCAGTTTCAGTTTTACCGACACCTGAAGGTCCCGCCAGCATAAATACGCCAATAGGTTTCTGAGGATCGCCTAAACCCGCACGTGATGTTTGAACACATTCACTAATAAGATCCAATGCATGTTGCTGGCCAATAACGCGTTCAGACAGTCGTTGTGGTAACTCTAATACTGAACGAAGTTCGTCTTTCACCATGCGACCTACAGGAATACCTGTCCAGTCGGCAACAATCGCAGCAACAACACTCGCATTAACTTCTGCTTGTATTACTGACTCTGGATTTTCATCACGTTGTAAATCAACTAATTTTTGTTCTTGAGTAGCAAGAGTTTGCTGTAAATGCTCCAAAGAGAACTCAGGCTCTTGCTCAGAATCAGTCAGCTCTGTTAGCTCACTCTCTTCTGCTTTAGGCGTATTCACTAGTTCATCAATTTTGGCTCTTATGCCTACAATTGTTGCAACCAGCTCTTTCTCTTCTTGCCACTGCTTATCCATTGTTGCAGCTAAGGTTTTTTGAACCTCGATATCTCCTTGTAATGCTTGAACGCGCTCACTATCTTCGCGTCCAAAATAGAGTGCTTTCTCTGCCTGTGACAGTTCAGTTTGTGCAGTATCTGTTTTGTATTTTAGAATCTGCAAATCTTTCGGTGGCACATTTTGAGCAACAGCAACACGAGCGCAAGCCGTATCTAATAGACTAATGGCTTTATCAGGTAACTGACGAGCCGGTATATATCGATGAGATAAACGGACAGCTGCTTGTAGTGCTTCATCCATAATCCAAACATTATGGTGTTGTTCCAACATAGGAACTAAACCACGTAACATAGCAACACTGGTCTCTTCAGACGGTTCTTCTATCTGTAGGACTTGGAAACGACGTGTTAATGCTGGATCTTTCTCAATATGTTTCTTGAACTCACTCCAGGTCGTTGCACCAATCGAACGCAATTGACCCCGCGCTAATGCAGGCTTGAGTAAGTTTGCTGCATCACCTGTACCACTGTTACCGCCCGCGCCCACTAATGTATGAACTTCATCAATGAATAAAATAACGGGATCTGGCGAATTTTTAGCTTCTTCAAGTACTGATTTTAAACGCGCTTCAAATTCACCTTTCATGCTGGCACCAGCAGATAGGGCAACAATATCTAAGTTCAGCAAGCGAACCTTACATAAGGCTGGAGGCACTTCACCTGATGCAATAGCAGTGGCTAAACCTTCAACAACTGCCGTTTTACCGACCCCTGCTTCACCTGTTAATAACGGATTATTTTGTCTACGACGAAGTAAAATATCGATCATGGTTTTAATTTCATGATCACGACCAATAACGGGGTCAATTTTGCCTTCGCGAGCCAATGCAGTTAAGTCTGTCGTATATTGCGCTAGGCTTGCATCATTGCTTTCTGGGTTAAAGGCGTTACTTGCCTCACCGGGTAGCGTATTTCGTCCACCTAACTCACTATTGTCGGTTGCTAATTCATTTCGTTCAGGAGAATCTTTAGTAATAAAAGCTAGCTCAGCAGTAAGTACATCTAGTGGTATTTTTTCAAACACTGGAGATATAGCGATTAGTGCCCGACGCAGTTCCATCGTTGTCAAGCATGCAATCAGTAAGTGACTGCTTCTAATTTGGTTTTCTGTGTATTCTAAACTTGCACAGACCCATGCTCTCTC
Source organism: uncultured Moellerella sp. (assembly GCA_963519845.1). Taxonomy (GTDB): domain Bacteria; phylum Pseudomonadota; class Gammaproteobacteria; order Enterobacterales; family Enterobacteriaceae; genus Moellerella. Next base: position 6,878 of record CAUQNX010000039.1, on the reverse strand, counting down.
TATTGCTAATTCTATGTGGTATGAAAAATCAGATATTGAGCTTGCACCAGCAGGTAAACGTTCTAATGATTTAGCTAATCCTTGTTCTAACAAAGGAATATCCAATTCAAAATAACGAACTATCTGCCTTAAGTCACTCTGCTCCTGTTGCCATATCTGCACTATCCAATGTGCTAGTTCAACATAGGGATTCCCTCTTAATTTACAGACTGTGGTTGCACTTTCAATACTTTTAAATAATGTTGTATTGAGTTTACCAAATAAGCTTTTTCTGCTAAAGGCCACAATATACACCTGATTTTTATAGTTAAAAAATTTACCATCTATAAACTAATTATAGAGAAATTATTGTTTTTTCAGTGAAGCCCGAGTGAACAAAAAATACTAAGGTATAAAACCACTCGACACACTGAATAATCAGTTAATGAACATGCTGATAATAAAAATATAGGATTAAAAATACATCCGACAATTAAATTATTTAATAAGAATACTAAACCCATCTCATATTAAAAAATACGACTAAAAATCTTAAAACTGGATGCCCTTTAAATTTAAACCTACTAAAAAAAACAAACACATTCATACTTCGAGGGGCATAATATTACCATTTCAATAAAAAACAATAGCCTTACAAGGCACTTTGACTTAATCGAGATTTTTCCTATAAAGCAATTAAACCTAATATCAAACAACTAAAATCAATATAAAACAATAACTTAAATATAACATAGCAACTTAATAAATATTAAAATCATGTTTTTTATAAATAATAATTAAATAATCATCTGCCAGAAATTTTATTATAGAATATCTTATGAAAATAATTTTCAGACATTCCCTAATGCTTAACTAGATTACTCCTATTCGTTAATGATGATTTATTTCGATCATATAGGATGATATTTATCTATATAAAGAGATATTTTTAATAGTTAGGATTAATCCTGTTCATACAGGCATCAATAAAAAGATATTGTATTAGGTGTGATCCGCATCTGACTTAATGAAAATTAGCGAGGTGCTTATAAAAAAGGTAAAAAAATGGATTTTTACACTAAAAAATAGAACAGGGTGTTAATAATTATTTATGCATAACTTCAGGATAGACTTTTATTACAGAAAAAAGCCAGTCCACACTCTTAGATAAAGCTATTTATAGGGTGATAAACCGATAACTGTCATATCCAAAACGAGCTTAGGCTAGAGGTAATAGCCCAATTTTAGTTATGTAAAATGAGTTAATTTTTCCGTTATTAATTTCATTATATTAATTATAAATATTACTTAATTATAAAAATAACCAATAATTAGTTATAGAGGAACTTCCGTGGATCAAAAATTTCTTGATTATTACAATCGGGAACTCACTTTCATGAGAGAGATGTCTAGCGAATTTGCCGATAAGCATCCCAAAATCGCTAGCCGTCTAGGGCTAAATGGAATTGAAGTCGCAGATCCCTATGTTGAACGTCTGATTGAAGCATTTTGTTTTATGTCAGCACGCACGCAAATCAAACTTGATGCTGAGTTCCCTCGATTTACCCAGCGTTTATTAGATGTTGTCTATCCAAATTACAATGCACCAACCCCTTCAATGGGAGTAGTACAACTTTACCCAAATTTAAAGGAAGGCGATCTCTCTAACGGCTATCATATTGCACGAAATAGCTCGATGAACACGCGTCTATTACCGGGTGAATTATCTCGCTGCGAATTTCGTAATAGCCAAGAAGTGACTTTATGGCCAATCGAGATTGCTGATGCGCGATTAACATCGATTCCACCGGATATTTCCAGCCTAGAAAAATATCGTATCTCTTATTCAAGATTAAAGGGTGCGCTGAGGATCAAACTGAAATTACAAGGGGAGCATGTTTTCTCTCAGCTTTCTGGATTAGATCGACTCCCTATCTATATCGACGGGGATGAACGGGTTGTTTCTCAAATATTTGAGCTAATCCATGCTCGATATGTCGCCATGATAATACGCTCAGGTGGCAGCAAGCCGCGAGATGTGACTATTGTTAACGATGGTGTTGCCTTTGAAGGATTGCAGCCTCAGCAAGGCCTATTGCCACTACAATGGAATATGTTCCATGGCCATAATTTGATCCAAGAGTATTTCTCTTGTCGTCAGCGTTTCTATTTTTTCACTTTAACGCAACTTGCTGAAGCATTTAAACATAATGATACTAACGAAGCGGAAATTATCATTCTGTTAGACCGTTTCCCACAAGAGCTGGTCGGTCATGTTGATAAAGAAAAATTTCTGCTGTTTTGTACTCCTATTATTAATTTATTTCCTAAACGAATCGATAAAATTGAAATTAATCGGGCATTAAATGATTTCCATGTGGTGCCAGATAAAAGTCGGCCACTCGATTACGAGATCTTTTCGATCAGCAAAGTGATGGGGCAGCAAGCTGAAAATAGTGAAGAGGTAGTATTTAATCCTATTTATCAGACCAGACACTCTGATTCAGGCAACTTTGGTCGCTATTTCTCATTACGTCGCGAAGCACGAGCACGGAATAATACTCATCGAAAATATGAGACTCGTACGCCTTATATCGGTACTGAAGTCTTTATTTCACTGGTGGATCAACAAGAAGCCCCTTTTAGTGATGATATTCGCTACTTATCAATAGATGCATTAGTTACAAACCGAGATTTACCTCGACTCATTATAAAAAATGATGAATACGACTTGATGATGTTAGATTCCGTTCCGGTTCACGGTGCGAAATTTCTCACACTTCCTAGCCCTCCTCGACCACCTTTTGCGATTGGCGAGTCGGCTTGGCGCTTGATCCGTCAGCTCAGTTTCAACTATCTTCCGCTGTCTGATATGGATCATAGTCAGGGAGGTGAATCCTTACGCAATATACTGCGTCTATTTGTTAGTCCCTTTGACCAAGACTCTATTACTCAGATTGACAGCCTTGTTGGAAGTAAAACACAGCCGGTGATCCGCCGTTTACCAGGTAACGGATTACTTGTTTATGGTCGAGGTATTCAATGCACTTTGACGGTTGATGAAGAGGGTTTTTCTGGGTTAAGTCCATATTTATTTGGACTTATTATGGAAAATTACTTGTCGAGACATGCCGCTGTTAATGTCTTTACCGAAACCGAACTCCGCTCGATGCAAAGAGGCTTAATTACTACATGGAAGCCGCGGCCAGGTACACGTGGAGTTCTATAATGAGCAATAAGCATAGCGATTTTTTTACTGAATTAGACAGTTGGTATAACCAAGATGAGCCTTGGAAAGGTGGATTTGTCAGTTTAATGCGTGCTATTGCGGCTAAAAAACCTGATATCCCCCCTATTGGTAAAGCGGCTCGTCCAAGGCAAGAGCCATATCGTCTAGGACAAGATCCGACGATGGCTTTTGCACCAAGAGAAATTGCCAGTGTTACCAAAGAGAAAGAGAGACTAAAAATTCAGCTATATGGCTTAGGCGTATGGGGACCACAAGGTGCCATGCCATTAAGCTTCACTGAAATGGCCTATTCTCGACTCTCTCAACACGACAGCTTGCTGACCAATTTTCTGGATATCTTCCACCATAGATCCATCTCGCTGCTATATCGAGGATGGTTTGTTTCGCAAGATACCGCTTCTCTTGATCGCATTGATGATGAGAAGTTTTCTTTTTATGTGGGCTCTTTAGTTGGATTAATGCCCAATGAAATTATCGGCAGTAATTTACCTATTCATGCCCGTCTTGCTTCCTCATCACATCTGATCCGTGAAGCCAGAAATCCAGAAGGCATTGTGGGCGCACTGCGCTACTACTTCGATATTCCCGTGCAGCTTAAGGAATATACCAAGCAGTGGATCATGTTAGAAAAAAATGAGCAGAGCCAATTTGGTGACTCTTGTACCTCCCTTCTGCTTTCTGAGGGCGCCATTCTTGGCGATACCGTACAAGATAAACAACATAAATTTAGTCTAATACTGGGTCCTCTCACTCTAAAGCAATATATGCGTTTTAGCTTATGGGGAGAAGACTTACCTATTTTAAAAGAGTGGATCAGAAACTTTATTGGTTTTGAATATTCTTGGGATGTGCAACTGATTCTTTCACCTGATGAGATTCCCATTGCAACACTAAATGGTGGGCACCAATTAGGTTATGCCACATGGCTGGAAAGAGAAAAACAAGATGAACCTATTTCAGGAATGAGTTTTGACCCCGAAAATTATTAAAATGAGTGATGAAATTGAGCAACTTACATACGACTTTTCAATCTGATTATTACCAAAGTATATTGCAACCCCTTGCTGGGAATTGTTCTTGTGGTGAAAATATTGAGTATGATCCTTTATTCATCACTCTACAATCCCGCATAGAACCCAAAATGGGGGCTGAATATGGCAATTTTGTTGAAGCTTCAGAGCCAGTTAATTGGCGTGAAATTGAAAAAGATTGCTTAATATTACTTGAGAAAAGTAAACACATTCGGATCATTATTCTTTTAATGCAATGTCGTTTACGGCAGATAGGGCTATTTGCATTAGAGGAAGGATTATTAGTTTTGCACTCTTTATTAAGTGACTTCCCTAATGAAATTTATCCTCAAATATATGATGAAGGCGAATTCGAGCCATTTATGCGTGCAAACGCTTTACTTGAATTAGATGATCATAATGCTTTTTTACTCGATTTAAGAGCCTGTCCTCTACCTAAAACAAATGGGCTGCAAATTTCAATTAAAGATATTGAAAAAGCTTTCGCTATGCCTCGCGAGCCCGATTCTCTATCCGAAGAGAGCGCAGTTTCGATTATTCAAGCATGGCGAAATAATAATGAAAAAGAACTTAAGTCTCTTAATAATGCCTTGGTTATTCTCAATGAAATTAAAAAGACCACCAAAGAGACACTGGCTGATGATGCGCCTTTAATTCCTATTCTCACGCATTTATTAACATTATTTAATAATGATCTTAATCCAAGATCTATGATTGAAACGCCAAGTGAATCAAAAATCGAATCCGATTTAACATTTACTGATTTAGATGAGTCGGAATCAGAGAATTTACCTCAACTAGATTCAACAGAAGACGCTATCCTACAAAATAATAATGAAGACAACACGGATGTTGATGGTCAGAAGGTTATTTATCGAGTGAAAGCGATAAATAGTCGCAAAGACGCTTTGGAAAAAATACAGGAAGTTCGCTCTTGGTTTCAAAAAGTAGAACCGAGCAGCCCTATTACACTGCTGCTGGATTACGCTGAAAAAGCTGCCGGAAAAAATTTCCTCGAATTGAGTAAGTTTTTCCCGGCAGAAATATTGGCAATACTAGATACAGAGAAAAACACAGAGAAGGAATTGTAATGAAACTGAATACTGCACTGTTATTGATAAGCGCCTTTGCAGCACACAGTGCTTATGCTGTGGATGGCATTTGCAAATATGCCCCTGACACACCAGCTGGTGGAACCCATGTTGTTATCTCACCAGCCGATATGATTAGAATTAATGCTGATGAACCTATTAGCCTTGATAGACCTATCTATACTGTCAGAAGTAGCACTGTGGGCAGTCCATATGGCTACGAATGTAAAGATCTATCCACACTACAAAGCCGAGTCTTGTCGCCTGTGCGTGCATCATGGCGCGAAGTTGATGCTCAACGAAAAATTTATACTACAGATATTCCAGGTATAGGTGTCAGACCACGTTCTTATAATGGCGTCGGCTATGGACAAGTTCCAGCAGGCCCAGTACTTGCACGCCCAGATGATAATCCTAATAAGGTTCCATTTGCGTTCTGGATCCCAGCTAGCATGCACTATGTCTTAGAGTTTTATAAAATTGGCGATCTTGATCTAAGCAGTAATAGCTACCCTAACTCTAAAGTTGTGATCCGCAGCGGTTCTGTCGCTAATACTAATTTAAGTACATTTAGCTATCTCGAGTTTATTGCCGGAGAAGTCACCATAATTAGTACTCCAGTATGTAAAGTTGATAGTAAGGTACATAATATCGACTTTAATACAGTGACCCCCGATATTCTGGCAGCTGGCGTAGAGAGAAATTTAAATTTCCAACTAATCTGTAAAACGGATTACGGTAGCTATTCAGCTGTTGCATCAATCAATGCAGCGAAAAGAACTATTGATGGTCAATATATTAATGTTGAAGATAGTAACAACCAAATCAGCCATATGGGCATCCAGATTCGTGACAAAAATAATCGAGTCATTACCGTTGATGGTAATACAACTGAAACAATATCGAATATTCCACGTAATGGAGTGGCAAATTTCGAATGGAAGGCTCGCTTAACAAAACTTCCTAATGGTGTTCGACCAGCCAAAGGACGTTTTAATGCTCAAGCCATTATTACATTAGACTATAAATAATTAGTGAGCAGCATAATGAAAACCTTATTACCTAAAATATTTATTAGCATCGCAAGTTATAATGACTCTGAGCTGATCCCGACTATTCTGAGTTTAATTTCTCAAGCCGATCATCCGGAGAGATTATCTATTGCTATATGTTGGCAAAATGATAATTCTGATTTATCGCTATTTTTAAATGCGGGTATAGAGCAGCAACCATCCCCCTATGATAGTGATGATAAATATTTATTTGCGTTGAAAGGTGCCGCTATCAAGGTTCATTATGTTCATACTTTTCATAGCCAAGGTGCATGTTGGGCAAGGTATCAGGCAGAGAAATTCTTTAATAACGAAGACTATTTCCTTCAAATAGATTCTCATTGTCGATTCGCAGAATCATGGGATGTCGCAATTATCAAAGAACATAGTTCATTAAAGGAATTTAGTCCTAAACCAATAATGAGTTCTTATCCTGCTCCTTATGTACCGGCAACTGAAGATAAACCCGAAGATA
>CAUQNX010000038.1:0-20514 GCA_963519845.1 uncultured Moellerella sp. | reverse complement strand
TCGCAATAGAAGCAATATGTTCTTTTCCTAATGGATGGAAAACAACAACCTCATCGATACGGTTGATAAATTCAGGTCTGAAACTCTGGTTAACAACTTCCATAACCATATCTTTCATTTCAGGGTAATCAAGTACACCAAATCGATCTTGGATTAAATCAGAACCCAAATTCGAGGTCATAATGACCACCGTATTTCTGAAATCAACTGTACGTCCTTGCCCATCCGTTAATCGCCCTTCATCTAATACTTGAAGGAGAATATTAAACACATCTGGGTGCGCCTTCTCAATTTCATCAAATAGAATGACTGAGTAAGGACGACGACGAACTGCTTCTGTTAAGTAACCTCCTTCTTCGTACCCAACATATCCTGGAGGTGCACCCACTAAACGAGAAACTGAGTGTTTCTCCATAAACTCAGACATATCGATACGAACCATTGAATCATCACTATCGAACAAGAAGTCTGCCAGCGTCTTACATAATTCGGTTTTACCTACCCCTGTTGGCCCAAGGAATAAGAATGAACCAATTGGGCGATTAGGATCAGATAATCCCGCACGGCTACGACGTATTGCATTAGACACCGCATTGACGGCTTCATCTTGTCCAATAACACGACGATGCAATTGCTGCTCCATACGAAGTAATTTACTCTTCTCGCTTTCTAGCATTCTAGAAACAGGTATTCCCGTCCAGCGAGCAAGAATATCGGCTATCTCTGCATCAGTGACCTTGTTACGCAGTAATTTAATGCTTTTACCTTCAGCTTGTGTCGCAGCTTTCAGTTGTTTCTCTAATTCTGGGATACGGCCATACTGTAATTCAGACATTTTGGCCAAATCGCCTGCACGACTGGCTTTCTCCATATCTTGTCGCGCCTCTTCGAGAGCAGACTTAATATGTTGAGTTCCTGTCAATGCCGCTTTTTCAGCTTTCCACTCTTCTTCTAAGGCTGAATATTCGTGCTCTTTTTCGTCGAGCTCCTCTTCCAGCATTTCAAGACGCTTTTTACTGGCATCATCAGACTCTTTTTTCAGCGCTTGCTGTTCTAGCTTCAACTGAATAATTCGACGCTCAAGACGATCAAGGGATTCTGGTTTTGAATCCATTTGCATCCGCAAACTTGCGCCTGCTTCATCAATTAAATCGATAGCCTTATCCGGTAACATACGATCGGCAATATAACGGTGCGATAATGTGGCAGCTGCAACAATCGCCGGATCGGTAATTTGCACATGGTGATGCAATTCGTAACGCTCTTTTAAACCACGCAAGATCGCGATGGTATCTTCTACTGTTGGCTCAGCGACATACACTTTCTGGAAACGACGCTCAAGTGCAGCATCCTTTTCTATATACTGGCGATACTCATCTAATGTTGTTGCCCCGACACAGTGAAGTTCACCACGCGCTAAAGCCGGTTTCAACATATTACCCGCATCCATAGCCCCATCGCCTTTACCGGCGCCGACCATAGTATGAAGTTCATCAATAAAGAGAATAACGCTACCATCTTGTTTTGATAAATCACTAAGAACCGCTTTTAGACGCTCTTCGAATTCACCACGATATTTTGCCCCTGCAATCAGAGAACCCATGTCAAGGGATAACACACGTTTATGTTTTAAACCTTCAGGTACTTCACCATTGATAATTCGTTGAGCTAAACCTTCTACAATCGCAGTTTTACCCACACCTGGCTCACCAATAAGTACCGGATTATTTTTTGTTCTACGCTGCAATACTTGGATTGTACGACGAATCTCTTCATCACGACCAATAACCGGGTCTAATTTACCTTGTTCTGCTCTTTCAGTCAGATCAACGGTATACTTTTTCAGGGCTTGGCGTTGATCTTCGGCGCCCTGATCATTCACTTTTTCTCCGCCACGCATCTGTTCTATTGCTCCTTTGATATTTTCTTTATTTGCTCCTGCGGCTTTCATCATATCGGCTAATGTTGTATTAGCCTCCAAAGCCGCTAGAAGGAATAATTCTGAGGAGATAAATTCATCCCCATTTTTTTGTGCTAATTGATCGCACAAATTTAAGTGACGCATTAAGTCACTTGATGGCTGTACATCTCCACCAGCACCTTTCACTTGGGGCAGACGCTTTAATGCTTCTTCAATTTGTTGTTTAAATTGCACCGCATTAACGCCAACAGACGTTAATAAAGACTGCACTGAACCGCCCTCTTGATTAAAGAGTGCATTCATCAAATGAATAGGTTCAATAAATTGATTGTCATGCCCAAGGGCTAACGATTGGGCGTCAGCAAGAGCCTGCTGGAATTTATTTGTTAAACGATCCAGACGCATAACACCTCCAAAATAAGTTTTTAACTCTGATGAAGAATATGTGAGGCTGTTTTGTTTACTTTCAAGATGGAAACTGAAATATTTTAAATATATCGGTTAAATTAGAATATAATACTAAAGAATGTGCTACTCAAACCAGATTAATGAAGCCATTCGTCCAGTTTGGCCTTGTCGACGATATGAAAAGAAGTTTTCACTATCAGTCACAGTACAATCTGTACCACCAAATACCTCTGTGAGGCCTAATGTCTGTAATTTCAACCTAGCTAATAAGTATATATTGGCGAGATATTTATCACCCGAAGCAGTAAATCCAGCCTGAAAATCCGTTGATTGTTGAATAAAGGCGTCATAAACGTCTTGGCCAACTTCAAATTTTTCAGGTCCAATTGCCGGACCTAACCAAGCGGTGATCTGATTAGGGGCTGCATTAAACTGTTGAACCGTATTTTCGAGTACCCCTTCACAGAGCCCCCGCCAACCCGCATGGGCTGCCGCCACTTCCCTTCCTGATTGGGCACAAAACAACACGGGCAGACAATCCGCTGTCATTACAGCGCAAACCTGCCCAGGTTGAGAGGTGTAAACAGCATCAGCACATATATCCGCTACTGGCTCACCCGTTAATGTCAATACACGCACACCATGAACTTGCTCTAACCAGATCGGGGCGCGAGGTAAAGCCGCCATTTTCTCCAGCAACAAGCGATTTTGCTTTACTGCCGAAGGATCATCACCAACATGATCACCTAAGTTTAAGCTAGCAAAAGGAGTGAAACTCACCCCATTCTTGCGTGTTGTACTGCAAGCAGTGACATTTTTTGGTACAGGCCATTGCGGATAAATTAGTGATGTCATTACCAATCCATTTCGTCTTTGTGTAATTCGGCGTCGACTTTAAGCACGTTAATTAGTTGAACCATATCATCTGGCAGTTCTGCGCGCCATTGCATTTCGATGCCAGAAATTGGGTGATACAGTTTAAGCATAGTTGCATGCAGTGCCTGACGATCAAATTTTCTCATCACTTGGAAAAATTCGTCGCTAGCGCCTTTTAATGGACGAGGACGACCGCCGTATAAAGGATCACCAATCAATGGATGATTGATATGCGCCATGTGCACACGAATTTGGTGAGTACGTCCCGATTCCAGTCTTAAGCGTAAACGGGTATGTGCACGAAAGTGCTCCATCACACGATAACGGGTTAATGCGGGCTTACCCATAGGATGTACTGACATGTGAGTACGTTTTACTGGATGTCGAGAAATAGGTTCATCAACAATTCCCCCAGCTGTCATTCTGCCAACAGCTACCGCTTCGTACTCACGGGTAATTTCACGCAGTTGTAAAGATTCAACCAAACGTGTTTGAGCTGGAACGGTTCTAGCGATAACCATAAGCCCAGTAGTGTCTTTATCAAGACGATGAACAATGCCCGCACGTGGCACATCGCCAATTTCCGGATAATGGAATAGCAATGCATTTAACACTGTACCATCGGGATTACCTGCACCAGGATGCACCACTAAACCACGAGGTTTATTGATAACAATGATGTCTTCATCTTCATAAACAACATTCAATGGGATATCTTGTGGTTCCCAGCGGCTATCTTCCTCGATTAAAGCATCGACTGAAATTTGCTCGCCACCCAAAACTTTTTCTTTTGGCTTATTGATAACTTTGCCATTAACCTGCACTCTATTATCTAAAATCCACTCTTTTATACGAGAACGGGAATAATCAGGGAACATTTCTGCCACTGCTTGATCTAAACGTTGACCAAGCTGTGAGTCAGCGACTGTTGCATTGAGTTGTAATTGTTGAGCCATAAATTATTCTACTTTAATGTTTGTATTTTGACGGCGGAGCCGTTTCATTTAAAATATGCTATTGTAATTCGAAATTATGCTGGGGGCCTTATGGAGAGACTCCCCACGAAACACTCAGAGGATAACCAACACGTGATGATTCGCATTAAATATCTGGTGGCTGCTGCTACCTTGAGTCTGGTTCTGACCGGATGTTCTAGTAAAAACGAAGTCAACCCAGACAGCTCTCCAGCTGAGATGTATGCTGTAAGCCAAGAAAAGTTACAAGATGGTAACTATAAAGCGGCTATTACTCAGTTGGAAGCCCTTGATAACCGTTATCCATTTGGCCCATACGCTCAACAAGTTCAGTTAGACCTTATCTATGCTTACTATAAATCTGCTGAATTACCCATGGCGATAGCTTCTATCGACCGTTTTATGCGTTTAAATCCAACCCATCCGAACATTGATTATGTCCTCTATATGCGCGGATTGACTGCAATGGCTCTAGATGACAGCGCCTTACAAGGATTCTTAGGCATAGATCGTTCAGATAGAGATCCTCAGCATGCACGAATTGCATTTCACGATTTTAGTCAGCTAATTCGTCTCTATCCTAACAGCCTCTATGCGAATGACGCTAGTAAGCGTTCAGTTTATTTAAAAGATCGTTTAGCGCGCTTTGACTTATCGGTCGCTGAATTCTACAACAAACGTGGGGCTTATGTCGCTGTCGTTAATCGTGTACAGCAAATGTTGAAGGACTACCCAGATACAGAAGCAACACGCCAAGCACTGAAATATATGAAAATTGCATATACTCAAATGGGATTAACTGAAGAAGCGAATAAAGTTGATAGCCTGATTGCTGCAAACCCAGCATAAATGATAGATAGTAACTAATCTGAAAAACAGCAGCGAGTCTGCTGTTTTTTTGTCTACTGAATAGGTATTTTGTTATTCGTACGACTTTATAACATCCTACTTAGCATTATTCGAGATTATTCGACCCAAAAAATGCCCGGCTAGAACCGTCATTCCTTTAGCCAACCTATCTACAATGGCTGATGCCAGCTGCTTTAGCAATCTTTTTTGTTATCTTTTTTATTCTGTCTCACACTTCTATATTGACTAAGCCAAGGGTTCACAGAAATGTGATCTAGCTCAAGATTTTATTATAAAATCACAGTATTCTTAAATCATTAAGAGGTGGAACACAAGAGAGGTAACTATATGATAGTTAATATTACTAGTAAGCAAATGGAAATTACCCCTGCTATTCGTGAGCACATAGAGGACCGTCTAACCAAGCTAACTAAATGGCAGGTCACTCTGATTAACCCTCATATAGTATTATCTAAAGAACCTCAAGGTTTTATGGTTGATGCCACAATCAAAACCCAAAATGGCAAACTCATTGCTAGTGCAAAACATGAAGATATGTATGCCGCTATCAATGAACTTTTAGCTAAGCTCGAAAGACAACTCAATAAAGTCCAACATAAAGGAGAATCAAGGCGCGCAAACTATAGTGTAAAAGATGCAAATCTTAAAGATGCAAGTGTTAAAGATGAAAATCTAGATACAACTGAAGTTACATTATAATTTAGTCTGTTTCATTTTATTGTTTTAGCTAAAAAACGCGCTCAATCGAGCGCGTTTTTATTGTCTACATCTAATATTCGCCACAGAGGCTCTTTTCAGTTGACATCAAGGGCTCCATCATGTTTATTGAAAGAAACTTTTTGCTGGGAATAATCACATGTTACAGAGCCTTGTCTTCTTTTTTAGCCCCTTCTATTAATGGAGGCTTTTGTCATTTCAGAAGAAAAATAAGACAAAGTTTAAAGCCTCCCACCGTGGAGGCTTTTTTATTTATTAATCATAAACAGGATAATACAGGACAATATAGAATGGATGATAAAATCAATTTATTAAAAATCCGAAGTAAAATAAGTCAACTGGATAGTGAATTACTTGAATTATTAGCCAAACGCCGAGGTTATGCGGTTGATGTTGCCCAATCAAAATTACAGGATAATCGCCCTATTCGCGATAAAGAGCGCGAGCGTCAATTACTTGATATCTTGATAAACAAGGGAAAGCCTCTCGGTTTAGATGGATTTTATATTACCCGCCTGTTTCAAATGATTATTGAAGACTCAGTACTGACTCAACAAACTATTTTGCAGCAACATTTAAATTTAACGCCAAACGATTCTGCACGTTTTGCATTTTTAGGGCCAAGAGGATCTTATTCACATATTGCTGCGCGCCAATATTCAGCTCGTCATTTTGATCAGTTGATTGAATGTAGCTGTCATAAATTCCAAGATATTTTTTCCTTGGTCGAAACTGGACAAGCTGATTACGGTATACTGCCCTTAGAAAATACTAGTTCTGGCGCGATAAATGATGTTTATGATTTATTACAAAATACACCGCTCTCTTTAGTTGGTGAGATCCGTTTACCGATAAATCATTGCTTACTCACCTCAGAAGCGACAGATTTAAATAATATCCATACGATCTATAGCCATCCTCAACCCTTTCAGCAATGTAGCCAATATTTAGCTCAATATCCGCACTGGAAAATAGAATACTGCGATAGTACCTCTTCAGCGATGCAGAGTGTGGCTAAATTAAATTCTCCCCATGTTGCTGCACTAGGTAGCGAAGCAGGTGGCGCACTTTATGGCTTACAAGTACTAAACCATGATTTAGCCAACCAGCAAGTCAATATGACACGTTTTATTGTGTTAGCACGCCAACCGGTTGAAGTTTCAGATCAAGTTCCAGCAAAAACCACTCTCTTAATCACCACAGGTCAGCAAGCGGGGGCTTTGGTTGATGCATTGGTTATTCTGAAAAATAATCAAATTATTATGAGCAAATTGGAATCAAGACCTATTAATGGTAAACCTTGGGAAGAGATGTTTTATATTGATGTTCATGTCAATGTGCGCTCACCTAATATGCAGCAGGCGCTCAAAGAGTTAGCATTAATTACACGCTCAATAAAAATTATGGGCTGTTATCCATCAGAAAATATTGTGCCTGTTGAGCCTGAAAAATTATCAGCGAAATAATTTAGATTTTATCTTTTTTACCAAAATCCCTCGACTCATCCTCGAGGGATTTTTTTAACTCGAAGTGAGATCTTTAATATCAGAATATTAATCTATTGCTGCTCTAATTTTTTTCAATTGGCTATCGACTAAAATCGAGAGTAATTATTCAGCATTAAGTTTTCAGCTTGTGCTAGCATTTCGACAGTAGAGAAAAGCCATACTGCTATATTGTTAACTGTTTTACTATTTAGAAAGGGAATTGTATGAAACAGCAGATGCCACACGAATCCATCAACCGTTATGCCTATATTGTGATCACTTTAATCGCTATCGTACAAGGGTTAATCATCTATGCATCTGGTGACTATAATATTCGAGAGAGTAGTGGTCTAAGTGGTACTTTTATTTATATGCCTATGTTACTGGCAATATTTGTACCTTCAGCTATCAGCTATTTGGTAACAAATACAAAATCTTGGATCTTTTATATTAATATACTAGTGATCACCCTGATCACTTGCTGGATTGGTCTATGGGATGCAAGAGAGACCATAAATAGCTCTGATGCAAATCCCATTGTAGCTCTGCTCACTTTAACCGTCCTATTTTTCTTTATGCTGCCTTGGATGCAGATGCGTCAGCTAGTTGGCTCATGGAAAATTGATTATGCTTGCTTAATGGGGCTATATGCACGCAATACGCTGCTTGGCTTTTTAGCATCGGCCATTGGCGGCTTAGTAATGGCTATCGTTAAATTAGCCAGTTTTTTATTTGGTACGGTTAACTTAACGGCATTAAGTGAACTATTGGATCATAGCCTTGTTTATTGGATCTGTTTTTCTTTAGGTTTTAACATTAGTTTGGTCTTTATGCAGACCAAATTTGATATTCAACTCGGAAAAATCGCAAGTTATATCGCCCGTTTCTTTTTACCTCTGTTAAATTTAGTCGCAGTTATTTTTCTTATCGGCTTAGCCACCTCTCAAGAGTCTGAAATATGGTCACCTGAATTAGGCTCAGCGGCTATTATTTGGTTTTTAGTACTTAATATTATTCTGCTTAATTTCGTGTATGGCGATGGGAATAGTCGATTTCAGTTTCATCCCTTACTCAATGGATTTGTTCTAGTTAATATCATCTTGCTCAATCTATTCTCATGGCTTGCGCTCTACGGAATTAGCGTCAGAGTAAATCAGTATAGTTGGAGTATTGAGCGATTGTATGCCTTTACCATCGCCTCATTTTTAGCCTCACTCGTATTGGCTTATAGCATTGCAGTGATCGCTAAACGTGAAAATTGGATGCTGTGGCTTGGTGCAATTAATAAAGTGAGCCTGTTAGTGCTTATTGCGACTATTTTAATGATTAATAGTCCTATCGCAGATTTTAAACATATCACTTTAAATAGCATTATGGCGGGAATCGAAAACAGAAAAATCAAAGTTGATTATGATGTGGGATATAATTTAAAAAAATTGGGTTCAAAGGGTGAAGAGGCATTAGCTAAATTAAAAACCAATCCTGAGTATCGAAAAGCACTAGAATCTAGCGCTTATGCAAGAGTCACATTGAAAGAGGTGCTGACCTTGGCCAATAATAGCCCTAGTTTACCTGAAAGTTGGTGGGAGAGTTCGCCAAGATTTGATAAGAGCTGGTACTGCACAGCCAACTACCAGCCTAATCAATGCCTTGGGTTTATGGCAGATATTAATCAAGATAAACAGGATGAGGTGGTAGTCTGTACCAGTGAACCTTCCGATGCTGCCTATAGCTGCCACATTTGGCAACAAGTAGACGAAAAATGGCAGCGGGTAGATACTCAATCGAGTACTTTTAACTCACTAGAAGAGCGTGATCAAGCTTGGGAAAATCTGACTCAATCCAAATTCATCTTAAAAAACAAAGAGTGGTTGCAGATAGACGCTCAATAGAGCTTTAATTTTATTATCACGCCATTTGTTCGACAATAAAAAGCCCAGAATTTGTATTCTGGGCTTTTTTATCTCTTTGATCTTTTTATTGCCGACTATCATTAGCTTGCTGTAATAGAGTTTGGCTTTCACGCATAAAACGTAGTGCTTCTTCACCAAACCAATCACTGACGTGATTAAATTGAGCAATAAATTGCGCTTTATCTCTTTTTTCCAACATCTCAAGAGCCCGGCCAAAGCTTTGATAATAGCGACGGATTAAATCGATATTTTCATCACTAGACATAATAATATCAGCATAGAGTAAGGGATCTTGCGCGAACAGACGGCCCACCATTGCCAACTCTAGACGGTATATTGGCGAAGAGAGTGCCAGCAATTGTCGTAACTCTATTTGCTCATCAGCCAAATTTTGCCCATAAGTAAAGGTGGTAAAGTGGCGTAATGCCTGAATAAAACTCATATTGCGATCATGCGCTTCTGGGGTAATACGCTGTAATCTAGCGCCCCATACGATCAGCTGCTCTAAAAACCATTGATACGATTCAGGCTCACGACCATCACAATATGCGATCACCTGCTTTGCCACGCTCCCGACATCAGGCCCAAACATCGGGTGTAAGCCCAAGACAGGGCCATCATGCACCGCTAACATGGCAGTGACGGGCTTCTGCTTAATAGAGGCGATATCAATTAAGATTGTATCTCTATCCAGTTTAGGTAATTGATTAATCACAGATTCAGTTAAATGGATCGGCACACTGATAATCACTACACTGGCACCAGCAACCATCTTATCCGCTTGTGCCCAATCGTTTTCAGTTAAGTTAATCACCTGATAGCCGGATAGACTCAATAAGCGTCCTAATAGTTGCCCCATACGCCCTTCCCCACCGACAATCACCATTGGACCGGCCTGAGGATTGAGCATTTTGAAGCCTTTATCATTCTCTTTGGTATAAGATTCACGCATAATTCTGCGCAAGATATCTTCGATCAGATCGGCTGGTACCCCCATTTTTTCCGCTTCCTGCCGACGAGCCGCCAACATCGAAGCTTCCCGCTCGGGAACGTAAATGGGGAGCCCGTGCTGGCTTTTTACTTCACCGACCTCAGCCACCAGCTGAAGCCGCTTAGCTAATAAATCTAATAGTGATTTATCAACTTCATCAATCTGATTTCTTAAACCTAATAGTGGAGAAGACATAGCTTTACCCTGTATCAGCTAACTTTTTGTTCTTTTTCCATACGCTGCTCCAATGCAGATTGGAGTGACTGATGCAGTTCACGCAGTACAGATTCTGTAGTTTCCCAATTAATGCAGGCATCAGTAACTGATACGCCATATTTCATCTCAGAACGTGCTTGCTCTGAAGATTGGCTACCTTCATTAAGGTGACTTTCTAGCATGATACCTGTAATAGATTGATTGCCGTTACTAATTTGTTCAATAACAGAATTAATCACCTCAGGCTGACGGCGGTAATCTTTATTTGAGTTACCGTGACTACAGTCAATCATCAACGAAGGTGATAACCCTGCTTTTTGCATTTGCAGATCACAGTCCGCCACATGCTCAGCACTGTAATTCGGTGTTTTACCGCCGCGCAGAATAATATGACCGTCTGGATTACCTTTAGTATGTAATAAACAAACCTGCCCAGATTGATTAATTCCCATAAAGCGATGTGGCATTGATGCTGCTTTCATTGCATTAATGGCTGTTGATAAGCTGCCATCGGTGCCATTTTTAAATCCAACTGGCATAGATAGTCCTGATGCCATCTCACGATGTGTTTGAGATTCTGTCGTACGGGCACCAATAGCCGACCAGCTAAAGAGATCACCTAAGTACTGAGGGTTATTAGGATCTAAAGCTTCTGTTGCTAATGGTAAACCCATATCAATTAGGCTAGTTAAAAGATCGCGGGCAATATGAAGGCCCTTCTCCATTTCGAAAGAGCCATCCATAAATGGATCACTAATTAATCCCTTCCAACCCACAGTAGTACGAGGTTTTTCAAAGTAAACACGCATAACGATATACAAACTATCACTCAGTTCCGCCGCCAATTTCTGTAGTCGTTGGCCATATTCCAGTGCTGCATCCACATCATGGATCGAACATGGGCCACAAACGACCAATAAGCGCGGGTCACGATGCTGAATGATATCCGAGATAATTTTACGAGATTTTGCAATGGTATGCAGATTATCGCGACTCAATGGATATTTCACTTTCAGATCTTCAGGTGTAATTAAGACCTGCTCATCGCATATATTGACATTATTGAGTGCATCTTTTTGCATAATCATTGTGCTTCACCTGTTTCAGTTAGTTATGTATTTGCATATCGTTTTTATTGTATATGCCTATAACATACCATGAGATGTAAAGATTACAACCCATCACTGTAAATTAAATCAAATACGTAATAAAATATTTACACTTATTTAATGGCAAATAATATAACCTTAAATATCAAATAATTAAACAAAAAATCAATTTAATTACCATCAGTCAACAGAATTAAATGTAAATAATTAATTACACATTCAATTATTCTATCATTAAAATAGTAAAAACTGATTTAGATAGACGTAGAAGTTGTTAATCGTAGGGAGGATGGGAGAAAAACACGAGTACTCACGGGTCGTTGCAATAAAAAAGACCCGCTAATGCGGGCCTTTTCTGCGATAACTTTCGGATGTAGCGAAAGCGTATTACTTGGCTTTGACGCCCAGACGCTCTTTGATACGAGCTGCCTTACCAGAACGCTCACGCAGGTAGTACAGTTTGGCTCTACGTACGGCACCGCGACGTTTAACAGCAATGCTGTCTATAACTGGTGAATGCGTTTGGAATACACGCTCAACACCTTCGCCATTAGAAATTTTACGAACAGTGAATGCAGAGTGCAGACCGCGATTACGAATAGCAATAACCACGCCCTCAAATGCCTGCAGACGTTTTTTAGAACCTTCTACGACCCATACCTTAACTTCCACGGAGTCACCCGGACGGAATGAAGGTACGTCTTGCTTCATCTGCTCTTCTTCAATCTGCTTAATAATGTTGCTCATAATAACTCTCTTACCCTAGGTAAACTGATATATTAAGACAATATGCTAATCACATTGTCTGGACTCAATTGTTGTTTCAGCCAGATATTCCTGTTGGAATTCTGCTAACAACATCCTTTGCTCGTCAGTCAGAGCTAGGTTTTCCAGAAGTTCAGGTCTTCTTAGCCAGGTACGACCTAGTGACTGCTTCATACGCCAGCGATTAATATGCGCATGATTACCGGAAAGTAATACTGCCGGAACTTGCATGCCATCTAACACTTCAGGGCGAGTATAGTGCGGACAATCTAACAATCCCTCAGCAAAAGAGTCTTCTTGAGCTGAAGCTTGATGACCAAGTACTCCCGGAATAAACCGAGAAACCGAATCAATCAGCACCATAGCGGGAAGTTCCCCACCACTGAGAACGTAATCACCGATTGACCACTCTTCGTCAATTTCGGTTTGAATGATCCGCTCATCAATGCCTTCATAACGACCACAGACCAGAATTAACTTCTGATTTGTTGCCAGTTCACAAACCCCTTGTTGATCGAGTTTGCGTCCCTGAGGTGACAGATAAATCACCTTTGCACCTTCACCGGCCTCAGTTTTAGCTGCTTGAATCGCATCCTTTAACGGCTGCACCATCATCAGCATACCCGGACCGCCACCATATGGGCGATCATCTACTGTATGGTGTCGGTCACAGGTAAATTCCCTAGGATCCCAACACTCAACAGTAAGCAGGCCATTTTTCACTGCCCGACTAGTCACCCCGTACTCGGTTACTGCGCGGAACATATCAGGAAACAGGCTAATTACCCCAATCCACATAGATTGTCCCACTCATAAAAACCGTCAACCGGAGATTTAAAAACCAGGATCCCAATCCACTTCAATAACTTTAGTGCTGAGATCGACTTTCTTGATAACCTGCCCATCAAGATACGGAACTAACCGCTCTTTGATGCCAAATCCATCTTTCAAGTTAGCCTTAATAACCAGTACATCGTTAGAACCCGTTTCCATCATATCGTCGACGATACCTAGGTCATAGCCGGCTAAAGTTACTACTTGGCAACCAATAAGGTCTTTCCAGTAGTAGTCAGTGCCTTCTAGGACAGGTAATTGTGTTGAACAAACAAGGATCTCACAGTTAGTCAGCAAATTGGCTGCATCCCTGTCATCAATACCTATCAGTTTTACCACGGCATCTTGACTATGATTTTTCCATGCTTCTATCTCAATGTGTTGCCATTGACCTGCACGATTAATAAACCAAGGCTGATACTCAAAAATATTTTCAGCATGCTCGGTGGACGAAAAAACTCTGAGCCAACCACGAATGCCATATGCAGAACCCAGCTTTCCTACCACGATAGGATCAGATGGTTGTTGCGGATCAGTTTGATTGCTCATTGTTACCACCGTGACAGATTAAGCTGCTTTACGTGCTTCTTTGACCAGTGCAGCAACACGGTCAGAGATAGTTGCACCAAGACCAACCCAGTGCTCAACGCGATCCAGGTCTAAACGCAGTGCTTCAGCCTGACCAGATGCGATCGGGTTGAAGAAACCGATACGTTCAATAAAACGGCCGTCACGTGCATTACGGCTATCGGTTACAACGATTTGGTAGAACGGACGCTTTTTTGCGCCGCCACGAGCT
Source organism: uncultured Moellerella sp. (assembly GCA_963519845.1). Taxonomy (GTDB): domain Bacteria; phylum Pseudomonadota; class Gammaproteobacteria; order Enterobacterales; family Enterobacteriaceae; genus Moellerella. The sequence goes on along the minus strand of CAUQNX010000038.1, from coordinate 6,634 downwards.
AAACGAATTGTTACCATAACATCCTCATTAGTTAACAAAACAACCAGACTCCATCGAGGGATAGAGTCCGGCTGTTATATAAAAAGCTCGAAAATTTTACTCAGTCTGACGCAAAAAGCAACCAAAACCGGACATTCTTCGAGACTTTATTGTTTAACGCCCCGGAAATCCCGGTGGCATCATACCTTTCATGCCTCGCATCATCTTCGCAAGGCCACCTTTTTTCATCTTCTTCATCATACGCTGCATTTCATCAAACTGTTTCAGCAGACGGTTGACTTCTTGTACGCTAGTACCCGAGCCAGCAGCGATACGACGTTTACGTGAGCCCTTAATCACTTCAGGTTTCTCACGCTCTTTACGCGTCATTGAACAGATAATGGCTTCCATTCTGACGGTAACTTTGTCATCCATTTGCGATTTTACGTTATCAGGAACTTGAGACATACCCGGCATTTTGCTGAGCATGCTGGCCATTCCGCCCATATCACGCATCTGTTTTAACTGACTTAAAAAGTCATTGAGATCGAAACCATCACCTGTTTTTAGCTTTTTGGCTAGTTTTTCAGCTTGGTCACGATCAACTTTATGCTCAATCTCTTCAATCAGAGAAAGAACATCACCCATTCCGAGTATCCGTGAAGCAATACGATCGGGATGGAAAGGTTCTAGAGCATCGGTTTTTTCACCAACACCCAAAAATTTAATCGGCTTACCCGTAATATGACGAATTGAGAGCGCCGCACCACCGCGAGCATCACCATCAACTTTGGTCAATACCACCCCAGTCAATGGAAGCGCTTCGTTAAAGGCTTTAGCGGTATTTGCCGCATCCTGCCCCGTCATCGCATCCACAACAAACAGCGTCTCTATTGGGTTGATCGCTTTATGGACGGCTTTAATCTCATCCATCATAGCTTCATCAACGTGCAAACGACCCGCTGTATCGACGATTAACACATCATAAAACTGAAGCTTGGCATGTTTTAATGCTTGGCTGACAATTTCAACCGGCTTCTCATTGTTCGATGAAGGAAAAAAGTCAATGCCAACGGTTTCTGCTAAGGTCTCAAGCTGTTTGATCGCCGCGGGGCGATAAACGTCGGCAGAAACGACCAAAACTTTCTTTTTCTGCTTCTCTTTTAAATGCTTACCAAGCTTAGCAACACTGGTGGTTTTACCCGCTCCCTGCAAACCGGCCATCAAAACAACCGCAGGAGGTTGAGCAGAAAGATTAAGCTGATTGTTCTCTTCACCCATCGCATTGACGAGTTCATTCTGAACAATTTTGACAAATTCTTGTCCTGGCGTCAGGCTTTTATTTACATCCTGGCCGACAGCACTCTCTTTCACTCGTTGAATAAAGTCACGAACAACTGGTAATGCAACATCCGCTTCAAGTAAAGCCATTCGGACTTCACGCAGCGTATCTTTAATATTGTCATCAGTCAGCCGCCCTCGACCGCTGATATTGCGCAATGTACGCGAGAGTCTATCAGTTAAATTATCAAACATGTGTCTCAGCTCAGTTCTGTTTATGGGCTTGCTGCAAAGAGCATTTCATCGAAGTGATTGGCTATCAAGTGTCTCAAACTCTATTAGAGCACGAGTGAAACCCGATTAAAACTCGCTTGAAAAAAGCCAATACGTATATCGAAACATCTGTTGTTAACAATCAATATAACAGATTTTGTGTTAACCTCTGTGAAAGCGCACTCTGATGTGTTGGCGGCATTATAACACGATGAATGGTCAAACGCTGCTTGAGTTTTTCAACCTGATATAACAAGGTTTGGCGCCTGCAAAAGCAAGCGTTATACTATATGATTATTTCCACTGAAAATTAATAACGACAACATACTATGCCCGTATTTGCAGTCATCGCTATTTTTACTTATCTTTTAAGCTTGTTACTGATCGTGCCAGGTTTGGTACGTAAGCAGCAAGGCTATCGCCGTCTGGCACTCTTGTCTTCGGTCATCGCATTGATTTGTCATGTCATTACATTAAAGCTATTAATTTTCCGAGGTGTTGAAGGACAGAATCTCACCTTACTTAATCTCGGTTCTGCCGTCAGCCTACTGATGAGTGTGATAATGACGGTTGTTGCTGTGCGTGGGCGAGCATGGTATCTCCTTCCTATTGTCTACAGCTTCGCTATTATCAATTTGATGCTATCAACCATTATGCCGGGTGAATTTATTACTCATCTGGAAGCCAGTGTTCCTCTATTTATCCATATAGGTTTAGCCCTACTCAGCTATGCAACACTGCTTATTGCTGCGCTGTATGTTCTGCAAGTCGCCATTATCGATTATCAGCTAAAGAATAAAACACTTAAATTTAGACCTGATATGCCCCCGTTGATGGTCATTGAACGCAAAATGTTCCATATTACCCAAGTGGGTGTGATCCTATTAACACTGACGCTCTGCACAGGTTTGATCTATATGGATAATATTTTCGATAAAGAGAATATTCATAAATCCGTATTATCGATCATCGCTTGGTTTGTCTATATAGTTTTACTTTGGGGTCACTTTAATGGCGGCTGGCGAGGTAAACGAGTACTATTTTTCAACCTAACAGGGGCGCTAATCCTCACATTGGCTTTTTTTGGTAATCGCCTAATTCAGCATGTTATGCTGTCATAGTGACTTTTATTACATCTTCACCACTCGACAATAAACATAAGGAATGCGGTTTTGGATCAGGTTTCAACAGGTACACTAATTATAATTATCGTTATAATGATAATAGTGTCAGCCTATTTTTCAGCATCAGAAACAGGCATGATGACCTTAAATCGCTATCGATTAAGACACTTAGCTAAAAATGGTAATCGCGCTGCACGCCGAGTCGAAGCCTTACTTAAACGCCCTGATCGCCTGATTGGATTGATCCTAATCGGCAATAACCTGATCAATATTCTGGCCTCATCCTTAGCTACTATTGTGGGAATGCGTCTCTATGGCAATATAGGTGTAGCTATCGCCACCGGAATATTAACCTTTGTAATTCTGGTTTTTGCCGAAGTTATGCCGAAAACCATCGCCGCGCTCTACCCCGAAAAAGTCGCCTTCCCCAGCAGTGCTATATTAAAACCACTACAAAAAATCATGCTGCCCGTGGTATGGGGCTTTAATAAAATCACATTGATTTTTATGCGTTGCGTAGGTATTAAATCTCCCAGTATCCGTAGTGATGCGGTGAGTAAAGATGAGCTGCGTACCATAGTGAATGAATCCAAAGCCAAACTAAGTCAACAAAATCAAGATATGCTGCTCTCTATTCTTGATCTGGAAAGAGTCACTGTGGGCGATATTATGGTCCCGCGCAATGAGATTGTAGGCATTGACGTCAATGATGATTGGAAATCAATCACTCGACAACTCACGCATTCACCTCATGGCCGTATCGTACTTTATCGTGACTCTCTTGATGATATTATTGGAATGTTACGCGTGCGCGAAGCCTACCGTTTAATGATGGAAAAACAGGAATTCACCAAACAAAACCTGATCAAAGCGGCCGATAAAATCTACTTTATCCCTGACAGTACCGCCTTAAATATTCAGCTAATTAACTTTCAACGCAATAACGAAAAAGTCGGTGTTGTTGTGGATGAGTATGGGGATATTCAGGGGCTGGTCTCTGTGGAAGATATCTTAGAAGAGATTGTCGGCGATTTTACCACTTCAATGTCTCCGTCACTTGCAGAAGAGGCGCTGCCTCAGAGTGATGGAAGTGTGTTAGTTGAAGGCACGGCAAATATTCGTGAACTAAATAAAGCCTTTGATTGGAAACTGCCAACCAATGGACCCCGAACCGTAAATGGTATGGTATTAGAAGTTTACGGCGATATCCCTGAAGTTGGTGAAAAAATACATGTTGGAAGCTATTTAGTTGAAGTTTTATCTACCAATGAAAATACCATTCGCCGAGTGAAAATTGTCACCTCGGGATTAATTAAAACTGAAGATTACTAACCAACTCTGTTTATCGCTCGATAGTTAGCGATCACAATCAAAACGCCAGATCAAAAAAGGCTTCAGTTTAATTGAGTATCACCCAATTATGCTGAAGCCTTAAGGCGTAACATCCGCCATCTGCTTATTACTATTCGGCTTAATCTACGTCAATATTAAACATGCAATGCAGCTAACTTCTCTTCAGGCAGTGCAAGTTCATCATTCTTATTAACGCCAATGTCAGATTCGACAACGTTACGCGCAATCTCCTGAGCTTCTTCCAGTGAATGCATTTGGCAAGTACCACACTGGTAAATATTCAGTTCAGGGATCTTCGACTGATCGGTGACTTTCAATATATCTTCCATAGCGGCCTTCCAAGCGGTTGCGACATTCGTCTCGCTCGGTTGTCCAATAAGACTCATATAGAAGCCTGTACGGCATCCCATTGGCGATATATCGATGATTTCAACACTCTGCCCATTTAAGTGGTCACGCATAAAACCGGCAAAGAGGTGCTCTAAGGTATGAGTCCCTTTTTCTGTCATTACTTGCTGATTCGGTACGGTAAAACGAAGATCAAACACAGTGATCGTATCACCATGAGGTGTTTTCATCGTTTTCGCAACACGAACTGCAGGTGCGGCCATACGAGTATGATCGACAGTGAAGCTATCTAATAATGGCATTTATTGACCTCCTGAAAATTTCTCTTTTGCTGAAAAAAAATGAAACTTTTTAAACAGTCATGGGTCTGATTAAATGAAGACGCGTAATTTTGTTATCATTCCTAATTCTCTAAGTTTTTTATTTGGCCACCCTATTGTGTGGCCATTTTCTTAGATTAGGCACCTGCATGCTTCTGCAGATAAACATCAAAGCTCTCTTCACTACCCTGTTCAATAATAGCCTGTTTTTCAATTGATGCTAGGCGAGCCGCCTCAAACTGCTCTTCAGTGATCACTTCATAAGGCTCATTAATTAGCTCTTCGTAATATTTTTCAGCTAACTCGAGTCCAAATCCGCCAATTCCCTGTGTTAACATTTGATCTAAGACTCGCGCAGAATAGGTCTGAGACGGATCTTCGAACATAGTCAGGAATTGATGGCAAACCTCACGGTATTTTGAATCACAGCAAGTATCTAAAACTTCAGCGACACGGATTAGATCTTTAAACAGCTGTTGACCCACATCCACTAAAGGTTTCATTTCGCTGCCACAACCGATACCAATGACCTGATTAGGCTTACGCCCTTCAAGGATCACTCTATTCCAGTTTTTACGACTACAGTCGAGCTCCTGGCTGTCCATTTCCGGTGCATCAGCCAACACACACCAGATTAAGAACAGATCAAGGAAACGCACCTGAGTCTCATCAACACCAATGGCATTAAATGGATTAATATCTAAAGCACGAACTTCGATATACTCAATCCCGCCACGTAGCAATGCATCCGAAGGTGACTCACCATTTTTTGGTACACGCTTAGGACGAATAGGTGCATAGAGCTCATTTTCAATCTGTAATACATTGGTATTTAATTGACGGTACTGACCATCCTTTTTAACACCAATTTTAGCAAACTCAGCAGAAGGCTTGTGAATCGCTTTCTTGAGTCCTTCAACATAGCTATCCAAATGGTTGAAAGTGATATTCAAATCGCTCTGTGACTTGTTGGTGTAGCCTAAATCGCTCATACGTAGCGATGTTGCATAGGGCAGATAACAAGTGCCGCTTTTTGTTTTTTCAAAGGATAAGCTGGTTTCACGATCTTTCAAGAATGAACCACAAATAGCAGGTGAGGCACCAAATAGATAAGGTATCACCCAACCAAAGCGATAGTAATTACGGATCAGACGAAAATAACCATCAGATATTTTATCTTTTCCGCTTTCAGCATCTTCAATACCTGCCCACGCCTGCCAAAATTCCATCGGTAGTGAAAAGTTATAGTGCACACCAGCAATTGTTTGCATTAATGCGCCATAACGATTTTTTAAGCCTTCGCGATACAGGGTTTTAAAACGCCCTTCATTAGAAGTACCATATTGCGCTAAGGTGATCTTATTTTCACTTTCGATAAAACATGGCATGCTCAGCGGCCACATTCTTTCATCATGCAGGTGCCGCGCCGTATAACGGTGCAAATCTCTGAGAAATGCCAATGTATGATTAATATTGGTATCGACAGGCGTAATAAATTCTAATAAGGATTCGGCAAAATCTGTCGTGATCCACTTATGTGTAAATGCTTTTCCCAGCTCCTCCGAGTGAAGAGTTTGGGCTAATCCACCTTCCGGGGTTACACGCAGGGTTTCACGCTCGATGCCTCGGTGAATACCTTTAAGGATCTCTGGGTGCGTCTCTAACCATGAGAGCGCTTTGGATACGTCCGGGATCAATTCGACCTCCCGCTATTATGATTACTATTAGTAGGTGATTACTTTAGCGTAAATAGAGAAAATTGTCGCTGTTTAGATGTGCGTTACTAAATGGAGAATTATCCGTATTTTATTTTTAATTCAGAATTTAATAAAATATAAAATAAGATTGGAGTGAATAGGATAAAAAGCAAAAAGCCTCATTTTTCAATGAGGCTTTCTGTTATATGGTGCAACCGGGAGGATTCGAACCTCCGACCGCTCGGTTCGTAGCCGAGTA
>CAUQNX010000037.1:0-21288 GCA_963519845.1 uncultured Moellerella sp. | reverse complement strand
AAGCGGATTATAGAGACTCAGAGAATTCTAGCAACCGTTTTTTTCATTTTTTTTACCAACTGCTCTATTATCCAGCAAATTTAACTTAAATAGCCAACTTTTCTAATTTATTGAACCCTTCAGCGACTAAAACAGGTAATAATTCAGCTGTTGCAGCATCAAACTTCAGACAATAAGCAAGATCTTCTTCTATAGATAAGCAAGGAGAGGGATCATTATTGACTAACCAAACTGTTCGACGCGCAATTGCTGCCCCCGAATCGATAAATCGCGTTCCTGATGGTAAGACTTGCGCTAGCTCTTCAACAATTAACGGAAAATGGGTACAACCGAGTACCACAGTATCTGGCGGTTCAGGCATACGCAACCAAGGTTTGACCGCTCTTGCAATCGCCTCTAAAGGAATTGGATTGCCTTGCAACTTGCTTTCGGCCAACTCCACCAGCTCAGAAGAACCTAGAGATTCAACACGACACTCTGTCGCAAAGCGTGCAATAAGCTCTTTAGTATAAGCACGAGTGACGGTTCCTTTCGTTGCTAATAAACCAACAATTCCGTTACGCGTCAATTTGGTCGCAGGTTTGATCGCAGGAACAACACCGACAATAGGAAAGTTAAATTTTTGGCGCAATGGAGGCAAACTTACCGTGCTGGCAGTATTACAGGCAATAATTGCGATAGTTAATGGATGTTTTTTCTGAATGGCTTCAACAATACGAGTGACTCTATCAATAATAAAAGATTCGCTTTTTTCCCCATATGGGAAAGCTTCATTGTCAAAGGCATAGATATAATGAAGGTCAGGTAAGAGTTTCCTGACCTCACGATAGACAGAAAGCCCTCCAACACCCGAGTCAAAAACCAGAATAGTGGGACGGCCTAATGTATTTTTATTAGAAGTTATAGCTTCCTGTAACGAAGTATTCTCTTCCAGGGGTGCGATAGCCATACGCGGTCTCGTAATCTTTATCAAACAGGTTGGCTATTCTACCACGAATTGTTAGATGGTCAGTGACTGGATATGCGGCAGTTGCATCCCATAAACTTAAGCCACCTTGTTTTATTCGTTTACCTCCCTGAGTATAGTCAGCATCATATCGCTGGCCTATATATTGGTAGGTCACGCCCCAATCGATAGTGGCTAAGTTCCAATCTAATTGATATTTAACTTGTTGCTTAGCTCTTCTATCGAGTATTTTATTGGTTTTATCATTGCGAGGATCGAGATACTGTAACGTCAATTGATGACTAAAAATGCCAGTGTCTATATCACCGGTCCATTCCACACCTTTAATTGTCGCTTTGCCGATATTTTCATATTCATTACCATAAGTTATTAAATTGGTAATTTCATTTCGATATGCCGTTACAGACCAGAATAGAGGTCCAGTTACCCCTTCGACGCCCCCCTCCCATTGCTTACTCTCTTCTGGCTTAAGATTTTCATTCGCGCCCCATTGACCATAGAGTTGATCTAATGTCGGTGCTTTATAAGCCGTCGCATAAGAGCCAATTAATTTATAGCCTTCAATGAACTCCCATCCAGCACCTGCTTGCCATGTGGTATGCCAGCCATATTCTGAGTGATTATCGCCACGAATAGCACTCTCTATAGTGACATCCTGAATTTGTTTTTGTCCTGTCAGATATAGTCCAGTATTATCAGCATTTTCTTTTTTAGCCATACCATTGGTATCTGGCTCTACCGCTTGGCGATTCCAATCAATTCCTGTGCTAATCCCGCCCTCTTCAATGCGGAAATTATTACTCCATTGCAGATTGTACTGCTCAGAATCATTCAATCTAGCACTTGTATCATAACGCCCGATTCTAGGGTCAAAATTATAATCTTTAACGTGGCTATAGCTTGCCAACAATTGCGTAGAATAAATACCTCGAGAAAATTGAATGCCCGTATCAGCTGTTCTACTCGAAAGCTCTCGTGTATCAACTAAAGGCCCAGGGTACTGGCTGTTATAATAGCTATCATATTTTGTTCTATTATCGTAACCGTAGCCTCTGGCAAAACCATTAAACTCATCATTAAATTGATGTTCAATACCTAGCCATAGCATTTTCCCCATAAAACCATCGCGATCAGGTTGAGGGGTATTTCCTGTATTACCTCTGGCTTCAATATCATAGCCCAATGCGTAGTCATAAGAAGCTGAAGCTGTTACTTTCGTTTTTTCACCAATTTGTTGTTGTGTTGATGCATTATAATTTTGATAACCATAACTACCCTGAGTCGTCTCCAGCGTTGTGCCTGACTTTTCTCTTCCGGTAATAATATTGATGACACCACCGATGGCATCAGAGCCATAAACCGCAGAACGCGCCCCTCTTATATATTCAATTCGTTGTACCATTGAGAGAGGGATTTGACTCATATCAGAAGATCCGCCAATTCCAGCTTGATTCAACCGCACACCATCTACAAGAATTAAGGCATGACCTGAATTGGTTCCTCTAATCGAGATAGTACTTAATTGCCCTCTACCGCCACTTTGATTGAAATCCACCCCTGGCAAACGTCTTAATACATCAATCATAGTATTAGACTGCCAACGGTCGATATCTTCGCGAGTCACTACAGTCATAGGCGCTAATACGGAAGAGAGCGGCTGTTCAAAGCGGTTAGCCGTAATCACCATTTCATCATTTTTATCATTCGCGATGGCGAAAGAGGAAACACCACAAAACAGAGCCATCGCCGTTGCGGATAATGACAGTTGTTGTTTATTTTTCATTATAAAAGCATCCAGAGTATTTATTTTTAGGTCAGGATGCCGCGAAGCAGAATATAAGATGCGCGCAAAGTATTCCGCAAAGCGACTTTCTATGGCAGGTCTTCGGACTTAGAGGATTGTTTATAACGAAGTGATGACTTCCCATTTGATAACAAACAGTGTCTTTTTATCACCGAACTCCCATTACCGCTGCGCGTCAGTTCCAGATTCACACTGGATTCCCTATTAACTCCTCTCGGAGGCCATAAGCGGCTATATCCTAAGATCACAATGAAGGTCTGTCTATGCATCTACAATGAAAACTGGACATCCTGTCAGCTTTCCCTACAATTTCGCGTCAGAAAAATGTTTTCTAGTGGATAATGGGGCTATATAAATGCAAAACACCTTGCCAACCGAACAGTACGAACTGCAACTGGCAGAAAAAGTTGACCGCTTGAAAAAGATGGTTGCGCCTTTTAATGCGCCGGAGCCAGATGTCTTCCGCTCACCCGACTCTCACTATCGCATGCGAGCTGAGTTCCGCTTGTGGCATGAAAATGATGATATTTTTCATATAATGTTTGATCAAGCTACCAAACAGCGTATTAGAATTGATACCTTTCCCGTAGCTAGTGTTTTAATCAATCGAATGATGGAGTCATTATTAGCCTTAATTAAAGATAATCAGATACTGAGACATCGTCTCTTTCAAGTTGATTATCTCTCTACACTGAGCGATAAAATTATCGTGTCTCTTCTTTATCATAAGAAACTTGATGAAGAGTGGCGCTCAGAAGCTGAAAAATTGAAAGCGGCATTAATATTGGCAGGATTTGATGTTCAGCTTATTGGTCGTGCAGCGAAAACAAAAATTATGTTAGGCAATGACTATGTGGATGAGATTTTAAATATTAATGGCAAATCGATGATTTATCGTCAGGTCGAAAATAGTTTTACTCAACCTAATGCGCATGTAAATATTCAAATGTTGGAGTGGGCAATTGCCTGCACTAAAAATTCAACTGGAGATTTACTCGAGCTTTATTGTGGTAATGGTAATTTCTCATTAGCGCTGGCACAAAATTTTAATCGAGTATTAGCTACTGAGATCGCCAAACCCTCCGTTGCGGCAGCACAATACAATATTCAAGCCAATAATATTAATAATGTGCAGATAATCCGAATGTCAGCAGAAGATTTTACTCAAGCAATGCAAGGTGTGAGAGAATTTCATCGGTTAGAAGGGATTGATCTCTCAAGCTATCAGTGCGAAACCATTTTTGTTGATCCACCACGTAGCGGGCTGGATGATAAAACGCTCAAGATGGTACAGGGCTATAATAAGATTCTCTATATTTCATGTAATCCTGAAACTCTAGCTGAGAATTTAACTGTGTTATCTGAAACTCATGAAATCAAGAAACTGGCCTTATTTGATCAATTTCCTTATACCCACCATATGGAATGTGGTGTTTTACTAGAACATAAACTCTCTTAATATTTTATTGGTCGCGCATAAAAAAAGACCCTAACTTGGGGTCTTAATTTATTATAATACTAATCTAGTCATCAGTTTCGTTATTCTAAGATAAGATTACTTTCTTAAATTTGTTTCCGCTTCTGCTTCTAATTGCATCTCTTTCTGTTCGCGTTTGCGAGCCAGCCATGAACGGTACATCCATAGAGCGATAATCACAGAGAAAGTTGCAGTCACAAAGTTAGAACCGAGCTCGCTGTTCCCTGCGCGCAAGAATGTCGCATAAGAGAAAATGCCGAATAAGAAGAAGCCTACAACCATTTTAGGAAGTCCCTCTGTCATTGCTGAGTAGAGGTAGCGCTGATGTAGACAGTAAACCGAGAGTATTAATGTAAGTACTGGGAAAATAGAGAAAGGAATTAAATTATTAAAAAAGGCTGAAAATGTTCCATGTGTTGCCACTCCTATCACGAAGGCGAGTAGCAAGGTGCTATTTTCTTTGCGATGGTGTTCCGCCATGTAAGGTCTCCTAAGTCATTTAAATACAGGGTCAGTAGGTTTCTTTTCTTGTTCACGCCTATACCAATAATAAGCGCCTTTTGCGATCATTCGTAACTGTAAAACTAAGCGCTCTTCGAGATATTTCTTTTTTTCTTCATCTATATCGAGTGCTTCAGCACCAGCACTAAAAACAATGGTCACCATAGCTTCCGCTTGCATTTCAGTAAAATGGCGAGGCATTCTGCTCTCTAAATCAAGATAATCAGCTAATTCCGCAATAAAATGCTGGATTTCTCGCGCAACGGCGGCACGAAACTCAGCAGAAGTTCCTGAGCGCTCTCGTAATAATAACCTAAAGGCATTCGGGTTATTACCGATAAACTCCATAAAAGTTGAGACTGATGTCTTGATCACACTACCGCCTTTGGCGATACGCTGGCGAGCTTGGCGCATTAACTGGCGTAACATCAAACCACTTTCATCAACCATCGTGAGCCCGAGCTCATCAACATCTTTGAAATGGCGGTAAAATGAGGTTGGCGCAATACCCGCTTCGCGAGCAACCTCGCGAAGACTTAAACTGGTAAAGCTTCTTTCGGCACTTAATTGACTAAATGCTGCCTCGATAAGTGAACGACGCGTTTTTTCTTTTTGTTTTGCTCTGACGCCAGTAATATTACTCACAGTAATCCTGATTCTTATCTTATTAGACAGCAGTTAATATACCAAATTTTCGCAAGGACTGAGACCCTTACCCAAGAATACTTGAAAACTATAGCCAAGGTTTAGCTTAAAAGCGCTTTATGTTGAACAAATCCTTCACTTTGGATTAGTTTTTTCACTGTCTCAACTTTCTGACGGTTATTAGCCTAATTAATCAACTAATGTTAATATGCCGTTGTCATTTTGTTTTAGAGCAGGTCGTATCCTATGCAGAATACCCATTTTGATGCCATTGTTATTGGCTCAGGTCCTGGCGGAGAAGGCGCCGCTATGGGACTGGTTAAACAAGGAAAGAGTGTCGCCGTCATCGAACGCTATGATAGCGTGGGTGGTGGATGTACCCATTGGGGTACCATTCCTTCTAAAGCACTTCGTCATGTCGTTAGTCGTATTATCGAGTTCAATCAAAATCCACTCTATAGTGATAATACGCGTATTCTTCGCTCCTCTTTTTCTTCTATTTTAGCCCATGCTGAAAGTGTTATTAGTCAACAAACACGTATGCGTCAGGGATTTTATGAACGCAATGGCTGCCAAGTCTTTTTTGGTGAAGCTACTTTTATTGATGAACACCGTATTAGTGTGCGCTACCAAGATGGAAGCCACGATGTATTAAGTGGTGACAATATTGTTATTGCAACAGGTTCGCGCCCTTATACTCCACCTGATGTAGATTTCACTCACTCGCGTATTTATAATAGTGACACTATTCTTGAGTTAAACCATGAACCTCGTCATGTAATTATTTACGGCGCAGGTGTTATTGGTTGTGAATATGCCTCTATTTTTCGCGGTTTGAGCGTCAAAGTTGATTTGATCAATACCCGTGATCACCTTCTTGCCTTTCTTGACCAAGAGATGTCAGATTCTCTTTCATACCATTTTTGGAATAGTGGTGTGGTTATCCGTCATAATGAAGAGTATGAAAAAATTGAAGGGGTCGAAGATGGGGTTATTGTTCATCTAAAATCAGGTAAGAAAGTGAAAGCAGATTGCCTGCTCTATGCTAATGGTCGAACAGGAAATACGGGGTCGCTAGGTTTAGAGAATGTTGGCATTAAATCTGATAGCCGTGGGCTGGTTAAAGTAAATGCTTCATATCGCACCAGTAATGAACATATTTATGCAGTCGGTGATGTGATTGGTTATCCAAGTTTAGCATCAGCAGCTTATGATCAAGGGCGAATTGCCGCTCGCGCCATCACTTCGGGTTTAGAAGATGCTTATCTGGTTGATGATATTCCAAGTGGCATCTACACCATCCCTGAAATCAGTTCTGTAGGTAAAACAGAACAAGAGCTAACCGCGATGAAAGTCCCTTATGAAGTTGGACGTGCTCAGTTTAAACATTTAGCTCGCGCACAAATTGCCGGCATGAATATCGGCAGTTTAAAAATCCTGTTTCATCGAGATACATTGCAGATCCTCGGTATTCACTGTTTTGGTGAGAGAGCCGCTGAGATTATTCATATCGGACAGGCAATAATGGAACAAAAAGGCGAAGGCAATACGATTGAATACTTCGTCAATACTACGTTCAATTATCCAACCATGGCTGAAGCTTATCGTGTTGCCGCATTAAATGGTCTAAATCGACTATTTTAATCAGTGATAACAGTATCGTCGGCCTATGTCGACGATACTGATTGATATCATTAGTTTATATGCTAAAAGCTATCGGGATTCTCTACACTATTTCTTGTAGTGATTTTTCATCAACAACTGCACTGCATTAGCTAACTGCTCGTAGCGACCACGTAACGGTGAGCCGGGACGATAAGCCAGTATCACTGAACGTTTTGGTTCAGGTTTAACGCAATTTAGATAGTAAACGCCATCGCGATAAGCCTCTTTAGGTACGGCTAGATCGGGTAATAGTGTTATCCCACTGCCCGCCGCAACCATATTACGTAAGGTTTCAAGACTAGTCGCACGATAATGAGAATCGTCTTTGGCCCCTGCCTGAAAACAAAATCCCATCGCTTGATCGCGCAAACAGTGGCCATCTTCCAACATCAATAGCTTTTCACCCGAAAGTTCAGCCATATCGACGCTACTACGCTTCACCCATGGATGATCTTCATAAACCGCTAATTTCATCGGTTCTTCAAATAATGGCACTTCAATAAATGATTCAGTCTCTTTAACTTTCGCCAAAATAACACAATCTAATTTACCACTATCGAGTTGAGCCAATAACTGCTGTGTTTGCGCCTCATGAAGGTACATTTCTAGTTTGGGGTATAAACGATGCAATTCAGGAACAATATAGGGTAGAAGATAAGGGCCAATAGTAGGAATTAATCCAATATGTAGCAGACCGGACATACTCTCACCCTGCAAGGAAGCCATCTCTTGCAAAATTTTCACTTCACGTAATACTGTTCTTGCCTGCTCAACAAGAAGTAAACCTTGCTGAGTAAATAGCACTTTTCGGCTGGTACGTTCAAGTAACATAATGCCCAGTTCGTCTTCTAGCTTACGAATCTGCCCACTCAGTGTAGGTTGACTGACATGACAAGAATCCGCAGCACGTCGAAAATGCTTATACTCTGCGAGAGCAACCAAGTACTCTAGATCACGAATATTCATATAACCCTCAGTCTTTGATAGTCTTAGCCAATCATTATAAATTAGAACATCATTTTAAACTATCAATAATAGTAGAAATTGTACTCACCACAGACTCACCGCTTGTTTTAATGCAATTTTTCAGTCATATCATTTGATTTTGAATACTAAGATAGCTGCGTAAGTGTTAAATTTTCAATAGTTTGATGATCGTCAGCTTTTTCTGGGTAAACTATTTGTAAAGCCAAATTTATATCGTTACTTGGTGAAATAATATTCCCAGCAACACTTTTCAAGTAAATATAGCCATCAGTTGGATTGGGGTTATCACAAGTAAACCAGCTACTCATTGAAGCTAAATAAGTGTTGCTCAGATATGCGTCATCAGGTACTAAAAATGATAATTGCCAAGAATTTACTTGCTTGTCAGTCGATGACAATACTAATGTATAGCTATAGATATAATCGGTGCTTGGCCAAGTGTCCTCCCAATTACTAACATAGATTTGCGTCACTTGTAGCGTTTTGGGCTGGGTTATTGTGACCGTGGTTACAACGTCATTTACGCCACCGTTGATAATCCCAATAGGAATATTAAGTACACAAGTTAAACTTACCAAACCTTCACTTTCACCCTCTAGAGGAATTTCCAATTTAACTGAGCCACTAGCCGGAATATCGACTGGCAAAGACGATTGTCCAATTGTCATAATAGTTTCATCACCCGAAGTTGCATCAACCGTAGCACCGGGAACAGCCGTCGTACTATTATTGACGATTTCAAGCTCCGTATAATAAGTTTCTCCGGCACTGAGCGTTATATTATTTTGCAGAGTCATTGTTATATTAACGGATGTGGTACTCGCAGATACGACTGACTGCACAGCATCATTCCAAGTTCCGCTACCCAGTGGATAATTGACCAGCGATGTAATTTCTTCCCCTTGTGATACGATCAATTTTTCCCCATCAAGATTATCCCCAGCAACTAAGGTTGCCTCCTGGGCCATCTTATTCACCACACTGGAAACGCCATCATGCCCACCAACAATAAAGCCATAGCCTTCTAACTGACTTTTATTGAGCTGAATATTGGGTGACATTATTAAAATATCACCCAGAATATTACCTACTTCTGCTTGGTTATATTCTACATTTGTATATAACGCTAATTTTCCATCCGGACACTTGTCAGTACCTGAGCTATTTTCGATAACATAAACATTATTTTCCGACATAATAATACTCTCCATAATTAATAGTTATTAATATTAACGAGTAGATTCGTTATATATTTTTCAGTTTATTGACTATCCTTCACGCCATCTTTTCTCTCTGTTCTCAAAACTAAAAATCATAAGACCAATTTCTTTTTTGGTTTTTATTGAAATCATTCCACTTAGTGTGAATATGTGATAACTAACTGACTTTACTGTTTAAAAAAGTGGAGGAGAAAAAACTAGATTACGCGATTTTTCGTGATGATGAGACCATCATTCTTTATTGGAGATATATCATATAAGGGAAATGAGGCTCTAACCTATCATAAAGGGGAGCGTAGTTTGGTTGGAAAAAACTAGAGAGGGAATTAGTCTTAGTTGTCGTCAACTACAGATAATTAATGAGTCGCGACCTTGGTTATCAATATTATTCTAGTAATATAAAAATAGGGGGAACTATAGTTAGCCCTCCCTCTTTTTATATTTTATATTTTATATTTTATATTCAGCTCTATTTTATATTCAGTCGGCTCTTTGCTTCAGAGATAGCAATCGCCACTTGTTTTTGAGATACCCCACCTTTCGCTAATCGTTTGTCGAGACAAGACTGCAAAGACAAAATATCATAAACATCAAGCTGGATAACCGAGCTAAATTTCTGTAGCTCACTGAGTGGCATCTCTTCTAAAGCTTTACTCTGGGCAATAGCCACCACTACGACTTCACCGACAATATGGTGAGCCTCACGGAATGGAACTCCTTTAGCGACCAAATAGTCAGCTAATTCAGTCGCATTGGCGTAACCCTGTTTAGCCGCCTCTTCGCAACGAGGACGCTTAATTTGGATCCCATCAAGCACTAACGCAGCCATATGTAAGCAATCTAACCAAGTGTCTAAGGCATCGAACAGGCCTTCTTTGTCTTCTTGCATATCTTTGTTATAGGCTAACGGAAGACCTTTCAATGTCATCAACATGCCTGTTAGCGCACCTTGAACGCGCCCACATTTTCCACGAATTAACTCCAGTGCATCTGGATTCTTTTTCTGTGGCATCAAAGATGAACCTGATGTAACACGATCAGAGAGTTCAACAAAGCCCGCTTCGCCGCTATTAAAGAAGATCAAATCTTCAGCAAAGCGAGAGAGATGGACCATACTGATGCTCGCATTTGATAACAGCTCTAATACATGATCGCGATCGGATACGGTATCAAGGCTATTACGTGTAGCGGATGAAAAACCTAGCCAGCCAGCTAATTGCTCGCGGTCAATATCATAAGCCGTGCCTGCCAGCGCACCACATCCTAATGGGCTCACATCAAGACGCTTTAATGTATCTTTTAAGCGGCTTTCATCACGCGCTAACATTTCACCGTAAGCTAAACACCAATGGGCAAAAGTAACAGGCTGCGCACGTTGTAAATGGGTATAACCCGGCATAACGGCATCTTGATTCTCTTCCGCGGTGATTACTAGCGCTTGTTGCAGTGTTTCAATACCTTGTAACAGCAGTGTGGTCTGATCTTTACACCAGAGTTTTAAATCAGTCGCAACCTGATCATTACGGCTACGTCCCGTATGTAATTTTTTCCCGAGATCGCCCACTTTGGCGATTAATTTGCCTTCTACCCAGCTATGGATATCTTCTGCGTCACTTTGCAGAATGGCTTTAGGGTTCGCTTGGACTTCTTGCAGTAACTCATTCAGCCCTTGTTCGAGTTTATCTTGCTCATCCTGAGTCAATACGCCCACAGTGACGAGTGCTTTTGACCAAGCAACAGAGCCGCTAATATCCTGCTCCGCAAGACGATAATCAAAACGCAATGAATCATTAAACTGTTTAAACCGCTGATCGGCTTCCTGGCTGAAACGCCCGCCCCAAAGTGCCATAACTGATCCCTACCTAATACATAATATGAAAATAGTTTTCCCCGATAATCAATCTACCGGGGAGATAATAATTATTTATTCTGTTCTTTTAACGCGCGGATACGTGAAGAGAGTGAATAGAGACGAATAAATCCACCCGCATGACTTTGATCATAAACATCATCTTCACCGAAGGTCGCAAACTCTTCAGAGTAGAGGCTATTGCCCGCTTTCTTCTGGGTTGCGGTAACTTGGCCTTTATACAGTTTCAATACCACTTCGCCTGTAACATCTTGCACTAAAGACTCAGCAGCGGCTTGAATTGATTGACGTAAAGGTGCGAACCAACGTCCATCATAAACCACATAAGACATTTCTAGGCCTAACTGCTCACGCCATTTGTAGCTATCGCGATCAAGAACCAGTTGCTCAACGCCACGCAGTGCTGCAACCATAATGGTGCCGCCCGGTGTTTCATAGCAGCCACGGGATTTCATTCCCACTAAACGGTTTTCAACGATATCGATACGACCAACGCCATGCTTAGCACCCAGTACGTTAAGCACTTCTAAACATTTGAATGGCGAAAGCGCTTTACCATTAACAGAAACGACTTCACCTTTAGCAACGCCAACTGTCACATATTCAGCTTCGTTTGGCGCATCTTCAGGTGATACAGTCCAGACCCAACAATCTTTATTAGATGCATTCCAAGGACTCTCTAACACGCCACCTTCAGTTGAAATATGCCACGCATTTTCATCACGGCTATAAATTTTTTCTAATGAAGCTGTGGTTGGAATATTACGCACTTTCAGGTAATCCAGTAGCGCTTCTCTTGAACGCATATCCCACTCTCTCCAAGGTGCAACCACTTTCAGTTGCGGAGCTAATGCTGCATATGTACTTTCAAAACGAACCTGATCATTACCTTTACCTGTTGCGCCATGAGATACCGCATCTGCGCCAACTTTTAATGCTAATTCAACTTGTGCTTTCGCAATGATCGGACGAGCCATTGAAGTACCTAATAAATAAGTACCTTCATATAGAGCGCCCGTTTTCAGCACTGGATAGACATAGTCTTTGATAAACTCTTCACGTAAATCAACGACGTGGCACTCAGACGCGCCAGACTGTAACGCTTTTTGCTCAACGCCAACCAGATCTTCAGGGTCTTGACCGACGTTAGCAACAAAGGCGACAACTTCACAATTATCGTAGTTTTCTTTTAACCAAGGAATAATTGCAGATGTATCTAAACCGCCAGAATATGCCAAAACAACTTTTTTAATGCCCTTTTTCATAATATTACCTATTCCAAATTTTCAAAAATTATTTATATAAACGTCTGATTACACAGCGAACTCTTTATCTAGTCATCATCATGAGGCTAGAATACGAGTTCCGATCGCCGTGCCATTGAATAATGCAGGTAACTGCTCTGCATGCCGCCAGCTGGCAATATCGACTGGACGGTTTAACATTTTGGCCGCATCGAGTGCCGCATTAACTTTCACTATCATGCCGTCAGTAATAATGCCTTGGTCGATCAGTTTTGCCGCTTTCTCTGCTGTCATTTCGGCAATTCGCTGACCTTTGCCATCTAAAATACCGCTGACATCAGATAAGAGAACTAAATCTGCTCCCAATGCTTGAGCAATCGCGGTCGCGGCTTGGTCGGCATTTACATTCATCAATTGCCCATCGGCCGTAACGCCAATTGAGCTAATAATTGGGAGATATCCTGCATTTAATAGTAGTAGAAGCAACTCAGGATTGCCCGGTAGAGCTTGCCCCACATGACCTAATTCATCATTAATTTGAGTTACAACTGCACTCTGGCCATCGCCAAGAGAGAGACCAACGGCCTGTAACTGATATTTTGTCGCCCATGCCAATAGCGTTTTATTCGCCGTTCCCGCCAAAGCACCAGTAATAATATCTATCTGATCAGCAGGGGTAACACGCAGCCCTTGCTTCTTCACAACAGGCAATTGCAGTTTTTGCATCAGTTCATCGACCAAACAACCACCTCCATGGACAATAACCAGTGGTCGTTGATATTGCTGACGGTAGGTTTGTAACGCAGTAAATAATCTTTCCAGCGCTTCTTCGCTGTCGAGTAACACACCGCCCAACTTGATAACTAATGGTTCCATGGAGCTGATCCTCAATATTGCTATAATATGTCTACAAGATAGATTGTTTAGAGTAATGATTCTGTTTCGTTAAAGCCAAAACGAATATTCATACACTGTACAGCTTGTGCAGCGGCGCCTTTGAGCAAATTATCTTCGGTGCCGACTAAAATCAAATGTTCACCTTTCAGGACAAAACCAATATCACAGAAAGGCAGCCCAATAACTGATTTCAGTGCTGGAACACCCTTCTCATATAAGCGAACTAACGGCTTATCATGATAGGCCTTATCAAAAGCAGCTCTAATTTGTGCTTCAGTGACACCTGCTTTTACCTTACAAGTGATAGTCGCCAGAATACCCCGCGGAAAATTGCCTAAATGGGGGGTGAAAATAACATCAATCCCAAGATGCGTGGCAATTTCAGGTTGATGACGGTGAGTGAAAATGCCATAAGGTTGTAAACTCACTTCACAGAAACTGTTAGCCATCGAAGCTTTACGTCCAGCACCGGAAACACCACTTGTCGCATTGATAACCGGCCACATTTGGCTATCGAGCAATCCCTCTTCAATTAGAGGCTTTAGTGCTAACTGAGAAACCGTGGGATAACAACCCGGTACAGCAATTAGCCGTGCTTGCTTAATTTTCTCGGATTGCCACTCAGCCAGACCATAAACCGCTTCCATTAGCAGCTGAGTATTTTTATGCTCAAATCCGTAGTATTGTGGATAAAAGTCAGCATCCTGAACACGGTAAGCACCCGAGAGATCGAAAACAACACAACCTGCTGCCAGAAATTGTGGCGCAATATCATGGCTAACTTCATGTGCTGTTGCGAGGAATACAACATCGATCCCTTTTGCCGCTTCAGCAATATCCGTTAGTGGCTGAATCGGCAAATTAATGACATTTTTGTATTGCGGATAAAGATCCGAAAAGCATTTTCCTGCGTCAGCACTTTGTGCTGATACCATTAATCCCTGTAGTTTTATCTGAGGGTGACGTTGCAGATATGCAGCGAGTTCTGCCCCGGTATAACCACTTGCACCAACGATTAGTGTGTTCAACATAAGCTTACTTACCCTTGTACTCAAGACCCAAACAGTTTAATGTGTATTTTTATTCAAATAAAGTGCATGAATATTGATACTATTATGGATAAAGGCTGTCAACAGTGAATATTAAATTACCTGCATTTATTGAGCTTTATCGTCAATTAATTGCTATTCCGTCCATTAGTGCGACGGATAGTGAGTTAGATTTGAGCAATAAGCGCCTAGTAGAATTACTTAGCTCCTGGTTGGGTGACCTAGGTTTTACCGTAAATATCCAACCGGTACCCAATACTCGAGATAAATATAATCTTCTTGCATCTATTGGAGAAGGATCGGGCGGATTGCTGCTTTGCGGTCACACAGATACCGTTCCTTTCGATGAAGGTCGTTGGAGTAAAGATCCTTTTACTCTAACAGAGCAAAATGGCAAGCTTTACGGTCTGGGCACTGCGGATATGAAAGGCTTTTTTGCTTTTATTATCGATGCCTTAAGAGACATAGATATTGAGAAACTCCAGCATCCTCTCTATATCTTAGCGACTGCCGATGAAGAGACATCCATGGCGGGAGCACGTTATTTTGCCGCAAGCACCCATATCCGCCCTGATTTTGCCATTATTGGTGAGCCAACCTCTTTACAGCCGATCCGAGCGCATAAAGGTCATCTCTCCAATGCAATTCGCATAACGGGTCAATCTGGACACTCAAGTGATCCGGCTCGTGGTGTCAATGCAATAGAGCTGATGCATGAGTCAATCAGTCATTTGATGACCCTACGTAACACCCTAAAAGAGCGTTACAACAATCCCGCTTTTGTTATTCCATATCCAACGATGAATTTCGGTCATATACATGGCGGTGATGCGGCAAACCGTATCTGCGGATGTTGTGAATTACATATGGATATTCGCCCATTACCTGGACTAACATTAGCCGATATCGATGAGCTGCTAAACGAAGCCTTAGAGCCCGTAAAACAGCGTTGGCCCGGCCGTTTAGCTATCGAGGCGATGCATCCGCCAATCCCAGGTTATGAGTGCCCCACCGATCATAAAATGGTGGCGGTAATTGAGCGACTACTGGGACAAAAAGCAGAAACCGTTAATTACTGTACTGAAGCGCCTTTTATTCAAGAACTCTGCCCAACGCTGGTGCTGGGTCCGGGCTCTATTGAGCAAGCGCATCAACCTGACGAATTTATTGATATGCAGTTTATCGAACCAACTCGCCAGTTAATGACTCAACTAATTGAACACTTCTGTTTAACCCAATAACTTCTCTCTCATCAATCAGCTATCTCTAAGCTGTAATTGTCTCTCTCAGAGTCGATTACAGCTTTAGGGGTATCGCTATCACACTCACTCTATTGCAAGATGAATTTTTCTCTCATTATGATTGAAATTATCTCAGCAGAAAATTTCCGTTATGTATTGACTCTGAAATAAGATCGAGTAATCTCTATCTAGACGTCTAAACGTATGGGCGTTCATATGGATATACTAAAACGATAATTTTATTCCGCTTTGATATTTTTGGACGATGGGGTACAGGGTATGAGCTTTTTTCACGCGAATCACCGAGAAGCACTAAATCAGAGTTTGGCAGAGCTTGATGGCCAAATTAATGTCTCTTTCGAATTCTTTCCGCCACGTACGGAAGAGATGGAGCAAACGCTATGGAACTCAATTGATCGCTTAAAAACCCTGAAACCTAAATTTGTCTCTGTCACTTATGGTGCAAACTCAGGTGAGCGAGATAGAACTCATAGCATCATCAAAGATATTAAAGATCGTACTGGGCTGATTGCGGCACCTCATTTAACTTGTATTGATGCCTCTAAGGACGAATTACGCGAAATTGCGCGAGATTATTGGAAAAATGGTATTCGACATATTGTGGCATTGCGCGGTGATCTCCCCGATAACAGCCAGCAACCGGATTTATATGCCATTCATTTAGTAGAATTACTAAAAGCAGAAGCAGACTTTGATATTTCTGTTGCCGCCTATCCTGAAGTCCATCCTGATGCCAAAAGCGCGCAAGCGGATCTACTCAATTTAAAAAGGAAAGTCGATGCCGGTGCCAATCGCGCAATAACCCAATTTTTCTTTGATGTTGAAGGCTATTTACGTTTCCGCGACCGCTGTGCTGCGACAGGAATTGATGTTGAAATTGTCCCGGGCATTTTACCCGTTTCTAATTTCCGCCAATTAGAGAAGTTTTCTAAGATGACTAATGTCCGTATCCCATCATGGATGAGCAAAATGTACGAAGGTTTAGATAATGATGCTGAAAGCCGTAATTTGGTAGGTGCATCTATTGCCATGGATATGGTTAAGATCCTCAGTCGTGAGGGTGTGAAAGATTTTCACTTTTATACTTTGAATCGTTCTGAGCTAACTTATGCAATCTGCCATACATTAGGTGTCAGACCTTAAATAACTATCTGCCAGATCTCCGATCATCAATATATTGAACAATAATCTATTTATTGATGCACACAAAATAACGACCCGATAAATTATCAGGCCGTTATTACTCGAGTTTATTTTTGACTAACCGGTATTACGCATACCCGCCGCAACACCAGCAATAGTGATCATCAGCGCTTGCTCAACGCGCGGGTCGGGCTTTTCTTGCTGACGTGAACGTTGTAATAGCTCAGCTTGCAGCACGTTAAGCGGATCTGTATAGACATTACGTAATGCGATCGACTCCGCAATCCAAGGCAAATCTGCCATCAACTGCTCATCTTTGGATACCGCCAATACGCTCTTGATATCTTCTGAAAGCTGTTCTCTCAATTTTATACCGAGAGGCCATAAACGCTCTTCCACTAGGCGATGATCATAGTATTCGGCTAACCATAAATCGGCTTTGGCAAAGACCATTTCAAGCATAGCAATACGTGTTTTAAAGAATGGCCACTCATGCCACATCTCATCTAACACAGATTGTTTACCAGCTTCGATTTGATGTTTCAATGCTGCACCAGCGCCGAGCCATGCGGGTAACATGAGTCGATTCTGCGTCCAGGCAAAAATCCAAGGGATAGCACGTAAGGTTTCTACACCGCCAGTAGGTCGGCGCTTAGCAGGACGAGAGCCTAAAGGTAATTTAGCTAACTCTTGCTCAGGTGTCGCCGCACGGAAATAAGGCACGAAATCGGGCTGCTCGCGCACATAGTCACGATACATAGCACAAGAGACATCAGATAAAGAGTTCATTACCTCTTTCCACTCATCTTTTGGCTCTGGTGGTGGCAGTAAATTCGCTTCTAATATTGCGCTGGCATAGAGCGCCAAACTGCTGATCGCAACCTGTGGCAGACCAAATTTAAAGCGGATCATTTCGCCTTGTTCCGTCACGCGCAAGCCACCTTTTAGGCTGCCCGGTGGTTGAGAAAGTAGTGCAGAATGAGCTGGTGCACCGCCACGACCAATACTTCCGCCGCGACCGTGGAATAAGGTTAGTGTCACACCCTCTTTTTCACACAGCTTGATCAGCGAATCTTGTGCATGATACTGAGCCCAAGAAGCGGCCATCACGCCTGCATCTTTGGCGGAGTCAGAGTAGCCAATCATCACCATTTGGCGATCGTCGATTAAATCACGATACCATTCAATACCCAAAAGTTTGGTCATCACACTTTCAGCATTGTTCAGATCTTCAAGCGTTTCAAACAGTGGCGCGACGGGTAATTTCAGTGAACATCCGGCCTCTTTAAGCAGTAATTTTACCGCTAATACATCAGAAGGGACTTTTGCCATTGAAATCACATAAGAAGCAACTGATTCACTTGGCGATTCAGCGATAACTCGACAAGTTTCAAAGACTTCTTGCGTTTCATTACTCGGCTGCCAATTCCGTGGGATCAGCGGACGACGCGACTGTAGCTCAGTTAACAAAAAAGCCTGTTTCTCATCTTCAGACCAAGCTTCATAATCGCCTAAATCTAAATAACGCGTTAATTCAGCCAGCGCTTCGGTATGACGAGTGCTCTCTTGGCGCACATCAATACGGACCAGCTGTAGGCCAAAACAACGAATGCGACGCAAAGTATCGAGCAACTGACCGTTGGCGATAATTTTCATTCCACATGCTTGTAGCGACTGATAGCAGGTGTAGAGCGGGTCCCACAGTTGCGCGTTATGAGTGAGCAGATCTTCAGGTGGAAGAATTTTTTCCCCTTTGATGCGGCGCTCTAAATAATCTAACGTTGAAAATAATTGGCTACGCAGATTTTTTGCCACTTGACGATAAGGTTCATCAATATCATCACCGCCTGCCAATGCACGCAATTCAGGAGTGGCTTCGCTCATTGAGAGTTCAGAAACTAGGATCTGAATATCTTTCAAGAAGAGCTCAGCAGCTTTCCAACGACTTAATAGCAATACGTGGCGAGTAATATCGGCAGTTACATTTGGGTTACCATCGCGGTCACCGCCCATCCATGACGTAAAACGCACTGGATTAGCTTCGATAGGCAATGAATTACCTAATGACTCTTCCAATTGCTCATTAAATTCACGTAAAAATGCGGGAACACCTTCCCATAAAGAATTTTCAACTACACCAAAACCCCATTTTGCTTCGTCAATGGGCGTCGGGCGTTGTTTGCGGATTTCATCCGTATGCCAAGATTGTGCCACCAGCTGACGTAATCTACGCATAATATTATTGCGCTCATAATCAGCTAAATCATCATGATCGAGCTGAGATAAGCAGGTATTCACTTCAACCAAGGTATGAATCAGTGTACGACGGGCAATTTCAGTGGGATGTGCCGTTAATACTAGTTCAATAGACAGTGCATCTACCGCTTTATGAATATCTTTATCGGTGAAATTTTCATCTTTTAAGCGACTAAATAATTTTTTTAGCGCAACCGGATTACTCGCGGCTTCGCCATGAGGTGAAATACTGTGGTATTGCTCTGCCACGTTAGTCAGATTTAAAAACTGATTAAAGGCACGGGCAACAGGTAATAATTCATCATTAGACAGGTTTTGCAGTGTCATCAGCAATTTTTGTCGCTGAATTTCATTTCCTGCACGGGAGGACTTAGATAGTTTACGGATCGATTCAACTTTATCGAGAATATCATCCCCTAAAGCTTCTTTGATGGTATCTCCCAGTAACGTACCGAGCATACTGACATTCGTGCGCATTGCGGAATATTGCTGATTCATAAGGCTCCTGATCTTGGCTATCTGGCAGAATATGTATTTCCGTTAAAGAGGCGATATTTGACGGTTAACAGACTGCAATTTCATTTCAGTGATAAATTTCCATGGGCAGCGACAGAGTTATCGTTTTTGGCATATTCCCTACAGGTTCAAGCAGCAAACAGCCGCTCTCGAAAAACTTATAGAGCAAGTGAAAAATAAATATTGTCTTGAGTAACGAGATATTTAACACAACTGCAACTTGAAATATGACGGGTCTAATCCTTTATTTTCACTGCCACCCCTATATACATATCAGAAAATAATCATTTTGGGGGAAATTTCTTAAATTTAATGACAGCCTTAATTTTATTAGCTTTTCTTATTAGCTGTATTGATTCAGCTTTATATTTTGTCGATTCAACTCATAGACAACATAAATATTTATTATTTGCAGCTCTGTTAGTCGAAAAATAGTTAAACAAGGCCGATTAATCACTAAAATAAAATAGTAGATAGTAAAAAATAGAGTTTTATTAGCTTCGGAATATTTGCGATCTTTAATCGTGGGTTAGTGATAGAGCATCATATGATTATCCTTGCGGATCGATAATATCAATAAGAATTGCGGTTACTTCATCAATAATATGCGACTCTGCTGTTGCAGCATAGGTTGCACCTCTTGCCTTCAAATCTAGCGAACGAACACCAAATGGCAAAATGACACCAGTAATCTTACCCGTATCGGTACTACTACCGTCTAAAACGACGGTTACTCCCAGTGAACGAGAAAATGCTCCAGCGCTAGTAATTGGTACACAAATAGCTGTTTTGAAAGCATCATTTAATTCAGACTCACTCAGAATTAAATAATAATAGGCGCCCTTGAATTCTTTTCCGGCTTGAGGGTCGCCATTGATGTGCCAAATTTCACCGCGCATCGGTATTCCCTTACGCTTAACCATCAAATAATTTCCTTACCAACTGGTTGCGATAACAAATCATCGACGATACTGGCGCGCCATTCAGCTACGTCCTGAGCATTGATACCTGCTACAATTTCAGCAGTCGTTCGACGCCCACGCGGAGTACGTTTTACTGCAACCATTCGCACTCCATCGCCGTCGTCTTTGAAATCAACCTCATCACCCGCATTCCAGCACTTTGCCACTAACCAACGAGCTGGAATAGTGACAACAACTGCTCCGCCTTGCTGGCGTAATTTAACATAAGCCATATAGCCTCCTTATGAATTGTTCTTTATATAACCAATGTAACACAAAGTCTCACTTTTTCAAGCTGGGGGGATTAAAATATTCGCTTATAGGACAGTGAACTTTGGATATGTGGAGTTTTAGTAACTATGTTCTTTCTAAGCTGCCTATGCGGCAGTGAACTTCCCCTACGGCGTACCCAACGTTAAAGTTGATTTCTAAGCTGCCTATGCGGCAGTGAACATGACGAAATTGGCGGCTCACGGATGGCGCAATTTCTAAGCTGCCTATGCGGCAGTGAACGACGATCCAGTAAAAAAACTTATTCAGCTATGTTTCTAAGCTGCCTATGCGGCAGTGAACATTATCTGTAGCGATGTAAGGAATTGCTTTTATTTCTAAGCTGCCTATGCGGCAGTGAACTTAACGCGCAAAGCTTAGAGCTGGACCTGTCATGTCTATGCTGACTAGGCGGCAGTGAGCGTTTGTCGCGCGGCTCGGGGGTGTGGGGGGGTTGTGTATGGTGCCTAAGAGTAAGAGACAGACGCTGGCCACCTATAAACAAGATTGTAAATATACTATGACGCCGTATCATAAAAATCTGAGGGTGCCG
>CAUQNX010000036.1:0-23918 GCA_963519845.1 uncultured Moellerella sp. | reverse complement strand
TGCGTCCGCTTCCTTGAGCTTCGCTATTCGCACTCATAAACCAACCTGTCACTATTAAGTATTTATAAAGCCAGCTTATTTCGCATACGCCAAATAAATCCGGCCAAACCAATAGAATATGCCAATATTCTCCGATAAAACAAAGGAGACCGAGCTTACTGCAACCCAAATAAAGGTGAAAACTCGGTAGGTCCTGCGAGGTATTAGACTATTGGTCTGCCTGCAAGACGCAGACACTTATCAAATTTCGCAGGTTAAATTCAGCATGCTCTGTAATCAATTCACCATTGGCCTCAAAAATAGCACTCTTCTGATGGCTCATAGCGGTAAAATATATCATATATTAAGAGCGAAACCTTATTAAATCTCATATTCCTGTATAAAGTATTTATACAGGTGAGCAATTATTCATCACCTCAAACACTTTTTCTAACTTTATAAGTGCATAGAAAGGACAAATTTGCTTTTATTCTATTGCATCAGAGCCTATCTCACCAATAATTAAACAACTAGTGATGAGATAGGTTCTTAAATTTACAACGTATAAAAAGGGCATCATTCGATGCCCTTTTTATTATCGTAAGTCGCTATTACGCGATTACTTTAGCAACAACACCCGCACCTACTGTACGGCCGCCTTCACGGATTGCAAAACGCAAACCGTCATCCATCGCGATTGGGTGGATCAGCGTAACGATCATATTGATGTTATCGCCTGGCATTACCATCTCAACGCCTTCTGGCAGTTCGATAGTACCTGTTACGTCAGTTGTACGGAAGTAGAACTGTGGACGGTAACCTTTGAAGAATGGAGTATGACGGCCACCTTCATCTTTGCTCAGGATATAAACTTCTGAGTCAAATTTTGTATGCGGTTTGATTGAACCTGGTTTCGCTAATACTTGACCACGTTGGATATCATCACGCTTAGTACCACGCAGCAGAACACCAACGTTCTCGCCCGCACGGCCTTCGTCCAGTAATTTACGGAACATTTCAACGCCAGTACAGGTTGTTTTAACGGTATCTTTAATACCAACAATCTCAATTTCTTCACCAACTTTAACAATACCACGCTCTACACGGCCAGTAACTACTGTACCACGACCTGAGATTGAGAATACGTCTTCAATTGGCAGCAGGAATGGTTTGTCGATAGCACGCACTGGTTCTGGGATATAAGAATCCAAGTAACCTGCTAGCTCAACAATCTTAGCTTCCCACTCTGGTACGCCTTCCAGTGCTTTCAGCGCTGAACCGTGAACAACTGGAGTGTCATCGCCTGGGAAATCGTACTGAGACAGCAGCTCACGTACTTCCATTTCAACCAGTTCTAACAGCTCTTCATCGTCTACCATGTCACATTTGTTCATGAAAACGATCATGTAAGGGATACCAACTTGGCGACCTAACAGGATGTGCTCACGAGTTTGTGGCATAGGACCATCAGTTGCAGCAACAACCAGAATTGCACCGTCCATCTGAGCCGCACCAGTGATCATGTTTTTAACATAATCGGCGTGACCTGGGCAGTCTACGTGCGCATAGTGACGTGCTGGAGTGTCATATTCTACGTGTGAAGTAGAGATAGTGATACCACGAGCTTTTTCTTCTGGTGCATTATCGATTTGATCGAAAGCACGTGCACTACCACCGTAGGTTTTAGCCAATACAGTTGTGATAGCAGCAGTCAGAGTTGTTTTACCATGGTCAACGTGGCCGATTGTACCAACGTTAACGTGTGGTTTATTACGTTCAAATTTTTCTTTAGACACGACTCTATTCCTTATAGAGTTCCCTCTTCACTATGAGAGGGAACTGAATTAAATAGTTAAACCGATATTTAATATCGATTATTTAGCATTACGAGCTTCAATAACAGCTAAAGCAACATTGTTTGGTGCTTCATTGTACTTCAAGAACTCCATGGAGTAAGAAGCACGGCCCTGAGTTTGTGAACGCAGGTCTGTTGCATAACCGAACATTTCAGATAATGGTACTTGCGCACGCACTGTTTTACCAGTGGAAGTATCATCCATGCCTTCGATCATACCACGACGACGGTTTAAGTCACCGATCACATCACCCATGTAGTCTTCTGGTGTTTCCACTTCGACTTTCATGATTGGCTCAAGCAGAACTGGTCTTGCTTTCTTAAAGCCATCTTTAAACGCCAATGATGCAGCTAATTTAAACGCTAGCTCAGAGGAGTCAACATCATGGTAAGAACCGTAGTGTAAACGAACACCTAAGTCTACTACTGGGTAACCAGCAAGAGGACCTGATTTCAGCTGCTCTTGAATACCTTTATCAACGGCAGGGATGTATTCAGTTGGAATTACACCACCCTTGATTTCATTGACAAATTCGTAGCCTTTCTCGTTGGTTCCCGCTACCAGTGGGTACATGTCGATAACAACATGACCGAACTGACCACGACCACCAGATTGTTTCGCGTGTTTACCTTCGATATCTGTAACTTTATCGCGGATAGTTTCACGGTAAGCAACCTGAGGTTTACCTACGTTAGCTTCAACGCTAAATTCACGACGCATACGGTCAACTAGAACATCCAAGTGCAGCTCACCCATACCGGCGATGATAGTCTGACCTGACTCTTCGTCACTCGATACGCGGAAAGATGGATCTTCTTTAGCCAAACGGCCTAATGCAACACCCATTTTTTCTTGGTCAGCTTTAGTTTTCGGTTCAATTGCAACAGAAATAACTGGCTCTGGGAAAATCATACGCTCTAAGATGATCACATTATTTGGATCACACAGAGTATCACCAGTAGTTACGTCTTTCAGACCGATAGCTGCCGCGATGTCACCAGCGCGAACTTCTTGAATCTCTTCACGTTTGTTAGCATGCATCTGAACGATACGGCCAAGACGCTCTTTCTTGGATTTTGCTGAGTTAACTACGCTATCACCGGAATTAACAATACCAGAGTAAACGCGGAAGAACGTCAGGTTACCAACAAATGGGTCTGTAGCAATTTTAAATGCTAATGCAGAGAACGGCTCATTGTCATCTGCATGACGCAATGCAGGTGTATCTTTACCATCATCCAACATACCTTTAATTGCAGGAACGTCAGTTGGTGCTGGTAAATAATCGATAACCGCATCCAGCATCGCCTGAACACCTTTGTTCTTAAATGCAGAACCACAGGTAACCAGGATAATATCGTTAGCCAGAACGCGTTGACGTAATGCACCTTTGATTTCTGCTTCTGTCAGTTCTTCACCGCCCAGATATTTATCCATCAGTTCTTCTGATGCTTCAGCTGCAGATTCAACAAGGTTAGTATGCCATTCGTCAGCTAACGCTTTCAAATTCTCTGGGATTTCTTCGTATTCAAAAGAAACACCTTGGTCTTTTTCACTCCACTGGATTGCTTTCATTTTCACTAGGTCAACAACACCTGTGAAATGCTCTTCTGCACCGATAGCAATTTGAATTGGAACAGCAACTGCGCCTAAACGAGTTTTAATCTGCTCAACAACTTTCAGGAAGTTAGCACCCATACGGTCCATTTTATTAACGAACGCGATACGTGGTACTTTATATTTGTTAGCCTGACGCCATACGGTCTCAGACTGTGGCTGAACACCACCAACTGCACAATAAACCATGACTGCGCCATCGAGAACACGCATAGAACGTTCTACTTCGATTGTGAAGTCAACGTGTCCTGGGGTGTCGATGATGTTAACGCGGTGTGGCTCATACTGTTTTGCCATGCCTGACCAGAATGCAGTAGTCGCTGCGGATGTGATAGTAATACCACGCTCCTGCTCCTGCTCCATCCAGTCCATAGTTGCAGAACCTTCGTGAGTTTCACCAATTTTATGGTTTACACCTGTGTAGAATAGAATACGTTCAGTAGTCGTAGTTTTACCGGCATCGATGTGTGCGCTGATACCAATGTTACGGTAGCGTTCAATGGGTGTTTGACGAGCCATTTTTTCCTCTCTCGTGGACGTTCGATTCGATTGTGGGTAGCCGGTTGGCTACCCAAATAAATATACTAACGCAGATATTACCAGCGGTAGTGTGCGAACGCCTTATTAGCATCAGCCATACGGTGAACGTCTTCACGTTTCTTAACAGCTGTGCCTTTGTTTTCAGCCGCATCAGATAATTCGTTTGCCAGGCGCAGAGCCATTGACTTATCACCGCGTTTACGAGCAGCTTCAACAATCCAACGCATTGCCAGAGCATTACGACGAACCGGACGAACTTCAACTGGAACTTGGTAAGTTGAACCACCTACACGGCGCGATTTAACTTCGACAGTCGGGCGCACGTTATCCAGTGCTAACTCGAATGCTTCAAGTTCATTTTTGCTTGAACGCTGAGCCAGGGTCTCAAGCGCGTTATAAACGATAGATTCTGCAGTTGATTTTTTACCGTCAACCATCAGAATATTTACAAATTTAGCCAGTAATTCTGATCCGAACTTAGGATCTGGAAGAATTTTACGCTGACCAATTACACGACGACGTGGCATGGATATGACTCCGTTGTTAATTCAGGTTTGTCCAAAACTCTAAGAGTTTATTTGACATTGAAATTAAAAATGTTTGGCCTTACTTAACGGATACCATTAAGCCTTAGGTCTTTTAGCGCCGTATTTAGAACGACCTTGTTTGCGGTCTTTAACACCTGAACAGTCAAGTGCGCCGCGAACGGTGTGATAACGCACACCTGGCAAGTCTTTAACACGACCGCCACGGATCAGAATTACGGAGTGTTCCTGCAAGTTGTGGCCTTCACCACCAATGTAAGAAGAAACTTCGTAACCGTTAGTTAAACGAACACGGCATACTTTACGTAATGCTGAGTTTGGTTTTTTTGGAGTAGTAGTATATACGCGAGTACATACACCACGTTTTTGCGGGCACGCTTCTAGTGCTGGAACGTTGCTTTTTGCAACTTTCGAGCTACGAGATTTGCGAACCAGCTGATTAATAGTTGCCATTATTAATGGAGCTCCTGGTTTTTTTGCTTCGTAAACACGGATTTCGACCTCGTTTGCCAAGACGGCAATACACGAGGACGCGAAATTTTATTGCTGACTGCCTCAGGTGTCAAGAAATATACAACTTTTACTGCAATTACCATGCAAAATGTTGTAAATGCTTCACCGTTAGCCTAACAAACTCTAAATATGATAGCTGAGGTACCTCAGTAGACAAGATATTTTGTAGCCCTCTTGCCTCAACGTCCTCTCTTAATGCGAATACTTTAACGCCTTTTTGTTGGATTAGCGCCAAATATTGACTCGAATGGCTTGCAGCTAGCACAGCATCCTGTATCAATAAAACCTCATCGTCTGCTCTTAGCAAACCTGATAGCGCGGCAAAATCACAATAAAAGGGTGAAGTGCTTATGGTATACAGCATAGATGCTATCCTACTAGAGATCAAAAAATCATAAGATCAAAATTTAAGCACAACATCAAATAATGATAATTTCTGCCCAATTTGCTCAGCAGAAATAACATCAGCTTTGACTATCCACTCACTCTCTTCTGATAAGCCCCGTGCCTCTAAATCTTCCCGGCACAAATAGAGCTGATCAATATCATAAAGCGGAAGCACCTTAAATGTCGAAATATAATCTCGACTATGGATCAGTGAGGGTTGTTGATGTTTAATCAACTGACAAACACCATCAGACAAAAAGAAAGCCGCGATCTCGTCGGTAAGCGCCGAGGTAGCTAATAGGGCATCTAATCCCTCTCTTCCGCTAGCTTGGCCATGGGGCATAGTCGTAAAAACAAATGCAATTTTCTTCACTTCTGACCTCAACCACCCTCAATCACATAGTCTCAAAAATACAGACTCAAAAACGTATAACCCGATCACAAGTTAACATAGCTTCGGCAAGAGAACCTAATCCACTGAGCATAAAATGTTCAGCTAAATTACTCGATGATAGCCCTAATCCTTCCGCCTGCTCAGCATCGGTAACGCCTCGTCGTAATGCGGCAGAAACACAAATATGCATTTCACAGCCAGAACGAACGGCTAAATCTTGCCACGCAGTAACTAGGTTAAATTCATCACTGGCTGGCGATGTCAGCATATTGGCGTTATACACACCCTCACTATAAAAAAAGAGTGTTTTTAGCTGATGCCCCTCAGCCAATAGTGCTTGAGCAAATTGATATGCTGTTGTCGCTTGTTGGGTGCCATAGGCGGGCCCCGTAACGACGACACAATAATTCAGCGGATCTGTGTTGATCATTCATCACTCTTGAATTGGCGGATATATAAATACACAGTATGTTTTGAAATATTCAATCGATCTGCAACTTGGTTAATAGCATCTTTGATATCAAAAATACCTTTTTCATAAAGATTGAGTACAACCTGTTTATTTTTAGCATTATTCGAAACTGAACGATCAACATTTACTTCTTCAATGGTGTATTCAAGGGTCTGTGCGACCAGATCATCGACAGAAGAAGCAAAGTTAACATCCGAATTAACTTCATGTTTCTCTTCTGGAATAAATGTTTTTATAATTTCAGAAAATGGAACATCCAAATTCATATTAATACATAAAAGACCAATCACCCGACGATGACGATTACGAATCGCAATAGTAACAGATTTCATCAGATCGCCGCTTTTAGCCTTGGTAAAATAAGCTTTTGAGACACTGGAGTCATCATCGGCCATATCATGCAAAGTGCGCAAAGCAAGATCTGTGATAGGTGAGCCAATCTGGCGCCCAGTATGTTGACCGTTGGCTATTCTGATCGCTGAACATTTAAGATCTTCCAATGAATGGAGAACAATTTCACAATGTCCACCTATCAGCATAGCTAGACCATCAACAGCCGCTTCATAGGATTTTAAAACTTCGTGGTCAGTCGCTGTAAATGGCTGATTATCTAGTAAATTAATATCACTATGTTCGTTGGATAATAATGAGTTTGACATTCAATACACCATCCTTCTAGTGTAGAAAGTATCATCAGATTCAAGTTTTCTAATTAATTATGCTAAAGCCACCAGCTTATGTTTAATCAAAAACAATAGTCTTGAATGATGATAAATACTGAAAATAATTATCTGAGACGTTAAAACTCTGAAGAGCTGCCGTCAAGCAGTTGCACGCAAGAGAGTCTGTTTTATCACAAGTTTCGTTCAAAATAAGTGTTTTTTCTCTTTTAAATCAATAATTATTATTTTAAAACAACAAACAATCACCACATTAATATAAAAAATCCGATTAAAATCTATTTTTTACGCTATAGCAGCCCTATTTAACAGCGACAGAAACATTCTTATTATGCTAATAAAAAATAGATATTTGTTATTTTAATCTAGAAAGAGGCCAATGCTGCTCTGTAAAATTCGATAAAACATTTACTAACTAAATAATTAGCACAATAAAAAAGCCCGGATTATTAATAAATCCGAGCCTTTATAACTTGCTATAAAAATAACAAATTAATTATCTAATTATTTTCCTGCTGGTTTGATATCCAGTAATTCAACATCAAAGATCAATGTTGAGTTTGCTGGGATACCCGGTACGCCTGCTTCGCCATAAGCTAATTCAGGTGCGATAACCAGTTGCATTTTGCCGCCTTTCTTCAGGTGTTGCATACCTTCAGTCCAGCCTTTAATAACTGAATCCAATGGGATTGTCAGTGGCTCATTACGAGTATAAGAGCTATCAAACTCGGTACCGTCAATGAGAGATCCTTTGTAATGAACAACAACGGTATCTTTTTCTTTTGGTTGAGCACCTGTACCCGCTTTCTCTATTTTATAGAGTAAGCCGCTTTTGGTTTTTTCTACGCCTTTTTCTTTCGCATATTTAGCACGGAAATCATCGCCTTTTTTAGTATTAGCTACTGTTTCTTCAGCAATTTTTTTCTCTGCTGCAGCTTTTACTTGTGTTTCAAATTCACGTAAAGTTGCATCAATCTCAGCTTCAGTCATTTTGCTTTTGCCATTAAAAGCATCTTGAACGCCCGCAAGTAACTGTTCTTTATTTAAATTTATACCGATGGTTTTTTGCTCATTTAAGGAGTTATCCATATAACGACCTAAAGAAGCACCCAATGCATAAGCATTGCGCTCATCAGCATTTTTAAATGCAGAGTTTGCTTGGACTTTTTCACTTCCAGCAGCTTTCTCTTCTGCTGCCATCGCCTGAGTAGCTCCCAGAGTCATCGTCAAGGTTGTCGCTAACAGGGTTGCTTTAAACAGTGCTTTCATCCTAATCTCCAATATCTATTATTATACGCTATCCATTTTGAATGCCTTAGTTCGATAAAAATGAAATCAAAAGGACTTTTTATTTTTATCAACTGTATCAATCATAATGACACAAGTATTGATTGGACAACATTAACAAAAAGAGGTTTCAACGAATATCCTTTTTGCTAAAACTTATCTATTGATTTGTAATGTTCGGTTATTATGACGGCTTATATCTGATTTATTACACACAGGAGAGAGAAAATGGACTTAATGCTAAAATATGAGCAACGTTTAGAAGAACTAGAAAGTAAAATTGCCTTTCAAGAAGTTACCCTTGAGCAATTAAATCATGTGGTCACCGAGCAACAAATGACCTTAGCAAAAATGCAGGAGCATCTGCGTCTGGTTACAGAACGCTTAAAATCCTCTCAATCCTCAATGATTGCGCGCCCCGAAGATGAGGTACCACCACCTCACTATTAATACTTATTAGTTGGCAAAGCTCTAAAACAAAAAAAGGAAAGCAATTTGCTTTCCTTAATTCGATTTTTATCTGTTTTATCCTATTGAATAAACATTAACTGCCTGATAGAACTCAAGTCATATTTTGTTATTCAATTTCTTGATAATTCAACAGATTAGTGGTGACCGCCGCAACCGCCGTGGCCTTTACCTTTGCCTTCACCACCGCAGCAACCGCCTTCTTCGCCATGGCTATGGCCGTGACCTTTACCTTCGCCACCACAACAGCCGCCTTCTTCAGCATGGCTATGACCGCCACCGCCACAACAACCACCTTCGTGATCATGACCGTGGTCATGGCCATTTTCGCCGTGTGCATGACCGTGAGCCAACTCTTCTTCAGTGGCTTCGCGGAT
The DNA here is from genome assembly GCA_963519845.1 of uncultured Moellerella sp. GTDB lineage: Bacteria > Pseudomonadota > Gammaproteobacteria > Enterobacterales > Enterobacteriaceae > Moellerella. The sequence continues at coordinate 14,803 of CAUQNX010000036.1, read as the reverse complement.
TGCCATAATCTCAACGTTAAATTTCAGACTTTGGCCAGCCAGCATATGGTTACCGTCAACGATTACTTCATCGCCTTCAATACCAGTGATCTCAACAGGTACAGGACCCATATCCGTATCAGCTAAGAAACGCATGCCTACTTCCAGCTCATCAACACCAGTAAAAACATCTTTAGGTACACGTTGAACTAGATTGTCATCGTACTGACCGTAAGCATCATCAGAAGCAACGTCAACATCAAAACGCTCACCTGCTTCACGACCTTCTAATGCTTTTTCTAAGCCTGAAATTAATGAGCCACGACCATGTAGATAGTCTAATGGCGCATTCGCCGGTGATTCATCAACTAAAACACCATCTTCTGTTCTTACTTGGTAAGCTAAACTAACAACCAAGTCATTTGCTACTTTCATGACATCTCCTACATGCGCGTGATGCGAAAAATTGCCCCAGATTGTACCGGAAAAGATACCAACTGTATTGAGAATTGACAAAAAAAAGCGTTATTCTGGGGTAAAGATTCCAATTATTTGTTGTTGTTTTTTTATCTGTCCCGTTAATTGCTCATCTGTTTTTCGTTGTTGATCACCACATTCGACACATTCCACCACATCAACCTTATTTTCTCGCCACATCATTAAGGTGTCTTGCGACTGGCACTTTGGGCAAACAGCGCCAGCGATAAAGCGTTTACGTATTGCAGACATAGATTAATTACCTTTATTTATCATCATCATTCCAACCATTAGGCTGACGATGCTCTCTGCGCATCTCTTTTTCAAATAACTCATCCAACTCTCTACGCGCTTCTTTGACTCGAGTTGCTTGGTTAATATCCGTCTCACCCTCTGGAATCGACTCTCTCAAACCTTGAATATCTAATCGACGAAAATGCTGTTTAGCACGATAAGCTTTATGAGGATGCATGCCAATGCTGACCAGTGCTTTACTTCCCAGCTCTAAGGCGCTTGAGAAGGTTTCTCGGCTAAAATCAGTAACACCGAGACGTAATAACTCATGCGCCTCTACCCGACCTTTTGCGCGAGCAATAATATGTAAGTTTGGAAAATTCTCTTTACACAAATGCACTATCTCCATCACTTCATCAGGCACATCACTGGTGATCACAATAGATTTGGCTTTATCAGCTCCTGCCGCACGCAATAGTTGCAATTCACGGGCATCACCATAGTAAACAGTATAACCATAACGACGCATCGCGTTTATAGCTGAGACATCTTGTTCCAACACAGTTATCTTGATTTTATTAGCGATCAACAAACGGCCGATAATCTGCCCCATACGACCAAAACCGACTAAAATCACATGAGGATCATTATCTTCCACAAAATGTTTCTCATCAGAACCCTGATGACGGTTATATCGATAGTTAAGCACCACATCGATAAGCTGCATAATAAGTGGTGTCGTCATCATCGATAGCGTGACTACCACTAATAATAGATCCATTTGCTGTTCACTGATCACTCGAGCAACAGAGGCCGCCGAAAATACGACAAACGCGAACTCACCGCCTTGACTCAATACACCAGAAAACTGTAAACGCGCACCATGCTTTAATCGGGCGATAAATCCTAAGATGTATAGCACCGCTGCCTTAACGGTCACCAGCACTAATACCCCCAGTAGCACCATAGGTAAATAGGTCCAGAGTACCGAGAGATTTAAAGACATGCCGACGGAGATAAAAAAGAGTCCCAATAGCAATCCTTTAAAGGGCTCAATGGTAATTTCCAGCTCATGACGAAACTCGGTATCCGCTAACATCACCCCTGCAATAAAGGTACCTAAAGCCATTGAAAAACCTAAACTCTCCATTAGTAGAGCCGAACCTAAAACCACTAATAAAGAGGCGGCAGTAAAAATTTCATGTACGCCCGATTTTGCCGCTAGCCTAAACAGAGGGCGCAGTAGATAACGTCCAGCAAACCAGAGCCCAATAAAGGCGACAATTTTCAATCCAATTTGATACCAATCACTGGAAGCCGTACCACCGGCTAATAACGGAATTACCGCCAAGATGGGAATAACGGCCATATCCTGAAATAGCAAAACAGAGAAACCGAGCTGGCCATTCTCTTTATTTGACATCCCCTTTTCAGTCATTAGCTGTAAAGCCATAGCCGTAGAGGACATGGCCATGCCTAATCCACCAATCAGCGCTGCCTGCCAAGAGAAGTTAACCCAGATTAGTAACCCCGTCATAATCAGCGCAGTGAAGATAACCTGACTCGCGCCTACGCCAAAAATAGATTTTCTTAAGGACCAAAGTTTGGCTGGATTTAACTCTAATCCAATCAAAAACATTAAAAAAACCACACCCAACTCAGAGAAGTGCAGAATATCTTCGACATTTCGAATAAAACCAAAGACAAATGGCCCAATCGCGATCCCAGCGAGTAAATAACCTAATACTGCGCCGAGACGTAATTTTTGGGCGACAGGGACCATAATGACCCCCGCACAAAGAAAAATAATAATAGAGTCAAAGAGATTCAATTCTTGCATTAGGTCACACTCCCAAGATCCAGAGGTTGTTGTAACCATTGCCGATAAGCATCTGTGTAGTGTTTCATATTTTCAGCAGACTGCTGTCGCGCTGCGTAGATGATAATCGGCTCTAGCCAGTGCATTTCACACATTCCTGCTGTTAATTCAAATGGACGTAACAATTCATTGAGAGGATAACGATTATAACCAGCGGATTGATAAGCATCTTTAGGCTCTCCCGTGGTGATCACCGAACGCCAATATTTACCTTTTAGTTTTTGATCGCCCAGATCTGTCGCAAAACGGCGAGTTAGCACCCGATCAAACCACTCTTTTAATAACGCAGGACAACTATAAGTATAGAGTGGGTGCTGAAAGATGATCACTTCATGCTGGCAAAGTAAATTTTGCTCATAATCAATATCAATAAAATTATCGGGATAATGCGCATAGAGATCATGAACATGAATGTGTTTGAGATCACTAATGGCACTCAATAATGCTTTATTAGCAATGGACTCATAGGGTTCTGGATGGGCGTATAATAGTAATATTTTTGGCGGGTGTGACATTATTGCCTCCTCAAAGGCGTGTCAGATAGTCAAATTTCCGTTACCATGCAGCCAGCAAAACGGTATTCTATTCTTAATACCTTAATTTAACATATTTTCAATAAACGGCTGCTATGATTGTTTTCTCTTCATTACAAATTCGCCGTGGTGTGCGTGTCCTACTGGATAATGCAACTGCCACGATAAACCCAGGCCAGAAAGTTGGACTTGTGGGTAAAAATGGTAGTGGCAAATCGACACTGCTTTCCTTATTAAAGGGTGAACTTCAAGCTGAAGGTGGTACTTTCAGTTTTCCAAGTTCTTGGGCTCTCGCTTGGGTTAACCAAGAGACGCCCGCACTTGATATTCCAGCCCTTGAATATGTTATTGACGGCGATAGAGGCTTTCGTCAACTTGAGCAAAAACTGCTGGAAGCAAATGAAAAGAACGACGGCCATGCTATTGCTGTAATCCATGGGCAACTCGATGCCATCGATGCTTGGACTATCCGTTCCCGTGCTTCCAGCTTATTACATGGATTAGGCTTCTCGCAAAGTCAGCTATTAGAGCCAGTTAAAGCCTTTTCAGGAGGATGGCGTATGCGCCTCAACCTCGCTCAGGCTCTACTCTGCCGTTCTGATCTGCTGTTACTAGATGAACCTACTAACCACCTTGATTTAGATGCGGTAATCTGGCTAGAAAGGTGGCTAAAAGGCTATCCAGGTACATTAATTCTGATTTCACATGATAGAGATTTCTTAGATCCTATTATTGATAAAGTATTACATATAGAAAAAGAAACGCTATTCGAATATACCGGTAATTACTCCTCATTTGAGCGTCAACGTTCGACTAAATTAGCGCAACAACAAGCGCTATTTGAGAGCCAGCAAGTTAAAGCTGCGCATTTACAACATTATATTGACCGTTTTAGGGCCCAAGCGACTAAAGCGAAACAGGCTCAAAGTCGTATCAAAATGTTGGAAAAAATGGAAATGGTGGCGCCAGCCCATGTTGATAACCCATTTCATTTTTCATTCCGTAAGCCAGAAAGTTTACCGAATCCATTATTGAAAATGGAAAAAGTCAGCGCAGGCTATGGCGACAAAGTGATCCTCAATTCGATAAAGCTCAATCTGGTCCCCGGCTCTCGTATTGGTTTACTTGGCCGCAATGGCGCGGGTAAATCGACACTGATTAAATTACTTGCCGGTGATCTCGCACCGCAAGTGGGTGAAGTTGCTCTAGCCAAAGGCATCAAACTCGGTTATTTCGCCCAGCACCAATTAGAGTACTTGCATGCCGATGAGTCACCATTACAGCATCTTGCTCGCCTTGCTCCTCAGCAAACCGAACAGCAGCTGCGTGATTATCTCGGTGGTTTCGGCTTTACGGGTGATTTAGTGAATGCTGCAAGTGGTCGTTTCTCTGGCGGTGAAAAAGCGCGATTAGTACTCTCTCTGATTGTTTGGCAGCGCCCTAACCTATTACTACTGGATGAGCCAACTAACCACCTTGATTTAGATATGCGTCAAGCGCTGACAGAGGCTTTGATTGATTTTGATGGTGCGCTAGTTGTGGTATCCCATGATCGTCACCTTTTACGCTCCACAACCGATGAACTCTATCTAGTACATGATGGAATGGTCGAGTCTTTTGATGGTGATCTTGAGGATTATCAGCAGTGGCTGGCCGATCAAAATAAAATAGATCAGCAGCAAGCGCGAGATGAGCAAGATAAAGACAAAGTTGCGACTACGGTAACCGTCACCGCTCAAGATAAAAAAGAGCAAAAAAGACGTGAAGCCGAATTCCGCCAGCAAACTCAGCCGATTAGAAAAAAACTGACCGAGCTGGAAAAACAGATGGAAAAACATGCCAATAAGTTAGCTGAGTTAGAAGCTAAACTATCAGACAGTGCTATCTATGAAGCGGACAAAAAAGCGGCATTAACGGATTGTTTAAAACAGCAAACTGAGAGTAAATCAGCGCTGGAAGAGGTTGAAATGGAGTGGATGGAGCTACAAGAGCAACTTGAAGAGATGTCGAGCCAGCTTAGCGACCTCTGATCTTGCGAGTATAAGCCCTTTCCTGCCCAACAATTGGTTATCTGATGACTAAATATCAGGCTTTATTTAAAGCCTGATATTATCGTTAATTATGATTTAACACATAATACGTAGTATTTACCCTCTTTGACCTCAGTCCCTTCTGTTTCATGCTCAAAACCCGGAAATTGGCGATCCCAAGCCTGCAAGCTACGCAGGTAATCTATCTGTGGGCTATTATTTAGGCCAAAACTCTCCCCTGAAAGTAACATAGGAATACCCGGTGGATATGGCGTAATGGAATTTGCTGCGACGCGTCCCGCCAGCTCATCGATAGGAACTAACTCAACCTGATTAGCAACAATCGTCTGATAGGCGTCTCGTGGGCTCATTACTACTTCAGGGAGTGTTGAATAGGCTTGATTTAAACTGGCGCTAGGATTGTTTGCTTTTAAGTAGCTAAACATTTTATCGCCCAACTCCTTTAATCCCATATTGGCATAGGTTTTATCACAGCGTTCTGTCAGTTTAGGCAAAACTTTTTTTAATGATGTATTGTTATCATAGTTGCGTTTAAATGAAATCAAGCTATTGACCAATGTCCCCCACTTACCTTTAGTGATCCCCATGGAGAATAAGAACATAATCTGAAAATCTGTCGTACGCGTTGGCACAATCCCATAATGAGCGAGCCAAAGTGTCACTAACGCGGCGGGAACACCTGTTGCGAGTAGTTGACCATCTTCACCCATTCCCGGCGATAAGATACTCACTTTAATCGGATCTAACATTGCCCAATTATCGGGAATATCTTTAAATCCATGCCATTTTTCATCAGGATGCATAATCCAACATCCCTGCTCTTTCATCAATAACTCGACCGGGGCATCTTCAAAAGTAATGCGCTTTCCTGTGGCAGGGTCCTTGACCATATCTGGATTCCAAGGTTTAAAGAACCACTCCTCATCATTAAGAAATTCTTTGTACAGAAAAGCCAGTGACTGACGGAAATCAATCGCTTCGCGGATCACTTCGTCGGTGAGAGAGCGTCCGCTGTTACCATCCATCATATCGGCGGCAATATCGTTAGAGGCGCAGATGGCGTATAAAGGCGAAGTAGTCGCATGCATCATATAGGCTTGATTAAAACGATTATAATCAATCGAATTTCGGCCATTTCTCACATGAATAAAAGAAGCTTGGGAAAGGGCATTTAGTAATTTATGCGTCGAGTGGGTTGCGAATACAGTAGGCTCGTTGGGCATTCTTGGTTCATCGCGCATCGCAAAATGGTCGTGATAGATAGGATTAAAACGCGCATAACCATACCAAGCTTCATCAAAATGAATACGATCAGTAGAGTGATCTAACAGAGCTTGAACTTTCTTCGCGTTATAACATACGCCATCATAGGTACAGTTAGTCACCACGCTATAACTAATAGGCTGTCCAATCTTATCTGCCGTTAATGGATTATCCGCAATTTTCTGTTGGATCGCTTTAACTGTCATTTCTTGCGGATAAATAGGACCGATAATGCCATAACGATTACGGCTGGGTATCAAATAGATAGGTTTCGCACCCGTCAGGATCAGCCCCTGCTCGATGGATTTATGACAGTTACGATCGATAATCACCACATCGTTTTCGGTCATACAGGCTTGCATAATGGTACGATTTGAACCGGATGTCCCTACAACAACAGAATAGGATTGATCCGCGCCAAAAATACGCGCCGCATTCTTTTCACATTCGCCAAAAGCCCCAGAATGTTCCAACAATGAACCTATTGATGAACGCTCAATACCCACGTCGGAGCGAAATAAATTTTCACCAAAATAGTCATGATAAATTCGACCCGCTGGTGTTTTGGTGAAGCCAACGCCTCCCTGATGCCCCGGTGCTGCCCATGAATACTCATGAACATCACTATATTGCATCATACTCTTCATCAATGGCGGTAATAGATTTGCGCGGTAACGCTGGATTGCAGCCAGTACACGCCCAGCAATAAAATCGGCAGAATCTTCTAAAATCCAGGCAAATTCATCAACTTGTTCCATCATAGCTCGATCGAATGCGATCAAAGCCTCTTCACGATCACTCAATAGGAAAATGGGGACATCTTCTTGACGACGATGTAGCTGAGTGATCAAACGGTTGGCCTTATCTTTCTCCTCGTCATTATCCATTTTGCGGCCATAAAGCAGACAATCAACGCTTGTATTACTGCGAATATAGGCGAGTCCATCCTCAAAATTACGGATAATCACAGCTTCTACATTTTCTTCTTTTAGCTCTGCACTTAAACGTGCTACAGCGTGGCTAATGACAGAATCTTCATTATTCAATTCACTATAAACGATTAATGCTCTCATAATTTTTCCAGTAGGTTGTTTTCTATTAGATTCAGAAATAATTAAATAAGTAAAAACTAACTAAATTAATGATAGTTTATATTGAAAATATATTTATTTATTATATTTAATAGCTTGTACTAATAATGCATATAGAAAAGTACCAACAAACTGTTTTTAATCATCTATTTTTTTATTTAGGCCTTTAATGAGCGTTAATCATCAAGGCTATTTATCGTTATTCGCGCATTCATCACTAATTTTTTCGCTTGAGCTTCTCGTCGCTGTAATAGAGCCATAAATAGCAGATCAGTTATGGTATTTTGGGCAGTGCGTGAAGAAATTGATGAGCTGCGCCACTCATTCTCTTCGGCAACGCTTTCAAGCACATAATCGGCGATTTGTGCCAATAACGAAGTTCGATTTTGAGTAATAGCGATAATGGTTGCCCCCTGTTTTTTTGCTGCTGATGCTGCCGCACACATATCTTTTCGCCTGCCAGTAAAAGAGATAACAATTTGTATGTCTTTGGGTTTTAAGGTTAATGCGGCGGTGATCTGCACATGATGATCGGCTTCTACTAGGGTGGTAATTCCAATTTTTTGTAATTTATAGCTGAGATCTTTCGCCGTTAGTCCTGAGCCACCAATTCCCACAATTTGTACGCGATCAGCCACGTTAATCAGTCCGACAATCTTTTCAAATTGACTAAAGGAGATGCGGCGCGTGGTTTCGGTAATTGAATAATTTTTCTCTTGCGCTAATTTTTGTGCAATCACCATCAGTGGGTCGTCACTGGCAATATGGTTATGCAGCGCTTTATGAGGCTCCTCTTTTAAGGCATCTTCACGGCCTAACTCTTCGCTAATCGCCAATTTAAGCGCGGGAAATCCCTTTAAACCAATTCGTTGACTAAACTTAACAATTGCAGATTGGCTAACACCCATTTTTTCTGCCAATTGTTGTGATGAGAGATTGAGCATATTTTTCGGATTATCAATAATAAATTCTGCAATTTTTCGCTGATTTTCTGCCAACTGAGGTAAATACCAAATAATTTCACTTAATATAGACATAAAACATTCCTATCCAATTATTAAAAAATAAAAACAATAAAATATTCCTTAGCCAACACAACGATGACAATTAAAATATTATTATTAATCAAATCATTAACCATAATAAATTGTTACCGGCAGACTCTATTATTCCTTATTATTCACTAACTGGAATAGATAATGTCGTGATGGCGATCACGCTAAAGGAATAAAAAATTCCTTACTATCAGTACAACATTAAGTAATTAGGAGCCCAGAATGACAATCGACCTTTCCCAGATGGTGACAGAAAGCCGTAATCCAGCCAGTGAACATATAGATCAAGTCTCTACTCTTGAAATGCTAAAAATCATTAATAATGAAGATAAAAAGGTTCCTTTAAGCATCGAGAAGATCTTGCCGAATATTGCACAATTGGTTGATAAAGTTGCCGAGGCTTTTCAGCAAGGGGGACGTCTAATTTATTGTGGCGCTGGCACCTCTGGGCGCTTAGGTATTTTGGACGCCAGCGAATGTCCACCCACTTTTGGTACGCCTCATGAACAAGTGATTGGTCTGATTGCAGGTGGCCATCAAGCGATCCTCCGCGCGGTGGAAAATGCGGAAGATAATCGTCAGTTAGGGCAAAAAGATCTCGAGGATATTCAATTCAATGCAAAAGATGTGCTGGTCGGCATCGCCGCTAGCGGTCGCACCCCTTATGTATTGGGCGCTATGGATTATGCCCAATCATTAAGCGCTACTGTTGCAGCAATCAGTTGTAACCCAGATAGCGCAATGGCAAAACAAGCCGATATCCCATTAACTGCCGTTGTGGGTCCTGAAGTGGTGACGGGCTCCTCAAGAATGAAAGCCGGAACCGCCCAAAAGCTGATCCTCAATATGATCACCACAGGAGCGATGATCCGTATAGGCAAAATCTTCGGTAACTTGATGGTGGATGTCGAAGCCACTAATGCCAAATTAATTGAACGTCAGACCCGAATTGTCATGGAAGCCACAGAGTGTGAACGAGCCACAGCGGAGCAGGCACTTCAACAATGTGAACGTCATTGTAAAACGGCCATCTTGATGATTTTAGCTGATCTGAGTGCAGCCGATGCCAAGCGTTTATTATCCAATAATAATGGATTTATCCGCTCCGCGCTGGGTGCTGCAAAACAATAAGAATAATAGGCGGTAAGGAAATAATTATGGCCAAAATTAATCAAGAAATGCTCTTAACGATCTTACAAGCTATTGGTGGTGCTAATAACGTCAAGCAATGTGGTAACTGCATGACTCGCCTACGATTGACGCTCGTTAATGAACAATTAGTAGATAAAGCAGCGATTAAGCAAGTTGCTGGCGTTCTGGGTGTCATTGAAAGTGATGAGCAGCTGCAAATTGTGCTAGGCCCAGGAAAAGCGCAAACCGCTGCGGAAATGATGAATCAAATTTTAGAATCAGCGCCGCAAATAGAAACAGCTAGTGTAGCTATATCAGGGGATCTTAATGATCTGGCCTCTGCTAATAAACAACAAATAAAACAAAAACAAACCAGTGCTGTTCATCGTTTTTTATCTAAATTTGCCACTATTTTCACGCCGTTAATTCCGGGTTTTATTGCTGCGGGTCTATTGCTTGGTATTGCAACCTTGATTACTCAAAGCGTTTATCCGCAGGGACTGCCTAAAAATCCCGCTGACCAAACGTTTTTAGTTCATCTGATTCTCTATATGTCGGTATTTAGCAAAGGATTATTCAGCTTCCTTAGCATTTTAATTGGTTACAATGCACAAAAAGCATTTGGCGGAAGTGGTGTTAATGGTGCCATTATTGCCGCGTTATTTGTGCTCGGATACAATCCTGATGCGACTACGGGTGTCTTCTCCGGTATGACCAATTTCTTTGGTGGAGAAATCGATCCTAGAGGTAGCATTATCGGGGTATTAATTGCCTGTATATTTGGTGCTTGGGTCGAAAAGCAAGTCCGTAAAGTTATTCCAGCCAACCTAGATATGATCCTTACATCAACCTTCACACTGTTGATCGTCGGTGCAGCAACCTATGTGGTGATTATGCCTGCTGGCAGCTGGTTATTCAGCGGTATGTCATGGTTGTTTATGCATCTTAATGGTAATCCTTTCGGCACAGCTATTTTGGCGGGTTTATTCTTAATTGCGGTTATGTTTGGTGTGCATCAAGGATTTGTGCCTGTCTATTTTGCACTGGTTGACGCACAAGGCTTTAACTCACTATTTCCCATTTTAGCCATGGCGGGTGGTGGTCAAGTGGGTGCAGCGATGGCTCTGTATGTGAAAGCCAAAAAAGATTCGTTATTACGTAATCAGATCCGTGGGGCTATCATTCCTGGCTTTTTAGGTATCGGCGAACCATTGATTTATGGTGTTACCTTACCTCGAATCAAGCCTTTTGTGACGGCTTGTCTTGGTGGCGCTGCGGGAGGATTCTTTATCGGCTTAATCGCTTGGATGGGCTTCCCTATGGGTTTAAATACGGTATTTGGTCCATCAGGTTTAGTCGCAATACCGCTAATGACATCGGCAAGTGGCGTTGCACTGGGTATGTTAGTTTATGTAGTAGGACTGCTAATCTCTTATATTAGTGGCTTTATACTCACCTATTTATTTGGCAGCAAAAATATCGATTTAAGCTAATTATTCATGGGAGGATCACTCCTCCCATTTTAATCTATCAAAGCCAAATCAAAGGAACACAGATTAAGGTAAGTAGTCCCATAATCAGATTAAAAATAAACCAAGCCTGACGACTACGCAAAAAACGACCAATTAATGCACCAGCAAGCATCCAAATAACCCCCGTCACAAAGTTGACTAATGCCATGGTAATGCTCATGATAATAATAGATTGAGCAAAGAGCTCGCCGGGTAAACTGTAGCTTCCTACCGCACCTAGCCCCATTAGCCAAGCTTTGGGATTAAGAAATTGTAACAATCCCCCCTGATACCAAGTCACTGACTGCGATCTGTTAGAGTCGGTTTTCACCAGTTCATAATGTGCTGAAATCGTTTTCCAAGCTAACCAAATCAAATAGAGACTTCCCAATATTTTCATTAAGCTATGCAGCGCAGGGTAGATTAACAGTAAAACTGCCACACCGAAGGCCGATAGGTATAGAATAGACTGCATGCCAAGCATAATACCCAGTAGTAAGCTAAAAGAGCAGCTTAGGCCATAATTAGCACTTGCTGAGGTTAATAATAGGTTGTTCGGTCCCGGTGTAATTGCCGCAATAAATAGAAATGTAAAAAGTGAGAAAATGAGTGCCGACGTCATTTATAATCCTATCCTTAAAACAGAGCGCTTGCATCGTATAAAAATAACAGTATGTTATTCGCCTCACAAGGATGCTAATAATTTAATTATATAATGTTATGTCGAAAAATTTTCGCCCTATAAGCTGGGCTAAAAATCCGCATTTGCAAACATTACTGCCAAAAATATTCAGGCGGGTGCCGAAGATAAAGCCTATCTGGCAGCGCCTTGAATTGCCTGATGATGACTTTATTGATTTGGCTTGGAGTGAAGAACCTGCAAATGCTGCCCACAAACCACGTTTAGTCATTTTTCATGGCTTAGAAGGGAGCTTTAAAAGCCCTTACGCCCATGGAATGCTTGAAACAGCCCAAAAATATGGATGGCTGGGCGTTGTCATGCATTTTCGTGGCTGTAGTGGTGAGCCCAATCGACAACAACGCATTTATCACTCAGGTGAAACCAGTGATGCTCGCTACTTCTTACGTTGGCTAGCGCAAACCTATGGTCAAGCTCCCACTGCGGCTGTCGGTTATTCCCTCGGCGGTAATATGCTCGCTTGCTATCTGGCTGAGAGTGGCGATAACGCCGATTTAGATGCAGCCGTTGTTGTCTCAGCACCTTTGATGCTTGAAGCCTGCTCCCTGCGTCTTGAAAAAGGGGTTTCTCAGTTTTATCAGCGCTATTTACTGAATGGACTAAAACGGAACACCACACGTAAACTGGTGCGCTACCCGGGCTCGTTACCGGTTAATCTGCTACAGCTAAAAAAACTGAAACGGATCAGAGATTTTGATGACATCATCACGGCGAAGATCCACGGTTTTAATGATGCCAGTGATTATTATAATCGCTGTAGTGCATTGCCACTTTTGCCGCAAATAACCAAGCCCACGCTGATTATTCATGCCAAAGATGATCCCTTTATGGCGCCCGAAGTAGTTCCTGATATTCGATTATTACCGACCAATATCGAATATCAGATGACTGAATTTGGCGGCCATGTTGGATTTGTTGGCGGAACTTTCAAGCAACCCGAAATGTGGTTAGAAAAGCGCATTCCACAGTGGCTTTTACCTCATTTAGAGATAAAAAAATCATGATTATTCCTTGGCGAGATATAGATCCAGAGACCTTAAGTAGTCTTATCGAGAGTTTTGTTTTACGCGAAGGCACTGATTATGGGGAACAAGAACGCTCTCTCGAACAGAAAGTGACCGATATAAAACGACAGTTAGAATCGGGAGAAATTGTGATAGTCTGGTCAGAATTGCATGAATCCATTAATTTTATGCCTAAAAATCAGTTTCACCCATAATTATCCACAGTGAACTAATCATCCTAGCTTAGCCAATTAAGCTAATAGAGAAGCCTGTGGAAGCACAACAGGGGCTCTCAACACATGTCAAAAAAGCATCCAATTATTGCTGTCACGGGATCAAGTGGTGCAGGTACTACATCGACCAGTCTTGCCTTCCGTAAAATATTCAATCAATTAGGTATCGTTTCAGCCTCAATCGAGGGAGATAGCTTTCACCGCTATACTCGACCCGAAATGGATATGGCAATACGCAAAGCCCGTGAACAAGGCCGGCATATCAGCTATTTTGGCCCCGAAGCCAACGATTTTTCGCTGTTAGAGCAAACACTCACTGAATATGCAGGGCATGGCACTGGAAAATGCCGTAAATATCTTCATACCTATGATGAAGCCGTCCCCTATGGCCTCCAGCCCGGCGTATTCACGCCTTGGGAGCCGTTACCTAGCCATACCGATATCTTATTCTACGAGGGCTTACATGGGGGTATTGTCACGCCTGAACATCATGTCGCTAAACATGTTGATCTCCTGGTCGGCGTAGTGCCGATTGTTAATTTAGAGTGGATACAAAAATTAATTCGAGATACCACTGAACGAGGACACTCAAGAGAAGCGGTAATGGATTCTGTGGTGCGTTCTATGGGCGATTATGTCAATTTTATTACCCCTCAGTTCTCCCGCACGCATATTAACTTCCAACGCGTGCCCACCGTTGATACCTCAAACCCATTCGCAGCAGAAGTGATACCTTCACAGGATGAAAGTTTTATTGTGATCCGCTTTAATGGATTAGCCCATATCGATTTCCCCTATTTGCTGGCGATGATCAATGGTTCATTTATTTCAGCAATGAATACAATAGTGGTGCCTGGCGGTAAATTTGGCTTAGCGATGGAGATGATCATGACCCCTTTAGTTGAAAAATTGGTGCAGGGTAAAAATTAAGTTCTAAAGGTGATGATAACGATTAGCCAAAAGATTTTTTATATATTGAAAAGACCAAGCTTATTCAATAATAATTTGAATATTGTGATCAGCGACACGTTTTTATAATGGGTAACTTTTCTTAAAATTTAAATAGATTGATGAGATTAAGCAATAAATCGATTAGTAAAAGAAAATGATGCTCATTTAAATTAAACCGAGCATCATTACTTAAAATATTTATATAAAAAATAAAATTTAGTTTGCTTCTATCATTTCAAAACTATGAGTTACAGTAACTGCTTTCTCTAACATCAAAGAGACTGAACAATATTTTTCAGCTGAAAGTTGCACAGCACGTTCAACAATTTTTTCTGTTAATCCTTTACCTGTAACAATGAAATGCAGGTTAATTTTAGTAAAATAACGAGGCACTTCTTCACGGCGTTCTGAGGTTAATTTCACTTCACAGCCGGTCACTTCATTGCGCCCTTTCTGTAAAATAGAGACCACATCAATCGCACTGCAACCCCCGGCAGCTATGAGTACCATCTCCATTGGGCTCGGTGCTTTATCACCGGAATTACCATCCATCATCACTTGATGTCCTGATGATGACTCACCTAAAAAAGAGAGGTTATCGACCCATTTTACTTTTGCTTCCATGATAGAGCTCCATTAAACAATTTGATTAGGATTATTATGCAAAATCGTACCCTTTCATATAAATACTAGCAATCTTATATCAGGTTT
>CAUQNX010000035.1:0-24555 GCA_963519845.1 uncultured Moellerella sp. | reverse complement strand
CTGGGTTCAGGTTACAACACGATGATCTCACATCTCGGACTTATTCGCACCTTCCTTTGCTGTTGTATGTCATTTTTGTGGTAGTATTGCCGCGTTTATTTTTTGATGAAGGAAGGGGCAATGGCTCAGCTTTATTTTTATTATTCCGCGATGAATGCAGGAAAGTCGACATCTCTGTTGCAATCTTCTTATAACTATATCGAGCGAGGAATGCATACACTTATTTTGACGGCTGAAATAGATAATCGATTTGCGCAAGGTAAAGTGGTGTCAAGAATAGGACTTTCCTCGGAAGCATTAGTTTTTTCACCGGAAACCAATATCGCTGAAAAAATAAAACAGGAACATAATCTAAAAAAAGTCCATTGTATCTTGATTGATGAGTGCCAGTTTCTGACCAAGTTACAAGTCGAACAATTATGTGACATTGTTGATAATGTTGATATACCTGTTCTATGTTATGGTCTGCGCACCGATTTCTCTGGCGAATTATTTACCGGAAGCCAGTATTTATTGGCTTGGGCAGATAAGTTAGTTGAGTTAAAAACCGTGTGTTATTGCGGGAGAAAAGCGGGACGCGTATTACGTATTGGTAGTAATGGAATACCCCTGTATGAGGGCGCACAAGTCGATATAGGGGGCAATGAGAAATATATCTCAGTTTGCCGTAAACATTATATTGAGGCTATCAGTAAAGCTAAATTAATGGATAAAGGCACTATTGCAAAAGAATCTTTTCATTTTAACTGAAATGATTATTACTCCTTAGAATAAGTTATAGCAATTTAATCTAAGGAGTATCATTTAAAATACCTCTTTTACTCTCTAATCTTATCTTTTAAATTCCTATAGCGATAACTAAGCGATAAGCCGCTTAGAAACTACTGAGCGGCTTTACTCTCACAACTTGAGTCATAACACAGTTAATGTGCTAGCGCTTGCCCTATCAAGTTACTCGCGCATCTAGCCGAGATTTATCTTATCTCGCTGCACCCGTCAGCAATAATCCAAATAACTTAGCTTTATTTCAAAATTTAGCGCTGAAATTGAATTTTTAGCTCAGTATCAGGGATGAGTAAATCCTTAATTCACTATCAATAGATCCCTATTACTAATATCGGCAATTAATAATATGTGTCTTTAAAGGATTGGTTTTTTTAATTTATAGTATGAACAACAAGATCATTGAGTCGTAGAACTTTTATTGCTGGGCACTAATAACTCAATAGTAATATTTTGTTACTCATAATCATAAAATGAAGTGTTAGCTAAATTTCAGTATCAAAATGATCATTATTATAACTAGAGGATCAATACAATAAAATTTGACCCACTGAAGAAAAAATGAGAACGAGATAAATTCGAAGATATTGCGGGCGGAAAAGATAAAAAAAGCACCGATTCATAATCAGTGCTTTTATGTGACTCAGTTTAAGTTAAATAAATTTAACGCTTGATCACTATTTTTTTGCGGCTTTTTTTTCTGCTTTAACTGGCGCTTCTAATTCTTCGCTGAATTCACGGCCATAATAAGTATCAAGCAAAATTTGTTTCAGTTCAGCAATCAGTGGGTAGCGCGGGTTGGCACCTGTACACTGGTCATCAAAAGCATCTTCTGACAGCTTATCCACTTTCGCTAAGAAATCGGCTTCAGCAACACCGGCTTCACGGATTGATTTTGGAATACCTAAAGATGTTTTAATTTCATCTAACCAAGCCAACAGTTTTTCAATTTTCACTGCAGTACGGTCAGTTGCGTTAGCTAATTTAAGATGAACTGCAATTTCACCGTAGCAACGACGCGCTTGTGGACGGTCGTATTGGCTGAATGCCGTTTGCTTAGTTGGGTTATCATTAGCGTTATAACGAATTACGTTACAAATCAGTAGGGCATTGGCCAGTCCATGAGGAATATGGAACTCTGAACCTAATTTATGCGCCATTGAGTGACATACACCCAAGAAGGCGTTAGCAAATGCAATACCTGCCAATGTTGCCGCATTATGAACACGCTCTCTGGCGATTGGGTTTTTGGCACCTTCATGATAACTGGCTGGCAGATAATCTTTTAACAGCGTCAGCGCATGCAGGGCTTGTCCATCAGAGAACTCATTAGCTAAAACAGAGACATAAGCTTCTAAGGCGTGCGTCACCGCATCCAATCCACCAAAGGCAGTCAATGACTTAGGCATATTCATAACAAGGTTCGCATCAACGATAGCCATGTTAGGGGTTAATGCATAGTCAGCCAGTGGGTATTTTTGGCCCGTTTTATCGTCAGTAACTACAGCAAATGGGGTGACTTCTGAACCTGTACCTGAAGTGGTTGTGATGGCAACCATTTTGGCTTTAACGCCCATTTTAGGGAATTTATAAATACGTTTACGGATATCCATAAAGCGCAAAGCCAGCTCTTCAAATGCAGTATCTGGGTGTTCGTACATGACCCACATAATCTTAGCCGCATCCATCGGTGAACCACCGCCTAATGCGATAATTACATCAGGTTTAAATGCGTTCATCTGCGCAGCCCCTTTACGGACTATCGACAGGGTTGGATCCGCTTCAACTTCAAAGAAGACTTCCGTTTCCACATTGAATTTCTTCAATACTTGGACGACTTCTTCAACATAGCCATTATTGAATAAATAGCTATCGGTAACAATAAAGGCGCGTTTTGCACCGTCGGTTGCCACTTCTTCCAGTGCGATTGGCAGGCAGCCACGGCGGAAATAGATTGAGCTAGGGAGTTTATGCCATAACATATTTTCTGCTCTTTTTGCGACGGTTTTGGTATTGATAAGGTGTTTAGGACCGACGTTCTCAGAAATTGAGTTACCGCCCCAAGAACCACAACCCAAGGTGAGGGAAGGCGCTAACTTAAAGTTATAAAGGTCACCAATACCACCTTGTGATGCAGGGGTGTTAATCAGAATACGCGCGGTTTTCATTTTAATACCGAAGTAATTAACCCGTGATTTCTGATTATCTTGGTCGGTATAGAGACAAGATGTATGACCGATCCCGCCCATTTCAACTAATTTTTCGGCTTTCTCAACCGCATCTTCAAAGTTTTTGCCGCGGTACATGGCAAGCAGTGGAGAGAGTTTCTCATGAGCAAAAGGTTCTGATTCATCGACAACTTTAACTTCACCAATTAGGATCTTGGTCGTCGCTGGAACGGTTAATCCTGCCATTTCAGCAATTTTAGTCGCTGCTTGACCAACGATAGCTGCATTCAAGTTACCATTTTTCAGAATAATATCTTGAACCGCTTTTAGCTCTTTGCCTTGCAGCATATAACCACCATGAGACGCAAAACGCTCACGGACTTGGTCATAAACTTCATCAACCACGACAACAGACTGCTCTGAAGCACAAATAACGCCGTTATCAAAGGTTTTCGACATTAATATAGAAGCAACGGCACGTTTGATATCGGCGGTTTCATCGATAACTACTGGCGTATTACCTGCACCGACACCAATCGCCGGTTTACCAGAACTGTAAGCCGCTTTAACCATACCTGGACCACCAGTGGCTAAAATCAAGTTGATATCTTCATGGTGCATCAGTGCATTTGACAGCTCAACAGAAGGCTCATCAATCCAACCGATAATATCTTTTGGTGCGCCGGCAGCAATAGCCGCATTTAATACAATTTGCGCTGCTTTATTGGTAGCATTTTTAGCCCGTGGATGTGGCGAGAAAATAATCGCATTACGGGTTTTCAGGCTGATCAGAGATTTAAAAATAGCGGTAGAAGTTGGATTTGTTGTGGGAACAATACCACAAATAATACCGATAGGTTCTGCGATTGTCATTGTGCCAAAAGTTGGGTCTTCAGATAAAATCCCACAGGTTTTTTCATCTTTATAGGCATTATAAATATATTCGGAAGCAAAATGATTTTTGATCACTTTATCTTCCACAATACCCATACCAGATTCTTCGACGGCGAGTTTAGCTAAAGGAATTCGAGCATCTGCGGCGGCCAATGCAGCAGCACGGAATATTTGGTCAACTTTCTCTTGTGGGAAGTCGGCAAATTCACGCTGTGCTTTTTTTACACGGGAAACCAGTTCGTTGAGTTCGGTAACATTAGTTACTGACATATAGATTACTCCTGATAAATGTTAAACTTTTTAAGCCAATGAACAGTTTTAGTTTTTATTAATAACATTAAATATAATCTATTATTTACGTATTATTAACAATAAATGTTTTTTATACCGTTTATTGGCTTAAAAAGCTGTTTCTAACAATTCTAAATGACCAGCTGTAAAGGGTAATAGCGCTATCAGGAGACCACAGCTTATCACTAATACAGTTTTATAAAGTGATCTTAGTCACATAATCATCAAGCTGACACCATTCAGCAAGCTGCATTTAATGGAGTTAATCATTTTAAAGTACATTTGCGATGGGTAAACAGATAATATCAATTATTAAGCTTATTTGAGCTATATTTGTTGCTAAACTTAATCGGATTTAATCTACTATTTTAAAGTAAAAGAGAGCGTAGCGGATCGCAGAAAGATAAGCTACATTAGCGCCTATGTTTGAAGGATACGTTAAATCAAAAAGTAATATTTTTATATTAGAACTATTTTAAAGGATCATAATCTGTGGGCGCTGCATTATTAGATATGTCTGGCTACATAAAGTTTTTTATTAGTTTATTTGCGCTTGTTAACCCTGTGGGTATTTTGCCGGTTTTTATCAGTATGACTAATTATCAGACTAATATTGATAGAAATAAAACCAATTTGGTTGCGAATAGTTCAGTCGCCATCATTTTATGCATTTCCTTATTAGTCGGGGATTCAATTCTAAAACTATTTGGCATTTCAATTGATTCTTTCCGTATTGCGGGCGGAATTTTGATTGTGACTATTGCTATGTCGATGATCAGCGGCAAAAT
The DNA here is from genome assembly GCA_963519845.1 of uncultured Moellerella sp. Taxonomy (GTDB): domain Bacteria; phylum Pseudomonadota; class Gammaproteobacteria; order Enterobacterales; family Enterobacteriaceae; genus Moellerella. The sequence goes on along the minus strand of CAUQNX010000035.1, from coordinate 19,631 downwards.
AGGTGAAGATAAACAAAATAAACAAGAAAAGTCAGAAACCAGTATTCGTGAAAGTATTGGGGTGGTCCCGCTCGCTTTACCTTTAATGGCGGGTCCAGGTGCGATCAGCTCCTGTATCGTATGGACATCTCGTTGGCATGGATGGCAAAATTTACTCGGTTTAGCCTTAACCAGTATCTTTTTTGCTTTTTGTTGCTGGTTGCTTTTCCGTTCGGCTTCTTTATTAGTCCGTTATTTAGGCCAAACGGGAATTAACGTGATTACGCGGATTATGGGCTTATTGCTAATGTCACTGGGTATTGAGTTTGTTGTGACCGGAGTTAAAGCTATTTTTCCCGGATTACTCTAAATAGGTTATATTAATTAATATTAAATAAGGCTTCGAAAGGAGCCTTTTTTTATGCTCGTAATAAAAGAACTAGAATAATAAATCTATAAAAAACTATATTTTTCAATTGATTATAACTTATCTTGTCCATTTGGTCGCTTAAAACAAAAATAGGCAATAAATGCGTATTACTGGTTAAATAGCCAGTTATTAGCTATGTTTACAATTGTCTATTTTTACAGTGATTAAATCTTGGTCTGTCCACATTTTCAGCTGGATGTTTTAAAAAAGTGTGACCAATGTAAGTTTTTCCACTAAATAAGTTGAATGTTGTTAACAGATTGTTTATTTTTGGTGAGCTTAAATAAATCGGATAGAAATTATTATTGCCTTTATTAATTTCTTTACAATCAGATATATATCGCTAGACACTGATAAATATACTTATTTACGACTATTTGAGGTTTTAACCGGATACTTATTGATAGGCGAAAGGGCTTATTAATCAAAATCCATCAAAGGCCCTATCAATTCAGTAACGGATGCCCGTTACGTTAAAACTCTAAATTAAAATTTAACTCATTAACCATCTTGATTATATGGATATTAAAGGGTTATGGTTATATAAAAATAAACATAGGTAATATTCCTATGATAATAAAAGCAAATTATTAACAGTCTAACAGGCTGAGCAAAGACAACAACATCATCATTTATGCAAGAAAAACAACCTATTGGGAGTAAGTGTAAGATGGCTAATAAGACAAATAAAACCGTTCTGGCAATGAGCATTGCCGCTGCGCTACTGGTGGCTTCAACAAGTACTACATTAGCGGCCGTTGTGCCAGCTGGAGTACAACTTGCTGATAAACAAGAGATGGTTCGTAATAATGGTTCTGAACCTCAATCCCTTGACCCACATAAAATTGAAGGGGTGCCTGAGTCAGCGCTTGCCCGTGACTTGTTTGAAGGTATTACGATTATTGGCCCTAATGGCGAAATATTACCCGGCTCAGCAGTTAGCTGGGAAAATAAAGATTTTACCGTTTGGACATTTAAAATTCGTCCAGATGCTAAGTGGTCAAATGGTGACCCTGTAACGGCACAAGACTTTGTTTACAGTTGGCAACGCCTCGCAAGCCCAGATACCGCCTCTCCTTATGCTAGCTACCTGCAATACGCCCACTTCCTGAATATTGATGATGTCATCACCGGTAAGAAAAAGCCGGAAGAGCTCGGCGTGAAAGCTTTAGATGATAAAACGCTCGAAGTCACACTAAGTGAATCCGTGCCTTATTTACCTAAATTGGTGGCTCACTCATCCATGTCGCCAGTCAATCAAAAAGTGATTGAAAAAGCAGGGGCTAAGTGGACTCAGCCACAGAATCTAGTTGGTAACGGTGCTTATAAACTAAAAGATTGGACCGTTAACGAACGTATTGTATTAGAAAGAAACCCTGCTTATTGGGATAATGGTAATACGATAATTGATCAAGTCACTTTCCTGCCTATCTCTTCTGAAGTTACCGATGTGAATCGCTATCGCAGCGGTGAAATTGATATGACTTACAGCAATTTGCCGATCGAGCAGTTCAAAACATTACAGAAAAATATGCCTGATGAGCTGAGAGTTAGCCCTTATCTCTGCACTTACTATTATGAAATCAATAATGAAAAGCCACCATTTAACGATCCGCGCGTACGTGAAGCACTAAAATTGTCGATGGATCGCGATACCATTGCCAATAAAGTCAAAGCACAAGGCGATATTCCAGCTTATGGCTTTACGCCACCCTTTATCGATGGGCTAAAATCAGAGAAGCCAGATTGGTATGTCAATATGACCCAAGAGCAGCGCAATGAGAAAGCTAAACAGCTGCTTGAAGAGGCGGGTTATAACAAAGCGAATCCATTGAAATTTAACCTGCTATATAATACTTCTGACCTGCATAAACGCGTTGCCATTGCCGCTGCTTCTATATGGAAAAAGAATCTGGGTGTGGAAGTTAAATTAGAGAACCAAGAGTGGAAAACCTTCCTCGATACTCGTCACCAAGGCACTTATGATGTTGCGCGGGCAGGCTGGTGTGCGGATTATAACGAACCTTCTTCTTTCTTAAATATGATGCTCTCCAACAGCAGTAATAATACTGTGCATTATAAAAGTAAAGATTTTGATGCTGTCATGAAAAAGACGGTGCGCGCTAAAACTGACGAAGAGCGTGCGGATCTCTATCAGCAAGCGGAAACTATTCTTGATACAGATTCGGCGATTGTTCCCCTTTACTACTATGTAAACACCCGATTGGTTAAGCCTTATGTCGGTGGTTATACGGGTAAAGACCCACTTGATAACCTTCATACTAAAGATCTTTACTTAATCAAAAAATAATCCTAACAATAAAACTAACAGTCTGATCCCGCGGGATCAGACTGTCGCTGTGATTATTGGTCTTAATAGGCCGAACAATGGATGTAGGAAGGGACAATGTTAAAATTTATATTTCGCCGGTTACTTGAAGCGATCCCGACACTTTTTATTTTGATCACCATTTCGTTTTTTATGATGCGTCTGGCACCCGGCAGCCCATTTACCGGTGAACGCAAATTATCCCCTGAAGTGATGGCAAATATTGAAGCCAAATATCACTTAAACGACCCCATGTATAAGCAATATTTCTCCTATATTGCTCAATTATCGAAAGGCGATTTTGGCCCCTCATTTAAATATAAAGACTATAGCGTTAATGAGTTAGTCGCCAAGGCATTTCCGGTCTCGGCAAAATTAGGCCTAACTGCTTTTCTGATCGCCGTTATTTTTGGCGTCTCTGCGGGGGTGATCGCAGCATTAAATCAAAATACCAAATGGGACTTTACGGTCATGGGGTTCGCCATGACGGGGGTGGTTATCCCAAGCTTTGTTGTCGCACCGCTATTGGTGCTGATTTTTGCTATCTATTTAAAATGGTTGCCGGGCGGTGGTTGGGATGGTGGCGCACCTAAAAATATGATTTTACCTATGGTGGCGCTCTCTTTGGCCTATATTGCCAGTATTTCACGTATTACACGTGGTTCAATGATAGAAGTGATGCACTCTAACTTTATCCGCACGGCGCGGGCAAAGGGATTACCGCTGCGTACTATCATTCTTCGCCATGCGCTGAAACCAGCATTACTGCCAGTTCTCTCCTATATGGGACCTGCCTTTGTCGGTATTATCACAGGTTCTATGGTGATTGAAACCATTTTTGGCTTACCGGGCATTGGACAACTGTTTGTTAATGGCGCCTTGAATCGTGACTACTCCTTAGTCTTGAGTTTAACCATTTTGGTTGGGGTATTAACGATTGCCTTTAATGCGATCGTTGACGTGCTATATGCCGTTATTGACCCTAAAATTCGTTATTAAACCGGAGCCAGATGATGTTATTGAATAAAAAAAATAGCCAGGTTCTGGAACGAGTCACTGAGCAGCTTGATATTGAAGGGCGTAGCTTGTGGCAAGATGCGCGTCGTCGTTTCGTCCATAATAAGGCGGCGATCACCAGCCTGTGTATTCTGTTCTTTATTACCCTATTTGTGATTTTCGCGCCCATGTTATCGCCGTTTTTATATGATGATACCGATTGGGAAATGATGTCGATGCCGCCTGATTTCGCGAGCGGACACTACTTCGGTACTGATGCCTCCGGCCGTGATCTGCTAGTTCGCGTCGCTATCGGTGGGCGTATTTCGCTGATGGTGGGTGTGGCTGCGGCCTTGGTTGCTGTGGTGTTAGGGACTTTATACGGCTCTCTTTCCGGTTATGTCGGCGGTAAAATCGACTCCGTCATGATGCGTATCCTTGAAATTCTCAACTCATTCCCTTTTATGTTCTTTGTGATCTTATTGGTCACTGTGTTTGGACAAAATATCCTATTGATCTTTGTGGCTATCGGTATGGTCTCTTGGTTGGATATGGCGCGTATCGTCCGTGGACAGACGCTTGGATTAAAGCGTAAAGAGTTTATTGAGGCGGCGTTGGTCTGCGGTGTTGGTACTCGACAAATTATCTTGCACCATATAGTGCCAAACGTATTAGGCGTGGTGGTGGTTTATGCCTCACTATTAGTGCCTAGTATGATCTTGTTTGAATCTTTCCTCAGTTTTCTCGGACTAGGGACACAAGAGCCATTAAGCAGTTGGGGCGCACTATTAAGTGATGGCGCTAACTCAATGGAAGTCACACCTTGGTTATTATTGATCCCAGCGAGTTTTCTCGTCATAACCTTATTCTGTTTTAACTTTATTGGCGATGGCTTACGTGATGCCCTCGACCCGAAAGATCGCTAAGGGGAACCGATGTCAGACTTAAATACGCCATTATCGTTATTAACGGTTAAAGACCTAAATGTTGCTTTTACTACGCCAGATGGCAGTGTAACGGCAGTTAATCGCCTGAATTTTGATCTCAATGCAGGGGAAACCTTGGGTATTGTAGGGGAATCGGGCTCAGGCAAATCACAAACTGCTTTCGCCTTAATGGGATTATTAGCCCGCAATGGGGTAGTGAGTGGTTCAGCGATGTTTAATGGTCGCGAAATTTTAAATCTTAACCAAAAACAGCTAAATAAAATGCGTGCTGAAGAGATATCGATGATCTTCCAAGATCCCATGACATCCCTGAATCCCTACTTAAAAGTCAGCACCCAGCTATCCGAAGTTTTAATGTTGCATAAGGGCATGAGTAAGCGAGATGCTTATGAAGAGTCTGTCCGCATGTTAGACGCAGTGAAAATGCCCGAAGCTCGTAAGCGGATGAATATGTACCCGCACGAATTTTCAGGCGGTATGCGTCAGCGTGTGATGATTGCTATGGCTTTGTTATGTCAACCCAAACTATTGATTGCTGATGAGCCAACAACCGCCTTGGACGTCACCGTTCAGGCACAGATCATGACGCTGCTTAATGAGCTTAAAAATGAGTTCAATACCGCCATTATCCTGATCACCCATGACCTTGGTGTGGTCGCAGGTGTATGCGATAAGGTATTAGTCATGTATGCGGGGAGAACGATGGAATATGGCACGGCGCGCGATGTGTTTTATCAGCCATCACATCCTTACTCTATTGGTCTATTGGAGGCGGTACCGCGTTTGGACGGCGAAAATGAAAGTTTAGCGACCATACCCGGTAATCCACCTAACTTATTACGTTTACCAAAAGGTTGTCCATTTGCGCCTCGTTGCCAATTCGCCTTTGATCACTGCTTAGAAGAAGAGCCGGTATTAACGCCTTTTTCACAGGGTCGTTTACGTGCCTGCTTTAGGCAAGTGGAGGAGTTGGTATGAGTGACAACAAAGAACGCGCTGTATTGCTAGAAGTGAATGATCTTAAAGTTCATTTTGATATTCGCGACAGTAAACAGTGGTTTTGGGAAGCCAATAAAAAACTTAAAGCCGTTGATGGCGTGACATTACGCTTATATGAAGGTGAAACCCTAGGTGTGGTAGGGGAATCAGGCTGCGGTAAGTCAACCTTTGCGCGCGCTATTATCGGTTTGGTTAAAGCCTCAGGTGGTACGGTTAGCTGGCTGGGTCGTGATTTATTGGGAATGAATGCTAAGCAATGGCGCGAAGTGCGCAGCGATATTCAGATGATTTTCCAAGATCCGCTGGCCTCGCTGAATCCACGAATGACCATTGGCGATATTATTGCTGAGCCACTCAGAACCTATCATCCTAAGATGAAATCGGATGAAGTGGTTGAGAAAGTCAAAAAAATCATGATGAAAGTGGGTTTATTACCTAATTTGGTTAACCGCTATCCCCATGAATTCTCTGGCGGTCAATGTCAACGAATTGGTATCGCCCGTGCATTAATTCTTGAGCCAAAATTGATTATCTGTGATGAGCCCGTATCGGCGCTGGATGTGTCTATTCAGGCACAAGTGGTCAATCTCTTGCAAGAGTTACAGCGTGAGATGGGACTGTCATTGATCTTTATTGCCCACGATCTGGCGGTAGTTAAGCATATCTCTGATCGTGTATTGGTGATGTATTTAGGGCACGCGGTAGAGTTGGGCACTTACGACCAAGTTTACCATAATCCGTTACACCCCTATACCAAGGCTCTGATGTCAGCGGTGCCAGTGCCAGATCCTGATAAAGAGCGTAATAAGGTGATTGCCTTATTAGAAGGGGAATTACCTTCACCGATTAATCCGCCATCCGGCTGTGTGTTTAGAACTCGCTGCCCGTTGGCTGATGAAGCCTGTAGCAAAACTCGACCTCTGTTAGAAGGAAGCTTTAAGCATGCGGTTTCCTGCTTAAAAGTCGACCCGCTATAATGCAATGGGGCTTGAATTATCAAGCCCCATTAATTTTAGTGGTAATTAAGTGCGCCAAATAATATGCACAAAAGGTTGTTTAATATCGCGGCTGATCAGTACACGAGCAAAAATATCATCTAATTCTGCATCTTCATTTTCTGCTAAGCCAATAATTACTTCGCTAAAGATACGTTTATCGATCGATTTATTGAGTAATTTGCTCCAATCATCCTGCAAATCGACCACTTCAACAGCACCACGCTCTTCAAATTGTAGACTAAAAATCAGTTGGTCGGCAGGGTCTAGATGTTCTAGCGCGCCTTCGAGAAACAGATCATAAGCCATATCAATGGTATCATCTTCACTGATTAATGGGTTATTGGTTGAAAATTCCATATTGAGTGACACCTTGCGATTAGAGTAATGGGCTGAAGAAGTAACATAAACGTTCAACAATGCGATTCCAGAATGGACGCGCTTCCCACTCCTCCATCTCTAGCCGTGTTGAGCGAGCGATATAATCGTATTGTACTAGGGTGAGATCACTACCAAAACTTTTATCATCAATCACTACTGTGATCTCAAAATTGAGCCACAGACTGCGCATATCTAGATTGACGGAGCCCACCAGACTGAGTTCACCCTCGACCAGCACGCTTTTGGTATGTAATAGCCCATCTTCAAATTGATAGATTTTAACCCCAGCTTCGAGCAACTCAGTATAAAAAGAGCGGCTCGCCCAACGGACTAAGAAAGAGTCATTTTGTCTTGGCATTACAATGCTGACATCGACACCCCGCATGGCGGCAGTACAGATGGCATGGAGTAGGTCATCACTAGGTACAAAGTAGGGGGTGGTACAGATCAGCTGTTTGCGCGCTGAGAAAATCGCCGTCATCAGTGATTGTTGGATCAACTCATCGGGGAAACCGGGCCCAGATGCAATCACTTGGGTGGTATGGCCGTTATCACGCTCGAAAGGCATTATATGGGTATCAGGTGGCGGCGGTAAAATTCGCTGTCCTGTTTCCATTTCCCAGTCAAAGGCATAGACGATACCCAAAGTGGTGGTAACAGGGCCTTCCATCCGAACCAAAATATCGATCCATTGCCCGACACCCGCATCTTGTTTAAAAAAGCGCGGGTCAACCATATTCATGCTGCCGGTATAGGACACATAGTTATCAATTAAAATGATTTTACGATGTTGGCGTAAATCCATACGGCGCAGGAAAAAACGGAATAAGTTCACTTTAAGGGATTCAATAAACTCAATGCCCGCTTTGCGCATCTTCTCTGGATAATCCGTATGGCGGAAAAAGTGCCAACTTCCTGCGGAGTCAACCATAATACGGCATTTAACCCCACGCTTGGCCGCATTGAGCAAGGCTTCAGTGACATCATCGACTAATCCGCCGGGTTGCCAAATATAGAACACCATTTCAATAGTATGACGCGAATTATTAATATCATTAACAATGGCTTTTAATGACTCTTCACAGGTGGTCATTAATTGAATTCGATTACCCTTAACACCGGCAATTCCTTGGCGTTTTTCACATAGTTGAAACAGAGGTTCAGCAACCGGACTATTTTCTGAGGTGAAAATATGTTTGGACGAGCGTAATCCTTCAAGCCAAGTGGCGACAGAAGGCCACATTTGATGAGCTTTATTAATGCGACGTTTGCCGATATGCAGTTCGCCAAAAGCAATATAAGCAATAATCCCAACTAAAGGCAGGATATAGATAATTAATAGCCAGGTTGTCGCGGACGTCACAGGGCGTCGTTTAACGAGCACCCTAACAGTGACAGCAGCAACTACCACCCAGTATAGGAAAAAGGTAAGCCAATTCAATAAGGTATAAAATGTACTCATACTAGGATACTCGCCCTTAGATTAAGAGTGAATGTCAAGATGCTCATAAAATGACGTGACCATCAAAGATTTACGCTAAGTTAAATGAATCTAGCAAAAATTTGTGGCAAAAGCTGCGTAAATTATGAATTTCCTCAATAAAAATCAGATAAACTCGTTAAATGATACTCTTTAATCCAGCGAATTTCAGGCTTAATCTATTTTCATGGGATAGTGGCAAAAAGCTTTGTCGCCAAGACAAGCTGCATGTTGAAATCGTTATGGTATATAATAGTCGACCAAATTCAGGATTATCATCAATTCGAGGCAAAATATGAGACGTAGTCGTAACGAAGTGTCGCGCTGGCGGATGCAAAGACAGTCGGTTCGCCGTCGTCGTCGTTGGTTGGAAAATCACTCCCGTCGTAATCTTCGTATTTTCTCCATACGCAAAATCGATATCTACGCAAGACGACAATCTTTACTGTTTATTCAATGGATGGAGTAGGGTCAATAGGGGTTTTATTTCACAATTTTGCGTTAGTTTGATAATCGTTATTGAATATGATTGCTATTTGCATTTAAACTATAGGCCTGTTGTCACAGTTTGGTTTTTTTGCTGTAGGATAAAAATTGGCTATGCGTGGTATAAAATGGTTTATAATTATTGCACTCTCCTTGGCGCTTCACGCCGGGCTTGCTATGGCGTGGATTTTTAATCAGCCATCAATTGCACCTCAGGCAGCTCCAATGACGATAGCTATGATTGCATTTGAATCAGAAGAGCCAGCCGCTGAACCTGCTCCTGCTGTCGTTGAACCTGAGCCAGAACCAGAACCCCAAGTTGAACCCGAGCCTGAGCCCGTACCTGTCGTTGAGCCGGCTATTGTATTGCCAGAGAAAAAACCGGAAGTCAAAAAGAAACCTAAACCAAAGAAAGAAGAGAAGCGCGAAGTTAAACCGGTCGAAACTAAGATCGCTAAAACAGAGGTCAAACCGCTTTCTGATATGAATAAAGGTGCCACTGCGCCTAAAACAGCGAAAACTAATACTCTTGGTGAGACTAATCCACAAGCAAATCGTGGCCCTAAAGCCTTACGCAAACAAGCCCCTAGCTACCCTGATCGTGCTCGTCGCTTAGGTAAAGATGGTTATGTTAAAGTGCGTTTTGATGTAGATAACGAGGGTCGAGTGGTAAATGTGGAATTTCTCGCCGCGTCACCTAAAGGTCTATTTGAGCGTGAGGTTAAGCGTGCAATGAATCGTTGGGCCTATGAAGCTAAGCCAGGCAAAGGCTATATAACTGAAATTCATTTTAAGATCGATGGCTCGGTTAGCCAATCTTAAAGAGAATAAGTGATTTGTTGCGCCAATAAGTTTATTCCATAAAGAAGAAAAACCTGCGATTAAGCGCGATAAATTCGACGCGCTTCGCAGGTTTTTTTGTATCTTAATGGTCACTTAGCTCACAAGCTAGATTATTGTGCCAAATCTGAGCTATCTAATTGGAAGTTACGTTTATCTTCAGGTAGCAATCTACGGGTGTTCTCGTCGTTGATTGCTACGTAGGTAAATACGGCTTCAGTGGCACGATAGCGTTGTCCTACCGGCGCCGTGGACACTTTCTTAACCCAGACTTCAATATTGATGGTGATAGAGCTGTTACCTGTTTTGAGGCAGTGAGCATAGCAGCAGACCACATCACCGACAGAGACAGGTTTTTGAAACTCAATCCCATTGACTGCGACAGTGACAACGCGTCCCAGTGCAATTTCTTTGGCCATTATGGCGCCACCAATATCCATTTGTGACATTAACCAGCCACCAAAAATATCACCATTTGCGTTGGTATCCGCAGGCATGGCTAATGTCCGAAGTACAAGTTCACCGTTCGGTAATTGCATAATTAACTCTTTAATGACAAATTGATTAAGACGTTAGAAACATAAGATCAATAGTAAACGAAAATAACGGGTTAGGTCATCTGTTTAGCTATAAATAATCGCAGAAATTAGTGTGAATTTAGGTCGAAAGTCAGAAAAACGACAGATTGAAATAAAAACACCCGCATTTTATCACGCAGGTGTTTTATTGATTTCAGGGGCGTATGATTATTTTTGTAACTCTTTTGGCATATGCTTATAGAGATAAACCACACTGATAACGGTAAAGACTAGCGTCACGGCAGTTAAACCGAAGACTTTAAAGTTAACCCAAACGTCTTGAGGTAACCAAAATGCGACATAAATATTGACCACTGCACAGACCATAAAGAATATTGCCCAAGCAATATTGAGTTTGTGCCAAACAACGGTGGGCAATTTTAGTTCTTTACCTAACATACGTTGGATAAGTGGTTTATCAGTAAACCATTGACTAATTAACAGTGCTAAGGCGAATGCACTATAAATAATAGTCACTTTCCACTTGATAAAGGCGTCATCATGAAAAAGGAGCGTTAAGGCACCAAAAACCATGACAACGGCGCCAGTGATTTTGGCCATTTTATCCAATTGCTTATAAATAATATAATTTGCAAGCATGGCAAGTGCCGTGGCGATCATCAATGCACCACTAGCGTAATAAATATCCACTTTTTTATAAACGATGAAAAAAATAATCAGTGGAATAAAATCGATGAGTTGCTTCATATCAGTATTTACCCAATTCCTTGCTTTGTTATCTTCTATCTTAACGTAATTATCGACAGATGTTAAAACTTTGCCGCTATTTATCAATAAAATTAAAAATTTGCCAACCTAATTTGCACTATTTTACGTTGTTGGCAACTAGTTGTGGTAAATATTTTTCGCTTCGGATATAACTTAATAATATATTTATTTAACTAACTAATTTTAAGCGAGTTATTTAATAATGTTAAAGTCAAAACTACTGGTATGGATGCCAGGACTCAATGATTTATTGCACTACAAAAAAAGTGACTTGGGCTATGACATTAAAGCTGGCTTATCAGTCGCGGCTGTCGCATTACCTGTGGCTATCGCTTACGCCGAGTTAATGGGTATCAATGCTATCGTCGGTCTCTATGCTTGTATTTTGCCGATGATTGTCTATGCGCTCTTTGGTACTTCCAAACAATTGATTATCGGCCCAGATGCCGCAACTTGTGCGGTTATTGCGGCAGCAGTTGCGCCATTAGCTATGGGAGATGCTAATGTTTTATGGCAGTTAATTCTAGTAATGAGCTTAATGACCGGCATCTGGTGCCTGTTAGCGGCGCGTTTTCATCTAGGTGCTTTTGCCGACTTTCTCTCTAGACCTATTTTGCAAGGGCTACTCAATGGGGTGGCGCTGACTATTATTGTCAGTCAACTAGGAAAAATATTAGGTATTAGCGATCTTCCGCCCGCCTTTATTGAGAGATTGATAGCGCTTCCTCAATTAATAACGACTGCACATATTCCTACGGTTATTGTTACGCTACTCACTCTAGGGCTGATCTATTTTATCAAGTTTTTCCGCAATAAATGGCCATCTTTATTGATTGCTATGGTGGTAGCGACGGCAACTAGCATGTTGCTGGATTTCTCTGCCTATCAAATAGAGATTGTTGGTGATTTAGGGGAAGGTTTGCCTTCAGTGCCGATGCCAGATTTCTCGCCCAGTCTATTACGTGATTTGATCACTCCCTCATTAAACCTTGCGGTGATCAGCTTTGTCAGTTTTATGATGACGGCGCGCAGTTTTGCCACTAAAAATGGTTATCAAATTGATGCCGATCAGGAGCTTAGAGCGCTAGGTTTAGCCAATATTGCCTCTGTGTTGTCACAGGGATTTGCGGTCAGTGCCGCCAGTAGCCGAACTGCGGTTAATGATAGTATTGGCGGAAAAACCCAATTGGTCTCTATTATTGCGGCATTAACCATCTTAGTGGTGTTGCTGTTTATGACCAATTTCTTGAGTTATATTCCGCTCTCATCCTTAGGTATCGTACTGATTGTCTCTACTTTATCTTTAATCAGTTTTAAACAGATAGGCTCGATGCGGAAACGTGATAAACAAGCCTTTATGTTGGCAGTATTTACCTTGTTAGCGGTATTAGTGGCGGGGCTGATCACCGGAATTGGCTTGGCGGTACTATTGGGTTTATTGCAATTTATTCGGATTATTTTTCGGCCTACTGACCAACTATTAGGTACTGATGATCAGGGGATGATCCACTCAATTAATGCAGGAAATGAGATACAGCCCATTGACGATGTGCTGATCTATCGCTTTAATTCGCCCTTAACCTATTTTAACGTTAATTACTTTAAAGAGCGTTTAAATAAGCATATTGATAACTCCCCCAAACGACCTGCGTGGGTGATTGTCGATGCCGCCGTTAGCTTTACTCATAATGATGTGAGCGTCTTCTCAGCGCTGAATGAGATAGTCACAGGGCTAAAGGCGAAAGGGGTAACACTGGTTTTGGCGGGACGACGCACTTCACTTAATCGTTGGTTGGAAAAAAATAAAATTAAGCGCTCTGACGATGATCTCTTAGTGGTACCTGATATCTATTTTGCGATTCGATTAATTCAGAGTAAGCAGCTGAGTAAGCAAAAAGAGAAAGAAGATTTGCAAGCCTCTCAGCAAGAAAATAGCGATGAGGGCACAGAGATGATTGATGAAATGACCAAATTAGCCGATTAAGATAAAATCCCCCGGCCAGTCTAGTGCGCGGGGGATTTTATTAGCTACAGATTATCTTATGCTTAATAATATAAACCAACTACAGGGGTTTTAGCATGGTAGGTGGCTGCACTAACATATATAGGCGGAAAAAATAGAGTAGTGCAAAGGCCGCGATAATATTATTCAGGAAGAAAGAGAGCGTATTGGCCATCAATTCAGGTAAGCCAAGATGTCCAAGAAGCATCCCCAGTACCATTTGACTCGCCATCCAAATTAAAATCATCGGTAAAACTACACGCCAATTGCTATAAGCTAATCGCCAGCTTCTCACCATAGCACCGAAGGGATTGACTCTCTCAGTGATCATAATCACTGGCGCTAATGAAAATCCAATCGCTAAGATCACGCCGGGTAATACCATTACTGCCGTCCCTAATTGCACTAGCAGAGAACAAACCAGTAATAGGATAAACATACCAGGTAGTTTGCCAGCGGACTGTAGCAGCGCTTGTGTCGCCGAAACTGACTCACCTTTCGACAATGCATGAATATAGGATAGGGTGCCGCAGACCAGGACTAAGCTGCCAATGGTAATAGAGAGAATCAAACCTAGAGCAACGCGAAGAATACTATTTTTATCTTGATCAGTCAGAGTTTGAATCCAAGCCTGCAATCCGGCATTACCCGACTCAGCCATTTGGTTTTGTGCTTCAAATACCATATTGATCATCTCTTTATTGGGGATCATCAAATAATAAATAACCACACTTACCACGGCGGCAAGAAGCGAAATTGTGAGAAGGCCACTCAGTTGATTTTTGAAAAAATTGATACTGTCACGAATAAGTGAATTGGCCGTGATGGACATGAAACTGCTCCTATTTAGGATCTGCGTAATGATTTTGTACAATTGTAACTGACTCTGGGCCTAGAAGGTAGTAGAGGAAACGTAAAGTCAGTGTAATTGATGGAAAATTAGCTCCTTATATCATGTTAATAAAGTGTAAATATAATGTATTTTATTTATTGTTAATTAATTAAGGAAATTAAAAAATCACTGAAATAAAAATTAATCAGTAAAGCTAATTGAATATCAAGTCGATAAATAAGAGCGAAAGGAAATCATATTTCTATTTTTTATTAAAAATTATTAACCTTGGCTAAATTGATTTAAATCAAAATCATTAAATTAATAAATGAAATAATAATCTCACTTTGGTGGGATTTGATTTTAATTATTAAAACTTGTGATCTCGATTGGATCATAATTAGATAATAAGTTGTATATTCCGCTTAGAATAAAAAAACACATGAATGGGATGAATGATGAAAAAAATTACTGCGCTTGTATTAGCGGCGGCAATCATTGCGCCATCAATAGCTATAGCTCACCAAGAAGGTGACTTTATTTTCCGTGCAGGGACAGCAACAGTGCGTCCTAATGCTAGCTCGGATAATGTTTTAGGTTCTTTAGGTCAGTTCGATGTTAATAATAATACACAATTAGGTCTGACTTTTAGTTATATGGTCACAGACAATATTGGTGTTGAATTATTAGCGGCTACGCCTTTTGAGCATAAAGTAGGCCTAGAAGGAATGGGAACTATTGCTACCGTTAAACATTTACCACCAACCTTAATGGCGCAATACTATTTTGGTAGTAAACAAGATAAATTACGTCCTTATTTAGGCGCGGGTATTAACCATACCTTCTTCTTTGATGAAAAATTCAATCAAACGGGTAAGGATGCTAAGTTAACGGATCTAGACTTGTCTAGCTCGTGGGGCTTTGCAGCACAAGCCGGTATGGACTATATGCTTGATGAGAACTGGATGTTAAATGCTTCACTGTGGTGGATTGACTTAGATACGGATGTTAAGTTTAAAGCTGGCGGTGAATCAACGAAAGTTGATACTCGTCTTGATCCATTTGTATTTATGTTTGGTGTTGGTTATCGTTTCTAATAAGTATCAATATAGCGATACTTAATATAGGTACGAAAAAAAACGGGGCATGGATGCTCCGTTTTTTTATGGCTAAAAAAACGAATTAAATAAATAAAGTGATAAGTGTGCAATTAATTTATTGCATTTAATATGCACCTTATTATCAGCTGAAAAGTCGTTAAATTTATTTTTTTATTAGCGGAAATATTGCATTCATAATAGCTTTAATCAAATTAGCGCATTAACCTAATATCACTAGATAAGAAAAATAAAGATGTATTTTATATGCACATTAAATTTAGGCGATAAAAACATTAATAGATATTTTTTTATTGAACTCTTAGGGTGAAAAAACAGCAACACGCACTAAGTTAATCCCCTGCGGCCAAAAGTGAGTTAAATTACTTATTATTAACTAACCTTTAAACTAAGAATAATCTGTATTTACTCAATTAAGTGTTAATAAAAAATATCTATTTAGTGGGTGAAATAGAGAAATAAAAACGGCTCCAAAAAAGGAGCCGATAAGAAGTCTAGCCTAGATTATATTTAACGGACTTTGGTGGAGTCTACAACGCTATTCACACCTGCAACACCACGAGTTATCGTTACTGCGCGATTTGCATCTGCTTTCGAGCTCACAAAACCACTTAACTGAACACGGCCTTTAAATGTCTCAACACCAATTTCGGTTGATTTTAAGTTTTTCTCAGCCAGTAGTGCAGATTTTACTTTTGTGGTGATCACGGTATCGTCAATATAACCCCCAGTGCCTTCTTTTTTCGCTGTTGGTGCACATGCAGCAAGGGTAAGTGCCATAAAGAGTACCACGAACATAGCTGTGACTGATTTTACTAATTTCATCATTGACTCCTTAAATTGAAAAATAACAGGTCAAACCTATGATCCAAGCATAAATTTTGCTGAATCATTCATATTAAGTATAGACGTTTATTTCACATTAATATATCTAATAATCCCTGATAAGACGGAACAAGATTCGGATAAGTTCGGCTATTTGTAGGTCATGCCACAAATAAAGTGGCAATGACCTTGCTAAGAATTTGAGCGAAAGGTAGAGAACTAGCGCTGTGTAGCGGCTTTCATTGCGGCGACAAACTGTTTTAATTCTAATAACATTTGTTTCGGATCTGTTAAATTATTTTCGATAATTTTAACAATAGCTGAGCCAGAGATAGCACCCGCAGCACCATTTTGTAGTGCTTCTTTTACTTGAGCCGGTTCGGAAATACCAAAACCTTGGAGTGCAGGTGCTGCATTATAGGTTTTTAGTTTATTGATTATTGGGGTTAAGGCATGTTCTGCCCGTTTCTCTGTTCCTGTGACGCCAGCCCTTGATAATAAATAGGTATAACCGCGGCCAAATGAAGCTATTTCTTTTAATAGCTCATCATTGCCATTCGGCGGGCAGACAAAAATAGGTGCTATATTGTGTTTTATGGCGGCTTCGCGGAAGGGGCGCGACTCTATCATAGGCACATCGGCGATCAGTACTGAATCAACGCCCGCATGTTGGCAACGTTGATAGAAGTGGTCGATACCATTGGAGAATACCAAATTGGCATAAACCAGTAGGCCGATGGGTATTTGTGGATGTTTCTCTCTGACGCGTTTTAACAGCTCAAAACAGATCGTCGGGGTGACTTCCGAGGAGAATGCACGCAAGTTGGCATTTTGGATCGTCGGGCCATCGGCCAGAGGGTCGGAGAAGGGAATACCGATTTCCAGTGCATCTGCGCCGCCAGCGATCAGGGCATCAATGATCTTAAGAGAAAGTTCCGCATCGGGATCACCTAAGGTGACAAATGGAACAAAAGCGCCTTGATTTTTCGATTTCAGGCTATTGAACAGTTGATCATAACGTTCCATTAGATTTCTCCTTTTTCTTTTAAGATATCATGGACAGTAAAAATATCTTTATCGCCACGGCCTGACAGATTCACAATCAAAATTTGCTCTTTTTGCGGCGATTGCTCAATCATTTTCAACGCATAAGCTAAGGCATGAGAGGACTCAAGAGCCGGAATAATTCCTTCTTTACGTGAGAGCAGCTTAAAGGCATCTAAAGCTTCGTCATCAGTGATTGAGACATAATCTGCGCGTCCAATACTGTTTAAATGAGCATGTTGAGGGCCGACAGAAGGGAAATCGAGTCCCGCTGAAATGGAGTAAGACTCTTCGATTTGTCCTTCGCTGGTCTGCATCATCGGCGATTTCATGCCAAAATAGATACCGATACGACCATGTTTTAAGGGGGCACCATGTTGACCGGATTCAATGCCAAGTCCTGCGGGTTCAACACCAATCAAGCGTACGCCTTCTTCGGGAATAAAATCGGCAAACATACCGATAGCATTAGAGCCGCCGCCAATACAGGCCAGTACCGCATCGGGTAATCTGCCTTCTCTTGCTAAGATTTGCTGCTTCGCTTCTTCACCGATCATATGCTGGAACTCACGCACAATAGTCGGATAGGGGTGTGGGCCTGCTGCTGTGCCTAATAAGTAGTGTGCTTTATCATAACTGCCAGACCAGTCTCTTAGTGCTTCGTTACAAGCATCTTTAAGCGTAGATGAGCCGCTATGCACCGCAATCACTTCCGCACCCATTAAACGCATACGAAAGACGTTAGGTGATTGACGTTCAATATCTTTTGCGCCCATATAAATACGGCATTTTAAATTAAGCAGTGCACAGGCCAGCGCAGTAGCAACACCATGTTGGCCAGCGCCGGTTTCGGCGATAATTTCCGTTTTACCCATGCGTTTTGCGAGCAGTGCTTGACCTAAAACTTGGTTAGTTTTATGCGCGCCGCCATGCAGCAGATCTTCACGCTTAAGATAGAGTTTGGTTTTCGTCCCTTCCGTTAAGTTACGGCATAAGGTTAATGCGGTGGGTCTGCCTGCATAGTTTTTTAGTAGGTCGGTAAACTCTTGTTGGAATGCAGGGTCATTCTGCGCATCAATAAATGCCTGCTCAAGTTGATCTAAAGCTGGGATCAGAATTTCTGGCACATATTGGCCACCAAATTCGCCGAAGTAAGGATTGAGTTTGCTCATTATTTTTTCATCCATAGCTAGAACAATTTATCATCGAAACGACGGTTTCGTTAAGATGCTAATAGGGTAAAAACCTGTTTAATTTTTTCGTGACTTTTGATCCCCGCCTCAGTTTCAAGGCCAGAGTTAAAGTCTAAACCGTTGCACGGATGCTGCGCCGCCTGTTGGCAATTTTGCGCATTTAATCCGCCGGCGATCATCAAAGGCACCGAACTTGCCGCTGGGATCAGTGACCAATCAAAGGATTGACCTGTACCGCCCGAACCATTATCCAGCACTAATCTTGCCACAGCAGGGTGATTAAATTGATGGGGTTGGGCTTTGCTCATATCAAGCGCGCGCCATATTTGGCAACTTTCAGCCAGCTGAGTTCGTAGCTGTTCGATAAAGGCATCATCTTCGTTACCCTGTAACTGAACTGCCATCAGCGCTAGTGTGTTGGCGATATGGGCAATAAAATCGCTAGATTGATATTGAAATACGCCAACATATTTTAATGGCGCTGCGTGGATCACTGCCTGAGCTTGTGACACTGTCACTTTGCGCGGTGATTTCTCGGCAAAAATAAGCCCGCCGTAAGAGGCACCCGCTTGATAGGCGGCAAGAGCATCTTGTCCTCGGGTTAAACCACAAACTTTATGCTCACCAAAAATCAGCGTTTTTAGCGCTTGCTCTAAATTATCTTGCGACATTAGAGCACTGCCAATCAAAAATCCATTAACAAATTGGCTAAGCTGTTGGATTTGTTGGCGCTGATAAATACCTGACTCACTGATGATGATGGTCCCTTGTGGTAATTGTGGCGCCAGCTCACGGGTGCGGTTCAAATCAATAGATAAGTCGCGTAAATCACGGTTATTAATGCCTACTACTCGCGCTTTTAACTCAATAGCTCGGGCTAATTCATCTGGGTTACTGACTTCAGTCAAGATCCCCATATTCAGTTTATTAGCGACGGCGGCCAGAGCAAGATACTCTTGGTTACTGAGTACAGATAACATCAGTAAGATCGCATCGGCTTGGTAATGACGCGCAAGGTAAATTTGATACTCATCGACAATAAAGTCTTTACATAACACCGGCTGATGCACAGCTTGGCTAACTTGTGTTAGGTAGGCAAAATCGCCTTGAAAGTATTTTTCATCAGTCAGTACTGAAATCACCGCAGCATAAGGCTGATAGGTCTTAGCAATATTAGCAGGATCAAAATCAGTTCTGATCACCCCTTTAGAGGGAGATGCTTTTTTGCACTCTAGAATAAATACCGGACGCTTGGCCGATAAGGCGCCATAGAAATCGCGTTGGGTTGGCACCACTTTATCGATAAAAGTATCCAGTGGTTGAGCGGTTTTACGTGCACTCAGTGCAATATATTTATCATCAACAATTTGTTGCAGTACTGTCGCTTTCATTCGCTTAGTTCCTTGATGCTAGAGCTGTCACACGATCATAAGCTTTGCCACTGCGGA
>CAUQNX010000034.1:0-24907 GCA_963519845.1 uncultured Moellerella sp. | reverse complement strand
GGAATTATGGCCTACAGCCGTTGTCACTAGTGGTGAATGTTACGGGTGTTGTGGCAGCGGTGGTATGTTTATCAGTTCAGCCGATTTTGTGGCAAAACATAATAACAATGCCTCAGATAAACTTTCTATCTTTGGGCAAGAAAAAACTGGTGATACCGTTCGTTTATCTAAGTTAAACCTTGCAGTTCACGGTTTGCAAGGTGATATCCGTGAAGGTAACTCTTATTATGAAGACCCATTCGAACTCGCCAAAGGCGATGTAATTAACGGCAAACAACACGGTCAGTTTGATTTTGTCATGGCTAACCCGCCGTTTAACGTAAACGAAATTCAAAAAGATCGTTTAGAAGGTGACAAACATCGTTTTCCTTTTGGTATGCCTCGCAATGACAACGGCAACTACCTTTGGATCCAAATGTTCTATTCAGCGCTTAACCAAAAAGGTCGTGCTGGTTTTGTGATGGCAAACTCAGCCAGTGACGCCCGTGGATCTGAGCAAGAAATTCGCCAAAAGTTGATTGAAGATGATGGTGTTGACGTTATGGTTTCCGTTTCGAGTAACTTCTTTTACACGGTAACTTTACCTTGCGCATTGTGGTTTTTAGATAAAAACAAACCTACCCATAACAAGGATAAAGTGTTGTTTATTGATGCGCGCCACATCTTCCGTCAAGTCACGCGTGCAGTACGAGATTACACCAGCGAGCAGCTTAACTTTATCGCAAATATTGTACGTTTGTACCGTGGGCAAGATATTGATAATACTTACCTAGAAACCAACCCCGATGCTGGAAATGACGGTAATTATTCGCTTGAAGGTTTCTTTAAAAACGAGAGTGGCGAGCTGACTTATCAAGATATCGCGGGCTTATGTAAAGTGGCAACGAAAGCTGAAATTATTGAACAAGGTTATAGCTTAAATCCAGGTCGCTATGTCGGTGTTGCTGAAGGTGAGCAAGAAAGTGATGAAGACTTTGTGTTTAAATTAACAGCATTACAAGAAGAATTAGAAGTGTTGAATGCTGAAGCGCATGAATTGGAAAGCAAAATTGCTATCAATGTCGCTACAGTATTGGAGCGTATCTAATGACTATGTCAACTATTAAAATAGGCGATTTAGGTCGTGTGGTCACAGGGAAAACACCATCAACTAAGTCGCCAGAGTATTGGAATGGTGAGTATGATTTTATTACTCCCTCAGATATTAAAGATGACTCTTATACTGTTCGAACAGGGCGAAGTGTCAGTAATTCATGGGGTAAAAAGTCGCCTCAATATCTACTTCCAGAAGGGACGACATGTTATGTTTGTATTGGTGCGACAATAGGGAAAAATTGTTACGTCAGCAAACCTAGCTTTAGTAATCAACAAATCAACGCTGTTATTCCAGATACGGACCGATTTAATCCTAAGTATGTGTATGCTTTGCTGAACACCATATCAGAAGAGGTAAAAAATCGAGCAAGTGGTGCTGCAACACCAATTGTAAATAAGTCTTCGTTTAGCGATATTTCAATTGAGGTGCATCGGAAAAATCAGCAAGATTTAATTGTTAATATTCTTGAAAATTACGATAACCTAATCGAAAACAACAACCGCCGTATCGCTATTTTAGAAGACATGGCGCAATCCCTTTATCGCGAATGGTTTGTTAACTTCCGTTACCCAAACCACCAAGATAACCTTGATGCAGAGGGCAACCCAAAACTCATCGACTCGCCATTAGGCCAAATTCCTGAGGGATGGGAATTCAAGCGTCTAGATGATTATGTTGAGCTTCAACGTGGTTTTGATCTCCCAAAGGATAAGCGTAACGTAGACGGCGGTGTACCTATTTACGCAGCTTCAGGCTTAACTGGCTATCATAACGAAATTAAAGTCAGGGGGCCTGGGATCGTCACTGGTCGCTCAGGTACCTTAGGTATTGTAAAACTGGTGCTAGAAGATCACTGGCCTTTGAATACTTCATTATGGGTTAAGAAGTTTAGGAATTGCACAGCATACTATGCATATTATCTCCTTGATAGTATTGGATTAGAAAGATTTAATTCTGGTGCTTCAGTTCCTACTCTGAATAGAAATGATGTTCACGGTAATCCTGTGATTTCACCACCAAATGAGCTCATTGACAAATTTGAAGAAATCGCTGCAGTTTTGCATAAGCAGATTAATGTTCTTCAACGAAAGAACGAAAACCTCAAACAGCAACGAGATATGCTGTTACCAAAACTAATATCAGGACAAATAGAATTATAAGGATATTTATGCAGCCGATAGAAAAACTAGTTGATTGGGTAAAAGACAAGCCCGTGTTTTGGCGTCATGCTGTAAAGCTTGCGTTAAGTAAAGGTGAGTTAACAGAAGCACAGCACCGCTTGATTTGGTCAATCGCTCAAATGGAATATGGCGTTATTGATAAGGGTGAAGTCTACCCTATCTATGAAACCCCTGTTACTGTAACAGGATTAGTATCAGAAGTATCAGAGATAAACTTATCTTCGATTACTGATGTGGTGAATGTCGGCTCTTTAGCACCAAATCAAGATTTAAGTTTAAACCCAAAAGGTTTAAACATTGTTTATGGTGATAACGGTACGGGCAAATCAACGTATGCTCGTATTTTAAAACACGCTTGTTTAACGAGAGGTGACGTTGCGCCCATATTGGGTAATGTTTTTGATAATTCGAGTGAAGAATCATCAGCCAAATTAACAGTTTGCAATAATAATGAATCTTTACCTGTTTATTGGAAAAAAACAGCAGAAGCAGATGAAAACTTGAAATCCATTCGAGTATTCGACACAGAAACTGCATCGCATTATGTAAGTAAAAAAGAAGGCGCTCTTGGCTACAAACCTTTTGTTCTTAAAGTTTTAGAGAGCTTATCTGTTGCTTTGGACTATGTAAAAAGACAAATTAGGGAAGAGTTAATGCCTAGTAATGGGCTTCAAACTTTACCTTTATTTTCATCTGACACTTTAAGTGGAAAATTTGTTAATGGACTAAGCCATAGTTCAACGTTAGAAGCGGTTGAAAGTCATTGCGCATCGGAAGACGAAATTAGCCAAATAGCACCACAACAACAACGGATTTTTGAACTGAAATCTCAGTCTGTGGCAAGTATAAAGAAAGGTTTAAATGCACAGGTTGCTAGGATAACGCCATTTTTCAACAAGCTTAAAGTGTTGAGTAATGCTTTATCCGATAAAGCTTATACCGACTTAAATACTGTGAAGCAAGATGCTGCTGAAAAGACTGAACTCGCCAAAGAACTGCGAGAAAGAGTATTGTCCAATTTTCCATTTGAAGGTATTGGTGACGCCAAGTGGCTAACTCTCTGGCAGGCAGCGGAATCCTTTATTAAATCTCAAACGAGTGACGTATCATTTCCGCCAGTTGAATCAGATACGTGTCCACTATGTTTACAATCTATTAGCAATGATAGCGCACAGAAATTAGCATCTTTTAGAGAGTATGTTGCTAATCAAGCCGTTCAGCAGGCAGAGAACGCCCGCAAAACGCTTAAAACAGAGATCAAGAAAATTGAAGAGCTCGTGTTAGATTTGAGTGATTACGATGCTGTTATTGATGAGCTGACAACTGAAGATAATGCGTTTAAAGCCTCGATAGCAGAGCTTGTTGAGTCACTTAAATTACGTAAGTCACAGTTTTTAAAACCTAATGCTGCAAATGCTTTCCCTGATTATGATGAAGCACTTGTTAAATACTGCGAGGGCATATTAGAAAAGCTAAATAATGATGTTGTCGAGCTGTCAGGTAAAGATGATGAGTCTCACGGCGAATTAATCAAAGAAAAAGAACAAGAATTAGCAGAGCTCGAATCAAGAAAGTTAGTTACTGATAATAAAGAAAACATCATTACTAATATTTCACGCTATGTTTTTGAAAATAAATTAAAAGCAATTGAAGAGGTTACTAAAACTACACCGGTAACGCTTCTCTCTAATGAATTAAGCAAAGCGATAATAATTGAACCTTTGGTGCAGTGCTTTGAAGATGAGTTAAAAAAATTCGGTTTTGATCGATTCACCGTTCAAGTAAAAATGAGAGGGTCTTCTAGCCAACAACTTTCCAAATTAGAAATTATTGAAGGCAGTAATAATGTTGTTGCCGAAATCGCTAGTGAAGGCGAGCAAAGGTGCATCGCCATTGCGTGCTTCATGGCTGAAATAATCTCAGATGGTAGACGCTCAGCAGTTATCTTTGACGACCCTGTTAATTCACTGGATCATAGATGGCGCGAAGATATTGGTAAACGCCTTGTAGAAGAATCGCTTGAAAGGCAAGTAATTATTTTTACCCATGATATTGTATTTTATAAGTATCTACTTGAACGTGTGGAAAAGGTAGACGGTGCTTCCGTAACGCAGATTCGTTTAGATCGTAGCCGTAAACATACCGGTCTCGTTGATAATACACCGCCTTGGGATGCTTTACCTATAAAAGCAAGAATTGGGCAACTAAGGGCAGAATATCAAGTATTAGAAAAAATTGAACGTACTGGGACTGAACTAGAATATTCGAAGAACTGCTACGGTTTTTATAATTTACTTCGTGAAGCGTGGGAAAGATTGGTTGAAGAGAAGTTATTGAATAATGTTATAACTAGATTTGGACGCTCTATTCAAACGCAACGAATCAATAAATTAATCGTAAACATAACCCAAGCGGATTACGATGCTATTGACTTAGGAATGTCGAATTGTAGTACATTTTTTCAAGGCCATGATACGGCGACAGGATTACAGCAGCGGCCCAGAAAAATAGCTGAAATTAAAGCTGACCTGGATTTAATTGACGGCTTAGTAACTGATTTGAATAAGAGAAGATAATGACATACACGGAAGACGCTTTAGTAGAACAACCGGCGATTAACCTGTTCTCTGTATTGAACTGGGATACGGTAACGTGTTGGGACGAGGTTTTTGGCTCGCTAGACGATGCTCACCTCGCTGATAATCCGTTATTTTTTGGCAGAGAAACCCGCAACGATGTGGTTTTATTTTCTAGGTTAAGAGCTGGACTACTAAAGCTGAACCGAGATGTTAGTCCACTTATTATTCAAGAGGCTATTGACGAAATTGCGCGTGATAGAAGTGCAATGACGCCGATATCAGCCAATGAAGAAGTCTATCAGCTGTTAACTAACGGCTACGTCTACATTACCAATGCAGAAGATGAGGAAGACTGCATTGTTAAATACGTAGATTGGTCAAGCGCCAGCAACAATGACTTCTTGCTTTGCAGTCAGATGAGTTTTACGGGCGAAATAGAAACCCGTCGGCCTGATTTGATCGGCTTTGTGAATGGCTTGCCTATTGTGTTTATAGAGCTAAAAGCAAGTCATAAAAACCTGTTAACGGCCTATAAAAACAATCTATCTGACTACAAAAATACCATCTCACAGCTGTTTGTTTACAACCAGCTGATTATTCTTTCGAATGGCGTACAGTCAAAAGTTGGTTCGATATCCAGCCAGTGGGAGCACTTTGCAGAATGGAAAAAGATCGAGAATGAAAAGGAAAAGCGTAGAGTCAGTTTAGAGGTGGTGATACGGGGTGTTTGTGAGCAAAATCGCCTTCTCGATATTATTGAAAACTACACGCTATTTGTTAAAGCAAAGCATACTGTAAAGATCATCGCTAAGTACCACCAATACTTAGGTGTTAATCAGGCATTATCAGGTTTAAGCAATATTAAAGAGCGCGCTGGTCAGTTGGGTGTTTTTTGGCATACCCAAGGCAGTGGTAAAAGTTATTCAATGGTGTTCTTCTGCAAAAAAGCATTTCGTAAATACACAGGTAATTGGACCTTTGTGTTGGTCACCGACAGAACAGATCTAGACGACCAGATATATAAAACCTTCAATTCTGCGGGCATTGTTACTGAAAACTGCCAAGCGGAATCAGGCACCGAGCTTAAAGCCTTACTGGGTGAAGACCATCGGTTTGTGTTTACCTTGATCCAAAAGTTTAAAGGCGATGAGAAAGGAAATTACCCAGTCCTTTCAGAGCGAAATGACATTATTGTTATTACTGATGAAGCACACCGTAGCCAATATGACTCGCTGGCGATGAACATGCGCAGTGCGATGCCAAACTCCTCATTTATGGCTTTTACAGGTACGCCGTTATTGGCAGGTGAAGCAAAAACGCAAGAAGTGTTTGGTGACTATATCAGTATTTATAACTTTGCTGACGCTGTGGATGATGGCGCAACACTACCACTTTATTACGAAAACCGTGTGCCTGAAGTATCAGTGTCGAGTGATACGCTTGGTGAAGATATTGCTGAGATACTTGATCAGGCTGATCTTACCGATGAGCAGGAGAATCGCTTAGAAACGGAATTCTCCAAAGCCTATCACATTATTACGAGAGACGACCGACTAGAAACCATCGCCACCGATTTGGTGGAGCACTATATAAATCGCGACCCGTTTAGTAATGGAATGTTAGGTAAAGCAATGGTGGTATCTATTGATAAAGCTACTACCATTAAGATGTATGACAAGGTTCAGTTGGCATGGAAAACAAAACTCAATAGCTTAAAGTCGCAGGCAAAATTTGCTTCTGGCAGCCGATTGAACAAACTGCATTTCCAAATAGAGCATATGGAAACGACTGACATGGCAGTGGTCGTGTCTGGTGGTCAAAATGACGATGAACGGCTTGCCAAAAAGGGACTGAATTACAAACCACATAGAGAGCGCTTTTTAAAAGAAAAAATTGATGAGAGGTTCAAAGACCCTGAAGATGATTTAAGAATCGTATTCGTCTGTGCAATGTGGTTAACAGGCTTTGACGCCCCCTCTGTTTCAACGCTTTACTTGGATAAGCCTCTAAAAAGCCATACTTTGATGCAAACCATTGCACGTGCTAACCGCGTGTATGCAGGAAAGGCAGCAGGGCAAATCGTTGACTACATAAATATATTTAGCGCCCTACAGCAGGCATTAGGGCTATATGGTGGTGGCGTTGCTGAAGGCGGCGCACCTTATAACGTTGATAGTCCTGCAAAAGACAAATCTGAACTGGTCGCTGCATTAGGTATAGCTGTTAATGAGCTTATTGTGTTCTTAGGTAGTATTGATATTGACTTAACCAAAATTGTATCAGCCTCTGCTGATGGTTTTGCCAAACTTTCTTTATTAGATAATGCCAGCGAAATTCTTCTTGAGCCCAAGAATAAAGAAGAGTTCACATCCTTTTTGAGACAAATAAACCGAATCTTTAAAGCGATCATGCCTGATGATGGTGCGAACCAGTATGTGCCTTACCGAATAGCTATCAATATTATCTATTCTCAAATGCGCTTGAAGTCCGGCTTATCAGTTGATGATGAAGATGTGTTGGATGTTGTTCGCAACCAAGTTAATGATCTGTTAGATGAGTCGATATCAACCATTAAAATACAGAGCAATCTACCTGAACCTGTCAATATTGCCAATATCGACTTTGACGCGTTAGCGACCATTGTCGCTAAGGTTGAAAAGCCAAAGCAATCGGATGCGGAAAAACTTAAAAACCTCATTGAACGTAAATTGCAGCCAATGATGCTTAGAAACAAAACGCGACAAGATCTACAGCAAAAGTTCCAAGAGCTGATTGAAGCATATAATTTAGGTGCGTATACCGCTGAAGAATTCTTCAACCGCTTGAAAGAGTTCATCACTGAATTAGCACATGAAGACAAGCGTACGGTGCGTGAAGGCTTAACGGAAGAAGAATTGGCAGTGTATGACTTAATGGTTCAAGCCGCACCGTTAACAGATAAAGAACGAAATCAAGTTAAAGAAGTCGCCAAAGTGCTAACGGAAAAGATGCAAGAAATGTTGGTTATTGATTGGCGAAAAAAACAGCGAACCAAAGCCAGAGTTAAAAATATGATTGAGGAAGTTTTAGATAGTTTACCTGAGTCTTATGACGATGACTTGTGGCCTAAGACCTGTAGCGAAGTCTATATGCACATCTTCGAGAAGTATCCAGGGCAAGGGCAGAGCCCTTACGCGCATTAGGCTGAGTGCACTTTAATAAGTTTCAATCTTTATTGTCACTATTTGCTGGTTGCAAAGCTTGATTTTACATTATTTTCAAACTTTATTGTTTCTTTTCTCTATTGGTATAAGGAGTGAATAAACGATGCGAGACAATAAAGTTCTAATCTTTATTGTCCTCCCACATCTGTGCAACAGACTCCGGAAGAGTTTGCATATCAACAGCTAAGAAGTGAAGAAGAGCGACGAGTCTATATAGCTTTAAAAGATGACTTTGACACAAGTCTTTTGGCGCCTGCTATTCGGAAAATATTTGATCAAAATCCAAATTTGACCTGGATTAGCTTATTACCTTTAATACATGCTCACTTAACTAGCCCAGAACAAGCTTTACCTAAAAAAGAAGCTAAACCCAGTAAGGGAAATAAAGCATCATCAATTAAACATACTCAGTGGCATACACTTGATAGTAACGATTTGCGGTTTATTCATTCTCAAGCTGATGTTGACTCGGACATGCATTCGACAATGTTAAAGTTAGGTTTGGTTTTAAATATTCAATCGTTGCTGGAAGAGGTGAGTTAGTATTGCACAATTTTCCTGTTCCATACCCAGATGAGTTAATTTATAGCTTAGTTGCTAGATCTGGCATTCGTAGTGCTATTACAAGTTCTAAGCAGCTGCTTAATCAGGTATTTGATGATCGCAAGGTTATTGCAACGTTAGATTTACCTAGTCATTTATCAGCGATATCTAGTTTGTTGGTGAATACAGAAAAGTTCGATATTCAGCGGCTTATTTATGAACACACAATGTTTCCTATTTACGCACCATTTGTAAGTGAATGCACTAGAGTTCAGGCTATGACATCTATGGAGAGTGGATCTAACGGTTCTGTTCACCTAATGTTGGGGGCGGTTGCTTCAATTGTTAAAACGCCTGGTAATTTTCGCTCTTGTTCTCTATGCGTAACCGAGCAAAAACAAAAGTATGGAGAAAGCTATTGGTCCAGACTCTGGTATTTACCGGCTTTCCCCTATTGCCCTAAACACGGCATTTTGAACCAATCTAAAATTACTTATCATGATAATAGGCAAACATTTCATCTCTGCGATCAAATAATGTGTAACTTACAGCTAAATAACGACAATAAAGATAAGGAAATACAACATTATCTAGCTCAAAAATCACAAGAGTTATTACTTTGACCTTGTCAAAAATCACCTACAAAGTATCAATGGAGCAAATTTTATAATCACCTAGCGCATGATTTCGGTTGCGGAAAAGGAACTAAACAGATCGCACACGAAATGATTGCTGAGCGTGTAACTAGTAAAATCATGATTCCTGAACTAATCGTTGATTTTAGTATGGATACTAATTGGTTACGGACGATATTTCGTCAGCACCGAAAAGCTTTTAGTTATTTACAGCATTTAGCTGTTTGGTCAGCTTTTATTCCTGATATGACAGTAAGTGAAATAATTAAGGAGGTTAAAACCAAAGCTATACTGAGCGTCGCAGTTACTAAAAGCTTCCAACCTGAACCCAAACCTGAATCCCAATTAATTAAAGAAAAACGTATGAAATGGCGCAATTTAATAAGCACAACGCCAATTAAAGACGCGCGTTCGTTATCAGGTGGTGGTGCATTATATGCTTGGCTATATCGAAATGATAGAGAGTGGTTATTAGCATTTAATCGACAACATCACGCAAAATCAGTACCCAGAAAGGAGAAGGTTAATTGGAGCGCAAGAGATCGGTTGTTAACTAAGCAGCTTCTTAAAATTATTGGGCGTTTAGATACTATTATAGAAGGGCCTAGAAGGTCTAAGCATTACTTGCTCAAGCAGTTAAAGCACTCTAATACAATAAGCAAAAAGTTATTTTTATTACCGATATTATCTAGTGCTTTGAATCGATACCATGAAAGTGTTTTTGAGTTTCAAGCGCGACGACTTGTTATGACAGTTATAGCAAGGAAGCAAGCAGGATTAGGAGCAAACCGCTGGCAATTAATGCGCTATGCGAGCCTTTCGGAAGAAAGGATACAGCCAATTGTGGTAAAGCTTCTCGATTGGGTTGTTACAGGTTCAAACATCAAATAAGGAAGTAGGATGAGCGCTAGGTTTTACAAGTGCGATGATGATGTACGTATAGTTCACATAGGTAAAGTATTAATACGAACAAAAGATACTTCTTATCGGCCTTCAATTGAAGTGTGGTGTTACCCGCCACAGCAAAAAAAGGGTTTTCGTGCGACAGCGTTTGCAAATGTACCTGCACTATATCGAGGTAAAATAATAAACCAAAGAGAGCTTTCAGAAAGTTTTGTAAATAATGGTCGTTATACCTTTAGAAATAATGATTTTCTTAGAAAAAGCACATTAAGTGAATTTCCTAATTTAAGTTCGGCAGAGTCTGTGAGAAAGCCAGAGTCGGAGCAAAATGCATTTGTTTTAGATAGATCTAATACCCCTAAGTTGATTATTCCTCAGCTTGAACTGGCGCGAGTCTTGTTTTATAGCAGCTCTTATCTATCGCGGGCGTCGTTGATGTCTTCTCGTTTACTCACTGACTTTAAAGTAGAAGTTAATGCGAAGGCGGACTATGCAAATATTGAAGTACTGCAAATATCAAAATATCCCATTTCAGCTTTCAATGATTCCGCAACAAGAGCGATGTTGAGTTGGTTACTTATTGATAAAAATGCAAAGCGCTCATTTGAATCAATTTTTAAATATTTTAATACCGAACTCAATTTAGACGTAGTACCTGGCTATAAGCGTTGGTTATTTCATTTCGATCCACCACAAATGGCAGGATGGTCTTTTTCTTATAATGGTAGGTTAGATCCAAGTGGTGAATATTTTTTAGTAGAAAAGATAACAGATATAGAAATTAGTGCGCCAATGCCTTCAAGGGTTTATTTTCATAACCATCAATTTACGCATACAGATGAGGGACAGAAGCCAACAGGTGGTGGAAAAGGACCAGAACTTTATGAGCGACCAGAAGATCATGTGGTTGATGATGACAAAGAAGCCTCTGATGCTAAAGTGCCATTCAAATATAAAACCAAGGTCATTAAGAAAAAGCGCAAAGATGGCGGTTTAGATTTGCTATTTACCGACTACGGGAGTGAGGAAAAAGGCTTTACCATTACCACGACTGATTTGCTGATCCCTAAAAAGTATAAGCAAAAGAAATCAGGCGATGCAGGTTTATCACCATACAGCCAAGATGAATTGAAGCAGCTCTATGCCAGCAAGGAACTGACAAAGCAAGGTGCTAAATTGGGAGTAGATTTAGCCGTGCAATGCGGCTTGCGAGCGGAAGAAATTGCCACTTTTACTGCCAGTCATGTTGTTGATCCTGCCTTGGATAATAAAGCAATTTATTACGTAACCATAATCGGCAAGTACGACAAAGAGCGCACAATTATGGTGTCAAAAGGTTTGATGACATTACTTTGGCAATATCGTAACGGCAAAGAACATCAAGATAGATTAGCTAAGTGGCAGCTTGAACATGGTAACTGTGATGATGCTCCTCTGTTTCTTAATCGCTCTGGTAATTTCATGTCTCGTAAATCTATCGGCAATGTGATCTCAAAAGTGCGTAAGGAATTAGCGCCATTCGGGAAAACACTAAAACGTGATTTTCATGATTTACGCTCAACTTTTGCAACAAATCTTGCTGGTTTTCTGATCCATAAGGATCTGCCCATTGGCTTTGTGCAATACAAGCTAATGCAGTTGATGGGTCATGCGGATTTTTCAACGACTCAGAAGTACATCAATTTCGCTCGCTCACTAACATTCGATAAACAAATGGGAAGCTGGGTAGATAAATTGTTTGGTGAGTTTGTTACCCCGCTGCAAGAAGATGCATTTAATGCCGAGCAATTAGGAGGTGCAGATGCTTGATGCTGTAATCGATTTTTCACCGTTAGAAGAACAGCTAAGCAGTTATTTAACTGATGAAAATAGTAAGCGCATTAAGCTGCACATTAGCTTTTTTAAACGCTTGTTGCTTCGACATTCAGTGTTGCGAAACCATTGCCACAGTTTATTGCAAGATGTTCACTCGCTATTTTGTAATGATTATTGGCTTAAACTAGAGGTATTGGCACAAAGTATACCCCACAAAGATGACTTGATGTTCAGGGTCTGTTTATTTCACTTTGCAAGTGCAATTACCAAGGCAAATTCAAGACCTAGCAGCGTTTTTGTTTTTGATACAAACATTGATTTATTGCATTGGTATCGGAAAAATTTCCACTTGGGTAAAGAACTTAACGATGCCATAAGCGCATGGAATAAGCGGTCAACGCTTGCAAGAAGTACCACTCGCAGTGATGCACAAAAGGCTCAAAAATGTTTAAAACTGCTGTGTGAAGCAGCTCCATCAATCGCTGAGCAAGTTTGTGAACATGGCTTGCTATGGTTTACTAAGCTTAAACGAGTGATATTGAAATATATTGCTCCAACGTTCAAAGACGAGCTTTCAAAATATGGCGTTAGCTGCTTAGGCATGAAAAAGAACCGTATTCAAAAAGCGGTCTTTCAGCAGTTGCAAAGTGACGTGAAAGCTAAAGTGATTAGTGTGAGGAGCGGTACATCTTACACGGAGGCTATACGTTGGCTGATGTCAATCACAGGTCAGCAGGTAGTGGAAGCTTTTAAAATATCATTTAAGCGGCATCAGCGTCACGCTAGAAGAGCAAAGATGGAAGACTTGTACAGTGATGACGAGCTACGAGAATTGATTTTTTATATTGAAAAGGGAATCAAAGAAACGGATAACGTAAAGCAATTACTAGCACTGTACTTTGCTCGAATCCAAGTAAAAAGTTGCTGGAATACGTCACCCATGACGGATATTGAATTGAGTGACATTGCCGATGTCGCACTACCTACTGCCAAGAAAAGCATTACTCTATTAATTCAAAAACCAAGAAAAGGCTATGACATTGACACCTATTCTTTAGATGGTCGCACAGTAAACAGTGTAATGCGAGATATCGTGTACGTGAAAGATACGCTGACTCACGGATACCGTCACTTGGGTGATCAGCATACTCAAAATTATTTATTTATCTTCAAAGAAAAAACCAATGTAAGTCGTGTATTAGCTGGCAATATCATTGCTCATATCAAATCTATTTTGAATCGATTTGGTTGCACGGTTAATTATGACTCAATGCGCATTCGCAAGAATGGTGCAAATCACCTTTATCGTGACGTGGCAAAGCAAATGCGTGCTTATGAATCAGCAAAACTTCATACCTTCGACACGTTCATCAAGCACTACCAACGAGTGAGTGAACAAAAAACACAACAAACATTACACACGGCAGTAGATGTGATGCAGCGCTATTTTATGGGGCGAGAAATTGACCCGGAAATTAAGGTGTTAATGGTTGATGACGGTAGCACTCAGAAAACGCCCACAGGTGAGTGTGCATCGCATGGATACGATGCAGAAGCATCACAACACGGTAAAGAACATCGGCATCTATCAGGTGGTAAAGAAAATGGGTGGTGCAGTGATTTTTTGGCGTGTGTGTGGTGCAAGCACTTTAGAACAGTCGCTGATCCTGAGCATGTTTGGCAGTTGCTAAGCTATCGTGATTATGTGTTGGCAGATATGTCAGCCAGTATTTCTGATATTGAAAATAATGAATTTCAGCAGGAAGCGATTACGGCACTGCATCAGCGTGTTGATGACATATTAGAGCAAGTAGCAATTAAAAATCCGATGGCAGTGACGAAGGGTAAAGAGCTGATGGCGGAAAAAGGAATGCATCCGTTTTGGGCATTTGCAGTAACGTCAGTTAAGACAGTGGGAGATATTTTATGACGGGAATTTCAACTGCTGTAGAAGCCTGTTTAAAGATTGATGGGCTTATCAGCCTCAATCCTTATAGTTTAGAGGTTGATGCCGAACTCACACCGCTAGTGCTTTGGCAGTATATCCGCTCTAATAAAAAACAGATCACATTGTTTGGTGATGATTCTTGGTACTCGCAAGGCAACAATTTATCCGTAACCTTTAACGGTGTTGGGTCGAAGTATAAATATCAACTTAAAGCCCTAACACTTGGTATGTATACGCAAGGCTCAGGTCAAGGCATGGAGCCGCTTGCATGGTCTACGATTCGTAGAAATATTGCTAATCTCAAACGCCTTGCGAAATGGCTTGAACGTTACGGTATCGAGAGCTTTGATGACTTAGACCAACAGCCAGAATTGCGTTTGCGCAATATTATATTGGACTTGGTGCAAGCGTCTGACTTGCAGAAACATTCATCTTTTGCTCAATCACTGTTAACTGCTATTTATTGGTTAAAACTATATTCAGTGGTCAAAAACGAACAGTTTTACGATTTAATGAATGAATATTTTTTGCCATTTACCTTATTAAAAAAAGAACGCAGAAACAAACATTCAGTCATTCCGGTTCAAATAATGAAGCAAGTTCTCAAGGCAAGCGAAGAGCACGTTAATGCCATTGAGAAGATCATCGATAATTGGCACAGCCTGCAAACAAAACTAAATGATGGCGTTGAATACGCACCGAAAAAGCACCTTAAAAACTCGACATACGTTGACGGATTA
Source organism: uncultured Moellerella sp. (assembly GCA_963519845.1). Lineage (GTDB taxonomy): Bacteria > Pseudomonadota > Gammaproteobacteria > Enterobacterales > Enterobacteriaceae > Moellerella. The sequence goes on along the minus strand of CAUQNX010000034.1, from coordinate 10,264 downwards.
AATGAGTCAGAGTCTGCTGAATTAGACGAATATTATGAGCTTATTAAAAGTCTTCGCAGATATACTTTTGTACTTGTGATTAGTTATACAGGTATGCGCTATAGCGAAGCAATGGCACTCAGTGATGATTCAGCTATTGAGCGAAACGGTAAATACTTTATTAAGACGTTATTGTCTAAAACAACAGATGAAACTCAAAGCTTAGAATGGGTAACGAATGAAGTCACCTATCGAGCGGTAAAACTACTCACAAGAGTTTGCTCTGTTTATCGTGAACGTGCAGCCTTACTATTAAAATATCACAGCGATTTATTGCCACTAAAGCGTAAGTTGAATTTAGAGTTTGGTTTAAGTAATCGAACTTTGTTTGGTGTGTCACCCCATAAAAAATCCTGCGAGTTTTCATTAAATACTAAGTCTACTAAAAATGGCTTTAACAACATAAACAAAATGTTTTCGATTAGAGTCACTGAGCATGATATTGCCGAACTTGAGCGCATGGGATGCAATTATCAATCCGTCAGCTCAAACCATAAAAAGTTCAAGAAGCCATATAAAGTAGGCGATTTTTTCAATTTTACCGCCCATCAATTTAGACACACCTTTGCGTGGTTTATTGTTGCAAATCGTTTGGGTGATTTAGACGATATTAAATATCAGTACAAACATTTAGAGAACATGATGTCGTTGGTTTACAGCCAACGGGGATATGAGTCTATGGAGGAGTTAATTGGACTAACCGAAAGCTTCTCTGAGTTTATGATATCGCAAGCAATGGAAGATATGGTGACCGCAGCACAAGACGGCACGCTAGCAGGAAAAGGCGGACAAAACTTTATCGCCAAATTGACTGAGATTCTGGCAGATGACCTGACCACCGGAAGCACCCCTCACTTTAAAAATATGGAAGAGTTGATCACGTTTGCTGCTAAACATACCAACAACTTTAGAGGCGTGTCACATGGTTACTGTACCAAGGGATCGGAATGTAAAGTTCGTAATGCAGCAGATCCAAGTCACTGTGTATGGTGCGATAGCTACATTGCAACACCTCGACATTTACCCCACTGGCTGGTTGTTAAAAAGCGATGTGAATCGCAATTAGCTGCATTTGAAAAATTTCCGTCAGAGATAAAGCAGCGATTAAAAGTCTTTAGTACGGCATTAAATGACAACCTTGAAGCCGCAAATATCATCATTGACCAGTTAACGATAAAAGTGAAGGAAGCCTAATATGAGCGAATCAGTTGAGATCACAATGGCAGACAAAATTGATACGGCCTTGTCTGAAATGGCTGCCAACAACGAAAAAATTAACGTTAGCCAAGTAGCGAAACGATTAGGTATATCAAACTCTGCTATCTACAAGTTTAACCCTGAGAAAATCCCGGATATTCAGACTGCGCAAAAGCGTCAGAAAAATAAAGCAGAGGCTATTGCTGTTGGTACTGAAAATGAACAGCTTAAGAAAGAAGTTGAATCGTTAAAAAAATCGAACCTTGATTATAAAGAGCTTGCCGAGGATTTGAGAACGCAAAATCAGTCATTGTGGGAGCACATTCAGCAGGTTTACAACATGTACGATGAGGTATTGGCTGAGCGTAATGGCTTTGCTGAAAGGCTAAAACACGGACTCTAAATTTACATAATTAAATTAACAACCATGAGGTATTTACTATGAGTAAAAACACAAAGAAGACATCCCAAAGTGTGGCATCTAAGGCAGCTAAAACATTAACCGATCCTAATGCTTCTAAGACCGCCAAAAAATTAGCTGGCTCTGCTCTGTCGTAAAAAGGAACTAGCAAGCAAACAGGTGCTGACATGGAAGACTTCGCATCAAAGGTACTGCAAAGCGATAAGTACAGCAAAGATACAAAAGAACTTGCAGGTTCGGTGTTATCTCAATCCAATAAAAAGCGATAGATTTAGTAACAAAACTGTATTTTACTGCCTAAATTTACTGCTGTTTTTAGAGTAAATTCCTCAAAAACTGTTACCACTCTTCAAGTCAATAAATACGGGATGGTAACAATTTTTCATTTGTCGAAAACGACATTAACCAATATTGGGAAACCACGGCCAATAACAACTCAGGGAAATTGGCAGATCTGCGAGACCCCCTCTACGTGAAAAATCCAGACCGGACCTATTACACGCCGCTTCAGGGTGCGACAATTGAGGACGTATACCAAGCAGAGATTTTTGAGTCCGCCGTCAATAAGCCCGACATTGAGCGACTGTATCAACAGAACTTTGAAAACATGCGCATAGCTGACGTTTACTTCGACCACAAGTCTCGGCATTTTGCGCTGCCGGGTAGCGATGTCAAAATGACGGAGCACGATGCACGGTACTTGCGTTCGCTGCTTCAAACCGATGTCTCAAGCGTAAATAAGCGCATTGCGTTGGCACGATATTACCTGCACACCGGAGACCCAAAGCAGGCGCTTTCCATCGTGGACAACATCAATCCATACGCTTGCTTAAGCGACTGTTATGCTATCGCAGTCGATGCGGGAAAAACCTCCTATGTCGCGTTAGGGCCGCTGTATCGGTGGTTCGACAAGCATAACCAGGCGCGCGGGTACGCTCCCAGTGCTGGGGATTTACAAAGCACCGTATTTCTCTCCATCATATTTTTCGTCCTTCTTGTCGGTGGCACATTCATCTTGCAATACGCAATTAGAAAATAACGAAGACATACTCCGAAAGCCCGCCCCGTGCGGGTTTTTCCTTATGTGGGCATCAACATTTCGCATGCGAAATCCTTTCTCCTATTCAAGAAAAAAAGAGTCAAAAAAAGATGTTTTTTTTTACGTTTGCCTATTTGTCAGCGGTTGGGGTGGGGTGATACTGGATTCACAGGCAGTAAACAAAACGAATAACTCAACCGGAGATCCACCATGTCCCAGCAAATCAGCCAGTCCCGCATCACTCTGACTTCTTTGAAAGTTGCCGCGTTCGCAAGTGAAGAAACTTGGTGCTTTGAAGCTAAAGTTTGTCTTGATGGGAAAGTTATCGCTAATGCCCATAACAGCGGCACGGGGGGTTGTACCTTCATCCTCGCAATGGATGGTCAAGATAAGTTGTTAGAAGAGGCTGAAGCCTTCGCTAAATCTTTGCCTGATCTGGTGTCTGACTTTAACGACCCGCAAACAGGTACCAACATGCTGTTGAGCGTCGATCTGGAAATGCTGGTGGATTGCATCGTTTCTGACATGCAGGCCGAGAAAAAGCTGCGCACTCGCTTCAAACGTGAGTTCCCTAAAAAGTTGCTGTATGTACAGGGTGACGCCTTATATTCCGTGAAAGGTTTTGATTTAAGCAAAACCAAAGATAAGGCCGCGCTGTTCAAGTCTTGCCGCGATCACAACGGCAAAGACATCATCATTCTGGCTGAATTGACTGAAGCTAAAGCATGGGAGTTGTATAAGAAAACCATGAGCGGCGAATAACGCCTTCACAGCCCGCTTCGGCGGGCTTTCTTCGTTAAGCGAGCTTGCTCCCTGATAATCCCTTAACAACCACCCTCTGGAGTTTTCATGGCTATTACCATTACATATGGCGTTTTGCGTAATGCAACGCACGAAGAGTTAACCAGCAAGGCCTATTCTAACGCAAGCAACAATCAGGAAATTGATATTGACGCTGATAAGCTGAGTGAAGAGGCGGTTAACGACCTGCGTAATACCTGCGACCAAATGGGACAAAAGAAAATTGTCCGCATCATTGACTCAATCGTTGCCGCAAAAAAAGGGGACTTCTCCAAGCCTGTTGCGAGTTTTCAAGCTTTTGATAGCGTCTTGATTGAATACCTGCGGCGTGATGCAAAAGACGGCTGGATCTACCGTCGTGGCAGTGATGGTAATCTGTATGCCGCGCTGGTGACATCCGTTAAACACAATACCAGTGGCAGCTACCGTAACCAGCCACCGTCTGTCGATATTAATATTACATGGTATGGCTTCGGCGATAATTCGAATCGTGATAAGCCCTACTCTGTCCATACTGGCAACATCAAGTTTTATGCCCAAGAAGTTGCTCGCCGTCATGTTTCAAAAATCCTGGCAGAGCAAAGTCTGTTCAAAGAAACACCTGAGCTGCGCGCAGAATACGATGAACAACTGAAACGCTATCACGAGATGGTGCAAGGCCAGTTCCCACACCAGTTCCGTGCTATTGGTGCGGCAAACAAGATGGATGGGTATGGTAGTTACGACCGTAATTTAAATATTGCAGGTCACAAGCTGATCCACGACCTGCCCACCAGCGAGTGCGGGCCTATAAGTGAGGTGGTTGAAACCGAACTCTTGGGTACTGATGAGGTTGATGGTTTTGGTGTGTTGCCCGAAGCTACCGCCGTCCGCTTCTTCGACCTGTCACTCCATCAATATGTCTGGGTGCATTCGAATAATGTCGAGCCATATCAGTACGACAAAAATCTGCGTAACAAGATGATTCTGCCTGAGTCGCACAGCGATCTGTTGGACGTCCTAACCTCGGACATCACTGCTTTTACCAGCGACATTATCGAAGGGAAAAGTGCGGGCAATATCATCATGTGTGTGGGTAAACCGGGGCTTGGCAAAACCCTGACCGCTGAAGTGTATTCTGAGCTGACTGAAAGGGCACTGTACTCCATTCATGCTGGCACTTTGGGGATTAACGCCGAAGAGATCGATAAGAACCTGAAAACCATACTAATGCGCGCGCGCCGTTGGGATTGTGTCCTTCTCCTGGACGAAGCCGACGTGTTCGTGATGGCTCGTGGCCTGGATATGGTGCATAACGCCGTTGTGGCCGAATTCCTGCGCACAATGGAGTATTTCGACGGCCTGATGTTCATGACATCGAACCGAGAGAATGATCTGGATGAAGCCATCATTCCTCGCTGTGCGGCTATTATCCGGTATGACGTGCCAACGTTTGACGACGCCAAGAAAATTTGGCAGGTGATGGCCGAAAACTTCGGTGTTAAGTTAAGCGAAGAGCTGTTAAATCAGCTGTTGGAGCGATTCCCGACGATGCCTCCGCGCGATATCAAGATGCTATTACGCTTAACACTGCGCATGTGCCGTGCCAAGCAGATACCAGACATTGAAATGTTCCGGCGCTGTGCGATGTTTCGTGGTGTACAAATCCAGTCGAAGACGACGGGGAATAACGATAATGCAGCGTGATGAACAAAGCCCTGAGCAGATCAGGGCCGCTGAAATTTGTGATCAATTCGATGCACAGGTGTTTACTGGTGACGCCTTCCTGGGTAAGGAAGAGGCTGCAATCCTGCTGGAACATGCCATGCGATGGCAAAAAGCAGCGTTGGACTCGTTAAAAAGTAATGCCCGATGAAAGATAAAAGCCCCTGATTTAGGGGCTTTATTTGAACCTTAGACCACTAAAACTTCTGGGCCTTTGCTTTCAAGAATACGTAGCATCCTCAATGCAGGGCCGCTTGGTTTCTTTTCTCCTCGCTCCCATTTGGATATGCTCTCTTTCGACATTCCCAATGCACGAGCGAGCACAGATTGAGACATACAATATTTAGTCCGCAACATCTTGATCTCAGAGCCGCTCATCGCTGAAACTTCTTTTATTTTATCGTTAATTTCACGAGCACGGATGGTGCTTTCAATATCTTTAACCAGGCTTTCAGGTGATGCACCAGCTGCATTTAACTCTTTAGCCAATTCAAGCATGTTATTAAGTTTATTGTTCATCAGTAATTTCCTCCAGAATTCCTTTAGAAATTAAATTGTTAATGATTTCTCCATCAAAGTTCAGAAACTCAGCGGCTAATTTTTTATAGGTTTCCAACTCATCATCTTCAATCTCTTTTGTACCTTTGGCATTGACCGTGTTTTTGGTCCATCCATCTGCAAAAAAAAGATGATTTTTTATCTTAAAAAAGATAATAACCCTAACACTTCCACTTTTGCCTTGCCCTTTCATTGCAAGGCGTTTTTTTATCACTCCACCGCCTAAATCAGCTTCAAATTGTCCTTGTTGAACTTCATGAGCAGCATCAAGTAACTGTTTGTCTGTTATAGGTATTTTTTTGGTGCATCGGACAAAAGATGAGATTTTATAGAACGCCACATTATCTCCTTAAATGGTACTGGTTACTATGGTAACGGGTACTACTTAAATGTGCAATATTTATTAGCCTGCTAACATTAAAAACTTCGTGGGTGTGAAGCATTAGTGGATAATTAGTGCTTTTACGAAAAAGGTAGTTTTCATGCATAACAACACAGAACCGAAGACGAGTTTCGTTATCAATCTACCTACTGACCTGCATAAGGACAGCCAGGCTCTGGTTTTGAAAACGGCTGAAGTTGTGGCTGAAAAAATGCGAGCTACCGAACTGAAGCGGGGGCTCACGAATGAATGGGCAAAACCCGATTGGGAATCGGCTTGCATCAACGATTTTCTCCGGCATGTCGATAAGGGCGACCCGAGAGACCTCGCAGTCTACGCTAACATGATGATCCACCACGGCTGGACGACGAAAGACGCGGTGAAGAACGTTATCGGCCAAGTTTTCGAACAAGCCAGCGAAGAGCAGGAAGCCTTAACACAGCTGCTTCGCGTTGTTTTTATTGATGCAGGGCTGATTAAGCCTGAAACGCCTATGAGCGGGGCTCAAATGTTGATGCAAACCGACGATCTCAACGCTGTGCTGCGCCAGTCTGTTGTTCTGCCTGAGATGACTTTAGACCACGTCCAGGCATTCCATTATGCATTTTGTAACTTCAGCGACGAGCCGCTTGGACCGGAAGAAGCGGATAATATTTTGACAGGCTTGAAGGCCGTCGTGAATTCTCTGCAACGCTAAAATAACCTCCGTCTCGCCTGGTCGAGGCTATGAAACTGGAAAAGGAAAAAACTATGAGCCAAATCGTGACCGACGAACTGCATTTGATGTTCAATGATCTGGGCATCAAAGATAGCTTGCGCAAAATTCTCCGTGCCATTGACGGTATTCCCAGCGTTCAATACCTTGTGAAAGACGGTAAGGTGTTTGTGTTTGAAAAGCTGGTTTCACTGATGGTCAGCGAAAAATCGACCGAACCGCAAAAAGCGTTAGAACTTCTCGCTCAGGCCTACATCACTCCGATACAGGCGGTTACCGACTGGAAAATCGTACCGTATCCCTTTGAGGTGATCGGTAATGGCAATTACTGGGTGTTGCACCACACCAAATTCGATGCAGTGATCCCGAAAAAATTCGACACCATCGGCCAGGTACAAGAAGCGATGACAGAATTGCTTTTGGGCCGCTCTATCACACCAGACGCCTCAGAGTTGATGGAGCCGAATCTGTTTTATTTTGAAAAGCAGATTTACAAAAGCATCGTCAGCCTGGCTGATATCCCTTCCGATCCGCTGGCTGAGTGGGATGACATGACGACGGACAGTGTCGAAATGTTGGGCGTTGAGCAATACATTCCCGGCCACCCTCTGCTGACAGAAATCGTGTTTACGGGGATCGGGGAAGTATCAGGTAAATGGCAAGGTAAACTTGACTGGATGCACTGCGCCGCTGAGCACGACGATGACGCTATCTCCAGCATCTCGTTCCTGTCACTTGAACGACTCAGCGCCGATTATGCGACTACCTGGGTGCCTGAAGAAGATGACAAACAGGTTATCGCTGCCTTGCGAGGGCATTACCCTGAACTGTCGGGTATTAGCGATGCTGCGCTCTATTTCCTGTACGACGAGTTCCAGATGGCCTGTAACCAGGTTTCCGGGGCTGAACTTATCCGCGACATTGATTTTCTGTTCTATGCGACGGGTACCGCGCTGGGCGTCGATGATGAAGGGGCAGCTGTTCGCGATGCCGGGAAGATCGCGGTGTATCTGCTCTCCGAAAATACGCCAGCTGAAGCACTGGCTAAAAAAATTCAAGATTACGTTGCCCGCGACAAATCTATCCAGCAGTTGGTGCTCTGGCGCTGGAATGTGTCGAAGTTTCTGGAGTCCTTTTCCGTAACTGAAAAAGGCGCTGGACAGCCTATTGCTGTATTTTCCGATCTGATGGAAGCCAGCCGAAAATATGGGCATACCTTTGTAACTGTAACGCAGTCCCAGTCTGACTTCGCCTAATTTCGTCGCCCGCTTGGGCTGTGTAACACTATCTCTGTGTTGATGAGCCTGCACCTTCGGGTGCGGGTATTTTTAATAACAGAGGACTGCCAATGTCTCAGATTAAACCTTTTTCCTGGCTCATCCGTCTTGACGTCGCCCCGTTGTGGGTCGCTGACGGGTTCTGCATGAACAACCAAACCGCTCTGGATATGCTCGCCAACCAACTGCCATACGCCGATATGAGCTTTGAGCTCGGTGCAGCGGTCATTGCCGGACCGGATCCGCTTCGCATCGTTAATGAAAACGGCTGGGAAGCCAATCCGTCGGAAGAAGCCAAAATTCGCACTGAATCTCCGCACGCTTACCCCGAAAACGAAACCCAGGGTACGGATCTGATTTCAACGCTCACCGACGCCATTGCCTTCATTGAAGGTGCTGAGCCGGGCGCTGCGAACTACGCAAACAAAAACGCAATCATTTCCCGCCTACGTAGTGCGTTGGCGCTGGTGGACGGTTCAGAGCCGATTGTCGATTTTGAGTGGCAAAACGCCGAATAAACCAGGCGCACCCTACGGGGTGCGTATCTTCTCGTTACCTCCCCCCCAATAAACGAAAATAGAGGTGAAAGATGCAAACTGAAAAATTCCTATGGGTGATTTGTTATTGCTGCGAAGGCCACGGGAAAGTGGACAATCTTGCGTTTTCTGATGGATTCACCGGGAGTGAATGGAACGAACTCGACGACGAGTTTCGCGATGAGTACCGCAAAGGTAGCTACGATGTTCAGTGCAGTGTATGCAAAGGATCGGGGAAGGTTAAAGAACCTGATGTCAGTCGCATGACGTTTGCTGAAAAACGTGTTTTGGTGGCGGAGCGCCGGGAAGCCCGTGAAGATGCCGAGTATCGTCGTCAAACCGCACACGAACAGCGTATGGGATATTGTTCTGCACAACAAAATTAGGACACTTTTCTGAAGGAGTTTTCATACGCCACTGGCGATAAATAATTATTAGCCGTGTGTAATCGCGTTAAATTGTAATAACGAAGATAATCTAGTACGTCTTGTCTCATTTCCATTCGATTTGCATGCGATTTTTTAAATAACCAATCATGTTTTAAGCTACCAAAAAATCGTTCAACGACCGCATTATCCCAACAAGCCCCTACATCGCCTTGGCTTGAGCGCATGTCATAACTTTTCAGTAACGCTTGATAGTGTCCGCTCGTATATTGACTCCCGCGGTCACTGTGAAACACACAACCTTTTGAGGGCGAACGCAAGTTATAGGCCATCATTAAAGCTTTGCTAATCAATGCAGTATCAATCTTAGGTGACATGTGCCAGCCGACAATACGCCGAGAATATAAATCCATCACGATGGCCAGATAGAGCCAACCGTCTGGCGTTTTTAAATAGGTGATATCACCTGCCCAGATTTCATTCGCTGTAACCGGATTAAAATTTTGATTCAATAAATTATCGGCAGTGGCAATCGCTTTACCTTTTGAAGCGCCTCGATATCGTTTTCTTTGCTTAACCACTAGCCCTAATTGCTTCATCAACTTTCGTGTTCGATAATCACTGATAACATAGCCTTCTTGGCGCAACTGAGCCCCTAACATCCGATAGCCTAAGCTCTCTCGGCTTTCCCTGAAGAGGTTATTGACTTTTTGGTGCAGTTCAAGCGCGTATTCATCAAGCGGTTTAACGGGCCGCTTTTGCCAAGCATAATACGTTGAACGACTGAGCTTCATCACTCGGCATAAATGCTTGATGGGGTATTGTGCTTTATGCTCTTGAACGAACCAACACCTTATAGCAACTCTTTCGCAAAGAAGGCACTCGCCTTTTTTAGGATTTCTTTCTCCATTTTCAATTGCTTAACTTCTTTACGTAAAGTGAGTAATTCCTGTCGTTCAAGGAAGGTTAATGCATTGGGTTTATTTTCAGCTTCACGATGTTTTCGCCAAGCATAGAGAAGTTTAGTTGTTATTCCGAGAGCGTTAGCCGCTTGCGAAACGGTGTAGCCTTGTTCAGCGACTAAATTAATCGCTTCTTTCTTAAAGTCTTCAGTATATTGCTTTGGTGATTTTCGTTTCATTTCGACATCTTATATTTAAAGTGAATAGATTCCTTTATCAAAATGTCCACATTTATTAAAGCACAACA
>CAUQNX010000033.1:0-25397 GCA_963519845.1 uncultured Moellerella sp. | reverse complement strand
AAGGACGGTTTGGGGCGTCATATCGGGAGCTGCGGACCACTTAATCGCAACTTCCTTAGAGAACTGGACTACTCAGTGAACAAACTAGTGCCACAAGGTAACCAATAATATGAACAACCTAAATATCATTGTTGCAGACGATCACCCGATAGTACTTTTTGGCATCAGAAAATCACTTGAGCAGGTTGAATGGGTCAATATCGTCGGAGAGTTTGAAGACTCTACTTCGTTAATTAATAATTTGGCTCGCCTCAATGCTGATGTATTGGTCACTGATTTGTCTATGCCTGGTGATAAGTATGGTGACGGTATTACTTTAATCAAATATATCAAACGTCACTATCCTGAGCTTTCAATTATTATTCTTACAATGAACAATAATCCAGCTATCTTAAGTGCTATTTTAGAATTGGATATTGAAGGGATTGTATTAAAGCAAGGCGCTCCAGCCGATTTACCAAAAGCTTTAGCTGCTCTACAGAAAGGAAAGAAATTCACACCTGAGAGCGTGTCTAAACTGCTTGAAAGAGTTAATGCGAGTGGTTACGGTGATAAGCGACTTTCGCCTAAAGAAAGCGAAGTTTTACGTTTATTCGCTGAAGGCTTCCTTGTTACAGAGATTGCGAAAAAATTAAATCGTAGTATCAAGACCATCAGTAGCCAGAAAAAATCGGCTATGTTAAAGCTGGGTGTTGATAATGATATAGCACTGCTGAATTATTTATCATCAGTCACTATTGATAAAAATCCTGTCGATTAATACTTTGTCAGCTATGATCAACCCCTAAATCTATTTAGGGGTTTTTATTTTATCGCTTAATATATTTTAATAGGGTCTGTCTAAGCTCAGCCATTTTAGTGGGTTTTGATAAACAATCATTCATTCCCGCATCAATACAGCGCTGTTTCTCTTCTGCCATGGCATTTGCCGTTAAAGCAACAATCGGCTGTACAAATAGCTGTTGCCTTAACCGAGTTGCTAATTGATATCCATCTAGATTAGGCATATTGACATCACTTAGAACAATATCAACCTTATTAACATCCAAATAGTCTAATGCATCAAGCCCATCAACAGCTGTCGCAGTACTAAATCCAATACTGGCTAACTGATCTGTTAGTAAATGGCGATTGATAGGATGGTCATCAACAATCAAAACAGTATATTTACTGAGTGATTCATCGTGTTTAATCAAGCGATCATCATCCACTTCTTGCCCGTTATTTTCTAAAACAAGCCCATCAATAAATCGAGGTAACTTATCTAATTGATAGGTATTATGCCGCCACACCTGCTGATTGATAGCACGGGCGTCACCTATGTATTGGCTTACCAGTTGAATGATGTGTGTGAGCTCTGAAGGGATCTCAGCCGCAATATCTGGGGTCATATCACCGGTATAATCGGTTAATAATAAACTATAGCCCTCTAATGGATCATCCTCGTCAATAATGGTTATCTTAAATTGATAATGAGTAAGTAGGCGAGTTAAATAATCAGTCAGAAAAAGATTACGACACATAATCGCAATATTAAAGGTTTTACGGTAATCAGGTATTGTCAGCGGTAAATATTGAATACTATAAAGTGGAACTCGCACAGTAAATGTACTTCCTAAACCGAACTCAGAGCTCACTTCAATATCACCATCCATTAAACTGACCAATTTTTCACAAATAGCCAATCCGAGACCTGTGCCTTTATTCGACATATTAGTTCCACCATTAACTTGGAAAAAAGGGTCGAAGAGTTGCATCAGTACAGAGCCTGTCATTCCGATACCTGAGTCTTTAATTTCTATTTTCAGATAATCATCATTCTTCCATACAGAGAGCATAACAAAACCAGACTCAGTAAATTTAATACTATTATTTAAGATATTAGAAACAACCTGCTGCAATCTCACCGCATCATTGGTCAGCAAATCGGGAACATCTGACTCAATAAAGGCATAAAGTGATAACTGTTTTTTCGCAATTAGCGGCGCGTAATTTGATAAGACAAAAGAGAATATCTCTCGACAACTAAATAATTTATGCTCTATTTTTAATTGTTTGGATTCTATTTTTGAAAAATCGAGAATATCGCTGATAATCTGTAACAATAATGCAGATGAATTATCCATTGTTTTAACGAGGCGATTCACTTTATTCGGTAATTGACCGGATAATAATAGTTCGATATTACCAATAATACCGTATAAAGGTGTACGTAATTCATGGCTGACTGTCGCGAGGAACATAGATTTAGCATGGTTAGCCTGCTCCGCCGCTTCAGCGACATCTTGTAATGATTTTTCCATCTGAGCTCGAATACTGACATCAACAAAAACACAAATTGCAACTTCTTCATTTTGATAACGTGAGCTGACAAAACTTATTTGCAAATGGGTGTTATTAGTTGTAACAACATCGATATAGTTTGATGACTTTTCTCGAATTATAGTTAATATTCGATATTTATCTTTTTCATTTAATAGGCGGAAATAGTCATGAGCTAACTCATTACTAAGTATATTCCCTCCATCACTCACACGAATAATAATAATACCTACAGGTGCAGAGGCGACAATTTTATGATTAAACTGCTCATGCTCTTCCAATCGAATCGCATTTCTTTCCGTAGGCGCTAACATTTTTCTTTCTAGTAGCACTATCATAAAGAAAATAATAATCGCCGAGCAGATATTCAATATCACACCATGAGTGACCGATAAATAAAATTCAGACAAGATAGTACTTGTGGGGACCGCATAGACAACACTGAGTGTTGAAGGTAATAATCGTCGTTTTAAAATAAGTTTTGAATAGTCATCATTAAAGCCATAATAAGGTGACTCTAACTGAGTCATCATTCCAGCTGCGATAGGACTCTCGCTGGTTGGCGAGTATATTATAGGTTTGTTATTTTGATTTAATATCGCAACTTCAATCGGGCGCTCGTAGCGTTGATTAAATTGACCTAAACGAATGGTTCTTTCTAATCCCATTAATCCAATTAATACGCCATTATTATAAATGGGTCCCATCAGATATAGCTGTCCAGTATCTAACTGGGCATCGGGAATAACCCAATAGAGATTACGTTCTAAACCTTGTGCTTTAAGGTTCATATAGACATGCATATTATCATAAATAATACGTTTTAAAGATTCTGACTCTGTCATTGTTGTGCGGATAGGGAAATTCACCATACAGTTATTTCCGATACCTACCATAAAAACTTGATTTAATCCTTGAGGAGCAGCAATACTATCTTTCCAAAAATAGAGTAGCTGTTGGAATGAGCGTAAATAAAGATCATTTTTCTCTTTCATCGCGTTACAATCACTTTCTGGATCTAATGCGTAATAAAATGAAGAGCTGCTATCTGCTATACCGGCAAATATATTAGGTTGCTCTTTTAATTTCTGCATATGACTATCTGTCATAAACTGAATCGAGCGTAACATTCCATTTGTTTGTCGAATATAAGTCAACATACTGTCATAGCTGGAATTAAATTGCTGGCGAATATCCGATTTAGTTTCATTAAATTGACTAAAGAAATAAAATAATGTCAAAAATGCCCCCATCGCCCATAGCATAAAGCCAAGTATCCGAAATAGGTAACGAGAAATTTTTAATGAAGTTCTAAAAGAAGATAAATATCGCAAGCTTCTTCCTAGGTATGGTCAAGATGCTGAGTAAATAAAACAGAGTATACTATGAAATAAAGAATAAAAAGAGGGATTGTTGCGCTTGATATGATTGTTATCAATGAAAACAGGCGGTGACCCGCCTGCTTTATTAGTTAACGATATCTATTTTGATAAAGATATTCTATATATCTTCTTCAATATCGTCATCGGCGTCTTCAATATCGTCATCAGCTTCTTCAATACCATCCGCTTCTTCATCGATATCTTCAAGGGCTTCATCGCCCTCTAACGCTTCCGATTCTGAACTCTCGACTGGCGTCAATAATTCATCATCTTCTTCTGGCTCTGCAACACGTTGTAGACCCACAACTTTCTCATCTTCCGCAGTACGAATGAGCGTCACGCCCTGTGTATTACGGCCCACAATGCTCACTTCAGAAACGCGAGTACGTACCAGAGTTCCTGCATCGGTGATCATCATGATCTGATCCGCTGTATCTACTTGAATTGCCCCAACCACGTTACCATTTCTTTCGCTAACTTTGATTGAGATAACACCTTGTGTTGCACGGGATTTGGTTGGATATTCTGTCACTATAGTCCGTTTACCGTAACCATTTTTCGTTACCGTCAGAATATCACCTTCACCACGTGGGATAATTAATGAAACCACTTTATCATCATTCATTAATTTTATACCACGAACACCCGCAGCAGTACGTCCCATCGCGCGAACGCCTTTAACGATAACACTGCCGTCCTCTTTCACTTCCTTCTCTTCTTCGAGGAAGCGCACAACTTTACCTTGTGCAGAGAACAACATGACTTCATTAGTACCATTGGTCAGATCTACACCAATCAACTCGTCGCCTTCATTTAGGTTAACGGCGATAATACCCGCGCTTCTTGGACGGCTAAAGTCTTTTAATGGTGTTTTCTTAACAGTACCGCTGGCCGTTGCCATAAAGACAAAGTAGCCCTCTTCGTACTCTCTCACGGGTAAAATGGCGGTGATACGCTCATTCTGCTCCAGTGGTAACAGGTTAACAATAGGTCGTCCACGGGCACCACGGCTCGCTTCAGGTAATTGATAAACCTTCATCCAATAGAGACGGCCTCGGCTAGAGAAACACAAAATAGTGTCATGAGTATTAGCCACCAGCAGACGATCAATAAAGTCTTCTTCTTTTATTCTTGCCGCTGATTTACCTTTTCCGCCCCTGCGTTGCGCTTCATAATCGGTTAATGGTTGATATTTGACATAGCCCTGATGGGATAAGGTCACAACCACATCTTCCTGATTAATCAGATCTTCGATATTAATATCAGCAGTATTTTCGGTAATTTCAGTACGGCGAGCATCATTGTACTGATTACGGATAGCGACCAGCTCTTCACAGATCACTTCCATCAGACGCTCTGGGTTTTGCAGAATAAATAGCAGTCCCTGAATAACATTTAATAGTTCACGATACTCATCGAGTAATTTTTCGTGCTCTAAGCCAGTTAATTTCTGTAGACGTAAATCCAAGATTGCTTGAGCTTGCGGCTCGGTCAGGTAATATTTACCATCACGGACACCAAACTCTTCTTCTAGCCATTCAGGACGCGCAGCATCATCACCAGCGCGCTCTAACATGGCAGAGACATTACCCAATTCCCATGGCTCAGCAATCAGTCCCGCTTTCGCTTCCGCAGGTGACGCGGCACGACGGATCAATTCAATAATAGGATCGATATTCGCTAATGCAATAGCCAGTGCTTCAAGGATATGCGCACGATCACGGGCTTTGCGTAACTCATAAATAGTACGACGCGTAACAACTTCACGACGGTGACGCACAAACGCAGACAAGATCTCTTTCAGATTAAGGATTTTTGGTTGTCCCTGATGCAGGGCGACCATGTTGATCCCAAATGAAACTTGTAATTGCGTCAATGAATATAAGTTGTTAAGCACAACTTCACCCACTGCATCACGTTTAATCTCAATCACGATGCGCATACCGTCTTTATCAGACTCGTCACGCAGAGCACTAATTCCTTCGATACGCTTATCTTTAACCAGCTCCGCCATTTTTTCAATTAGGCGCGCTTTGTTAACTTGATAAGGGATCTCATGAACAATGATCGTTTCACGATTGGTTTTTTCATCCACTTCCACTTCAGCGCGTGCACGGAGGTAAATTTTTCCGCGTCCGGTACGATAAGCATCGATAATGCCTCTACGACCGTTAATAATTGCTGCTGTTGGGAAATCTGGACCTGGGATATGCTCCATCAGCTCTTCTATACTGATGTCTTCATTCTCAATAAATGCCAGACAACCATCAATAACTTCACCTAAATTATGCGGTGGAATATTGGTTGCCATACCGACGGCAATACCTGACGAACCATTGATAAGCAAGTTAGGTACACGCGTAGGCATTACGGCTGGAATAAATTCCGTGCCATCATAGTTGGGGACAAAATCAACTGTCTCTTTATCGAGATCAGCCAAGGTCTCATGGGCAATTCTCGCCATACGGATTTCCGTATAACGCATCGCTGCCGCAGAGTCACCATCGACCGACCCAAAGTTTCCCTGACCATCAACAAGCATATAGCGCATTGAGAATGGCTGTGCAAGACGAACAATGGTCTCGTAAACAGCACTATCACCGTGTGGATGGTATTTACCAATTACATCCCCGACTATACGGGCAGATTTTTTGTAGGGTTTATTCCAATCATTTCCCAATACATGCATCGCGAACAAAACTCTACGGTGTACTGGCTTCAGCCCATCTCGAACATCTGGCAGCGCACGTCCTACAATTACGGACATCGCATAATCCAAATATGAACTTTTCAGCTCTTCTTCGATATTGACCGGTGTGATTTCTCTGGCAATCTCGCTCATGGAACCACTATCCCTCATAACTTCGGATTCAAAGGTTTAGAACTATACCACAATTCGCCAATTTAATAAAAAAGAGAAGAGGGTATTTGTCATTCAAGAGATGTATAATAGCGAAAATTTAGAGTTCTGGATCGTTTCAATTGCTGTTTCTGTTTAATTTATACGGATCATCGCTTATTTTTGATGCGAACAAGGTATTTGAAGTGCCAAAATGCATTTAAGGAGTTTTCCCGTCATGAGTAACAACAACCTTTCACCCTATCAAAACGTCGATCAACAGGAAATTGATAAATTTGAAGCTGTCGCCGCCCATTGGTGGGATCTCGAAGGCGAATTTAAACCTCTGCATCGCATTAACCCATTACGCTTAGACTATATTATGCAGCGTGTTGATGGGCTTTTTGGTAAGAAAGTGCTAGATGTAGGCTGTGGCGGTGGGATCTTATCCGAAAGTATGGCGCGTGAAGGTGCGGATGTCACTGGTCTCGATATGGGCGCAGAGCCATTGCAAGTCGCTTACTTGCACTCTTTGGAATCTGGTATTCCAGTGGAGTATGTGCAAGAGACAGTCGAAGCTCACGCTGAAAAGTTTCCACAAACCTATGATGTGGTCACCTGTATGGAGATGTTGGAGCATGTACCTGACCCCTCTTCCATCGTGCGCGCTTGTGCCAAATTAGTGAAGCCCGGTGGCCATGTGATGTTTTCAACCATCAATCGAAATACTAAAGCTTGGTTAATGGCCGTGGTCGCAGCAGAATATGTTATGAAGATGGTACCCAAAGGCACCCATGACGCGAAAAAATTTATTCGTCCTTCTGAATTAATGAGCTGGGTTGACCAAACACCATTAAAAGATAGAAATATCATTGGATTACATTATAACCCAATAACGGACAAATTTTGGCTTGCACCTAACGTCGATGTGAATTATATGTTACATACTCAACATATGGACAAATAATCAGCACGCGTTTAATAAACCAGCAAACGATCGCAAGTTTACAAAATTATTTTTCTGTCATGTCGGTAAACTAAAATTAGCCGCCTCCTTTCACGATGCAGGTTACCGACATGATCCCCATTTTTATCCCAATGTTATCCACAAGCAGGCATCATTTTTGGCACTTGATAAAATAGCTAATTAACATTATCTTGTTGCCGTACAGTATCCGACCCACTACATATAGTATGACAAGCCAACAATAGAAGCCGACCTCATGGAGCTAATTCATGGGTTTTTTTATGTTGATTGTCAAATAGATGTGTAACAAACCCCAAGGTATATTTGCTCATGAACCAGAGTCTGTTAGTCACTAAACGTGATGGACATAAAGAACGCATCGATCTTGATAAAATCCATAAGGTCATCACTTGGGCTGCTGAAGGCCTCAATAACGTATCCGTTTCACAAGTGGAGTTACGTTCACAGATTCAGTTTTATGATGGTATTAAATCATCAGATATCCACGAGACCATGATCAAAGCAGCCGCTGATTTAATCACAGGTGAAACACCGGATTATCAGTACCTTGCCGCACGTCTCGCTATGTTCAATCTGCGCAAAAAAGCCTATGGTGAATTTGAACCACCGGCTCTCTATACTCATGTCAAACGACTGGTTGAAATGGGTAAATATGATAAGCATTTGCTGGAAGACTATACTCAAGAAGAGTTCGAGCAAATGGATAATTATATTGACCATTGGCGCGATATGAACTTCTCCTATGCCGCGGTAAAACAGCTGGAAGGCAAATATCTGGTTCAAAACCGTGTGACGGGTGATATCTATGAGAGCGCTCAGTTCCTCTATATTTTGGTTTCTGCTTGCCTGTTCTCCCGTTATCCAAAAGAGACGCGTTTAACCTACATTAAGCGTTTCTATGATGCGGTTTCTACCTTTAAAATTTCATTGCCAACGCCGATTATGGCGGGGGTTCGTACGCCAACACGTCAATTCAGCTCATGTGTACTGATTGAGTGTGGCGACAGTTTAGATTCGATTAATGCCACTTCAAGTGCGATCGTCAAATATGTCTCGCAACGTGCGGGTATCGGTATCAATGCCGGACGTATTCGTGCTCTGGGTAGCCCAATTCGTGGCGGTGAAGCTTTCCACACGGGTTGTATTCCTTTTTATAAGCATTTCCAGACGGCAGTAAAATCCTGCTCACAAGGCGGCGTGCGTGGCGGTGCTGCGACTTTATTCTACCCATTGTGGCATTTAGAAGTTGAAAGCTTGCTGGTGCTGAAAAACAACCGTGGTGTCGAAGGAAACCGTGTTCGTCATATGGATTATGGTGTTCAAATCAACCGCTTGATGTATCAACGTCTGATTAAAAACCAAGATATCACCCTGTTCAGTCCATCGGATGTGCCGGGTCTGTATGATGCCTTCTTTGCAAATCAAGATGAATTTGAACGTCTATATCTTGCCTACGAACAAGATAGCAATATTCGTAAAAGCAAAATTAAAGCCGTTGAACTCTTTTCACTGATGATGCAAGAGCGCGCATCTACTGGCCGTATCTATATTCAGAACGTTGACCACTGTAATACACACAGCCCGTTCAACCCTGAGATCGCCCCAGTACGTCAATCCAATCTCTGTTTAGAAATTGCATTGCCGACTAAGCCGTTGAATGACATCAAAGATGAAGGCGGTGAAATTGCCTTATGTACACTGTCAGCCTTTAACTTAGGTGTGATCGATAGCCTAGATGAGCTGGAAGAGCTAGCTGATCTAGCGGTGCGCTCTTTAGATGCCCTACTCGATTACCAAGACTATCCGATCCTAGCGGCACAAAATGGTGCAATGGGTCGTCGTACTCTGGGTATTGGCGTGATCAACTATGCTTATTATCTGGCGAAAAACGGCGTTCGTTACTCTGATGGCAGCGCTAACGATCTGACTCACCGTACTTTTGAAGCGATTCAATACTATCTGTTGAAAGCCTCAAATGGCTTAGCGAAAGAACAAGGCGCATGTCCTTGGTTCAATGAAACAACCTATTCTCAAGGTATCTTACCTATTGATACCTATAAGAAAGAGATAGATAAACTGACCAGTGAGCCTCTTCATTATGATTGGGATACACTGCGTGAAAATATTAAACAGTATGGTCTACGTAACTCAACCTTGTCTGCGTTAATGCCTTCTGAGACCTCATCTCAGATCTCTAATGCAACCAATGGTATTGAGCCACCTCGTGGTTATATCAGTGTGAAAGCCTCGAAAGATGGTATCCTTCGTCAAGTGGTTCCAGAATATGAGAACTTGAAAGATGCTTATGAGCTGTTATGGCAAATGCCATCAAACGCAGGTTATTTACAGCTAGTGGGCATTATGCAGAAGTTTGTTGACCAAGCGATCTCTGCCAACACCAACTATGATCCTACACGTTTCCCGAATGGAAAAGTGCCAATGAACCAGTTGCTGAAAGATCTGCTTCTGACTTACAAGTTTGGCGTGAAAACTCTCTACTATCACAATACTCGTGATGGTGCAGATGATGTTCAGGGCGATTTGGAAGAAGTTGTCGAATCTGCTGATTCCGATTGTGAAGGCGGCGCGTGTAAAATTTAATTCGAGGAAGCTATGCCCCATACTTATAGTACTTTTTCACAGAAAAAAAATGATCAGTTGCTCGAGCCAATGTTTTTCGGCCAACCGGTTAACGTCGTACGTTTTGACCAACAAAAGTATCCGATCTTTGAAAAGTTGATCGAAAAACAGCTCTCCTTCTTCTGGCGTCCAGAAGAAGTGGATGTCTCTCGTGATCGCATTGATTACAACGCACTGCCTGATCATGAAAAACATATTTTTATTAGCAACCTAAAATACCAGACGTTGCTCGACTCGATTCAAGGTCGTAGCCCGAATGTGGCATTATTACCGCTAATCTCTATTCCAGAGCTGGAAACTTGGATTGAAACTTGGGCATTTTCCGAAACGATCCACTCACGCTCTTATACGCATATTATTCGGAATATCGTCAATGATCCTGCGTTGATTTTTGATGATATCGTCGAAAATGAAGAGATTTTAAAACGTGCCCGTGATATTTCAGCTTACTATGACACCTTGATCCGCCTAACCAGCCAATATCATATGTTTGGCGAAGGTAAGCATACGATCAATGGTAAGCAGATTACTGTGTCACTGCGTGCACTGAAAAAGCAACTCTATCTCTGTTTGATGAGTGTTAATGCCTTAGAAGCAATCCGTTTTTATGTTAGCTTTGCCTGCTCATTTGCTTTCGCCGAGCGCGAGCTGATGGAAGGTAATGCCAAAATCATTAAACTGATTGCCCGTGATGAAGCCCTGCATTTAACTGGTACTCAGCATATGCTGAATCTACTGCGCTCAGGTCAGGACGATCCTGAAATGGCAGAAATAGCGGCTGAATGTGAAGGCGAATGTTATAAACTCTTTGTTGATGCGGCTGAACAAGAAAAAGATTGGGCTAGCTATCTATTCCGTGACGGCTCTATGATCGGACTAAATAAAGACATTCTTTGCCAATACGTTGAGTATATTACTAATATTCGTATGCAAGCCGTGGGTCTCAAATTACCTTTTGAAGGCCGCTCAAATCCAATTCCTTGGATTAATGCTTGGCTGGTGTCCGATAATGTTCAAGTGGCACCACAAGAAGTTGAAGTCAGTTCTTATTTAGTCGGTCAGATTGACTCTGATGTTAATACCGATGACCTGAGCGACTTTGAACTCTAATCATGTCTAGTCATAAAGTCACCCTGCGGTCTACGCAGGGTGTGCAAGTGCCCTATCATTCAGACTCCCATTCTTCATTGCTTGAAGCCCTTGAAGCTAGTCGAATACCCGCGGAATATCAATGTCGTGAAGGCTACTGCGGCAGCTGCCGTATGACACTACGTAAAGGCAAAGTCGGCTATCGCACTAAACCACTGGCTTTTATTCAAGCCGGTGAAATATTGCCTTGCTGCTGTCATCCTTTGACCGATATTGAGATCGAATAGCCTTAATCCGCTTCTGACTCTATTTTTGTCTACTCTTTTATGCGTTCTTTCTGCTAGTTCGCAAAAACAGGCTATCAATGTCCAAAAAAAAGCACACTAGATATCGCTAAGTGTGCCTTTCCTGTCTGTCACTATCTTTTATTTATTATAAGAAACCGTACATCGCAGCAAATACCCAGCCAAAAACACAGGAGACACCGACTCCGATTAAACCCGGCAAAATAAAGCTGTGGTTAATGACATATTTACCGATCCTCGTAGTCCCTGAACGGTCAAATTGGATTGCCGCCAAGTCACTCGGATAAGTGGGTAGAATATAATAGCCATAACAAGCGGGCGCAGAAGCAATAATATAAGCGGGTTCAACACCAATGGCTAATGCGAGAGGGACAATAGCGGCCAATGCTGCCGCCTGCGAGTTAACAAATTTAGACACCAGCAATAACACTATCGCATAAGCCCATGGGAACTCTTGGACTAATGACCCTAATGCGCCCTTGATTTCATCCATATGCGCGCCAAACATGGTTTCAGCCATCCAAGCAATACCATAAACCGCCACGATGGCGATCATACCCGAGCGGAAGACCTCATTTTTAGAGATTTGCGCAGGATTAGTTTTACAGATAATAATAATCAGCGCACCCGCCAACAACATAAACATTTGGATTACTAATACCATTGATAATGGTTTTCCATTAACCAAAGGTCTCAGTTCAGATACTGCGCCTAATGTTGCCACTACAGCGATCGAACCTAAGAAGATCCACATAGCAACCCAGTTGATCATGGGTAATTTTTTATCGAGTAAAGTGGCGCTTCCACCATAGACATAATCATGGTTTTCAGGCACTGAGATAAATTTCTGGAATTCAGGATCTTTATCGAGGTCTTTTCCTCTAAACCAACTAAAAATACCGATAGCCAATACCCCTAATAAGGTTGAAGGAATGGTTATAGCTAATAGATCGAGGAATTCGAGCGTCTTGCCATTAATTGTCACCCCACCGAGCATGGCAACTAATGACACCACCGCAACGGAAACTGGGCTAGCAATAATCCCCATTTGCGCACCTATACTACTGGCGGCCATTGGGCGCTCAGGACGAATATCATTTTTAATTGAAGCGTCATAAATAATTGGCAGTATGGTATAGACGACGTGCCCTGTACCGCACAACATGGTTAGAATACAAGTCACGAAAGGTGCGACAATAGAGATATATTTCGGATTTTTGCGTAGTAGACGTTCTGCAACTTGTAACATCACGTCTAGCCCACCGGAAGCTTGTAGTGTTGCTGATGCTGCGACCACAGCAATAATTACCAGCATAACATCAATCGGCGGTTTACCCGGTGCAATGCCAAAACCAAATACCAGAATAACGAGGCCAACGCCCCCTAATAATCCTAGCGCCATACCACCTTTTTTTGCCCCATAGAAAAGGCAAATAAGTATGATTAACAATTGCATAAAAAATTCCATAAAATCATCCTTTAGTTGTGTTTAATTTATTATCTGGATGTTTCATTGGACTATTCTTGACCTATGTTAATTATTTCCCTAATTAAAATTTAATTAACAATTGGTTTTTTCTTGCCCATCACAATATTATTTATGCAAATTTGAGATATTGGTCAGTTTTATAAAATCCCTCTATTTATCAAGCACTTTTTAAACTCCTATCAACTTAATATTCTAATATTTTCTCCAATTTAACTTATGTTGCTGAAAACATTCAACACCCCTTATATATCTCCATCAAAAACATAACAGTTAGGTATTTATTAGATCAAATCTGTTATGTAAACTTTTATTTACAGTGAATGTACGATAAGTTTGACACTTTTCGATAGATAGCATAATCTTTACAGCAAATTATTAGTGATCTCAAATCAGAGGAATTTGTGAAAAATCGTACCCTTGGTAGCGTTTTAATCGTCGCTGGAACAACGATTGGTGCAGGGATGCTAGCTATGCCATTGGCTGCTGCCGGCGTTGGTTTCCCCGTTATGGCCATTATGCTGGTGGCGTTATGGATATTGATGAGCTACACATCTTTATTACTTGTTGAAGTCTATCAATACAACCCACCCCATATGGGATTAGGTACGATCGCCAAAAAATATCTCGGCCCTATTGGACAGCTTGTCACTGGCTTCAGTATGCTACTATTAATGTACGCATTAACGACCGCCTATATCGGTGGCGCAGGTGTGCTGATCTCCAGTAGTCTGCTCTCTTGGTGGGACATATCAATTTCGACTGAAACATCAATTATTTTATTTACGCTTATTGGCGGCAGTATTGTTTGTGTTGGTACACATTCGGTCGATTTAATTAATCGTCTATTATTCACCGCTAAAATCATCTTTTTGGTGATTATGCTTGGCGTGATGATGCCTCATGTTGAGAGTATCAATCTGACCACTATGCCGGTACAGCAAGGTCTTATCTTATCTGCTATTCCCGTGATATTTACCTCTTTTGGTTTCCACGGTAGTGTGCCTAGCCTAGTCAGTTATATGAATGGGGATACGCGCAAACTGAGAATGATCTTTATTTGTGGTAGTGCTATTCCGCTCGTTGCTTATATTTTCTGGCAAATCGCTACCTTAGGTTCAATCCCAGCAGATACGTTCCTTGGCATTCTGGCACAACAATCTGGGCTTGATGGCCTACTCTCAGCCCTACGCGATGTCGTCGCCACACCGCAGGTGAATATTGCTGTTAGCCTATTTATGGACTTAGCCTTAGCCACTTCATTTTTAGGTGTTGCCTTAGGACTATTTGACTATCTAGCCGACTTGTTTAAACGCAAAAACAGTGCAGCGGGTCGTGTGCAGACGGGGGTTTTAACTTTTATTCCACCGTTATTAAGCGCGCTATTTTTCAGTAGCTTTGTTCAGGCGCTAACCTATGCGGCGGTTGCTCTGTCGCTGCTGGCATTGATTATCCCTTCACTCTTAGTTATGCAAGTCAGAAAACAAGAGAAAGGCGGAAGCTACCGCGTTAAAGGCGGTAATATTTCACTGGTCGCAGTGCTCTTTTGTGGCGCCTCAGTAATATTAATTCAATGTGCTATCGTCGCTGGCTACCTGCCAAGTGTCGGTTAATTTGCTCGCTATCTAAATAAACTGCACCCCAAAAGCTCTGTTTTATCGCTGATTAAGGTGCAATATACTCAGAATTATCAATAGATTTTCTCTTGCCTTTAATCCGCTCGTTTTTTATTTTTTCTCCTAACACCACCGAAAAATCGCATCAAACAAATAACCTGCTTAGATAATAAAAATATTGCGTCATGATATTGTTATGTTATAACATAATTAAACCATCTCATTTATTAGGTTCTTTTTATGTCTAGAAAATATCTCTTTTTGCCCCTTATCGCCTTAACATCGTCCCTTTCTATTCTTAGTTTTCAATCTTTTGCTCATGGTAACCACAGTCATCAGCCGCAATCAGAAACAGCTCGCAAAGCCAGTGAAGGTATCTTTGATAATAAAAACGTTAAAAATAGATCATTAAGTGACTGGGATGGGGTATGGCAATCGATCAATCCCTATTTACTAAAGGGCGATTTAGATGTGGTATTAGTTGAAAAAGCCAAAAAAAATAAAGATAAAACGCTTGAGGAATATCGTCAATATTATCAACAAGGCTATGCCACAGATATTGATATGATCGGTATTGAAGATAATATTATGGAGTTCCATAAAGGGGAAAAAGTCAGCGCCTGCGAATACCAATATTCTGGTTTTAAAATATTAAACTATGCGTCAGGTAAAAAAGGGGTTCGTTATTTATTTGAGTGTAAAAAAGGCGATGCCGATGCGCCAAAATATGTTCAATTTAGCGATCACATTATTGAACCGCAAAAATCAGCACATTATCATCTCTATATAGGCAATGAGTCGCAAGAAAAATTACTCACCGAGATGGATAACTGGCCAACCTATTATCCTTACTCTCTAAATAAAACACAAATCCTGGATGATATGCTACATCATTAATTATGATTAAAAAAAGACGGCGTTTAATAGAAGATTAAACACCGTCTTTATATAAAAATTTAGAGAATTAGAAACTGAGTCCAGCACCCACATAAAAGCCATCGGCGACTTTATTATTTGGATGACCCTTAACGTCCATCACACGATATCCCGCATCCACAGACAAGGGTTTAAATACCGTATAGCGAGCACCAATTTTCCCTTCAACATAGGAATCACTACCTGAAGTCAATGACGGTGGTGCGCCGTAGGCTTCGCCATAGATACTTAAAGAAGGCATAACAGTGACATTAAGACCTGCGCCAACAGCCAGTGCTAATCCATCGCTATTATTTTTTGGTGCTAAATAGAGTGCCTTACCACCAACGTAAGCGGCAACAGGTCCAATAGGTAGACCAAAAGTAGCCCCTAAACTTGAAACCTGACCATCATGATCACTACGCGCCCATGAGCCATCGAATGCCAGCCCCGAACCTTTCTGACCAATAGCGCCATTCACCTCGGTAAAATCTTTACCTGCTTGTACACTCCCTGATATCGCCTGCGCATTTCCGACCGTGAAAATGGCGGCCATGGCAACTACTATGAGACTTCCGCGCATAATGTTTTTCCTTTTAGCCAATCAATTTAACTACCTAGTTTACTTGAATTACTAAAACTTCTCAGTATTTCTTTTGTTGAACCTAGAGTGGCATTAAATACGCAATTTAGTTTCAAGTTTTGTAAATTTATCACTCAAATTCTAATCGGAGCAATTGGTTATAAAGATTGGTGTTATAATACACATATCAATATAATTAGATAAATTTACGTGTTTGTGCATTTTTTTATACTTTCAATTCAGCAATATATTCTAAAAACTGTTGAACTATTAATAATTGCTAATCTGTGTAATTTAACTGGAGTTATGTGATGAAGAAAAAAGGCTTAACCACCGCGGCTGGTGCTCCTGTTGTTGATAATAACAACGTAATGACGGCTGGCCCACGGGGTCCAATGCTATTACAAGATGTCTGGTTTCTCGAAAAATTAGCCCATTTTGATCGTGAAGTTATCCCAGAGCGTCGTATGCATGCTAAAGGTTCTGGAGCATTTGGTACTTTTACTGTGACTCATGATATTACCGCTTATACACGGGCAAAAATATTTGCGACAGTCGGCCAAAAGACCGATATGTTCGCACGTTTCTCTACTGTCGCTGGTGAGCGTGGCGCCGCAGATGCAGAGCGCGATATTCGTGGATTTGCACTGAAATTTTATACTGAAGAAGGTAACTGGGATCTAGTAGGTAATAATACCCCTGTTTTCTACCTGCGCGACCCACTGAAATTCCCTGATCTCAATCACGTGGTGAAACGTGATCCTCATACCAATCTACGCAGTATGGCGCATAAATGGGATTTCTTTTCTCATCTGCCTGAATCACTCCATCAATTAACTATAGACGTTAGTGATCGTGGTCTGCCAAGAGCGCACCGCTTTATGCACGGTTTCGGTAGCCATACTTATAGCTTTATTAATGATCAAAATGAACGTTTCTGGGTTAAATTTCACTTCCGTAGCCAGCAAGGTATTGAAAACTTGATGGATGATGAAGCGGAAGCGCTTGTCGGTAAAGATAGAGAAAGTTCACAGCGCGATCTGTTCGATGCAATTCAACGCAAGGACTATCCACGTTGGAATTTACAAATCCAAATTATGCCAGAAGCCGAAGCGTCAAAAGTTCCTTATCATCCATTTGATTTAACTAAAGTTTGGCCACATAAAGATTATCCATTGATGGATGTGGGTTTCTTTGAATTAAATCGCAATCCAGATAACTATTTTTCTGATGTAGAACAAGCCGCATTCAACCCAGGCAATATTGTCCCGGGTATCGGTTTCTCACCAGACAAAATGTTACAAGGTCGCTTGTTCTCTTATGGTGATGCCCAACGTTATCGTTTAGGCGTTAATCATTATCAAATCCCAGTCAATGCGCCGCGTTGCCCATTCCATAATTATCATCGTGATGGGGCTATGCGTGTTGATGGCAATAGCAGCAATAACGTCACTTATGAGCCAAACAGTGCCGGTATGTTCCAAGAGCAGCCTGATTTCAGCGAACCGCCATTGTCTCTCGAAGGCGCTGCGTACCATTGGGATCATCGTGAAGATGGCGACTACTTCAGTCAACCTCGCGCCCTGTTTGAGCTATTAGATGATGCAGAGCATCAGCGTATGTTTAATCGCTTAGCCGGTGAATTAATTGAAGCAAGTGAAGAGACACAAAAACGCCAAATCGAGCTATTCCGTCAAGTACACCCAGCCTATGGTGCTGGTGTGGAAAAAGCGCTCAATAGCCTGAAATAGATCTGACAGTCGGCCCTAATTTGGTCAGCTAACCAGAAACTAAAAGCCCATCGGTTTATAACTGATGGGCTTTTCTCTATCTATAAGCGGTTATTAGCTATTTTGTTGCTTCTTAACCCACTGTTTTACTTGCTGGCGCGATATTTTTATACCGCCCTGTTTCAATTCGTCAGCTAATAAATAGAAAGCTACTGGATATTGGAAGTTCGCTAATTTTGTTCTTAACCATAATTGAAGCTCAGCCAAGGCGCTCTCTGCTACTTCGATGACCGCTACAGGCCGTTGACCAAACTCCACATCTGCAATAGGGATAATAAAGCTTTGTTGAACCTGCGGGTGCATATTAATCACTTTTTCGATATCTTCGGGCTGAATTCCTTCACCTCCGCTAAAAAAGAGATTATCTAACCGCCCAAGAATACAATATTCGCCATCAATAAAAGCGCCCTTATCATTGGTGGTAAACCAGCCGTCTTGCAAGTTTAACGGCTTGATTTTACCATCAAACCAGTAACCTAGAGCCTGACTGTCTGAACTAATTTGGACTTCTTGATGCTGTAAGCGGACTTTTTTACCCGCTAATGGCAAGCCTATACCTGCTTTACCATCGGCTCTTTTAGCGCAAACTGTTGACGCCATTTCTGTCATACCATAACCACTCCAGCAGCGTATTCCCTGTGCTTCAGCCAAATCCGTCAGCTCAGTGGGGATCATCGCGCCGCCGAGCAGCACATCAGTGAGTGAACAATCTTGTAACTGTTGCTGCTCCAATAACCGCCACAGCTGCGTCGGCACTAAGGAGGCATGAGTCACACCTGTTAATGCAATCGCCAGTGGCTGTGTGGGTTTGATGGCTAAACCCGCGCCCTGCAATAGCCAACGCCAAATGATCCCTTGGCCTGAAACATGAAATAAGGGCAATGACAGTAACCAAGAGTCCGTTGATTGGAAATCGAGTAAACTCAATACGCCATTCGCACTGGCTAAATGAGCCTCTAGGGTATGTACAGCCGCTTTTGGCAGTCCAGTAGAACCCGAAGTGAGGATTACCGTGGCTGGGCGAGTAAAGTCAACCACAGAGTTAAAAGGCTCTTTAGCTATGAATTGGGCAACATCATGATAAGAAAGTGTTGGATAATTCATTAACAACTGGGTTTTGCAGTCTAGCTCAATCACAAAATCTATATTGAGATGTGGCAACAAAGCATCGAGGACATCAATGGGGAGAGTCGGATTAAGCGGCAATACTCGCGCGCCACAGCTGATAGCGGCCAGTTGGAGCAGCAAAAACTCAACACTGTTTTTGCCCCTTAACACTAAGCCATCTCCCTGCTTCAAGCCTTGGGCGGCAAAGTATTGCGCTAATCGATCGATCTCATCACTTAAAGCAGACCAAGTTAAATCACCCATTTCGGTTAGCAATGCGGGTGTACCGGCCTGCTGTTGCGCCCAATAACGCCAAGGCCAATCACTAAAAGGCGTTAGCAGTGCCACTCGAGATCCAAATCATCCAAAGTTAATACAGGGAGAGAACTTCCCGGCCATGGGCGAACAAGTTGAGTTTGAATAAGATCCAAAGTATCGAGCCCAGGTATCGTATCAGGCGTCAACCAATCGGCGATCCGCGCTAATTGAGTGAGACCAAAGCTAGTTTCAATCGATGAACTTATCACTGCTTGTAGACCACATTGATGCGCTTGTTCAATCAGTGAACGACAGTAAGAAAGGCTGCCCGTCAAGGTGGGTTTAATAATGATGGCCGCTACGCCCGGCTGAGCTTCAACACGGAAATCAGGCTCTCGGACACTCTCATCCCAAGCAATAGCGATCCCACTATAAGCGGCAAAATCCAAGGATTGCTGACGGGTTTTGCATGGCTCTTCGAGAAAATCAATACGCGAACGATATTCAGGATTGACATATTTGACAAATCCTTCGGCTTTCGTCGGTGTCCAACTGCGGTTAGCATCCAAGCGTAGACGCAGATCAGGGATTGCCTCTAATAATACGTCGACCACCATTCCATCACGAACCGCTTCATAGAGTCCCACTTTGATTTTCGCGACTTTATCGCCGCTCATCTCATTTAAGCTAATCACTAGATCATCAGGGTCTCCAGTGCAGAGAGGCGCTTTACGGTAAGCCGTTACTTCAGGCAGTTCACCTAGTAACTCGGCAAGTGCACAACTAGTCGCAAAAGCCACTGACGGCAGCGCACTAAACTCAGGCTCTTCGCCTTTAACCCAAGCGGATAACCAAGCTTTTGCCGCTTCACCCGCTTGTTCATGGGTCTCTTGGCTAAATTCAGGCAGTGGGGAGATTTCGCCCCAACCACTTTTATCGCCGTCCTGCAATTGAACTAGAAAACCTTCTCGTGCTTTCAGCCGTTGATTGCGCAGGATGACGCCTGCCTCCATGGGCAGGCTAAAAGAGAATAATTTTGCTGTTCGCATTATGGATTACGCTTAAATTTAGAGAAATCAGGTTGGCGTTTTTCGTTAAATGCATTACGCCCTTCTTGTCCTTCATCGGTCATATAGAACAGCATAGTGGCATTACCTGCTAGCTCTTGCAGACCCGCTTGGCCGTCACAATCCGCATTCAGAGCGGCTTTCAGACAACGCAGTGCCATTGGGCTGTTTTCGAGCATCTCACGACACCAGCGCACTGTCTCTTTTTCCAAATCAGCATAAGGAACGACCGTATTGACCAATCCCATATCCAAAGCTTCTTTTGCATTATACATACGGCATAAGAACCAGATTTCACGCGCTTTTTTCTGGCCAACGATGCGTGCCATATAAGATGCGCCCCAACCACCATCAAATGAGCCGACTTTAGGACCCGTTTGACCGAACTGTGCGTTATCTGCGGCAATCGTCAGGTCACACATCATATGCAATACATGACCACCACCGACTGCATAACCCGCGACCATAGCAACAATTGGCTTAGGACAAGTACGGATCTGACGCTGGAAATCTAATACGTTTAAGTGATGGACACCGCTATCATCTTGATAACCGCCGTAGTCGCCACGAATTTTCTGATCACCACCGGCGCAGAAAGCATACTCACCCATACCGGTTAAAATAATCGTTCCGATATTATCGTCATAACGTGCGTCTGCTAGTGCTTGCAGCATCTCTTTAACCGTTAGAGGGCGGAATGCGTTACGCACTTCAGGACGGTTGATGGTAATTTTCGCAATACCATCTTCAGATTTGTGAAACAGAATATCTTCATATCCTTCGGAGCAATCGAGCCAATTAATTGGGGCGTACAGTTTTTCTTCGCTTGGATAAAGCATGTTTAAGTTCCTTTAACCACAGTGGGATAAAAATTGGTTTATGGCATCAGCAAATGCGATAGGATCTGCTTGATGTACATTATGTCCCGTTGCCGGGATCAGCTGTAAAGGTAAGGCAAATTGTTGTGACATCTGTCGAAATTTGAGGTCTTGTTCACCACAGAGATAGATAAAAGGCCGCTGTTGATGACGTAATTTGTCGGCTAAAAAGGGTTGTTGGGATAATGAAGTACTCTCCAACATATCCGCAATAGCTGCACCTTGGTTATTACTGCGTTTTTCAATAAGATGCTGACGCTGTTGTTCAGTTAATTGGGCAAAAACCGGTTGTTGATACCAGTCTGCTAATACATCGTTCATAGCTTGATGACGAAAAGCTTCGGCCCATCGATGATCATGTTGCTGACGCGCTATTTTTTCATCAGGGTCGGATAAACCCACATGGCCACCCTCGATAATCAAACCTTTTAATTTTGCCGTTGAGAGATCACTAGGTTGATCATGGCAAGCGTGATACATCGCCAATCTCCCCCCTAATGAGTAGCCCACCAGCCAATAGTCGCTGATTTGATGACAGGCTATAGTATGGCGGATTAATTGATCTGCATGAGCAAAGCCATCACAGGTCACATCAACGGAATCACCATGCCCCGGCAGGTCGATCACTAGCGATGGATGATCATCACATAATTCAATGATAGGCAGCCATTCATCTGCGCTGCCTAATAAGCCATGGAGCCAAACAATCCAAGGAGCTGCTTTGTCTTGATTAAAAATCTGGCTAGCAAGCATCAGAGTTCAACCACCTGCGCCAGTAGTTTCTTCAATGTTTGTGCCCCTTCGTCACTTGCAACATTGAGCTCGATAATCAATGAGCCTTGTTTTCCATGCCAAAAATCGTCAACTGTCGCTTTAAGTGTATTCCAATCTGACGGCTGACAGTAATCGAGGCCAAAGAGTGCAGCAGCGTGCTCAAAATTAACGTTCTGCGGCATACAATAGAACTTTTGGCGCTCTTCATTCGGGGTCGGCAACATAGAGAAAATCTGCCCGCCATTATTATTGACGATCACCAAGATAGTCGGCGCTGAAACCTCGCGAAAGAGCGCAAGACTATTGAGATCATAAAGCGCCGATAAGTCCCCCACTATCGCTAATGTGGGTTTGGCGGTTGCGCGTTGTATCCCAGCGGCAGTTGAAATCAGTCCATCAATACCGCTAGCCCCGCGATTACTATAAACAGGATAGCCCGCAGGCAGCTGACAAAATGCATCGATCAAACGCACAATTAAGCTATTACCAACAAATAATTGGCCACGCTCGGGCAGTAGTTGATCCAACTGGTGCGCCACTGCGGCTTCAGAGCATTGGCCATTTAACTGTTTGGCTACCAATCGATAGGATTGTTCAGCAAGATCGGCCAACGCAGGACACCATGGGCTGCGCGGCTGAGGCTCATGGGCCTCTAACCAACCACTAATTGAGCAGTTTAGTTTTCGCCCACGATGAGAGGCAGGATCTAATCGGCCCGGCGTGCTATCAACAATCCAATACTCTTCAGGCTCACATTGTGCTTGCCACTGTAACAAGCGTTTGCCCGTCAAGCTAGCGCCGAACTGAATCACTAATTGTGCATCCTGTAATGCTTGTTGGGCTTGAGAGTTTGCCAGCCAGAGATCGGCACAGGGCAAAGATTGTCCGGTCTGAGATAAGATATCACTGATCAATGGCCAACCTAGTGTTTCTGCCCACTGAGCCACTTTCTCGCCCTCTTGTGCATTCATACGACCGGCGATCACCACACCGCGTTTTTGACGCCAGAAGAACCAATCAGAGGCATAAGCAACCGCATGATGAAGCGGTTCACTTAGCCAAGGTAAATTGGAATCCCACCACTCGCCTAAGGTCTCTTGCCATTGATAATCGCCTTCCGTTTCACCATACAGGGGTTCAGCAAAGGGACAGTTAATATGAAAGGCGCCATGATGCAGTTGATTCATCCCATTATCGATGGCACTGACTAACCAACGTGCGGAGATATCCCGCGATGGACGAGGTAACATTAGGCTTTGCGATGGATGAGAAGCAAAAATATGGCTTTGGCGGATCGCTTGATTTGCACCGCAATCAATTAATTCAGGAGGACGGTCAGCGGTCAAATAGACCACTTTCTCACCCGTCAGTCCCGCTTCAATCAGCGAAGGATAGAGATTGGCCACCGCTGTACCTGAAGTGACAATCACAGCCACAGGTTCTTTCGTCGCTTTAGCTAATCCTAAGGCAAGATGCCCAAGCCCTCTTTCATCAAAGTGGGTATGGCAATGCAGGCGACTATTTGCTGCGGCCGCCAATGTCAAAGGAGTAGAACGAGAACCCGGCGCAATACAAACATGGCGCACACCATGGCGGGTGAGAGATTCTAAAATCACTTCAGCCCAACGGCGGTTAAAAACACTGTTCGACATAGTCCACTCACTTAAAATTACGATTACAACCAGTTTAACGTACTAGGCTAAAATTGTTTGATCCAATCACAAGATTGTGCGAAATAATTGAAATATAACATAATAACCATATTTTTATTATGGTTATGACGCTTTATTGAGTAATGAAATCAGACCAGATGCTTTATTTTCAATCTCTTGCCACTCTTGTTCTGGATCTGAATCACTCACAATACCCGCACCAGCATAGAGACGAATATGCTCACCGCAGATCAGTGCACAGCGCAGGGAGACGGCAAATTCACTTTTAGCCTGACTAATAAACCCACCACTTCCCGCATACCAGCCACGAGAAAATGGCTCATGCTGGGCGAGAAAACGTCTAGCATTGATGCGAGGCAAGCCCGATACCGCGGCTGTGGGCTGCAAACGCGCTAAACAGTGGCGATCTGAGGCCGATAGCAGCTCAGCACTGATTGAACGTCGTAAATGTTGTACTTTACGCAAACGTATCACTTCCGCCGCAGAGACATCAACCGCCGATGCCGTGCCCTGTAGCTGCTGGCAAATATCATCTAATACGACTAAATTCTCATGCTGATTCTTACTATCTTCCATTAGCCATTTTGCATTCTGCGCCGCAATCTGATCGTCGTCACTGCTGGCGACCGTGCCCGCCAAAGCTTCAGTTAATAGATGAACGCCTTCACGAAGATAGAGACGCTCGGGTGTCGAAGAGATAAAGCCGGTGTATGAATCTAGCGCCAGCATAAAGTGATAGCATTGATGATTCACTTGCTGGCTCGCGTTTAAGAATTCAACAGCAGAAAGCGGCTGGGATAAGGTTAAATCCGTTTGGCGCGCCATAACCACTTTTTCCATCTTATCTGCGCGCATTTCATCTATCGCTAACTCCAGTAACCGACACCACTCATTATGATCGGGTGTATGCTTCTGAGCGATAATATGAGCATTAATAGGGGAGAGATCTGAATCCGGTTGTAATGATTGAAGGAATGCGGCGGCCTGCGCTAAATCCTCTTGGCCCATTATAGTAAAAGTCAGCCATTGCTGCTCCCCATTACGATAAAACTCGATACGAGGAAGAAAAAAGAACGCCGTCTCTTGCTCCGCAGAACTAGCAAGTTGTGAATCTATCGCATCCCAACCATTCAGTCCCCAAATGCGCATATCCGCATATTGTGGATACTTTAAGATAAAATCTTCAGCTTCTGCCACCGATCTGAATTTCTGCACTGCACCAATAGCACTCGCCTCTTCCTGACAAGTGCGCTGAGACCAGTAAAATTGAGGGTAACAATCCTGCGCAGCAAGCCAACTAAGGCCGGGAAACCCAGGTGTATTATCAATGGGATAGCTAAATCTCGTCAGCTGTTGAGATGCTAGTGATAATGTGGGTAAAACTCGCAAGAGTTGGCTTGTTATTTCATCAATACAACAATTTGTCACTTCTGGGCCTCATCGACGACATCACGGCTTCATGTTTTATAGGATTATACGGATCAATAGAAATTATTAAAACATTGATTATTTATAATGGCCGCAATAGCTCTAAATCAGACCTAAATCATGTTAAAAAAGAGATTATCGGAACACCTGATCGCTTTAAATTTCACTAATAATACACATTGGATTAATATGATGAAAATAACACCGATCCATGATAAAGAAATAGACATTAATTCAGTCCCCTCTGAAACATTAAA
>CAUQNX010000032.1:0-28392 GCA_963519845.1 uncultured Moellerella sp. | reverse complement strand
TTCAACATCTAACCTAAGTATTGAACTGAATTCAATGCCTTTCTATTATACTTTTAGCACATAAATTTATTTGATAGTGGAACACCATGAAGGTCAGAGCTTTAGTCTTATCTTGTTTAATATTTGCTTATTCTTCTCACTCGATGGCATTAGATCCGACACAAAAATTATCACCAGCACCGCCAATGAGTGTGTTTGAATCTTGGGCTAAACCGATAACACCATTCGAAATGGCGCCGAATGTTTGGTATGTGGGCACCAATAATCTCTCCTCTATTTTATTAACTACCCCAAAAGGCCATGTGTTAATTGATGGCGCGCTGGACCAAAATGCCCCCTTAATAAAAGCTAATATTGAGTCATTAGGTTTTAAACTTAGCGATGTGCGTTATTTGCTCAATAGTCATGCTCGATTAGATCAGGCCGGTGGGTTAGCGCGTTTAAAACAGTGGAGTGGAGCGACCTTGATTGCTAGTAAGGAAAACGCTAAACAACTTGCTGTGGGTGGAAAAGAGGATTTTGCTTTAGGTGATGCCTTATTATTTCCGAGCGTCAAAGTAGATAAGATCATTGAAGATCAGGATTCATTTTCAATTGGTGGAGTGCAAATTACCGCATTACTTACACCCGGACATCTGCCCGGAGCAACTTCATGGAAAATAGAATTAGCTAATGGTCAGACGGCTATTTATGCGGATAGTTTAGCAACACCGGATTACTATCTTATTAACAATAAAAACTATCCTGATATCGTAACGGATATGACGCATAGTTTTGCGGTTTTATCCGCTCAATCGGTAGATATATTTATTGCCAGTAAAGGAGAGCGTTTCGATCTCGCCAATAAAGTGGCGGCTTTTAATAAAGGCAATAAGCAGGCGTTTATTGATAGAGAGGGATTGCAAAAATATGTTGAGTCTTCCCGTCAGAAATTTGAAAATCAATTAAACCAACAACGAAAAAATGCCGCTAACTAACCTATTATAGTCTTATATTAACGATATTTTTTGTCTAAAATATAACCTTACGGTAATTTCTCTTTATTCCGTAAGGTTAATACTTTATAACCGCTAGCAGTGACCAGAATAGTATGTTCCGATTGGGCTGAGAATTTTTTATCGCGAGTTACTAAGGTCCAACCATCTTTATTAATAATCAATGTTTTTATAATTAAGCTAGGTATTTCCTAGCTAGACTTGTCTAATTTTTAGCTGCTGACTTTAGCGAAATTCTAAAAATAGATGTTGTTACATATTTACAGCGTAAAAAACCTGAGTTGTAGTAAAATATAAAACACGAAGATAATGAATCACTTTTATTATTAACCCTATTTTGCATCTGCCGATACACTGTTAGGTGAAAAGGATAAATGCGCTGAATACATCGAGAATGACGTTGAAACAACGATTTTTCAAACCCTATCTACCCATTGCTTTGATATTATTGAGCTTCAATTCCGCTTCTGCGAATGAGAACTCTTTGACCTTTAATCAAGCTTGGGTTCGTTTATTACAAACAGATGAGAGTATCGCCGCTGAACAAGTGGGCGTGGAGCGAGCGGAATTACAGAAAGAGGCCGCCAAAGCTCTCTATTTTCCGCAAGTGAATCTTGGCGCGAATTATACGCATTTAGATAAGCCGGTCGAAGTGGATGCTCGTGATTTAAACCCACTAACTAATCAGAAAGATTTAATCGATGCATTAAATCAATTGCTGAATGTCACTGGCAATCCTTATTCCACAAAGCTAACGGATCAAAATATTATTACCAGCTCAGTGCAAGTGCTCTGGCCACTTTTTACTGGCGGGCGTATTGATGCGGCTCAGTCTATTCGTGCAGCACAAGTGAATGAAGCTGAACAACTATTAGCTATTCGTACGCAAGCTCGCTTTGAGGCACTGGCACAGTCCTATTATGGCGTTGTGATGGCGCAGCAAGTGACTCAAACTCGTATCGAAATTGAAAAGGGCATGGCAGAGCATTATGATCATGCTAAAAAACTAGAAGCTCAGGGGCAGATCGCGCGAGTGGAAGTGTTATCAGCGCAATCTGCTTATGATTTAGCGCGTATCGAAACAGAAAATGCCAAGAGTCAGTTAGCAACGACACAATTGATCTTGTCGAAACTGGTGAAAAATAAAGAGGCAAAAACCAGTTCTCCGTTATTTATTAATACGCACACGCCAGAATTACCGCCATTAATCCAGCAAACATTGGATGTTCATCCTGGTTTGAAAATGCTGGTCGCTAAGCGCGATCAAGCCAAGCAGTTGATTAAGATTGAGCAAGCCAAGTATATGCCAGACGTCTATTTCTATGGAAAATATAATGTCTATGAGCAGGATACCATTACCGCCAAAACAGAGCCTAACTGGCTGGTGGGCGTTGGCGTCTCTATCCCTTTAGTGAGTCGAGATGGGCGTGCGGATACGGTTGCAGCGGCTAAAAGTACTGAGTTACAAGTCACTTACTTAGAGGCCAGTACTCGTCAAGATTTGGAAATTTTGGTTGAAACGACTTGGCGTGAAGCTAATCAAGCGCTGAATGAGTACAATTCTCTGGCTTCGACTGAGCAGTTATCCGTTGAAAATATCAAAATGCGCAAGAAATCTTTTGCGCAGGGGATGTCTACCTCACTCGATGTGGTTGATTCTTTGAATCAACTCGCCTCAGTTAAAACTAAACGTTCATCTGCCGCTTATCGCTATGTGGTTGCAATAGCGAGATTAATGGCTATCTCTGGACAAATTAATCGATTTTCTTACTATCAAACACAACAAGCAATACAGGTGAAATAATGGCAAAACAGAAATCGCTAACGCTACTCTCTTGGGTTTTGCTAACCATATTGATTGTTGCTGTTTTATTCGTAGCTATCCGCTTCTGGATAGCGTATCAGCCTGAGGGCGAGCGATTACAAGGACAGATCGACGCTCAGCAATATTCGGTTTCATCAAAAGTTGCTGGGCGTATCGAAGATGTACGAGTGAAAAAAGGCCAAATAGTGCAGGCGGGAGAGCTCATTTTCACCTTATCAACCCCTGAGCTGGACGCTAAACTGACCCAAGCTCAAGCGGGTGAAGCCGCAGCCGCAGCACAATCGGCAGAGGCGGATAAGGGCGCTCGGACACAACAAATTGCAGGCGCTAAAGATCAGTGGCAAAAAGCCAAAGCCGGTGCCGAACTTAGCTATAAAACTTATCAACGTATTCTAAATTTATATCGTGAGGATGTGGTTCCCTTGCAGAAATTAGATGAAGCTAAGGCCTCATGGGATGCGGCTCGTTATACCCAAGGGATGGCGTGGCAAGAGTATCAGATGGCGTTGGAAGGAACTCGCGATGAAACCAAAATTGCTGCGCTGGAAAAAATGCGTATGGCCGCGGGCTCAGTAGCTGAAGTCGAGGCTTATCTTGCCGATGCGCAGATCAGCAGCCCCCATAATGGCGAAATCAATAATATTCTACTGCGTCAGGGTGAGTTAGCGCCGCAAGGTTTTCCCGTTGTAACGCTATTAGATATGAGTGATGCTTGGGTGCAATTAGCGGTGCGTGAAGATTTACTGAGTCGCTTTACGCTAGGCTCTGAGTTTGATGCCCGTATTCCCGCATTAGGCGATAAAACCTTTCGTTTTAAAGTCAGTTATGTGGCGGTGATGGGGGATTTTGCTACTTGGCGCGCCACTGATACTCGTCAGGGTTTTGATATGCGAACCTATGAAATTGAAGCTCGACCGATCACACCTATTGAAAATTTGCGGGTCGGTATGAGTGTTTTGGTTGATCTCTGATGAATAGAGAGTGGCAGGCCTTAATACATGATCGTTGGAGCCGCGCTTTATTGTTCTGGCTGCCCTTAAGCATACTGCTCTGTTTGTGGTGGACCTTGTCGGCCAGTATTGTGCGTGATTTACCTGTTGCTATTATTGATTTGGATAAGAGTTCGTTATCACGCCAATTTGCCCAGCAGCTAGACGCCTCTTCATCCTTCTATTTAAGTGATGAATTTTCCTCGGTGATGGATGGGGCTCAAGCGCTAAAAGCGGGGCAGGTTTATGCTCTGGTGGTGATCCCGCGTCATTTTGAACGTGATATCCGCCTTGGTACTATGCCCACGGTCACTGCTTGGAATAATGGTCAATTTATTTTGATTGCCAAGGTGCTCAATACTTCACTGGCTTCGATAGCAGGTACCTTTAATGCCAAAGTAGGAACGGCTCAGGCCTTAGCCAAAGGCGCTGCATTTCCGCAAACTGAGGGAATTGCACTACCCGTACGTAATCAGATCACGCCGCTGTTTAATATGAACTCTAGCTATGCTCAATTTTTATTAAGCGCCATTATGCCAGCGGCATGGGCTATTTTATTAGCGCTCAGCGGCATTAATACCTTATCTCGAGAAGATAAGCAGGGCCGACAATGGATGCCAACAAACGTTGGGCGAGAAATTGGCGCAAAGTTTATGGTTAACTGGCTGATTGGTTGGGCGTGGGGCGGAGTTTGGGCCTATGGCATGTATAGCCTATTAGACTACCCATTAGTCGGCTCCCCGCTACTCCTCTTTTTGGTGTTAGGGGTGGCTGCTGGCGCCTGTATTGCCTTAGGACTGTTTTTCTTTGCTGCCTTGCGTGATAGTGCTAAAACAATCTCAATTGTCGGTGCGTTGACAGCACCGGGATTGGCTTTTATGGGAATTACCTTTCCGGCAAGTGCCATGGAAACCTTTGCCACTTATTGGCGCGCCTTACTGCCTGTTTCTCATTATGCGGATATTCAAATCGCCATTAGTAATTATGGCTCAGGTATCACGCGCATCTATCCTTCACTGATTTATCTGACCCTATTTTGGGGATTAATCCCGCTGTCAATCTGGTTATATAAGAAACGCGCGATAAAGGATGAGACATGCTGACATTTGCCAAAATAGTTCGCTTCGAATTACGAGCGCTACTGAAAGATTCAACGATCTTGCTGACGCTATTTGGCGGCATTATTTTCTACTCCTTTCTCTATCCTCGTCCTTATATCGCACAAGTACCAAGAGAATTACCGGTGGTATTAGTGGATGAAGATAGCTCACAGCTATCGCGAAAAATGGCCTTTATGGCAGATGCGACGCCGCAGATCAAATTAGTTGCCCAGTGCAATACCCTTGAGGCAGCAGATCAAGCTATTTTAGCGGGCGAAGCTAAAGGTATTTTGCATATACCCCGTCATTTTTATCGCGATATTATGCAGGGAAAAAGTGTCACTGTGAGTTATGCCGCCGATGCCAGCTATTTTCTGGTCTATGGTGAGATAGCCCAAGCATTGGCAACGGTGGGGGGAACTATCAGTGCGCAGGTTCAAATCTCTCGTTTATTGGCTAATGGCGATCCTTTTCCCGGCGCCGATACGCAGTGGCAGGCGATGTCCTTAAATACGGTTCCTGTGTTCAATCCTACCATGGGCTATATCAACTATGTGGTGCCCGGCGTCTTTATGCTGATACTGCATCAAATTCTGATCATGGGGTGTGGCCTACTTGGCGCAACGCAAAATCAGCGTTCATTGCAGGGAGAGCGTCATTATTGGCAATTTTTTGCACCTTGGCGTTTATTGCTCGCCCGAACGCTGACTATCGGTAGTTTATATATGATCATGGTGCTCTATATGTTGGGGCTATGTCTCGATATCTATGGAGTGGCTCGCAGAGCCAGTATTTTAGATCTCTTGCTGTTTATTTTGCCTTTTTTATTATCAACTCTATGGCTGGGGATATTTATCGGCGCTTTGTTTACGCGCAGAGAACTGCCCAGTCAGATAGCGTTACTCTCCTCTATGCCATTGGTTTTCCTATCAGGTTTTATTTGGCCAACGGAAATGTTACCTACGCCACTCAGTATGTTATCTCAGTGGGTCCCAGCGGTTTCGGGGATTCAAGGGATATTAAAACTCAATCAAATGGGCGCAAGTTTTGAGCAAATCGCTGGTATTTGGTGGCATTTATGG
Source organism: uncultured Moellerella sp. (assembly GCA_963519845.1). Taxonomy (GTDB): domain Bacteria; phylum Pseudomonadota; class Gammaproteobacteria; order Enterobacterales; family Enterobacteriaceae; genus Moellerella. Next base: position 22,401 of record CAUQNX010000032.1, on the reverse strand, counting down.
CTATTAGCTTTTCTGTATGGCGGGTTGGCATGGTGGATGCTGAGATATCGGCAGAAGCAATTTAAGCGGCAAGGTGATAAACAGCGGCAAGATCTTCGCTTAACGAAATCGGAAATAAAATAGAATAAGAGTAAAAATTAAAGGGCAGAGAAGCCCTTTAATTTAGCGGTAGAAAATCATTATTTCTGACTATCTGCGGCCATCGCTTTTAAGACAAAAGGCACGGAATCGCGTAATGAGACATTCACAGTTTCTGAATGGCTAAGTCCCGGATACTCCTTGATTTCAGCCTTGGTTCCCGCTTTTAGCACATCATTGGCAAATACTTGCTGCATTTTAGTCGGCACATTAACATCTTCTAAACCAATACCAACAAACACCGGATGATTGATCTTCATGGTGTTGTAATCCATGTTCGGTAGCTCTTTTTCCAGCAAGATTTGAATTTCAGGTTTTAAACTATTGGCGCCATTCATTCCCTTGCTCATCACATGCTGCGTTAATTCACTAATACAGAGTTCACTGGCTAACTTAACATCTTCAATAGCGCTTTTTTGAAAGAAATCTTCAACTTTCAAGTTAGCATCTCGATCTGCCGCAGAAAGATAAATATACATGGCATAAGGCATTTTAGGATCACCTTTGTCGCTTGGCTTACTATTGCCAATCACTTCTTCCGCAGAGATCCCCGGTTTAAAGTAAGGCGTTCCCGTCAATACGGTAGCAACTATATTAAGGCTAGGTGCATATTCTGGTTGATAACCCGCTGCCGCAAATGCCGCATGAGCCCCTTGAGATTGACCGACAATCACCACATTATTGCTCAGTGGGAATTTGCTCATTGCAGCTTTGGCGCTATCTAATACACTCCAAGCTTCAGCACGGCTATTTAAATAGTGGTGTAAACCGGATGAGCCTAAACCTGGGTAATCCGGTGCGACAATGGCAAAGCCCAGTGATAGCCAAGTATTGAGATACTGCACATCACGCGGTGAACGCGGATTAAGGGAAGGGGCACATTTTGAGGCCACACCAATAGTACCGTGTGTCCAGATCACCACTGGCCAGCCCCCTTGTGGAGCCTTACCTTTAGGGATAAAAACTGCGCCAGTATCTTCACGAATTGATTTACCGTCTACGCCACTGACTGAATTATAACGGATACGATACTGCTCAGAAGCTTCGCTAAGACCTAAAACTGGGTCTAATGAGGTTTGTTCCACAAGGAAGCCCGCTTGTTTATTGGTGTTTAACCCAGTTGATTCAGTTATAACGCCGGCAGCGGTATTGATAGTCGTGTTAGCACCGGCGGTTGCGCTGATAATACAAGAGGTGAGAAACAAGACTTTGCAGAGATTTTTCATCTTAAAGGCTCCTTGAGAGCATATTTGATTGAGTATATTTATTTCAATAGGATCTCAATTCAGAATTAATGGTCAGTTTTAATTGAATATAGATATCTTATATAAGAACTATACAGATAGTGAATTATATTTATTAATAATCCTAATCAAATAGTAAAAATTATATTACATAATATTAATGTAGTTACAGTTTGTCGTACTTAGATTCGCCAGACTAAATAATTTTGATTAATATTTATATTCAATTAGATAATCATTTTAGATGCTGCTAACGAGAGAATGGCTGGCTACTGTTATCCATCATCTCAGTATATGTTAACTCTCACGATACATAATAACTATCGTGAGTGGATATATATAATATTATACATATCGAATGGACTGTTTTACGCTTCTCTTAATATTTTTTAGGAGAATTGATATGTTGAACTACCAAGGCAATATTGTCCTTATTACCGGTGCCGCTCAAGGTTTAGGCTTGGAATACGCTAAATCATTTTTAGGGCGGGGCGCCACTGTGATTATGCAAGACTCTGGCGCGAATAAAGAGGGTGTTATCGTTAATCCAGAGGGGATTTTTCGGGCGGTTGAGTCGTTAAATCTGGCCTCAGGCCATGCAGTGGCGAAAAATAGTGATATTTCTAACCAAATTGCCTGTCAGAATTTAGTTGATGAGATTATTGAACGTTATCAGCGCATTGATATTATTATCCATAATGCGGGCTGGGTGGGTTATCAATCGATAGATGCCTGGGATGAAACTACATTTGATCGCATGATGTCTATTACCACTAAAACCCCACTCTGGTTAATACAAGCGGCATGGCCAACGATGGTGCAGCAGCAATTTGGCAGAATTGTCGTAACCACCTCAGATCGCGCCATTTATAGCCAATATTCACAAATGGGTTTGATCAGTTATGCGGCGGCGAAAATGGCCATCTTGGGTGCAATGAATATATTGGCGCAAGAAGGTGAACAGCATAATATTAGGATCAATGCCATTAGCCCAGTTGCCAAAACGCGCATGTGGGGGATCACTGAACAACCTCATGATCTACAACCGGAATTAGTCTCGCCGGGTATCCTCTATCTCGCTTCTTCACTCTGCGATGAGAGTGGTTGGATTTTAAGAGCGAGTAATGGTCAATTTCATGCTACAAAATATTTTGAAGCTGTCAATGTGCGTTATCCGATAGATCTCGCGGCGATAAATGCTAATTCACCCGAAGAGATTCATCAAAACTGGCCGCAAATCGCGATAAAAAATATCGAACCTCGCTATGAATAAGGTGCAATGTGAATTAAATATAGCCTCGACTCTCGGCGAATCACCGATTTATAGTCGCTACTCTAATCATTTGATTTGGGTCGATGCTTTTCAGCAAAAAGTCCATTTTTATCATCTGATCAGCCATCAACATCAATATATTGTGCTCGATGATGTTATCGGCTTTATTTGTGAAACTCAGCAAGGAAAGTTGATTGTTGGCTTGGGCACGAAACTGATTGAATTATCCGCAGATGGCCAATCTACCTTGCTTTCTCGGTTGTCTTTTAATGACGAAAATAAGCGAGAAAATTATCGTTTTAATGATGGCAAAATAGATAGTGAAGGGCGTATTTGGATTGGCGTCATCACTAATAATATCGCTGAAAACTCGGGATTTCTCTACTGTTTTGACCAGTATAATCAATGGCATCAAATGGATGACAATTATACGCTAATTAATGGTCTTGATTGGCATAATGATAATCAGTATCTCTATGTGACTGATTCACGCAAGGGATTAATCTACCAATATAATTATGATCATAACAGCGGAAAAATTAGTCATAAAAAGGTATTTTTTCAACAATCAATCACACTGAGTACACCTGATGGTCTTATCGTGACCGCCGATGGCAGCCTGCTGAGCGTTATTTTTGACGGTGCTATGATTATTAAGTTATCGCCCGCCGGAGAGTTGCTACAAAAAATTCCCTTACCTGTGCCCAGAGCGACCAGCTGTGTTTATTGCGAGTTGACGAATAAACTCTATATCACCAGCGCGACGATAGGATTAAGTGACGAGATGATAAAAAAGTACCCTTTTTCAGGCGGTTTGTTATCCTTAAAATATTAATCTCATTTAATATAAGAAATCGCTATGGAACTACGTCAAGTCAGGCAATTTATAGCCGTTGCAGAAGAGCTTCATTTCCATCGCGCCGCCAAACGCTTAAATATGTCGCAACCGCCATTAACCACAGCGATAAAAAAACTGGAGCAAGAAATTGGCACTGAATTATTAAATCGAAGCAATAAAACCCTTAATTTAACCGTGGCTGGTGAGGTATTTTTGGCGCAAGCTTATATTCTTATCAAGCAAGCTGAACATGCTATTAGAATTACACAAGAAACGGCTAATGGAATAAAAGGGCATTTACGTTTCTCATATGTTGGCAGTGCTCTTTACGGCAAGTTACCCACTGTGATTCGCCAATTTAGGCAGGCTCATCCCGATATTACGATTGAATTATTAGAGGCCACTACTAGCGAGCAAATTCACTATTTGGAAAATAACTTGGTGGATTTTGGTATATTAATTCCCCCTTTTGTTAGCCAAGATGATTTAAAGAGTATTCCCTTTGACCAAGATCGTTTGGCGATCGCATTACCTAATACTCATGAGCTTTGTCAGCATCAAAATCTGTCAGTGGGCGATCTGGCGAATATCCCCTTTATTTTATGGCCGGCTGCCAAGGGCTCAGGTTTTTATCGTAATGTAATTGCTTTATGTATTAATGCCGGTTTTATGCCGCATATTGTGCAAGAAGCTCAGAGCATGCATGCGGTGCTCTCTTTAGTTGCCGCAGGAATTGGGGTCTCTATCGTTCCGGCAAGTATGAGTAATTTTAGAAACAATGATATTTTTTATTCGATTATTGAAGATCAGCAAAGCTTTTTTGAATTGATATTATGTGTGCGTTACCCTGTCACTAATCCAGCGATTACTCGATTTCTTACTTTCAATCAGGAAAATAAGAGCTAATCAATCAGATAGATTGTTTTTATCACCGCAAACAGCCAGAAAACAACCACGCAGCCATTGATGAGCCAGATCACCATCCATTCGAGGATGCCATAATAGAGAGAGTGTGATACTGGGCATATCAAAGGGCAAACTAAAACTAACCAGTTGATCGCGCAGGTTTTTGGCTATATTTTTCAGGAACGACGGCAATAAGATCGGTTTTAGCGACCAAGGTGAGCGCGGCCATATAGCCTGAGACGGATAGCTTAATATCTCTTTTTAATCCTAGTTTTTGCAATTGTAGATCAACCGGACTGACTTTTTGTTCACGACGAGAGATAGCGATATGCTTAGCTTGAATAAATTGCGTCAATGTTATTGGCGATTGAGCGAGTTGATGATCTATTCCCATCACACCGATAAAACGATCATTGAATAGGGTGCGACTGCGCATATCCGACCCCGTTTTTTTACCCACCACCGCCACCTCAAGATCGACAATACCTTCGCGTAACCAGCGATTTTCTTTATCATTTTTTTTCACAAAGCCTAGTCTAACTTTTGGCGCACTTTGATTGATATAATCTAATAATTCAGCGCCAAAATTTTCTACAAATCCCTCACTGGTTCTTAGGGTAAAAGTGCGTTGCAGTTGTTGGATATCCAGAGTTGGAGGGCTAAGAATATTTTCCACTTGATAAACTAATTGCGTCACCTGTTCACGAATTTCGATCGCCCTGGGTGTTAAAACCATCTCTCTTCCCGCGCGAATTAATAGCGGGTCTTGCGTGGTTTGTCTCAATCGTTCTAAGGCGCGACTCATCGCCGATGGACTCAGCATTAAACGCTCAGCTGCTCGGGCAACACTACGCTCAGTGAGTAAGACATTGAGGGTGAGTAAGAGATTAAAATCGAGTTTTTTCATCGATTAAATATAGCATATATTTATCACTTAGATGATAGCCTTTGATGCACTTTATCTATGCATATAACGCGTCTTCCGCCTGCTTATCCAAGCGTATTAAACTCACTAAAAATAGGCTAGTGGGTAAAAATTATGTCAGAGAATATCAGCTTCCGTAACACAATTATTGCGCTGGCGCCGCCGATTTTATTAGCATCTATGAGCTCAAGTATTGTGAATATCGCTATTCCTAATATGGTCAGCACATTGCAAACCACATTTAGCCAAGTGCAGTGGGTCATTATCGCTTATTTAATTACCTTAACGGCCAGTGCACTTATTGTTGGTTATTTTAGCGATAATAGGGATCGTCGTGCTCTATTGCTTAAAGGAATTGTTATTTTTATTTTAGGCTCACTATTATGCGCGTTGGCACCTTCGATTACCGGGCTAATTTTATTTCGTATTGTACAAGGCATTGGTGCCGCTATTATGCTAAATACCACCATGGCCTTAATTGCGGATTTAAAATCTAAAACATCTTCCGGATTGGCGATGGGTTGGGTTGGCACATTATCGGCCCTTGGCACTATGATTGGTCCTATTGTCGGAGGAACTCTTAGTGAAATTTGGGGCTGGTGGGCAATCTTCTGGGTTAATATTCCGATGGGTATTTTGGCTTTTATTTTAGTTTATTATTTTATTGCGCCCAATAAGGTGACTCAAATAGCGCAAAAAAAACATGATATATTGGGAATGCTGACGCTATCTCTCACCTTGGTACTCTATTCCCTTGCATTGACGCTGGGGGGATCATTGACTATTCCATTAATGCTGATCACCTTCTTGAGTTTAAGTCTGTTTATTTATATTGAAACGCGAGCCATCACACCGTTAATTCCTTTGATACTCTTTAAACAGATTAGACTATCAGTGGGCGTAGCGACAAGTTCGATTGTTGCCACTATTATGATGTCTATACTAATTGTGGGTCCCTTTTATTTAACGCATGTACTGCAATTAACTCTCTTTGAAGCTGGACTAGTCATGTCTTGTGGCCCAATGATTGCGGCTTTATTAGGTTTACCCGCGGGTAAATTGGTCGATCGTTTTGGCTCTGAGCCCATAATTATCATAGCGCTAATAGGTCTATTTATGGGATTTTCTATTTTGTCTTATTTTGCCGACATATTAACTGTAACGAGCTATTTGATCTTAATCTGTCTAATAACATCAAGTTATGCTTTATTTCAAACTGCCAATAATACATCTGTGATGTTTATAACATCAATTAAGCGCGGATTACTTGCTGGATTACTTAATTTATCGCGTAATTTAGGTTTAATTAATGGCGCTGCATTGATGGGAACAATTTTCGCTTTAAGTTCAGGTTATTTAGGCAATAATATAGCCGGTGCTGATTATCGTATCGAATATGGTTTATCGATCACCTTTGCGATCGCCGCGCTATTAGTTTTTATCGCTATGATAATTTCACTCTCACGCTGGTGGATCACCAAGGTAAAACACACAGATAAATAGTAATTTATTAGAGTGACAATATTATTTTACTAGAGAGCAACCCAAATCGGTTGCTCTTTTAGCTATTTGGCAATAGAGATACTGTGTTTTATATGTTTTAAATAAGCGACAATCGTAAAAGTGACAATCACCAGTAGCGACCAAGATACCCATTTACCCACATGAACTGCTGACCAAGCGCCCAACTGATTGGGATATTGCCAAACACCGAAAAAAGTACCAAAGTTTTCGGCCAACCAAATAAAAAAACCAATTAAAACGAAGGCCAATAATAGTGGCATTTTTCGCTCTTTATCGTAAGGAGTAAAAAAAACAAAACTACGCGCATATAAACCGAGAATAAAGGCCGTTAAATACCAACGATAATCACCAATAAAATGATGCATAAAAAAATTAATATAAATGGCGACGGCTGTGAGGGTGACAAGCCAATAGGGCGGGAAATGCTCTATTCTCACTTTTAAAAAACGCCAAGCTTGAATAACATAACTCCCTACGGCGGCATACATAAAACCAGTAAATAGAGGAACGCCAAATAACTTGGTATAAGCCTCATCTGGATATTGCCATGAGCCAATTGCGCTGGAGGTTTTAAATAGCTCCATAATAAAACCAATCAGATGGAAAAAACAGATAGCTTTTAATTCATCCCAAGTCTCTAATTTTTGCCACACCATCATAATTTGAAACGAGACCGCTAAGATCAATAAAACATCGTAGCGAGGAACTCCCCATATTCCTACTGCGGGCACGGCAAAATAAGGCGATAAAGAAAAAACCGGCAAATAGGCAGGCTCTAGCCTCTTTAATTCCAAAATAGAGAAACTCAATAATAAAACGCTTAAACCCTGAAATTTGTCTGGGTTTAGGATTGAGCAGTAGATCATCTAACTTTTGTAACATCAAATATTCCTAGTCCTTGAATTTACTTTCCTGACCCAAAATTATTTTTTCATTTATTAGGATCGCAATAGCGCTTTTATCGTCGACAAAAAATGTATTTCCCCCATAATTTACCATAACCCGTTAATCTTACTCAATTAGGTAATAATTTTGATTCTAATACCTCGCCATAGACCCATTATCACAGGGCTAGTCGGCATCTGCTTGTTGCTATTTTGGCTAGTTATCCTACCTAAAAGCCATGCTTATACACCGCAACAAGGGGATATTATTTTTCAAACATCTCGTTCATCGCAAAGCTTGGCTATTCAACAGGCAACTCATTCTATTTATAGCCATATGGGGATTATCCTGTTTAAAGATGGTCAACCTTATGTTTATGAAGCTGCTCAGCGAGTAAAATTCACGCCAATGAAACAGTGGATAGCTCAGGGTGCTAAAGGCAAGTTTGTGGTCAAAAGAAGCAAAATCCCACTCACGGGCGAACAAAAGGCACAGCTTTATCAAGTTGCACAGGAGTATCTGAATCGACCTTATGATTTAACGTTCTCTTGGTCTGACGAACGGATTTATTGCTCTGAACTAGTATGGAAAATATATTTTAATGCACTCGGCTTAAAGGTAGGTAAACAACAAAAGTTAGGCGATTTTGACCTAAGATCGCCCGCAGTTAAAGCCAAGCTGGTAGAGCGCTATGGCAAAAATATTCCGCAAGATGAAATAGTCATTTCGCCTAAAGCGATGTTTGAGTCACCTTTATTGGTCATTATTGGTAAAAATTAAAATAAGAGTGTTAATGCTTTATCCAATATGGAAATAAGATTGTAACTCCACAATTATTTTTTCGAGCACACTCGCAAAACAAACATAATAAATAGGAATATAGTTCAATTAAGACAATGTGTTAGCTATGAAATGTTAAAATAAAACAGCGAGTAAACGAAAGTTCTCGCGAAAGCTAACCCTGTTGACAAATTTCCACCTCACTTAGGGTGTTGACATGTGTCAACGAATCATCTACTCTATACCTGTCGGAGGGGAATGAAAAAACATCCGAACAAGCATATTCAAGCAGCCATTGAATATGCGCTTATTCGAGGCTGGATTTGGGTGCCGCCGGGTAATTCGTCTCATGCGTTTTGTCGGTTACGCTGCGGTACTCTTGAATATGAACATCAGGCACATCAATTTAGTGTATGGTCGACTCCTTTGAGTCCAGAGAACCATGCTAAGCAGATTTGGCGTAAGGTTGATAAGTGTATCTGAGCGAGAAAAGTAAATAGGGCGACTGAGTTCGCCTTCATACAAAAGAGGAGTTTTATGGCGCTGTTTAATTTTACACTGACACTTTCCGGCGTCACTTCCGAGACAGAAAGATTGGAAGATATACTGTTCGAAAGTGGCTGTGATGACGCTTTAGTCTGTTTTTACGGTAAATCCGTCTATTTAGAATTTGATCGGGAAGCAGAGTCATTAGATGCGGCAATAGGATCTGCAATCGACAATGTTGAGTCCTCAGGTCTGAGTGTCAGAGTTGAATCTGTAGATTCTGTCTTGGTGGGATTGAGTGATATTGCTGAATTGACCAATATGACCCGGCAAGCGATTGCCTTATTAAAGGATGGCATGCGTGGTAAGGGTGATTTTCCTTGCCCTATCCAACGCATAAAAGGGCAATCCCCATTGTGGGATTGGGCCAGTGTCGCCGCATGGTTGCATACTAACGGTCGTCTCCGTAATCATCCCAAATTAGCAGAGCATGCACAGATACTGAGTAAATGGGATCTCGCTTTACGAGCAACTGCCTATGGTGAGTTATCCGAGATCGAAGCGATAACCCATCAAATAATATTACGTCGCCAACAAAACCGCTTAGAAACTAATGAGACAATGAGAACCGCATAAGTATATGCGGTGGGTATATTGCAGAGAGCAAAATGATTAATCCTTAATGGCTTTTAGCGATAACTGAATAATTTGCTGAATAATATCTTCTACCAGTTTATCGCTCATACTCTCTTTATCGATTCTGAGAAGAAAAGCTTTGCGGGCAATAACAAAACCTAATATCTGTCCAATGATGGCATGAGCTTTTATTATCACACTTTCACTATTTTCAGCCGTACTCTTATCCACTAAACGTATTAATTGCGTTAATCGTAGATGAAGAGGTTCAATAAATTGCTGATAAATAATTTTGAAATTTTCAGTCGGTTCAATCTGCTCACGAATAATTAATTGTGAGTAAACCCATTTTTCCGGTGATAATAAGGCTCTTCCCAAGCCTTCAATGAGGCAAGGTAATAGTTTTTGTACTATTTCCTGAGGAGCTTGCTGTTCAGCCATCTGTAATTGGCGATCAAAACTGGCAATATCGATAGTCTCTGCCAGTTCTGTCGCTATTTTATTGATACATGCCGAATAGACACCTAATTTTCCGCCCAGATGATAGGGGATTGCCGATTGATTAACCCCAGCCGCCTCGGCCAACTGACGGGTTCGGACCCCACTAATACCGAGTTGAGCGAATAATCGAATTCCTTCATTAATCAGATTTTCTTTGGTCTGTTCTGATGAAATCTGGTTTTTATCGGCATTTTTCATAAGGATATTATCTTATTTTAATTAAATTGAGGCTCTCATTAGATTAGTTGAATTTGAGTTCAACTCAATACCTTTATTGCCGCCAACAATAACAGTACCGCCTAAATTACAGAGATGATTACCGAAACCACAGTTAGGCTCAAAAGCAAATGTCATTCCTTTTTGCAGAACTAATTCGCGTCCCGGATTAGGCAAACGGCCAATTTGCTGATAGCGGCTTGCTTGTGGCAGTGATTCTATACCAGGAGCAGTACCAAATCCAATCGGACCATAGGGGTTAATGCTATGAATTAATGGATGAACATGCCATCCTTTGGATTTGAGTAATGGTTTTTCCATTTCATCAACCAGCTCGCCAAAGGTAACTCCTTCTTTGAGGTATTCTACGCCAATATCATAACATTCACGGGCAACTTGAGCCGCTCTCTCCAAATTAGGATGAATTTTACCAATAGCCACCGCTGCTTGATGCTGCGTTTCATACATACCATAAAGCGCGAAAATTTCTGATAATACAATATCGCCCATCTCCAGCACTCTCGGTTTTTGCGAGCGGTACTGCCAAGCGGGTTGTCCCCAGCCAATATATTCGGGTCCAGAACCCATTAATATCTCAGCAGTAAAGCCGCCTGATGACAAACATTTTGCTGTTACTGCCGCCGCAATATCGGCCTCTGAATTACCGGGAATAGCAGTGATACGCATCACTTCACTCATAGCTTCGCCGATTGCCGCCGCATATTCAATGTGCTCAATTTCCTCGGCGCTTTTTACTGAGGCCAATTTAAAAAAATCACGATAAACCGGAATAATATTGGCATGTGGGAATTTCTCTTTAATGCCTAATAGGGTGTTATAGGGCATAGCACCATCAAAATAGAAGGGAGGATAAGGTTCTAAACCGATGACACCGATATTGGCATTTTGGCTAACCCCGATATTGCTGAGAACTTGTGCGATATTACGACCGGTTTTGCCGACAATAATCTGCTGTGGGCTAATCCACTGTAGATCGCCACGCATCTCTGCTTGCATATGATCGGCGATCATCATAGAGGCAAATGTGATCACGAGTGGTTGATTATCTTGATGAAAAATAACCACAGAACCAAGTCTGTCATTGGTAAAATAGTGATCAACACAAAATGGCGCAGGGGCAGCGGATTCACGATCACCATAGACAATCAATGTTTCAAGATTATTGTTAACCATAATTTGACGAGCCAAAGCCCATCTTCTATCTCTTTCATTCAACGAGAAGCTAGCTGGAATTGTTGCTGGTAATTGTATCATGTGACACCTCTTTTTATTTCATTCATTTGAATGAATTAAATATTAGAGGGGAAAATAAACAATGTCAATTGTAGCTTGTTGCATTTTGTGCGCTAGAGTAGAGGCTCCTATTTGTCGATAACTTTGATACTTAATTCTCAAAAAGAAATAATGAGAGCTATGATTGAAAACAAGCGCCTGCTATTCGCTTATATTTTCATTGATTGATAGTATTTATCAGCAATAATTTTCGCTAAAAACATATCTTTATTTTAGAGAGGAAATAATGATGAGCCAGATTTCGACAGAGAAACTGAAAATAAAAACACTTGTAGCCTTAGCGATTGGATTAACACTCTCCTTTCAGAGCCTTGCTGTAACTAATGTTACACAGCCTCAAGCCGCTTATACTGATTATGTCACACAGCGGCAAACCGTTGATCTATTACTTAATGACGCCCAGCAAGCCTTTAAAAATCCAACGCGTATATCAGGCGCCGGATTTACCGGTAAACTGGCATCGAATATGGAAATTGTGGCGCAAAAGCTATTACAAGCTCACCAATTAGAACCTTATCGTACAGATCTGTTATTTAGTGCCGCCAGCGCCTATATTTACAATAATAATATTGATAAAGCTCTGGCAATTTATCAGGATATTTTAGCTGATGCACCTGATGATATTGATGCCCTTATTTATGCGTCAGCTTGGTCCCGTTTTGCGGGTAAAACGGCAGATAGCCAAAATTATTTCGATAAATTAGCGAAATTAAATCCAGCCAAAGCCGATGAGCTAACAAAATTCTATAAAGTAATTGATCGCGTAACAACAATGCCATTAAGAGATCAAATATCGGCGGAATTATTAGCTAAATTGAATGAGAGCAAAGAGAATAATGCGATTGTGACCTTGGGTTATGCGCTTAATCCCGATGGAACCATGAATAAAATATTGATTGAGCGTTTAGAAAAAACCGTCGAAATTGCCAAACAATTACCTGATGCACTGATTATTGTCACCGGTGGCGTGCCGCAAAATAACCAAACTGAAGGAAAGTTGATGTCCGATTGGTTAATTAAAAATGGTATAAAAGCAGAGCGCATTTTTCAGGATAATTATGCCCGTACAACGGTGGAAAATGCCCTCTATAGTCGCTATGCATTAGCTAAACATAAGATCAAAAATGCTATTATTATTAGTTCTGGTAGCCATGTTCGCCGAGCGGACGCTATTTTCACCTTAGCCAGTTGGCAAAGTGGACCAAAGGATATCCAGTTCTATACTATTTCAGCGCTTGATAAACCTTTAGCCGAATTACAAAAACCAGACCAAAAGGATATACAGGGTATTTATCGCGATGGCTTAAAGGCATTAGGTCTTTGGAGCTTCCGCAGTTACCCACTTGAAGAGCGTTAAGTTCTTCTTATTAAATATAAGGTCACTTAATTGTGGCCTTATCTGTTATTAGGTACAGCTATTTTTTATTCTTCCTATTCTAAACCTCGTTTTTCAGTGCACTTTAAGGCAGAATTAGTCTTACAATTATAAACTTGGCAGTAAATAGATAAATTCTCATTAGATGCCTCAAACACAAATAGAAAAAACTTAGTCTAATTTAAGCCTAAACCTTTGACTTTACTGATAGGTTATAATTAAAATCACCATTTTAAATCGTAGGTTTATATGCTAACAGTATCACAGGGAAATCAGTCACAATATCCGCAGATTGTTGAGTTGTGGGAATCCTCCGTCAGAGCGACGCATCACTTTCTTACTGAAGAGGCCATTCAATCAATTAAAGGGAGTATTGCCACACAATATTTACCTGCATTGAATGTTTATGTTGCTATCGATGAAAATGGCCAGCTACATGGTGTATTAGGTACCGATGAGCACAAATTAGAAATGTTATTTATTTCTGCCGATTCCCGCGGTCAAGGGTGTGGAAAGTTACTGTTGAATTTTGCCATTCAAGAATTAAAAATCGACACGCTGGATGTTAATGAACAAAATCCACAGGCAGTCGGTTTTTATCAACATATGGGATTTGTGGTAATAGGTCGTTCTGAATTTGATGGGCAGGGTGAACCCTATCCTTTATTGCATATGAAGTTGTTGGCTAATGATTTAGATAAGGGTATTTCACTGTGATTTTAAAAAAAGAGTTGGCAGAGAGAGTCAAAAAAGAAGTATTAGCCTTTGCCGAGTTACGCGTTGGCCATTTTTTAGCAGTTTATCCACAAAAAGTTTATTATGCATTTGCTTTTGATTGCAATGCTGAATACGGTGAAATCAATCTCTGTTTCAATACAGAAGCCGACTTTCAATATACTTTAGCTGATTATCGCTCGGGACCCTATGAGGATGCTTATCTAACGGAAGAGGCCGTTATCGATCTGAGATATAATACGGGTGACTGGGAATATCAATCTATTGATACCTTATATCCAATATCCCAGCTTGAGCTAGATGAAATAGCAAATGAGCTCACCGACGATAAGCTTGATTCTTGGAAAAGCATTGTACAAGAAATTTTAAGTCTATTTGAAGAGAGCCTAAGTTTGTTCAAGCAGACGGATACCTATAATCAGATCCGCAAAACCGACGATTTTATCGCTTTCTGTATCGATCATGATGAAGAAGTCTTAGAGGCATTGGCTAGACAAACAAAAGATAAAAAATAAGCCGTCTATGACGGAATCATTAATAACACTTGTTTGTTATTTTAATTTTTTTAAGTGATTATCTATCGAATATAATTTATTAAAATACAAGATTAGCGCTTATGAAAATATTGTTAGTTGAAGATCATGATAAAACACAAAGTTGGGTTAAGAATGGCTTACAAGAGGCCGGATATATTGTTGATACCGCGGCTGATGGTCGCGATGGTTTGTATCTCGCCTTATCCAATGATTATAGTCTGATCATCCTCGATATTATGTTACCCGGTATGGATGGTTGGAATGTGCTTAAAGTTCTACGGACGTCAAAGAATACCGCGGTTATTTGTTTAACGGCTCGTGATTCAATCGATGATCGCGTAAAAGGTCTTGAGTTAGGCGCCAATGATTATTTAATTAAACCTTTTTCATTTGCTGAACTACTGGCTAGGGTGAGAAATCAGTTAAATACTCATCATGTTATTACGACTTCAATTGAAGTCGCTGATTTAAAAATTGATATGCAACGTCATGAAGTGACTCGTTCAGGAAAAATCGTTATTTTAACTAGACAAGAATACTCCTTATTGTTGTTTTTTGTTTTGCATGTTGATGAAATTTTGCCAAGAACTTTAATTGCTAGTCAGATATGGGGCAATGATTTTGATAGTGATACCAATATTGTTGATGTTGCTATCCGACGATTAAGAAAAAAAATTGATGACTCCCATGAAATTAAGTTAATTGAAACGATCAGAGGAATGGGGTATCGGCTAAATAAACCGCTATTATGAAAAGAAAATCAATCCGATTTAAACTAACTATTATTTTTACTATTCTGATGCTTGTCAGCTTAAGTACCATTAATTTTTTGTTATATAACTTGTTAAAGCAAGAGTTAGTAAAAAGAGATGAGAGCACGCTGATTAATAGAGCCTATCAGATGTCTCAATTGATCTCCGATGGGATAGATATAAAAACCTTACCTATGTATTTCAATAGAATGATGGATTCAGAGCAAGATATTATCAATATAAGCTCAAAGAATACTAATATTGTTGAGATCAATAAGGGACTTATATTGCCCGCTGAGCTAAAAACGATAAAAGCCAAAGATCTTGCTGATAATTCAATTTTTAATTGGAAAACTGAGCAGGGCTATCCGGCATCAGCCGTTAAATTAGTCACTCAATTTAACGGTCAAGAAATATTAATTACTTTAGTTAGGGTAGCGATTGAGCGCAGCAAAGTGCTTGATGGCTATTTACAAAAAAGTATCACTGTCTCTTTGATAGCAATATTTATCACAATTTTATTCGGCAATTATTTGATAAAAAATGGATTAATCGATCTGAGGATCTTAAGTAAGATAACGCAAGATACTGATATTAAAAAATTAAATCAACAAATCCTTATCGATGATTTACCTATGGAGTTAAAAGCATTAGGTAACTCAATGAATATCATGCGCAAAAAATTAGCCGTGGATTTTTTAACCTTAACTCAATTTTCTGATGATCTTGCTCACGAATTACGTACACCAATTAATTTAATTAGAGTTCAGAATGAAATCACGTTAAATAAAAAGCGCAGTGAGTCTGATTATATCAAATTGATACAGAGTAATATCGAAGAGTTAGATAGCCTATCTAATCTAATAAAAAATATGCTATTTATTGCTAGGGCAGAAAATAAAAATATTATTCTAAATTATGAAGAGATCCAGCTTACTGAGTTAATTGAACTACTATGTGAATTATTTAGTCCTTTGTTAGAAGAGAAAAACATGAGCATTCACTATGATCCTGTCTCAGTGACTCTTTTAGCCGATAGAACACTACTTAAACGCGCTTTATTAAATATAATTTCTAATGCGATAAAATATTCAGAGGTTGATAGTTTAATTACCATTAAGGTTAAGCCAGAGAAGGATTCTATTAATATTACTGTATCTAATGAAGGTATGGATTTTGAAGATAAAAATAAACTCTTTACTCGTTTATGGCGTGGAGATAATGCGCGAACTACTGAGGGAAGTGGCCTTGGTTTAGCGATTGTAAAAGCTATTATGGGATTGCATAAAGGCGAGGTTTATCTCGATCATAGTGATAACCAAAATCATATAACACTGGTTTTACCCATCAATTATTAAAGATGACAAAAATGTCATCTTTTCGTCAGCTATTTTTGAATTTCTTACGGTATCTTGTGAAACATAATATAAACGTAAGGAGTTAAAAATGAAAATCACAACATTAGCTGTAAGTGGATTATTGATATTTTCTTCTAGCATCATGGCGGCAGGTGATAATATCCTTAGTGTGCATATACTGAATCAACAGACGGGTAAACCCGCATCTGGAGTTACCGTTAGACTAGAACAACAATCAGATAATCAATGGAAAACCATTAATCAGGCAGAGACGAATCAAGATGGTAGAATTAGTGCTCTTTGGCCGGATACAAAGCCAACTGTGGGAACATATCGAGTGACCTTTGAAACGGGGGAGTATTTTACATCGCAAAAACTAGATACTTTCTTCCCAGAAATACCGGTTATTTTCTCTATTTCAAAGCCGGATGAAAAATATCATATCCCATTATTGCTTAGTCAATATGGTTACTCAACTTATCGAGGAAGTTAATTTTATTCGAATTAACATCACTACTAAAGAGTGATATTTTCCTAAGTATCACTCTTTACTCTCTCTTACTTTGAGTAGGTTAATTATGAAAAAACTAAAAGAGTCAGATATTACGCCAGAATCTGTATTTCTCATGAAACGTCGTAATATATTAAAATTATTAGGAATTGGGGCAGCAACGGCAGCGGTATCTTCCATGGTTAATGCTGATGTATTTTCTTGGTTTAATAATGAAGAGAGTAATAAAAGTAATAATCAAGTTAAAAAAACATTAGATTATTTAAAACCCAACAAGTATCAAAGTGATTTAATTTTAACACCTGAAAATAAAGTAATAGGCTATAATAATTTTTATGAGTTTGGATTAAATAAATCAGATCCAGAGAAGTATGCGGGTCAAATGGAAACGGATAATTGGGTTATCACCATTGATGGCGAAGTGAATAATCCGCTAACGTTAGATATGGATGATATTTATCAAGGTTTCTCATTAGAAGAGCGTATTTATCGTATGCGTTGTGTTGAAGCTTGGTCAATGGCTATTCCATGGGTTGGATTTCCACTGAGTAAATTACTATCCTTAGCTGATCCTAATAGCAAAGCCAAATATGTCTCTTTTCAAACTTTATATGATCCTGAAAGTATGCCAGGACAGAAAAATAGCTTTATAGGTGGCGGGATTCAATACCCTTATGTTGAAGGATTAAGGATTGATGAGGCTATGAATCCTTTAACTCTGTTAGCTGTAGGTGTATATGGAAAATCATTGCCTAATCAAAATGGCGCACCTATTCGCTTAGTAGTGCCATGGAAATATGGCTTTAAAAGTATAAAATCTATCGTCAATATTAAATTAACTGAGCAACAACCCCCGACGACATGGAATTTATCCAATGCCGCCGAATATGGTTTCTATGCCAATGTTAATCCTGATGTTAACCATCCTCGCTGGTCACAAGCGACTGAGCGATTTATTGGCTCTGGGGGCATTTCTAGTGTTACTAGACAACCCACTTTATTATTTAATGGTTATCAAGATCAGGTTTCGTCGCTTTATCGCAAAATGAACTTAGCCGAGTACTATTAATGAAAATATTAGCCATTAATAATGTTGCTATTAAAGTTATCACCTATTTTCTGGTGATATCACCTATTATTTGGTTGTATTTTGCTGTAACTATGGACAAACTGAGTGCTGATCCGGCTAAAGATATTCAACATTTTTTGGGGATTGGTACTCTGCGAATATTACTATTGATAGTATTGATTCCAATCATTGTCAGAATCACCCAATTTAAGCAATTATTTTCAATCAGAAAAATATTAGGTATTTGGTGTTTTATCTGGGCAACACTGCATCTCTTTAGTTATCTATTATTTGAAATTGGCATTGAGAATATTTCACTATTCTTTGCTGAAATAACGCAACGTGTTTATTTAATACTGGGTTTAATTGCTTGGTTATTATTACTGCTACTTGCTGCTACCTCATTCAATTATATTAAAATTAAACTTGGTGTTTATTGGGCTAAAATACATTCAACTGTCTATATTATTATGAGTTTAGCTTTAGTTCATTATGTATTATCGCTCAAAACACTAACTCCAGAAGCCATTATTTACTCATTGATAGCTATTGGAATTATTCTTTATCGCTACAAAATAAAGTCGAGTTAAATCGAGTGATAGCAATGATTTTATATTGCCGATTTAACCTGTTGATCCTCTAGAAATATAGCTTAGCTCTATGAGTTCTCTCTGTTCTGCCGTGGGTATGTTTTTTGTTCGGTCGGTAAGCATTTTCACCGCTAATCGACCAATATATTCAGCAGGAATACGCACTGTGGTTAATTCAGGATACAGATAACAGCATAGATCAGTATCGTTAAAACCAATAACGCCAATATCTTCAGGGATAGCAATATTTAATTTTCTTGCTGCGCGGTAAAGTGCACCAGCCAGCAGATCATCATCGCAAATAATCAGGTTAGGTTGGTTTTTTAATAATATTTCTGCCTGTTTAGTCGCTTCTTCAATTGAGAAAGAAGAGTACTCTATATCTAGTATTTTATTAGGACAATTTAGCTTATTAAATTTATTTTCGAAAATTCGATGCCGTCGAATAAAATGTCTTCTGGGTATATCAGCACGCAAATAGCCAATATGATAACGTTTAGATTGTTGAATATATTCGATTATCTTATCCGAGGTTTCCTCGATATTCAGCTCAATATCGATAATATTTTCATCATCAGGTTCAATATAAACAATTTGCTCTCTAAAATTGGCGAGCTTAGCGGCAAATATTTGGCTACAGGAGTAGATAATACAGCCACTGATCACTTTGCTTTGAAAAAGTGAGGTCAATTTGTCACACCATTCATCATTAGCAATACTGTCTAGCAAGATCACCGAATAACCGAATTCAACGGCGGCAATTTCTGCTGCGTAAACGACTTTACCAAAGTAGGGCTGTTGTAGGTCAGGCACCACAAAGGCAATATTTTTTGGGGAACCATTACGTAGCGTTTGAGCACTAACATTAGGTTGATAACTTAGGCTCTCCGCAACGGCCAGCACTCTCAGTCTGGTTGCTTCTGAAACACGTCCTTTCGATTTGCCACTAAACACCAGCGAAACTGTTGATTGTGAAACCTTGGCTAGTCTCGCCACATCTTTGCTATTTGCTGAGGACATCAAACCACCTTGTTTAATCATTATGTCATCACCTTTTTTGTGCGGAGTATAACAAAGATTATAGATAAAACGATGGGTATTAATTTGTATCGATCGACTATATGACAACATTAATTTGCCGAATGGGCAAAGTAAATTAGCCACAATAATTGGTGTTTTTTAATCTAGTTAAATTAAGTAATACGTATGACGTAATGTGAATAACTTCACATTCGTTAACTATAATCCTATGTATGATGTTATGAATCGGTATTCTAATCTGACTGATAATTGCGGTGACATCCAACAGCTAACTGGTGATTAAATGAGTATAATATTTAGATTAAAAATCGTCTCTTTTTTGCAATATTTTATTTGGGGATCTTGGCTAGTTACCTTGGCGTCGTACCTGTTTAATACTTTGCAATTTAAAGGAAGCGATATTGGATTAGTCTTTAGTTCATTGGGTCTGGCCTCGCTTTTTGCACCTGTAGTTATCGGAATAGTTGCAGATAAAATTAATAATCGAAAACTGGTCTTTATTGCCTTGCATCTACTCTCCGCTGTGACTCTGATAGCAGTGGCTTATAGCACCAGCGTTACAATGCTATTTCTGGTTCTATTGCTCAATTTAATGTTCTATATGCCCAGTATATCTATGTGTAACAGCATTTTATTTGAGATGTTAGAACAGCAAAAACTAGAATCTAATAAATATTTCCCTCAAATACGGGTATTTGGCACTGTCGGCTTTATTGCGGCCATGTGGGTTATCAGTATTCTGCGATTGGAAACCAGTCCTTATCAATTATTTATTGCGTCAGGCGCATCGGTGGTATTAGCTATTTTTTCCCTTACTCTGCCAGCAGCTAAACCGATTGAAAAGAGAGAAGGGCCAGTCACTAATTTCAATATGAAAAATGTATTATTTGTTTTCCAGAAACGAAATGTCGTGGTATTTCTCTTCTTCGCTATGTTATTAGGCTCTGTGTTGCAAATCACTAATACGCTAGGCGTGCCTTTTCTACAAGATCTGGCGAAAAACCCAGAAGCTGAAGGCTCATTATTTGCTGGTTATCCAACGATTTTCCTTTCTATCTCTCAATTTTCAGAAGTCTGTTTTATTCTGCTGCTGCCGTTCTTACTGAAGAGAGTTAAGATCGAAACCATTCTGTTACTCAGTATGTTTGCTTGGATCTTGCGTTTTGGCTTATTTGCTTACGGGGATTTCTCCGCTATTGGTACTGGCATTCTGCTGTTATCGATGATCGTTTATGGATGTGCCTTCGATTTCTTTAATATCTCTGGCTCGTTATTTTTGGATAAAGAGATTCCATTGCAATATCGTTCCACGGCGCAGGGCATATTTACCACCTTTGTTAATGGATTCGGAACCTATTTAGGTGCCATGTTAAGTGGCTGGGTACTCGATTTAAATACGGTAAATGGCGTTGTTGATTGGCATATGTTCTGGATTGTTTTCGCTTCCTACACTGGCTCATTCACTATTTTATATATGATTTATATGCTGGTTAAAAAGCCATCGGATATACCCTCTGAAGCCACTGTTCGTTAATAAATAATCTGTATTAATAAGGATAAAAGCACTCTGTTATTCAGAGTGCTGACCAACCTTAACTCATAAAAAATAACCGATGTTATTCGATGCAGGCTGCCTTGAATAACGCATGCGTAAAATAGGTGAAAACAATGTTGAAAGAGAACCAGTACTGTATTAAAGATTTAAGTTTAGCGCCTCAGGGAATGAAACGTATTAATTGGGCAAAAGCACATATGCCAATTATGCAAAGTTTAACGAGGCGTCTGGAAAAAGAGCAACCTTTTAAAGGGCTGACGATCAGTATTTGTTTGCATGTGGAAGCCAAAACAGGGGTATGGATTGAGGCTCTGACTAAAGGTGGCGCTAAAATTGCTATTACAGGTTCACCAGGTTCGACACAAGATGAAACTGCCGCGGCCTTAGTGGAATATTATGGTGCTCAGGTTTTTTCACAGCGAGCAGAGAATTTTGCCGATCACATTAATTACTGCAAAGCGATCTTACGTGTGAAGCCCGATATTATTGCCGACAATGGCGCCGATCTCCATGAGTTGATCCTAACCAATCCAGAATTTAGCCACTTACAAACGACCCTCTTAGGAGCTACCGAAGAGACAACGACGGGCGCCAATCGCCTGCGAGAAGATTTCACTGCTGATCGCTGGCCGACGCTAGTAATTAATGATACTCAATCCAAACGCATTATTGAAAACCGCTACGGCGTGGGTTCATCAGTGGTTGAGAGTATCGCCCACGCCACCAATGTGATGATACACGGCAAAAAAGTGGTAGTGATTGGCTATGGTTATTGTGGCTCAGGCGTGGCGCAGCGGTTTAGAGGCATGGGGGCGCATGTTACCGTTGTGGAGACTAATCCTTTGACCCGCCTTGAAGCGCATTTAGAGGGCTTCTATACCGCGAAACTTGAGGATGCGATCCCTGATGCGGATTTTGTGGTCAGTGTGGTGGGTCGTGACAATGTATTGACGCGTCAGCATTTTGAATTGATGAAAGATAAGGTGATTATCGCCAATGCGGGGCATTTTCAACGCGAAGTGGATGTTGCTGCATTAAATGAATTAAGTGAAGCCAAAGAAGAGATAGTACCCAAAATCAATATGTATCAGCTGAAAAACGGCAAGCAGCTCTATCTGATGTCAGATGCTAACTTGGTCAATCTGTCAGCGGGTAATGGTAATCCCATTGAAGTGATGGATTTGGGACTGGCTTTGCAAACTTTGAGTTTGGA
>CAUQNX010000031.1:0-30441 GCA_963519845.1 uncultured Moellerella sp. | reverse complement strand
TTTTGGCGACCCTGAAACGCAACCTATTATGATGCGCATGAAATCAGATTTAGTTTCACTTTGTCTTGCTGGTGCTAAAGGCCAATTGGCAGGCCTCTCCTCTGAGTGGGATCAACGCCCTGCTCTTGGAATTGTAATGGCTGCCGGCGGCTATCCAGATGATTACCGTCAAGGCGATATGATCGAGGGATTAGGCGAAAATGAAGCCGCTGATAGTAAGGTGTTTCACGCGGGTACAGCGATAAAAGAGGGTCAGGTAGTAACCACTGGCGGGCGAGTATTATGTGTCACTGCTTTGGGCGAGGATATTGCTCAAGCACAAAAAAATGCCTATAAAGCAGCGAAAGATATTCGTTGGCAAGGTAGTTTCTATCGTCATGATATTGGTTATAGAGCCATTGCGCGCTTGAAATAGCAGTAATACGGCGGAAAAAAGCAATTACCAGCTTTTTTTCGTCGGTTCCCATTTACAGAAGTCATCATTGGCGACCATCAATAACTGCGTCCCTTCTGGTGATTCAAGCCAAGCGATAGTCAGCTTTTGAGCTCTCTCACCCATACGGGTTTTTAGCCAGTTCTCGGCATAAGGTTCGAAGGTGATATTTCGGATTTCACCACTACAGGTAGTCACTTTGCCTTGTTGCCAATAGCCTTGATACAGCTGAATATCACCGGTAATCAGCGCAGTACTCACATCTAGAATACGTTTTGCCTCAAAGCGCCAACGCACTATATCATCTTGCGTTAACGGCATCTTTTTACCCGCAACTTCACGCTGCATAAAAATAACATCATCATTTTTATTAAAACGTAGCTGATCGGACATATTTGGGTTATGAGCATCAAAGACTTGGCTGCGGATCTGCCACAGTTGTGCATTACGGTATTCGAGGAAAGTGATCGAGGTATCAGTGCTTTTATAAGGGCTGTATACCACCATTAAAACTTGCGGCTGACTTTGCGGATTATTAAGACGCCAGAGTCGGATAACGCCATCATCGGCAATAAAGCCACTGGCACTGAACTCCGGGAGAGGGGGTTTGCTCGAACAGGCGCTGAGTACTGAGGCTATACCCAATATCAGCAGCCCTTTTCGAACTAACAAAAGGGGATTCTGTATCCCCCTTCTGATCATTCGTTTATATAACTTAATTATTTTACAGCGTCTTTCAGTGCTTTACCCGCAGAAAAAGCTGGTACGTTTGCCGCAGCAATCGTGATTTCGTTACCAGTCTGTGGATTACGGCCAGTACGCTCTGCACGATGGTTTACTTTAAAAGTACCAAAACCTACAAGTTGTACTGCTTCGCCGTTTTTCAGTGATTCAGTTATCGCATTCAGAGTTGATTCCAAAGCTGCTTTAGCCTGAGTTTTTGTCAGTTCTGCTGATCCTGCGATAGCATCAACTAATTCGGTCTTGTTCATAGATTATCCTTACACAGTGTGTTTATCGTTTGCAAAGCATCGAGTGCGTCGGTGGTGCCAAATTGACAGCCCTTTGATACACGCCCCGATAGCCACTTCTTTTCGCCCCTAAATGTAGACCAGAGTAGGGGTAATTGTGAAGCCTTTGAACTCAGGTTTTAACGCTCTGAGTCACGTTTTCATGAGGAAACATGAAAAATTAGGCCAGTTCGATACCAATATTACTGATCCCCGTTTCACGGAGATCAGATTTCAATCCTTTAATGAGGTCGAGATCTCGCTCTTCACACTCGGCAAGTAGGCGAAAAATTTCCCACTGGATGTCCCATTCTTCTTCGACCGCGGGAATAATTTTCAGTTCCTCCTCGGTCATTTCTCTGCCTGCGTGGGTCATTTCCAGCATGGCAACCGTTCGAATTGAGATTTCACTGACAGTAACAGTGTGCTCCAGCGTTTCACCGCTTAATTTAGCGTGAACTAACTCACCTAAGGCGATACATGCATCGATGGCTGGATAGACACCGTACATATCATAATCATCGGGACTCGGGATGATCTCTTCTAACTTATCTAATTGGCTATCGAAATTTACTTTGCTGTCTTTCACAGTCAAAGTTTCCCAAATAAGATCGAGAATGGATCGATAAACATTTAAACCATTAAACTCTGCCTGCTGACAGAACATCTTATAGTTGGGGTACATACGCTCGCACAAACAGGCCATAAAAGTGACATGTTGCCAGCTGTCTAATTTTTCCAACCGCAGATGAATAGGATTTCTTAACATGAGTCTCTACCCATCAATATTAATAAGCCGCAGTTTACCTGAAAATCCAGCAATGCCACATATTTTGCTGATAATTAGCATGATTTATTTTTCGTTTGCTTAAAATTTGTTCGATTGGAGGCAATTCCATCCGCAATGCGCGTAGGTTCGGGCAGTCGATAGCCCTTTAAACACTGCTCTACCCACCAAAGTGATGATGCGACACTCATTTTATGCCCCGGTGAAATATACAGTGGATTACAACGTTTCTTACTGCGTAGCACCCAACCGAGCTGTTGCATATTGGCCATTAATGGTTGGTAACTTCCTGCTGGTTCATCGACTAAAGCATGCTCACCATAGAGCCGACTTTTTGCTACCCCAATCGTAGGTATATCCACCAGCAGACCAAAATGGCTAGCAACCCCCAAATGACGGGGATGAGCAATGCCTTGGCCATCGACCAAAACAAGATCGGGTTTATGTTGCAGTTTATGCCATGCAGCTAGCAGTGCGGGACACTCGCGGAAAGAGAGAAAACCGGGAATATAAGGAAGTGTGGTAGCTATTCGTGCAATTTGAGATTCAACTAATTCAAGATCAGGCCAAGTTAACACCACTATTGCCGCGCGTGTCACCGTCCCTTGCTGTTCAAATCCAACATCAGCGCCCGCAATCAAGTTAGGCATAGTCACATCATCGACCAAAATAACTTGGTGAGCTTTCTCAAGCTGTTCCTGACGTAGCAATTTTGTCTCTATCGTCATCAATCCTCCCTTGTTAGGGGAAATAACTGCTTATCGAAAAAATCGAAAAATAAGTTACACACGCTGTTTGCCGACAAAAGAGCGCCAGCGTGTGCATCAATTAATTACTGGTGATACTGCTTCGAGAACTTATGAACCGCATTAACAAAAGTGCCTGCATTCTCAGGTGGCACATCCAGATGAATACCATGACCTAAATTGAAGACATGCCCATTACCCGAACCATAGCTCGCGAGGATAGTTTGTACTTCCTCTTCGATTCTTGGCGCAGCAGCATATAGCATAGAAGGGTCCATATTACCTTGCAAAGCAACCTTATCACCGACACGACGGCGGGCATCTGACAGATCAGTCGTCCAGTCAACACCTATGGCATCGCAACCCGTCGCAGCTATCGCTTCTAACCACTGACCGCCACCTTTGGTAAATAGCGTAACAGGAACTCGGCGACCATCATTTTCACGGATCAGTCCATCAACAATCTTATGCATATAATTCAGCGAAAAGAGTCGATAATCACGCGGTGTTAATACGCCCCCCCAAGAGTCAAAAATCATGACTGATTGGGCACCCGCTTTGATTTGAGCATTTAAATAGAGGATAACGCTATCTGCTAACTTATCCAGCAGAAGATGCAGCGATTGAGGGTCGGCATACATCATTTTTTTAATTTTAGTAAAGGCTTTACTGCTGCCACCTTCAACCATATAAGTGGCTAATGTCCATGGGCTGCCGGAAAAACCGATTAATGGCACATCGCCATTCAAGGCTTTACGAATAGCACGCACTGCATTCATCACATAGCCGAGCTCTTGCTCAGGATCGAAAATAGGAATTTTTTTCACATCCGCAGCGCTGCTAATCGGGTTTTTAAAACGAGGGCCTTCCCCTGTCTCAAAATAGAGACCCAGTCCCATAGCATCAGGGATGGTCAAAATATCAGAAAAGAGAATTGCCGCATCTAAAGGAAAACGTCTCAAAGGCTGAAGAGTCACTTCGCAAGCCAGTTCCGTATTCTTGCATAATGAGAGGAAATCTCCCGCTTCTGCACGCGTCGCTTTATACTCAGGCAAATAACGACCTGCTTGGCGCATCATCCATACGGGGGTCACATCAACAGGCTGGCGAAGCAACGCGCGTAGGTAACGGTCATTTTTCAACTCAGTCATCATTCACTCCATTTATTAAGTGGCTGCCGAAAATGGCTGCAAATATCGCGGCTATTGTAACATGCAAACTATTGCTCATCACCGTCGCGACATAAAATGACCGTATCTTCAATTAAACGACGAGCAATAGTCTCCGCCGTTGGGATCTTCGGTAATTTATCGTAGCGATACCAATCAGCGCTAATTAGCTCATGAGGATCGACAACAATGTCACCACTATCATAATCGGCTAAAAAACCCATCATCAATGAGTGAGGAAATGGCCAAGGCTGTGAAGCGATATAACGAATATTTTTGATCCGAATATGGCTCTCTTCCATGACCTCACGCGCCACCGCTTCTTCAAGGGTTTCTCCCACTTCAACAAAGCCTGCCAATACAGTCAGAACCGGGTTTTGCTGGTGTCGACGGTGTTGCGCCAATAAAATATGGTCATCACGACGTATGGCGACAATAATACAAGGAGCGATTTGGGGATAATAACGCTCTTGGCAATGATCACATAGGCAAGCCCACTCTCTGGGACTATGGCGCATACTGGTACCGCAATAACCACAATAACGATGTGAGCGATAAAATTCAGCTAACTGCACACCTCGACCCGCTAAACGAAATAGCCCTTCATCCTGTACCGCAAGGGTGCGAGGCGAAGCCATATCGGCGGTCATTTTCTCAGTCAATAGCCAAACTAATTCACCTTGCCACTCACCGATGACCGTTGCCGTTTTACCTGTTAGTGACCACTGCTGTGCTGTTCCTTGGGGAATATCACCATTAGGCAACCAAATACGCCCCATAAAACAGACGAACCACCAGCCTTGCTCTGTTCCCGTTAATGTTGTTTTTGTCATCTCTTCACATCTTAATATTTGTAATATTAATTATTATGGTATCCATCAATAAAATAAAGATACGCCATTTTGCGTGAATATGTTGTGTCACTTTTGCTTATTTTCGCTATTTAATACTTATTTTGTGCTCTTAGTGCGACTGGCTAGTACAAAAAATATAAAAAGTGTCATGAATATTTCAACTTACTGTCATCCAAACTTCTTACCATAAAAAAGTTGCCAATCAGCGCATCTAAAATGTGAGAAATAAGATGAAATATACTGTCCCAGCAATGTTAATTACACTCGCAGCCTCTACTTACGTTAACGCAGAAACAGATTCTCTTTCAACTCTGATTGAAGCGGCCAAAAAAGAAGGGCAAATTTATAGTGTCGGTATGCCAGATACTTGGGCCAACTGGAAAGGGACTTGGCAAGATCTTAACCAGCAATATGGCTTAAAACATCAGGATACGGACATGAGTTCGGCTCAAGAAATTGCTAAGTTTGCCGCTGAGAAAAAAAATGCCACCGCAGATATTGGTGATGTGGGAGCCTCATTCGGGCCGATTGCCGTACAAAAAGGGGTAACTCTTCCTTATAAACCCACTACTTGGGAACAAATTCCTGCATGGGCCAAAGATAAAGAGGGTCACTGGGCATTAGCCTATACCGGCACTATCGCTTTTATGGTCAATAATAAGTTAGTTAAAGATACCCCCACTAGCTGGGATGATCTGTTAAAAGGAAAATACCGTGTCACTGTTGGCGATGTGGGTATTGCAGCACAAGCAAATAATGCCGTGTTGGCCGCCGCTTTTGCCCGTGGCGGTGATGAAAATAATCTACAACCCGCTATCGACCTATTTGCCGAATTAGCCAAGCAAAAGCGTCTATCCGTCAATGATCCTACTGTGGCAAATATCGAGAAAGGAGAGATCGAAGTTGGGATCTTATGGGATTTCAATGCTCTAAATTATCGTGATCAGATCAATCGCGAGGGCTTCACTGTAGTGATCCCGTCAGATGGTTCAGTGATTTCTGGCTATACCACCATCATTAATAAATATGCTAAAAATCCCAATGCTGCCAAATTGGCCCGTGAATTTATCTTCAGCGATAAAGGCCAATTAAATCTTGCTGATGGTTATGCAAGACCAATTCGTTCCGCCCATATCACTATTCCTGAGGCGATCAAAGCCAAGCTACTACCCGATGAGCAGTATAAAAATGCCAAGCCAATTAAAGATTTTACAGGCTGGGAAAAAACCTCGCGCCAATTACCTAAAGTTTGGCAGCAGCAAGTTTTAATTCATATGCAATAATCAGGAAGACAGTCACTATGGACAAAAAAGTCATACTGGTTGTGTTAGATGGATTAAGTTATCAGATAGCCCATGATTGCATGGGTTATCTGCAAGGACTAGTTGAATCGAACAATGCAACCCGCTATCAATTAGAGTGTGAATTACCTTCGCTCTCTCGCCCACTTTATGAGTGCCTGTTGACTGGAATGTCGCCGGTAGAGAGTGGGATTGTCAATAATGATATCGTCAGATTATCCCACTTTGACAGTATCTTTTCCCTTGCCCGCCAAGCCAATAAGGTCACCGCAGCCGCTGCATATTATTGGGTCAGTGAATTATATAATAATGCGCCATTTGTTCCTCAACGTGACAGATTCACCCTTAATAGTGAGCGACCTATACAGTATGGCTGCTTCTATCAAGCAGATAGCTATCCTGACGATCATCTTTTTCTTGATGCCGAGTATTTGCGTAACAGCTTTGATCCTGATTTTTTATTAATCCATCCGATGAATATCGATGATGCAGGTCATAAGTTTGGTCTCGATTCATCCCAATATCGCAATAGCGCAAGACGAGCAGATAATATCTTAGGCTATTGGTTACCCAATTGGATTGCTCAAGGTTATCAGATCCTTATTACCAGTGATCATGGTATGAATAATGATCGCTCCCATGGCGGCAGCCTCGCTGAAGAGCGCAATGTACCTCTTTATGTTATCGGCGAGGCATTTTCTCATCAACCTCAGCTCACACTAGCGCAAACCGCACTTTGTGGATCTATTTGTGCTCTATTAAATATCCCAATTAACAATAAAAGAGTATGTAGAGCCTTATTGAAAGGAAGCGCTGATGACTAATCTGTCGATTGAACTGGCGGCTAAACCAAAACCACAAAAAGGTGAGCGCCAGAAAAAAAGGGTGACTTTTTATCAGCAAAGTGAGCGATTTCGCTGGCAAGCCGCCTTGCTGCTAGTGCCCTTCTTTATTCTATTTACTCTATTTCAAATCGCCCCAATGATTTGGGTGATCATCAATAGCTTTATTTATGAAGAGGCTTGGTCATTCGCTAACTATAGTGAGATTTTCTCTAATGACTTTTATTTACAGGCATTTAAAAATACTTTTTGGCTTTCGATTATCTCTAGTATCAATGGGCTACTGATTGCCAGTATTACTGCTTTCTCGCTATATAAGATCCAAGGTCGAGTGCGCAACTGGATGATCTCATTTACTACTATGGCCAGTAATTTTAGCGGTGTGCCACTGGCTTTTGCTTTTATCATTATTTTAGGTTTTAACGGTGCCCTCACCTTACAACTCAAATCTTGGGGTTTTATCGAGGATTTTAATATCTATAGCGCCGCCGGATTGATGCTGCTTTATACCTATTTTCAAATTCCATTGGCTATTTTGCTGCTCTATCCCGCTTTTGACGCTTTAAAGCCGGAATGGGAAGAAGCGGCTAAAACTATGGGCGCCAGTAAATTCACTTATTGGCGTCAAGTGGCACTGCCAGTGTTAGCGCCGGCCCTACTTGGCACCTTTATTATTTTAGTTGCCAATGCCATGGGGGCTTACGCCAGCACCTATGCCCTAACTAGTGGTAATTACAATTTAGTCACCATCCGCATTGCGAGCCTAGTCTCTGGCGACCTCTTTCTTGAACCTAATATGGCAGCGGCACTTTCCGTCTTACTTATCGTTATTCTTGGATTTATTACCGCTATCCATCATGGACTATTGAAACGGAGTTATCATGCCAAGTGATACCCAAATAGTAAGCAGGCCATCTGGTCAATATATTCACCATATCATTATCTATTCGACGGTCACCTTGCTAGTACTGCCCATTATCGCCACCTTAATCTACTCCATCGCAACTCGTTGGGGTGCGACCGTTTTACCCGATAGCTTTACCTTTAAATGGTATCTACAGCTGTGGCAAGATCCTCGATTCTTAATGGCTTTTGGTCGCTCACTCTTTATCTGTTTTGCTACCCTGCTATTAAGCACACTGCTAATTTTACCCATGGTATTTGCTATTTTTTATCGCTTTCCGAAATTAAAGGGGCTGATGGATCTGCTGATTATTTTGCCTTTTGCGATCCCGCCCGTGGTCTCTTCCGTCGGTTTATTACAGCTTTTCGCCGATGATCCCCTGCCCTTGATCGGCACGCCGTGGATCTTAATTGGTACCTATTTTACGATCACCATCCCATTTATGTATCGCGCTTTAGCCAATAGCTTTCAAGGTATTCATCTACATGATCTTATGGATGCCGCCCATCTACTGGGAGCCAATACCTTTAAAGCCTTTATGTTAATTATCCTGCCCAATATTCGTAAAGGGCTGCTTATCTCATTACTGATCTCATTTTCATTCTTAATGGGTGAATTTGTTTTTGCCAATATTTTGGTGGGAACTCGTTATGAAACGCTGCAAATTTATCTATTTAATATGCGACAAACCAGTGGTCACTTTACCTCGGCTCTAGTGATGTCCTACTTTTTATTTACCCTATTACTGACTTGGCTCGCAACACGCCTAAATCGATAAGGATCAAAAAAATGAGCTATGTTATCGCTAAAAAGTTGAGTAAATCCTTTGGGCAAAATCAGGTATTTTCAGATATCCATTTTGAGATCAATAAAGGGGAATTTATTACCCTATTAGGCCCAAGTGGTTGTGGTAAATCAACTTTACTACGCTGTATTGCTGGGCTGGAAACGCCAGATCAAGGCGAAATTTTTGTCGACCAACAAAATATTAGTGCGCAGCCACCGCAACAACGGGGTATTGGCATGGTATTCCAAAGCTATGCCCTATTTCCCAATATGACCGTGGAAAATAATATCGCTTTTGGCCTAAAAATGCGCAATGTGGATCTTGATGAGCGCAAAAGAAAAGTTGCGGAAGTAATTGAAATGGTGGAGCTTGAAGGAAAAGAGCAACAGTATCCACATCAGCTATCCGGCGGACAACGCCAGCGTGTTGCACTGGCCAGAGCGCTGATTATGAAACCCCAGATATTGCTGTTAGATGAACCACTTTCCGCATTAGATGCCCGTATTCGCAAGCATCTCAGACAACAAATTCGCCATATTCAGCAAGAGCTCAATCTCACCACTCTCTTTGTGACCCACGATCAAGATGAAGCCATGATCCTGTCTGATCGTATTTTCCTAATGAACAAAGGGACGATCATTCAAAGTGATACCGCAGAAAATATTTATACGCAGCCAGCAAATGAGTTTGTTGCGCGCTTTATGGGTCATTACAATCTTGTCGAGGCCGAAAAAGCTAATACCTTGTTAGGGTTAAATTTATTCGGTATGTTAGCCATACGACCTGAATCTATCTATGTCCGAGAAGCGGGACGCCAATATGGTGAGCATATTTCTCATCCCGTGAGCGCAACCATTGTCGATCATCAACTACTCGGCAATATTATTCGCTATTCGGTTAATACCGCGGCGGGTGAAATGACCGTTGATCTACTCAATCGCTCTTCTGAACGCTTATTTGAGCCCGGAACACAACTTGAGTTACTGTTTAATAAAAATGAGATTCGCGCTCTCAGCTAAAAAGGAAACACAATGGCCACTAGTTTCGCCGTATTCGACCTCGATGACACCCTAATCAAAGGTGATAGCAGCATTTTATGGACTCAGTATCTATGGGACAAAAAAATCATTACTGATCCTCAATTTGTGGAAGCTGATCGCAATATGATGGCGCAATACAGTGCTGGAAACCTTGATATGGCCAGCTATTTAGCCTTTAGTATGCAAGCGATTGCAGGTATCTCTATCGAACAAATTGATATTTGGCTAGATAATTTTGTTGAAACCATTATTTTACCAAATGTGTTTCCCGAGGGAATTGCGCGCTTAGCTGGCTATAAACAACGTAAAACACCCATTATTATCATCTCTGCTAGCGTCTCATTTATCGTTAAAAAAATCGCTTTGCGTCTCGGTGTCGATATTGCGATGGGTATTGATATGAAAATAGAGAATAACGCTTACTCCAATAAAATAGCGGGAATCCCTTCATTTAAAGAAGGTAAAGTGAAGCGTTTAACTCAATGGTTAAGCCAACAACATATTGAAGACGCCGAAATTATATTTTATACCGATTCTGCCAATGACCTACCTTTGTGCTATTTTGCCGATTATGTCTTTACGATCAACGCAGATAGCCGATTATCTCAAGCCGCTATTGAGAACAAATGGACGCAACTGAGTTGGCATATTTAGTACTTATCTTTTCTGGGGGCTTGTAGTTTTTATAATCCCTTTTATACTGCTTCACATCTTGTCGGAGTGCCTAGTGTGCA
Organism: uncultured Moellerella sp.; assembly: GCA_963519845.1. Taxonomy (GTDB): domain Bacteria; phylum Pseudomonadota; class Gammaproteobacteria; order Enterobacterales; family Enterobacteriaceae; genus Moellerella. The sequence continues at coordinate 19,834 of CAUQNX010000031.1, read as the reverse complement.
ATTGCATCAGGCTGAGACCGTTAATTCGGGATCCGCGGAACCTGATCGGGTTAATACCCGCGAAGGGAACAAGAGTAATCAATTAGCCGTATAGTATTCAGGAAAAATATCTAACATTCGATATAACCACACTGAAACTAAACAGCAAATCTTATCATTACTCCCGCCAAGCTCCAGACAAGCAACTTTCTTACTATAAACCCGTTATTCGCTTTATTTATGGAATAACCGTGACAATGTCAGGAACTTGCTATGTCCGAAAATACCTTAATTACCACCACAGATCTCTCTCCAGCGCCAGCGCCTGCACGAAAACGCAAGGCCGAGCGTGATGCCGCAGAAGCTTATATTAATACGCTGCAAGGTGTCTCATTTCCTAACTCTAAACGTATCTATCTCGAAGGTTCACGCCCTGATATTCAAATACCTATGCGTGAAATTCAGCTCTCTCCGACCCTGCTCGGTGGCGACAAAGAAAATCCGCAATATGAAGAGAATGAGGCTATCCCTGTCTATGATACCTCCGGCTCCTACGGTGATCCTGATTCGGTGCTCAACGTACAGCTAGGTCTGAAAAAAATCCGCCAGCCGTGGATTAATCAGCGTAATGACGTCACTCAAGTCGAAAAACTAAGCTCTGATTTTACTCAACAGCGACTGGCTGATGAGGGATTAGATCATCTGCGTTTTAATAACCGTCCTCATCCATTGAAAGCCAAACAGGGCCAATGTGTGACGCAGCTGCACTATGCACGCCAAGGTATTATTACCCCAGAAATGGAGTTTATTGCCATTCGTGAAAATATGGGACGCGAGCGTATTCGTGGCGAAGTTTTGCTACAACAACATGCAGGCCAAAGTTTTGGCGCTAATTTAGTCGACAATATCACCGCTGAATTTGTGCGTCAGGAAGTGGCGGCAGGTCGAGCAATTATTCCCGCCAATATCAATCACCCTGAATCTGAGCCGATGATTATTGGGCGCAATTTTCTGGTAAAAGTTAACGCCAATATTGGTAACTCCTCGGTTACCTCCTCGATCGAAGAAGAAGTTGAAAAGCTAATTTGGTCAACACGCTGGGGCGCAGATACCGTAATGGATCTCTCCACCGGTCGCTATATTCATGAAACTCGTGAATGGATCTTACGTAACAGTCCAGTACCTATTGGCACAGTGCCCATCTATCAAGCGCTTGAAAAAGTAAATGGTGTGGCCGAAAATCTCACATGGGAAATTTTCCGCGATACTCTGTTAGAACAGGCAGAGCAAGGTGTTGACTATTTTACTATTCACGCCGGCGTCCTGTTACGCTATGTACCAATGACCGCCAAACGCCTTACTGGAATTGTGTCTCGTGGTGGCTCAATTATGGCGAAATGGTGTCTGTCTCATCATCAAGAAAATTTCCTGTATGAACATTTCCGCGAAATTTGCCAACTGTGTGCGGCTTATGATGTCTCCCTCTCCTTAGGGGATGGCCTACGTCCAGGCTCTATTCAAGATGCCAATGATGAAGCGCAATTTGCTGAACTACGAACACTCGGCGAGCTGACCAAAATTGCTTGGGAATATGATGTCCAAGTGATGATCGAAGGCCCAGGCCATGTACCTATGCAGATGATCCGCCGTAATATGACGGAAGAGCTGGAACATTGTCATGAAGCCCCATTCTATACGTTGGGTCCACTCACCACCGATATTGCGCCCGGTTATGATCACTTCACTTCAGGTATAGGTGCAGCGATGATTGGCTGGTTCGGCTGCGCTATGCTCTGCTACGTCACGCCGAAAGAGCACCTTGGTCTCCCCAACAAAGAGGATGTTAAGCAGGGATTGATCACCTATAAGATCGCAGCTCATGCGGCAGATTTGGCGAAAGGCCATCCCGGTGCACAGATTCGTGACAATGCCATGTCGAAAGCGCGTTTTGAATTTCGCTGGGAAGACCAGTTCAATCTGGCGTTAGATCCTGAAACTGCCCGTAAATATCATGATGAAACGCTACCGCAAGCCTCAGGTAAAGTTGCTCACTTCTGCTCTATGTGTGGTCCTAAATTCTGTTCGATGAAGATCTCTCAAGAGGTCAGAGACTATGCAGCCAAGAAAGAGGCTGGAATGGCACAGATGTCGGAAACATTTCGCTCTCACGGCAATGAGCTTTATCACGCAGCTGGGGTGATTGCTGATGAAAAAATTGCCTGATGCCCCTTTTGCCACAACAGTTCAACGATTAGGGCTCTATCCTGTCGTTGACTCCATTGAATGGATCAGACGCCTACTTGATGTGGGCGTTACCACTATCCAGTTAAGGATCAAAGATCAAGCCGAGATCCTCGTGCAAAAAGAGATTCGCCAAGCGATTGAACTGGGTGAGAAATATCATGCACGTCTATTTATTAATGACTATTGGCGTTCAGCAATTGAGTTCAATGCCTATGGTATTCATCTAGGACAAGAAGATTTAGCCATTGCTGATCTTCAAGCGATCCAAAAAGCGGGATTGCGTCTTGGTCTCTCGACTCATGATGAACAAGAATTACAAGCAGCCAAACATCTACGCCCTTCTTATATCGCTCTGGGGCATATATTTCCAACAGCCACAAAAGAGATGCCTTCTTCCCCTCAAGGTCTAGAGGCGCTTAAAAAACAAGTTATCGCAACTGCAGATTATCCCACAGTAGCGATTGGTGGGATCTCCCTCGATCGCGTTTCTGACGTAATAGCTACGGGAGTTGGCAGCATAGCCGTCGTCAGTGCTATCACCAAAGCCGATGATTGGCGTGCAGCGACGGCATCATTGCTCCAGCTCGTAGAGGGCAATTCCCTTAACAAGGAGAAGCATCTATGTTGAATGATCTCGAATTTATGCGTTATAGCCGCCAATTGCTGCTCGACGATATGGGTCCTGAAGGTCAGGAGAAGCTGAAAAAGAGTAGAGTGCTGATTGTGGGTCTTGGCGGATTAGGCGCGCCCGCGTCGCTCTATCTCGCCGCTGCGGGAGTAGGTACATTGTGGCTTGCAGATCATGACGAGTTACATCTCTCCAATTTACAACGTCAGGTTCTTTATAATACTGAGGATGTTCCAAAAGCTAAAGCCGTGCTGGCAGCTCAGAGATTACAAGCGTTAAATCCCTTGATTAATACCCATGTAATCCAACAAAAACTCGATTTGGCCTCACTACTTCCCTTAGTTCAGCAGGCCGATCTTGTTCTCGATTGTTGTGACAATATGGCGACTCGTCATGCGGTTAACGCGGCCTGTGTTGCTAACAATAAGCCACTGATCAGTGGTAGCGCCGTGGGATTTGGCGGGCAGCTCATGGTGATTGAGCCCCCTTTCCAGCAAGGCTGTTATGCCTGTCTTTATCCCGATCAACAAGAGCCTGAGCGTAACTGTCGCACCGCCGGTGTACTTGGACCTGTCGTAGGTATTATCGGTACATTACAAGCACTTGAAGCGATAAAATTACTTATCGGCTTACCTTCCTCTTTAAGTGGCAAATTACGCTTGTTTGATGGTAAACAACAGAGTTGGAATACATTGCAACTCAGCCCATCGGAACAGTGCCCAATCTGTCGGGAGGCGGCATGCGTATTATCATAAATGATCAATCGATGGAATTTGAGGCGCCTGTGACTATCAGCCGATTATTTAACATCCTGCAACGTCAGCAGGCGGGTACAGCGCTGGCCATCAATCAAATTATTATCCCTCGCAGCCAATGGGAGTCACACCTCATCAATGACGGCGATAATATTCTTTTGTTTCAAGCTATTGCCGGAGGCTAATCGTGTTAAAAATTGCTGATACTATCTTTAAATCACGTCTATTTACTGGCACCGGAAAATTTGCCTCTCCCGCGTTAATGCAGCAAGCAATCGAAGCATCGGGTAGCCAATTAGTCACCATGGCGATGAAACGAATCGACTTACGCGGTAATGAGGATGGAATTTTACAGCCTCTATTAGATACAGGTGTCAAACTATTACCCAATACTTCTGGCGCTAAAAATGCGCAAGAAGCAATTTTTGCCGCTCGATTAGCCCGTGAAGCGCTGGGGACAAATTGGATAAAACTTGAAATCCATCCTGATCTCAAATACCTATTGCCCGATCCTATCGAAACCTTAAAAGCCGCAGAACAGCTGGTCAAAGAGGGATTTGTGGTTCTCCCCTACTGTAGCGCTGATCCAGTACTCTGCCGTCGCTTAGAAGAGGTAGGTTGTGCTGCAGTTATGCCTTTAGGTGCACCGATTGGCAGCAATAAGGGACTGATCACTAAGGATATGCTGAGGATCATTATTGAACAAGCAGGTGTTCCTGTAGTGATCGATGCAGGTATTGGTGCGCCTAGCCACGCCTTGGAAGCGATCGAGATGGGGGCTGATGCCGTATTGGTCAATACTGCTATTGCCGTGGCTAAAGATCCGGTCGCCATGGCGAAAGCCTTTAAAATGGCATTAGAAGCTGGAGAGCTAACACGCCAAGCGGGCCTTGCTACGCAACGCCATCATGCTGAAGCATCGAGTCCATTAACGGACTTTTTAGGAGCTTTATCATGAGCCATAGTTTCACTCAACGCTGGCAACAGCTAGATTGGGACGATCTGACACTGCAAATTAATAGTAAGAGCGCGCAGCAGGTCGATCATGCCATCCACAGTGATAGACTTACATTAGATGATTTTATGGCGCTATTGTCGCCTGCGGCAGCACCCTATATTGAGCCGATGGCCCATAAAGCGCAGAAGCTAACACGACAACGCTTTGGTAATACCGTCGGTTTCTATGTGCCCCTCTATCTCTCCAATCTTTGCGCTAATGATTGTACTTATTGTGGCTTTTCAATGAGTAATAAAATTAAACGCAAAACGCTGAATAACACTGAAATTGCCAATGAGTGCGCAACGATCCGTAAAATGGGGTTTGATAGCCTACTGCTGGTCACCGGAGAGCATCAAGGTAAAGTGGGAATGGACTATTTTCGCCAATCTATCCCGTTGATCCGCAACTATTTCAGTGCAGTTATGATGGAAGTTCAGCCACTGGAAACCGCTGAATATGCCGAATTAAAATCATTAGGTTTAGATGGTGTGATGGTTTATCAAGAGACTTATCATCAACCCACTTATCAACTGCATCATCTGAAAGGAAAAAAACAGGATTTCCACTGGCGACTGGAAACGCCCGATCGTTTAGGCCAAGCGGGTATCGATAAAATTGGCTTAGGAGCCTTGATTGGACTATCGAATAATTGGCGTACTGATTGCTATATGGTGGCCGAGCATCTGCTCTATTTACAAAAACACTATTGGAAAACGCGTTATTCTATCTCATTTCCACGTTTGCGCCCCTGTGCAGGCAGTATTGAACCCGCCTCAGTGATGAACGAAGCTGAATTAGTACAACTGATTTGTGCTTTTCGACTGCTAGCGCCCGATGTTGAACTTTCGTTATCGACACGAGAATCGCCCTATTTTCGTGATCACGTTATTCCTTTGGCAATTAATAATGTCAGCGCGGGTTCTAAAACACAACCGGGCGGATATGCCGATGATAAAGCAGAATTAGAACAATTTGCACCTCATGATAATCGCAGTGCTCAGCAGGTCGCACAAGCTATTATTCAATCTGGGCTTCAGCCAGTATGGAAAGATTGGGATGGTTATTTAGGCCGCTAACTCAAATAGAACGCCAATTATAATGATAAAATTGGCGTTCTATTTTAATCTTGTTTATTAAAATATAAAACAGACCTCTCTTATATAAAATACCTCAATATTATCCATTCAAATATTAAGAATAAACCGAAAGCGAATGTCTAAAAATCAAAGCACATGACAAATAAATTTATCTATAGTAGTTTTTATAATTATAACTATATTTAAGATGAGTGAGTATGTTTGATTTTGTTAATATAGACTGGTCGTTTATAGAGAAGATTGTTTATATCAATTTAGACTCTCGACCTGAACGTGAAACCGTTCTTAAAAGTGAATTTGAAAAACTAAAAATACCACAAGATAAGATCATTAGATTTGAAGCCATTAAAACAACACCAGGAGTAATTGGTTGTTCTAAATCACATATGTATATTTTAGAAATGGCACAAAGAGAAAATTGGAAAAATATACTAATTATCGAAGATGATTCATCCTTCAAATATGATCTAGAAAATGTGATAAGAGTTAATCAATATTTTACCACATTAAATAATATACATTGGGATGTGGCTTTTTTATCCGCCAATTATTTTTCTGTCACACCGACGATTGGTAATTTTGTGCTTCGAGTTCATCAGGCATATGGCGCAAATGCTTATATTGTTAATCAACACTATTATGAAACACTACTGGCCAGCGTAAGAAAATCGGTTCGACAATTAGAAGCCTGTAACGGTATGGACAGTACGGGTGAAAACGTAATGCACTCACTGGCTATCGATGCTTTATGGCTAGATTTAATGCCTAAAGATACTTGGTATGGTATTTTTCCTAACTTTGGTTACCAAAGACCATCTCATAGCGATATATTAAATGGATCTGTAGATTATACCTCCTGCTTTTATAAAGATATTGCTAAAATTACTAAATAGAACTAATGGAATATTAATGTTGTTTGATTTTCAAATAACATTAATATTATTAAGAATAGAAAATCCAATTTATTAATATATTTTCCCCAATTGCCATATCCAACATTTAATCCCCATAAATTTATTTCAATGTATATTGAAGATCAAATTAAAATAATTTATTGAAGTCTATATGAAATTTATAGTTATATTAATTTTAAAAATAGAACTTTTATACTGATTAATAACAATATTGCACAATCTATATCACTGTTTTTCAGTGCAAATTTAGTCAATTATGAACAAAAAAAACCGATGTCATTATGACATCGGTTCTATCGGTAACTTAATCACAGACTAGGTTGTCCTTAATCTGATCATAAGTCACATTTTATTGGCCTTATGATCAAGGATTAAACCTAGGTAATTAGTCTTTCTTACTGCTGAAACCTGCATTTAACAGTTCAGCCAGGTTAGCCGTTGCTTCGTCAGCACTGACTTGTGGCGCTTCGACGATGTCATTCATATGACGGCGACGGATACGCTCCTGATGGTAAGCAAAACCAGTACCTGCTGGGATCAGACGACCTACGATAACGTTCTCTTTCAGACCGCGTAGTTCATCACGTTTACCCGCAACTGCTGCTTCAGTAAGCACACGCGTAGTTTCTTGGAACGAAGCCGCTGAGATAAAGGATTCTGTTGCCAGAGATGCCTTAGTAATACCCAGTAAATCACGAGCGTATGTCGCCGGGATTTTGCCTTCTTGTTCCATTTTACGGTTTGCTACTTTCACGCGAGAGTATTCGACCTGCTCACCTTCGAGGAATTCAGAACTTCCTGCATCCGCGATGGTAACTTTACGCAGCATCTGACGAACGATAACCTCAATGTGTTTATCGTTAATCTTAACCCCTTGCAGACGGTAAACTTCCTGTACTTCGTTTGTAATATAACGAGTTACAGCATGAACACCACGTAAGCGCAAGATATCGTGCGGTGATTCTGGACCATCAGAGATAACGTCACCACGTTCAACGATTTCTCCTTCAAAGACGTTCAACTGACGCCATTTCGGGATCATCTCTTCATAAACATCAGAACCATCTATCGGTGCGATCAACAGACGACGTTTACCTTTGGTCTCTTTACCGAAGGAGACAATACCGCTGATTTCAGCAAGGATTGCAGGCTCTTTCGGACGACGCGCTTCGAACAAGTCAGCAACGCGTGGCAGACCACCGGTAATATCTTTAGTACCGCCAGACTCTTGAGGAATACGCGCTAACGTATCACCCGCAGAGATAGAGATACCATCGTCTAACTGAACGATCGCTTTACCTGGTAAGAAGTACTGTGCAGGCATATCAGTGTTAGGAATTAACACATCTTTGCCATTTGCATCGAGAATACGCAGTGCTGGACGTAAGTCCTTGCTACCACCAGTACGCTCAGCAGTATCTAATACGACCAGAGAAGATAGTCCTGTCAGCTCATCAGTTTGACGCGTGATAGTCTGACCATCAAGCATATCAGAGTAACGGATAGTACCTGTTACTTCACTGACAACTGGCATTGTATGTGGATCCCAGTTGGCTACGGTTTCGCCGCCATTAACTGCTGCTCCATCACCTTTGCTCAGGTGCGCACCGTAAGGTACTTTATAGCTCTCTTTAGTACGACCGAATTCGTCAACTAAACGCAGTTCGGTATTACGTGAAGTAATAACCAATTTGCCTTCAGTATTCTTAACGAATTTCGCATTAACCAGCTTCAATGTTCCTTTATTACGAACTTGAATGCTAGATTCTGCTGCCGCACGAGATGCCGCACCACCGATATGGAACGTACGCATCGTCAGCTGTGTACCCGGCTCACCGATTGACTGTGCAGCGATAACACCGATAGCTTCACCGCTATTGATGATATGACCACGAGCCAAGTCACGGCCATAACACTTAGCACAGACACCGAAGTCAGTTTCACAACTAACAACAGAACGTACTTTCAAGATATCAACTGAATTTTCTTCTAACAGGTCACACCATTTTTCGTTCAACAGCGTATTACGCGGTACTAAAATATCCGCAGTACTTGGGCTGAGTACGTCTTCTGCTGTAACACGGCCGAGTACACGCTCACGTAGAGGTTCTTTAACATCGCCACCTTCGATAACAGGTGTCATGATAATACCTTCGTGTGTACCACAGTCGTCTTCAGTGACAACTAAATCTTGTGCTACGTCTACTAGACGACGAGTCAAGTAACCGGAGTTCGCTGTTTTCAATGCTGTATCCGCAAGACCCTTACGAGCACCATGCGTTGAGATAAAGTACTGAAGAACGTTCAGACCTTCACGGAAGTTTGCCGTGATAGGTGTCTCGATGATTGAGCCATCTGGCTTAGCCATCAGACCACGCATACCAGCAAGCTGACGAATCTGCGCTGCCGAACCACGAGCTCCTGAGTCGGCCATCATAAAGATGCTGTTGAAAGAGACTTGTTGCTCTTCAACGCCGTCACGGTTGATCACAGTTTCAGTAGATAGGTTTTCCATCATCGCTTTAGCAACACGTTCGTTTGCTGCAGCCCAGATATCGATAACCTTGTTATAACGTTCGCCGGCAGTTACTAAACCTGATTGAAATTGTTCCTGAATTTCAGCAACTTCCGCTTCAGCTTCTGCGATAATACCTGCTTTTTTCTCTGGGATAACCATGTCATCGATACCAACCGATGCACCTGAACGCGCCGCATAAGCGAAGCCGGTATACATAATTTGGTCAGCAAAAACAACTGTTGGTTTCAGACCCAGAATACGGTAGCAAGTATTCAACATTTTAGAGATTGCTTTCTTACCTAATGGTTGGTTAACCAGTGAGTAAGGTAAGCCACGTGGTACGATCATCCACAGGATCGCACGGCCGACAGTAGTGTCAACCAAGCCAGTGTTGATGGTGACATTACCTTCGCCATCTCTCACTTCTTCTGTGATACGAACTTTTACACGTGCATGCAGTGAAGCATGTCCAGAACGATAAACGCGCTCGGCTTCTTTCGAGCCAGAGAGGACCATACCCTCGCCTTTCGCATTTACACAGTCGCGAGTCATATAGTACAGACCCAGAACAACGTCCTGAGATGGTACGATAATTGGCTCACCACTTGCTGGAGACAGGATGTTGTTCGTTGACATCATCAGAGCACGAGCTTCAAGCTGAGCTTCTAATGTCAATGGAACGTGAACCGCCATTTGGTCACCATCGAAGTCGGCGTTATATGCCGCACAAACCAATGGGTGCAACTGGATCGCTTTACCTTCGATCAGGATCGGTTCAAACGCCTGAATACCTAAACGGTGCAATGTTGGTGCACGGTTAAGCATCACTGGGTGTTCGCGAATCACTTCGTCTAGGATATCCCAAACAACCGACTCTTCGCGCTCAACCATTTTCTTCGCAGCTTTAATGGTTGTAGCCAGACCGCGCAGTTCTAATTTACCGTAGATAAATGGTTTGAATAGCTCAAGTGCCATTTTCTTCGGCAGACCGCACTGATGCAGACGCAGGTATGGACCTACGGTGATAACCGAACGACCAGAGTAGTCAACACGTTTACCCAGCAAGTTCTGACGGAAACGACCCTGTTTACCTTTGATCATATCGGCCAAAGATTTCAGAGGACGTTTGTTAGAACCCGTGATAGCACGACCACGACGACCGTTATCTAACAAGGCATCAACCGCTTCCTGCAACATACGTTTTTCGTTACGTACGATAATGTCCGGCGCAGCAAGATCTAGAAGACGTTTCAGACGGTTATTACGGTTAATAACACGACGATATAAGTCATTCAGGTCTGATGTCGCAAAACGGCCACCATCCAACGGAACCAGAGGACGCAAGTCTGGCGGTAAAACTGGTAGAACGTTTAAGATCATCCACTCTGGTTTGTTACCAGAAAGAATAAAGGCTTCTAACAGCTTAATACGCTTAGTCAGTTTTTTACGTTTTGTTTCTGAGTTGGTTTCATTCAACTCTTCACGCAGCGTTTCACATTCGTTTTCCAGATCGAGGTTTTTCAGCAAACCTTGGATAGCTTCCGCACCCATTTTTGCATCAAACTCATCACCGAACTCTTCCAGTGCGTCAAGATATTGCTCTTCTGTCAGAATCTGGCGACGTTCAAGGCTAGTCATACCGCCTTCAACAACCACGTAAGATTCAAAATACAGAACACGTTCAATATCACGCAATGGCATATCAAGCAGCAAGCCGATACGAGATGGCAATGATTTCAGGAACCAAATGTGGGCTGTCGGTGAAGCTAACTCAATGTGGCCCATGCGTTCACGACGGACTTTAGTCTGCGTGACTTCAACACCACATTTTTCACAGATAACACCACGGTGTTTTAAACGTTTGTACTTACCGCACAAACATTCGTAATCTTTTACTGGTCCGAAAATACGGGCGCAGAAAAGGCCGTCACGTTCTGGTTTGAACGTACGGTAGTTAATGGTTTCTGGCTTCTTAACTTCACCAAAAGACCAAGAACGGATCATGTCTGGCGATGCCAGAGCAATTTTGATCGCATCAAACTCTTCGGTCTTAGTTTGCGCTTTCAGAAACTTTAATAAGTCTTTCACGAAAAGGCTCCTGTCGGAGTTAGACCTGTCAGGTGAACGGCCCATGCCGTCCGCCCTAAAACCCAGTGTATACGCTGGCCGGAACTGGCTAAATCAGCTTCAGCCAGTGCCGGCATAAAACGAATTACTCGTCTTCCAGTTCGATGTTGATACCCAGAGAGCGGATCTCTTTCAACAGTACGTTGAAGGACTCCGGCATTCCTGGTTCCATCTGGTGCCTACCATCAACGATGTTTTTATACATCTTGGTACGACCATTAACATCATCCGATTTAACAGTAAGCATTTCTTGCAGAGTATAGGCGGCACCATAAGCTTCTAGTGCCCACACTTCCATCTCCCCGAAACGCTGACCACCGAACTGAGCTTTACCACCCAGCGGCTGCTGAGTAACCAAGCTATAAGAACCAGTAGAACGGGCATGCATTTTGTCATCAACCAAGTGATTCAGTTTCAACATATACATATAGCCAACGGTAACCTGACGTTCAAATTGCTCACCAGTACGACCGTCAAACAGCGTAATCTGACCAGAAGTTGGCAGACCGCCCAGTTTCAGCAGTTCTTTAATTTCAGTCTCTTTCGCACCATCAAATACTGGTGTTGCGATAGGCATACCTTTTTTCAGGTTCTCAGCTAGACGTAGAACTTCTTCATCAGAGAAGGTATTCAGGTCAACTTTCTGACGGGTATCATCACCCAAATCATAAGCTTTCTGGATAAATTCACGTAGTTTAGCAACGTCACGATGCTGTTTAAGCATAGCATTGATTTTGTCACCAATACCTTTCGCTGCCATACCTAAGTGAGTTTCTAGAATCTGACCGATATTCATACGTGATGGTACGCCCAACGGGTTCAGTACGAGGTCAACAGGGTTACCGTTTTCATCGTATGGCATATCTTCGATTGGATTAATCTTCGAGATAACACCTTTGTTACCGTGACGACCCGCCATCTTATCACCAGGCTGAATCTGACGTTTAACAGCCAGATACACTTTAACAATCTTCAACACACCTGGTGCGAGATCATCTCCCTGAGTGATTTTACGGCGCTTAGCATCAAGTTTCTTCTCAAAATCTGATTTCAGCTCATCATACTGCTCAGCTAACTGCTCTAACTGATTCTGTTTTTCTTCATCAGTAAGGGCTAATTCTAACCAACGTTCACGTGGTAATTTATCCAGTTTATCACCTTCAATACCACCGCTGATCAGAACATTACGAATACGAGCAAATAGACCTGCTTCGAAAATACGTAGCTCTTCTGTTAAGTCTTTCTTAGCTTCACGCAGCTGACTTTCTTCGATTTCTAATGCACGTTTGTCTTTTTCGACGCCATCACGGGTAAAGACTTGTACGTCAATAACCGTACCAGATACACCGTTAGGAACACGCAGAGAAGAATCTTTAACGTCGGAAGCTTTTTCACCGAAGATTGCACGCAACAATTTCTCTTCAGGAGTCAGTTGAGTTTCACCTTTAGGTGTTACTTTACCGACCATGATGTCGCCGCCTTTGACTTCAGCACCGATATAAACGATACCTGATTCATCCAGCTTAGACAGTGCAGCTTCACCAACGTTAGGAATATCAGCGGTGATTTCTTCAGGTCCCAGCTTAGTATCACGAGACACACAGGCCAGTTCTTGAATATGAATAGTTGTGAAACGATCTTCTTGAACCACACGCTCAGAAACGAGGATGGAGTCTTCGAAGTTATAACCATTCCATGGCATAAATGCCACGCGCATATTCTGACCCAGAGCAAGCTCACCAAGGTCAGTCGATGGGCCGTCAGCCAGCACATCACCACGTTCAACAGGTTCACCTAAAGATACGCAAGGCATCTGGTTAATACAGGTGTTCTGGTTAGAACGAGTATATTTAGTCAGGTTATAGATATCGATACCAGCTTCACCAGCTTGCATCTCTTCTTCGTTTACTTTGATAACGATACGTGAGGCATCGACGTACTGAACGCTACCACCACGAGTTGCAACAGCAGTAACCCCTGAGTCAACGGCTACAGCACGTTCCATACCTGTTCCTACTAACGGCTTATCAGCACGCAGTGTTGGAACAGCCTGACGTTGCATGTTCGCACCCATCAATGCACGGTTAGCATCATCGTGTTCAAGGAATGGGATTAAAGAAGCACCGACAGAAACGATCTGTTGTGTTGAAACGTCCATATATTCAACCTGTTCACGGCTGAATAAGCTCGACTCGCCTCTGTTACGGCAAGTGATCAGTTCTTCAACAAAACGACCATCGTCATCTAATACGGTATTCGCCTGTGCAATGATGAAGTTACCTTCTTCGATTGCTGACAGGTAATGGATCTCATCAGTCACTAAGTCATCACGCACTAAACGATATGGAGTTTCTAAGAAACCATATTCGTTAGTCTGTGCATAAACAGACAGTGAGTTGATCAAACCGATGTTTGGACCTTCCGGTGTTTCGATTGGACAAACACGACCATAGTGAGTCGGGTGTACATCTCGAACTTCGAAGCCTGCACGTTCACGTGTCAGACCACCCGGTCCTAATGCTGAAATACGGCGTTTATGCGTAATTTCTGACAGTGGGTTATTTTGGTCCATAAATTGTGACAATTGGCTGGAACCAAAGAACTCTTTCACTGCAGCAGAAATAGGTTTCGCATTAATCATATCCTGTGGCATCAGTGCATCGAGATCGCCTAAAGAGAGACGTTCTTTAACTGCACGTTCAACACGAACCAGACCAACACGGAACTGGTTTTCAGCCATTTCACCGACTGAACGGATACGACGGTTACCTAAGTGGTCGATATCATCGACTTCACCACGACCGTTACGAATATCAATGAGTTTTCTCATTACCTCAATGATATCGTCTTTACTCAGAATGCCTGCGCCTTCAATTTCAGTGCGGCTTAGTGAGCGATTGAACTTCATACGACCAACAGCAGAGAGATCATAACGATCTTCAGAGAAGAACAAGTTCTCAAATAAATTTTCTGCTGCTTCGCGTGTTGGTGGCTCACCAGGGCGCATCATACGGTAGATTTCAACTAATGCGCTTAAGCGGTCGTTAGTTGGATCGACACGTACAGTTTCTGAAATATAAGCACCGTGGTCTAAGTCATTGGTAAACAATGTTTCAATTGTTTTATGACCTGATTGGCTCATACGTGCCAATGTATCCAGAGACAATTCCATATTAGCAGCACAAATCAGTTCACCTGTGCTCTCATCAATGTAGTCTCTAGCAACCACTTTACCTGCGATATATTCGACAGGCACTTCAATGCTGTTAACTTCTTCTTTTTCCAATAGACGGATATGACGTGCAGTGATACGACGGCCTTTCTCAACATAAACTTTGCCGTTAGCTTCAATATCAAATGAAGCAGTTTCACCACGAAGACGCTCAGGAACGAGGGTCATCATTAATTTGTTATCGCGAATATTGAATACAGTTTTGTCGAAGAAAAGATTTAAAATTTCTTCGGTACTGAAGTTCATTGCACGTAAGATGATAGTCGCAGGTAATTTGCGGCGACGGTCAATACGAACAAATAAGTTATCTTTTGGATCAAATTCGAAATCAAGCCACGACCCACGGTAAGGAATAATACGTGCGTTATAAAGCACCTTACCTGATGAGTGTGTTTTACCTTTATCACTGTCAAAAAACACGCCTGGGCTACGGTGTAATTGCGAAACAATAACACGCTCAGTACCGTTGATAACGAAAGTACCGTTGTCTGTCATGAGTGGAATTTCACCCATATAGACTTCTTGTTCTTTGATGTCTTTTACAGTGCCTTCTGGCGCTTCACGTTCATAAACGACTAAACGTAGTTTAACGCGCAGCGGTGCAGAATAAGTTATGCCACGAATTTGACACTCTTTAACGTCAAATACAGGCTCACCCATGCGATAGCTAACGTATTGCAGTTCTGCATTACCGCTATAGCTCTGGATAGGGAAAACCGAACGGAATGCTGCTTCTAGCCCGTTCTGGCCGTCAGGATCTTGCTCGATAAACTTCTGGAACGAGTCAAGTTGAATAGATAGGAGATATGGAATGTCCAGAACTTGTGGACGTTTACCAAAATCCTTACGAATACGTTTTTTCTCGGTATAGGAGTAAACCATAGGGTTCCTCAGCTCGCTGATCAGTGACCCACTTTGTCTGTCCGGATGGACAGCATCGTCAACACTATTTTTTGAACGGAAAAAGAAATATTTCCATAACGCTCATTGTCATCACTCTTAAATCATTTCATTGTGTTATGTGGTCTAGCGAGCTGCCCCGAGCGGGTCGTAGCTGATAACACAGTATATTAAGTCGTCAATAGCAAGGAACATTGGAGGGTGAGCTAACAACTAAATAGCGTGAAATGCTGTTAACACCCATCACGCATCATAGCGCAAAAAGGCTGGTGATTAAATAATCACCAGCCATCAGCCTAGTTTAAGTTAGGCTGCAAACTCAAAGACAAACTTACTTGATTTCAACAGAAGCACCAGCTTCTTCAAGAGTTTTCTTCAGAGTTTCAGATTCGTCTTTGCTTGCTGCTTCTTTGATCACAGCTGGAGCTGATTCTACCATGTCTTTAGCTTCTTTCAGGCCAAGACCGGTTGCAGCACGTACTGCTTTGATAACTGCAACTTTGTTCGCACCGATAGCGGCCAGAACAACGTCGAACTCAGTTTTTTCTTCAACAGCTTCAGCAGGACCCGCAGCAACAGCAACAGCTGATGCAGCAGAAACGCCAAATTTTTCTTCCATCATAGTGATCAGTTCAACGATGTCCATTACAGACATTTCAGCAACTGCTTCAAGGATTTGTTCTTTAGTGATAGACATAACAAGTGTTCCTAAAATTCAGAGATAGTTTATACGGTAAAAAGCAACGAGGGAAATAACCGATTAAGCGGCTTCTTTCTGATCGCGCAGAGCAGCCAGTGTGCGAACCAATTTGCCTGCAGAGGCTTCTTTCATGGTTCCCATCAGGCGTGCGATTGCTTCTTCGTAAGTTGGGAGTGTTGCCAGACGATCGATATTCTCAGCCTGGATAAACTCACCTTCAAAGGCCGCGGCTTTAATCTTGAATGCTGGATTCGCTTTAGCGAATTCTTTGAATAAACGAGCGCCAGCGCCCGGATGTTCGTTAGAGAATGCAATCAAGGTTGGACCAATAAACACGTCTTTCAGGCACTCATAAGAGGTACCTTCAACAGCACGGCGGATCAGTGTATTACGAACAACACGGATATAAACGCCAGCTTCGCGACCTGCTTTACGCAGTTCAGTCATTTTACCTACAGCCACACCGCGAGAATCCGCGACGACTGCAGAAAGCGCACCTTTGGCAACTTCGCTGACTTCAGCAACGATCGCTTGTTTGTCTTGAAGATTTAGTGCCATTAGCTTCTTGCTCCTGGATTAACCGGGAAAACCCGGGGACTCACATCACTCAGTACACGGAATTGCGACTGAGCGCTTAACACGGTGAGCAGAATCAAGAATAAAATTCTTTTGGCTCACCGTCTACGCAGGATTATTAAGTAATAAATACACCTGCGGTCTTGGACGGGGTCTGGAAAAGGCCAGACTCCAACCGAATTTGGTGAGTTTAGACAAATGGAAACCAAGTGCCTAAACTCAAGGCGTCAAATTTTATACAAATTTGACGCAAAGGTAAAGCCTAATTCTGAATTAGAATTAAACTGCAGCTGACAGACCTGATTGGTCAATCGCTACACCTGCACCCATAGTGGTAGACAGGCTGACTTTCTTGATATAGATACCTTTCGCTGAAGAAGGTTTGGCTTTTTTCAAAGCAACCAACAGAGATTCCAGGTTTTCTTTCAATTTGTCTGTATCGAAATCAACTTTACCGATTGTAGTATGGATAATACCATTCTTGTCGTTACGGTAACGAACCTGACCTGCTTTAGCATTATTAACTGCTTCAGCAACGTTAGGAGTCACAGTACCAACTTTAGGGTTAGGCATCAAACCACGTGGACCCAGAATTTGACCTAATTGGCCAACAACGCGCATTGCATCAGGAGAAGCAATAACAACGTCGAAATTCATTTCGCCCTTTTTGATCGATTCAGCCAGATCTTCCATACCTACCAGTTCAGCGCCTGCAGCTTTAGCAGCTTCAGCGTTTGCACCCTGTGCGAACACAGCAACGCGAACTGAACGGCCAGTACCGTGTGGCAATACAGTTGCGCCACGAACGTTCTGATCTGATTTACGAGCATCGATGCCGAGGTTAACAGCAACATCAACACTTTCAACAAATTTAGCTGTCGCTAATTCTTTTAGCAAAGTAACCGCTTCATTGATGTCATACAACTTAGTTGCACTGACTTTTTCACGGATATTGCGCATGCGCTTGGTTAGTTTAGCCATTGATTAATCCTCCACTACCAGGCCCATGGAACGAGCTGTACCTTCAATTGAACGCATCATAGCGTCAACATCAGCACCCGTCATATCCGCAGCTTTAGTTTCGGCAATTTCGCGAATCTGAGCTGAAGTTACTTTACCGACTTTTTCTTTATTCGGCTTACCTGAACCCGCTTTAACGCCAGCTGCTTTTTTCAGCAGAACAGCCGCAGGAGGGGTTTTAGTAACGAAAGTGAAAGAACGGTCAGAATAAACAGTAATAACTACTGGTGTTGGCAGACCTTTCTCTAGGCCTTCTGTTTTTGCGTTGAACGCTTTACAGAATTCCATGATGTTAACACCTTGCTGACCCAGTGCTGGACCAACCGGTGGACTTGGATTCGCCATACCCGCTGCAACTTGCAGTTTAACGTAGGCTTGTACTTTCTTAGCCATGAAAATATCCTCTATGTGGGTGATATCGCCAATTCATATTGGCTCCCCAGATAACACAATACGCCTCGTTCAAAAGAACAAAGCACTAAAAACAAAAGGCGCGAAATTGTAGTTTAATTTCACACCCATTGCAAGTCAGTTGTCTAAAAAATGCTTTTTCATTTGAGTAAATCAGCCTAGTTATTGGCTTAAGCTTTTTCGACCTGACTAAAATCTAATTCAACTGGCGTTGCACGACCAAAGATAGATACCGACACTTTCAGGCGGCTTTTTTCATAATCCACTTCTTCAACCACACCATTAAAGTCAGCAAACGGACCGTCACTAACACGAACCATTTCACCTGGCTCAAACATGGTTTTCGGACGAGGTTTGTCGCCAACTTGTTGCAAGCGATTCATGATCGCATCAACTTCTTTATCACTAATTGGTGCCGGACGATCTGATGTACCACCAATGAATCCCATAACACGAGGTACGCTACGTACCAAATGCCAAGATTCATCATTCATCACCATTTGAACGAGTACATAACCTGGGAAAAATTTACGTTCGCTTTTCCGGCGTTGCCCACTACGGATTTCAACGACTTCTTCCGTTGGTACCATAACTTCGCCAAAGTGTTCTTCCATGCCATGTAATTTGATATGTTCACGCAGTGACTGAGAAACACGACCTTCATATCCTGAGAAAGCCTGAATCACATACCAACGTTTTTTAGGTGAATCTGACATCTTAGAATAACCTCAGGCTTGTAATAAATGAAATTAAACGCACCAGGATACCATCCAATCCCCACAGGATCAGCGACATAACTGCGGTAACTGCAGCAACGATAAGAGTTGTCTGTAATGCTTCCTGGCGAGTTGGCCAAATAACTTTGCGCATTTCGGTACGAGCTTCACGGGCAAATGCCAGTGTTGCTTTACCTTTTGTCGTCCACAATGCGATAGCACCTGCAATCGCAACGACAGCAACTACGCCGACTGCACGTAGAGCAACATTATATTGTCGGAAGTAATAGTTACCTACTATAGCAACGACTAACAGGACTGCGACCAACACCCACTTTGTAATGTCAATACTGCGTCCGCTTCCTTGAGCTTCGCTATTCGCACTCATAAACCAACCTGTCACTATGAAGTATTTATAAAGCCAGCTTATTTCGCATATACCAAATAAATCCGGCCAAACCAATAGAATATGCCAATATTCTCCGATATAACAAAGGAGACCGAGCTTACTATAAACCCAAAAAAGGTGAAAACTCGGTAGGTCCTGCGAGGTATTAGACTACTGGTCTGCCTGCAAGGCGCAGACACTTATCAAATTCCGCAGGTTAAATTCAGCATGCTCTGTAATCAATTTCACCATCTGCATCAAAAATAGCACTCTTCTGATGGCTCATAGCGGTAAAATATATCATATATTCGGAGCGAAACCTTATTAAATCTCATATTCCTGTATAAAGTATTTATACAGGCGAGCAATTATTCGTCACCATAAACACTTTTTCTAACCTCATCAGAGTCTAGAAAGGACAAATTTGCTTTTTATTCTATTGCGTCAGAGCCTATCTCACCAATAATTAAACAACTATTGATGAGATAGGTTCTTAAATTTACAACGTATAAAAAGGGCATCATTTGATGCCCTTTTTATCAGTGTCAGTTGCTATTATGCGATTACTTTAGCAACAACACCCGCACCTACTGTACGGCCACCTTCACGGATTGCGAAACGCAAACCAT
>CAUQNX010000030.1:0-31487 GCA_963519845.1 uncultured Moellerella sp. | reverse complement strand
GTAATCCCATTGAAGTGATGGATTTGGGACTGGCTTTGCAAACTTTGAGTTTGGAGCGTATTGCATTAGACAGCAAGTCACTTAGCAAAACCGCGCAGCCAGTACCTTTCGATATTGAAATGACCGTTGCTGAATTAGCCTGCGAAAATTGGATTAATCATTAATTTTCAATCATTAAATTGAGTATTCAAAGGATGATTATGGAAACAAGAGGGCATTTTATCACGCTTATGCCATATGGTGAGGAGATGCAGCAAATTGAGATTTTAGCGGCGGGTGATGCCTTCCACTATCAAGTTGAGGCGGTGGGGGCAGCGCTAATGAAAGAACAACAGGAAATAGCACTGCCTGCCGCAGGCCTACAAGACTCTTTTGAGATCATGCAATTGCTAACTCAATGGGAGCAGTTGGCGAAGGATTTTGCCGATAAATATTCAGCATAAGATAGGATTTTCGAATAAGACATATAGGGGCTCGATAAAATGAACCCCTTTATCGTTTTTTGTTGCTCAATAGATAGTTAAGCTCCATGTTGTCTGGTTTCACAAATCAATTTGCCCTGAATATCAGCGATACCAATTTTGGCAATACTGCCAGAGT
This sequence comes from uncultured Moellerella sp., assembly GCA_963519845.1. Classification (GTDB taxonomy): domain Bacteria; phylum Pseudomonadota; class Gammaproteobacteria; order Enterobacterales; family Enterobacteriaceae; genus Moellerella. The sequence continues at coordinate 30,887 of CAUQNX010000030.1, read as the reverse complement.
TAAACTGTAAAAAATCGGCTTCAATACCATCGGAGAAGATAACGCCATTTTCTGGCATTAAGGACTCTAATTGCATCGGCGACTGTTTCTCAATAGTGCCGAATGTCAATGCAATACCTGTTGTTCTGCTGGGAAAGGGTTCTCTCACACTAAATTGCAGTTTCTGCTCTTCCCAACCAAAACCTTGAGATAAGGGGTGAGAGCTGCGCCCTGTGACGGCTAATGCTCCCGCTAAAATAGATTGAAACCAGCCGGTAGAGCCTAATCCCGTCGAGACGATAATCCCCGAAGAGGATTGAGACTCTCTATGTCCTTGCCAATCGACAATATATCGGGCTGAGGTATGACTTTTAGGGCCGATAAAGAGATCATTGACCGCTAATAATCGCTGCCCGTCATTGGTTGTCGCTTGAGCAAAAGTTACCGATTTATAGGGCATTTTCTCATTAAGTGTATTAATAACCACCTCGCTTAACTGGCCAATTTCAAAGGGGAGCAGCTTACCATCCCATCTTAATGGGTCAGGGTTAATGGCAATCACAGGCTGTCCATTGAGATACTTCAGCGTATTAGCCACTAAACCATCTTGACCAATAACTACAACAATATCGCGATTAGAAAATTGATAACTGGGTAAAAATTCTCTTTCCAATAATTGAAAGCGACCAAAGGATTTCAGCACTAACTCGGCTTGCGTTAACTGTTTTTGGTAGAGATCATGTTCATCGAGATAATCCTTCACCTCAACATTATTATGTTCTAAATAGAATTTGGCTTGTGGCCAAGTGTTAAAACGCTCAATTAATGCTTGTAAGCGGCTTTTTCTATTGACCAAAATAAAGCGCATATCGTCAGCTAATTTCATGCTTTACCGCCTTTTTTCATCAATTGACTGAAGAGATCAGGGCTGATATTTAACTCACCAATTTTACCCGCATTTAAAGCGAGAGTTTCAAAGGCCATGGCCATCAACTGCTCTGGATTCATCTTGGCCATCGCCATGGCTTTTAGATTTTCAACGGGCAGTTCTCGATAGGCTTTCATTTTTGCTTCAATGGCATGAGCATCTTCATCAGATTGAATCCGCTGATTTTTAACACTTAAAGCGACCAACTCATTGCGTTTGGCTTCGGCATTGACCTCAGCTTCTAAACGCTCTTGTTCAATTTCCGCCTGTTCACGTAACAGAGTACGTTCATTATCGAGACGAGCTTCCTCTATTTGCTGTTTTTTCTTCTGAATCGATAAATCAGTTTCTAATTCAGCCTCTTGGATGGTTCGCTCTTGTTCAACTGAAAATTTTCGTCTGGCATAAATCGCATCATCGGCCTCTTTGAGTAGGGATTCTCTCGCTTCGGCCTCGAGAGCTTTAAGGGTTTCAGGTGATGGCGTAATTGCCGCAATTGAGACATCGAGAATCGCAATTCCCAAGGTATCGAGTGCGGCATGATCGCTTAATTGCTCAAGCACTAAAGTGACTAAGGATTGGCTTAGCAGTAGGGCACTTCGCAGTGGCGTACTTTGGATCTTGGCTTGAATTAAGGTTTGGGCGGTGCGAACCACACGATCGTTTAATTTTAATGGGTCTTCAGAGGCGTAAGATTTTCCCTCTTTATCTAAGTTAAAATTTAGAACTTCAGCGGTTTTTTGGGCATCTTTGACTTGAAATGAGATCTGCCCTTGTACGCGCAAACCTTGGAAATCCGCAGTCTGAAAATTGAAAATAAAAGGGGCTTCTTGCGCATTCAATGGTAGCGCTGCGATAGAAGTGGTTGCGGCGTTATACCAAAAACTCAGACCTTTACCTTGCTTGATCACTTTGCCATTGACTGATTTGATAATAAAAGTTGATGAGTTTGCTTTAAAATATTTTACATTAAACATAGGATATCTCCGTTAGTGTCCTTGTGACAATAATCATATTGTGTCTTAAGGACATTAATCTGTCAATATTATTAAGTGTCTAAATGACAAAAACTTGCTTTTAGGTTTTTTGTCTTTAAAATATCCCTTCTTATCTCCTAACTTAAGTCCTGATAATGAACGAGAAAGCATTTTTAGAGAGCTATAATCGTGGTGATTATTTGTCACCACTAGTGACCGTCGATGCGGTTCTTTTTACTTATCATCAAGAGACATTAAAAGTGCTATTGGTGAAGCGAGCGGCTTATCCAGAGAAAGATAAGTGGGGATTGCCCGGCGGCTTTATTGATGAGCAGCAGGATAAGACACTAGAAGATACGGTATTACGCAAACTCAAAGAGAAAACCGGTGTGACGCCGCCCTATATAGAGCAGCTTTGTAGTGTGGGAAATAATCAGCGTGATAAGCGAAGTTGGTCAGTGACTGTCTGCTATACCGCATTAATGGCACATCAGCATTGTCAGCAGCATATTGATACCGTCGATTCAGTGAAATGGGTGCCAATCAATGAAGTCGAGCAGATGGTGCTCGCTTTTGATCATGACAAGCTAGTACAGCAAGCGAGAGAACGTTTACAACAAAAATCTCTCTATTCGATTGTACCGGGTTTTGCGCTACCCGATACCTTTACGCTGGCAGAACTGCAACATGTGCATGAGGTGTTGATCGGTAAAGAGATCCAGAAAAAATCATTTCGCCGTCGTTTAGAGCTAGCGGATTTACTGATTGATACTGGCGAAAAACGTTCTGATCGCGGCCGTCCTGCCAGCTTATATCGTCTAAAAGCTGAGTCTGCGGATTATCGTTTTATTCGCAATTTGGAGTTTTAATAGTTAGACGGTTTATTCTCCCTATACCAGGTCTGAAAAGCGTCGCTCCCCGGTTTTGGCGGATGAATACCATTAATTGTCCACTGGTTATAGGGCGTATCATCAATATGAATTTCCCAGCGATAACCTCGTTGCTCAATAAAAGGGGCGAGGCGCTGGCTAATGGCCTGTAAAAATTGTTTTTCCATTTGAGGATCATTCATATGGCGAGCGATATGATCAACGCTAATACGCACAAAATCATCCGTGGCCTCGCCACCAATATAGAGCGATTGCCTTGTTAAGGGCGTAAAGAGCACATTGACATAAAACTTAGGTAAAAACCCATCATAGAGAGCGGTGATCTGCGCGGCAATTTGCTGCTTATCAGTTTCGTTATAGCTCTGTTCTGGGTGATAAATCGTCCATAGTGGCATTGTTTTTTTCCTATTGTTGTACAGGAGTGAGTAGCTGTTGGATCAGTTGCTGATGTGCCATTTTTAACGAGCTTAGCGTCGCATTATCAGCAGCTAATCCCGGAAAACAGATGGATTCACCTTGCTGCCAAGCGGTCAAACTTTTCTCTACGACATATTGGGGTGAAACAAAGAGTGCGGGTGGGAAAGGTGGCGGAACATCGCCAAAAAAAGGGGTATTCACAGGGCCCGGCAATACGGCTTGGACAAAAACATTTTTGGGTTGTAACTCACGATGCAAAGCTTGAGAAAATGAGAGGACAAAAGCTTTACTGGCTGCATAAGCCGCTGCATTAGGTGCGGCCATCAGACCCACAATCGAACTGATATTAATAATACATCCTCGAGCTAAACGCAAAAAATGAGCTCCTGCGGCAATAGATAGGCGAGTTAATGCCAACACATTGATATTAATAAGTGTGTTGATTTCACTGGTTGTTCTGCTTTCAATACTGCCTAAAGCCCCCACACCCGCGCAGTTAATGACTAATTCAAGCTGTGGCGCTGAGTGGATCACTTGTTCAATCTCTTCAATGCCTTTCGATTGTGCTAAATCAGCAATGAAGATCGAAACCGCAATTTTATACTCTTCCTCTAATTGCTGTTTTAATTGCTCCAATGCCGGTTGATTACGGGCAACGAGCAGTAAATTATAGCCTTTAGCTGCAAGCGCCTGAGCGTAAGTCAATCCTATTCCTGAAGATGCGCCTGTGATTAATGCGGTTTTAAATTCTGATGACATAGCAATACCTTCCTTGTAACTCCTGTTTTAATAGTAACTCTGATTATAGGAGTTATTTTTATGACGTCAATATCGATTTATAAAGAAAATTAAAATCAGAAAAGCTATAATTCCAACAAATCCGTTTGTTGAGCAATCATGATGAAAGTAAAAGATTTTTCACAAATGAACTGCCCAGTTGCCACTGTACTGGCCATCATTGAAGATCGTTGGAGCACTTTATTAATCCGCGATCTGTTATTAGGTTTGAGTCGCTATGATGAGTTTCAAACCTCCTCGGGCGTGACCAATACCACACTGTCCAGTCGATTAAAGCATCTTGAAGGGCATCAGATTATTTGCCGCGTTCAATATCAAGATCGGCCCGCTAGATTTGAATATCAGCTCACAGAGAAAGGGCAGGATTTAGGTTTACTGATTGTGGCATTAACGCAAATCGGTAATAAATGGCAAGGGGAGCAGCATAAAGAACCTGCCTTATTGATTAAGAATAAATTGACAGGTAATCCCGTTAATATGGAGATTATTGATAGTAAAACGGCCAAGCAAGTTCCAGCTGAGTCACTCGAGATCAATGCTGGCAAGGGTGCAGATGAAAAAATGATTTGGCGTATAAATCGTCGAGCTATGCGTTGAGTAACTTTAACGCTCACTAATACCTAATCTCTATGATAGATTAAATTTCAATCGTCTATTTTTGCATCTTTCATTTGACGATTTACCTAGGTGGCTATAGTATAAATGTCAAATAATAGGAGGTGTTATGGACATGATTGAATACAATACACCGAGCGCTGTACAGATAAACAGGCCGAAAAACCAACAAAAATTACTTGATCGTATCTACAGGATCTCCGAATCCACGACGAAGCAATTAGCTAAGGATAAATCCATCACCTTCGCACTTTCACTGACTGATGGTGAATTGATGCAACTTCTATTTGAAAAGTTACTTGAACGTGATACCCAAGTTTCAGACAGAGAGTTGTTGAGAATCAACCGCGAAAATGAGGGTATGCGCAAGTTATTTGAACGCTTAAAGGCGCTGGGTGGTACATTGAAAGCAGGAAAAGTGGCAGAACGTCTTGGTATCACAAGGCAGTCCGTAAATAACTGGCTTAAAACCGACCGACTGCTAGCGATTAAACCAGCAAATGACTACCTCTTTCCTGAATTCCAATTTATCGGAACTCAGGTGGTGAATAGCTTTGATGATGTATTGCAATTACTCCCTAAGGATATGAGTTCAGTTACTAAAATGTCATTTTTTACCGCAATGTATTTTTTTGATGATGTAAAACTGAATGTGATTGATGCAATGAAATTACCCAATGCTGATGAGTATCTAGATAAAATTAAACAACAAGCCGCCATTTTTGGCCAACATACCGCCAGCTAAAAATATTGGCCTAATCGGCTAAATGAAAGCCTATTTAATATTAGGAACTAGGGTGTAACCAAAGACTTCAGTCAGTATCTCGGTTGCTTTAATATCGGGATACTTCCATTTAGGTGGAAAATTATTTGTGTCTTTATCTATATAGTTAGCCAGCGTCGTCATATCAACCGTTATAAGAGGGTCGGTCGCCTCTTTGCGAACCCAATAAGCAGTGCATGTCCCTACGCCATAATGACGAGAAGAGTAGGTGATCCCATCATATAATAATCCTGGGGTATTGGCAGCCCAATCGGTTATTGCCTGAGTGATATATGTATTATTTCCCATGGTTTGATTTGCGGTAATTCTAAGCATTCCCTGTAATTTCACCATATCGATAGTCACAGTTTGGCGCTGAGTTATTAGCCTACAAATATGGGCATTGAGCAGATCATCAGAACCAATCAGAAAATCATCGGGTCTTCGTTGATAGATTCGACCATATGATTCAGCGATTGCAGTGACGGCGTAGTCTGAGGTATAGCAAATCCCTGTCATACCCGTTGGATCAGCATATCGACCCATTTTTTCAGGGATAATCTCTTTGTTATAAAACACGGCTGTTGAATAGGCTTGGGCTTGCCAGCGAATTTGGAGAGTACCTGCCTGACGACTAATTATCGGAATATTATTGTTCACATGAAGTGCATTCAGCTTATCATGAAAAAGATAATTATTTTTTTGCTCCCTATTAGGCATCGATAATCCTTTATCTGACGATTTTAAACTTCCACTTATATATTAATTATTTTTTTGTCCTTCCTCTAGTAGCCATTGAATAAAGGTATTAATTTCAGATTGATTTTCAGCCTCGGGTTTAGTCACGATATAATAAGCAAAACGCGATGGCCAAGCTTTATCTAAAACTTGGATTAGTCGATTAGCGGCGATCTCTTCCTTGGCGTAAGCAGAGGGAACTAAAGCTAAGCCCAAACCCGCTTCCGCTGCTCGGATTAGTAAAAAATCATCTTCAAATTCAGAGCCTTTATCCGCACGTTGATCATAAGCCACACCATGAGCCGCCAGCCATAAAGACCAATCAGCGCGATCCCCATCCTGTAATAAAGGATAATTCAGGCAATCTATAGGCGCTTTAATGGGGTTGCCCGTGAGGAAAAAACTTGGCGCAGCGACTGGAATCAGTTCGGGAGTCATCAAACGCGTGACCTTGAGTTCAGGGTAATATCCCAAGCCATGGCGTATGGCAATATCAACGTGGGTGCGTTTCATATCAATAATAGTGGAAGAGGCTTCGACACGGATCTCGATATTGGGAAATTGCTGTTGAAATCTTTTTAGGCGAGGGACCAACCAAGAGGCGGCGAAAGACGCAATAGTGTTGATGGTAATGATTTTACGCGCATTAAAAACACTGAGTTGCTGTGTAACTATCTCTATTTGCTGAAAAGCCTCGAGCAAGGTGGGATAAATTTGTTCACCTGCTGGGCTTAACTTCATACCAGAACGCTCGCGAATAAATAATTCTATGCCTAATCGCTCTTCTAATAGCCTAATTTGCTGACTAATGGCTCCCGATGTCACATGTAGCGTCTGAGCCGCGGACTTTAGGCTACCTCTGCGACCTATTTCCACAAAGGTGCGTAAAGCCTGTAAAGGTAGCTGAGATGACATAGTTTAGTTTTCCTAAAGTGTAAGTGCAGAAGTGATCGTTTCTAAACTGAGTTTAATAGATGCATTATAGCCTAAATCAATAAGTTTAGTATTAAGCTTAGCTAAAGATTAAATTCGTTTATCTTAGGAGAAAAAATGATCCAGCTTTATACCGATAGTTCGCCCAATGGATTTAAAATAACTATAGCCTTAGAGGAACTCAATCTTGCTTATCAACTCCATCATGTTGATATAGATAAAGGCGAGCAGCATCGAGCCGATTTTCTCAGTATTAACCCTCATGGGCGAATTCCCGCGTTAATTGATGATGAAACAGGGATCACACTGTTTGAATCCGCCGCCATTTTGCTCTATTTGGCAGAAAAAACGCAGAAATTACTGCCGGAACAGCCAAGTAAGCGTTGGGAAGCGATCAAATGGTTAATTTTTCATGCCGCCAGTGTCGGTCCTATTATCGGTCAGCGAGTCTATTTTGAACTATTTGATCAGGACAAACAGCCCGCACCCATCGAGCGATATAGACGATTAAATCGAGAGGTTTTCTCCACGCTAGATACTCATCTGGCTAAGCATGAATATTTTGCCGATGATGAGTTTTCAATTGCAGATATTGCCCATTTTGGTTGGACGCATATTGCTCGCATTATCGATTTTGATTTTAGTGACTATCCGCATCTTAGCCGTTGGCATGAGCAAATAGCATTGCGACCCGCAGTACAGCAGGGGATCACACTCCCTCATCCGGCAACTGGCGCATAAGGAAAAGTGACTATGAGTACCAATTTAAATCTTAATGGATTGACGGGTGCATCTTCTCAAGAATTTGCTACTCATCCTGGTTATAGCCGCATGTTTGCCGCCAATAAACTGACGGTGGGGATTTTCTTACCCTTACGTTTTTATGAGAGGGATATGCGTGTGCTGGAAGGGCAATCCGACTTAGTCGAGCAGATTGATCGGCTGGGATTTGCCTCCGTTTGGGTACGTGATATCCCCTTATTTGATCCCAACTTTGGCGATTCAGGGCAAGTATTTGATCCCTTTACTTATCTTTCCTATTTAGCAGCGAAAACCAAACAGGTGGCATTATCCACCGGTAGTGCTATTTTCTCATTACGGCATCCGATTGATTTAGCTAAAGCCGCTGTCACCCTAGATCGATTATCCGGTGGGCGATTAGTGCTGGGGATTGCATCTGGTGATAGACCAATAGAGTTTCCGGCTTATGGATTAAAGCACAGTGAACGAGGGGAGCGATTTTCACAGACAGTCGCTTATTTTCGTCAACTATTACAAGCAGGAGCGCCTAATATTGAATCACCTTTGGGTGAGCTGCATCAGGCTAGTCTGATCCCCAAACCGGCGATGGGCAAGATCCCACTGTTGGTCACGGCGAACTCCGGCCAATCTATGCCATGGATTGGTGAAAATGCGGATGGCTGGCTAACCTATCCCGACGCAACTCATACGCCAATAGGGGCGAATCGGCTCGCACAGAAAATTGCTAACTGGCGTAGTCATATTCCTGATGGTGGATTTCGTCCTCATGTGACCAATGAATGGCTCGATCTGGTGGATGATCCTAATTATCCCCGTACCCCTTTGCGTGGAGGTTATGTTTTGCGCACTGGCCGTAATGGATTGATTGAGCTTCTTAATGAGTGGCAGGTAGCGGGGGTCAATCATGCGGCCTTGGGGATACAGTTTTCTGAACGTCCCGCCAAAGAGGTAATTCAGGAGATGGCCGAAGAGATTTTACCGCTATTTCCAACCCATAAAGGCTATAAAAATTATCCGGCTAATTTTTAATTCAATGAGTTAATCAATTAAACCCGCCATTTCTATTTAGTTTGGCGGGTTTGTTGTGGATAACAGATTATAAAATCGTCGATTTTTGATTGCGATAGATAATATAGAACAGCAAAATACTGGCAATTAGCGCCATGAGAAAATTGAAGCTCATACTATAACGGAAAGCCGAGATTAATTTCTCAACATCATTGGTTGCGCTGATATGACGCAGTGCGAGTTGCAAAATAACGGATACCATAGTGGCGCCAACCGCAGCACCTATCTGTTGTACAGTGGCAGTAAAGCCGGACGCCATGCCGATAAATGAATTAGATATTTTTGATAATACCAGATTCAACATTGGGGTCATGATCATGCCTTGGGTAAAGCCGATAAGGAATAGAATAGGTGACAGCGTCACGCCTTGGCTATCTGGCGGTAACAAATAAGTGGTTAAAATCAACAGCAGATAACTTAAGCCATAGAGAATAGCACCCCAAAAAACAACAGCTTCACCTAACTTCAATATCCAACGTGGCGTCAGTAATGAAGAGAGGACAAATCCAATGCTAGCGGGCACAAAGATCAGGCCTGATTCTAGTGGATTTAAGCCCAATCCATTCTGCAATAATATTGACAACATCAAAGGAAATGCGGAAGAGGTGGAATATACCGAAATAACAATAAATAGACCCAATACAAAGGGGCGATTAAGCAGCAAATCCATATCAAATAGCGGCATTTTACCGCGTTTTTTTAGATGGATTTCATAATAGACAAAAAGGGTTAATAGTATCATGCCCAATAATAGCAGTAGGTTGCTGGTGAGATCCCAGCCCCATACTGGGATCATCAATAGAGGGATCAAGCTGCTGCAAATACCTAAGCTAGAGAGAAAAACACCGCCCCAATCGAGTGAAATCTGTGTTGTTGTTTCACTCTCTTGTAAATAGCGCGATAACACCAAGGCCAGTATGCCGATGGGTAAATTAACCAGAAAAATAACCCGCCAACTTAATGCAAAGAGATCAAGAGTAATTAGCCAACCACCGAGAGTTTGTCCTGCAATAGCCGCTAAGCCTAGACTCATACCAAGATAACCAAAAACCTTTTTGGCTTGCTGTTGATCAAAATTAAGTCGAATACTGGCATAGACCTGAGGAAACAGGAGTGCGGCAGCCAGTCCCTGTATAAAACGCCCAATATTTAACAGTAAAGCGCTGGGAGATAGTGCACAAAGAATTGATGCAATGGTGAAACAGGCCATACCAACTTGATAGAGACGCTTGCGCCCGTAAATATCACCGAGTCGTCCACCGGTGATCAGCAATAAACCAAAGGCTAATTCATAGCCAACTAAAATTAAAGTCAGTTCACTTAAACTGACCTTTAGTGAGCGTTCGATAGTGACAATCGCCACATTGACGACAAACAGATCGAAGATCGTGACAAATCCTGCGAGCACTAACACAAAAAGTGCAATAGCTTGTTGCTTACTCAAGTTCTCATCTCCATGGTATAAAGAAACGAGACTATAGTTATGTTATTATCCTTATACAATTTAACTAGTTATACTAGTACAAAGACTAATAGGCTATGATCAACAGACAACGTTCACGACCTGAATTAGCGGATTTCTTGCTGACTAAACGCCAAAGTTTATCGCCAGAATCAGCTGGATTACCCCATACGCGACGTCGCAGAACCCCCGGATTACGGCGGGAGGAGGTAGCGACCTTGGCGGGTGTTGGTTTAACTTGGTATACCTGGTTAGAGCAAGGGCGTGAAATTGGTGTTTCGATCCAATTTCTGGATAATCTGGCTCGAGCACTGCAACTCAATAGTGCGGAACGCCAGCATCTTTATCTGCTGTCACATATGCGAGAACCCGCCTCCACCAGCCAGACTGAACATAGAGTGCCACGCGTGATCCAACGTATGTTAGCGGATCTGCCCGCTGATTATCTCTGCTATGTGCTTAATCTGCATTGGGATGTATTGGCGTATAATGAAAAAGCTGATCGCTATTTCCATTTTTCAGATTATGAGCCCCAGCAACGCAACTTTCTCTATTTGCTGTTTATGGAGCCTCGTTATCAGCAGCGTTTGGCCAATTGGGAAAGTATTGCTCAACTACTGTTAGCCAGCTTTCGTCGTGATTATGCACGGACTAAAAACGATCCTAATATTCAACAACTCATTACAAACTTAAATGAAAATTCGGCGCTATTTCATCAATTGTGGAATAAACACGAAATTTATCAGCCCTGTAATGGCTTTCGTGACATGGTTTTTGCCGGACGGGAGGAGGTCTATGAATACTCCTCATTAACTTTTGATATTGAAAAGTCTAATCGCCTGTTGATTTATATTCCAGTCAATGAGAGTAGCGAGCAAGATATTAGTTAGTTTACGGCTCTAAATCGAGCAATCTCTTCGCTGGGAGTGGCGCCAAAATAGCGTTTAAATTCGCGGCTAAATTGCGAGGCGCTCTCATATCCCACTTTCATTGCGGCTGTGCTGGTTTTGATACCGTCATGTAATATCAACAATCTCGCCTTATGTAAGCGATAGGTTTTAATATATTGCAGTGGTGAGGTGCTAGTGACGGATTTAAAATTATGATGAAAGGCCGAGGCACTCATATTGACATCTGCCGCCAGCTGATCGACGCTTAAATTATCCGCATAATGACTCTCGATATATTTAAGTACGCGACTAATTTGGCTGAAGTGAGTTTGTCGACTAACCGCCGCTAATAGTGCGCCGCCGCAAGGGCCGGTCAAAATATAGTAGAGTATTTCGCGAATCACTTGTTTAGCCAAAATACGGGCATCCAAGGCGTGTGACATCAAATCCAATAGCCGTTCTAGGGCACAGAGGATCTCCTCACTGATGGCTGCTGAATTTATACCACTGTTATTGGGTTGAGCATGAAAATGATCGTCATGCCCGATATCCATTACTAGCTCTTGTAATTGCAGCATATCTACATTGAGCCATAAGCCTGCGATAGGCTCTTGCGCTGTGGCATGGGTCTCACACTCAAAAGCTAAGGGAACGGTTAATAGTAGAAATTCATTGGCATCATAATGAAATACGCGATTATTAATATAACCTGTTTTTTTGCCAGAAAAGAGAAATACAATACCGGGTCGATACATAACGGGAACTCGGGGGCCGGGCTCAGTACCATAGATGAGTGAAATTCCATGTAATGAAGTATTTATCTGATTCTCTTTTTGTTTCAATAATTTGATTTTATTGGTTAATTGAAAACAAATCTCCTTTATCGCCATCTTCTATCCCTCATCCAAGCCAAATAAGAGTCATTATTTTGCCGTAATTTGAGCCTTTTCTCTATTATTTTGTAGGATTAGGCTAGACTTTAACAGGAATGCACATTGAGCTAAAGGCGTTCAACCCGCAGAATAGCTCAATAGACGGTGAACGTCATTTTCGAGCAACTTAATCAATTTTCCAATTAGAAGAGAGTATGATTATGAATAATTTCGACCTTTATACACCCACTCGTATCTTATTTGGTAAAAATGCTGTCGCTGATCTGCGCAAACAGATCCCGGATGGCAGTAAAGTCCTAGTAACTTGGGGCGGAGGCAGTGTTAAAAAAACAGGTGTTCTTGATCAAGTATTGGCTCAGCTAAAGGATTTAACCGTTATTGATTTTGGGGGGATTGAGGCGAATCCATCCTATGAAACCTTAATGAAAGCAGTTGATATTGTGCGTAAAAATGATATCACTTTCCTGCTGGCTGTCGGCGGTGGTTCTGTACTTGATGGAACCAAATTTATTGCCGCGGCTGCTAATTATGCAGAAAATATTGATCCATGGGATATCTTGTTAACGGGAGGGGAAAAAATCACTTCCGCTATCCCGATGGGATCTGTACTAACTTTGCCAGCAACGGGCTCAGAATCTAATAAAGGCGCGGTCATTTCACGCTACTCAACAGGTGATAAGCAAGCCTTTATGTCACCCCATGTACAACCCGTTTTTGCGGTACTTGATCCGGTTTACACCTATACATTACCCACAAGACAAGTCGCCAATGGCATTGTTGATGCCTTTGTCCATACGGTTGAGCAATATGTGACCTATCCAGTAGACGCTAAAATTCAGGATCGTTTTGCTGAAGGTATTTTATTGACCTTGATTGAAGATGGTCCTAAGGCAATCAATGAACCTGAAAACTATGATGCGCGTGCCAATATTATGTGGGCAGCAACACAAGCCTTAAATGGTTTAATTGGTGCGGGTGTGCCGCAGGATTGGGCAACGCATATGTTAGGTCATGAATTGACTGCGCTACATAAACTCGATCATGCCCAAACATTGGCGATTGTTTTACCGGCTCTGTGGAATGAAAAACGTGAGCAGAAAAAAGCCAAATTGCTGCAATATGCTGAGCGTGTATGGAATATTACTGAAGGCAGTGATGATCAACGTATCGATGCTGCCATTGCCGCGACTCGCCAATTCTTTGAGTCACTGCAAGTACCGACCTATTTATCAGCCTATGATATTGATGCCAGCTCAATTCCTAAATTATTGAAAAAATTGGAAGAGCATGGAATGACGCAATTAGGTGAAAATAAAGATATTACGCTCGATGTGAGCCGCCGTATTTATGAAGCTGCGCTCTAATATTGCATGATGTTAGATGGAAAAAAGAAGGGCGTCGATTTGACGCCCTTTTATATTGAAATTAAGCGGTTTTAAAGTCAGGCGATAGGCTAATTTTACCTGCGCTGAGAATAAAGTGATCATCAGCTAATGCCTTTGCCTCTTTGGGCTCATGGGTAACCAAGACAATAGTGACACCGGTGTTTTTTAGCTGGTTGATCTGCAACCATAATTGCTCGCGAGTCGCCCAATCTAAGCTCGAAAAGGGTTCATCAAGTAACAGCAAAGCGGGTGAGGAGATCATCGCTCGTGCCAATGCCACTCTTTGTTGCTCTCCACCTGATATTTGATGTGGATAGCGTTTAGCCAAATGGGGGATACCCATTTGTGTCAGCATTTCCAACTCTCTATTTTTATCTCTTTTCTGCCCATTGGCGTATTGTGCCAGCCAGAGGTTGTGCTCGACTGTAAGATAGGGAAATAGATAAAGTCGTTGATTTAAATAACGGCAAGAGCGACGCCACACCGGCAAGTTATCCAGTGATGCCCCGGCAAACTCTATCTCTCCCTGATAGGGCTGATAACCCGCGATACAGTTCAGCAAAGTGGTTTTGCCACTGCCTGATATTCCATTTATTGAGGTACAGCGTCCCCGCCGGATGGTTAGATTAATATTCGACAGAATACCCGCACTTAGATTCTCTATTTTCAACATAAGGATTTCACTGCTTCTTCAGACGGTGGAGTGCGATTAATAGAAAGATCGCAATAGCCATTAATATCAAAGCACAGCCGACCGCTAATGAAAAATCACCACTGGCAATATTTAAATAGACCGCCATCGGCAAGGTTTCTGTTTTAAATCGGGTTGCGCCCGCTAGCATCAAGGTTGCACCAAACTCACCTAACGCGCGGGAAAAGGCCAGAATGCCGCCGCCGATCAAACTTTGCCAACATAAGGGAATCTCAACCAGTAACAGGGTTTTAGTCGGTGTTAAACCTAGGTTGTGTGCGCAGCGAACAAAAGCGGGATCGATAGAAGAGAATGCCGCAGTTGCACTACGATAAAGCACGGCGCTGGCCACATAGGTTTGCGCAATGATCACGCCCAGCGGCGAAAAAAGCCACATTGAGAGCTCTGGCACCAGATCGGCAAAGGGCCCCTGACTGCCCAGTAATAAGAGTAAACCAATACCAATGACTAAGGGAGGCGTGACTAAAGGTAAATCGAAGAGGGCATCGATGGCGCCTTTGCCAGTAAATTGCGCTCTGGCCATCACCCATGCGGCGGGAATAGCGATAAAAAAAGCCAAAAGTAATGAGGTCAATGAGGTCGATAGCGACATCATAATCGCAAAATGGAATTCGGGTTCACGGATCAGATCACCAATCAATGAAGGCGTTAACTGAAACAGTAACGCCGTCAATGATCCGACAATCAGAACCAGTAATAACAAGAGAGGCGCAAGCGCCCATTTAGTCACTGATTGCATCGCTTATTTTACACTATTTGGCTGATTCAGATTTAACGGGCAGAAAACCGTAATCGGTAAAGGCTTTAATACCTTCTGGCGCCACAAAGTAATCGGCCAGTAATTGCGCTTCTTTTGGTGATTTGCTGGTATTTAATACGGCCAAGGTGGCTATCTCTTCTGGGCTGCCTTTAGGTGAAGGGAGGATCACCAATTTATCACGGTTTTTCATGGCATCAGCGCGACCGATAATGGCTGCATCTACGTCCCCATTAAGGAGATACATAGTCAGTTGTTTAATGGTAACCGCACGAACCACCACTTTATCGCGCAACACATCGCCATATCCACTGACATCCAGTAAAATTTCACCGCTGCGGCCTAAGGCGATCGCTTTGGCATCACCCATTCCTAACTTCAGCTTACTTTTAGACAGATCTTCTAATGTGCTAATACCTTCCGCTTTATCTTTACGCACCGCGACGACGGGAATATGACGAACAATCGGATAATCAGCGGTGATTTTTGATTTTTCTTTTAGTTTTTCCACATAATCTTCAGAACCGGGGAAAAAAAGATCACCTTGGTTGGTGAGTTCAAAGCGCGTCATTATCTGGCCTGAACCGCCATATTCCACGGTTACGCTATTGCCCGTTTCGGCTTCAAATTTCTTAATCACTTTTTCAATCGGCGGACGTAATCCCGCGCCTGCATACATATGGAGTTGGGCGGCAAAAGCTTGTGGAGCACTCAGACATAAGAGTAAAGATGAAATAACTAAACGACGCATAAATCCCTCACAAATTACAACGTTATATATTTTTTTATATAATGATTAAAAGCATGACTATTAGCAAGTAATAAAACCGCAGAAAAAATAACGGAAAGTGATCTTGTATCCTGATAGCCAGTGGGTTGGCCTCAGATAAGGCAATATATTTATCTAGATAAATTTGTGCTAACTTGAGCATAATATAAAGATAAAGGTGACAGCGTCACTATTGATATTTAATTTCACAGGTGATTTATGTTAATTAGAGCATTTCAACAGGGAGATGAAGCGGCTTTATTTCAGGTTTTCTTCTCTGCAGTTCATGAGCTAGCTTCACAAGAGTATACAAAAGCGCAACGAAACGCTTGGGCGCCTGCTGATATCGACCCCCTAATATGGGCTGAACATATGCAAAAATTAAAACCCTTTATCGCAGAAATTAACCATCAAATTGTGGGATATGCTGATATTCAGCCGAATGGCTATATCGATCATTTTTATATCTCTAGCGCCTACGGCAGACAAGGCATAGGTAGTCAATTAATGTCTCATCTTCATCAACAAGCTAAGTTGCAGGGAATAAGTGAGTTAACCTCCGATGTCAGTAAAACGGCCCAAGCTTTTTTTATTTCTCATGGATTCGAAATTGTCGAGCATAAATTCCCGCTTCGTCGTGGCCTCATATTGGAAAATGCGTTAATGCGCAAGCGGCTGCCATTATGCGAAGAAATATACTGACTCTTAACATTAAGTAACATTAAGTAATATTAAGTATTAAAATGTGTTAAATAATCGACAATGCCATGTTAGTCGCTAATAAACCAATAGGGGAATATCTCTATTTTTTAAATATATTATCAATAATAATAAATTAACCGAGAAAAAACACTTTTTTATTGTTAGAGTAAAGCAGATAACGCTTTTTATGTTCAGTCAGCCAAATATTAATATGATGCTGAAATGATTAGCGCTATAAAAAGAAATAGAGAAAATTGATTAATATAACTTTATTTATTGAATCGCAAATAGCTTAAATTTGATCTCAATAATCTCTTATTAAGATCGACAAATTGTTAAGAAGGTAGTCATGGCTCTCGACGCAAATGGGTATATAAAAATACCTTCATCGATTAAATTTCAAACTGAATTTGAAATGCTGATTAATGATGTGATCAGTCAACTGACTCAGCAAGCGGGGGCTATGCTTCATAGCATCTATATTTATGGTAGCGTCGCTGAAGGGCGTGCTCTAGCGGGTAAATCCGATCTTGATCTCTGTATTATATTTAATAGAAATATTAATGCTGGAGAGTTGAAGGCGTTATGGGATTTACGTTTATCCCTTGAGCAGAGTTATCCCATTGTCAGTAAAATAGATTTTGATATTGGTATATTGGCTGAGGTTCTTGATGCTAAAAATAGAGATAGCTGGGGATATTGGCTAAAACATCATTGCCGAATTATTTTTGGTGCGGATCTATCCCAACAATTTGAGGCTTTTAAACCCTCTAAAGCGATCGCTATGGCGGTTAATGGTGATTATATCAGCGTACTCAACCATTATATTTACCAAATATCCGAGTGCCAAGAGAGTGAGCAAACAGCACATTTACAAAGAGCCGCGGCGAGAAAACTGTTACGTTCTACCAATATATTAAGAACGGATCAGGATATTGATTGGCCAGATACACTTGAGCAATATGTCGATAAATTTATCCAACAATATCCACAGCTAACTAAAGAGATCGATTTTTTTCTCGCTGAGAGTTATCAACCCGAAGTGCCTAAAGATATATTTATAAAACGATTGAAAATATTTATGCAGTGGTTAATTTATACGATCAAAACACAAAATTAATCAAACAAGCCTCAATAAAAGAAACCCTATGCAAATTGATCAAAAGAAAAAAATTATTATTATTGGCGCCGGTATTGTGGGTGTGATGCAGGCTTGGTATTTGGCAAAAAGCGGTGATGCTCAAGTTATTTTATTAGAAAAAAATCAAGCGGGTTTGGGTGTCACTCAGGACTCTTTTGCTTGGTTAAATGTCTCTTATGGCCGTCCTGATGCTTATCAATATTTGCGAGCTCAAGCGATCGCAGAATGGCGTGAGTTAGATAAACAAACGCAAGGTCAGTTAAATATTAATTGGTCTGGCGCGCTAAGTTGGATGTCAACGCCAGAAGAGACAGCACAATTTATTGAAACACATCATCAAGCTGGATTTAATATTAAAGCCTTGACGGCACAGCAGCTGAGTGCTCGCGTACCCGCATTAGTTAATCCCCCTGAGATCGCTGCTTTTGCAGAAGATGAGGGCGCGGTCGATCCTCAGCATGTTATCAAAATACTATTGTCACAAGCCCAAAAAATAGGTGTGGAATATCATAGTGATACACAAGTTATCCGGCTATTAAACCAAGAGAATAAGATCGCTGGCGTAGAGACCAGCAAAGGTGATTTCTACGGTGATATTGTCGTGCTTACGGCAGGAACTGGCAGTTTGTCACTGTTAGCTGAACGTCATATTGCTCTTCCTTTGTATCCCTCGCCCAGTATTTTCTTACAGTTATCTCATCAGGCACCAAGTGAATTTTTACCTTGTATTATATCAACGCCAGAAATGGAACTGCGCCCATTTGGCAAAAATACTCTTATTGCCGCTGAGGATTATATTGATGATAGCGCTGAGCAACATCCTGAGCGAATTGGAGAAAGTGCTAAAGCCATTTTCTGTGAACGTTTTAGGGGAACAGAAACACTGAAATTAGAGCAGGTTAGGGTAGGACAGCGCCCAATGCCTAATGATGAAATGCCGATTGTCGATAAGATTTCACCCTATCAGGGACTCTATATTGTCACTATGCATGCGGCAGTGACCCTGTCACCTTTAGTTTGTCAGTTAGCGGCTGAAGAGATTCTCCAACAAACAGAAATGGCACTTTTAGCCCCTTATCGTTTAGCGCGATTTAGCTAAAATATTTGTTGTAAAAGAGAGATTAAAAAAACCGGCTATTAGACCGGTTTTTGAGTTTTATACGTAACGCTTACTTCCGCGATTTGAGGGCGCTTTACCTTTAAATACATGGGGGCCATCCATCGTCAGCTTAATTTCATCACCGACGCGGGTAAGCCAAGGTGTCGCTTCACTGCCCGTTTTCGAGGTTATGCCAGAGGGTTGTAACCGGATATTATCTTGATCAATTTCAATAATCCCAATCACATAGGTATAGATCATACCGCTGAAAAATCCTTTCTTAAATTCAAATGCACATTCAACAATTTGATTGCCATATTCCATGCGCATAGTTGGTTTAAGGGAAGCGATAGGCACAACGCCATTGCTGACGGCGGAGTAGACACTACAAACTAAAGCAACTTTGCCTCCCATCAAACGAGAGATAGCTGGATTGATTTCAACGGTCTCGCAACCAGGCTCTGAAACACTGGCACTGACGACATCACCAGTATGAAATACAAAAGGATCGCTATTAAAAGCACCGGCTTTATCCGGCGCTTGAATGATAGACATCTGGCCATCGGGACGAAGAATACCGATACGGAGATCTAAATCGTCATTATCTTTGCCATCATTATTATCAATCCAGATCGCGCTAACTTTAATACTCTTGGGTGCAGAATCCCCTTTAAGCAGCGAAATCGTATGGCTGCTATCGGGCTTTGTCAGTGTGACGCGCGATTTTTCAATATTGACTGGCACAGGTTTTGGCGGCGATAACGGCACGGTAGTCGGCGCAGGTTCTTCCACTTCAATACCATAGAGTTCACAGAGTCCAGCCAGACCTGAGGCAAATCCTTGCCAAACAGCACGAGCTTTATTTTGACCGTTTCGGACATAGAGCTCCAGTACGATAATGCCCGTTTCCTGCGAGAAGACGCCGGGTGTGAGGGTTAGAATTTCATCACCTGTTACCACTTGAGCTTGTAAATCTTTCACAGCAGAAAATCCACCAGCGCTACCATCTTGGGTTAGCGTAATTGCAATTTTGGTTATATTGGCAGGCAGACGAGATAGGTCAAAATCAATACAGTGGCTGACTGTATCGCTTTTTGTCACTGGTGTAATAAAGGCGGCGGCGCCTGAAGCGTGGCGTGGTGCATTGAAAAAGATCATATCTTCATCATTAATCACCTTACCAAGATCAGTGACCAAAAAAGCGGTTAAATTAATATCAAGATTAGTGTCAGCGGTATGAAAGACACGGACCTGTCCTGTTGATTGGGAAAGCGAGGTGTTTTCACCTGGTTTTAAAGATTTGTTCATCAAACCGCTCCTTTAACTGACAATATTTTGAGATAAATAACGCTAGCAATCACTTGATGCGTCTCTAAAGAGTCAGATTAACACATTCAAGTCCTCGGAATAGTATCTGTTATAAGAAGTTTTAAGCTGAAGTGGATATATGACTTTAGATTAGATATTGCGAATTCTTAGATAAACAAAGCACGAATAATAGTAAATAATATGAAAAATTATTGGGTGGGTGGGCATGTAATGATCCATTTGTATTTTGTTATCGATAAGTGCACTATCCTGATCACCTTATTTTTAGCCTAAGAGCCATTCAATGGATCCCATCTTTTCATTCGCACTCTATCTGGCATCAGCATTAACTTTTTGTGCCGCATTACTTCACTTTGCTTGTCTCTATTGGGGGGCAGCGGGCTTTCGCTTTTTGGGGGCAGGGGAGTCTTTAGTCAAAAAGGCTGAAGCAGGGCATTGGTATCCGAAATTTACCGCACTCTTTGTTGGCTCAATTCTGACCATTTTCGCTATTTATGCATTTTGTGCCGCCAGAGGAGCACCAAAGTTACCATTTAGTGAAATTCTATTGACGCTGGTGGCTGCGCTATTTCTTATTCGCGCCTTGGCGTTTCCATTAATTAAATCGCGATTTGCGGGCAACTCAGATCTATTTTGGTATGTTAGCTCATCCTGCTGTTTGGTTATTGGCAGTTTATATGCTCTGGGTGTCTATTCGTTTTATATTTAGTTCATCAGCCATTTTTAGTTTTTGCGATTAAATTTATATCGGGCAACCAAAAACCCGGACAAAAAATATCACCGCAGATTGAACCCAGCGATCGATCTGCGCTTCTGAAGCATAAGCATTGGGATGCATCAGCTGCTCAGAATGTCCTTCCGCACGCACCAAGTTAACAAATAGAGAGGCAGCACTTTCTATGCCAATATCCTGCAAATTGAGTTCACCCTGATTAGCGGCTTCCTTCAATTTCTTTGTCAGCATCGCGGTTGCGGTTATTGGGCTAGATAAGTAAAACTTTCTCGCCAATTCAGGAAAACGAGGGGCTTCTCCCACAACCACACGGTACAGCGCCATTCCCTTATCGGATAACAGAATACGCAAATAGGCATGTCCAAATAGATTTAGTGTCGTGCTGATATCAGTTGGGGCTATCTCTATAGCACGGATTGCCAGCGCCATTTTTGCACATTGATCTTCAATAACTGCAGAGAAAATCGCTTCTTTATTGGGGAAGCAGGCGTACATGGTGGCTTTGGATACCGCCGCTTGGCGCTGGATCATATCGGTGGTTGCGGCACTATATCCATGAGCAAGAAATAGGGGGGTTGCGGCATCCAGTAGGGCAATCTCTTTTTCACTGCGTTCAGTTAACTCAGGAAGGCTCATAGTGATACTCCAAATAGGCAAGAATATCAGTATACCGATCGGTATCCATTATCTCAATCTAAGTTGATTCAATGGCAAAATAAGAGGGGTTTTATTGTGTCGATTATTCACTTATTTTTACACTAAAATGGCTATACCGTGCGGTACTAATTATTGGCATTCGACTAAGCTCCTTCATGGCGAATGAATTTATCACTTTGATAAATAACAATAAAAACAATAAATATTAGAATTTAATCGAATGAACCCCCTATTATTGCGGTTTTTTAGTAAGAGTGGCTAAGCGAATAATCAGAAGTTAATACTATTTATCACTCCTTTGTTATTTAGTTAGATTGATTGAACTCGTTATTTTCGTAGCAAAACCCCCCTTTCTCACCGTTCAATTATCAACCTATTAATCTATTTGAAAATCCATCATTACCCAGAGCGACGAATATATAAATAATAACCATCCAATACCTCTGTGTATAAAACAGCCGATATATCTGAATTTGCTAAAAATGCTTATATATTAATCTTGATTTTATCTTTATGTCAGAGGATTAGGCCTGTATTAAACCCTACTGATAGTGTATTTCAATACATTCATATGTTTATTGTATTTAATGCAACTATATCTCATTAAATGATTAACAATGACTTATAGGCATTAACAAACTGTTTATATTTGTTATCATATTAGTTCTAACATTTTAATAATTAACAATACATATGTTAAGAATTTAGCAGGGAAAATAGATGAACATTTCACGTAGGAAGTTACTTTTAGGGGTTGGTGCTGTTGGTGTTGTAGCAGGGGGTGCTGCTATCGTTCCTATGGTGCGTCGCGAAGGTAAGTTTATAACATCTAAGTCGAGAGCCTTATTTGTTGAAACGACCGAAGGACAATTACCTAAAGAATCTGATGTTGTTGTTATTGGTGGCGGTATTCAAGGTGTATTAACCGCGATCAATCTGGTAGAAAGAGGCATGAGCGTTACTCTACTAGAGAAAGGCGAGATTGCAGCAGAGCAATCCGGTAGAGCATATAGCCAGATTATCAGCTATAAAACCTCTAAAGAAATTTTCCCATTGCACCACTATGGTAAAATTTTATGGCGTGGAATGAATGAAAAAATCGGTGCTGATACCAGTTATCGTACACAAGGCCGTGTTGAAGTGCCATCAAGTGAAGAAGATCTGGCTCATAGTAAAGAGTGGATCAATGCAGCGAAAGAGTCCGCTGGATTTAATACTCCACTTAATACACGTATCATCGAAGGTGATGAGCTAGCTAAACGTCTGACCGGCGCAAAATCACCTTGGAAAGTGGGTGGATTTGAAGAGGACTCAGGCAGTGTTGACCCTGAAACAGGTGTTCCTGTTCTGGCGCAATACGCTAAAAAAATTGGCGTTAAAATCTTCACCAACTGTGCGGTGAGAGGGATTGAAACCTCTGGCGGTAAGGTATCCGGTGTTGTGACCGAAAAAGGGGCGATCAAAACCTCCTCAGTGGTTCTGACGGGTGGTATCTGGTCTCGTCTATTTATGGGAAATCTGGGTGTTGATATCCCAACATTAAATGTTTATTTGTCTCAACAACGTGTATCTGGCGTTGCGGGTGCTCCACGTGGTAACGTACATCTGCCAAACGGTATTCATTTCCGTGAACAAGCCGATGGAACTTATGCAGTAGCGCCACGTATTTTCACTAGTTCAATCGTTAAAGATAGTTTCTTATTGGGACCTAAATTCCTGCACCTACTAGGTGGCGGTGAGCTACCATTAGAATTTGCACTCGGACCTGACTTATTTAACTCATTCAGCATGGCCACTAGCTGGACTATGGATGAGAAAACGCCGTTTGAAACCTATAGGATTTCAACCGCGAGTCAAAACGATGAGCATCTGGATGCCGTATTCGCCAGAATGCAAGCCGAGTTCCCAGTATTTGCAAAATCAAAAGTCGTCGAGCGTTGGGGTGCCATTGTTAGCCCAACGGCCGATGAGCTACCTATTATTTCGGAAGTGAAAGAGTATCCGGGTCTGGTGATTAATACCGCTACTGTTTGGGGTATGACTGAAGGACCTGCATCTTCTGAAATTACAGCGGATATTGTTATGGGTAAAAAACCTGTAATTGATCCAACACCATTTAGTCTTTCTCGTTTTAGTTAAAACATAACCTTTGGGAGTTTATATGCGTTATAGAAATTTACTTTTTTGTCTGCCTTTATTATGTGGTGTCGCCAATGCAGAAGGCGTTGTACACAACAAATTAGCGGGAATGCCGATTTCTGAGTCAGTCGTTATCAATAGCAGCAAAGACATTGTTTTTCTAAGCGGTAAAGTGCCGACAAAAATTTCAAAAGAAGCTCCTGAAGGCGTTCTTGCTTCATACGGTAACACTGAAGCTCAAACGATCAATATTTTAGAGCAAGTTAAAGCTCACTTAGGTGAACTTGGTCTGGAAATGAAAGACGTCGTTAAAATGCAAGTGTTTTTAGTTGGCGGTGATGAAACTAAAGGCAATATGGATTTTGCTGGCTTCTCAGCAGGCTACGCAAAATTCTTTAATGAGAAAGATTCAAAAACTTTACCCGCTCGTACAACAGTACAAGTTGCTAAATTAGCGAATCCAGCTTGGCGCGTTGAGATCGAAGTGACCGCAGTACGTCCGTAATATAAAATGCACAGGCTCAGTCAGCCATGATTTGAGCCTGTGCAGTTATTCCTATCCCTCTTAGACAAAAGCCGCATTAAAAACCCCTTCAATATATTAGTCATTCTTTAATCCTCCTTTAAGGCGCATTTGGATAAAACAATCAGTTGTTTTTTTGCAACTGAATATTGATCACTATGACTTTTATCTACTTCATTCCTTTAATCTAGGCTATGATTCTGACATAAAGCGTCATTAAAGTTGTCTACTTATTCTTTCCTATCCAGCCGTGAGGTAATTATGTCGTTCACCAAGTCCATGCTTGCGCTAAGCATTATCGCAATCTCTTTTTCCAATTATGCGGCTCAGCAGGCTGATCTGATGATCATTGATGGGACGGTTCTCACCATGAATCCGCAAAATCAGATCTTTAAGCAAGGTATACTTGTGATCAAAGAGAATAAAATCATTGCGGTAGGGGGGCCAGAATTGGCCAATCAATATAAAGCCGACAAGGTACTGGATGTGGAAGGGGATATTGTGATGCCCGGTCTTATTAATACCCATACGCATGCCTCTATGACGGTATTTCGTTCGCTGGCCGATGATGTACCTGATCGCCTTCACCGTTATATTTTTCCGTTAGAAAGTAAGATGGTTTCACGTGATATGGTGCGTATTGGCGCTAATCTGGGGAATCTTGAGATGGTCAAAGGGGGCGTCACCACTTATGTGGATATGTACTATTTTGAAGATGAGGTGGCTAAAACCGTCGATAAAATAGGCATGCGCGCCATTCTCGGCGAATCTGTGACTAGCTTCCCCGTTGCCGATGCCAAAAATGCTACCGAAGGTATTAATTACGCGGTGAACTTTATTAATGAATATAAAAATCACCCACGAATTACCCCAGCTTTTGCCCCTCACGCCCCTTATACCAATACCACTGAAGATTTACAGAAAATCGCTAAGCTGTCACTGGAGTTAGATGTACCTGTGACTATTCACTTAGCTGAAACTGATCGCGAAAAGGAAGAGATTGCCAAACGCGCTAATGGCAAGAGCCCAGTGCAATATATGGCGGATATTGGCGCTTTAAATCATAAGCTACTTGCCGCCCATGCGATTATGGTTGATGAGCAAGATCTCGATCTGCTTAAAAAGTATAATGTGGGTGTCGCCCATAATATGAGTGCGAATATTAAATCGGCTAAAGGGGTTGCGCCCGTTACGGCTATGTTGGAAAAGGGAATTCCTGTGGGCTTAGGTACGGATGGACCTATGTCCAGTAATACACTGACCACCATGAATGAACTGGGATTAGTGGGTAAAGTTCATAAGCTAATCAATAAAGATCGTGCAGCTATGCCGCCTGAGACCGTAGTGCAAATGGCGACTCTGGGCTCAGCGCAAGCACTGCATATGGAAGATAAGCTGGGTTCACTCGAAGTGGGTAAACTGGCCGACGTCATTGTCGTTGATACTAAAGCTCCGAATATGGTTCCTATGTACAGCCCTTATGCGGCTCTGGTCTATGGTGCTAATGGCGGCAATGTTCGTCATACTATCGTCGACGGAAATATTCTGATGCAAGATCGCAAAATGCTAACGGTTGACGAAGCGGCAATTATTAAAGAAGCACAACAATTTGCGGACAAGGTTCGCGAGACAGTTATTGCTAGTGGCGAAGTGGTTAAGTAAAAGCTAGCGCAAATCTTTGCAATTAAACGGGCGAGTTTAGTGATACAAACCGCCCGTTATATTCACTTTCTTTACGTAATAGCTCGTAGACGAACTCTGTGATAAGTCAAATTGAATAGGTTAATATCATGTTGAATTATTCTCAATTGCTATTGCTTAGCTGATTAATTAACCTTGATATACATAATCGTAAATTGGATTAATCCAAAGGATTTATCATGAGCAAACAGTTATTTAGCGCAACAACAACACTCCTTGAGGGTTCCAAGGTTGAGTGCTCTTCCCGCGGTTTTTCAGTTTTATTAGATGAACCTAAAATTTGGGGAGGAAGCGGAGAGGGTCTATCTCCCCTAGAAGCATTACTTTCCGCCTTAGGGGCATGTAAGTGTGTTGTGGCAAAAAGTTTTGCCAAAAGTCAAAAGATCAATCTGATTGATATTCAGATTAAAATGGAAGGTGAGCTCGATCCCGATGGTTTAAGCGGAAAAAATAGCGCGGCTAAAATAGGTTTCTCTAAAATCACCTCTAAGTTTTATATTAATGCCGATAATACCCCAGAAGAGATAGACAAATTTATCGATTTTATTGAAAATACCTGTCCAGTTCTTGATACACTAGTGAATACGCCTAATTTCGCAACCGAAGTTCATTTATCAGAAATCTTATAACAGTTAATTTTATTCATTATTGCGTTGTAAAATGGCCAATAATTATTGGCCATATAGAATAAGAATATTTAATAACACTCATATAATTAATTTTTATTACACTCTTTAACATCAAGTAAAAAATAGATTTCCTCTTTTTTCCTTTTCTTTCCTTTAGGGTCTTTAAGCACATAGTTATTATTATAGTTATCAAGTTTTGATATAGCAGTCGCTAATATTACTTCAGCGGTGGCATTAGCGGGATAACCGATAAATTCTGCTGGTAAATACATGCTTAAATAAGAAGGTAGGTTGCCATCGGGTAGCTCTCGCGATTTAAGCTCTTCGATTAATGGAATTCCAGTTGATGACACTAGAGCGGTTAACTCTTGAGTCCGCGGCTTATTTCCCACATATCTTTCATAAAATGCACAATCGTTTATATAAACGACTTGTTTAATCTTTGTCACCAATTCATCTTCAGAGATTTTAATCTTATTGACTGATCTATTTTCTGCATATGCTAATGATGAGGAAAATATAAATATAAATAAAAAAATTAATTTGTTCATTAAAGCTCCATGGATGGTGATTCACTTTATTTAACTTGGCGCAGTTAATATTGAAATGGCGAGATAGATAATAATAGGGAGGATATATTAGGGTGTTATTAATTATTTCCAATAAGGTGAGTTCTTAAATAGAGATTTAATTCTACTTGGTATATTTATTTACTAATAAGCAACCTAATAAGGTTTATTTAAATTAACATGATTAATAAATAAAAATAGAATAAGCAGCTAGCGCCTTTTCTTGTCTTGTCGCAAATCTGTTATAGATATCTTGTGGTTATTGACTCATTTTTATGCTGTCTATTATCTTGTTTTTACATATACGTTTTGACGTATTCGTTGGTCTGGGTTACATTAACGGTCAAATGATCAGGAGGAGATCATGAACCCTTTGCAATTATTTAAGCTATTAAGTGATGAAACTCGGCTCAAGATTATCTTGCTGTTAAAGGTCACTGGCGAACTATGTGTTTGTGATATTTATACTGCCTTACATCTTTCACAACCCAAGACCTCACGCCATCTTGCTATGTTGAGAGAAGCAGGCTTGTTACTTGATTCTAAACATGGAAAATGGGTGCACTATCGCATCTCGCCAGTTTTAGCGCCGTGGATTAAAAATACCATTGATCAAGCTTATGAGGCAGATAAAAACAGCGTATCTGAGTTACTAAAAACCCTAGGTAAACAAGTTCCTATAGATGCTTGTATCCGCTAAAACTTTTATGTTCACATATGCGAATAATCACATATGATATTGCGTTTTTTATCATCTTTAAGGGTGTTGTCAGCATCTTTCTAACGAGGTTGGTTTATGTTTATCGCCGCATTAATTTTTATTGTGACCATTACCTTGGTCATTTGGCAGCCTAAGGGATTGGGAATTGGTTGGAGTGCAAGTTTTGGCGCTCTGCTAGCATTAATATGTGGTGTCATTAATTTGCAAGATATTCCCGTGGTCTGGGGAATTGTTTGGAATGCGACGGCCACCTTTATTGCGGTTATTATTATCAGCCTGCTTCTCGATAAAAGTGGTTTTTTCGAATGGGTGGCGTTACATGTGGCTAAATGGGGTGGCGGAAAAGGGCGCTTACTCTTCAGTTATATTATTTTGCTCGGCGCGGCGGTCTCAGCCTTATTTACTAATGATGGCGCAGCTCTGATCTTAACACCAATAGTTATTGCGATGTTATTAGCGCTTGGATTTAATAAGGGCACTACGCTGGCATTTGTGATGGCAGCAGGTTTTATTGCGGATATTGCCAGTTTGCCGCTTATTGTCTCTAACTTGGTTAATATTGTCTCGGCAGATTTTTTCAATATTGGATTTACTGAATACGCCTCTATTATGGTGCCCGTCGATATTGCGGCCATTATTGCCACTTTGCTGATGTTACATTGGTTTTTTCGTCGGGATATTCCGCGCGAATATGATATTGCAAAAATAGCCTCTCCAGCGTTAGCCATTAAAGATATCACCACATTTAAAGCCGGTTGGTTAGTATTATTACTCTTGCTAGTGGGTTTCTTTGTTTTAGAGCCATTAGGAATTGCTGTTAGTATTATCGCCTCGATAGGTGCCTTGATCCTCTACATCATTGCCGCAAGAGGTAACATTATTAATACCGCTAAGGTGTTGAGTGGCGCACCTTGGCAAGTGGTTATTTTTTCATTAGGAATGTATTTGGTGGTTTATGGCTTAAGAAATGCTGGGCTAACGGATTATCTCTCTTCTGTACTTAATTATTTGGCTCAGCAAGGGCTGTGGATTGCCACTATCGGTACAGGATTTATTATCGCATTCTTATCCTCTATTATGAATAATATGCCGACTGTTTTAATTGGGGCACTATCTATAGAAGGCAGCGACGCCAGCGGGCTTATTCAGCAAGCTATGGTCTATGCCAACGTAATAGGTGCCGATTTAGGGCCTAAAATCACCCCTATTGGTAGTTTGGCAACTTTACTCTGGCTACATGTTCTCGCCCAAAAGAATATGACTATCACATGGGGATACTACTTTAAAACAGGTATAATCATGACTATTCCTGTGCTTACCGTCACCCTAATCGCCTTGGCGCTGCGTTTATCATTGTTAAGTTAATAGTAACAAAATAATTATAGGGATTAATAAAGCCAATGGATTGGCAATATATACAAAGCCGTTATGGATATATTACTTATTGTGATTCAACCACTGCATCACCTCTTCATAGGTGCCGCGAAAGATGATTTTTTTCTTGCTAAGTTGATAGCAATACATGGGATCATAATATTCATGGAGCAAAGGGCAAAGCCAGCTAAAATGGGCTTCAGTGTTACCCGTTCTTCGTTGCTCTATTAAAGCGATATCCAGTAACTCGGTCAATTCTGTCATGCGTTGTGAGCCCAAACGTCGACGGATAGCAAACAAACCCTGATGCAGATATTCGCTATAGGCCAGCCAACCTTTTTCTTCACCATAAGCACTCAAATAATCATGCGTCATGCGGTCGAAATACTCGTGCTTTAATCGCTCAATACGGCGTTCAAAAGGATCTTCAATCACAACGAGTGGAGATTGTTCCATCTGTGCGCGCAAAGATTCCGGCAAACCATTAGCTCCTATGGCGCGGCCTTCATCTTCCAGCACCCAACGTGTCTGTTGGTCGGCTTTTTTCAGCATAGCAACGGCAAGGTGATTTTCAAAGGTCGCTTGTGGATACTGGCCTTCAAGTGTACGACCAAAAGATGAGCCACGATGGTGGGCTAACCCTTCGAGATCAATACCATCGGCTAACGTACGCACTAGGGTTGTTTTACCGTTTCCTGTACATCCACCCACAAGAACAATAGGGCGTTGAGCCAACTCTGCTGTTGCCTCAATGGTGGTTTGGCGCAGGGCTTTATATCCGCCAATAATTAATGGGTAATCAATACCAACTTCGCTGAGCCATTTCTGCACAATATGCGAACGCATTCCACCACGAGCACAACAAATATAACCTTGGGGAAATTGCTCACAAGCTTGGCGCCAGGCGGCTATTCGACTCTCACGCAATTCGCCACTGACCAGCTGATGACCGAGTTCAACGGCTTTTTTCGAGCCACTCTGTTTGTAACAGGTGCCAACGGCAGCCCGCTCATCATCACTCATTAAGGGTAAGTTATAAGCGGCAGGCATCGAGCCTTGACCAAATTCAATCGGCGCTCTTACATCAATAAGTGGTGTATCTGTGGCAAGAATATGGCGGATATTTTGGGGCGTTGGGATTAATTCCATAATAAAGTTATGCTGTCACTTCGGCTGTAAGAGGGATGATTATAGCGCGAAGAGGGCTCAAAAACACCTAGATGCTGGTTCTTATCTCATAATTCAGCCGATAAGCAAAAAAAACATCACAAATCATCGTCTCCTAATGAGTAAATCAGTGTAATATTATCGGCGAATAGGGTTCCGCAAAGAGATAATAGCATGAGTACTTGGTATAAAAGAGTTGAGCGGCAGCTTGAGTTGATAATCAATCAAAGGTTACCTAGTGATATTTGAAATTTTTAGAATCCTTTTGCACTATAGCTTTCATTTTTTAGTGCCCATCTTATTTGGCTATCTATTTTGGCGCAAAGATTGGAAGTTAGCTGGCCTATTAATGATCTCCACCATGGCGATCGATTTAGATCACTTACTTGCCACACCTATATTCGATCCCAATCGTTGTAGCATAGGTTTCCACCCATTACACACCCTTTGGGCGGCAATCGCCTATTTAGCTTTGTTATTCACCCCCTCGTGGAAACTTAGAGCGATAGCCGTCGGCTGTCTATTTCATCTCTGCACCGATTCGATAGATTGTTATTTGGGTGGCATAAATTAGGGGGAGTTATTTATTTACGTCTAAAAGCCTAAATTTTCCGGCTATTAATCCAAGGATCATTATCGATCATCTCAGCTTCAGCTGGGTCACAGA
>CAUQNX010000029.1:0-36776 GCA_963519845.1 uncultured Moellerella sp. | reverse complement strand
GAACTTTTTTGTTGGAGGCTCATTATAATGGTGTCTATTTGGGCACTATTATAATCGATAGCAAGAGAGTTTTAATTTGTAGAGTGAAAGATTTTTATGCATATTGGTAGCGCTGTAAACCGCACATGAATTCCGCTATACTAGTTGGCTTTTAGTCTTTAGCGGCAATAGAGCTGATTTAAGCGTGTTAGGGCTAAAAATAGTATATACCAAACATAAAACACTAAACATAAGACACTAAAATGACGTTTGAAATTAACCCAGTTAAAAATCAAATTCAAGACCTGTCAGAACGAACTCGAGTTCTGAGGGGGTATCTTTGACTATGATGCAAAGAAAGAAAGATTAGAAGAAGTTAACGCTGAACTTGAGCAGCCTGATGTCTGGAATGAACCAGAACGCGCGCAGGCACTTGGTAAAGAGCGCTCTTCTCTAGAGGCGATTGTTGAGACAATAGATCTACTTACTCAAGGTCTTGAAGACGTTGAAGGTTTGTTAGAGCTCGCCGTTGAAGCGGATGATGAAGAGACCTTTAATGAGGCTGAAGCTGAATTAGTTATACTTGATGAAAAGCTTAATCAATTAGAATTTCGTCGTATGTTTTCGGGCGAATATGATAATGCGAATTGCTACTTGGACTTACAAGCGGGTTCTGGCGGTACAGAAGCACAAGATTGGGCAAGTATGCTAATGCGTATGTATTTGCGTTGGGCAGAGTCAAGAGGCTTTAAAACCGAGATTATTGAAGAATCAGACGGTGATGTAGCTGGATTAAAGTCAGCGACAATAAAAATTATTGGCGAATATGCTTATGGTTGGTTAAGAACCGAAACTGGCGTACATCGTTTAGTGCGTAAAAGCCCATTTGATTCAGGCGGACGCCGGCATACTTCATTTAGCTCTGCGTTTATTTATCCTGAAGTTGATGACGATATTGATATTGAGATCAACCCAGCGGATCTGCGTATTGACGTTTATCGTGCTTCAGGTGCGGGTGGTCAGCACGTTAATAAAACAGAGTCTGCTGTGCGTATTACGCATATTCCAACCAATACAGTGACACAGTGCCAGAATGATCGCTCTCAACATAAAAACAAAGATCAGGCAATGCGTCAGATGAAAGCTAAGCTGTATGAGCTGGAAGTTCAAAAGAAAAATGCAGATAAGCAAGTGATGGAAGAAAACAAATCTGATATCGGTTGGGGAAGTCAAATTCGTTCTTATGTTCTTGATGATTCCCGCATTAAAGATTTACGTACTGGTGTGGAGACGCGAAATACGCAAGCCGTACTGGATGGTGATTTAGATAAATTCATTGAAGCTAGTCTAAAAGCTGGCCTGTGAGGAAAATATGTCGCAACAACCACAGAGTGCAGAACAAGTACCTGATTTAAATAATGAACTTAAAGCTCGTCGTGAGAAATTAGTTGCATTACGTGAAAAGGGAATTCCTTTTCCAAATGATTTTCGCCGTGATGTAACATCAAATGATATTTATGCTGAGTATGCTGATAAAACGGCAGAAGAGTTAGAAGAGCTAAATATTGAAGTTGCGATTGCTGGCCGTATGATGACACGTCGTATCATGGGGAAAGCGTCATTTGCAACTATTCAAGATATGGGCGGTCGCATCCAGCTATATGTTTCGCGTGATGATCTGCCTGAAGGTATCTATAACGAACAGTTTAAAAAATGGGATCTTGGCGATATTCTTGGCGCTAAGGGCCGTTTATTTAGAACTAAAACCGGTGAGCTGACAGTCCATTGTCATGATGTTCGTCTGCTGACGAAAGCATTGCGTCCATTACCAGACAAATTCCATGGTTTAGCTGATCAAGAGACTCGTTATCGTCAACGTTATCTTGATCTGATCGCTAACGATGAATCGCGTCATACTTTCCAAGTTCGCTCGAAAATTTTATCCTCCATGCGTAATTTCATGGTGAATAGAGCTTTTATGGAAGTTGAAACGCCTATGATGCAAGTGATCCCAGGTGGTGCTACAGCGCGTCCATTTACTACACATCATAATGCGTTAGATATAGATATGTATCTGCGTATCGCGCCTGAGCTGTATCTGAAGCGTTTAGTGGTTGGTGGTTTCGAGCGTGTATTTGAAATAAACCGTAACTTCCGTAATGAGGGGCTTTCACCTCGTCATAACCCAGAGTTCACCATGATGGAACTCTATATGGCTTATGCGGATTACCGTGACCTGATTAATTTAACCGAAGATTTATTCCGTACCTTAGCGCAGGAAGTGTTAGGTAATACAGTAGTTAAATATGGTGACGAAGAGTTTGATTTTGGTAAACCTTTTATCAAAATGACCATGAAAGAAGCTATCTGTAAATATCGTCCTGAAACAGATATTGCCGATTTAGATGATATGGAAAAATCACTGGTGATTGCGGGCTCTTTAGGCATCAAAGTGGAAAAATCTTGGGGCCTTGGTCGCATTCAGTGTGAAATTTTTGAGGAAGTTGCTGAAAGCCATCTTATTCAGCCGACTTTTATTATTGAATATCCTGCTGAAGTATCACCTCTGGCGCGTCGTAACGATGATAATCCGTTTATCACCGACCGTTTTGAATTCTTTATTGGTGGACGTGAAATTGGAAACGGCTTCTCAGAATTGAATGATGCTGAAGACCAAGCCGAGCGTTTTGCTGAGCAAGTTCGCCAAAAAGATGAAGGCGATGATGAAGCTATGTTTTACGATGAAGACTATATCACCGCATTAGAACATGGTTTGCCACCGACCGCAGGTTTAGGCATTGGTATCGACCGCACAGTAATGTTATTTACTAATAGTCATACTATCCGTGATGTCATACTCTTCCCTGCGATGAGACCTAATAAGCAGTAATTGAGTCTATTGACTGAATAGATAAACGCCCGATGATTCGGGCGTTTTTTTATGTGTCAATTTAATGGTTGCTGGTAGTAACTATTTTGATCTAGGGTTGATCTCTAGTTATCAGTATAAAATAGAGAGAATAAACAATATTTATTATTATTGAATATATGAAGAACTAAGATAAAACAATTTATTCTCTTATTAATATTTTTTATATTCAATTTTCCGACAAGAGAGCAATTAGTTTTGACCTTGATCACGTATTTACCAATAAAATGATAAATATCCAGCTTAAAGGATCTGATAAGAATAAATTTAGAATGATTTTAGTTTTGTGATTTAATCGGAATTAGATAATAACAAAGTCAATAGCGATCTTTTAATATTTAAATACATTAATGTAACATGATATTAAAATCTAAATGCTGATATATTCTGGAGATAAAATATCTCACTAGAATAAAATTCAGAATAAAAATTTACTGCCACAGTCGTTTATTAAGTATAGTCTTATTTTAAAATGGTTAAATTATTCTTATCTTATTGATATTGAATGTATTAAATGAAATGAGCTAGCCTTGATCAAGGTTATTCTCATTTAGCGCTGAAGCGGATTTAAGATGGTGTATAAAGTCCAATGTAATCATGTTAATAACTATTTTATTTGACAGGAAACAATAGTATTATGTCGCTAACAATAGTCGCTTATCAGGTGTTATTACTTATCGGGTATAAAATAGTAACTTAATTATAATAAAAACATGAATGTGATAATTCAACGTCAGCCAAATTAGGTTCTTTACAAGAGTTAAGTGTATAAAGCCGAGTAATTAAGATATTAAGCAATAGAAATGGTATTTTTATAGTTTCAGTTATACCTTTGTTTTGTTGACGGATAGATAGAAAATTTATCTGAATTAGCATAGAATAAGATAATATTGTCAATACTGCTAAGCTGACTAATGCATCGTATAAGGTAACTTTATGTTTTTCAAGAATAAAAATAAAATTGTGGCAGTCACTTTTCTTGCTGCTAGTGTTGTCGCTTTGTCAGGTTGCGGCGCTTCTTATGGTGGTGCTTATTCCCCACCAGCGCCTTCTGTGGCACCTCAGCAACAAATAAACCCACAAGCTGTTGAGAATAGCCAAAGTCCTGCGCTTCCAAGTACGCCTGAAATACAAGTAAACCGTGCTAATTCACAGCAATTATTAGGCGGTAATGTTAATACTGATAGCGCAAACACTAGTGATCCAAGTGGTTTAATAACAGATCAGAAAGCGTTTGCGACCTTAAACTCCTGTATTAAAGAATTAAACTCACTAAAACTCTTATCGCCAAGTGATTATAAACGCCTAGTTGGATCTTTTAGAGAAGTGAGTGAAATTAATCAGCTGTATAAGCAAATTTCTTCAACTGCGAGTCCTGATTCGATTGAATTGCTGAAAATGGCTATCGAAGCTAAGACCAAAGTGCTTTGCGCTAAAGTTCGTTATAGTTCTGTACTTTCAACTGAGTCAACCCTGAAAAAGATTAGTGGATTATGAGTATTAATTTAAGGCTGTGCATCTCATTTGCATTATTATCATTTGTTTCAAGCCCTGTTTTGGCGGATAAATTTAATAATGTCATTGACGATTTCGATTCTTATCAACAATTAGAACGAAATAATAGAATTGAGACTGTACCGACAAAAACACAGCCTTACGATGATCTATTCAGAGATTTGCCTTTTGAACCAGCCCCAAAAAAGAAAGTGGCTGCACGCAAAAAACCAGCTAAAGCAAAAACGGCTACGACAAAAACAGTTCGTGAGCAGTCTGCTACAACTAAAACAGTTGAGCCAGTCAAACCAGAACAAGTAGTAGAAAAAGTGCAATATATCAATGTACCTACCTACTACTTGACCTCTGCACCTTCTCTATTTAAACCAGGACAATGGACACCGCACTATTTATATCGTGATTATGATAAATATACGATTGTCTATAATCCTTTGAATTTATTTACCTATTTGCCACCTGCATCAATTATATCGCACTCTACTAAGCTCAATATCGAGCAGTTGACAAATATTGTACGTATTGCTGAACAACATAGGCTTAGCAGCATATTTAATTTAGGTACAGCACAAGCGGTTGGTCAGCTGGTGATGTATCAAAATTTACTGGGCAATGCGGAGTTTGTAGCTGAAGTGACGGCTAAAAATAGAACTGTTAAAGATTTAAATGATCAGTTGTCACTCAAATTATCCGAAATTGGCAAAATCAATGCATCTCTGACTCGTGCTAACCAACGGGTTGCAAGTCTTGAGAAACAGTTAAGTGAAAAAGCTGATAACGTCAGTAATGAGAAATTTGACGAATTAACTAAAAAGCTGGCGGCAGCAATCAATGAGTCTTCAGCTAAGCAAGAGCAGATAATTAAACTGGCAAAAGACAATGAGCAGATCCAGCAAAAAATTGCACGGACAGAGACTCAATTTGCCGATAATCTAAAAATACAGAATGATCTCAAACTTCAATTAGCGGAAAAAGAAAAACTAGTTCAACTTGCAGTGCAGCAACTGAAAGATGCGCGTGGTGAATTTGATCAGCTAAAACAAACTGTTGAAACTCAACGTCAAATGGCATCGAAAACCAATAATGAACAGGTGATGGCATTAACGGCAAATTTAAAAGAGCAGCAGGCAGCATTAAAGCAAAAAGAAGCTGAACTGGCGAAGATGCAGAAAGATAATGATATTGTGCGTCAACAGTTAGCGAGAAATAGCGAGCAAAGTTTATCAACAGCGAATAAAACCGCGCTAAAAATTAGCGAGCTAGAACGTGATGTTGCGGCCAAAAAACAGTTAATGGATAGCCAAGCGGCACTGAAGAAAGAGCTAGAGAGTGCGCTGCTTAAGCAAAAAAGCTTAGAGACGCAATTAACACAGCGCAACAGTACCGCGACCGAAACTGAAAATAAGCTTAAAAATGCTCAAGCTGATTTGGTTAAATTACAGCAAGATATAGACAAGCAGCGCCAAGTCATGGCACAAGCTAGCGATAAGCAAGTCGTCGCATTGACGGCTAGTCTAAAAGAACAACAAACAGTCTTAAAGCAGAAAGAAGCCGAATTGGCGAAAATGCAAAAAGATATTGATGAAGTGCGTCAACAGCTCGCTAAAAATAGTGAACAAAATCTAGCAACAGCCAATAAATCAGCTCAACAAATCAGTTTGTTAGAGCAAGATGTTGCAGCTAAAAAGCAGTTAATGGATAGCCAAGCGGCACTGAAGAAAGAGCTAGAGAGTGCGTTGCTTAAGCAAAAAACTTTAGAAACACAATTAGCGCAGCGAGCAACGACCGCAACAGATACTGAAAATAAACTTAAAATTGCTCAAGCTGAGTTAGTCAAGTTACAACAAGATATTGATAAGCAACGCCAAGTTATGGCACAAGCCAGTGATAAACAAGTGGTTGCTTTGACCAGTAGCTTAAAAGAACAACAAGCAGCCATAAAGCAAAAAGAAGCCGAATTAGTAAAATTACAGAAAGATAATGATATTGTTCGTCAGCAGCTCGCTAAAAATACAGAACAGAGTCAATCTGTTGTCAGTAAAGTGACTCAGCAGTTAAAAGATAAAGAGTTGCAAATTAGTCAGTTAGAAGCGGCAACGAAAAAACTGGTGGCAGATAGCGAATCTGAGCTGAAAAAACAGTTACAAAGTGCCCTAGTTGCACAAAAAATGTTAGAAACACAATTAGCTCAGCGAGCTGGCAGTGCCACTGAAGCTGAAAAACAGTTAAAAATAGCACAAGCTGAAGTAGTTAAATTACAGCAAGAGATCGATAAACAGCGTCAAACTATCGTACAAGCCAATGACAAACAAGTGGCTGCGTTAACCGCCAGTTTGCAAGAACAACAAAATGCATTGAAGAAAAAAGAAGCTGAACTAACCAAAACATTAAAATCTAATGATGATTTCCGTCAGCAGCTAGCACAGAATACTTTGAATAATTTGCAGGCAATACAAAAATATACTGAGCAGGTTAATGAGAAACAAAAACTGATCAGCCAATTAGAAAAAGATATTGCGGCGAAAGATAAAACTGTGAGTAAACAGTCCGAGTTAGAAAAACAGCTGCAAGATGCGCAGGCTGCCCAAAAAGCGTTAGGCATGCAATTAGCCGAACGTGAAAAATCAGCAAATGCCGCTGAGAAACAATTAAAAGTGGCTCAAAGCGAATTAGTTAAATTGCAGCAAGACATCGATAAGCAAAACAAAATGATGTCGCAAACTAATGATAAACAAGTTGCGGTATTGTCCGCGAGCTTGAAAGAGCAGCAAAGTGCTTTGAAACAAAAAGAAATTGAGCTAGCAAAAACACAGAAAGAGAATGATGCTATTCGTCAACAGCTGACGGAAAATGCGCGTCAAAATGATCTAGTAAGCCGTCAGATTAAAGAAAAAGAACAACAAATTATTCAGTTAGAAAGCAGTATTGCAGCCAAAAACAAAACAGTTGGCAAGCAATCTGAACTGGAAAAACAGCTGCAAATTTCACAAGCTGCGCAAAAAACCTTAGAGGCGCAACTATCTCAACGTGACAAAACGGCGTCAGATGCTGAGAAACAGTTAAAAGCAACGCAGGCTGAACTGGCTAAACTCCAGCAAGATATTGATAAACAGCGCCAAGTTATGTCGCAAACTAGCGATAAGCAAGTTACTGTACTGTCTGCCAGCTTGAAAGAGCAGCAAACGGTATTACAGCAAAAAGAAGCTGAATTAGCTAAAGTACGCAAAGATAATGAGGCTGTACGTCAGCAATTGGCTCAAAACACTGAGCAAAATAAACAAATTGCGCAGAAAATTAAAGAAAAAGCACAATTGGTCGAATTGTTAGAGCGTGAGATTGAGTCTAAAAATAAATCGACAGTTAAGCAGGCTGAATTAGAAAAGCGTTTGGCTGACGCAAAAGATAATATTAATAAACTGACGCTAGAGAGTAATAAACTGCGAGATGTTAATGCTAAATTTGTCGCTCAATCGGCAATAATAGAGTTATTAAAACAGCAGTTAAATACAAAAGAAAGTGGCAATGATATCTCATCTAAAGAGCTGATGATTGCGAAGCAAGATATCGATAGACTAAAAACCGAGCTTGAAAAACAGAAAACTTTATCAGGTAATGGTGTATTAAATACTAAATTAGATTCTCAGTTAGAAGAAGCGAATCGTAAATTAGCACAGTTACAAAAAGAAAATGATAAATTAAAAACAATGAGCGCAGCAGCATCGAGCGGCTCTTCTGCTTCTTCTCCAGCAACGACGACAGTAAATCGTAGTGCTAAATCAGCCGCGAATAGTGCAAATGTTGCTGAAGATAACAAAAAGAAAAATAAACAAATTATTGCTGATATTACCAAGCAAAAATATAATAAATTAGATGTTAATACTTATTATAAAATCTTACAGCAAGGTAAGGCCGTCAAAAATATCGCAAATAAAAAAGTAAGTTTTATGATGCGTGAGCAGCTGACAGATGGCAGTGTTACGGTAATGTATACTGAGACTAACCCCGTTGTTTTACCTTATAAAGAGCTCCCAGCACCATTAAATACTTTTATCGAGAAGGCGGGTATTGGTGGTGTGATTAAAGTTTATATTAAGCCAGAAGGGGGCTATGGAGTTGAAGGAATACCGGGGCAGATTGCACCTAACTCTATGTCTATCATTGATTTGAAATTAATAAAAGTTGAATGACAATAGCCTTCAAATAGTAATTAATAGAAAAGCCAGTTTATTTATAGACTGGTTTTTTTTGGCAGAAAAATTGTTGAATAATATTTTCTGTGTGGCTAGCTTTCTACGGAGCAAGGTCAGGTAGTTATTTCCCTGACACTTTTAGTTGTTCTCACTTGTTTAATTATTGATTCCAAGTGTAACTATTACAATAGGTTTTTATTTTTTCAGTGGCTAGCCAATCAGTTAATATTTGCAGATTAGCCTTATCCTTATCACAGTTTCTTAGAGACTGACAAATAAAGGATAATTTATCTGACGTGCGATCAGAAATATCTGTTTCAATGCCATTTACTCGATTAGATGAATATGCATAAAATTCAAAAAAATCATTATCAAGATCGAT
Source organism: uncultured Moellerella sp. (assembly GCA_963519845.1). GTDB lineage: Bacteria > Pseudomonadota > Gammaproteobacteria > Enterobacterales > Enterobacteriaceae > Moellerella. The sequence continues at coordinate 27,784 of CAUQNX010000029.1, read as the reverse complement.
CAGAATTTTATTGATCATACTGCTGTGTTGTTTAATTTTATGGTTTAACTTTGTTATTACTTGATCTGTATTTTGAATTCGTTTATTCAAAGATTCATCAGAGTGATTAAGGTTCATTTCAGTGAATAATTTCAACTGTTCACTCTGTCTTTTCTCAATAAATAAAGCGTTGTAATTAGATAATAAAGATATTAATTCAGTATATTCTTTTTCTATTAGCCACTTATAGATAGGAATAAAAAGATAATTAATAAAAAATGGTGGGGATGATAAGTTTATGTTTTTTAATGAGAATAGATCCCAATTAGGTGCATCATTTGCCTGAGCATAATGAATAATTTGGGTTAGCTCTGATTTATCAAATGGAAATTTAAGCCTTTGAGCATAAAAATCAGAAAGAATAAATGCATCATATTGGTCGCGTGTTAGCACTCTTTTCAGGATATCAATTTTTTCTACAATAGTTGATTGAAGAGATGATGGCGATTGGATAAATGATAATACCTTTTCGACGGACGCTTGATCGTCATTCGATAAAACTAAGTAATTATGTAATAATTCTATAACGTTTTTCATCTGCTATGCCTTTCTGTCAGTGATAGCTATCCATGGCTATTTTATAACTGACAGGGCATTTACAGTATAATATTTACGACTTAATTTTGTTAATTTTAGTCGATATTGCCGCGAGAGCGACTAGGCGTGTAGCCAAATCGTTTACGATAGCTTTGGGTGAAATAGGATTGGCTCGAAAAACCTGCTTCCATTGAGATTTCAACAATACTCATATCGGTATTAATTAGCAGTTGATGAGCAAACATAATCCTTTTTTCACTGATCCATGCCCGAGGTGAAGTTGCATAAACAGCGTTGAACAATTCTTTAAATGTGGTCAAGCCCATACCGAATTCTTTTGAGAACTCATTTAATTTCCATTCTTTTAGATAATTATTTTCCATGAAAACTTGTAGGCGTTCGGCTTGTCTATTACTTAATTGGCGTAGGTTAGACATTAATTCAGGACCTTTATCACTATGTGACAGTAATAACATAAGCTCTGAAATACGTAAGTCGATAAGAGTTTCTGGGTAATCTTGTGCTAAAAAGGCATGTAGGCTACTACATGTTTCAAGTAATAATGAAGAACTTTCAAATCTGATCACATCAAGAATATTTTCATCTTGACGTTTAATTTCGCTTAATAAGCTACCGTAACGGTTAAGAAAATCACGAAGGAAATTATCTTTTAAAGGTATCCAAAGTAATTCACTCTCTTTACTTTTACTCTGTAAAGCGTAAGTCCCTTGTTTTACATAGATGATCTCATTTTCATTAATAAGCGTAGTTGACGCTGGTGCTTGCCATAATACACTTCCTTTTGTGACTATGATTAAGCCTTTGCAATCTTTATCAATAATGGTGTGATTCTTAGCTTCCGAATACTGCATTTTACTGATACGACTATCATTAGTTTCATTATTTTTTTTCATAACAGTTCCACATATATTTTATCCGACAAATATTAAGCAGATAATGTTCCATCAACACTATCTAATATTACTTCTAGCGAACTTGCTTTAGGTATTCATATCGGCAATGTGGGAAAATTATATAGGGTGAATTTTTTTGTGTCATAAAATAATTCTAAATATAAATAAATGTTTCTAAAGGTGTGTATTCCGAGCTTACAGATAATTAAGCTCGGTTTTTTCGAGCTTTAATTGGGATGAATGGTATTAATAAGGGCTGAATGTTGCTTAAATGTATATTTAACGTTTCTTATTTGAGTATTTTAATGATTTAGATCACGAAATAAGGAAAAAAATGTATGCATATCGACAGAAATAAATATCCAAACTTAACCTTACAATCGAAAAGTGTAAATGTACTCATGTAATTTCCGTTCAAAACGCTCGATTTTTACAGCGTAGTTAAAATAAATTAATGTATAACTATAGTTACTATATTTGCAATCAAAATTATTAATCATAAAGATTAAAAATACTTGGCTTAAAATGGATTAAAAACCTTTTATTTAACTTAGGAGTGTTTTTGAGACCGTAATCTTTTTTTTTGTATATCATTTAATATCTGTTAAAAACTATTTTCAGTAGGACTTTTAAGATAAAACTTAAACTCCCTTTAATATTTATTATTTTTTGTTGTTATTTTTCAATTGGTTATTTTTGTTTAATCTTCGTTTAACTATGATTGCTGCAATTGAGAACATTTGAAATTCATCAAATTAGGAATGATCCTATAATTTATCTAATTGCATTTCTTAATTTTCGATACTAAAAAATATGTTTAATAAATTTAATTGTTTGTTTGTGAGAATTTACTACCTACTTGTTTAGTGACTAGTGGGTTAAGCATTTTATGTTAAATGTCTGAACTGCTATTACTGAATATGTTTGTTAGATGTGATCATTCTGCTGCTTTTTAATAGTTAACTGCCTAAAAAGTAACTAGATCATATCCCTTATCCTCTTATTGAACACCTCTCATCATTGCTAAACTTCAAACTAAATGTGCAATAAATATACCCTGGTGAAAATATTAATAGATATATAAATGGTTTTTTATGGGCCATTTGGGGTATCTGGAGTTTTTTGTTAACTTTTTTTATCCCACTTTGGGTCACTGGTATTTTTTCATTGATAATTTTGTTGGGAGTATGGTTTCTCCCTTTAATAAAACGAAAGAGAGTAAGTACAATGCTAGGTAGAAAAAATCAGGTTACAGAAAATCGTGTTGATAGTATTAACATTGAAATTAAAAAACCTATTGAAAATGTCAGATTGGTGACTACTATTGCTAATGATAGTCATTTTGAAGGCGTATTAAAGATCAATGGTGATATCAAGATTTGGGGTACGGTTAAAGGCAATCTATTTGTTAATAATGGTGTCGCGCAAGTGATGAAGGGCGGTAAAGTTGATGGTGAGATTGAAGCCGAGCATGTCATTATTAATGGTAAAGTCGAAGGGAAATGTCGTACTATTAATTTAGAGATACAAGACCAAGGTGAATTGTCGGGCACTTGTAGCTGTGAAAATATCTCTATCAGTAAAGGAGGTAAATTCTTAGGCCATTCAGAATCTCTTGATGATAAAGTGAAAAAACAGTTATCAAGTAAAAAAGAAAATAACGAAGTTAAGGGCGAAAAAACTGAGAGAAAAAATAAATCTATCGAAGAGATATAATTTTATTTCTCAGGCTCTCTTCTTTTCTTAACTGGCAGGTCAGGCACAGGTCTTTTATCATCAATCAGATGCCTAATGGCGAGAATGGGATGGTAAATTAACATTCTAGGGCCTGACCAGCGCATAATTCCTTTCATCTGCTCGCGCATTTTAGGTTGGTAGCAGTGGATAGGGCACTGTTTGCAAGCTGGCTTATTTTCACCGTAGCGGCACTTTTCTAAACGTTTAACCGCATAAATATAGAGTTTCTCATAATAATCAGGCTGTGCTTCTGAGGCAGGGTGTGATCTCTCATATAATTGGATCATCTTTTCAATTGTTTTTATTTCCCGCTGCACACGTTGACTACACATAATCGGCTCCTAAAATTAAGGTGTATTTAATATACATCTTAATATCTTGGGAATAAAGCTTAGTACTCGATTTTGGGATTAACTGCAGGATATTGCGGGAAATAATGACATAAGTGTCTGAATTACACTTATGTCATTAATAAAAGTAGAAGTTATAAATAATCTATTCGTTTTAGATTATCATCTCTCAGTTGGATTTTGATTGCTGAATTATTTTCTGCATTTCATCTTTTAGCCGTAGCTTTTCTTTTTTTAATTTAACGACTCGTTCATTGTACCCAGCCCCAGAAGGACCTTCTTTATTCATTATTTCTTTATCTAATTGGAGATGCTTTTCATACAAAGATTGGAAACGAGGATGTTCTGCTTTGAGTCGAGAAACTAAATCTGGATTGATTGAAAATTGCTCAGTTGAAAGTGCATGTGTTGAAATCATAGTACCTCCTAAGAAATGTATAATATCCTCTTCAGTATAACACAGCACATTTTTTAGCCTATACCAATACGCTATTTTTACAATTGTATTAATTTAAAATTAGAATTTATTGTCGTTAATAACTTGAAAAATAAGAGTATATTATCTTTTTTTTAAACTCCATTTTTAAAGAATAGATATCAGTTATGGATATTTCAGGTAGAAAAAAATGAACTTGTCTTACAATGATGATGTCTCAGCTATAGTCAATTATCATTACGTTAAACAATAGGATTAAATAATGAAGAAAACCATTTTTCCACTTATGGCCGCTGTTTTAATGTCTTCTTACGCAATTGCTGATGGGCAACTAGAAAAAATTGCACCCTATCCTAAAGCCGAAGCGGGTATGACACGTAATGTTATTGAATTACAACCAAAAGAGAATGAAGATAACTATAAAGTTGAATTGGTTATCGGAAAAACATTAAAGGTTGATTGCAATCGCCAATGGTTTATGGGTGAGCTAGAAAGCAAAGATCTTGAGGGCTGGGGATATAATTATTACCGTTTAGAAGAGGTAAAAGGTCCAGCGTCGACTATGATGGGTTGTGCAGATCAGGCTAAAACCGAAAAATTTATTACTACCAACTTAGGTGATGATGCTTTTGTTCGTTATAACAGTAAATTGCCCATCGTAGTGTATGCGCCAAAAGATATGGCCGTAAAATATCGTATTTGGTCAGCGGAAGATACGTTAGCGGATGCAGTGAATAAATAAATACGCTTTAAATATAAAAGCTCTGGTGATGAAGCCAGAGCTTTATTTTTATCGAGGATATTAACGGATAACTAATACTGAGGTATTGGCGTGACGTACTATAGTTGACGCCGTTGAACCCAATAAATAAGTTGTAGTACTTGGTCGGTGTGAGCCTACCACTATTAGGTCTGCTTCTTTTTCTGTCGCGTAATTTAATATTTCATCTTTGGCAGAACCAATTCCGATATTACAAGTGATCTGCTCATCTGGAATATTAATACTTTTGATCACTTCTTGTAACGCAAATAGCGCCAATCTTGAGCGTTCAGCCGAATCTTTTTGACTCTCCGGCAGGATTGCTACTTCTATACCAAAAAATAATTCAATGCTAGGAAGGACAGATAGAAAATGGATCTTGGGTGTGCCGAGTTTTGCCAGCTGCTCGACATGTTTGATAATTTCTGGATTAAGCTCATCTTCTAAAATATCAATGGGAACCAAAATAGTTTTATACATAGCTGCCTCATTAGCGGGTGATTATCATCTTACATTTTACATTATAACAAAGCTGGTGAGTTATACTGTGACTGGCGCATAACTCGTTATGGATAAACAAAATGTAACATAGTAAAATTTTTTTATCTTTGTCGAAAAATGATAATTATCGATAACATAATGATGCGTAAGCCAAATATAAAGCAATCTATTAATCCTCACTATTCCTTGTGAATTTCTACTTCTATATAAAAGAAGACTTATTTTGTTGAATATGTCACTATCCTGACACAGTAAAACATGACTTTAATTAGTTGATTTATAAATACTATTTCAAATGATAATGATTTAAGTTTACTTTATCGAGTCCAAGTATATGCACAAGCACATAGTTGAAAATAAGATTGAAGGCGATAATTTATCGCACAATATTAAATTTCAAGCCGCCAGAAAAAGTACGCTGGTGAGCATTGTTGTAAATATTATTTTGTCCCTGTGGCAAATCATTATCGGAATTTTTTCCCATTCTCAGGGATTAATTGCTGATGGTATTCATACCCTGTCGGATTTGGTGGCCGATTTTGTTGTCTTAGTAGCAAATAAGAAAAGCCATAAAAAGCCCGATGAAGATCACCCCTATGGTCACTTTCGCTATGAGAACGGGGCTTCATTAATCTTGGGAATAATTCTTGGTATTGTGGGTATCGGTATGATCTATTCATCGATACAAAAATTGATTGAGCCAGAATTAATTCCTGAAGTGCATTCGATAGCGTTAGTCGCCGCGCTTAGTGCATTGATTGCTAAAGAGGGCCTATTTCGTTATATGTTGCGTGTAGCGAATCGAGTTAACTCTAGTATGTTAGTGGCAAATGCTTGGCATGCGCGCTCTGATGCCGCCTCTTCACTGGTGGTGGCGATTGGTATCACTGGCAGCCTGTGCGGATTTAAAATCTTTGATCCTATTGCAGCTCTTATTGTGGGTACCTTTGTCGCTAGAATGGGGTATAGATTTACCAGTCAATCCATGCAAGATTTGATGGATAAAGGCGCTGATGATGAGAAACTAGAGGAAATTCGCCAGGTATTACAGCAAGTGGCTGGAATAAAGGGCTTTCACGATTTAAAAACCCGTAAGTCAGGTGATTATTATCTGGTGGATGTTCATCTCGAGGTTGATGGCTCTATCACGGTACAAGAAGGGCATGATATCGCAGTTAATCTCAGAAGCCAGTTACTCGAAGACCCGCAAATTCTCGATGTGATGACTCACTTAGATCCTTACGATAAAAGTTGTTTACATAAATCCTCCATTTAGCCAATTTTAGCTTGATTGATTTTCAGACCGGAATGAATTTACTTCCGGTTTGACTGTCTTTTGTTACATGTTGACTCTGATCTTATACAGCAAGCTAATTAGTTGGTAACCTCATCTATTTAATAAATAATAAGACGTATTACATCATTTCATGCCTTTTGTGTAAACGTTTACACTAACGAGGCGTTGATCACAGAATCTGTTACAATAGAGCTGGTATACTCCAGCATGTTATCGTCGGGGTGGGTAAATTATGTCTTCGGGTGATGAGGCCAAAATGAATAAAAAAACGATTTTAGTGACAGGTGGAATGGGATATATCGGCAGCCATACTTGTGTTCAAATGATTAATGCCGGAATGATCCCTATCATTTTGGATAATTTATGTAATGCAAAATCAGAAGTTTTACAACGAATAGCAGCACTGACCGGAACTGAACCCACGTTTTATCAAGGTGATGTTCGCGATGAAGCTTTGCTTGATCGTATTTTTGCCTCCCATTCGATCGCCTCTGTTATCCATTTTGCCGGCCTTAAAGCCGTTGGCGAGTCGGTAGAAAAGCCATTGGAATATTATGATACCAATGTTAATGGCACCTTAGTTCTTGCACGCAGTATGCAGAAAGCGGGAGTGAAAAGCTTGATTTTCAGCTCTTCAGCTACTGTTTATGGTGAGCCGGAAGTGGTGCCAATCAAAGAGGATTTTCCGGTAGGCAATACCACTAATCCTTATGGCACCAGCAAGTATGTGGTAGAGCGCTGCTTATCTGATCTCTATGTTTCCGATAACCAATGGTCGATCAGTTTACTACGCTATTTTAACCCTGTCGGTGCTCATCCATCAGGCACCATGGGAGAAGATCCACAAGGAATTCCCAATAACTTGACCCCTTATATTGCTCAAGTTGCGGTCGGTCGTCGTGATAAATTAACCGTTTATGGAAACGATTACCCTACAGTAGATGGCACAGGTGTACGTGATTACATTCATGTGGTCGATTTGGCAAATGGTCACATTGCTGCATTAAAAGGGGTTGGCGAAAAAGCGGGTTTACATATTTATAATTTAGGCAGTGGCAAGGGAACTAGCGTACTGCAAATGATCCAAGCCTTTGAAAAAGCGAGTGGCAAACCTATTCCTTATGTTATTAGCGCTCGTCGAGCCGGTGATATTGCAGAATATTGGTCTACGGCAGAGAAAGCTGAGCGTGATCTGGGTTGGAAAGTACAATATTCCATTCAAGATATGGCCGATGATACCTGGAAGTGGCAATTAAATAATCCCAATGGATACGCAGAGTCATAATTTTAAATCAATTAATAACGAGGTTAATTATGGAAAAGATCAAATTCAACCCATCAGATTGCCCGCATCGTCGCTATAATCCTTTGACGGGCCAATGGGTATTGGTTTCTCCGCATCGCGCAAAACGCCCATGGAGTGGCATGGACGAAAAGGTCTCCGCGCTTAAATTACCTCGTTATGAGCCTACTTGTTATCTTTGCCCACAAAACATCCGTGTATCTGGTGATAAAAACCCAGATTATCAAGGCACTTATGTGTTTAAAAATGACCATTCAGCCTTGTTGCCCCAAGTATCAGAGCAGCCCAGCAATGTGAGCCCGCTATTTCAAACACAGGCGGTTAGTGGCGTTAGTCGAGTGGTCTGTTTTTCGCCCGATCATGATAAAACCCTCGCTGAACTACCCGTTGAACAGATTGGTCAGGTTATTGAGACTTGGATAGAGCAGGTTAGTGAGTTGAGTCAAGATTATCTCTGGGTTCAAGTTTTTGAAAATAAAGGTGAGATGATGGGATGTTCTCAGCCTCATCCTCATGGTCAAATCTGGGCGAGTAATTTTTTACCCAATGAATTAGCCCGCAAAGATCATTTTTTACGCCAATATCAACAGCAGCAGGGCTCAAATTTACTGCTTGATTATGCGCAAGCTGAGCTTAAAGATGGCCAACGAATTGTAGTTGAAACTGAACATTGGTTAGCTATTGTGCCTTATTGGGCGGCATGGCCATTTGAAACTATGTTATTGCCTAAACAGCAGATCAGCCGAATCGAGATGCTATCTGCCGAGCTGCAAGCTGATTTAGCCATCGCAATTAAGAAATTAACCTGTCGCTACGACAACTTATTTCATACGCCTTTTCCCTACTCAATGGGATGGCACTTTGCGCCCTATTTTGAAGACGGTAGTGATATTAGCCATTGGCAGCTGCATGCACTCTTTTATCCGCCACTACTGCGCTCGGCCTCAGTCAGAAAATTTATGGTTGGCTATGAAATGCTGGCAGAAACACAGCGCGATTTAACGCCAGAACAAGCCGCAGAGAAATTGCGTGCGGTCAGCGATATTCACTATAAACAATCATAATGTTCTTATTCATTATTTGACGAGATTTATCCCATTAATTTTAAATTTCACCTGTTGGTATATCACCGGCTTGGGTGAGTTATATCCTAAACTTGAGGATGCTTGGAATGAAAAATCTAAAACTTAAAGTCACTCAATCGTTTGTTGATACATTTGATCAGGCACCTCAAATTTATGTTCAGGCGCCCGGACGGGTTAATATTATTGGCGAACATACTGATTATAATGATGGTTTTGTTTTGCCTTGCGCGATTAACTATATAACATTGGTAGCTGCGACTAGACGAAATGACCGATTAATTCGTGTCGTTGCTGCGGATTACAACAATGATTACGATGAATTCAGTTTGGATGATAACATTGAGTTTCTAGTCGATAAAATGTGGGCGAACTATATCCGCGGTGTAATCAAATATCTGCTTGAAAGAGGTTATCAATTTGATGGTTGTGACCTTAGTGTCAGCGGCAATGTTCCTCAAGGCGCGGGGTTAAGTTCTTCTGCCTCACTCGAAGTGGTGATTGCTCAAACTATTCAAGAACTTTATCAAATAGGTATTAGCCAACAAGATATAGCTCTTAATGGCCAACAAGCAGAAAACCATTTTGTGGGTTGTAATTGTGGGATCATGGATCAGTTGATCTCATCTTGTGGTGATAACGGTCATGCACTGTTGATCGATTGTCGTTCACTGGCAACATTCCCAGTGATCATCCCTGACGATCTGGTTGTTATGATCATTAATTCGAATAAGAAACGCGGTTTGGTCGATAGTGAATATAATACCCGTCGCCAACAGTGTGAAGAAGCGGCCAAAGTATTAGCAGTTAAAGCGTTACGCGATGTCACTGAAGCCGAATTCCAGCAAAAACAGGGACTACTGAGCCCCTTAGTCATGAAGCGTGCTCGTCACGTTATTACCGAAAATGCACGTACACTCGCTGCCGCGGAAGCATTAACCCGCAATAATTTGTCTGTTCTTAGCCAACTTATGGCGGAGTCACATAACTCTATGCGTGATGATTTTGAAATTACCGTCAAAGAGATAGACACTTTGGTGGAAATTGTGAAATCGGTATTAGGTTCCGAAGGTGGAGTGAGAATGACTGGCGGCGGTTTTGGGGGTTGTATCGTTGCTTTAATGAAACAAGATAAAGTCGAACAAGTGGTCATGGCTGTCGAAGAAAATTATCAACAACAGACGGGACTTAAAGCAGATATCTATGTCTGTCAGCCCAGTGCGGGTGCAGGACTATTTATTGATGAATAAATATAAAAGGGGGCAATGATGGCAAAAAATTTAAGTTTAGCTCAAATAGCGGAAGCTGCTCAACTCATTGAATTGACGAATTGTCATGGCATGAAGATCGAACTGACGCCATTTGGTGCAACTTGGTTGAGCTGTCAGTTACCCCTTGATTCAGGACCTAGGGATGTTCTGCTAGGCTCACCGAGTTTGATAACTTTGTCTGAACAACAAGCTTTTTTGGGTGCTACTGTGGGGCGTTTTGCTAACCGTATTGCCAATAGTCAATTTACACTGGCTGGTGAAATATTTAATTTGACTGCCAATCAGGGAGATCATTGTCTCCATGGTGGAAAAGATAATTTTAGTTATCGGCTCTGGCAATTAGATTATCACAATACACAAGAAGCCAGCTTCTCTCTTACTTCCGCCGATGGTGATCAAGGCTTTCCGGGCGATTTGCTTGTTTCGGTGACCTATAGATTAACTGATGATAATGAAGTTCAAATTGAATATAGCAGCCATTGTAATAAAGCTTGTCCTATCAGTTTAACCAATCACGCCTATTTCAATTTGGCTGGTGAAGACTCTGTATACACCTGTCTTGAACATGATCTACAGCTTTATAGTACTCACTATTTACCTCTCAGTGCAGAGGGTATTCCCGCGGGGCAGTGGCTTGATGTTCGCAATACCTATTTTGACTTCAATCAACGCCAGCGTATTGGCCGTTATTTTTTACAAGATGAAGATCAGCGCCAAGCCGGTGGTTATGATCATCCTATAATCCTTGAGCCAGCTCGATTAAATGGCCAATCGATTGTTGCGTCACTTTATGCGCCGAGCAATGATGTGCAGATGGATATCGCGACAACTTTGCCATCTGCGCAACTGTATACCGGAAATTATTTGAACGGAATTAAAGGCAAATCAAGGGTATATCAAAATTTTTCTGGTGTGGCGATCGAGATGCAATATTTACCGGATAGCCCAAATCATCCAGAGTGGGATGATAAATACAGAGGTATCCAAGCAGCGAATAAAACCTATTCTAATAAAATTTGCTATCGATTTACTTTCTGATCTTTCAGCCCGTCATTGGTTTTTTATTGGCGGGCTTATCTCTTTCCTATCAAATACTGTAATTGGTGAATTACTTAATCATTTGATTATTTTACCCTCTTACTTTCATCCTATGTATTTTGCTTTAATATTGATTAACTATACTTATATTTTATTAATACATATTTGTTTTTTAAGGTTTTTTTATTCAAGATCATTGATATGATGTTTGCCAAAGGGAAAGCATTGAATTTATCTTTGCCGCAAGGTTAAATGAAACTAATTATATGAGAGGTAAAAGATGGCAACGATAAAAGATGTAGCACGGGAAGCCGGTGTTTCCGTGGCAACGGTTTCACGAGTAATCAATCAATCACCTAAAGCAAGCAAAGCCTCTATTATAGTTGTCAAACAAGCGATGGATAAACTGGGATATCGACCCAACGCTGCTGCAAGAGCCTTAGTTAATCAAAGTAGTAGTACTATCGGCGTATTGGTCAATGATGTTTCTGATCCCTTCTTTGGCACTCTCGTCAAAGCCGTCGATAATGTCGCCCATCGTAATGGCAAACATATCTTAATTTGTAATGGTTATCACAATGCAGAAGAAGAACGTCAATCGATTGAATTATTAATTAATAATCGTTGTGATGCCTTGGTCATCCATTCAAAAGCGTTATCAGATGAAGAGCTGATCAAATATGCAGAAGAGGTGCCGAGTATGGTACTGATTAATCGCCATATTCCTCAGATCGCACAGCGCTGCGTCTCACTCAATAATTATAAAGGTGCCTATTTGGCCACTGAGCATCTGATCCGCCAAGGCCATAAAAAGATCGCTTTTATTTCATCAACGCATAAAATTGAAGACTCAGAGCAACGTTTACAAGGTTATCGTGATGCGTTAAAAGAGCATAATATTCAATTGGCAGAAAGTTATATCGAATATGGCTCTCCTTATGGTGAAGGTGGTGAAGAGGCAATGACCAATTTACTGACTAAATCCTTAGAAATTACAGCTGTAGTTGCTTATAACGATTTTATGGCAGCAGGTGCGATAGCCATACTGGATGAAAATAATGTGATACTGCCAGAACAGATGTCAATTATTGGTTTTGATGATGTGATGATTGCACGTTATATTCATCCAAGACTAACCACAATCCGTTATCCGATCCAAATGATGGCGGAGAAAGCTACTGAATTAGCATTAAAATTATCACGCCATGAAGCAATCAGTGATGAGTCATTAATGTTCTCTCCGACATTAGTACAGCGTAATTCTGTTCGTCGAATAAATTAAAGCTGATCCTCTATTATAAGAATGGAGTGTAATCGTTTCCATTTTATGTGATTTAAATCATGTAAATATGCATTCCTAACTTATGTAACCTTCCTTAAATTATCTAAAATCTCCATTTATTAGTGATTTTAAGATCATCAATTCGCTAATTCACGCTTTTATTCTATTTATATAAACAATTATAATTATATATTCATTAGAATTGTGATTGATCTAACGCCAAAATTAAGTGGTAACGTTTACACTAGCTGTGTTTCCTAATCATAAGAGATTTTAACCATGAATACAGAAGGTATTGGATTGAGTACCATTGATTATGGGATTTTTATCCTATATGTGATCGTTATAGTTGGTTTAGGATTATGGGTATCTCGTGACAAAAAAGGTGAGAAGAAAGGCACCAAAGAGTATTTTTTGGCAGGAAAGACCTTACCTTGGTGGGCGATAGGTTCATCACTGATTGCGGCAAATATTTCTGCCGAGCAATTTATTGGAATGTCTGGGTCTGGATTTTCGATTGGACTGGCGATTGCTTCTTACGAATGGATGGCAGCGGTAACACTGATTATCGTTGCTAAGTATTTTATGCCAGTATTTATAGAAAAAGGTATTTATACCATTCCTGAATTTGTCGAAAAACGCTTTGGTCGTAATTTAAAAACGATTTTAGCCGTATTTTGGTTAGCCTTATTTATTTTTGTTAATCTTACCTCTGTACTTTATCTTGGCTCATTAGCACTGCAAACTATCCTTGGTATTCCAATGATGTATGCCATTATTGGACTGGCAGTGTTTGCTGTTGCTTACTCTCTATACGGTGGATTATCCGCTGTTGCATGGACAGATGTGGTTCAGGTGTTTTTCCTTGTGCTAGGTGGAATGTTTACTACTGTATTAGCTGTTAGTTATATCGGCGGTGACGGTGGGATCATGGCCGGCATGGGTCGTATGATAGATGCTGCTCCCACTCATTTTGAAATGATTTTGAGTAAAGACAATCCACAATTTATGAACCTGCCGGGTATAGCAGTACTTATTGGTGGTTTGTGGGTGGCTAACTTATATTATTGGGGTTTCAACCAATATATTATTCAACGTGCATTAGCGGCAAAATCAATTAATGAAGCGCAGAAAGGTCTGGTATTCGCTGCATTTATGAAATTGATTGTCCCTATATTAGTGGTAGTTCCGGGAATCGCCGCTTATGTTATTACTACTGATCCCCAATTGATGGCGGGATTGGGCAGCATTGCACAAGAACATATGCCTACAATGACGCAAGCTGATAAAGCTTATCCATGGTTGACTCAATTCTTACCCGTTGGCGCTAAAGGCATTGTCTTTGCCGCATTGGCTGCTGCGATAGTCTCTTCATTAGCTTCAATGTTGAACTCAGTCGCAACGATATTTACCATGGATATTTATAAAGAGTATGTGGCACCTAAATCATCTGAATACCATCTAGTTAACGTCGGGCGTACCAGTGCCGTTGTTGCCCTGATTATCGCTTGTTTAATCGCACCTCTACTTGGCAATATCGGACAAGCTTTCCAATATATTCAAGAATATACGGGTCTGGTGAGTCCTGGAATATTAGCAGTATTCTTATTGGGGGTATTCTGGAAGAAAACCAATACGCGGGGCGCAATTATCGGGGTATTACTCTCTATCCCCTTTGCATTATTCTTAAAATTAATGCCATTAGAAATGCCATTCCTCGATCAGATGATGTACACCTTTATGTTTACCTGCGCAGTTATCGCTCTGATCAGTCTTACAACTTCTAAACAAGATGATAGCCCAGGCGCCATTATCTTGACCTCAGATACCTTTAAGACAGGGAAAGGCTTTAACTTTGTTTCTTATGCCATTTTAGTGATTATCTGTGTTCTCTATGCGCTATTTTGGTAATTACCAAATGACATAAAGTTACCAAGCGTCACTATTCAGGAAGGTAAGTATAAAGCGGGTGTTAATCACCCGCTTTTCTTTTTATTCTTATTCTAAAAATAAGGTTAGAGAAAAATTAAATAACATAGAGATCAAGATATTCATTAACTGGCATATTTTCTAAATAAGGTTTATCTAAAGAGGCGGTGAGTATGCGTATTTGCTGAGTTTCAGGGAATTGACGGGCTAAATTGGTTCTGAATTTTTTCAATAATAACGGGATACCCTCTTTACGGCGCAGCGCATGACCAACCGGGTATTCAACAATAATTTCAGGTAATTGCTCACCCCCTTTTAAAGTTAGGGTGAGTGCATTGGCAATAGAACGCTTATTGGGATCATGATAATCCTGTGTAAAAGCCACTTCTTCAGTACAGATGATTTTGGCTCTCAGCGCATCAATTCGCGCATCTTCAGCAATATTATTTTCATAGTCAGATGCAGTGAGTCGGCCATAGATCAGCGGAATAGCGACCATATATTGAATACAGTGATCACGATCGGCGGGATTATTTAGCGGGCCTTGTTTATCAATAATACGTATACAGGCTTCATGTGTGCGTATTGAAACGCGTTCAATATCCTCAAAGGTTTTACCTAGCGCCTTTAATTGAGAATGCAATTTTAACGCAGCCTCTACCGCCGTTTGTGCATGGAATTCAGCAGGAAATGAGATTTTAAATAGCACATTTTCCATCACATAGTTGCCATAGGGGCGCTGAAATTTAAACGGCTGACCTTCAAATAGGACATCATAGAATCCCCATGTTTTGGCGGTTAGCGCCGTTGGATAGCCCATCTCCCCTTTTTGTGCCATAAGTGCCAGACGAACGGCTCTGGAAGTGGCATCACCCGCAGCCCAAGATTTACGCGAGCCCGCATTCGGTGCGTGGCGATAGGTGCGCAGCGAGTGGCCATCGATCCAAGCAAGGGAGACGGCGCTGAGTAGCTGCTCTCGATTTAATCCCAACATTTCGCCAACAACAGCCGTCGATGCGACTTTCACCAAGATCACATGATCGAGGCCAACTTTATTAAATGCATTTTCTAGTGCGATACAGCCTTGAATTTCATGGGCTTTGATCATGGCTGTCAGAACAGATTTGATCGTTAGAGGCGCTTTACCTTTGGCAATAGCTTCACGGGATAACCAATCAGCGACCGCAAGAATTCCCCCTAGATTATCAGAAGGGTGGCCCCATTCTGCTGCTAACCAAGTATCATTAAAATCCAACCAGCGGATCATGGCACCAATATTAAAGGCGGCTTGAACGGGATCTAATTGAAATTGAGTGCCGGGAATTTTTGCACCATTAGGAACTTGAGTACCGGGAACAATAGGGCCCAGTAGCTTTTTACAGGCTGGATACTCTAAAGACTCCATACCACAACCTAAGGTATCTAAAAAACAGTAGTAAGCGGTTTCATAAGCTAACTCAGACACAATGGGATATTGGGTAACATAATCGACGATATCAACAATAACACTATCGTATTCAACATGATTTTGTAGATTAGACATTATTATTCCTATTTTTCGCATGATATATCAAGGTACTAGTGCTTTTATCGTTTTCTTGCACCTTGAGAGGTAAAAGCGCAATGAATATAAAGTTAAGCGCCAGATAATGTTAAGGGCGATCATTCAAACGAATAAATGTTTGATTTTCAGGGCCAATATAATTAGCTGATGGTCGAATAATTTTATTATCAATTCGTTGTTCAATAATATGGGCGGCCCAACCTGCGCTCCGAGCAATCACAAATAGAGGGGTAAACATGGCCGTTGGAATCCCCATTAAGTGGTAGGCAATGGCGGAGCACCAATCAAGATTAGGAAACATTTTTTTATGTTGAGACATCAAAGTTTCAATACGTTCAGCAATAGTAAAAAGCTGATAATTATTCGCCTCTTTGGATAGCTTAAATGCCACTGACTTGATCATTTGGTGGCGTGGATCAGCAAGGGTATAGACCGGATGTCCAAAACCAATAACTACCTCTTTCTGCGCAAGACGGCGTAAAATATCTTGCTCCGCTTCATCGGCAGATTGATATCTTTGCTGAATTTCTAAGGATACTTCATTGGCTCCGCCATGTTTGGGCCCACGCAGTGCGGCTATTGCACCTGTGATGGCAGAATAGAAATCCGTTCCTGTCCCTGCGATTACTCGACTCGCAAAGGTAGAGGCATTAAATTCATGTTCAGCATAAAGAATAAAGGAGATATTCATATAGCTTACCCATTCGGCGGGAGGCAGCGTGCCGTGCAGTAGATGGAGAAAATGGCCACCGATAGAATCATCATCAGTTTCGGTTTCAATCCGTTTGCCGTTATGACTGAAGTGATACCAATAGAGCAACATAGAACCGAGAGAAGCAAGCAGGCGGTCGGCAATATCTTTTGCTGCTGTGGTCGAATGGTCGGCTTTTTCGGGTAATACACAGCCCATCACAGAGACACCAGTACGTATCACATCCATAGGGTGTGCCGCAGCGGGTAAGGTCTCTAAGACGGTTTTGACAGTCGTCGGCAAGCCACGCAGTGCTCTGAGTTTAGTTTTATAGCTTGCGAGTTCAGCGCGATTGGGTAATTTTTCATGAATAAGTAAATAAGCGACTTCTTCAAATTCACATTGGGTGGCGAGATCTTGAATATTATAGCCGCGGTAATTGAGGTCATCACCATTTTTACCGACGCTACAGAGTGCTGTATTACCGCCTGCAACACCAGAAAGTGCTACTGAACGTTTAGACTTAATATGGTTAACTTGTTCATTCATAGGGTGTTCCTTATTATTAAGTTCACAACCTGCTTTTTTGAATAGGAACTAGCGTGGTTTATCTTGAGAAAATAAGTTATCGAGCTTATCTTCGTAAGTGTAATAGTTAATGCTTTGATATAACTCATCACGAGTTTGCATCATAGAGAGTAACGCTTTCTGCGAGCCTTCTGCCCTCAAAGTGGTATAGACTTGCTCTGCGGCCTTATTCATCGCTCTAAAAGCAGAGAGCGGATAAAGCGCAATCGCCACATCCGCACTTCTTAATTCATCCAATGTGAACAGCGGCGTTTGTCCAAATTCAGTAATATTCGCCAAAACAGGCACTTGCGTCTGTTTAGCAAAGCGCTGGTACATTGATAGCTCAGTGATCGCCTCGGGGAAAATCATATCCGCTCCCGCATCTATATAGGCTTGTGCACGCTCTAATGCGGCATCAATTCCTTCAACGGCAAGGGCATCTGTTCGGGCCATAATGACAAATTGATCGTCAATACGGGCATCAACAGCGGCTTTAATACGGTCAACCATCTCTTGTTGGCTAACAATTCCTTTATTCGGTCGATGACCACAGCGTTTAGCGCCCACTTGATCTTCAAGATGTACACCCGCCGCACCCGCTTTTAAAATCGACTTCACTGTGCGTGCCACATTAAATGCTGAAGGGCCAAACCCAATATCGGCATCAACCATAAGAGGAAGGTCGCAAACATCGGTGATCCGCCTGACATCAATTAGCACATCCTCTAGTGTCGAAATTCCTAAATCGGGAAGGCCCAAAGAACCAGCAGCAACGCCACCGCCAGAAAGGTAAATCGCTTTATAACCAGCACGCTTAGCCAGTAGTGCATGGTTGGCATTGATGGTGCCGACTAATTGCAAGGGGGATTCGGTTTGTACCGCCTCACGAAATGCTTTACCTGCAGAATAATAAGACATAATGATCCTTTCGGTTAATTAAATGATAATCATATGTTATAAAGCAATCCTTGTGCCACTTTGGTTATTTCTTGTTTTTTAAATATATTTAAAACTACTGTAAGTTTATTTGTTAATATTCAATAAATTAGAGTTGTTATCTTTTTTGCCATTATTCTCTTTTTCAGAAAAGATGTTAGTCTTGATGTTTCAATGAAACATCGCCGTTTTTCAATGAAACAAAATGATGGCATGATTGAAACAAGGCTAAACGATATAGAGATTTAAATTAGGGGCCAAATTATGAGTGTAGTAGAAAATAAACCCATTATTTGGGCTGTTTCCGTTTCAAGACTTTTCACCTTATTTCGTGATATTAGTCCTGAGTTCAGTGGACAAGCTGAGATCATCCCGTTAAAACAGGGATTTCAGGATGCCGTTGAAGAGATTCGTCAGCGATTAAAAACTGAAAAGTGTGATGCGATCATCAGTGCTGGCTCGAATGGCGCCTATTTAAAAAGTCATTTATCAATTCCGGTAATTACCGCAAAAGCAAGTGGGTTTGATGTACTTCAAGCATTAGCGCAGGCGCGTCAAATTAGCGATAAAATCGGCATTATTAATTATCAAAAAGATTTTGCCGCGCTAAAAGAATTTCAACAAAGTTTTGGTTTGCAGATTGTGCAACGTAGTTATGTCACGGTGGAAGATGCGCGCTTGCAACTTAATGCCCTTAAAGCCATGGGGATACAAGTGGTGATAGGCGCGGGACTGATCACTGATTTAGCGGAAGAGATGGGTTTGACCGCAATTTTGATCTATTCAACGGATACTATACGCCAAGCTTTTAATCAGGCGATTGAATTCACTCAACTTCGCTATAAGCAACAAGATAACGACTTTCACTATCCACAGAGCGCCGCGCTAAAGGTTCGCCATACTGTTAATGATCTCCTTGGTCTCTCAGCCTCAATGAGCCAAGTACGACAAACTGTGATGCTCTACGCACGCTCTGGCGCCACGGTTTTAATCCAAGGAGCTAGCGGAACGGGTAAAGAGCTGGTGGCTCAAGCGATTCATCACGAATACAGTTTATTTAATCAACATAAAAAAAAGAGCAAAAACTCCCCTTTTGTGGCGGTTAACTGTGGCGCTATTCCTGAAAATTTATTAGAAGCGGAATTATTCGGTTATGAAGAGGGCGCTTTTACTGGCTCGCGCAGAGGGGGACGAGCCGGTTTGTTCGAAGCCGCACATAATGGCACCTTATTTCTCGATGAAATCGGTGAGATGCCATTATCATTACAAACACGTTTATTGCGCATACTCGAAGATAAATCAGTCGTTAGGATTGGTGGCTATAAGCCGATTAATGTCGATGTCAGAGTGATTTGCGCCACCCATTGTGATCTCGATCTTTGGGTTGAGGAGGGCAAGTTTCGAGCCGATCTATTTTATCGATTAGGCGTTTTAAGAGTTAAATTACCTGCCTTGGCAGAGCGAGGCGGCGATATTTTATTACTGGCTGAAAAACTATTAAAGCAGGCTTTTGCATCGCTCGATCTCCCGTTACCTCGCGAATATCTTCAGCAAATGCACAGCTGTAGCACCTATTTTTATCAGTATCGCTGGCCGGGTAATGTACGGGAGCTACGGAATTTGATGGAGCGTGTCGCACTCTATTGTAGCGTTTATCCTGATACTCTGATCAATGATGCTATGTTAAATCGATTATCACCGGAACGTGACACCGAATGGAAATCAACGACTATGATGGCCAAATCGCCAGAGCAGCCAGAGAGCATATCGCAGCTATTAATACGTTTTGAGGGCGACAAGCAGGCGGCGGCTAACTGGTTAGGTATTAGTCGTACCACATTATGGCGCCGTTTAAAGCAAGAAAAGAGCCTTTTAAGCTCGGCGAAATCACTTACACCAGAATAGAAAAAATCAAAGTTTATAATTGATAAAATTCTATTTTAAATAAAAATATAACAAAAAATTGGCCGTCAGATAATCAATGGACTGACGGTGAAAAAAAATTTGAGTTTATTCTTATTATTTTCGCCTAAAAAAGACGAAAAACTAACAGGTATTACCAGTGCTTATATTAAAGTGAAAATCATATAACTATTTGTTTATATGTATAAAATAATTAAATTATCTTACTTTTAATCTAAAGCCTATGCACAAAAATAGATTAAAAAATGTGACATAACAATTATTGCTCGTAACCATTAGTTTTTCTCATTTTAAATTGGCAAGAGAAAGAACTATATTGCGCGCCATTGAGCTTGACCGCTTGCTTATTTACCCTGCTCCAGTCGCCGGCATTTAGTCTGATTATCAGCCTGAGTGGCAAGGCCTAATGGCACATCCCCCGATGAAGACGCAGCGCATATTTTTTATTAATTGAGTTGGAGAGATGGTCGTGAAACAGGCCTCTGCTATGCGCGCCCGTAACAGCGTTTTTGTTCCTGTCACAGGTTTAACAATTTTCGCTATTGCATCGGGTTATCTGATGAGTTTAATCCCTTTATCCATGGGGAATTTTGCTATTGATACACATTATGCCAGCTGGTTGGCTAGCGCCTATTTTATTGGGCTATTAATAGGTTCTCTATTAATCGAACCTATTATCGCCAAAATTGGCCATCGCTTAGCTTTTGTTGGCTTTTTATTGATGCTAGCCGCAACCGTGGTGACCTTACCCTTATTTCCCCATATAGAATATTGGTTACCGATCCGCTTTATTGCTGGTCTTGCCGTGGCTGGGATCTTTGTGGTGGTAGAGTCTTGGTTGCTGATTGGCGATAATCCCAAAGAGAGAGCTAAACGTCTTAGCTTTTATATGACGGCTCTTTATGGCGGAACCACTTTGGGCCAATTGGCTATCGGGTTTATTGGCACACAGGGTGTTATTCCCTTTATGGCAGTATTAGGATTATTACTGCTTGCGGTATTGCCTCCGCTATTTTTACGCCAAGGCCAGCCCGCTGGTGTGACTCACCATCGTTTATCATTGAAAAAGATTGGCAAACTAAGTAAACCTGCCATTATCGGATGTATGACATCCGGTATTGTTATGGGTACTATTTATGGATTGATGCCTCTATCTCTCAGGCAAGATCACTACTCAATGGATCAAGTTGGCGTGCTAATGGCATCTATCATTCTTGGTGGAATGTTAGTTCAGCCGCTTGTTAGCAAACTTTCTGTTGTGATGAGTAAAACCTTGTTATTAGCTATGGTCTCATTAGTCGGCGTATTTGCCATGGGATTAATTTATATCTCAAACGACTATTTAGTGATGATTGTTGCTCTAGCGCTTTTAGGTATGTCTTCTTTTGCTTTGTATCCTATCGCAATCACCTTAGCTTGCGATAATTTGGATTCATCTTATATTGTGGCAGCAACGCAAGTAATGCTATTTAGCTATAGTGTAGGTTCGGCAGTTGGTCCTATTGGTGCCGGAAAATTAATGACACAGCATAATGGTTTAGCTAATTTCTTCTTTATCGTATTGTTGGCAAGCGCGATTTATATGCTGATTGCTAGTGTGCGTCGTAAGTCTCATATATTGGCGAGTTAACTAATTAGGTTATCAAGCAGCAAGCAAAAAGCGCTTTATTGGCTAATACCGATAAGGCGCTTTTTTAAATTCATATTTTTAAACCTGCGAAGACAAAAATATTAACTTACCGTTTTTTTGAATATCTTCTGATCCCACAAAGCACCTAACTTATAATCCCAGGATACGGGAACAATTGGAATTCGGCCTGCATTGGGTGTAAAGGTAATTTCACTAAAATAAATTTTGTTATCGGATATTAAAAAATCAACACGGCAATAATCAAACTCTTCGGCAAGAATACCCGCTAGGAGTAACATTTTTTGGTATAACGCGGGCTCATCGATGGCACGCGGCGTATTTGGATAACCTAGGGTGATTAGCTGTAGCTTCCAACTAGGATCATAAACATTAATAAATTCATTACCCAATTCATCAGAAAAATCGATTTCTGAATAGTGCGCTTGACCATTAAAACAATGTACTCGACAAGTTTCTGGGGTCATAACTCGGCTTTTTCCCGTAAACAAGTCAATATATTCCTCACAAATGATCTGCGCAGGAATATCTTTATAGTGTCTTTCTCGGGTGACATAGTAGAGATTACGATTAAGATGAAAATTAAGTTTTTTCTTTGCATTTTCAAAATCGAAATTCATTTTTCCGTGGCAGATAATACTACTACCACTATCGTGATTACACTTTAAAACAAAACGATTAGGTAATTCATCTAACTGTATCTCATCGGTATTAGTATAGCTTTTAAGTAAAGGGACTAGGTAGTCATCGCCGATTTTCTCACTGATATATTCACGGACTTCAATTTTATCCGCAAGGCGAGTATAGAGCGGATTTTTGTCATATAACATGCGGAAATTTATTTTTTCATTAAAACTAGTTGGCTGCTCAAAATTAGGACGATAATTTATCTTTTTGAGAAACTTTTTTTCTAAATAGCACTTATCATTAATAATTAGAGTGCGCAGTTTTTTAAGATAATATTCGATTTTCTTCATAGTATAATTTATGAGCTTGTGGTTATTACTGATTAATAGATTAAATAGATGATGTAAATAACTTATATTTTCATCATATGAGTCAGAGAGTAAATGAATAATAAACGTTAATTTAATAGCTCGCTTTAAAGTAAATGTATAATAAACAAAGTGTCGAGTTACTCAGTAAACTTAAATGGCATCTAAATGAGGTCGTTTATAGTATAATTATGGTGAATTAATTCTATTAAATTTCGTCGATTATTTTTATATAATAGATTGACCTCATTCATTATTAATAATTTATTAACCCATTCTTAATAAAAGTCTTTTGAACTTTTTATGTTATTTTAGATTTATGTATAATGTGATTATTACATTATCTTCAACAAGGTTATCTCAAAACAACCAGAGATTAAAACTCACTTTTTCGGTGCAATTAGCTCGATTTTAATGTCTTATTTAGACTGTTTTATGTTGATGATTTATATTAAATGAAATAATTATATATATAATGTGAGTTATTTTTTTATATACTTGTCATATATCAATCAAATTAACTGTGACGGCTAAGATTTTATTGACTCAAAAATGTGTTTGTCGATTGTGTAGCGAGATTTTCGATGCTTAATTCATCTTCTATTTAATAATCTGCGTTATACTAGGCCACATAAAGATATCGCCACTTCAGTATGATTGGATGTGGTGGTGATTAGAACAAAACAAAATTAAATTTAGGATCACATCGCGTGAATATAAAAAATTATTTAGCTATGGAACATCTATTTTGGTCTTCGATTTGCCAACAACATAGGGTTATAAGCCCAACGACTGATTGTTATTTAACACCGCTTGATCTGCCGATATTTAATTTTATCTATCTTAGAGATGCTAATCAGCAAGCAGATTTAGAGCAAGCAGAAGGTATTTTTGCAGAAAAAAATAAACCTTATTGTTTAGTGATTAAAGAAACAGAGGATAGTCCTTTATTGGCGGCCATTGAGCAGCAAAATTATGTTGATGATGGACAAACCACGGCGATGGGACTGTCATTGGCGGATTGGAAAATGGAGCCTATACTGATAACCGATAACCCGATTTTACTGGTTAACGATCGACTAGCGCTTTGGGCAGAGCCTCTTAAGACTGCATTTCCAGTAGATGAAGAAGATGACGGCACAGTTATTGAAGAATATATTGGCTATCACGCCCATGCATTAGCCAATAATAGCCAAATGTATCACTTTGTCTTAATGGCGGAAGATACACCGGCGACCTCTCTTACATTAACTCTCAATAATAAGAGTGCGCGTCTTGATGATATAGGCACAAATATTGAGTTTCAAAAGCGAGGATATGCCACTGCATTATTGGTCTATGCACTTAATTTTTGCAAATCCAAGCATATTGAAGACTGTTATTTAGAAGCCTCTTCAGATGGTTTAGGTCTGTATCAAAAGCAGGGTTTTAGTCCGTTATTTAATTATCGGGCTTACCTTAAAGCAAGTTAAGAGCGAGAGTTATCAATATCTGAGTATCTTGATAGGTTGAAAGATCGAATATTGATAGAATTCTATTCTTATTAATCTCTAAATGGCTATTTCAGTATTGAGATAAAAATGAAACTAATAAAAATAGCTCTATTGTTTATTGCACTACATGTTTCAGTTCCAGCATTAGCTTGGACCAATGAAGAAGATGAGCTTGTGTTTAAACAAACACAAGAATTGGCGGAAGAGGGCGATGCTAAGGCGCAATATCAAGTCGCTGAAATGTATTATTCAGGCCGTGGCGTGCTACAAGATCGCAAAAGTGCTGAATCCTGGGCGCAAAAAGCGGCAGAGGGCGAATATATTGAGGCCTATGCATTACTCGCTGATATTTATTTATTAAGTGATAGCTATTTTCCTGATGACTTTGTTAAAACCAAAGAATTTGCCACACTTGCCGTGAAAAAGGGCAGCAACCAAGGGAAAATAAGCTTAGCTAAAACCTATATAAATACACTTTCAGGCTCAACTGATTATGATTATGCAATTAAGTTATTGAAAGAGGTTGATGCACTACAGCAGCCAGATCTATTTCGTGCACCATTGTGGCTAGGGATCATTTATACCAATGGTGTGGGCGTGCCTGAGGATGAAAAAGAAGCAAAATATTGGTTCGATCGTACCGATACAATGACATTTCCCGGATTTGCTGAATTTACTGCTTATGCTTATTTTGCCGAAGGATTAAGTGGTACTATCACTATTAATAAAGAAAAAGCTAAAAAATTAATGATAGTTGCCTGTGAAAAGGGTAAAGAAGCGAATAACGAAAGTTTCTGTCTGCCAGAGTTTGAGCAAAATAATTAAATTGATAGGAAGAAGATATCTCCCTATCAATTGATGGCCAATAAGCATTTGGTTGGTATTTATCACTCACTTAGTTGTTATTTTTCGCCCAAAAATAGATTAATTCCGTATCATCCTCATCCAAATTATCAATATAACCACTTGGTATAAACCCGGCTATTTTTAGTAAATATTGCATCCCTTGGTTTGATTTATTAGTAGAGGTAAATAATTTAGGGCTAGTACAGATTGTTTTAATATGTTCGATCAGTATTAGACCTAATCCATTTTTACGTGCACTCTCTGCCACCATTAACATCTCAATAAAACCACAATCAAAAAAGTGATAATGAACAACGGCATAAGCCACAATTTCGCCATTTAACTCGAGTAAATAACAATATTGATCATTAATCCAATTTTTAATCTGTATAACACGCTGTTGATCATGCGAAACCACAGTATCTAGCGCAATTAAAACCTCATAATCGCTCGGATTGGCAAGCCGAATATAGCTGTACTTCTTATGATTAGAAAATGTTCTATTAATAGTAGTCATGATGTTAATCGCTATAAAAGGTTAAATTACATGGGCGTATAATGCTATTGGTTGTTACTTTTTTGTATCTTACAATAATTATTGATCGCGGACGATGTTAATTATAGTGTTTATAAGTTGAAGAATACCTATCCATTTAATCTTTTTTATTCACTAATGACGAAATAGATTTTGGATTTATCGTTATTGGATATCTATGCGTTTATTTAACGAGTCTATTATTATGGTGTTACAGCATATAGTTAATATTTATGATGAAAGATCAAAATTAGCCTAATATCCCACTATTCTAAGTGATCTATAGCGCAGTCTTAAAAAATTAGTGTTAATTAATAAACTAAAAAGAACTATCTTTAAAAATAATATTTATTATTCGATAATATATTTTAGGATAGACTTATGACACAGCCATTTATTCAAACGATAGAATCCTGTTGGACACCACAAAAATTAGAGGAAATGGCTCAATTTATTGAATCATGTTTATTAACTCATCGAATTAAAGCTATAGTTGTTGATTACTCGGAAGAAGCGACTTTTACACTGTTTCGAATAGAGCTAGATGCGGGTATACGCGGCTCACAAATTACAGCATTAATACCAGAGTTGTGTCGCAAACTTGAGGTTGTCAATATTCAAGTTTTTGAGTTTATAGCGGGTACGCCTTATATCGGATTATTAGTTACAAATACTTACCGCAAGCCAGTCTCATTTGCTCAATGCTTAAATAGGTGGTTAGAAGGTGACATTCTGTCTCCATATTCAATTATGTTCGGAGAGAATATCACTGGTCAGCCTGTTGGAAGAAATTTAGTTCAAATGCCGCATTTAATGATTGCCGGTGTTATAGGCTCAGGTAAATCAATGTTGATGCATTCTATTATCATGAGCTTGTTATACCGATCTTTACCTGCTGATGTTAGATTTATCATGTTTGATACTAGCCAACTTGAACTTGTTCTTTATGATGATATCCCGCATTTAATATTTCCAGTGATTACGGATAATTTGACAGCAATTAATATATTAAATTGGATTGTCTCTGAAATGGAGCGTCGTCTTACTTTATTTAGTGTATTTAGAGCTCGAAATCTTGAGGCTTATAACCGCCGAATATCTTTATCTGAGGAAATTGGAAGACCAATCTCTGATCCATTTTTTCGTCCTGAGCAAAATAATAATTCTACTAATTTTCTATCTCATGAATCACCGATTGTTATTTGTATAGATGATTATGTCCAATTGATTGGCGATCATAAAGAAATAGGGGAAATGCTTATTTTACTCAGCCAACAGGGGCATGCCGTTGGTATTCATTTGTTGATTGCAACACGCAGTCCTTTATCTGCAAACATAGGTAATCAGCTACGAATTAATATTCCGACTCGTATTGCATTAACGGTATCTACTAAAGCTGATTCCCACTTAATTCTAGATCAGCATGGCGCAGAAACCTTATATGGAAGTGGTGATATGCTGCTAAAGGTATCAGATTCAAATGAGCCCATTCGAATTCAGGGGGCTTATATAACGGATGCAGATATATACCAAGCGACTCATTTCTGTAAACAATTGGGCCCAACAAACTATATTGAAATTGATAAAATCACCGATGACGTAAGTAATGTAGGAGGTCAATATGATGAACTCGACCCACTATTTGATCAAGTTGTTACTTTTGTTGTAGAAAAACAGCTAGTCTCTATTTCAGGTGTTCAGCGGCAGTTTCGAATTGGGTATAACCGTGCGGCGAGGATCGTGGAACAACTAGGATATCAAGGTATTATTAGTGAACCTGGATATAGTGGCAACAGAAAGGTTTTAGTACCAAAGTTTTATTAGTATTTATTACCATCTATTAAATGGTTATTTCTAAATATTGGTTTTAACTGACCAATTAGTATGGAGTTTATTTTCTGATTATTACAGACACAAAAAAGCCCGCAAACCTAGGAGTTATGCGGGCTTTTGTCACTCTACCGGACTTATCTGGTAATAACCGGTTTAATATTTGGTGGGCTGGGGGAGTCTGAATTCGTCGCTTAACTAAATGATTTTATAGTGCTAATGTTCAATTCAACTTTTCAAAAGTGCCTAATAAGGTGCCTAAAAATATTTTGATTGA
>CAUQNX010000028.1:0-37897 GCA_963519845.1 uncultured Moellerella sp. | reverse complement strand
CTTTACTGAAGCGGCAAACCACTTGCGTTTATCGACTTTAGGCTTCTTCCAATACCTAGGGCCAACATTAATGTTCCTGTTAGCAACCTTAGTTTACGGTGAGCATATTACCACTGAATTATTAGTCACCTTTGGCTTTATTTGGTTTGCGCTGCTTCTATTTACACTAGATGCGCTTTATACGCAGCGAAAATTCCGTAAAAAATAAAATCAATAAAAAGGGTAATATTAAATATCACCCTTTATTAAAAATTCATGGTTAAATTTAAAATGTTATATATTAAATATATAACATTTTAATCAACTATCTAGCCATTCATCTCAACAGGAATGATAGCTAACTGTGCACCATCGGTATGTCGCGCGTTGCCAGTTGATGAGACTAAATCTTTTTCATGTCTTTCCGCCATAACATTAGCTAAATTTTCGGCGGTTTTATTATTCGCATCTTCAATAATATTAGCTGGGCTCTGGTGTTTTAATTCATTAACTCGCTGCTTATATGACGCGATCTCTACATTTAACTGAACTTTTTTGGTTAATAACTTATCTTTCATTTCTAGAATCTGACGCTTTTCTACAGAATCAAAACGCTCGATTTTTTCAAGTGCAGCACATTCTTGAGTGAACGTTTCAATAATTTCGTCAAAATGGTGCTGAGATGAATAAAAACCAACATTCGATAACGGATTAGCAGGATTAATAACTCTAAACTTACCTGTATCACCTGAAAAACGGTAATTAGCACCAAACTTATTTGGTTCAGCATTATATTTCTGTAAATTTGAATCAAGAATCTTACCCAATTCATTCATATCTTCAAGGCATTTATCCGCAGTTTGCATCAATCCACCTTCTGACTGAAGTTTTGCTTCCATTTCTTTACCCATCAAATAAGATAACCCACTTTCATTGATTCCATTTTGAGTTATTTTTAGTTGATATTTATATTTACGCAGGTTATTAATTTGATCAGTATGTCCATCAACTTCACATTGTTCTAGCCACTTATTTATTTGTACCAAGCCATTATCAATAATATTTTTTTTATTTTTATACTCATCTAATTCAGACTTATAACTCTTGGTTTGCATTATACTTGAATCCTTATTAAAAGTATTAACAAGCCCCGATATATGCATTTTCATATCGGTTAAGCTAGGCACTACATTGCTTACCAATGATGAAATACTCTCCACTATTGTAGTCTGCATTATTTCTGATTTTATTTTGCTTAGTTCCTTTCTTATTTCATCTAAACCCTCAATAAGAGTAACACTAAACTTAGTTGAATTTTTATCCTTCTGAATTTCTTGATTATATCCATCGAAATAAGCTAACTCTTTCTGAGTATTAACATATTCCTTCATTAATTTACTTAATTTAATATCAGGCGTATCTTTGCCAGCGTTGATATCCTTTAGCCTATCAACGAGCGCAGTGATTCGACTATTTTGCTCACGTATCATATTATTAGTAACCTTTCTTAATGCATCAAACTCTCTCATTTTTTGTTTGTTAATCATCATTTTTTTTTGAAAAGTTGTCGCACCCGAAGAAACTGAAACATTATTTGACATAATAAACTTCCTTATTTATATGTGATAAATTGAATAATAATTTTGGAATTATGAATAAACATAGCTAACACCAAAAGTTATATATCAGAATTATGATAAATTAACGCACAAGTAAATTATAATCTGGCTATTATTTATCATTATGTATACTGAGAAAACAAGTTAAGGTAACATATTCTATAAAAAGTGAATAATACAATATTTGTATAAGTTGATTTTAATTATTAAGCTTTATACTCATCGCCTCAATGTCAGATAACAATACTAAAAACATTATATTAAAACTAGCAACATTAAGTCTAATTAATACCAAATTTGATTGTTATTATTTAATAATTAAATTAACAAATGAAATAATAAAAAAACAAATATAGCTAGATATATTATATATAAAATTGATATTTATTTATCTCACTGATTGATTAATAAAACTAATAACAGTGAGATACGCATTACTATCCATAAAATAAAGAATAGCACTTATTGCTCAACAAGATTATCGGTGAATAAAATAAAGTATTACAGTTTACTTTCAATTGGTTACGATTAATTTTTGTTTTTATTATTAGTCTTAATCTATACTATTATCTATCAGAAGAAAATTTTCTGATATATTTTGAATTTATTCATTGCGTAAATAGTATTAGATAACTATATTGTACGCCGCTTGTACTCACCCCAGCGGATGGTGATGGTCCACTTCATCACTGACGTTTCATTAAAGTGCGCACGATGATTTTATTACAAAATCCTGGTGCGAGGTTTTCTGAAATTGGGTACAAATCGGTTTTACCTCATCGATTTTTTTACCATGTAGGACTTATAGCTTAGGTTATATTACTGCATTTTAGGGTCGCTCCGCCTGTTAATCAGAAAGAGTTGATACGTTTTTAAGGCTTTTGGGAAGGGCTTGGAAATGCAACACAATACTACTCAAATGAAACGAGTACTGACCACGCCTGCGTTGGTTTTCTTCGGGCTGGCTTATATGGTACCACTCGGGATCTTCACCACCTATGGTCAAGTAACCGTACTCAGCGAAGGCCATCTGCCCATCGCTTATCTCATCACCCTAACCGCGGTGCTCTTTACTGCCTTAAGTTATTGTCGTATGACAAGTGCGCTGCCGCTGTCTGGCTCAGCCTACTCTTACGTACAAAAAACCTTTGGTGGCAATCTGGGCTTTCTCGTTGGTTGGGCACAGCTGCTCGATTACTTATTTCTACCAATTATTAACTATATTGCGATTGGTATTTTCGTACACGAAGCATTTCCCTCAATTCCGATGGAAGTGATTATCTGTTCGACCATACTGGTGGTTAGCGCATTAAATATTTTGGGTATTCGCTTAGTTAATTCTATGAATATGCTGATTATTTTAATGCAGCTGGTCTTTATTGCTATTTTTCTTTATCTCAGTTTTACCGCTTCTTTCTCATTAGATACCGAAGCATTACTTGCACCACTCACTGTGGTTTCAAACCAAGCTTCTGGATTGTTTGCCGGTGCTGCTGTTCTCTGTTTAGCTTTTCTAGGATTTGATGCGATTTCAACTATGGCAGAAGAGACTAAAGATGCACGCAGAGCATTACCCAAAGCAATTTTATATACAGTGTTTATTGCTGGTGCTTTATTTATAGCTATTTCTTATGGTGCTCATTTAGTTTACCCAATGTGGCATGACTTTATCCCGAATACGGATACCGCAAGTCTAGTCGTGATGCAGAAAGTGGGTGGTGCAATGATGGCATCAAGCTTTATTACTGCTTATGTTATTGGTGTTTTTGCCTCGGCAATGACGTCCCAAGCCAGCATAGTGCGTATTTTTTATGCTATGGGTCGTGAAGGCGTATTACCACGCTCAATATTTGCCTATTTGCATCCGAAATTTAATACGCCAGTGTTATCCATTATTTTCGTTGCCTTTGCCTCACTCTTATCGCTGGTACTCTCTTTGAGTATGGTGGCTTCGATGATCAGCTTTGGTGCCTTAATCGCCTTTACTTTCGTTAACCTAACAGTAATCAAACACTTTGTTATCGATCGTAAAGAACCCCTTAGCGCCACAAGGTATTTTACCTGTCTGGTATTGCCTGCGATGGGTGTATTGATGACACTTTGGTTATGGACTAGTCTTGATCGTGAGGCTTTCACCGTTGGGCTTATCTGGCTAGGATTCGGTACCTTGTATCTGGCACTGATTACCCGTGGCTTTACTCGAACACCGCCAGCCATTTCAGAAGATGAAATGGATATGATTATCAATTAATCCTCCTTTAAGTTTATTTAGTTATGCGGGGAAGCTAATCACTTCCCCGTTTGTTATTACCTCTCGGCATTAAACTTTATCTCACGATGCCATCAGATATAGACAGGTTCTAAAATGAATAATCAAGTTGCAGATATCATTTATTTCAACGGTTATATTTATACCGCCGATCAACAAGATAGCGTTGTTGATTCTATTGCCGTGCAAAATGGTTATATCATTGGATGTGGCAGTGCAAAATCATTACAACAATATGTTGGCCCAGAAACAGAAAGTATCGATCTCGAAGGCAAAATGATGATGCCGGGAATTATTGATGGCCATATGCACCCTTTCTGGGGCGGTATTCAACTCTTTGGTTGTCATCTTAATTATGAATCTTTGAGCATTGAGCAGATTCTAGAACGTGTTCAATCCCATCTCGATAAAGATCCTCGTACCGGTGAAAATGACTGGCTGAAAGTCACAGCTTGGCTACGTCAAGGTATGGTCCCAGCGGGTATAGATATGTATCGTGAAGATATGGACCGTTTGAATACTCGACGCCCTGTCGTACTATTTTCAAATGATTGCCATACGCTATTGGCCAATAGTCGCGCTTTAGAATTATTAGGTATCACCAAAGAGACGCCAGTGCCCACAGATGGCAAAATTGGTAAACACGCTAATGGCGAGCTAAACGGTATTCTTGAAGATGCACCTGCCATGCGCGCTGCGGATAGCATCCCATCGATTCGTGATAATCAAGCGATTGAAGTGGCCGAATTAGTACAGAAAGTATTGAATCAACAAGGTGTTACTTCAGTTATGGATGCCCGTGTTTCAGTGCAGCAATTAGAAGCTTTTGCTGAGCTACAAAAACGCCAAGAATTAACTATACGTTTCCAAGCTGCGCGAGAAATTACGCCCGATGAAACCCCTGACGTCGCCTCTGTCGCCGCTGCGGTTGATAAAGCCGTCGCTTTTGCTAAACAGTGGCATCAAGCGGAGTGGACACCACAACCGGGCATTGGCCTGCGTAATATCAAAATGTTTGTCGATGGTGTTCTGCAATATCCGACCATGACCGCCTCGTTACTCGAGCCTTATCGCGTCAATAAGGGAACAGAGGCACAAGCTGACTGGCAAGCCACTGACAACTACGGCGATCTCTATTTCACCGCTGAGATTTTAGATGAACTATTAGAAAAAATCGCAGCAGCAGGTTACGATCCTCATCTTCATACAGTCGGTGAAGGTGCGGTTTCTATCGTATTAGATGCGATTGAAAAAATGCGCGCTGCTCACCCTGAGAAAGATATTCGTCCCGGATTAGCACATAATGAACTGGTAAATCCTAAGGATTACCAACGCTTTGCACGCTTAAAAACTATTGCTTGCTTATCCTTCCAATGGGCGGCACCCACACCGGAACTGGCTGAGTTTGAGCGCAATATGATCGGTGAAGAGCGTTTTAAAGATCTAGAGCCTATTGCTAAATTTATCGATGCTGGCGCGGTGGTTGCTTTTGGTAGCGACTGGCCAATTGATGATTTTGATGAATGGTATGATCTTAAAGTGGCGGCAACACGTCGTGGCCGTGATATTGACGGCCAACAAGCGCAAAGATTAGATACCGATCGTGATTTAACCGTGATTGAAGTGCTGCGTTCTGCAACTATTGATTCCGCTTATGCGCAACATCGCGAAGAAGTTATAGGTTCATTAGAAGTTGGCAAATTTGCAGATATGATAGTGTTAGATCGCAATGTATTTCAAATTCCAGCCGATGATATTGAGAATGTAAAAGTGTTATGCACCATTGTTGGTGGTAAAACTGTTCATATCGTATCTTAATACCATAAAAGAGCTGCTGTTATTTATAATAGCAGCTCTTTTTTATTAAATAATGGTATATAAAAATAGTTATTTCATCTTATCATTTATACTGTAGATTGAGCATTATCTAAGGGTTGAATAAGAATATACCGCAATTTTTCCAGTAAAACTCTCATTTTTGGGCAATAAAACCGCATCTTCATTCTTTATTCCAAATTGGGTTACAGATAAATTATTTAAAACATCCGTACTACAAATCAGTTTATTATTCGCTTCTGTTTTATTTGTATTTTCAATAATAGAATTTATTGGATTAATACTCTTTTTGCCTATAATATCATCTTGCAATATTTCATCACTCGTCTGTTCAGACAAAGTGCTAGATCCGAATTCAGGTAAAATATCATTCAATTCATTTATTTTAGAAATCAATTCGCCCCTATTAGCGGATGAAACATCTAGCATATTAATTTTCAGATTCTTACCACTAATTATATTCTCGTTATAAGCTTGCTTGTATAAAGCGACTATCGCCTGATCTGTTCCAGCGAATTTATCATTTAAGGCGGTAATATCTTGATTGTTATTTTGTTTATTAATAAGTTCATTTTTCATAAAAACTCCATTTTTTAAAATTATGATATTATCATTAATAATCTAATAAAAAATAGGTTTGCATTAATGCTATACTAAATTAAATGACAACATTAAATTTTGGCATATATATCTGATATAATTAACGGATTTTTAGCGTCATAGACGGTACAATCTGTCGATAATAAGCAACCACTATTATCAGCTAGACATTGATTATTCACCAAAGAAACTAAAGTTTCGCAAACGTTAGTATTGCTATATAGTTTATCTTTCTCTTTTTTATATTCAGGTAATATGCTCTTCAAGTTAGATAAATTAACTTCAATTTCAGCTTCTTTCTCAACAAGATAATTATATGTATCGACATCTAAATATGATGTTTCTTTATATTTATCAATATAATTTTTAAGTTGATTTAATAATTCATTATCTTTATTAAATGAACGTTCACAATCGTCATATTTAGCAATAGCTGATGTAGGATATTTAATAGATTTGCTAGAGTCACTATTATATTGTTTTAATTTCTCAAAGCCGTCTTTAGTAAAAGAGAACATATGATTAGAGTTCTTTAATATCTCCGTTGCTTTTAATTTAATATTTTTGATGGAATCCCTTTTTAGGGTGCTTTTTTGTTCAATTAATTTCTGATACGAATCAATAAATTTTTCAACTTTTGATTTAAACATTATTACCGAAACAGCACCTGATTTAGTCTCCCATCGAATGGATCTAATTGCTGATCTATCTATTGTGGGAACTTTCAACTGTTCAACTAAAGGATTGATGGTAGATATAAATCCTTGCAAAAACCTGTCACGATCAAGCGCATTAGAGTGAACATCTAGCCATTGTGAATGAGATTTATAATTGCCTCTATTCCCTTGATTAATCTCATTAATTAAGTTAGCTTGTCTATCTACTTCATCAATAACAATTTGATAAATATTCTGAATATTTTTATTAGCGAAATCAACACCTGATTTATACATAATATAACTCCATTACTTTAATTGAAATATTATTACCATTTATCATTAATTTTACAAAAAATAAAATATAATCGAAAATAAATAGTAACAGATATTTAAATGAGTAAAACAAAAAAAAGATAGCACAGTAAAAATTAGGACATAATTTATTATAATTAACCGTCAAATGTTAATCATATAAAAAATCAATGTTTAGTCGTCACTATTAGTATATTGCATCCATTCGTTATATTTTTATTGAATAATACACCAGATGATATATCAGTCTTACAATTAAATGAAACTGTTGTATTACTCAATACATCACTAGTAGATATAGGGTTTAAATAAGTAGCTACTTTATCTTTAAAATCTAACACATCTTTACATGATTCATTATTCATGCCCTCTATTTTTTTATTTTTTATTTTTAGATCATCATTAATTTTACCCATATTAACCACTTTATCAAAAAGAATTTCATCATGCTTTTCCTTTATTTTATCAGCTCTTTCATATTGGGATTTAGTGAGAGTTAATATTCCATCTAGTTCAGTAAAACAATCTAACATACTATTATATAAACTTACCATTTCATTTCCTTTTTCGACTCTAAAGTCAATATTATCACCTATCTTATTGACTATTTTATTCATCTGTCTACGCAGATCATCCACTTCCATTATATTACAATGTAACGTTTTTATTTCACTTGATATATTATTTTTCGTATCTTTCACATGTTGATTATAACTGGCATTATCTTTAGCCATATTCTTATATTTTATTAATTGACGATTTGATTTTGATAAATAATTATTATTAATTTCATTTATTCTTTTATCTAACAGTTTATCTAGCTTTGTTTTTTTTTGTTTGAAATATGTTATCTTAGTTTCATTTTTAGATATTGATTTTTCTAAATTTTGTGCTGTTTCGCTCAGTGCTTTCAAGTAACAATCTAACTTATCTAGAATAACATCTGCGCTTCTACTTTTATTAATATTATCTACTGTTAGGTTTGTTTTATTTTTAGCTATCGAATTAGTGTTAGTGTTAGTGTTAGTGTTAGTGTTAGGATCAGTATTATTATTCATAAAATAAATTCCATTTTATATACACAAGAAAAAATGATAGTGAGATCCATTGAAATAAGATCCCACAATTGCTGTTGTTAAATTAGGTATTTTATTAGCCAGAGTGGAATTTAGAATTTATCTACCGTCATAATAGAAGTGGTTAATAAATTAAAATTATTATTTGATCGTGTAGGTATATCACTCATTGATGAATCTTTATTCTCAAAACAATTCATTTGATTAATCAGCATTCCATTGCGCTCAATATTAATATCAATTGGAACGGTTTCAATAGCCTTATTAAAAAAACCATTATCAAGATTTTTTTGTTTTTCATTAAATTCGAAAAAATCATTATATGTACTTGACCATTTTTCAAGTATTTTTATTGCAGAATAAGATTTTTTATCATTTATATCATGTACAAAAATATTTGTTTTCTTTACTAATTCACTTAATTTTTCAGTGTCAACCTTTAATTTTTCATTTTGTTCATATCTTAATTCATATAAATCATGATGTTTATTAATATTACTTCTATTCATCTCCGTAATTAAATTATTTTTATCTTTAATTTCGTTTATACTTTTATTCAACTGTAGAATAGTTTCTGTAATAGATTTAATATTTTTATTAATCTGTGACTCAACTCTTGATTTATTTTTTGATTTGTTTTTTATATTAGAATGAAATAACACTTTATGAATTTCCTTATTCAACTTTAAATTAAATGACAATTAATACATGCTATGGATTTTTTACCATGTAAAGATAGCCAAGAATATATAACCAGAGGTTAAAACAATAATACCTGAAACTTTAAAGAATAATTATCAATGTTAGACCAAATAAATAGTACTAAACATTTAAATTAAAATCTAATAATGTCACTCCTAATTATATTGCTATCCAAATAATCATATTCATTTTATTAATATATTCCTATAAAAATAGCGCTTTAATCAGTTGATATACAACATTTTGGCGCTATTTAGTAAATACACATAAATTCTAAAATAGAGAATAAAAGATTATTTATTCTAATTATATTATAAATAAATTAAAATACTTTTTGAGTTAAAAACCAGCCTGCAATGCTGTGGCGTTCTATTTGCGTTGTTAATACTTCATGCGGAAAGTCTTCAGATATAAAAATCATTAACCGCCCTGCTATCGGCTCTACGGTGATTAATGGACAATTATCCATATTATAAATAGCAAGTTCGCCACCATCTCCTGGTTGCCATTGCTCATTCAGATACAACACAGTGGTAATTTTACGCGAACCTTTACCTTGAAAATTATCCACATGCTGTTTATAGAAAGCGCCACTAGGATAACAGCAGTAGTGGGTTTCAAAATCACGTAAACCTAGATATAAGGCTTGATTAAGTGCTTGCCTTAGCTGTTCCATTTTGTCCATATAAACGACAATTGGCTCTCCCATATCTGAAGTTAGCCAAATGATTTTATCCCCACGAATCGCCTTGTTTTCTGCTAATAATTCGCCATTGCCAATTCGTGCATGGCTTAGCGTTTGAGGAATTGAGTGCTTGATATCTTTTATGTGTTCTAGCGTCAAAAAATCATCCCAGATATACCACCCCTGAGTTGATAATGCTTCAATTAGGTTTTCAGATGACATGATTTAGCCAGTTTAAAAAGTGAACAGTACATACTTATACTTCAAATAATCAAATATAGAAAATTAAAAACTTAAATCGCTGAGATTAAATCGGCAATTTAAGAATAAAATAATGTTAAAGATAATAATTTTGGATGACAAGGACTGCCCTGCACTCAAGTTAATGAGCGCTGGCAGTCGTCGATTGATATTAAACTAGTGGGAGAACAGCAGAGGGGATCGCTAGGATCAAAGCCAATGTTTTCGCTTGAAGTACACATAAGGCGCAATTGCCGCTGCAATCATCACACCTATCGCCGCAGGATATCCAAAAGTCCAGCTGAGTTCTGGCATAATTTGGAAGTTCATCCCATAACTTGAAGCGACCAGTGTTGGCGGCAAGAAAACCACAGAGACAACGGAGAAGATTTTAATAATGCGGCTCTGCTCGATATTTGTGAAGCCCATCGCAGCCTGCATCAAAAAGTTAACTTTTTGAAACAGAGACTCATTATGTGGCTGAATTGATTCGATATCGCGTAAAATTTCCCGTGCCTGCTCTAATTGAGCCGTTGGCAAACGCGCTCGGCGTATAAGAAAATTTATCGCGCGTTGTGTATCCATCAAACATAAACGGACTTTCCAGCCAATATCTTCTTGTTCTGCTAAACGCGAGAGGGCGTTATCAAACTCATCACCTTGCTTACCCTTCATGATCGCGCGGCTCAGATTTTCTAAGTCACT
Source organism: uncultured Moellerella sp. (assembly GCA_963519845.1). Taxonomy (GTDB): domain Bacteria; phylum Pseudomonadota; class Gammaproteobacteria; order Enterobacterales; family Enterobacteriaceae; genus Moellerella. Next base: position 27,215 of record CAUQNX010000028.1, on the reverse strand, counting down.
ATAAATATTTTCGATCACGTCCGCCAGCTGCTCTATTTTAGTTTCAAATAGATCCAACAGCAGTTCATAAGCATTACCATCAATAAGATGCTGCGTACGTGAGCGCATGCGATACAAACGAAAAGCAGGTAATTCGCGCTCTCTTAAGGTGTATAAACGGCCATCGCGGATGGTAAAAGCCACTGTCGCATTACCTGCATGGTCGTCCGCATCTTCATAATAGAAGAAGGAGTGAACATGCAATCCATCGTCATCTTCAAAGAAGCGTGCAGAGGCTTCGATATCGTCCAGTTCAGGTCGAGTCGCCAGCTCTTGTCCTAACTCAAGGTGCACGCGTTCACGCTCACCATCACCGGGCTCCATGAGATCAATCCATAACGCGTCGGATAATTGATCCTCTTCTTCTTCAAGATCTAAACGCTGAAGACGATCATTATGCAGTTTAAAAGCACTGAGCATTGCGTATTTCTCCTTCCCAGCTCACTCGGTTTAAGACGGCGAATATTATGTTATTAAGAAAAAAACTGTCAACATAAGTTTGCTTAAACGGTTTCCAATTTAGCATAAGCGGCAACTAACCATTTAATACCTTGTCCTTGGAAGGCAATTTGCAGTCGACAATGCTCGCCGCTCCCTTCCAAGTTGATTATGGTTCCCTCACCAAATTTAGGATGATGTACACGCTGGCCCAAGGCATAACCACTATCGTTACTACTCATCAATGTCCCTAAACGCTGATGATTGACTGGGCGTGAAACAGTTGCTTTTAAACGTACCTCTTCGACACAAGCTTCCGGCAATTCGCCAATAAAGCGAGAAGGTCGGTGATAGACCTCTTTACCATATAAACGACGACTCTCTGCATAGGTGATAGTGAGTTTGCTCATCGCACGGGTGACCCCAACATAAGCCAGACGACGTTCCTCTTCCAGACGACCGCTTTCATCCAACGACATTTGACTTGGGAACATCCCCTCTTCCATACCCACAATAAAGACCATCGGAAATTCTAAGCCTTTTGCTGAATGCAGTGTCATAAGTTGCACCGCATCCTGATTGGCATCCGCTTGGCCTTCCCCTGACTCTAACGCCGCATGAGATAAAAAAGCCTGCAGCGGCATCAGATCCTGATCTTCATCCTGATAACTGAAATCTCGAGTGGCATTGACCAGCTCTTCCAAGTTCTCTATTCGCGCTTGAGCTTTCTCGCCTTTCTCTTGTTCATACATAGCGCGCAAACCTGAGTCTTTGATTACGCGATCTGTTTGATTATGCAACGACATTTCACAGGTTTCTGTAGCTAACGCTTCGATTAATTCAAGAAAACGCTCAATAGCTGAGGCTGCACGGCCGCCTAATACTTGTTCACGAATTAAATATTCACAGCTTTCCCATAAGGTCAGCTTTTGCTCTCTGGCCGTTTGTCTGACCGTATCTAAGGTACGCTCGCCAATCCCTCTAGTGGGTGTATTCACCACACGCTCAAATGAGGCATCGTCATTACGATTACCAATTAGTCGTAGATAAGCCAATGCATCTTTAATTTCCTGACGCTCGAAGAATCGTTGTCCACCGTAAATACGATAAGGCATGGCTGACTGTATAAGCGCCTCCTCCAGCACACGGGACTGGGCATTGCTACGATAGAGGATCGCACAGTCGCGCATGGCACCGCCCTTCTCATGCCACTGTTTGATACGTCCCACTACATAGCGCGACTCATCAAGCTCATTAAAGGCACAATAGAGGGAGATAGGCTCACCATCACTGCCTTCGGTCCACAAATTTTTACCTAAACGATCGCTGTTATTAGCGATCAGCGCATTGGCCGCTTTTAGAATATTATTGGTTGAGCGATAGTTTTGTTCTAGACGAATAGTTTCTGCACCGGGGAAATCCTTTAAAAAACGCTGAATATTTTCAACTTGGGCGCCACGCCAGCCATAAATTGATTGATCATCATCACCGACAATCATTACCTTACCCGTATCGCCTGCCAATACGCGTATCCAAGCATATTGAATGCTATTGGTATCCTGAAACTCATCCACCAAAATATTGGTAAAACGTTCACGATAGTGGTTTAGCAGATGAGGTTTCTTCAGCCAAAGTTCATGAGCGCGTAATAGCAGCTCAGCAAAATCGACTAATCCAGCCCGATCACAAGCCTCTTGATAAGCTTGATAGACTTTCAACCATGTGCTTTCCACTGGATTGCCGTAGCTTTCGATATGCTGAGGACGCAGTCCTTCATCTTTTTTACCATTGATGTACCACATGCCTTGTCGTGCAGGCCACTGTTTTTCATCTAAGTTCAAGGCTTTGAGTAAACGACGGATCAATCGATACTGGTCATCACTGTCAAGGATCTGGAAATCCTGCGGCAGTCCCGCATCCATATAGTGTTGACGCAACAAACGATGGGCTAAACCATGGAAAGTTCCTATCCACATACCGCCTTCGCTAGTACCAATCAGTTGATTTATTCGATGCCGCATTTCAGCAGCGGCTTTGTTGGTAAAGGTCACCGCCATAATGGAAAAGGGTGATGCGTGCTCAATGGCCATCAACCAAGCAATACGGTGCACAAGAACACGCGTTTTTCCACTGCCCGCTCCCGCTAATACCAACAAATTAGTCCGTGGAGCAGCTATCGCTTCACGTTGTTTATCATTCAGGCCTTCGAGCAGATAAGAGACGTCCATAGTTACCATCAAAGCAAAACAGTGGCATAACCACTGTGGATTTATACAGAAAAACGATTATAACAGTGTCAGGAGAGAAGCCAAATTCGAAATTTCAATATGTGGCAATAGACGGCTCTCTTTTTCATCCATCAATGTCTTATTATCAAGATTAATCCAGCAAGCTTGCATCCCACTACGGATTGCCCCTTCAACATCCGTCACTAGGTTATCACCTACATGAAGGATATTTTTTGCTGGAATATTTAAACGACTCGCCGCCAGACAATACATATCACAATTGGGTTTAGAGCGGCCATCAGGCCCTGCTTTTAACACAAACTGAAAGTATTTTTCTAAGCCACAAACTTGAGGGTCCGCATTACCGTTGGTGATCGCCACCAAAGGGAGTTTGGTCATTAGCTCAGTCAAAGTGCTATGTGTTGAGTCAGGGATACTAATACGGCTACGCCAATAGGCAAAATTAGCCATAATCTTATCCGCCCCTTCAGTCGCTTGCTCACGATTATAGCCATAGTGGCAAAGCAGCATTTTTGCAGCTCGCCAGCGCCATTGAGTGACGTCGTGAAAAATTTCGGGCTCTTGGTCTAATAAGATATCGCGATAAACGTAGAGATCCTGATGCGTAAATTGGCTGAAACGTGGGTCAAACTCACGCACAAATTTCAGCACTTCCTCTTCCGTCTTTTCAATCACCGGATGGTTATCATATAAGGTGTCATCGAGATCAAAAGTGATCGCTTTAATCGGTGCCAATGGTCGATAAAAATGCATTACGACTTCTCCCTCTTTGCTCTGGGATGAGCAACATCATACACATTTGCTAGGTGTTGAAAGTCAAGGTGAGTATAAATCTGTGTCGTTGACAGATTTGCATGCCCCAACAACTCTTGAACACCCCTGAGGTCGCCACTCGATTCCAAAATATGGGTTGCAAAAGAGTGACGCAACTTATGAGGATTAATGTGGCTATTCATGCCTTGCTTAATGCCCCATTGTTCAAAGCGCTTCTGTACATTGCGCGCCGACATACGCTGGCCACTTTGCGTTGAAATAAAGACCGCATTATCTTCAGGATCATATAATTCACGCATCTCAAGCCAACGTTTTAGCCAACTAACCGCTGTCTGGCCTACTGGGATTTTACGTTCTTTACTGCCTTTACCTATCACTCTTACTTCGCCACTGGCAAGGTCTAAATGTAGAATATCTAGCCCAACCAGTTCAGCTAGACGCAGGCCTGCGCCATACATCACTTCCAACATAGTTCGGTCACGTACTGAAAGAGGATCTGTCCCTTCAATATTCAGCAGCTGAGCGACTTCATCAACATCAATATTTTTAGGTAATGTTTTCTTGGCTTTAGGGGCGCGAACTGATTTTACAGGATTAGCGCTCATCTCACCTTGTAGCACCATCCAATCACAAAAACTTCGTAGCGATGAAAGCCTTAAAGCCATACTCGCCGCCTGTAATCCTGCGCGACGACTTTTTGCCGCAACATTACGAACTCGAGGTGTATCTAACTCACTCCAGCTATTGAGGCCCATCTCAGATAACATTGTTATCACAGTCATTAATTGGCGTCGATAGTTGATGATAGTTAGTGGGCTTAAGCGTCGTTCAACTCGCAAATATTGCAGATAATCTTCTGATTTTGCCGTTAACGGGCATTGATTTTCTTCACTCATAATCGACTAACCCATTTCGACAACAAGCGTGGCAATAACAGGGCTAATTTATCTAGTAGCACAGTTCCCATGCCATTTTGATAATGTTGTCGATCGCGGCTGGTGAAAATAATCAAACCTAGCTCACCGCATTGGCCTAACAAAGTGACCGCTACTGAGCCTACGTTGAGGCTATTGGGTAATAGGAGAAGTAGTTCTGAACCGTTTAAATGGCCAAGATAATTACGTTTATCGCCAAAGCGTTGCAAGCGTATTGATTCAAAAGCACGACGTGTCAGAACCAGTTTTTGTGCATCAAGCGGCGCGGATAAACGCCAGCGATCACTAAATAATCTGAGTGTCGCGCCAGAGAGACCTAAATTTTTAGCCCAACGATTAAGTTGATTCAGCATCTCTTCTAAACTTTCGGCGCAAGCTAAGTCGGTGACTAGATAGAGCAACTCGTTGAACAGGACTTCATTTTCTCTGACTTGCTCAATAATCAACTGAATATCTTCAGCTTGTTGGCTCAATTGCACTCGTTGACGTCGCATTACCCAATCAGGTAAGGAGATCGCCCCTTGCACAGGATGAGGAACCACCATTTTTTCAACTAACGAGGCATTATGGATAAAAAAATCGGGATGCGTCCGTAAATACCTAGCAACTGTTGCCTCATCCAAGTCAAATATTTCGCTAGGTACGACATCAATTTTATCCATTCTTTACCTCGTTATTATCAAGCCCTATTTCTAGCTTAAATTTGTATCACACCATCATAGACTGGAGTTGCAGGTCCGGTCATCAGCAATGGTGTGCCTGGGCCATCCCAACTGATATTCAGCGAACCACCCGGTAAGTCGACTTTAACTTGTGAGCCTAAGACTCCTTGCTGGATACCCACCGCTACCGCTGCGCATGCGCCGCTGCCACAGGCCTGTGTTTCTCCTGCGCCGCGCTCATAGACTCTGAGGCGAATATGCTCTCTAGAGACGATCTCCATAAAACCGATATTCGCTTTCTCTGGAAAACGCTCATGACTTTCTAATGCAGGTCCAATAATTTCCACTTCTGTGGTGGCAATACTTTCGACTTGCAATACACAATGAGGATTTCCCATAGACACAACACCACATAATACCGTGCGCTCTTCAGCTCGAATAATGTAGGTTTTCTCCGCTTTTACTGCACGGAAAGGGACCTTCTGTGGCTCAAATTCGGGTTCACCCATATTGACACAGACGTCATCATTTTCCATGATATTCAGTATCATGCGCCCAGATTGAGTGCTGACTTTAATTTGTCGCTTATTGGTTAATCCTTTCGAACGCACAAAGCGAGCAAAACAGCGTGCGCCATTGCCACATTGTGAGACTTCACTGCCATCAGCATTAAAAATACGATAGTGGAAATCCAGTTCAGGATCATAAGGTGGCTCAACCAATAATAGTTGATCGAATCCCACACCTGTATGCCTGTCAGATAAACGACAAATTAGCTCTGGTGAAAAATAGACGTTTTGCGTGACACCATCCACCACCATAAAGTCATTGCCCAAGCCGTGCATTTTGGAGAAGTGCATTTATTCATCCCATAGAAATAAACAATTATTTCGACTAATTCTGTGTACGGCTCTCTTCTGGCTGAGATACGGCCTTTTGTTGGCTATCAGCAACATTTTGGGTCGCTGGTTTACTCGTTTCTTCTGCCGGCGGGTGATAAAGAGGGCCTTTTAACCCACAAGCTGATAAAGAAAGTAATGCGATGAGAACTAAAAATCCACGTATTTGTTTTTTCATTATATTTCTGCCTGTCATACTTACATGATTAGCCTGTTCATTTATCAACCCATAAAGTGGATAATGAAGTAACGCATTACAATAACATAGTCCACATCAAAGACTGAGTTAATCAAGGCGAAGAACGACCATAGATACAATTGAACAGTATAATTATGTGCAATCGAAAGTGATTTTGCCTACTATAATCCACCTGAAGGAATAGGAAAAGCCATGACCACTGAGAAAAGTATCGTCAGACTATAAGGCTCTTGTCTCTTATATTAGCCATATTGGGCTTTAGTTCTTATAATCCATATCAATGAATAACAAGCAAATAGGGATTTAAATAATGAATGATACTGAATTCCATCAATTGGCCGATCAATTTATCCTACAACTCGAAGAGCAGGTGGATAACTATGAGGGTGATGCGGATATTGACTGTGAGACCAATGGCGGCGTCATGACACTGACTTTTGAAAATGGCAGTAAAATCATTATTAATCGCCAAGAGCCACTACATCAAATTTGGCTAGCAACACGTCAAGGCGGCTACCATTTTAGCTATCAACAACAAAAATGGACCTGCGAGCGCTCAGGCGGCTTATTAACTCAAATATTAGCAGAAGCTATTAGTGCACAAAGTGGAGAGGCTTTTCATTTGGATTTTGATTGCTAGATGAGTGTATTTAACATTGATAGGGTGATTCTGGTTATCGTCCTATCAATTTAATCTGCAAGTAAAAGAAGTGACTCATTAGCCGTGATGAATAGAGCGATATTCTGAATAGTCATTTTCAGCGAGCACGCCTTCTTCTAGCTGTTTTGTCGCTTGCTCATTGATGGTCGACCAATCGCCACCAGAAAAAGGAATGACCATATTTTTATCATGATCTTTAATGATTTGATAAAACTGAGGTAAGTTAAAATTGATAAAACTCGAGCCATAAGTAAAGCGATCATGTGACGAAGAGTAAAAACGACTCACATCCTGAACTAAATCGTCTTTACAGCCTTCGCAATCGGAATAAACTTCGACGCGATTAGCCTCATCCAAGACGTAAATATTAAAACCTTTATTATCATCGGTATTTTCAAAGAAAAATTGCACAATACCTTCACTCGCATAACCATCAACTACCGCAGGTAAATAGTGACTCTCTTTGGCATTGAGTTTGATGGGTAAACCTTGCAATTTATTATGCGAAATAGCACCATAGAAATCGACGGCATTCTCCAATTTCTGCACGGATACGTTGAGGCGTTCAAAGAACAGACCCCATGTTTGACCCGCAATACGCAGCGCTTTAAAACGGCCTGGATCATGACGATTAGTTGAAAGTCGTAGCTCAACACACTCAGAAACCAGTTGTTGTACCCTTGTGCGAATCAGACCGCGTAAATGTCGGCTATAGCAGAAAACATCCACTGAATCGGGGGGCGCAGCATCTTGATGCATTTTACCTAAAATGGTTTTCAGCGCTTCAAGCATCGACTGTTCACCGCTAAAATGCAGCGTTCTTACCTCATTCCATGAATTGCGATATAAAAGATCGACACTACCGATAAGACACTGTTTCGATTCACCAAAACTAAAAATATCCAGTTTACGGAAATCAAAATGAACCACTTGATTAGAAAATTGATCAGTCGGATCTTGTTCTAAATTAATCATAATGGCCAGATGGCGGATCTCACAAGGACTATATAACGCTTTTGGAGTAGGCGCTGGTAAGCGGATTGGGAAATGCGTCGAAACATCATGAATTAATTCAACTAATTTCTGCTCATCGCATTGAGATTCTCCATGATGAATATACACTTTAGAGGTCTCAGTTAATAAGCCATTAAAATAGGTCCAAGCAACCAGCTTATTTAAATAACGGTTATACTCTAGCGGCTGATGGCCAATAATAGTTTTAATGCCGGGTGCCTGATTATACAGATACCAGCCACTACGATTGGCTCTGCCCGGTGGCACATAAATAAAGGTCAGACTCTCTTCGGTAAGATCTGGCGATATCTGTGGATTAACCAGTGTCACTTTACCGGGTAATGCCTCGAAGGCAGCATATAACTTACGTGTCAGCACACCAATATCTTGGGGGCTCGCGCTCACACTTAAATTATTACGACGAGCAAAACGGATAAGGTTACGATAACTCTGCATCATGGTATCGAGCAGCTCATTATGCGCTTCACGTACCCGCTCTATTTTCCACTGGTTACGTTCATCGAGTATATTGAGACGTTGGCTATCCCAGCCCCAAGCATCGACCATTTGAGTCAAAATATGGTGGCGCCAACCCGAACGTGGATCACCAGAAGAGAGTTTTTCACACACTTTTAAATAGAAACAACGACGAATCAGATCCAATCGAGTGAGGTCTTTGATTTCGATAAGATAACGAGTGACGCGCTCCAACATAAGACAGTAGGAATCAAGGCCATAGCTGACGATCTCACCAGCATGAAGATGCTGTTTAAATTCAAGGGCCAATAATTTCCCACCGGGATAATCCCAAGAATAGGACTCTAATAAAATACTTTTTAATACCGCTTTATAGGGGGAATCGACGCTCTTATAAAGTTGCCATAAGCTAGCGCCAAAATATTCAGCGGCAGATAGCTCACTTAATCCACCTAAATCTAACCATTCATTCGGCGTCAGCACGCCCTGAGAGTAAAGTCCCATGACATACTCATCATAATGACTCTCTTCTTCAACTGGCACCATGGTCCATAACAGACGCTTTCCTGCCATGCGCACGGCAGTACGGTAAAATTCATCTAATAACAGAATATGTTGGGTTGAACCACAATCTTCGCCACCCAGATGTCCACTGGTATGGTGACGAAAGCGATTTTCATCAATCAGAAAAATAGTGACTTCAATGCCTAACGCCGCCGCCCACTGCTCGATTAGAGTACATTTTTGTTGCAGCAACTGTTTCTCGCCACTTTCAAACCAAGAGGGATGGCAAACCCAAATATCTAAATCAGAACAGATACTCTGCCCTATCGAGGAAGTACTACCCATGGAGTAGATGCCAGTAATAGGCAATTCACCATTCGCAGATAAGTTGATCACCTCAGCAGGCAAGTATTTTTCAAACTGGTTAAGCCAATTTAATTGAGCTGGATCGGGCGTAAAGAAACAGACTCCATGAGGCACATCCCCTTCCACGTAGCCGGGAAGCATCGGATGATGGTAATGGAGTAAAACAGGCAGCAGATTATAGACTTTCTGAAAAGCCTCACTCATGGCGGATGTCGCACGATCTAATCTAAGTTGATTAATCGCATCCAATCTTTGCTTCAATGTTTCAATATAGAGATACAAGATTCTCGCCTGATTCAACGGATCGTTAATGACATACCAGTGAATGAAAACTCGGTTCTCACTAGATAAATTGGTTATTAGATATTTTAAAATAAATTGTTGGAAACGTGATCAATCTAACACCTTGCAGCAAAAGGGTAAAGTAGATCACATTAATATTTACCGTTCACTTTTGATACAAATCAGTTTTCAACATCTTGTATAAAAAGACTTTTTAATTTTATCACCAAGCAATAACCTTTGTTTTATAAAGGAAAATTGGCATATAATAAAAAAGCATTAAAGTAAATTAACTTATGTTAAATTAAAAAAAAATCCATAAGCTATCATTGCTTGAACGCTTCACCTCATTTCACATTAGTATTACTGCTAATTTGCAAGAATATAGCACAAATTGCTAAACGATAACGACAATAGCGAATCACAAATAGTGTCTTTTTCTGGCTATTCCCCCATAAAGAGAGGGTTAATCGACCACATCTTTATGGCTGTAACACAAACTTACTGCGCCCTAACTGGAAAAATAATCGCCAAAATGTTAAAACTGATACCAATTTTACGGTTAATTCACGGCCTTACTTGAGCCTGAGCAGAAAATAAAATGACAGCAGAGAATACAATTCGTATCGCGACGCGCCAAAGTCCGTTAGCAATGTGGCAAGCTTTATATGTAAAAACACAATTAGAACAACAGCATCCCGGATTATTGGTCGAGCTAGTTCCTATGGTGACTAAAGGCGATATTATTTTAGACACCCCCCTTGCCAAAGTGGGTGGGAAAGGTCTTTTTGTCAAAGAGCTTGAGCTTGCTCTACTCGATGGACGCGCCGATATCGCCGTTCATTCGATGAAAGATGTGCCAATCGATTTTCCTGATGGTCTTGGTTTGGTCACTATTTGTGAGCGTGAAGACCCAAGAGATGCTTTTGTCTCAAATCAGTTTAATAACCTCAGCGAACTGCCGATGGGAAGTATTGTCGGCACCTCGAGTTTACGCCGTCAGTGTCAATTAAAAGAGATGCGACCTGACTTAATTATTCGTGATCTCAGAGGCAATGTCGGAACTCGTTTAAGTAAATTAGATAATGGCGAATATGCGGCCATTATTCTCGCCGTCGCTGGCTTAAAACGCTTAGGTCTTGAAGAGCGTATCAGCCAAGCTATCGCGCCTGAAACTTGTCTCCCTGCGGTCGGCCAAGGTGCGGTTGGTATAGAATGTCGCCTTGATGATCATCATACTCAGCGTCTGCTAGCGCCTTTGAATCATCAGAAAACCGCTATTTGTGTCCTCGCTGAACGCGCCATGAATACCCGCCTTGAAGGAGGATGCCAAGTGCCAATTGGTAGTTATGCGATTTGGCAAGATCATCAAATCTGGTTAAGAGCTTTAGTAGGGGCGCCAGATGGTCGCACTATGATCAGAGGTGAACGGCTTATCTCCCCAGAACAAGCACTTGAAGCGGGAGTATCTCTAGCGGAAGAGTTACTTGATAAAGGTGCGCGCGCTATTTTAGCCGACGTCTATCAAGGAAATGTGCCTCGATGAGTATTTTAGTCACCCGACCAACACCCAGTGGTGAAGAATTAGTCGAACAACTTAAGGCGTTGGGTCTCAGCGCCTATCATGCGCCATTAATTTCGATTATGTCGGGGGCTGAGCTACCACAGCTAGCTACAAAATTATCAGCATTAAATCAAGATGATCAGGTCTTTCTTTTATCTAAAAATGCAGTATGGCACGCACATTTAGCTTTACAGCAAAGAGGACTGACGTGGCCAGATACGCTATCCTACTATGCTATAGGCCCTTCTACTGGCAAATTTTTTAAACAAATCACCGGACAAACGATCAACTGGTCTGATGAAGGTGAAACCAGTGAAATTATTTTATCACTGCCTGAGTTACAATCTCTGGCAGCGAAAAAAGTCCTACTATTAAGAGGGAATGGGGGCAGAGAACATCTTGCCTCAACCCTGAGTAAACGAGGTGCAGATGTTGATTATTGTGAATGCTACTCACGCCAACCGATAGCATATGATCCTAGCCAATTTAATACACAATGGCATTTGGCAGGAATTTCAACCATAGTCATCACTAGTGGGCAGATTTTAAGCCTACTCACCCATTTAATTACTGATGAATATAAAGACTGGTGGTTTGCTCGCCGTTTAGTGGTCGTCAGCCAAAGGATCGCCAATATCGCCCACAGTATGGGATGGCAGAATATCGATATTGCCAGTAGCGCAGATAATAATGCGTTAATAAGCGCATTAACTCAAACCGACATGGGATGCTAATTTATGACGGAACAAAACCAATCCACCGAGACAGTTAACCAAAAAACTGCCGCGGAGAGCCAAGAAAAGCGCAAAGAAACCGTACCTAATGAACAGAAGCGTTCAGGTCTAGTGGGCAATGCCATTGCAATCGCCATTATTCTCGCTATCGGCGGCGGACTTTACTTCTATACTAATCAACAAAATACCCGACTCACCAATGAAAATAATGAATTGAAACAGCAAATGGTTGAGTTGATGGCGCAGCAAAAAAGCGACAATCAGCGGCTTAATGAGGTGCTGCAATCACATTTAGATTTAAGAACCCGCAGTAGCGAGCAAGAGCAGCGACTCAATCTACGTATGCAAGAGTTGCAAGCCCTTGTCACCGCGCTCTCAAGTACCGATGTGAAAAGCTGGTTAATCGCTCAAGCTGATTTTATGGTTAAAATGGCGGGACGTAAGCTATGGAATGACCATGATCCAGTGACTGCTGCGGTACTATTAAAAAGCGCTGATTCAAGTTTAGCCGAAATGAATGATCCTAGCCTATTGGATATCCGTAAGGCAATCAATAGTGATATCAGTAAATTAGCTGCGATTAATCAGATTGATTATGATGGAATTATTCTACGTCTGAATCAACTCAGCAATGGTATTGATAACCTGCGATTGGCCGATATTCATCGTGGTGATCAGATTATGGATGAAGATAATGGCGAGATTTCTGGTGATATTTCAGATTGGAAACAGAATTTAGCCCGTAGTTGGAAAAGCTTCACCAACGACTTTATTACCATACGGCCTCGAGACAGCTCCGAAGCGCCACTATTAGCGCCAAATCAAGATATTTATATACGTGAAAATATTCGCTCTCAATTATTAATTGCCGCACAAGCTGTCCCCCGCTATCAAGAAGAGACTTACAAGCTCTCCTTAGAACAAGTTTCTACTTGGGTCAGAGCCTATTTTGATGTTGATGATCCGGCCACTAAAGCCTTCTTATCTGAGATAGATGATCTCCTTAGCCAGACGATCTCCGCCGAGATGCCAGAAGCGCTAGAAAGCCAGGCTAAACTGGAAAAAGTGATGCAAGTTCGCGTGCGTAATTTGCTGGCTCAGGCAAGTGAAGGTATTACAGACAGCAGCGTACAACCGACAGAAACACCTCAATCTCCTGAAAAACCGGAAGAGCAATCTCAGACTGCGCCATCAACTAAAAGTGATGAACAGCCTGCCCCGGCGACTCAGGCAATAAAGGAGGGCTAATTTATGATTAAGGTTCTTCTTCTTTTTGTCATCCTGATCGCGGGCATTATTTTAGGCCCGATTATGGCGGGTCATCAGGGATATGTTTTTATTCGTACCGATGATTACGATATTACCACCAGTATTACCAGTGTGGTTCTATCCTTTGTGTTATTGCAGTTCGCCCTACTGTTCTTTGGTTGGTGCTATCGACGCTTTATTCGCACCACTTCTCGAACCAAAGGTTGGATGACAGGACGCAAATACCATAAAGCCCATAGCCAAACACAGAAAGCACTGCTCAAATTAGCTGAAGGTGATTTCCATCAAGTAGAAAAACTGATGAGTAAGCATGCGGATTATGCCCAATTACCGGTAATTAACTATTTACTTGCGGCTGAAGCAGCACAACAGCGCGGTGATGAACATCGCACCTATCAGTATCTGGATAAAGCCGCAGAAGTCGCGGGTAATGACCAACTGCCCGTTGATATTACGCGAGTCCGTATCCAACTTGCTGACAATGAAGTTTTTATGGCAAGAACTGGCGTTGATCGCTTATTAGATGTCGCACCGAGACACCCTGAAGTGCTGCGTTTAGCAGAACAAGCTTATCTACGCTCTGGCGCCTATCAAGCACTGATCGAGTTGCTCCCCGTTCTGGCCAAAGAGCAAGTTCATACCGAGGATGAGTTAAATAAATTACGCCTCACCGCATTTAAAGGCGTAATGAATCAGTGCATGGCAGAAGATGGCCGCGAAGGATTAACCCAATGGTGGAAATCACAAAACCGCAAAGTGCGTAGTGAAATTGCATTACAGGCGGTTATGGCTGAGCATTTACTTGAGTGTGGCGATCATCAGTTAGCACAAAAAATTATTATTGATGGTCTGAAACATCAGTATGACGAAAGGTTATTGTTGTTAATTCCAAGAATTAAAACAGATAAACCTGAAGTGCTTGAAAAGACGTTACTCCAGCTCATTAAACAATCTGGCGCAACACCATTGCTTAACAGTGCGTTAGGCCAAATTGCTTTACAGCATGCCGAGTGGGAGAAAGCAGAAACCTACTTGAAAGCCGCATTAGCACAACGCGCAGACTCTCATGATGCAGCCTGGTTAGCTGACGCCTTAGATAAGCTGAAAAAGCCGGTCGAAGCGGCAAAAGTTCGCCAAGAGGCGCTGATTCATTCATTGAAAAATAACTAATCAGCTTAATTTATATATCAAGCCACAGTTCTGCTGAATTGTGGCTTTTTTATTGTCACTATCTTATTTAATTCACTTTTATATTAATTATTTTAACTAATTAATATTCAGATCAAAAATAAAAATCTATTATTCATCTAAAATAAATATGAATTAAAATCTGACCAAAAATGATTTTTTACTTATATAACGTTATTCGACTTTGAATTTTGTAAAAACTATATAATATTCGCTTCTCTATATTACAAAGTATTAATTTAGTGTATAAGTAACAATCTGATTTAACAATAATTAGAGTCATATTAAAACTATCAGGATACCTGACATGAATGTAATTCGAACTATATGGCGATGGATACTTTCTACTAAGGGTAGATTACAAGCTTTCTTGGATCTACTGCTTCTGATGCTCTCGCCTGTTATATTTATCCCCCTTATCGGCGCAGATCTTAGCGATCTAGACAAAGACCTTTTTATCATTACTTTAATTATTTTATGCTATACACAGGTTACTCGTTGGTTTAGCAGCTGGTATTGTGAGCGCCGTAAACGCTGATCCCCGTATAGATATTAATGCGGTGATCAGATCACCGCATTAATTCTAATGCAAAAAAAAACACCTGCCAAAAATGGCAGGTGTATAAAAATACAATCAGGTCTACAGACGAGTGGTGCCTCACTCAACGTTTCGTCCATTGGCTGATGAAAAGATGGCTAGTTCTTATTCATCGATATCGGACAATAGGCACCGGTAATCGGCTTTGCATCATCCTCGGGTTTATGAAGCTTCGCTGTCATAAGAAATAGGATGAGCATCTACATAATAGATAATGCAGCAATCGTGCCAACTTTGTGGCAAGCTACTTTTTCTCTTAGTTTCTCACCTATACCACTGCTATCACTCAACTCAATCTGCCTACATATCCAATAGTAATCAAAATCGATTAAACCTATTTACCATCTTTCATTTATTCATTACGTTAATGTCTCAATAAGGAGACATTAACGAAGGATTATTATTTTCTCTTTATATATCAATAGGTAAAACGTCTCCTATTAGAGACAATGAAAGCGGTCATTGTTGTACTTTAACGACAAATAATAACAATCACTTTAAAAACATGCAGTTAAGCTATGATAAATTTTATTATTTCGATTTGGATTAAATATTATTAGGGCAATTTTTATTGTTCACGAATTCTTTATTAGATAAGGATTTTTACTCAATAAGACTAGAGGGAAAAGGAAGAGAGGATTTGGATTCTAATATTTTTTATTAACCACAGAAATGCAAAAACCCCGCTATAAGCGGGGTTCTTTAAATTTGGTCGGCGAGAGAGGATTCGAACCTCCGACCCTCTGGTCCCAAACCAGATGCGCTACCAAGCTGCGCTACTCGCCGAAATTTACTACTTTGCTGCACATTTTTTATGGTGCGAAAGGGGGGACTTGAACCCCCACGTCCATAGGACACTAACACCTGAAGCTAGCGCGTCTACCAATTCCGCCACCCTCGCAATATCATAAAAAACGGTACTGAATTCTTAAAAAAAATGGGGTGGCTAATGGGGCTCGAACCCACGACAACTGGAATCACAATCCAGGGCTCTACCAACTGAGCTATAGCCACCATAACTTTACTTTAAACAAGTAATGGTTATTTTACTACATACAACAACGTTTTACTACACCGTAGCAACCAATTAAATTGGTGCGCCCGACAGGATTTGAACCTGAGACCTCTGCCTCCGGAGGGCAGCGCTCTATCCAGCTGAGCTACGGGCGCTTAGCGCCGTTGCGGGAGTGGATATTACGGATTTTACCCCCCCATGTCTAGTGCTTTTTGAATAAAAGATTTCATTTGCTTCACTTTTGTTCGTTTCGTTGATAAAGAGAGCAATTTCGCCCTCTTTTTACTTCATCATTTTCATTTCGTTCAAAATAACAGCACTATTTTTCTATCTGATAACCATTAAAAGTACGCAGAACAAAATAAATTATCGAAACAATCAACAAAAAAACGGCTCCCACGACAAGTGATAGACGCGTATCTGGATTAATTGCCATTCCAACCAGCACACAGGAGAGAAAAAGTAGCGTTAAATAGTTTATCCAAGGAAAAGCGACTGATTTAAAGGGGTGTGTCAGTAACTGCGCTTTATTCTGCTGACGAAAACGTAGCTGGCTAGTTAAAATCACAAACCAGGGCACCATACCGGGCAACACACTGGCACTATAGACATAAACAAATACCGCCTGTGGGTCGGGAATTAAATAGTTTAAACTTGAACCCGCAATCAAACATAAAATAGTGATGCCCACACAGCGCGCAGGAACGCCATTGGCGCTAACCTTTAATAATGCAGCAGGTAGTTGCTTTTGTTGCGCTAAGGCGTACAGCATGCGTCCACCGCTATACATACCACTATTACAGCCTGATAGCGCCGCAGTTAATACCACAAAATTGATGATAGCGGCGGCGGAGACAATACCGACCTTAGCAAAAGTCATCACAAAGGGGCTACCCTGTTGACCCACTTCAGTCCAGGGAAAGAGAGTCACTACAATAAAAATCGCACCAACATAGAAAATTAAGATACGCCACAAAATATGGCTAATGGCTTTACGTAATGTCACTTGTGGATTTTTTGCCTCACCAGCTGTGATGCCGACCAGCTCGACACCTTGATAAGAAGCAACCACAATACATAAAGCAAATAGAAATCCTTTCCAACCGCCAGCAAAAAAACCGCCATGTTCGGTTAAATTAGCTAATCCAATGGGTTCGAAATTATTGCCTATACCCAAAAAAATCAGTCCTAGACCGATTAAAATCATCACCACAATAGTAGTGACCTTGATCATGGCAAACCAAAATTCCAACTCGCCATACAGTCTTACGGCGGCTAAGTTAGCCAAGGTGACTAATATCACCGCAATAAGAGCGAAAACCCATTGAGGAACATCGGGGAACCACATCTCAGCATAAACACCGATAGCTGTAATTTCAGCGATACCCACCGCCACCCACATAAACCAGTATCCCCAAGCCGTCAGGCAACCCCAAAATGGACTGAGATACTTATAACCAAAAGCGGCAAAAGAGCCCGTCACAGGCTCAATAAACAGCATTTCACCTAGTGATCGCATAATAAAGAAGACAAATAATCCCGCAATCATATACGCCAGTAAAACGGAAGGTCCTGCCCATTTTAAGGTACTGGCAGATCCCATAAATAATCCCACCCCAATAGTGCCGCCCAAGGCAATTAATTCAATATGTCGAGCTTCTAGCCCTCGTTGTAGTCCCTGTTTTACTGGCTTCATGAATTCCCCGATCATTAATCATGATAAAAATAGATAGGCTCTTTGATTGCTTTGCCAAATACGCCATTTATTAAGTGATAAATTTCATATAATAGCTATAACAGCCAGTCGCAATGAAATATAAAATCATCAAAATGGCAAGTTATAGTATAAAAACTGGTTAAAATTTTTGTGGGGATTATAAAAATATTTTAGTCTAGTGACTAGAGAAAAATGGCCCCTTAAATAAGGAGCCGTTTGAAGGGAATAGATGCAGAAAGAGATGCGTTACAGCTTACCGCTATAGTAGTAACCGACAAACTTCAATAATTTAAACTGTCGACGAATACGACTCGGTTGTGATAACAAACGATATAGCCACTCAAGGCCCATATTCTGCCAGACTTTAGGTGCACGCTTAACATGACCAGTAAACACATCATAAGTGCCACCAACGCCCATATAGAGCGCCTCAGGATGAACAATGCGACAATCACGCATCAAGATCTCCTGTTTGGGTGAACCCATGGCAACAGTGACAATTTTAGCTCCACTTTCGTGAATACGAGCAAATAACGCTTCGCGATCTTCTGCTTTAAAATAGCCATCTTGCGAGCCGACAATATTGACATTCCATTGTCCACGCAATTTGCTTTCTGTCTCTGCTAAAATTTCCGGTTTACCACCGACTAAAAAGACTGGCGTACCCTCTTGCCCAGCGCGTTCCATCATGGCTTCCCATAGATCAGCACCTGCAACACGCGTGACTTCTGCTTCTGGGTATTTACGACGAATGGCACGGACAATACTAATCCCATCGGCATACAGATATTCAGATTGACCCAATAAGGTGTTTAACGCCTGATCATTTTCTGCTGTCAAAATTTTCTCTGCATTAATGGCGACCAAAGTACCCGTTTTTACACTTCCCTCAGCAAAGAGGTAATCTAAAAAGTGCGCCATATCTCGGAATCCCCAGATATCATGACCACGAATAGTATATTTTGGGATGGTTAACTGTTCCATGCTGCTCCTTTATCAGTTCGAGTGGCGCTGATGCTTAAAATAATTCAGGGTATGAGCTCGGATCAAGCCTGCACTTTCAAACAGCCAATAGAGTAATTTCGCAATCACCAAACATAAGCCAAAAATCAGACCGAAAAAAACGACTCGCGAAACAAAAGAGTCCATACCTTCTCGGGCGAGGACGATGATATTAAAAATAGCACCGAAGCAAAATGCTTGTAAAATTGCCGACTTATAGCGATTCTTCTCATTCAGCCCTAAAACGTAAATCCAATCAAACCACTTAATAATTAATCCAACAGCGATAGCGCCAATAGGAATAAAGAAAACACCGCCCATCACCACCAGAGAGCCAATAAGCGTCGGTGAGATAGCTAGTCCTGAGTGATTATTTAACACTTCCCAAGTAAAATAGTTTGCTGAATTGAGTACCACATCGGGGCGCTCAGGCCATAACCAGCTTGGAATAAAGACATAAAAATCACGAATAATAGGCGCTAAGCCCTGAAAATCAATCTTATCGTAGTTATTCAATAAGAGAGCGAGATTTTCCCATGGAGAGAAGGTATCGCGCGTCAAATAGAGGAATGTATAAAAGGCTTCTGCCCCATTAACATCCAGACTATAACGTTTAAGCGCAAGCCAGAACATACCAACCACCCCGGCAATACCGGCGGCGGCCAACATCCATAGCGTGATCCAACCTCTCACAATGCCGATAAACAGGAATAAGGCAAAAGCGATAATGATATTGGCACGTGTTCCACCGACAATGACGTAAGTCAGAAAGCCGAAAGCAACCGTACTAAAGAGGAAAAATAACCAACGTTTCTGAGTTGGTTTTAAGAAGTAAATCACCAACATGGCCGGAATAAAGAAATAGAAGAAGCGTTTTAATGCAACACCCGTAACTTGGCTGGAGAAGATCTGGCTATAGGTTTTCAACTTAAAGAGTAGAAAACCATTTTGCATAAAGAAAATGCCCACAGTCACGATAGCCACAGCCATCAAAAGCAGACAGGTTAAGTTGGTCTCTACCCGATTCATGGTAAATAGTGGACGCCGGACCTGTGTTGGTGCCTTCATTAATCGCGTTTTATAACTAACATAATAGATAGCATAAAAACAGGTAGATGCCAGCATGCCATACAGCAATGAATCCGCCGGAACGACCGCAACATCAAATTGAAACACCAAGGCTATGCTAAATGGAAAACCAAAGTAGAAGGTTAGCAAATACAGCATTGAGAACAAGACGTTAAAATTAAAGCGCACACGACGGAATTCTTGGTACGTTAACAAACCAATAAACACAATCGAGATAAAATAGACGAGGGATAATCCACCCAGTTCGCTTAAGGTCACTCGGACACCTCCATCGAACCGACGATGGATTTCCAGCCTTCAGTGAAGTTAGGGGCAAAAAAATCAATCTGCTGTTTATCGATTAATCCCATCTGCCGCTGAGCTTCATTGACTAGATTTTCAGATAAATCATCACCATAGAAGAGCACTGGTACATTCTGCGCCGTTAAGTCCTGCCAAAAAGTATTCTGACGGCTGATAACAAAAGGAATACCAAACTGGATCAGTAAGCAGAGTGTGCCAACACCTTGTTGTCGATTAAAAATAAAATAGCCTAAATCACAGGTTTTCAATAAATTTAAGTAATCATCAAAAGGCATTTTGTCTTTTAAGATTTCGACTTGTTCACCCACCGGAAACAGTGCTTGAGCGGCTTGCTCAACCTCTTGAATATAAATCTGATTATTATCAGGATACCCCATAGGAACAATCACTTTAGCCTTGTCACCAAATTGGTTTTTAATTGCTTTCAAGGCTTCAATATGACGATTTGAGCGGTCACCCGAGTTACCTAATAAAATGGTTATTTTCTCTTCACGACGCACAGTCGGCGCCAAAAGTGTTAGCGCGGGGTCCATACGTGTTGGGAAATAGAGCACAGAAGAGGCAATATCAGGATTATCTTGTAAAAAATAATTTAAATCACCACGCGTCGCATACACATGACCCACACGCTTTTGCGCCATCCGACGAATACAATAAAATAGACGAAATTTCAGCGACTTTGACTCTTCATACAGATCGGCGCCCCAAATATGCCACAAAAATTGATGACGCTTGATTTTACCCAGCAATAACGCCACCCAAATTGGGGCATTGAACTGACCATGAAAAAAGAAACGCTGTTTTTTGTCAGCGCGAGCGGCTTTAACAACCGCCTCAGCAATTGACTTTTTACTGTCAAAGACCTCAATCTGTAATGATGGAAATGATTCAGCCAGCGACTTATCACGGCTGACAACCATAAACCTTGGCTTTTCCAACAATTCCATTTGTGGCGTCAGAACATCATTGAAATAGGTCAATACAGTTTGATTATGGTGTGGGATATCAGATCCCAAAACGTGAATTAGAGTTGTCATGCCCGCCTACGATAAATCAAAAATGCGCCACAGCAGAGAAGGAAATAGATAATATAAGTTGCCATATAAGCCTGTGTTGCACCAAGTGCGCCACGTTCAGGGATAAACCAATAAGCAAAACCCGTTAATAACAAGAATTGACTCACTTCAGTTAATACATAAAAACGTAATGCCGCTTTAGCGATCACCAGATATCCGAAGACATAGGCTCCTACTTTGAGTACATCACCCACCAACTGCCAAGCAAAAAGATCGCGCATTCCAGTGAATTGCGAAGAAAATAGCAGCCAAATGGCAAAGTCACGCAGTAACCACACCATCAAACTGGCAGCGGCTACGGCCGGAAGGACAAATTTTAGCGTTTTAACTATTTCAGCCGAAATCTCTTTTTTATGTTGTAGACGCGATAATGTCGGTAATAAATAGACCGAAAATGATGCAGTGATAAATTGCAAATAGGCATCTGAAATAATGGTTACACCCTGCCAGAGCCCGACTTCATCCCAGCTATAATCCTTCGCTAGCAGGTTTCGCATCATAATATAAGCCACTGGTAAGGTCACAGACGTCAGCAATGCCATAATGGTAAACTTACCCAAATTACTGGCGATAGCTTTATCCCACTGCGGTTTTAATGCTGAAAACGCAAATAATTTACGCTTAGTGATCATCAAACCAGCGGGCAATACAATCAGTGCAGGAACAAGTGCCAATCCCGCTAAGGCGCCTTCATAACCACCTAACTCAAAACAGAAATAGTAGGCAATCACTCCCACTAAACTACCGAGAATAATGGCCAGCGCATTACCGGCTGCATCTCGATAGCCTTTTAGGATCGCTAGAAAATAGTTCGAGTAAGCGATACCCATTTGAATAAAAGCTAATGCACGAATCACTGAATAATAGTCATTATGGCCAAATAGCGCCATGCTGATTGCATCTGTGAACACTAAAAATATCAGCGCTAATAGCGTCGATGAAGCTAAAATAATCGATGAGGATGTACCTAGGATCGCCTTTAGCTTTAACGGGTCTTGATGGTGCTCAGCGACGTATTTAGTCACACCATTAAAAATACCCGCACCAGAAAGCACACCCAATACCGTTAACAGCTGGCGAAAGTTACCCGCCTGACCCACACCACTAGGGCCAAAAGAGACCGCCAGTAGTTTCATGATCAAAAGCCCCACCCCAATTTTAATTAGGGTAGAGCCTGCCGTCCAAATAGACGCTCTTGCTAATGACATATCAAACGAAGAATGCGTTGATATGGCTGATCACAGTTTGCTGCTCTTCATCAGTTAGATTGTAGAACATAGGTAAGCGAACTAGACGATCACTTTCGCTGGTGGTATAGCGGTCTTCACCATGGAAATAACCGAACTCCATTCCTGCTGGGCTGGTATGCAAAGCCACATAATGAAATACCGTTAACACACCATGAGACTTCATATACTCATTAAATGCGGTACGCTCTTCAATATCTCGCAACTTGATATAGAACATATGGGCATTATGCTCTAGCCCTTCAGGTACAATCGGCAGTGTCAAACGGCCAGCCTGAGCTAATGGAGTTAAAGCATCATAATAGGTTTGCCATAAGGCTAAACGGCGATGATTAATTTTATCAGCGACTTCTAATTGAGCCCATAAATAAGCAGCTTGCAAGTCAGACATTAAATAACTAGAACCAATGTCACGCCAAGTGTATTTATCTACTTGTCCGCGGAAAAATTCGCTACGATTGGTGCCTTTCTCACGAATCACTTCAGCTCTGTCCACTAATGCAGGATCATTGATTAGTGTCGCGCCGCCCTCACCACCTGATGAGTAGTTTTTAGTTTCATGGAAGCTAAAACAACCAATATGACCAATAGTACCCAGTGCTTTGCCTTTATAGGTCGACATAACGCCCTGTGCCGCATCTTCAACGACAAATAGCTTATGTTTTTCGGCAATGGCCATGATGGTATCCATTTCACAGGCAACGCCCGCATAATGAACAGGTACGATTGCACGAGTACGCTCAGTAATCGCCGCTTCGATTTTAGTTTCATCAATATTCATGGTATCTGGGCAAATATCAACAAAAACAATAGTCGCGCCACGCAGTACAAAGGCATTAGACGTAGAAACGAAAGTAAAACTTGGCATGATCACTTCATCACCCGCTTTGATATCAAGCAGGATCGCCGCCATTTCTAAAGAGGCAGTACAAGAAGGCGTTAATAAGACTTTTGGACAGTGAAAACGTTGCTCCATCCACTCTTCACACAGTTTAGTAAATCCACCATCGCCACATAACTTGCCACTTACCATGGCATCTTTCATATATTCTAGTTCAGTTCCAACAACAGGCGGTTTATTAAATGGGATCATATTGTCCTCTGTATAACCAATAAGCGGTAGTGGCTATTTGAGCCCCGCTTCGTGTATAAAGACGCAATGCCGCAATATTGCTCACTTGGGTCGCAACCTTTAGCTGTTTCTTTTGGTGTTGCTGACACCATTGCAATGCTGCTGACATCAATTTTTTGCCAATGCCTTTGCCTTGAACTCCGGGCATAGCGGCTAATAGGCCGATACGGGCGGAATCCTCATCCAAATGGCGTAGAGTCACAAATCCTTCAATCTCACCTGACACATTTTTAACCAGAAGGCACTGATGATCAAATGTGCCCAATACCGCTTTTTCTAGCCATAAAGCATAGAATCGCCCGCTATCCTCTGACTGATACCAAGGTCCGCGAAAGCGACTTTGCACAAAAACCTTCTTGGCCGCCTGACGCAGTAATGGGATCTCATCGACAGAAGCGGATACGGCTATTTCTGCTGTATTAAGCGCGATAGTCACACTGTCTAGATAAGCATTTTCTGTGCCAATCATTAAAGTAAGATCGATTTCTCCCTCAACAAGGGCAAAATTTAGACCACTCAATGTATCAATGAGATCAGTACGCTCAGCAGATACTTTCGCCTGTACAATGGCATAATCATCCATCTGTTGCAGCAAATGATCTCTCTGCTGAGGCGATAAAGTGTCTGATAAATTCAATCGAGCGGTTGATTGCCCGAAGAACTCAGTTTCCCACGCTAGGGACTCAATATTGGCGAGGGCGGACATGGAGAAGTGCCTGTAAATATTGGCCGTAACCGGTTTTCTTCAATGAATCTGCCGATTTTTGTAGCTGTTCATCAGTGAGCCACTCGTTACGCCAAGCAATCTCTTCCAAACAGGCGACTTTAAAGCCTTGGCGCTTCTCAACCGTTTGAACAAATGTGCTAGCTTCAATCAGGCTATCGTGAGTTCCCGTATCTAACCAAGCAAATCCACGCCCCAGTAGCTCAACATTTAATAACCCTCTATCGAGGTACATTTGGTTGATAGAGGTGATCTCTAATTCGCCACGTTCAGATGGCTTAACTTGTTTTGCAAATTCAACAACTTGATTATCGTAAAAATAGAGTCCAGTCACCGCCCAATTTGAGCGCGGTTTTACTGGCTTCTCTTCGATAGACAGTGCATGAAAGTCATCATCAAACTCAACAACACCAAATCGTTCAGGGTCCATGACTTGATAGCCAAAGACAGTCGCGCCTGTAGTGCGGGCAGCAACCGATTTAAGTTTTGGACTAAAGGAGTGACCAAAAAAGATATTATCACCCAATACCAAGCAACAAGAGTCGCCATTGATAAAGGATTCACCGATGATAAAAGCTTGAGCTAGACCATCAGGCGAAGGCTGCTCGGCATAACTAAGATGGACACCAAATTCGTCACCATTGCCCAGTAAACGCTGAAACATAGGTAAATCTTCCGGTGTGGAGATAATCAATATCTCCCGTATACCCGCCAGCATCAACACTGATAGCGGATAATAGATCATCGGTTTGTCGTAAATGGGTAACAGCTGTTTAGAGATCCCACGCGTAATTGGATGTAACCGCGTTCCGGAACCACCTGCTAAAATAATGCCTTTCATGATCCCTGCCCTCTAAATTAGTTGCT
The DNA here is from genome assembly GCA_963519845.1 of uncultured Moellerella sp. Taxonomy (GTDB): domain Bacteria; phylum Pseudomonadota; class Gammaproteobacteria; order Enterobacterales; family Enterobacteriaceae; genus Moellerella. The sequence goes on along the minus strand of CAUQNX010000028.1, from coordinate 2,191 downwards.
TAATCCCAAACGTTCCCCAGCGTACGACCCATCTTGAACACGTCGCCACCAAGTTTCATTATTGAGATACCATTCCACGGTTTTACGAATACCTGACTCAAAGGTCTCTTCAGGATGCCAACCCAGTTCATCAGCGATTTTCGCCGCATCAATGGCATAGCGCATATCATGGCCGGGACGATCAGTCACATAGGTAATGAGATCACGATAGTTAGCGACACCAGCGGGCTTCTGTGGACATAACTCTTCCAGCAAGGAGCAGACTGCATTCACAACATCAATATTTTTACGCTCATTATGGCCACCAACATTATATGTTGAGCCCGGTTCAGCTTGTGTTACGACTAAATAGAGTGCGCGCGCATGATCTTCTACATATAACCAATCGCGAATTTGCTCGCCTTTACCGTATACCGGCAGAGGTTTACCCGCTAAGGCATTTAAAATAATTAATGGGATCAGCTTTTCTGGAAAGTGATAAGGTCCATAATTATTTGAACAATTGGTGATCATTGTCGGTAAACCATAAGTACGTTGCCATGCACGCACTAAATGGTCACTCGAGGCTTTAGACGCTGAATATGGGCTACTCGGCGCATAAGAGGTGGTTTCAGTAAAGAAGCCCTCTGGCCCGTCTAAATCGCCATACACTTCATCGGTTGAGATATGATGGAAACGGAATGCCGCTTTTTTCTCTGCATCGAGTGCAGACCAATAGTGCCGCGCGGCTTCTAATAAAGTATAAGTACCAACAATATTAGTTTCGATAAATGCAGCAGGTCCATCAATTGAGCGATCAACATGACTTTCTGCGGCTAAGTGCATCACAGCATCAGGCTGATATTGCTGAAAAACACGGTCTAATGCCGCTCGGTCACAGATGTTCACTTGCTCAAAAGCATAACGTTCGCTTTCTGCTACGGGTGTCAGTGACTCAAGGTTACCTGCATAAGTGAGACTATCGACAACGATCGCCATATCTTGCGTATTTTCAATAATATGACGAACAACCGCTGAACCGATAAATCCAGCACCACCAGTAATTAGAATACGTTTCAACGCCAAACTCCTTTGGTATCAACAATCCATTCTTGTTTGATCTGACTGCCACTAATAGCTTTAAACTGTGAGTGATCGACTAGCAGTAAAATTACGTCTGCCTCATTAATAGCTTGATCAATCGAAGCCAGTTCTACAATGCCTTTTAATGCTGTTGGTAATTCATGAATATTGGGCTCAACAGCATAGGTTTTACCCGCATGCCAATTTGCGACCATTTTTGTAATGTGCATAGCCGGACTTTCACGCAAATCATCGATATTGGGTTTAAACGCCAAACCGAAACAGGCAATAGTCACTTCGCTGGCTTTTTTATCAGTTTTCGCTAAACAATCAGCAACCGCGGTTTTCACCTGATCAACAACCCAAATAGGTTTGCCATCATTAACTAAACGCGCCGTATGAATTAAGCGTGATTGTTTTGGATTTTGCGCCACAATAAACCAAGGATCTACTGCGATACAGTGGCCACCAACACCTGGGCCCGGCTGCAGTACATTAACGCGTGGATGACGATTCGCCAGACTAATCAATTCCCAAACATTGATATTTTGTTCAGCACAAATCAGCGATAATTCGTTAGCAAAGGCAATATTGACATCGCGGAAGCTATTTTCGGTCAATTTACACATTTCCGCGGTTCTTGCATTAGTAATAACACATTCACCTTCAAGGAAAATTTTGTAAAGCTCGCTCGCTCTAGCAGAAGATTTAGGCGTCATCCCCCCCACTACACGGTCATTTTTGATTAGCTCGACCATCACCTGACCCGGCAGTACACGCTCAGGGCAATAAGCAATATCGATATCAGCATCTTCACCTGACTGTTGAGGGAAGGTTAAATCTGGGCGTGCTTCTGCTAGCCACTCCGCCATTTGCTCAGTCGCACCGACAGGAGAAGTCGATTCTAAAATAATCAGATCACCTTTCTTCAGTACTGGCGCGATAGATTCTGCCGCCGCTTTCACATAGCAGAGATCGGGTTCGTGCTCACCTTTAAAAGGCGTTGGTACAGCAATCAAGAACGCATCCGCAGGCTGAGGTTGGGTATAGGCTTTCAAATAACCGCCATCAACTGCTTTTTTTACCACTTTATCCAATTCAGGTTCAACAATATGGATTTTACCTTGAT
>CAUQNX010000027.1:0-38184 GCA_963519845.1 uncultured Moellerella sp. | reverse complement strand
GTCGCTGCGGCTATTGCCCGTGTGAAAGCCAAGAAAGCCGCACAACAACCAGCCGCTGAGATCACAGAAGCACCAGTAACTCAAGCTGCTGAAGAAGTTGACCCGCGTAAAGCCGCCGTCGCTGCCGCTATTGCTCGTGTGAAAGCCAAGAAAGCCGCACAAGAATCAGCCGCTGAGACCACAGAAGCACCTGTAACTCAAGCTGCTGAAGAAGTTGACCCGCGTAAAGCCGCCGTCGCTGCGGCCATTGCTCGTGTGAAAGCCAAGAAAGCAGCACAAGAACCAGCCGCTGAGACCACAGAAGCACCAGTAACTCAAGCTGCTGAAGAAGTTGACCCGCGTAAAGCCGCCGTCGCTGCGGCTATTGCCCGTGTGAAAGCCAAGAAAGCCGCACAACAACCAGCCGTTGAGACCGCAGAAGCACCCGCAACTCAAGCTGCTGAAGAGGTTGACCCACGTAAAGCCGCCGTCGCTGCGGCCATTGCCCGTGTGAAAGCCAAAAAAGCGATGCAAGATTCAGCCTCTATTACCCTCGACAGTGAGTTATCACCGGCTGCGGAAGAGCCCATCGAAGATGAGACCGACCCACGGAAAATTGCCGTGGCCGCTGCGGTGGCTCGAGTCAAAGCCAAACGTGCTCTGCAAAAACATGAAGAAACAACGATAGAATAAGCATAGTGAAAAACATAATATGAAATTTAGGCCTACGAATCCGGAAAATCGCCAGTTAAAAATTGCTAGCGCACCTTTTACTCATGATCGGCAGAATACCAGTACCATTATGTTTTGGGTGATCCTTGCCGCTATTCCGGGCATTGGCGCGCAGCTCTACTTTTTTGGTATTGGCACCCTATATCAATTGGTCTTAGCCTTAATTACGGCGCTGGTCACCGAAGCCATAGTGATCCGATTGCGCGCCCAGAGTGTCAACTTAGCGCTAAAAGATAACTCGGCTATTGTCACCGCACTCTTACTTGCCGTTAGCCTACCGCCATTAGCCCCTTGGTGGTTGATTGTGTTAGGAACCGCATTTGCCATTATTATTGCGAAACAACTCTATGGGGGCCTAGGTCAAAACCCCTTTAATCCGGCGATGGTCGGTTATGTTGTGCTGCTGATCTCCTTTCCAGTTCAAATGACCAGCTGGCTACCCCCCGAAGAGTTGCAGACACTGTCCGCTAGCCCATGGGAGAGTCTGGTGATTGTTTTCACGGGTCATACCCCAACAGGTATAGCCTTAGAGCAGTTGCGTCTGGGTATTGATGGCATGAGTCAGGCGACGCCTCTCGATAGCTTTAAAACTGGCCTATTGACTCATCCTATGGAGGATGTTTTACAGCTGCCAATTTTGCAGGGCAGCTTAGCCGGTATTGGCTGGCAGTGGGTGAATATCGCCTATTTAGTCGGTGGGTTAATTATGCTTAGCCGTCGTATTATTCAGTGGCATATCCCTGTTGCTTTTCTCGCTACATTGGCGTTTTGCTCGACCCTCAGTTGGCTGCTGAATGACAATCAATATTCATCCCCATTGATTCAGCTGTTCTCAGGAGCCACTATGCTAGGCGCCTTCTTTATCGCAACGGACCCTGTGAGCGCCTCTACTACCCCTAAAGGTCGGATTATCTATGGGGCGATGGTGGGATTATTGGTGTGGATCATCCGTGTTTATGGCGGTTATCCGGATGCAGTGGCCTTTGCGGTGCTGTTAGCCAATATTACGGTGCCACTTATCGATCACTATACACAGCCACGGGCTTACGGGCATAAATAAGGAGTGCGGATGTTAAGTACAATGCAACGCCACGGTATCACCCTTGCCCTTTTTGCGGCAGGCACTACCGGACTGACCGCGGCTGTCTATACCCTGACAAAAAATACTATTGCTGAGCAAGCGGCGATTCAACAGAAGCAATTGCTTGATCAGGTGGTTCCACCTGCGCTCTATGATAATGATTTTGGGCAAGAGTGTTATTTAGTCAGTTCACCAGAAGATTTAGGTAATAAAAAACAAAATAGGCTCTATATTGCACGTAAAAATGGCGAGCCCGTTGCCGCAGCACTTGAAACTACCGCGCCTGATGGCTACTCTGGAGCGATTAATTTACTTGTCGGTATCGATTTTAATCAAAATGTATTAGGTGTACGAGTTACCGAACATCATGAAACGCCCGGATTAGGTGATAAGATAGAGACGCGTATCTCCGACTGGATCACCTATTTCACTGGCAAGCATATAGATCCCGACCATCTAACAGAGTGGGCGGTTAAAAAAGATGGTGGTGAATTTGATCAATTTACCGGAGCTACTATCACCCCCAGAGCGGTAGTCAACGCCACTAAGCGAACCGCCATATTTATGCAACAAATAGCCAATAATCTGGCGAGTTACCCAGTGTGTGGAAAGGAATAATCATGAGTGAAACCAAAGAACTCTTTATTCAAGGATTATGGAAAAATAACTCGGCGTTGGTACAGCTATTGGGACTATGTCCGCTATTGGCGGTCTCCTCTACTGCAACTAATGCCTTAGGTTTAGGTCTCGCTACCACCCTAGTGTTATTCTGTACTAACGTGACCGTCTCAGCACTGCGTCGTTGGGTGCCTTCTGAGATCCGTATTCCAATTTATGTGATGATTATTGCCTCTGTGGTGAGTGCGGTACAGATGCTAATCAATGCCTATGCCTTTGGCTTATATGAGTCGCTGGGAATATTTATCCCACTTATCGTCACTAACTGTATTGTCATTGGCCGTGCAGAGGCTTATGCATCAAGAAACCCGGTCTATCAATCAGCTATCGATGGTTTAGCCATGGGATTAGGTGCAACAGCGGCTCTGTTTGTCCTTGGCGCTATGCGGGAAATTTTAGGTAATGGCACCCTGTTTGATGGTGCAGATCTACTCCTTGGCTCCTGGGCTCATGTATTAAAAATTGAGATTATTCATCTTGATACACCTTTCTTATTAGCTATGTTGCCGCCCGGAGCCTTTATTGGCTTAGGTTTGATGTTGGCCGCAAAATATGTCATTGATGAGAAAATGAAAAAAAGGCGTGCTGCTCAAACATCCGAGCCACAACCCCGTGAATATGCGAAAGAGCAAGGCTGTGGTAGCCATATTTCCCCATTAAAATCTGATGTGAACCATGAATAAAAGTAAAAGGATTGAAATCTTAACCCGTTTACGCAATAACGATCCGCATCCAACCACTGAGCTGGTATTTAATAGCCCTTTTGAGTTGCTGATCTCGGTATTGTTATCGGCACAGGCCACCGATGTGAGTGTGAATAAAGCCACGGCGCTATTATATCCGGTCGCCAATACCCCTGAATCTATCTTGGCCTTGGGCGTCGATGGTCTTAAACCCTATATTAAAACGATTGGGCTATTTAATACCAAAGCGGTAAATGTGATCAAAACCTGTCAATTGCTGATTGATAAACATCAGAGTCAGGTGCCTGAGGATCGCGAAGCCTTAGAAGCCCTGCCCGGTGTGGGACGAAAAACCGCCAATGTAGTGCTTAATACGGCCTTTGGTTGGCCGACCATTGCCGTTGATACTCATATTTTCCGTGTTTGCAATCGAACCCAATTTGCCCCCGGTAAAAATGTGGTCGAAGTAGAAGAGAAACTGATCAAAGTGGTGCCCGCTGAGTTTAAAGTCGATTGTCATCATTGGTTTATTTTACATGGCCGTTATACCTGTATTGCACGTAAACCCCGTTGTGGCTCCTGCATCATCGAAGATTTATGTGAATACAAAGAGAAAGTCTATCCCGAAGAGTAAAGAGGTGACCTGTGTCAGGCGAGAAATTTTGTGGTGAACGCATTCGTAGCGCCACTGGACGCAATAAACGCTTATCGCGATTAGAGATCAACGAAATCAAACATGCTATCGAAGTCGAGAATGCCATCAGCAAAAGAGCGGGTAAAAAACCCAAGCAGGCTCAGGTGATCCGCTTTCATTGTGCATGTAACTGTTTCTCGATTAGAGTCGATTAAATCTATCGCCAATCAGGGCGCAATAAATCCGTTGTTACGCCCTCTTACCAACCGCTCCACTAGCACACTATTAGTGAGTAGCACCACTGCCCATTTTGATATCCTCTGTTTGCGCCAAACTAATAGCGATCGCCAATTCGACAGCGCGCAGGATCATCTCGCCCCCCATACTCGGCTTACCCATATGCATGGCTGCTTGCTCTGGCAAGTAAGGAACATGAATAAAACCGCCCCTAACCCCTGCTTGGTTACTAATTTTGTTTAATAGGCCATACATCACTTGGTTACAAACATAAGTCCCCGCAGTTTGCGACACAGATGCAGGAATGCCCGCGGCCTGTAATCCCGCCACTATCGCCTTGATCGGTAGCGTACTGAATATCGCCGCTGGCCCTTCAGCAACAATAGTTTTATCAATTGGTTGTTGCCCCTGATTATCGGCAATTGAAGCATCGATAATATTAATACCGATACGTTCAATGGTGATATCAGCTCGACCACCCGCTTGCCCAACCGCAATCACCAGCGTCGGCTCATATTGCTCAATGCCACGATAAAGAATATCAAGGGAGTCAAAAAATACGCAAGGTAATTGCAGAGCAACAATCTGGCAGCCATCAATCACCCGCTTATCTAATTGCTTCACCACTTCCCACGAGGGATTAATATCCTCGCCACCAAAAGGCTCAAAGCCCGTCACTAATACTTTTTTCATACTATTCGCCTTAAGTTTATGTTATCTGAATCGTCAATAATAAACGATTTACATTATTAATCTTATTAGCAATAAAATAGCATGAATAATAAAATCTGAAGGTGGCTAATTGAGGGATGGGTCAGTGGAGTTAATATTATAAATCACAAATTTTTACATAATAGGCTTTAACTGTATCTCTAATATAACAAAAAAATTATTCATTCTTCTGTTAATGATTTCACAATGAATTTAAGTTAAGATTTAAACTTAAGTAAAATAAAAGGACTTGAAATGAATCAAAATAAACAAGAAGAATCTATACAACACTGTTTTGGTGAATTTAACGAAAAAAAACGTATCGAGTGGAATAACATACACCAACAACATAAATCATTGAATGCAAAAGCACATTGCTATCTCCCTCCCCATAAAGTTATTCCTATTATTTTTTTACCTGGAATTATGGGGTCTAATCTGCGAAGTAAAAAAGACAAAAAATCAATATGGCGAATTCGCAAGGAGAGGCTGGGAATGGCGGTGGATGCTATCGGATGGCTTTTTACATCCGGTAATAAGCGGAAGAAATTACTGGATCCAGAAACAACAGAAACCGATCCAACTCAAGATGTCGATAATAATGACAATGAATCGACTTATTTTGCATCTTCTCGACAACAAAGAGGATGGGGAAGTGTATTGGATTTTTCGTATACAAAACCTCTCGCAATGCTACAAAAAGAACTTTTAGTTTGGGAGAATTATTACTATAAAGCCAAAGAAGACAATATTTTTGATACTAAGAAAAGAGATGATTCGTTCAAAAATAATTCTATTTTTAAACATATTCTTGATAAAGCTCTAACACCTGAAGATAGTAACCCACTTTCGATTGATGAAATACATCAATATCGGAGTGCCTTACTTCCATTGCATGCCTTTGGCTATAACTGGTTACAAGACAATGCGCTGTCAGCACAAGACCTCGCAAAATACATAGATGATGTTTTGAAAATGTATAATGTCGATCGTAATGGCGGGATTGGGCATGGCTTAGCCTTTGAAAAAGGAAACGAGAAAGTTATTCTCGTCACCCACTCGATGGGTGGGTTGGTTTCACGCTATGCCTCTGAATTATTAACTACGCCGTATAAAGATAAGATATTAGGTATTGTGCATGGTGTGATGCCCGATTTAGGCTCACCGACTGCGTACAAAATGATGAAGATTGGTGAACACTCCATGCCCATGGGGCTAGTGCTTGGCATGAGTGCAACCCGATTAATGTCCGTTTTAGCGCAATCTCCCGCCCCCTTACAACTCCTACCTTCAGCTAAATATAATAATGGACAGCCGTGGCTACGGATTGAAAAAGGCAGTCCTGATGGGGTAACGGATTTATTATTACCACAACCTGATGAAAAGGGAATAATTGATCCGTTTGAGGATATTTATCTTCAAGATAAAGTGTGGTGGCAGATGTATGAACCAGATATTTTAGATAAGGAGCTGGATATTATTGCCCGTAATAGAAATAATTATGAAAACCTGATAGATAATAAGGTAACTATTTTCATTCAAAAAATGGAAGGGCAGTATCATTCCAATACATACCAATTTTACGGGGCATATTTTGATGATAATAAGCCTAAAGACTCTCGCCGTTCCGATGAAACTGTAACATGGAAATTACGCGATAAAACCTCGTGGTTATGGGTATCTGATGACAGTCGCACCACCGAAGAATATGGCATTAAGCGCGAGTATACGTTGCTTAAATCTAATAATAAGTGGAAGTATGAGGGAGGGCCCGGCGACGGTACGGTTCCTGAATATTCTATCAATCTACAGGCAAAAAGTAGATTTAAAGAAATTCTAAAAATGAACGTTGACCACCAGAATGCCTATCAGTTTGCACCACTGGAAGGGGATGCAGAATTTGATACATACAAAAAGACAGGGGATGTATCTCCTGCTATTAAATTCACCTTACGCTCCTTATGCCGAATTTTACAATCGGATGAGGTTAAACCATGATGAAGAAGGAATTTATCAGCTTTTTAGGTTTGGTATTGGTTGGCACTTTAGCTGCGTGCTCTGTACCCAATAAAACGTATTCATATTCACTTAATGAAAAGGATTCTGCTGTGATTAATTCACTCTTCGATGATGCTCCTACCTACTGTTTAGGCCGCTATACATTTAATTACCCCAAAGCATTAACGCAGGAACTATCATCAATTATCAAAATTGATGATATGACGATTGAAAGCCAATTTATTTATCCTCCTGCATTTAAGCAGCGTATTGAATTACGTGAACAGGGATTAAAAAACCAACGAGTGAGTAATGAATCAGATGGCCCTTTTTTGAGAGAAGTTGTTAAATTGGATACAGGCCTTATTTTTGATAAAAACGAAAGTTATGCATATCCAGATGCGGCAAGAGAATTAGAGGCTCATGTTTATATCAATAATGTGGCGTTTATTATTAAGACTAAATTTACTGATATTACAAAAGATAAATACAAAAAAAGGCAGGAAAGATATAAAAAAAATAACAGATTATTTACAGATAAACCCCAAAAACTAGCCGCAATGCAATCCTTGATTTCTCGGTTACAAGGACGTCCAAAGAATGAAATCCCAACCGAAAAAGGCATTTGTATTCCCTATGGTTTTATTCAGGATGATGGTAAATCGCATCAAGAAGAAATTTCGATGGTGTTTGAAAATCCGCAGTTTTATTGGGCTGCCGATATGGATAATACGATAGAAAGTGAAAAAGAAAGCATGCTGGATAGAGCCGATGAAATTAAATCTGTTCTCTCTCAATATGGCGGTAAAACACTCCGTAAAGGGAATGTTCAATATAACAATGTGAACGGTGAAGAGTGGTTAACATTAGGTCGAGACCCGCGTTATGATAACCAATCCGATAAATTTTATTATTTCCAATATTATACCAATGAAAAAAATATTGGCTATTTGCATCCTTCGGTTAGCATATTAATGCACTCATCAAGCAAAGTGGTTCATTACACCGATGAGCAGATGGTTGAAATTTGGAATAATATCTTAAAATCCTTTAAGGTCAGAGCTAACGCCTATTAAATTATCAAAGCGCAATAATAATATTGCCTTGTTATTGCGCTTATTTACCCGCTCCTTTACAACTATTATACTCTCCCAAATATAACAATGGAAAACCTTGGTAACCGGTAATCTGTCCCCTGCCATTAAATTCATCTTACGTGCCCTGTGCCGAATTTTACAAAGTAATGAGGTTAAAACGAATTAATGAAAAAACGAACCCTAATTGCCTCATTTAGTGTACTGCTGCTCAGCCTGTTAGCGGCGTGTTCAGTACCCAACCGTACCTATTCTTACACGCTCAATGAAAAAGAGTCTGCTGTGATTAATTCACTCTTCGATGATGCTCCTACCTACTGTTTAGGTCGTTATACCTTTAATTACCCGAAAGCGTTAACGCAGGAACTATCATCAATTATCAAAATTGATGATATGACGATTGAAAGCCAATTTATTTATCCTCCGGCATTTAAGCAGCGTATTCAATTACGTGAACAAGAATTAAAAAATCAACGTGTTAGTGACGAATCGGATGGTCCTTATTTGAAAGAGATAATTAGATTAAATAACGGAGTTATCTTTGATAGGAACGAAAAAAATGCATATTTTGATGCATTAAGAGAATTAGAAGCTCACGTTTATATTAATAATGTAGCGTTCATCATTACATTAAAAATTCGTGATTATTCGAAAGATAAATATATAGAAGAACAACAAGAAAGAAAAATAGAAAATAAACCATTTACTGACAAACCCCAAAAACTAGCCGCAATGCAATCCTTGATTTCACGGTTACAGGGACGTCCAAAGAATGAAATCCCAACCGAAAAAGGCATTTGTATTCCCTATGGTTTTATTCAGGATGATGGTAAATCGCATCAAGAAGAAATTTCGATGGTGTTTGAAAATCCGCAGTTTTATTGGGCTGCCGATATGGATAATACGATAGAAAGTGAAAAAGAAAGCATGCTGGATAGAGCCGATGAAATTAAATCTGTTCTCTCTCAATATGGCGGTAAAACACTCCGTAAAGGGAATGTTCAATATAACAATGTGAACGGTGAAGAGTGGTTAACATTAGGTCGAGACCCGCGTTATGATAACCAATCCGATAAATTTTATTATTTCCAATATTATACCAATGAAAAAAATATTGGCTATTTGCATCCTTCGGTTAGCATATTAATGCACTCATCAAGCAAAGTGGTTCATTACACCGATGAGCAGATGGTTGAAATTTGGAATAATATCTTAAAATCCTTTAAGGTCAGAGCTAACGCCTATTAAATTATCAAAGCGCAATAATAATATTGCCTTGTTATTGCGCTTTGATTCATCTTACTTGCCCTGTGCCGAATTTTACAAAGTAATGAGGTTAAAACGAATTAATGAAAAAACGAACCCTAATTGCCTCATTTAGTGTACTGCTGCTCAGCCTGTTAGCGGCGTGTTCAGTACCCAACCGTACCTATTCTTACACGCTCAATGAAAAAGAGTCTGCTGTGATTAACTCACTCTTCGATGATGCTACTACCTACTGTTTAGGTCGTTATACATTTAATTACCCTAAAGCGTTAACGCAGGAACTATCATCAATTATCAAAGTTGATGATATGACGATTGAAAGCCAATTTATTTATCCTCCTGCGTTTAAACAACGGATTGAACTGCGAGAAAATAAATTAAAGAGTGCCGCGGTAAGGCGTACCTCTAATGCCCCATTTTTGAAAGAAATTATTCGGTTAGATAAGGGTATTATTTTTGACCATAATATAAATAACGTTAAGCCTGATTCAGCCAGAGAGTTAGAAGCGCATGTTTATATCGATAATGTAGCATTCATCATTAAAACAGATATAACAGATATAACAGATAAAAAATACACAGAAAGGCAGGATAGATTTAAAGAGGATAATAGAGAACTGACAAATAAACCCCAAAAACTAGCCGCAATGCAATCCTTGATTTCTCGGTTACAAGGACGTCCAAAGAATGAAATCCCAACCGAAAAAGGCATTTGTATTCCCTATGGTTTTATTCAGGATGATGGTAAATCGCATCAAGAAGAAATTTCGATGGTGTTTGAAAATCCGCAGTTTTATTGGGCTGCCGATATGGATAATACGATAGAAAGTGAAAAAGAAAGCATGCTGGATAGAGCCGATGAAATTAAATCTGTTCTCTCTCAATATGGCGGTAAAACACTCCGTAAAGGGAATGTTCAATATAACAATGTGAACGGTGAAGAGTGGTTAACATTAGGTCGAGACCCGCGTTATGATAACCAATCCGATAAATTTTATTATTTCCAATATTATACCAATGAAAAAAATATTGGCTATTTGCATCCTTCGGTTAGCATATTAATGCACTCATCAAGCAAAGTGGTTCATTACACCGATGAGCAGATGGTTGAAATCTGGGATCGTATCTTAGGTTCTTTTCGTTATATACCAAATGCATTTTGATATTACCTCAGTGCGGTAGTGGTTTTGTCATTATCGCACTAATTTAAGATACACTCCCTATCCGCTCTTCCCTTGGCTAAAAGCACCGCTCTCACCAGAACAAGCTTAATTTGTGCTGATTGCGGCTTTATACCGAGTTTTGCTAAAAAAACATTCTAATAAGCTATATTCTACTTGCCCCATAAGTTTGATCTGCGTAACAATGGGAACCAACTTTAAAACTCGACGAAAACGGTAAGTATGTTTCAAGATAATCCGCTGCTTGCACAGCTAAAACAGCAACTTCATGCAAATACGCCTCGTGCCGAAGGCATCGTAAAGGGAACCGATAAAGGTTTTGGTTTTCTTGAAGTCGATGGGCAGAAGAGTTATTTTATTCCACCTCCGCAGATGAGAAAAGTGATGCATGGAGACAGAATTATTGCCTCTATTCATACGGATAAAGATCGTGAATCCGCTGAGCCAGAAGAGCTTGTCGAACCTTTCTTAACGCGTTTTGTTGGCCGAGTTCAAAAGAAAGAGAATGATAATCGTCTATCGATCATTCCTGACCACCCTTTACTGCGGGATGCTATTCCTTGCCGCCCGATGAACGATATCAATCACTCATTTCAACAAGGTGACTGGGCTGTTGCTGAAATGCGTCGCCACCCATTAAAAGGCGATAAAGGCTTTCATGCGGAAATAACCGAGTTTATCACTGAAGGTGATGATCATTTTGCGCCATGGTGGGTCACATTAAGACGTCATCAACTTGAACGCATTGCCCCTGAAATGATCGAATGCGCACAAGAAGAGCAAGCTATCGAACGCATTGATTTAACTGACCTACATTTTGTCACTATCGATAGCGCTAGCACCGAAGATATGGATGATGCCCTCTATATCGAAAAAACCGCTTCGGGCGATCTGAAACTCTTTATCGCCATTGCCGATCCCACCAGCTATATCCCTGAAAATAGCCCACTCGACAAAATTGCTTTAGCACGCGCCTATACTAACTATCTGCCCGGCTTTAATATCCCTATGTTACCGCGGATGTTATCCGATGATTTATGCTCCTTAAGACCCAATGAGCGTCGCCCTGCTTTAGTTTGTAGCGTCACAATCCAAGCTGATGGCGCACTGGCTGACGATATTCAGTTCTTTTCTGCCTGGGTCGAATCAAAAACAAAACTGGTTTATGAGCTTGTTTCTGATTGGATTGAAAATAGCGGTGAGTGGAAACCCGAAAACGATACCGTTAAACAACAGGTTGAGTTATTAAAAGAGATGGCCGAGCGCCGTCAACAGTGGCGTGCTACTCATGCATTAGTATTTAAAGACCGTCCTGATTTCCGTTTTATTCTTGATGATAACGGCGATGTGGTCGATATCGTGGCGGAAAATAGACGTGCGGCCAATAAGATTGTCGAAGAAGCGATGATCACGGCTAACTTATGTGCAGCTTCTGTTTTGAAACAGAAACTCGGTTTTGGTGTCTTCAATATCCATAATGGTTTTGATCCTCTGCATATCGAGCAAGTGGTTCAAATCTTAAAAGATAATGGTATCGAAGCCAACGCCGAATCTATTTTATCATTAGATGGCTTCCGCGTTCTTCGTCGCGAGTTAGATAATCAACCAACACAATTCTTAGATAGCCGTGTTCGTCGTTTCCAAACTTTTGCCGAAGTGAAAAATGAGGCCGGACCTCACTATGGTCTGGGTCTAGAGGCTTATGCCACTTGGACATCCCCGATCCGTAAATATTCGGATATCGTTAACCACCGTCTGTTAAAAGCGATTATTACTCAACAGCCTGCGGAAAAACCGTCAGAAGAACTGTCGATCCATCTTGCAGAGCGTCGTCGTGCCAATCGTATGGCAGAGCGTGATGTAGGCGATTGGTTATATGCGCGTTTCCTTAAAGCCTTCGAAGGAACCGATACAATATTCCCTGCGGAAGTGATTGACATTACTCGTGGCGGTATTCGTATTCGTCTGGTTGATAATGGTGCAGTTGCCTTTATCCCTGCGCCCTTCTTACACCCAACACGTGACGAGATCCAGTGTAGCCAAGAGACCGGCTCTGTCTTGATCAAAGGCGAACCTGCTTATAAACTGAATGATATTATTGATGTGCGTATTGCAGAAGTCCGCATGGAAACTCGTAATATTGTTGCCCGTCCTGCCAACTAATTTTCTCTGTTATTTAACCTATCGCTCGCTGTAGCGATAGGTTAAATATTTCGCTTCCCGACAATTCCGATGGGTTATATCACCCAATATGCTAGCTTAGATAAGTTATCTGTATTGGGAGAGTCAATAACAATGGAAGTTAAATATCAACGCATTCTATCATTCACTTTTGGGTTAATGATCGCCGCTTCGCTCAGCGCTTGCTCAAAAGATGTCAGTACCCTTGCGGGCTCAAGTATTGGCGCTGCAGGTGGAACTATTCTCACCGATGGTAACCCATTAGCTGCCGCAGGTGGGGCCGCTGTAGGTGGTATGGTCGGTCGTAAACTTGGCAAAAAATAGTTATTAATAAAAAATAGCTATTAATAAAAGAAGAGGATTTATTCATTGGGTCCTTTTCTCTATTTTATCCATCTAAATCTATGTAAAATATCATTAATCAACTCTACCCAATTCCTCTCAACACCCTTCACTTTAATAATAAAAGTCACCTCTAAGCCTAGATCTAAAATTATTCCCATTAGAATTAACAACATTATATTAAATAATCACCTTAATATAAAAATGATATTAAATTACATATAAATCATTACAGGCAAAGTAATTCCTAATTATAGCATTCGAATTGACTAATAATATAAATTGAATTAAATTAAAAAACCTCAAGGAAGTAACAAATCATTTAATATCAATTTAATATTAAATAATAAAATGTAGTAGTAAATATCAATCGACATAAGGAATATGTGATATGAGTGGTAAAATATTTATGGGATATCATCCTAATATGGGTACACAGCGAATAGGTCAAACTTACCTAGAAAGAACCAATGGCGGCATAGCATTAACACCCCGCTCTCAAAATAGAAATTTACCACTATGGCCAAGCATTAAGTCTGAAAATATTAATAATCGAAATATATTTACATATAATCTTGGCGATGGCAATAAAATCATAAGACGTGTTAATCGGCTCAATGTCACCTCACAAGATGCAATACGATTTGGTGACGGAATCAGTATAGAAAATCTAAGCTTTCATAAACATGGTGATTATAATTTAAAAATCAACATCCAAAGTATAGATAAGACTAGTGGCAAAATAACAACGGCTAGTATTATTAGCCCTGGTTTTTTTTACTCTACAAAGGTTTTATTGTTCAAATCATCATTTAACAGAATAGAAGTGGGAGGATATATCCTAAAAACATCAGAGTTAAGATTAGATAAAAATAATGAATTTAAATCTTTATATTGGTCTAGTGATATTCTCAGCCCTCAAAAAATCAATGGTAATAATGCTTACATCTATAAAGCTGGCGATGGCCACAAATTCACACCCAGCTGGGCTTACTCCCCTCATTCTAAACAAAATACCTTAACGTTTGGTGAAGGGATAAGCTATGAAGATCTTAGCTTTAAGCGCGACGATACAGATCTGAAAATTAGTATTAATGGAACTGATTCAGGTAGCCTAACCTTCATCAATTTTTTTAATAAATCCGGTTTCCGTGGCGCTCCTTTATTATTTAAACAGATAGATGTGGCTGGACACACAATGCTGACCTCAGATTTAAAGTCTAACATGCTAGCAAATAAACCGTTGGAGTGGTCGTCTATTATCTCTACCGAGATCTCAGCAACAAAGACTCATCCAATAGTTACAGATATCAGCCCAGAAATTATACCTGAAATAGAGCCTAATAATAAAACTGATGCTGACCAATTGATCAATTTTGTCTCTGTGTTTTCAAAAGAAAATGAGTCGGGTTGCCATTTACATGCTAATGACTCGCTGAACACTAATATGATTAATGGTATAGCTTGTTATCCATCGACTAAAGATATCTATACGTTTTAACCGATAGCTTACATTATATTATTTTCGATAATGGCTAGGCTCAAATAAATATGAGCCTAGCTGGTGATTAATTAATCCAAACAACGGCCATTGAATTAGGTCTTATATCCTAGCATTTAAATTCATTACTTAATTAAATCGTATTTATTATCTTTAAAATCAACATTATCCCTTACCCCCTAAAATAACTTTTCCAGCGCTTAACCAAACATAAAAATAAATTAAAATTTAAAAAAACATCGTAAGAGTAATAATAATTACAAATAAATTAATTCTTAATTACAGGGATTCATCTTGACTGAAGAAATAAACCGAGCTAAGTTAAACATTCAAATTAAATAATAAAAGATCTTCATGTCGATTTTTAATTAGATAAAAACATACTGACCGATATGAATATAGATAATAAGTGTGAAAATTGATAGTAAAACAATACTGATAAGTATAGCCGTATATTGTTATTGCGTTCACCCGCATTCTATCATGGATTTTATTTAAGTAAGTGAATAATAAACTAAGGTCTGAATAAATCGAGACTTTATTAATACTTAATTGAGATAATCATCTCCCCAAAAATTGACTTAACATTAGTTAAATTCAAGTGATGGCTTAATGAAAAGGAATAGAAAAATGAAATTAACTAAATATAGTTTATCAGATAACCACGATAAAAAAGCGCAAGCGCAGTCAAATAAAAAAAACAAGATTATTACCACAGATAATATAAATCATGATAAAAAAGTGAATAATGACTATAGCTACTGCTATTCGACTAAGAGTGGTCATAAGTATATTTCTAAAGAGACGCTAGCCTCACCTGACAGTATAACCATAAAGTTTGATCAGTTGATCACTAAGGATGATCTGAGTTTTAAACGTAATGGGACAGATCTGGAGATCAAGATTAAGAGACCCGAGCTAGGTCGCCTTACGTTATTAGGTTTTTATCTTTTACCCGATATGAAGACAAAATTTAAACCTATCGAAGTAAAAGATTATACCTTAGCCTTCTCAGATTTACAGTCTGCCATGGTAGCGGATAAATCACCAAATTGGTTATATCACGCACACCCAGCTAAACAGAACAATGACAAAAATGGCTACAATATTTATCACTATGACGCTGGAGAGGGTCATAGATATATTCCCGAAGAGGCGATATCTTCTAGTGTTCCGCTTATCGTAAATTTTGGCAAAGAGTTTGTTCAAGACGATCTGAGTTTTGAACGCAATAAAGATAATCTGAATATTAATATTAAAGGCTCTGCCCTTGGATGCTTGACACTGCTCAACTTTTATCATTCAACCATTAAAAAGTCATTTTTTAAGCAGATTAAAGTGGGTGAAAATACCTTGCAACTCTCCGTTTTAAAATCGGCGATGGAAGCTGATAAACAACCGAAGTGGACATCTAACATTCTAACCACTAAAAAATACTATCATTACTATGTTTACACTTATAAGCCTAATAGTGGTTACAAATACCTACCTACGGATGCCCTCACCGCTGATCTTCCTATTTCCTTAACCTTTGCCGAAGGGATCAAAAAAAAGGATCTAAGCTTTAAACGCAAGGATGCTGATCTCGAGATTAATATTGCAGGGCAAGTCCCAGGGCGCCTTACACTAGCCAATTATTTTACTGCTATTAATAATAAAAATTTAGCCCTTAATGAATTCACGATCGAGGAGGATAGCCTGTCGCTTTTAGATATACAGAACGTTATGAAACTCAATCAACAACCACTAGAGATGTCATCATCTGATTTTTTTAAATATATAAACATTAATGATAAGGGGATATATACCTATCATACTGGCGATGGTCATAAATATATCTCATCTCACCTTAACCGCTATAGTGTCTCGCAAACCATCAGCTTTGGTCACAATATCACTAAAGAAGATTTAAGCTTTAAACTCAACGAGAAAAATCTGGAGATTAGTATTAAGGGTAAAGTCTCTGACAAACTAACGCTGTTTGATTTTAATACTAAAAATAATGATTCCTTCCTTAAAAAAATCATAGTAGGGGAAGATATCTTACCTTTTGCAGATTTAATGTCGGCCATATTGGCAGATAAACCACCAGAATGGTCATCTAACGCTATTCTGTTACCTGAAAAAAGCGATTACCGAGCTGTCTGCCTCTATCAAGCAGGCGATGGTGACAGATATATCCCCTACGGCGCTTTATCCTCTTCTGATTATTTAGGCTTAACCTTTGGGGAAGGAATACGAGAAGCGGACCTGAGCTTTAAACGCGACAATGATAATTTGCAGATCAATATTGGGGGCAAAGACCCTGGTAGCCTCACCCTACGCGGTTTTTATCATTTAAAATTTATCAGCTTACTCTCTAAAAGAATTAAATTGGCAAAGAATTATCTTAACACTTTTGATTTATTAGATATAAAAGCCGCACTGCAGACAGATCAACAACAGCTGTCATCACTTGACTTTATCAAATACCCTCCCATTAAGGATACTGGCATTTACACCTATAACGCTGGGGATGGACACAAATACCTAGTCTCTAGTGTAATAAACAGTAGCGTACCTCTAAACTTAATTTTTGGTAAAGACATCAATAAAGATGATTTAAACTTTAAACTTGAAGAGCAGAATTTGGAGATTAATATCAAGGGAGCAAAACCTGGTCGTCTCACTCTGCTCCGTCTTGATCAACGCGCTAGCCTTATTTCATCTAAAAAAATCCAAGTGGGGAGATATATTTTGCCCTTCACAGACCTATTGCAAACCATGCAGGAAAATAAGCAGCCGGAGTGGTCATATAACCAGCCCCAAGCTAAAAAAGTTAAGGGTATTAATATATACACCTATAAGGCTGAGGATGGTAACCGATATATACCAAAAACAGTATTATCCTCTGACACACCTTTAACCTTAACTTTTGGTAAAAAAATTAGTAAAGATGACCTAAGCTTTAAACGCGATCAGGCTGATTTGCAAATCACCCTCAAAGGCGCTATTTCTGATCAACTTACTCTGCTCAATTTTTATGATTTAAATTCTATCGACTTAACAAAAAAAATCGAGGTAGGGAAATCGACCTTATGGCTGTCAGATTTAAAGTCAAGCCTAGAGATGGGTAAGCAACCAGAGTGGTTATCTAATATCCTTCAAGCTGAAAAACACAATAAAACTACTATTTATACTTATAAGGCTGAGGATGGTCATCAATATCTACCCAAAGAGGCCATCTCCTCTGGTAATGCCTTTATGTTAAAATTTGGTCAGGGGGTCAATAAAAACGATCTGAGCTTTAAACGTGAGGGGAGTAATCTGGAGATTCATATCGCGGGAATAAAGCCGGGTAGCCTTACATTGTTCAATTTTTATAAATCATCTGATAGCAATCTAGCTCTTAAAGAGCTAAAAGTAGAAGACTATACCCTGAAGTTTTTAGATTTAAAGGGAGCCACAATAAACAATAAATATCCGTTATTGCTCTCCTCATTTGACCTTATTCCATATGAAATTATTAATTATGATAAAATTTACACTTATAATGCTGGGGATGGTGATAAATACCTATCCACGGATGTTTTAAGCTCTCTTTACCCACTAAGTTTAAAATTAGGTCAAGGGATCAATAAAAACAATATCCGCTTTGAGCGTGACGAGAGTAACCTAAAGATTAACATTGCGGGACCAAATCCGAGTATTCTCACTCTACTCAATTTTTATAGTGCAAATCAAGCGACTCTATCGAAAGAAATCAACATCGAGGGCTATAGTTTGCGGTTCTCGGATCTAAAGTCAGATACATTAGCGACTATACAACCCACATGGTCTCCCAAACTTTCTGCTGAAATAAACTCAACCCCACAAGCCATACAAACGACAGAGTCGAATGCAGCTATCTCCGGCAATAATAAAGAAAATACGGATCAGCTGGTTAATTTAGTTGCTATGTCACCAAATAAAAATAAATTGGATTATGTTTCACAAATCAAAGAGAAACTCAGGTCTTGCTCGCTTGATACCGTATCTTGTTATCCATCAGCTAAAAATTAATATGCTGCCTAAGCAATACAATCAAGTAATACAATCAAGTAATACAATCAAGTAAATGACGATACTAACAATAATGCTCGGTGCACACTGGGCATTATTTGGTATTATTACTTAATAAGTATTTTAGAATCTAGCCGTTAGTATCTTGCAAAAAATAGCGTTGAATTAGATAAGGGATAAGAGAGGCTATTATCGGTCATAACTAAGCCCAGATTAATCTGAGCTTAGTTAGTTATTAATTAAGACCATCAGCCGCCAGCAAATTTGACTTTATGTCCTAGCGCTTCAAGTAATTGTTTAATTAAGTCGCGTTTATCACCTTGGATCTCAATATTGCCCTCTTTTACTGCACCGCCGCAACCGCATTTTTTCTTTAATTCAGCAGCCAGTTTAATCAGTGCGGCATCATCGAGATCAAGGCCTGTGATCACACAAACACCCTTGCCTTTTCGGCCTGAGGTTTCACGGCGTATTCTCACAATGCCATCACCTTTGGCTCTCTCTACCACCGCTTTTTCTTCCGCTATGCGCCCGCTATCTGTGCTATAAACTAAGCGGCTATTATTATCCGTCATCTCTCATTGCCTTCAATGATAGGTTAATCTGTTTTAATGTTTGCGCGGGATCTTCACTACGAGTAATAGGACGTCCAATCACCATATAATCGACTCCTGCCTTAGCGGCATCTTGTGGCGTCATAATACGGCGCTGATCGCCCGTTTCACTCCCCACAGGTCGGATACCCGGTGTCACCAGCTTAAATCCAGCACCACAACGCGCTTTTAGCTGCGCCGCTTCATGGGCAGAACAGACAACACCATCGAGGCCACACTCTTTCGCCAATAGCGCCAGACGCTCAGCCTGCTCAGCGGGGGTAACATTCAAGCCGATACCTGCCAGATCGCTTTGATCCATACTAGTCAATACAGTCACGGCGGTCAGCAGAGGGGCATCTTTACCGTAAGAATTTAATACCGCTTTAGCCGCTTCCATCATACGGGCACCGCCGCTGGCATGCACATTGACCATCCAAACGCCCATTTCCGCCGAGGCTGCCACAGCTCTCGCCACTGTATTAGGAATATCATGAAATTTTAAATCGAGAAAAATTTCAAATCCGCGATCTTGTAATAACTTAACAAATTGCGGGCCGTTAAAAGTGAACATTTCTTTGCCAACTTTGAGCCGACAATCACGGGGATCGATACGGTCAACAAATGCCAATGCATCCTTGGCATTATCATAATCGAGTGCCACTATGACTGGCGAGTCTATTTTTACCGAGGATTTATGTTCAGTTGCAGCGTTCATTTTTATGCCTTTATATTTATATCGTTTTGAAAATCAAAAATGTGACAAGGTCACTGACCATCGAGCCCACGAATAGGTTTGATGGAATCCCACGAACGACAAGATGGGCAGTGCCAGTATAGTGAATGAGATGTAAAACCACATTTACGACAACTATAATCAGGTTTGGTTTTGATCTGCTCTCCGACCATTTTACGCAATAAGATCAGGCTCTCTTTAGCTCGACCCTCTTCAGCATCCGCAAGATGATATTCCATTAAACGGTAAAATAACCGCATCGTAGGATGACGTTGTAGTTGATCATTAATATAAGTCAATGCTTTATCATGACCATGATCTTGTAAGATGATATCGGCTAAATAGAGCTCAGCAATAGCCCCCGAATTACCGGCGACACACTGCTGTAAGAAGATCGCCCACTCTTCAGGCTGATTTAACTGTAGATAACATTGATAGAGTAACGGCAAGGTTTCCGCCACCAGCTCAACATCTTGGTCATAAACCAGTTTTAATGCACTGATGGCTTTTTCGTACTCGGCTTTCTCAATATAGATGCGCCCTTTCATAATAGAGACACGGGCACAATTTTTATCGGCATGTTCAGCTTTATTGAGTAACGCCAATGCACTCTCGAGATCGTCACTGCCCAGCTGCTGTAAGGCTAACTCACAATAGAAATGAGCGATCTCTTCGCGGAGATTATCATTGCCTAATTTAACGAGTTTACCTGCGACATCAATGGCTTTTGACCAATCGCTGGTTAATTGATAGAGGGAGAGTAATGACTGGTAAGCACTGACTTTAAAATCCACTTCATCAGTAAGCTGGAGGAACATATTTTCGGCGCGATCATAGACGCCCGCCGCCATATAATCACGCCCTAATTGCTGTGTCGCGAGCAAACGTTGCTCAAAAGATAGCGAAGCACTTTCAACCAAAGACTGATGAATGCGAATAGCTCTCTCTACCTCGCCCCTTGAGCGAAATAGGTTACCTAATGTGAGATGCGCTTCAAAAGCTGAACTATCTTCTTTTAACATATCAAGAAATAGATCAACCGCTTTATCTTGTTGGTTTGATAAGAGAAAGTTAACCCCCGTAACATATTCACGGGATAAGCGGTCTGCATTTTGTTGTTTATCTTGTTGAGCACTCCTGCGTCCCATATACCAACCGTAAGCGGCGGCAATCGGCAGCAACAGAAACAACAGCTCTAACATAGAAAATTATTCCTTAACGGGTAAAGTCACAGGGACAGTCATTTCAGCTGTGTTTTTGTTAGAGTCACCTAATTGAGATTCTAAGCGCTTTATTTTACGTCGCGCATTTGCCAATCCCATACGGGTTCTTAGGTAGAAAGCGCCACACACTAGCCAGCCTAAA
Source organism: uncultured Moellerella sp. (assembly GCA_963519845.1). GTDB lineage: Bacteria > Pseudomonadota > Gammaproteobacteria > Enterobacterales > Enterobacteriaceae > Moellerella. Next base: position 17,151 of record CAUQNX010000027.1, on the reverse strand, counting down.
ACAAAACCCATGCCAAAAAGTGAGGCCAGTAATGTGGAGACAGAAAAATCACCTTTTGCAATCAGATAATTAAGTGTCACTACTTGATCATTATTCGATCCCAAGGTAATTGAGATAATAAAAATAACGATCGCCAGTAATAAAATTAGAAAATATTTCACATTATTTCCTGTTATCAGTTTTTGTTGCCATACAAAAAGTCCATTATCTACCTGATAAGGTAGCACTTCCGCTGTTCTCAGACAAAGCAATTTATTAAATAAAAACATCTAGGCGCTATGAGCCTTCGTCCTATTTTACAACAATTACCCTTCTGGAAACCTAATATAGCAAAAATAACTTTCAGACGCCTTATTGATGCCCTTTTTTTGTCGAATGAGGGCTCCAATCTGATAATTTTTTACAGGCGACAATCGATAAAATAGCGCTAAGCATAATAGACGCGATAATATCACTTGGCCAGTGCATACCGAGCAGTAGGCGACTCACTATGATGCTCTCGGCCCAGAGCGCTAAGATGATAGAGGTGATATAATAACGGCGTTGCCATAATAGCCCTATCAATAATAGCGCCCAGTTGACAGCAAAAAGGGTATGACCTGATGGAAAAGCATAGCCAGTTTCAACTTTCCAATGCGTCAATTGCCAGTCGGGAATATTTGGCGATTCGGTGATCACCATATCGATGAGTTTACTTCTATCCGCGCGCTTTAATGCATAAAAATCGTTAGGATTAATGCCATATTCTTGCTTTAACCAGAGCACATAAGGGCGCGGTTCTTTAATACTGCTTTTCATCACCGACTTAATGCCCTGCCCAACCAAAATAGACAGGATAAACACCAGAATAAGTTTTGCCACCGAAATATTTTGTGAGCCTAATAAAAATAAGGTGCCAATAATTAATGCCACAGAGGTTAAAAATGACCAAGGTGAGCCCGCCGTTTCGGTGATCCAGAGTAGAATTTTCAAGCCATAAAAATCACTATCTGGACTCCATTTCCACTGCATAACCATTAAAATAAACACAGGAAGGGAAATAATTATCGAAAAAGCAATTATTGGGAGAGCATATTTTTTCATTCTATGTAATTCTCATTAACAACGCTGTAACTAGCTAAATTGAGCTAATTTACCTTAAGAGCTGATTATACCTATCGCAGCAAGAACTATTCAAGTTACGTTTTTTAATTTATATCTGTATGTTATACCGTGCAATAATTCTAAAACGAGAGTAAAGAGTCTGTTGCTCATTATTTTCATCATTTTCTGAGAGTTGTAATCTATCTATGAACGAAAAAACACAGCTAAAACGCGTTGCTGAAGCCAAATTACCTACGCCATTTGGTGAATTTTTAATGGTTGGCTTTGAAGAAATCGCCACTGGGAAAGATCACGTCGCTTTGGTGTTTGGTGATATTACTGGGCCTGAACCCGTTTTATCTCGTATTCACTCCGAGTGTCTGACTGGCGATGCACTATTTAGTCTACGTTGTGATTGTGGTTTTCAATTAGAAGCGGCTATGTCTCAAATCAGTCAAGAAGGTCGCGGCATTCTATTATATCATCGCCAAGAAGGTCGAAATATTGGCCTATTAAATAAAATTCGCGCTTATGCATTACAAGATCAGGGATTAGATACGGTAGAAGCTAATCTAAAATTGGGTTTTAAAGCCGATGAACGCGATTTCACACTTTGTTCTGATATGTATAAATTACTCGGTATTAATGAGGTCAGATTATTGACCAATAATCCTAAAAAGCTGAGCATCATGAAAGAAGCCGGTATTAATGTGATTGAACGTGTGCCACTTATTGTTGGCCGTAATCCTAAAAATGCCCACTATTTGGATGTCAAAGCGGAAAAAATGGGACATATGCTGTTTAATCAAAAATAATCCCTAGAGAAGATCCTCAATTGAGGGTCTTCAGTTCCTCTCACCCTTCTATTTCCCGCTCTATTAATTAAACAGCAAGTTTAAATATCCATTGATGCCCAGCAAGAAGCCTAATTGCTATATTCACTTTCCTTTTTTAAGGTTTATACTATTGGAAAAATACACTGATACTTATATCAGAATATAAGGGGCTATTTTGAATAATCTGCAATCTATCCAGCGCTTAAGAAGACTCCGTCAAACTGAAACATTTCGCGATCTTTTCCAAGAAACGCATCTTTCCATCAATGATCTTTGTCTCCCTATTTTTGTTGAGGAAGGTATTGATGAGTATCAGCCCATTAACAGTATGCCGGGTGTGATGCGTATTCCCGAAAAGCGTTTGGCTTATGAAATCGAACGTATTGCCAATGCGGGTATCAAATCCATTATGACTTTTGGGGTCTCTCACCATTTAGACGAGACTGGCAGTGATGCATGGCAAGATAATGGTCTGGTGGCCAGAATGTCGCGCATCGCCAAAGAGACGGCACCTCATCTGATTGTAATGTCGGATACCTGTTTCTGCGAGTATACCTCCCATGGTCATTGTGGCGTGCTGCATAATGATATCGTCGACAATGATGCAACTATCCATAATCTTGGCCTACAAGCGGTGGCTGCAGCCCGCGCAGGTGCTGACTTTATCGCCCCTTCTGCCGCTATGGATGGACAGGTCGCCGCTATTCGTCAAGCACTTGATGCCGCTGGATTTACCCAAACGGGTATTATGGCCTATTCAACTAAATTTGCCTCTGCCCTCTATGGCCCATTTAGGGATGCAGCGGGATCTTGCTTGAAAGGCGATCGCAAAACCTACCAAATGAACCCAATGAATCGCCGAGAAGCTATTCATGAATCCTTGGTTGATGAGCAAGAAGGTGCCGATGCGCTGATGGTTAAACCGGCTGGCGCTTATCTGGATATTATTCGTGATATTCGTGAAAGAAGTGCGCTTCCCATAGGGGCTTACCAAGTCAGCGGCGAATATGCCCAAATTAAGTTTGCCGCACAGGCGGGTGCTATCGATGAAAATCGTGTGGTATTGGAAACTTTAGGCTCGATTAAACGTGCGGGCGCAGATCTAATTTTCACCTATTTTGCCTTAGATCTGGCTGAAAAAGGGCTATTATAATTTTTTAACGCCTAAGATAAATGCACCTATCAACCGACATTGGCGCTGGTAGGTGCTTGATAACACATCTTGTTTATTCTCGCTTTTTCTTCCCAGCAATATAATCTAATTGATTGATAAATTTTATCCTTTCGAGCTCAGACTTAAGTGTGCATATTTAAGGCTACCCATAAACCATGTGCAGCCAGGATGTGTTATGAATAAAACATCAAAATATACAATCAATCATAAAAAAACAGCTCAAAGTTATAGCTTTTCTGATATTGCCCATACATATCCCATGATCCAATCACAACAAAAGGATCGTGATGGTATTGTTCAATATATTATTGCCACGCCACTGTACAAAAAACCGGAACTCAATGAGAAAATAAAAAAATTAAAAGAGATGTTGATCAGTTTAATATCAATTGTCACTCACTATATTCGCGCAAATACTTATTATCATGAAGAGGATAATCTTTATAATAATGGACTTAATGCTTGGTTAGAAGCCACACAGAAACTCCCTTTAGTCGCTTGCTCTTCGATAGAGAAAAAAGAATTTACGCATAAAGTTAAAGGAATGACCATAACTAAAGATCTGTTGCAATTAATGATGAGCACCATTTTATGTCAGCCTAATGATGCCCTGCATTCGTTACTCCAGTTTTTACAAGAACAGAATCAAGCTATTCAGTTAGGACTAAAAAAGAACAATAATCAATATTCCACCACCGTTATTTCATGTGAAATAGAGGCACATAACTTTATGCAGGATATTATCTTTTATCCGAAAATATGTTTCTATCATATTTTATTTAACCGCAAAAATGCCAAAGTGATGCTCAACTGCAATTCAAGTGAAAATTTTGAAATTAGTTTAGAGTATGCCGCTTTCACGGCTATTTTTAATTATGAAGCATTAAATGATGAAAAAATAAGCACCCTATTTAATCAATTTATTCAGCGTCGGCTACTCAACTCTATTGATGAGTCAGAACAATTTTTTAATGCCAGCACCCATTCCGCCTAAAACTCGATTAACGCCTGCATTTTACCCATTAAATAATGGGTAATTCTATGTGCTTGAACATCTGCTCTATCTCATCGTTAGAACGCAGTGCGACCGCCTTATCAACCACATCACGAGTAAGATGAGGGGCAAAACGCCACATAAAATCATACATATAGCTACGTAAGAAACTGCTACGACGAAATCCAATCTTAGTGGTGCTATAACTAAATTTATCGCGCATATCAATCGCCACTAAATCACTGTCCTGATCGGGATCAATCGCCATGCTGGCGATAACGCCAATACCTAATCCGAGGCGTACATAGGTTTTGATTACATCAGCATCTGTGGCGGTAAAAATGATCTTAAGCTCGAGTTTTTCTTTTTCAAATGCTTCATCCAGCTCTGAACGTCCGGTAAATCCCTGAGTATAGGTTACTATCTGGTATGGGGCGATATCAGCAATAGTGACATCTTTTTTCGTCGCCAGCGGATGATCTTTTTTCACCACCACACAACGGTTCCAGTGGTAGCAAGGTAACATAATCAAATCACTATAGAGATGGAGGGCTTCTGTAGCGATAGCGAAATCGCTATTTCCTTTGCAAACATCTTCTGCAATTTGCGTGGGCGAGCCTTGATGCATATGCAAAGAGACCTGAGGATAACGCTCAATAAACCCCTTGATCACTGGCGGGAGCGCGTAACGAGCCTGTGTATGGGTAGTGGCTATATATAAGGAGCCTCTGTCGGGATAAGTATGCTCACCGGCCACCGAGCGGATCGCTTCAATTTTGGAGAGCACATCACGGGATATACGCACCACCTCTTCACCCGCTGGCGTAACATGGGTTAAATGCTTACCACTGCGAGCAAAAATTTGAATCCCTAATTCATCTTCCAACATCCGAACTTGTTTACTGATCCCCGGTTGCGAAGTAAAGAGCCCCTCCGCCGTGGATGAGACATTTAAATTATGATTAACCACTTCAACAATATAGCGTAGCTGTTGTAATTTCATATCGCTCTAACTCCATCCCATAACAAATTCAACATTCCAGTGGTTATAGCTAATTCTTCTTTTATATAACCAAAAGTAATATATGATGCGTTTAATATAACTAATATAGCATTATTTTAACCAGCGTTAACAGTACTTTGAAAAAATTTCATTTAGATAGCAAATTGAGCATCACTATACCTAATGGGTCCAGTGCGCCATAATGTTCGACAACATGAGGCATGAGTAAGCTTATAGGATTGATTTTCATCATAGATATGATGATATAGACTTGATTAGCTATATAGGATCTCAGTGAAGAGAGGATTTAATTTTATGAAGAAAAAGTTATTAGCGTTAATGATCAGTTTGTCGGTTATCTCAGCATCACCACTTTCTGTTGCTAAAACAGTAAGTTATAATGGTGATAAAATCGAATTATCAGATTCCATCTCACCGGGGGATGATTTTTTTCTCTATGTAAATCAGAACTGGATCGAAAAAGCACAAATCCCTACGGGCATGTCGAGGATCAACTCTTTTGTTGAACTCAATCTGAAAACCGAACAGCAGTTACAGACGCTGATTGATAAATTGATCAGCCAACCCGCTAGCTCTCTTACTCATAATCAACAAAATATCCGCAGTCTGTATCTCAGTTATTTAGATCAAGACAAAATAGAGCGCGCGGGACTGGCTCCGGTAGCCAAAACCTTAGCCACTATTCGTGAAGCCAAAACCGCCAGCGATATCGCCAAATTAATGGCAACGCCGGGTTTTAACGCTTTTATCTCCTATTGGGTTGATTTAGATGCAAAAGCACCAGATACCTATGTCCTCTATCTTGGGCAAGGCGGACTCGGATTACCTAATCGCAATTACTATCTTGATGATAATCCGCAGATGGAAGCGATCCGTAAAGACTATATCGCCTATATCGCCACTATCTTAAAATTAGCGGGCGAAACAGATTCTGCTAAAAAGGCTCAGCAGATTTTTGACCTTGAGAAATCGATGGCACTGGTTCATTGGAGCCCAGAAGCCAATCGAGATACCGTCAAAAATTACCATCCGATGAGTGAAAGTGATCTTGAGAACTATACAGCTGGATATGGTTTGAGCGCCCTATTTGATTATTGGCAACTTTCGCCACAGCAGCGAGAAAAAATTATCGTGCAAAATGATAGCGCGGTAGAACAGCTGGCCAAAATATTTACTCAAACCAAGATTGATACCCTGAAAGATTATCTGCTATTCCACTATCTCAGCGGAAAAGCTAACTATCTGCCGAAAGATTTTGCTGATGCGCGATTTGATTTTTACTCCAAGAAACTCAATGGGGTTAAAGAGCAGCGCCCACTTAAGTTAAGAGCGATTGAAACGGTTAATAAGTTACAAGATGAAGCTTTAGGTGAGTTATATGTTGAAACCTATTTTAATGCCGATTCCAAAGCCAAAATTGTCGAGTTGGTTAGCTATATTCGAGGCACTTTCCAGACGCGCTTACAAGAAAATAGCTGGATGGATGCAGCAACACAACAAGAAGCACTTAAAAAATTAAATCTGTTTAATGTCAAAGTGGGCTACCCTGATCAATGGCATGATTTTAGCGATATCACTCTAAAAGAAGATGCGCTCTTTGATAACTATATGCAGATAGTCAATTGGTCCTACAAAGATAATATGAGTCGAATTGGTGAGAAGGTGCGTCAATGGGAGTGGGCAATGCCACCTCAGATGATTAACGCCTATTTTAATCCCGTTCAAAATGAAATTGTCTTCCCAGCCGCTATCTTACAAGCGCCCTTCTTTGATCCTGATGTCGATCCCGCCTATAACTATGGCGCTATCGGTGCGGTAATTGGTCATGAAATGGGACATGGATTTGATGATCAAGGTCGACTCTATGATGGTCATGGTGTACTGAGAGATTGGTGGACAGCCGAATCGCAACAGAAATTTGATGCTAAAACGAGCAATCTGGTTAAACAATATGGTCAATTCAGTGTCGATGGCTTGCCCGTCAATGGTCAATTAACACTGGGTGAAAATATTGGTGATGTCGGTGGCTTAAGCATTGCGCTCAACGCCTATAAGCAGTTTGCCAAAGAGCACTATCCTAATGGCGAAGCGCCAATTATTGATGGCACAACGGGTATACAGCGCTTCTATATTTCGTGGGCGCGAACTTGGCAAGAGCTGGCGAATCAAGAATCAGAACGAAATAAAATTATGACCGATCCTCATAGTCCAAATCAATTCCGCGGTAATGGCGTTGTACGTAATATGGATGATTGGTATGAGGCTTTTAATGTGGATAAAAAAGCTAAATTATATCTTCCGCCAGTAGAGCGGGTACAAATTTGGTAATATGTCCCATATAAAATAGCATAAAATAACGCCAATGAATTAGCCCCCATTGGCGTTATTTTTTAAGTGATAAGATGTAAATTAAGCTGCTTTTTTCTTTCTCGATACATGATCCGAAATTCCCATCACGAAAGCCGAAAGCACAAAAGTAAGATGTATGATCACATACCACATTAATTTATTATCAGGGACATTTTGTGCGTTCATAAATATACGTAATAAATGAATCGAGGAGATGGCGACGATTGAAGCGGAGAGTTTATTTTTTAATGAATTAGAATCCATTTTGCCTAACCAATCCAATTTCTCTTTGCCCCCAGTAAGATGAAACTGTGAAATAAAGTTCTCATAGCCAGAAAGCATGACCATCACTAATAACCCACCCACCAGCGCCATATCAATTAAAGATAAGAGCAGTAAGATCAGATCTGACTCTGCCATAGTAAAAATACTTGGCAGAATATGAAATATTTCCTGAAAAAACTTGATCGTTAAAGCGGCCAAGGCAAGGGATAGGCCAAGATAGATAGGGGCAATAAGCCAGCGAGAGGCGTACATTAATTTTTCAATAAAACGTTCCATAAGAACCTACTGTTTGTTTGGGATTAAACTCGCTTATCTTAAGTGAAAGTGATTAATTAATGAATGAGATTTTAAGATATACAATAGATTATCTATTTATCAATAATAGATAGAAAGTAGATAGCAATAAGGCCCTAGAATCAGAGCCCTTTATTGACTGAATGAAATAGACATTTAAAACAGCCTATTCATTTAGGCTGTAAAAACTGATGCTATTTAATTACACCGCAATACATACGAGCACCGCCACCACCTAATGCTGCTGGCGTATCTGAATAGTTATCGCCGCCCGCATGAACCATCAGAGCACGATTTTGCACATCTTTAAGGGATTTTAAACGTGGCGCTAATACCGCATAGTTAGCAACACCATTGGCATCTGCCACCAGTCCCGGTAAATCACCGTTATGGCCGCTCTTATCGTATGGGCCCTTATGAGCATCCGTTTTATCAATATCTAAGTGTCCACCAGCTTTTAATGCAGGGACGGATTTGCCATCTTTATCCGCAGGTTCACAACTCCCATTGGCATGAACATGAAAACCATGAACACCGGGCGCAACACCCGTTAAATTAGGTGTAAACAGTAAACCATAATCGGTTTCACTGATAATAATATCACCTACAGATTTACCCGCACCTTGTGGCGTCGCTTCGAACAGAGTGACTGTCACTTCAGCGGCTGATACGGTCGAGGCAGCAAATAAACCTGCTAATAGTAAATGTTTAAATTTCATACAAATATTCCTTTTAAGTTATGTATCCTTTCGAATCATACAAAAAAAAGAGGGTGACTGTAAGCAGTCACCCTTGTAATAAAAAAGTTATTATTGAGAATATTGATCTACTTCTCTTTAACGACCCATTTACCATCTACATAGAAAGCACTCCAACCCGTCGCTTTGCCATCTTTCTCAGAAGAAACATATTGTTGTTTCGTCTTGCGGCTAAAACGCACAATCGTCGGATTACCCTCAGGATCGGTGCTAGGTGCTTGAGCTAAATATTTCATCTTATCTGACAGACGATCTTCAAAGCGTTGCAGCTCAGAAACTAAAGGAGCGCGAGTTTCACGTGATTTCGGGAATGTATTAGCCGCTAAGAAAATACCTGCCGCGCCATCGCGTAACACAAAATAGGCATCGGATTTTTCACAAGGTAGTTCTGGCAGCGGAACCGGATCTTCTTTTGGTGGTGCCACTTCGCCACTTTTTAAGATTTTCCGCGTATTTTTACACTCTTCATTCATACAGCCCATATATTTACCGAAACGCCCCATTTTCAGGTGCATCTCTGAGCCACACTTCTCACACTCAACAATAGGACCATCATAGCCCTTGATGCGGAATTCACCCTCTTCGATCTCATAGCCATCACAAGCTGGGTTATTACCACACACATGCAATTTACGTTGAGTATCAATCAAGTAGCTATCCATCGCCGTACCACATTTAGTACAACGACGTTTGGCTCTTAGGGCGTTAGTTTCTGCATCATCCCCTTCAAGAATATTTAATAATTCATTTTCAGGGATTAAATTTATGGTCTTTTTACAACGCTCTTTTGGCGGCAGCGCATAGCCAGAACAACCGAGGAATACCCCCGTTGAGGCAGTACGTATCCCCATTTGGCGTTCACAATCTGGGCATGAAATCGAGGTGAATACCATTGGATTGGTACGCATTCCCCCTTCTTCAGGATCTTTCTCAGCAATATCCAGTTGTTTACTAAAATCAGTGAAAAATTCGTCTAATATCGCTTTCCACTCAGCTTCATGATTGGCAATATGATCGAGCTGATCTTCCATTCTGGCGGTAAAGTCGTAGCTCATCAACTCTTGGAAGTTCTCTTCCAGTCGATCGACCACAATCTCACCCATCTTCTCAGCATAGAAACGACGGTTTTCCGACTTAACATAACCGCGATCTTGGATGGTGGAAATAATAGAGGCATAAGTTGATGGACGACCAATACCGCGTTTTTCCAACTCTTTAACTAAAGAGGCTTCACTATAACGTGCTGGTGGCTTGGTAAAGTGCTGACTTGGTAGCAATTTATTCAGCGCCATCACAGTGCCCGTTGTAATAGGTGGCAGTGTTTTATCTTCATCATTTTTACGTAATGCAGACATCACACGCGTCCAACCATCAAAACGCAGCGTACGGCCCTTCGCCTTCAGTTCGAAATCATCCGCTTTCACGGTCAAGGTCGTGGAATCATATTTTGCGGGTGTCATTTGACAGGCAATAAATTGATCCCAAATCAGCTGATACAATCTTTTTGCATCAGGTTCCATATCTTTAAGTGATTCAGGCAAAACATCTAAGCTAGATGGGCGGATCGCCTCATGGGCCTCTTGCGAGTTCGCCTTGCTGCTATAGACATTTGGCTCTTTAGGCAGATATTTATCGCCGAAATGCTCACCGATATATTCACGAACCATGCTTAACGCATCCTGACTCACATTGGTGGAGTCGGTACGCATATAGGTAATATAACCCGCTTCATACAGACGCTGGGCCATCATCATGGTTTTCTTCACACCAAAGCTTAGGCGAGTACTTGCCGATTGTTGGAGTGTCGATGTAATAAAAGGTGCGCCGGGCTTGCTAGATGTTGGGCGATCTTCACGGTCAGTGACCAGATAATTCGCTTTTTCTAACACAGCAACAGCCGCTTGCGTTTGCGCCTGCGTCACAGGTTTAAACGGCTTGCCCGCTTTGTGCGTCACTTCCATGCGGATTTCAGTCGATTTATCGGCTAAATCAGCATGGAGTTGCCAATACTCTTCGGGGACAAAGGCTTTAACTTCACGTTCACGTTCAACGATCAGTCGCACTGCAACCGACTGTACACGTCCGGCAGAGAGGCCTCGAGCCACTTTTTTCCACAATAGTGGAGATACCATGTAACCCACTACCCGGTCCATAAAGCGGCGCGCTTGCTGAGCATTGACTCGATCAATATTCAACTCACCCGGTTGTTCAAAGGCCTGTGTAATGGCATTTTTGGTAATTTCATTAAATACAACACGGCTAAAACGTGAATCATCACCACCGATCACTTCGCGCAAATGCCAAGCAATGGCTTCTCCCTCGCGGTCCAAGTCCGTCGCGAGATAGATATGGGATGCATCAGCGGCTAAAGATTGTAATTCTGAAACGACTTTTTCTTTGCCGGGCAGGATCTGATAATTTGCAGACCAGCCATGGTAAGGATCTATGCCCATCCTATTGACCAATGCCTCTGTCGGATCTTTTTTGACCTTTTTAGATTTATCGGTAGATGTGCTGGCGCTTTTTTGCGTACCTGATCCACTTTTAGGCAGATCTCGGATGTGACCAACGCTGCTTTTCACAACATAGTCATTACCAAGATATTTATTTATCGTTTTGGCTTTTGCCGGGGACTCCACTATAACAAGAGCTTTTCCCATATTATTTTTACCTAATTTCTGTAATAAGCACATTTTTATCGTAAAATGCGCTAAATGAAAATCTCTATTTTATATTGCGTAAGATTCGCAATAGATCAACTTTTTTTTTCTAATTTATTTGCGATAGAACAAAACTTACAAAATCAATTAGGCTATTTTAGACAAAGAAAACTTTGTTTATCGTGTATTATTTATCGCCATATCATCATGTTTTATCAGCAAATGAAAACCCCACACTGTACCTGATAAATGGTGATACGCAACTAATTATTTTTTTGAGGAACTTATTTTATGTCTCATCAAGCCACCCAGATCACATCCAGCGAACTGTTACAAAAAGCGAATGAAATCATACAAGAACATCCGGACTATATTTCAGGGATGCGTGCTGACTCGGTTGAACAACATCACGAAACTCTGGTATTTAAGGGCGAGTTCTTCCTTGATAAAGATGGAATTCCAACGATAAAAAGTACAGCCGCATTTAATATGTTTAAGCATTTAGCACAGGTTTTATCTGAGCAATATCGATTAAAAAGTGAAGATTAATATCATTAAAAAATCACCTGCTATATGCCGGTGATTTTTTATATTAGGAATACGATATTATTATAATAGAGGCTTTTGGCCTCTTTGCCACCAACGCACCAGTAATTTATCGGCACTTTCTGATAAACTTCCAGTAAAACGGTCAATGAATTTTTTATTTAAAACATAAGTTACATTAATAACTTCTTTGTTTTCTATTTGTTCGATGATTAAATCATCACTCACGCCAATGGCATCGATCAGGCCTTTCTCTTTTGCTTGAGATCCATACCAATATTCACCAGTAGCGACAGCATCAATATCTAATGAAGGGCGATTTTGCGAGACAAAAGATTTAAATAAATCATGAGTCTGATTTAAACTCTCAACAAATTTTTGACGCCCTTGTTCGGTATTTTCGCCGAGCATAGTGAGTGTTCGTTTGTATTCACCAGCTGTATGCAATTCAATATCAACATCATGTTTTTTAAGCAAGCGATGGATATTCGGCACTTGCGCCACCACCCCGATCGAACCAATGATCGAGAAAGGCGCTGCGATAATTCGGTTAGCGACACAAGCCATCATATAGCCCCCACTGGCGGCCACCTTATCGACTGCAACTGTTAACGGAATATTTTTTTCTTTCAATCTAACCAGTTGTGAAGCAGCTAAACCATAGCCATGCACCATACCACCCGGACTCTCGAGTCGTAATAGCACTTCATCTTGCTGATCCGCCACCGCTAACACCGCAGTGATCTCTTCACGTAGCGCATTAACTTCATGAGCATCCATACTGCCGTTAAAATCTAGCACATAAAGACAAGGTTTTTTGATGCTGCTTTGGCCCACTTTGGCATTCAGCTTGTCTTTTTTCACATCACTTTTCTTCTGCTTTTTAAATGCTTTTAACCAAGCTTTATGCTCAGCGTCATTCATTTTAATCTGTTGCATTTCACGTTGGCGATCACGGTATATCTCACCCAGATCGGTGATTTTCAGCGCACCTTTACTACCTTGTCGCTTCATCTTCATACTAAAAAAGAAAACAACGAATACCAGGATAGCGAGCAAAATGGTCGCTACTTTGGCTAAAAATAGGCCATACAGAGAAAAATACTCCACAAATTCATCCTTTCTTTAAAAAATATAATGAAAATAATCTCATGAATAGATCTCTACGACTAGCAAAATCCTCAACTCACTATTTTGAATTTAGTCATTTACCGGATCTGTTTATGTTAAATTAACTCATAGCGCGAATCAATGGGATGCTATAATGAAACATTCTAGCAACAATTTAGGAGCAGCAGATGCATAACTATCAAGCTAAAAAAGAACTACTGAATAACAAAATCATTCTGATCACAGGCGCTGGTGCCGGTATTGGCCGTGAAGCCGCGTTGACCTATGCCCGCCACGGTGCGCAGGTTATTCTTGTCGGCCGCACGGCGAGTAAACTTGAGGAAGTGAGTCAAGAGATCCAACAAGAGACAGGCCGTGCCGCCAGCTGCTATACGCTCGATCTGCTCAGTGTCACCGCAGCAGAGTGCCAGCAATTAGCCACTGATATTGCTAAAAGTGTCTCTCATCTCGATGGTGTGCTGCATAATGCCGGTTTATTGGGAGTGATCGCGCCTATCGTCGAGCAACCCGTTGATATTTGGCATGATGTTATGCAAGTGAATGTCAATGCGACCTTTATGCTCACTCAAGCACTGCTCCCTCTACTGCTTAAAGCGCCTTCGGCTTCCTTGATTTTTACTAGCTCAAGTGTGGGTAAACAAGGCCGTATTGGTTGGGGTGCTTACGCAGTGTCTAAATTTGCCACTGAAGGGTTAATGCAAATTCTGGCAGAAGAGTATAAAACGGATAATATACGAGTTAACTGTATCAATCCGGGCGGAACTCGAACCGGAATGCGCGCCAGTGCTTTCCCCGAAGAAAATGCCAATAAGTTAAAAACACCCGCTGATATTATGCCTATTTACCTCTATTTGATGGGCGATGATAGTAAAAATGAGAGTGGTATAAGTTTTGATGCTCAGCCGGGTCGCAAGGCGGGTGCTGCAGAATAGGAGTCACAAAGTATGTCCGAGAGCTCACATCAAAAGCGCCAGCAAAGACTCAAAGAGCAAGTTGATGCGCGTATTGAGTCTGCCCAATTGGAACGGGGTATTTTGATTATCTATACCGGTAATGGCAAAGGCAAAACCACAGCGGCATTTGGCACTGTTACCCGCGCTATTGGCCATGGCTTAAAAGCGGCGGTCGTTCAGTTTATCAAAGGTGACTGGGATAATGGCGAACGCGCCTTACTTGAACCCCATGGCGTTCCTTTTCATGTAATGGCAACGGGTTTCACTTGGGATACACAAGATAAACAATACGATACGCAAGCCTGTCTAAAAACCTGGTATCAGGCGCTGCAGTTGTTGTCTGACCCTAGTATCGATCTGGTTATTCTGGATGAGCTAACCTATATGGTCAGTTATGGCTATTTACCGCTTGAAGAGGTTATTCAAACGCTAAAACAGCGGCCAGAAAAGCAGACAGTGATCATTACAGGGCGAGCTTGTCATCGCGACTTACTTGAAATGGCAGATACAGTCACTGAAATGCGCCCGGTTAAACATGCCTTTGATGCTGGTATAAAAGCGCAAAAAGGGATTGATTGGTGATGTTAAATGGCATGGATGCCAATAAAAAAACAGATCAATACAGACGGATACCTGCTTCAAATATAGCGCCGGATTTATTCATAAAATCAGCATATTTTTTCTTTTCGGTGGGATTGTGACTATTGGCAGATAAGGTGCTGTAGATATGCGCCATATCGCTGATATATTTATGATATAAATCGAAGTAATATTTTTTATCTGCAATATCCTGCGAAGCTCGATAATCATTAATCACATTATAAACTCGCATTGCCTGAAACTGTAATGAGCTATCAATAAAGTCAGGCAGCTGTGTTTCATAATCAAAATTTTCGGTGATCGTATTTTTAGCGGCCAGTATTGTTCTGGTAATACGTAATTGCGATAATAGCGCATCATCTTGGTTAATTAACTCAATAAGTTCTTTTTGAGAAAAACATTTAGTCACTAACTTATTAGCACCATCTGATTCAAGTAGCTCATACGGTGGTTTTTGCCCGATAATATAGTTGCATTTAAATAAGGTATTATCGATAAATAGCGCATCACTGCTCTCAATCGCCCCCACAATACGGTAATTACCAATCGCAACCTGATTATTCACTAGGCTAAAAGGATTGCTTTTTTGCTCTGTACCGGTGAAAAAACTATAGGCGTAATAGATCTCGCGCTGTGGATTGATTATTCCCCCTTTATTGCCAGGATAAACAATAAATTGTTTTTTCTCGCCATTAGGTAAAGTGAGAATATGCAGACCCGCTGGTAATTCAATCGTATCGACTTGATTAGGCTGCAGAGTAATCCGCTGATCATCAATATTAAAGATAATCGAATCGATTCCATTCTGACTGATATAAAAATCACCATTGGCAATCGGATGCTGAATAGCTTGCTCGCAACCACCCAAAAAAAAACCTGATAAAATGATTAGGTGTGCAAATCGAACATGCATATTTCTTTCTCACCGTAAGTAAACACATTTCGTTACAAAATAGCCTACTTTAGGATTAATCTCAATTTATAATATAGCGTCTATGGTGCTTTATCGGGTTTATTGTACAATTCCTTGCGCTAGATGAGGTATCGGCGATAAAAATAACTAAGCCTGCTTAAAATGCAGGCTTAGTGAGTAGAAAGGATTTAACTTTAGTGACGCGACTTAATTAGCCGCCAGCGCGGGTTCTTTTCTTCACAACAGCACGGGTTGTCTGACGTTTTGCGCCACCTGTACGAGAAGAAACATCAGTATGACGTTTTACCGCACGTCTGATCTGATTCGCTTTTAATCGACGTTGATCACGAGGTACAGCTACTTTAGTGACCACTTCTTTATCAAGATCAACTAGCTCACGTAGATAGTTAATCTGCTCTAAGCCCAGTTCACTCCAGCCACCACGAGGTAAGCCTTTAGGTAAATCGAGATCGCCGTAACGAACACGGATCAAACGACTGACTTGAACGCCAACCGCTTCCCATAAACGACGAACTTCACGATTTCGCCCTTCCGTTAAGGTGACATTGAACCACTGGTTGATACCTTCGCCGCCTTTATAGGTGACGGTTTTAAATGCCGCTTCACCATCTTCCAGCTTAATACCGCGCAGTAACTGACGTTTAATCGCGTCGGTCACTTCACCAAATACACGTACCGCATATTCGCGTTCAACTTCACGACTTGGGTGCATTAAACGGTTAGCTAACTCACCATCGGTCGTAAACAGCAATAAACCACTGGTGTTAACGTCAAGACGGCCTACAGCAATCCAGCGAGCGCCGGTTAAACGCGGCAAGCGAGCAAACACCGTTGGACGACCTTCAGGATCATGACGAGTACAGAGTTCACCCTCAGGCTTATAGTAAGCCATAACGCGGCAGACTTCTGTTTCAGGCTCTTTGATGGTCAATATACGGCCATCAAGGCGAATTTTTAGTGAGGATTTAATCTCAATACGATCGCCAAGGGTCGCTGCTTTACCATCAATACTAATACGACCTTCTTGGATCATCGTCTCTATTTCACGACGTGAGCCATGTCCAGAACGGGCTAGGATCTTCTGTAGCTTTTCCGTATTTTGGTTTTTCTTGGATTTTTCAGCAAATTGCGGTTTTTCTAATGTTTCAGTCGGCTGAATATTTTGTGTTTTTTCAGTCTCTCGACCTTTAGGTGATCTTCCAGCATCGCGATTTTTTGGTGATCTTTCATTATCGCGGCTTTTTGGGGATCTTTCGTTATCACGACTCTTTGGCGCTCTGTCGTTATCACGATTTTTTGGGGATCTTTCGTTATCGCGGCTTTTTGGCGCTCTGTCGTTATCACGACTCTTGGGCGCTCTTTCACTATCGCGGCTTTTCGGGGATCTTTCAGAATCTCGACTCTTAGGTGACCTTTCAGCATTACGACTTTTAGGTGACTTTTCAGTATTTCGAGTTTTTTGTGACTTTTCGGTGCTTTGCGTTTTAACGCTCATGGAAACCTCATATGTCGCCTTCACAGGCGTCAAAC
>CAUQNX010000026.1:0-42319 GCA_963519845.1 uncultured Moellerella sp. | reverse complement strand
CCCAAAGTTCTACGCGGCCTATGCGGCAGTGACCCGTGTTGGGCAGCCCACAGGAGACAGTTTTATTGTCTACGCTGCATAGGAGGGTGTGAACGTGAATTAAATCCCAATGATGTAATTAAACTTTTTCTAAGCTGCCTATGCGGCAGTGAACTTTCTCAGAGGAGATAAACCACCTAGGTTTGTTTTCTAAGCTGCCTATGCGGCAGTGAACTCTGAAACATAACCGCGAGCATCAAATGAAACTTTCTAAGCTGCCTATGCGGCAGTGAACAAGAGCTGGATTCACTTAAAAATCAACTCGGCTTTCTAAGCTGCCTATGCGGCAGTGAACACTGGAGAGGTTTTTTCGGTCGTTTCCGTCACTTTCTAAGCTGCCTATGCGGCAGTGAACAGGAGTGATTCTATCATAACCATTTATAATCTCTCTACTATTGATTAAATGAGCTAAAAAACCTTTTTTTTATACCACTCCGTAAGTCATTGATTTTACATATTCTAAAGTAGCGTTAAAAAAAAGGGTTTTTTGCATAAGTTTATACGTTATAAGTTTGGATCATAATTTTTATCGTTCACATCACAGGTATTAATTTTAAAATTGCCTTATTTTCTATTTATGTCATAGTTATTTTCAGCTAAAACCAGATAGATTATTTTTTCAATAAGTTCGATTTTGACGATATAACCAACTATTGATGAATCACTTTAAAGGAATAAATATGTCGTCGAACACCTTTACGCCCAGTGAACTTAAAACTATTCTGCATTCCAAACGCGCCAATCTTTATTATCTTCAGCACTGTCGTGTGCTAGTAAATGGCGGCCGCGTAGAATATGTCACTGACGAAGGTAGCCAATCTAATTACTGGAATATCCCCATTGCCAATACCACAGTAATTATGTTGGGCACAGGAACCTCTATTACCCAAGCCGCAATGAGAGAATTAGCCAAAGCCGGAGTATTAGTGGGATTTTGTGGTGGCGGTGGCACACCTTTATATGCAGCGAATGAAGTTGAAATTGATTTTTCTTGGTTAACGCCGCAATCGGAATATCGCCCGACGCAATATTTACAGCAGTGGGTGCAATTTTGGTTCGATGATCAAAAACGTTTAGATGCAGCCCGCTTTTTCCAGCGCGTTCGTTTAGCGCAAATTCGTAAAAACTGGTTATCAACACAATTAAAACGCGAGCCTAATTTTCAAATTGATGCCGATAAATTAGAACAAATCATTTCTCGATTTGAGCAAAAATTAGATGAGTGCGCTAATAGCAATGAATTAATGTTATTAGAAGCCATAATGACCAAAGCACTCTATAAGATGGCCGCTCAAACGGTAAAATATGGTGACTTTACGCGCTCAAAACGTGGATTAAGCACCGATATGGCGAATCGATTTTTAGATCATGGCAACTATCTCGCTTATGGTCTCGCTGCGACGGCTTGCTGGGTTGTTGGATTGCCCCATGGATTAGCGATCTTACATGGAAAAACACGCCGCGGTGGGTTAGTGTTTGATATTGCAGACTTAATCAAGGATGCGATTGTCTTACCCAATGCCTTTATCGCCGCTATGGAGGGCGATGATGAGCAAGCCTTCCGCCAGCGCTGTTTACAAGGATTTCGCCAAAGTGAAGCCCTTGATGTAATGATTGAGACAATTCAAAATACCGCCAACGCTTTAGGCAACCTAAAGTGAATATCCTTCTTATATCCCAATGTAATAAACAAGCCCTGCCTGAGACTCGCCGTATATTAGATCAATTTGCCGAACGCAAAGGCGATCGTACTTGGCAAACGCCGATTACGCAGGAAGGATTAAATACCTTGCAGATGCTGTTAAAAAAAACAGCGCGACGCAATACCGCCGTGGCTTGTCATTGGATTCGAGGCGTCAATAATAGTGAATTACTGTGGATCATTGGAAATCGTCGACGTTTTAATGACGTAGGAACGGTTCCTACCAATACCACTAAACGAAATATTTTACGCAGTGAAGATGAAAATCGCTGGGATAGTTGTCACTCATTCTCCTTATTAGCGGCCTTAGCGGGTTTATTTCATGATTGGGGAAAAGCTAATACCTTGTTTCAACAGAAATTAAAGGGCCAGCGGCCATTAGCGGAGCCTTACCGTCATGAATGGGTATCTCTCTGTCTGTTTAGAGCTTTTGTAGCGGGAAAATCTGATAAAGAGTGGCTAACCCAGCTATTAAATGTCGATGCGGAGCTAGAACATAACTTACTGGAAAATCTCTCTTTTTCGGAAACGCTCTCTCCGTTTAAAGGATTAACAGGGTCGATAGCTCAATCTGTCGCTTGGTTGATTGTTTCTCATCATCGATTACCTACTTATTTGCCGAGAGAAAATAATCCCCAAATTGATAAGGCCGATCATTGGCTAACAGAAAAACTAAATCCAGAATGGAATGCCACTAATCACCATAATCCCGCAGTGACCGCCAGTGAAAAAAAAGACAATTTTCAATTTCCAGCGGGGACGCCGTTACGCAGCCAAACTTGGTGTCGTATGGCTCAACAATTTGCCAAGCGGGCGTTAAACCATCCTAAATTAGCCAGTTATGCTGTTTTAACTGAGGTTTTTCCTACTCATATGGCGAGGCTCTGTCTTATGCTCGCCGATCATATCTATTCGTCAGGTCTCGAGACTGAACGTTGGCAAGATAAAAGCTATCAGGCCTATGCCAATACCGATCGCGTGACTAAAAAATTAAAACAACAACTTGATGAACATAATATCGGCGTGGCACAACTGGCTTATCGATTAGGTTTACATCTGCCGCAATTTCGGCAAACTCTACCCGCCATAACGCGCCATAAAAAATTTAAACAACGTTCGACGATCAAAAAATATCGCTGGCAAGATCAGGCCTATGAATTGACCGCCGCTATTAAAGAAACAACTCAGCAATGCGGATTTTTTGGTATTAATATGGCATCGACGGGCTGCGGCAAAACCTTAGCTAACGCCAAAATTATGTATGCGCTCTCCGATAATCAAATGGGCTGTCGCTTTAGTATTGCCATTGGTTTACGCACCCTCACCTTGCAAACGGGTGATGCGCTACGCGATCGCCTCTCTCTAAAGGATGATGATTTAGCTATTTTAATTGGTTCTCAAGCAGTAAAACAGCTGCACCAATATAATCAAAGTGATGAATTAATTCCCAAAGAGGAAAATGATGATCCTCTCAATTCAGGCAGTGAATCTGAATCTATTTTTGCCGAGCACCATTATGTGAGTTATCAAGGCTCCGTTGATGATGGCCCAATTGGAAAATGGCTGGCTCGTGCGCCCAGTATTCATAAGCTAGTCAGTGCCCCTATTACTGTCAGTACTATCGACTATTTAATTTCGGCCACCGAAGGCACGCGCGGAGGCCAGCAAATTGCGCCCATGTTACGCTTATTAAATGCCGATTTAGTTCTTGATGAGCCGGACGATTTTGCACTGGAAGATCTGCCAGCGCTCTGTCGTTTAGTAAATTGGGCCGGCTTATTAGGTTCGCGTATTCTTATTTCATCCGCCACTTTACCGCCTTCCTTTATCAAAGCGCTATTTGATGCCTATTATTATGGCAGGCAGCAATATAACCGCAGTCATCATATTAAAGAAACAGATATATGCTGCGCTTGGTTTGATGAATTTGAAT
Source organism: uncultured Moellerella sp. (assembly GCA_963519845.1). Taxonomy (GTDB): domain Bacteria; phylum Pseudomonadota; class Gammaproteobacteria; order Enterobacterales; family Enterobacteriaceae; genus Moellerella. The sequence continues at coordinate 38,645 of CAUQNX010000026.1, read as the reverse complement.
CGAGCACTCATCAATTAAATAGTAATAATCTTAAGCCAATGCATCATCAATTTATTGCTAAACGTGCGCAGATATTAAATAAAAAATCACTGCCGCTACGTTGTGGAGAACTAGCTAAATTTGATGATGTAAAATTAAATAAACAACAAGCAATTCAATTGATGGCGCAGATTATCCACCCACTGATACAGCAACTTCATGAGCGTCATCATGTAACATCAGAACAGCATAAACAAGTTTCTGTTGGATTAGTCAGAATGGCCAATATTGAGCCGCTGGTAGCGGTGGCTAATACCTTGTTTACACTAGAGCCAATGGCGGATACTCGCATTCATTATTGTGTTTATCATAGCCGTCACCCATTGGCCGTCAGGGCTTTTATCGAACATCAACTTGATAGTGTTTTAATGCGCGATCCGCAAAATCCCGATGGCATATTATCAGTCCCGTCGATTAAAGATAAATTGCAGCATTATCCTGAAACTAAACATATTTTTGTAGTGATCGCCACGCCAGTTGCTGAAGTAGGCCGCGATCACGACTATGATTGGGCGATTGTTGAACCCAGCTCAATGCGTTCTATTATCCAATTAGCGGGGCGAGTGCAAAGACATCGACAAATTGCGCCAAATACGCCGAATATTGTGTTATTGAATAAAAATATCAAAGGATTAATGAAAGAGAATGTGGTTTTTTGCAAACCCGGTTTTGAACAAACAGGTCTATTTTCATTATCAAGTCATGACCTCTCAGCAATATTAGCACCAGAATATTATTCAATTATTACTGCTGAACCACGTTTTATTGAGCCACTGATTAATAAACCATTAAACTTTATTAGTCTTGAACATGCTGCACTAATTGATAAGTTATTTCTGAATAAACAAACACAAGCGCAATATTGGTGGAAACAAGATTACTTACACCTATTTGGTCAATTACAGAAAATAACTCTTTTTCGTGCCTCTAAACCTCAACAAGCTTATTTTGTTGGATTCGATGATGATGAAAATATTAATTTTGACGTTTTTTATAAAAAAGAAAATCAGTGGAAAAATAAAAGTGATTTATTTACCCCCTATAAAAATGTCATTTTTTCTGAGCGCAACCAATCTTGGTTCAATATGAGTTATCAAGATATTTACCAGTCTATTGCAGATAATCTTAATGTAGACATTAATGATATAGGTAGAACCTTTGGTGAAATTAATTTAGATAATCACCCTAATACTACCCCTAAATTTATTTATCATCCATTATTAGGGATTATATTCGGGAGTTATTTGATATAATCAATTGACCTTTTCTGTTATGAAAATCTATTTTCTGACTGAAAATTGCATAGCCAGTAAGGAGTAGAGATGGCGACGGAAATCACTCAACAGATACTCGCGTATATCGATGAGCGAAAAAACAATAAATTAGAAGAGAAAGAGAAAAAATATCTAAAAGATCTAAAAAGTGCTAATGATGAGAGTCGCTCTGACATCATGGCTAAATATGCTATTGATATTCAAGAAATTAAAAATAAATTCACACCTTATGTCTGGTTAGCAGATGCGGCTAAAAGAGCAAAACAAATTAGCTTTGCTACTCATGTGATTAAATTCACTCATAGCTCAGCGCGAGGAACCAATTTATTATCTAATGAATATAATCCTCAACCTAACTATCTTGAAACTGCCGTTCTGGTTGATCCTGCAATAGATAGTGTCGGTAATGCCGCGGCGCTCGATGTAGCTAAATTACTCCAATTACGCGACAGTCAGAATTCTATTGCTGATTACTTAAAACAAGATAAAAAAGATATATTCAATGAACTGGTTCAGCATGAATCAGATAATGCAGTATGGTTCGCTAGTTTTAAACAAATCCTTATAGATAGTTCACTTAAAAGTAGTGTGTTAGCAAAACAAATTTATTTTCCAGTTAGCGAAAATGCTTATCATCTAATTAGCCCTCTTTACTCATCCTCACTCGCTCAAGTATTATATGATAAAATTCATTTTAGTCGATATAATGAACAATCTGTGGCGTCTAGAAAAGCTAAACGTGAAAATAAAGCCAGTGAAATACCAATAATTGCTTATCTTAATTTAGCAATGGCAACCAGTGGTGGCTCAAATCCACAAGGTGTTTCATTATTAAACAATAATCGTAACGGTCGTACTTATCTTTTTCCTTGCTCGCCACCTCAATGGCAATCACAAACTAAATTACCTTTAATGATAAGTAATTGGTTTGATGGTTATGAAATTCGTCAACAAACGAAACAATTAACCCAAAAACTTACACATTTTTTGATTGAAATTAATGAGAAAGAGAGTAATAAACCAATACGCGACTATCGAGATCGCCTGATTAATCAAATTATCGATAATCTGTTTAATATTGCGGCTCGTCATCAACAAGCAGATATTGGTTGGGCACAATCCAGCGAACTTCCGCGTTATCAACAATATTGGTTAGATCCACAGTCCGAGGCCGCACAAGAAAATAGCGACAATTGGCAAGTTCCTGTTGCTCGGGATTTTGCCCTATGGCTAAACCATCGTATTGAAACAATCTCAAAATCACAGTTAATACTGGGTAATGTAGAAACAAATCTCTGGCAAGGCCTATTTGAGCAAGCGCTTTGGGAGGCAAAATAATGAGTCTGCTGATTTTAAAAAATATCCGTATTGAAAATGCCAATGCGATATCTGGTTTCACCTATGGTTTTCCTAGTGTGACCCATTTTCTTGGTTTTGTGCATGCCCTGTCGCGCCAACTGAGCCAAAGTCATCAACTGACATTTCATGGCTGCGCTATTTTATGCCATGACTATCAAGTTCATGCCTATCGCAAAGATAATTTTACTGACTATACATTTGCATTAACCCGTAATCCACTGACAAAAGAGGGTAAAACAGCCCCTATTATTGAAGAAGGTAAGATGCATTTAACCATCTCACTAATGATTGAGTGTGAAGGTCATATTGCGGGCAATAGCGAACAAGACAAACTATTAAGTGAAGATATACGTCAGCTAGCATTACGCCATCGATTAGCGGGCGGGCGAATTATCGATATTGGACGCGCTTATTTTAAAGACTCGCCAACCGATGATATTGGCTGCCGTAAATTACTGCGCCCACTACTGCCCGGCTTTATTTTGATTGATCGTAGTGAATATCTACAGAAACATATGCAGGATTCTCAACAAGATATGCTGAGTAGCTGGTTAGATTTCTCCAGCTTAAAATTCGCTTATCAGCATAATGATGAGTCAGAAGATAAGGCTAAATGGCAGACAGTCCCTAAGCCGCAAAAAGGCTATTTAGTACCTTTAACCATTGGTTATAAACAACTTTCACCTGTATATGAAGCCGGCCAAGTTGCCGATGTACGAGATCCTGATTCACCATTCGCTTTTGTTGAAGCCGTTCACAGTATTGGTGAATGGATTGGCAGCCCTAGTCGCATTGAAAGCTTAGAGCAGATCCTTTGGCGTTATGATTATCAAGCGCCCTACTATCTTTGCCGTACAGCTAGCCAACTCACTGAAGCAGAACTGTTTGATTTCAGCCAATTTAACGATTATTAGTCAATAGATAAGGAATTTATCATGACAACTAAATTAACCACTCCGTCGGTTTTAGCCTTTGAAAGTAAACTCGCTTGTTCTGATGGTGTGATGTTTGCTGGCAATTGGGATCAGCGCCAATCTAGTCAACAGTGGGCTGCAATTCCAGTGTGTGAAAAATCGGTGCGTGGAACTATTTCCAATCGCTTAAAAGCGGCTGATGCGAGTGATCCAGCTAAAGTCGACGCTAAAATTCAAAATGCAAACTTACAAACCGTTGATAATGCAGCACTCTCATTCGATACAGATACACTCAAGCTCTGCTTCACTCTGCGTATTCTTGGCGATTTAGCCATACCTTCAACCTGCAATAGTCCTGACTATCAAAAAGCCCTAGCGGATATTATTGAACAGTATATTACTCAGCATGGATTTAGTGAGCTCGCTAATCGTTATGCTACTAACTTAGCCAATGGTCGCTTTTTATGGCGCAATCGTGTCGGCGCAGAGGCGGTTGAAACCCATATTGAATTTCAAGGTCAACATTGGGTATTTGATAGCCTAAGCCTAGGTTTAAAAAACTTTGAACAACCTACGGATGATCTCGCTAAGCTCGCTAAAGCAATCGAAAAGGGTTTACTTGGCCAAGAAGTGATACTGCTAAAAATCAGTTCATTTGTGCAATTAGGTCAGGGACAAACGGTATTTCCATCTCAAGAATTAGTGATGAGTCGTGATTCCGGTGATAAGAGCAAATATCTTTACCAATTAGATGGTCAAGCCGCCATGCACTCACAAAAATTAGGTAATGCATTGAGAACTATTGATACTTGGTTCCCAGAATATGCAGAAGTGGGTCCGATTGCCGTTGAACCCTATGGCTCAGTTACCAATCGCGGCAAAGCTTACCGTCAACCGAAAGCCAATATGGACTTCTATAAATTATTGGATAACTGGTTATTAAAAGGCAAAGAGCCTGAAATTGAGCAGCAACACTATATTATGGCAATGTTGATCCGCGGTGGTGTATTCGGGGAGTAATTAATGGATGCTTATCTTGAAATAAAAGTCTTACCCGACTTAGAAATTACCGCGCCTGTGTTAATGAATAATCTGTTTGCGAAATTACATCGCCAACTGGGTGCAGTGGGTGAAGGTAAAATTGGCGTCAGTTTTCCCGCATCGAATAAAACGCTGGGAGAAATTGTTCGTTTACATGGCAAGGCAGAAAATCTGCAAAAATTAATGTCGAATAATTGGCTAAAAGGATTACGTGACTATATTCAATTAACTGAGATACAAACAGTACCTGCGCAGGTTAAAGGCTATAAAACAGTGTGTCGTATTCAAGTTAAAAGTGCCCAAAATATGCGCAAACGAGCAATTTCACGTGGGACATTAACCGTGGATAATGCAGAAGAACTCATTCCAGATAGCTTAAATAAATCGCTATCATTGCCTTATTTGCAAATAAAGAGTCTTTCTAATGGTCAGGTGATGCGGATCTTTATTCAGCAAAGTCAGCTAATGACAGAACCAAGTTTAGGTGAGTTTAGTAGCTATGGATTAAGCCGTATCGCAACAGTACCTTATTTTTAATTATATATTCTGCAAATTTTTACGACAAATGGCCTGATATGACATCAGGCCTTTATTATTGAATTCATGTCTATTAATTATCTATAAAAGCTTACTATTGAAAATCAATAATTATCACTGAAGAACCCGAATATTGACCAATAGTGAGGCTTTGTGAGCTAGTACTAAGAGTTTAGGAGAACCTAATTGCATACATTAGGTTTAGACAGCGCTATTGTCGGAACGCCAACATAATAATTTCCTCCGAGTCCAAAACATGCTTTCCATGCTCGTGAAATATCACCCATAGTTTGAGCACCAGATATCGTCATTCCGCTATTAGTAATAAACTGACCTGATGCAGGTTCACCATTACCAAGTGAAATTTGCATTCCAATAAAACAGCTTTTTTGGTATTCAGTCGGAGCTGAAACCCAGTTTTCATTAGGCTAATCATGCATGGTGAAATAAATAGTATCGACTCCCGTACTAGTAATCTCTATTCTAGTATCAGCTAATAGCGTATTACTCCATAAAAGACAGAATAATAATGTAATAGTTTTTTACTAAAAAAAATTAAATAACTTTCAATCATAATACAACCATATTTTATTTATATTCACTAACTTAATAATAAATATTCTAATTAAGAAACAACACCTTTAATTAATATATTCAGATTAAAACTTTCATTCGTATTCCAGATGAAATGTCGTAGTAACATTAAATGTTCCTAGCTCTATCTTTTTGCAGTGGCAAAGATCGGTTCTCGTTGAGCAAATGCTATTAATGTAATTTCGCTATTACCTTTAGGTAATTGATATATTTTACTAGATTGATCAAAAAAGTGACTTCCCTTCCGCTGTTTCTAAACCAATAGCAATCCCGTTACTGATTTGATTCCTTGGCACAGCCAAAAAATCGGTTAATTAGGTACTTTAAGTCCCTTTAAATACAACTTTTACTGTTTACTCAATATCTAAATAACAATTAATTAAATGGATAGTAAATAGTTCATTTGGCGTTCGCTATTAAAGATAAAAATATTTTTCCACCATGCTGCGCATATCAACTAAAATATTTTCATCACAGGGTAATAGCTCACAAAGCTCAGCAATTAATGTACCATAAAAATGAATATTCTTATCAGCTGCATTTATTGAAATAGGTTTGCTAAAAAAACAAAAAATAGCGTCAAATCCCATACACCATAAAATGAACGATTATTAGCAATGTCAATGCTACAATTGATAAGAATATATCTTTATCAATAGGATTACCCCCAATAAGAATACTTTTAAGTTTTTATTTATTTTTATATTCATAACTTATTCAAACAAATCTATTTTCTAAAATAGCGTCCTATTCTCCTATATATTTATACTAATGAAGCTATACTTAATTTTGTGATAAGTTGATTTATTGAAACTTTAGGCTAATGAGGGTACAAAATGGATATTACTATGGATAAAACCTGGTGGAAGCGAGCAATTGTTTATCAAATCTATCCTAAAAGTTTTTATGACACTAATGGCGATGGAATTGGCGACATACCGGGGATCACGCAAAAATTAGATTATATTCAGTCACTCGGTATCAATGTTATTTGGCTCTGTCCGATCTTTAAATCACCAATGAAAGATAATGGCTATGATATCGCTGACTATTATCTAGTTGATCCTATTTTCGGTACTAATCATGATTTGGATATCTTAATTGCAGAAGCTAAAAAACGTGGCATCGATATCATACTCGACCTAGTCTTAAATCATACTTCAGATCAACACCCCTGGTTCAAAGCCGCTATTGAAGACCCTAATAGCCCCTATGCTGATTATTATCAATTTAAAAATTGGGACAAAGAATATCCTCCCAATAATTTACGTACCTATTTCGATAGCTCAGTATGGAGTCGCCTACCCAATAGCGATCGTTGGTATTTTCACTCTTTTGCGCCTGAGCAACCCGATCTTAATTGGGAAAATCCTAATCTAAGAAAAGAGATTATTGATATAGTCGCTTATTGGGTAAAAAAAGGAATTCGCGGATTTAGAATCGATGCAATTGGCAATATTAAAAAATCAAAATTAGCCTTATCAGAACACCATTTTGAGCCAGATCATGAAGATGGCTCAGCAATATTAGTTCCTTGGGTACTCAATCAGCCGGGTATTGCTGACTTCCTAAATGAATTAGCGGATAACACCTATAAACCCGCCAATGGAATGACAGTTGCAGAGATTGATATCCCAGCCGAAGCGATGGAAGAGTATATTGGTACCAACGGTTTTTTCTCTATGGTCTTTGATTTTAGCTATGCTGATGCCGATATTCGCGGACAAAAAATGTTTACCACTCGAACAGTGCCTACCGCAGAATTGCGTAAATTGGTATTTAAAAGTCAATTAGATCTGCAAAAAGTAGGCTGGGCTGCACCTTATTTAGAAAATCATGACCAACCCCGCTCAGTAAATAAATTCTTGCCTAAAGGTGAAATTAATTACCAAAGTACTACTATGCTAGCTGCCTTCTATATGTTGCTACGGGGAACGCCTTATATTTATCAAGGCCAAGAGTTGGGAATGAGTAATTGCCCAATGACAATCGAAGAGCATGATGATTTAGCCGCTAAAAGCTTATATGATTCGGGAATTAAATTGGGTTATCCGGCCGAAAAAATTGTCGCTTATTTAGATCAACGCAGTCGTGATAATTCACGTACGCCATTCCAATGGGATGATACTCAATATGCGGGCTTTAGTACCGTCACACCTTGGCTAAAAGTGAATCCAAATAACCGCTTTATTAATGCGCAATCGCAGCAACAAGATACTAATTCAGTATTCGCCTTCTATCAAAAGTTAATCAAATTACGCAAAGATTCAGCAATTAGTGATATCTTGACTTATGGTGATTTTAAAGCGCTCGATATCAATCAGGATGAGGTTATTGCTTATCAACGTGTCTTTAACGGTAAGACAGTTAATATTGTCACCAGCTTCAGTAAAAAACCAATACCTATTGAGCTCGAAGGTAAAAATATTTATCTGACCAATACCACGATAATTACTGATGAAAAAAATCAGCTTATATTAGAGCCCTACCAAGCCATCGTTTTTAATTGATCAATAAATAAAACAGGAGCCATTATTCAGCTCCTGTTAATTTATTTTATTGATAGCTAGTCACTTAATCAGCAACATTTCTATCTGGGGTATGAGAACCAATATTATAGCATTCGAGCTTAGGTTCACTGCCAGATTGAGCATCAAAATTCAAAATGGTGATAGTCCCTGGTGTTGCTGGTAGTAAGTTTTCGGGTGCCAGTCCTAAAAAGACCTTGCAAGCAGCACGAATAACGCCACTGTGTACGATGGCTAAAAGATCACTATCTTCTTTATGCACCCAGTTGTGTAATGTGGCACCTATTCGATCACAAAAATCAAACCAGTTTTCACCTTTAGGCGGTGTATAAGTACCAGCACGCCAATTTTTATATTTTTCTGCGTGATTACGTATCAGTTCTGATTTACGTTGCCCTGTCCACTCTCCCATATTTAACTCTCTTAATTGAGACTCTCTTATGGCATCTGGATATCCCACAATCTCTGCAGTTTGAACAGTTCGGCCTAAATCTGATGTCACTATTCTACTTGGTGATAATAATTGGATACACTGTTTAATAGCTTCAGCCTGATTAATTCCTCTAGGCGATAAACACGAATTAGCATGCCCTTGTAATCGTGATTCCATATTCCATAATGTCTCACCATGTCTGAGTAAAATAAGTCTCATTATTTTTTCCTTAATATCACGAATTAAAGGCCATATCCAAGTATTTGGAACCAAGTAAAGATAGCGATTGAAATAATAGTTGCACCAACAAAGCAGGTGATTAAGCCATATTTCATCTGCTCTAATACGCTAAAGTAACCAGTCGAGAAATAAATGGTATTCACTTTAGAGTGAGGCGGCAGAGTTATGGTATAAGTCAAGGTAAAAGAGGCTGCTAATGCTAATGTCACTGGGTCCATATCCAAAGTTTTTGCCAATGCAATAATAGCTGGGATTAATATGGTCGTTTTGACGGTTTTACTGGTAAATATCAAATGGCTGAACATACAAATAAAGACCACAATAATATAAACTAGTGTTGTACTCATATTTTCCAAGCCAAGACCATAGACTAGTTTGCCGATTAACCATTGCGCCCCTTCTGTAGATTCAAGCGTATTTCCTGCCGCATAAGCTCCAGCTGCAAATATCATTAAATCCCATTTTATATTGGCTTCATTCCAATCTAATAATCCGATACGCGGCATTAAACATAAGATTGCCGCGATCACCGCTGTCATATAGACGCTGATCTTAAATCCAAACATTCCCATGTGGTAACTTTCTGTCGCCCATAAAAATACCGCCATCAGAAAAATATACATGGCTTTCTTTTCATTCTTTGAAAGCGCACCAAGCTGTGAACGCTCTTGTTTTAATTTTTCTAAGGAGCCAGCAAAATCAACTTCACCTTTAAAAGAGAAAAGCTTAAGACCAATAAAGAAGGATATAGTCATTCCAATGATAGCTAAGGGAAATGAGGCAATTAACCAGTCCATATAGCCGATCGAGCCACCAGCCTGACTATTAATAAAACCCACTGCAATAATATTTGCTGCGGTGCCCGTCATCACACCCGATGTCGCTAGCGCATCGGCTTGCACGCCCTGTAACATCATCACTTTACCAAAATTACTTTTTCCAGGTATTGCCTTATGTATCTCTAACAAGATCATACATATAGGAACCATTAAAGTCGCTCTGGCCGTGGTGGATGGAACAAAGAAAACCAAACAGAAATTAATTAATATAAGAACAAACAGCGCTTTTTTAGGTGTTTGACCAAATTTGGTGATCATCCACAGAGCAAATCTTCGCGCAATATTTGATTTAATCATTGCCGAGGTTAAAACAAAGGCTGATACCATTAACCAAATAACATCATAGCCCAAGGTGCCAAAAACCACCTTTTCTTTTGCCACTGTCCCCGTTAAGGGTAGTAGGACTATTACCATCATTGAGGTTAAATAGATAGGTAAAGAGCCACAAACCCACAGGATCAGAGCGGCACAAAATATTGCTATCGCCTGTAGACCTTGAATACTAAGGCCTTCTGGTGTTGGGATATTAAATAGAACAAGTAACACTGTTAATGCCAGCGGTATGCCGACTGTTTTTAGCGTAATTTTTTTATTATTATTTGGTGGCAATAAGAACGCTGATTTCTCAATATCCTCATGCCTCACGGTTTTTTTCATAACCGATTCCTCGTTGTGTAGGGTAGGAATGTCAGTATAGAAATCTTGAGGTATAAAGATAATTGTATTAATATATTATTATTATAAATATAATTTATGGTATATGTATGAATTTAAGCCAAATTGATGCGTTTCTATTACTTGCTGATGGATTTAACGTCACAGAAACCGCTGAGCGCCTTTTTTGTACTCAACCGAGTATTAGTATCAAAATTCGTAAATTAGAAGAGGAATTGCAGACAACACTGTTTGAAAGAATTAATAATCGGCTTTACTTAACTCCTCAGGGTAAATTATATCAACAGTACGCCACTCAAATAATGAATTTAATACAGGCCTCATCACAACATATGCGTCAGTTTGATGATCCCTCAAAAGGTGAGATTAAGTTTGGCGCTAGCCATTTTGTTGGAGTATATCTGCTACCTCAAATTATGGCTGAATTTAAAAAACAATCTCCGCTAGTTAAACTCAGTATGGATATATCAACATCCACTCAGCTGATCCATAAATTAGATTCACAAGAATTAGAATTTCTTATTATGTCTGATCATATTTACTTAGATCCGACAGAATATCACCTTGATACATTTTTAATTGATCCATTGGTTCTTATCTGCCCTCCAACTCATCGATTAGCAAAAAATAAAAGATGTAAATTTTCCGATATTGGATCAGACGCATTTTTAATTAAACCCGAACATTCGGCGACGCGCGATTTTTTATTAGGTAGAATTAAAGAAAATAATAAAGAATTAAAAAATGTCATGGAAATAAATAGCTTAGAGGGAATTAAACAAGGGGTAATCCATGGACTCGGTATCTCTATTGTCTCCCGACTCGCTATTACACAAGAAATAAAAGCAGGGTTACTCTGTGAAGCTGTTTTTGAAGATATTAACTTTAGCAGAGGCATTCGATATTTTCACCACAAAAATAAATATATCTCACCAGCTACAAAGATGTTTATATCGCTACTACAATCTCATTCAAAAATATTAGCTCAGTCTATTAGTTAATATTTAACTTATTAATATTATTATTCAATGTAAACGCTAAAGTTTTCATCACTCTATTCTAATTGTTTTTAATGGATTAAATGGGCATTTTTTCGTCTTTATATCAATTTATAAGCTATTTTCCTCATTCATCAACCAACTCTAACGATGACAGCTTATCGACTAACCTCATTCTGTCAATTTTGCGAACCAATTCCAGCTTTTATCGGTATAAGTTTTATCGTAACTGGGCTAGTATAACATTAGGAAATTATCTTAACTTTAATCGAGTAACTCGAATGCTTTAAGCGAATATTTTCATCAACTTATAACCCTAATTGTTAGATTGAAAAAGGGGAAGTTGAGAATTATCATATGAATGTAGGTTATGCCAACAGCATATTTATTATGCTATAACCAAAATAAAAATCAGGGTATCAGCCTACATTTTGGTGTAGAAACCTGAGGTTTTTCATTTACGGTTATACAAACCGATAAACGAAAAAATCCACAGATCACAATAAATTAATCCGTAAAAAAATGAAAACTCTATGACAGATAAGCCGAATCTCGACTCTCATACTCCCATGATGCAGCAGTATCTTAAACTCAAAGCTGAACACCCAGAAATTCTTCTGTTTTATCGTATGGGTGACTTCTATGAGCTATTTTTTGATGATGCCAAAAAAGCTTCTCGCCTGCTGGATATTTCACTGACTAAACGCGGCCAATCTGCTGGCCAGCCGATACCCATGGCGGGTGTTCCCCATCACGCTGCAGAGAATTATCTCGCTAAATTAGTTCAGTTAGGTGAGTCTGTGGCGATCTGTGAGCAAATTGGTGATCCTGCAACCAGTAAAGGTCCTGTCGAACGCAAAGTGGTCAGAATATTGACACCCGGCACCATCACTGACGAGGCATTACTGCAAGAGCGTCAAGATAATCTGCTAGCCGCGGTCTGGCAAGAGTCTTCCGGTTATGGTTATGCGACGCTCGACCTCACTTCTGGGCGCTTTATTGTTAGCGAAATTCCTAACGATGAAACGCTCTGTGCTGAACTACAAAGAACACGCCCAGCAGAGTTGTTATACCCAGAGAATTTTGCCAGCTTAGCCTTAATTGAACAGTCTAAAGGTCTACGTCGACGCCCCATTTGGGAGTTTGAATTAGATACTGCCAAACAGCAGCTTAATATGCAGTTCAGTACCAAAGATCTGATCGGTTTTGGTGTTGAAAATGCGCATTTGGCGTTACGTGCTGCGGGTTGCCTGCTGCAATATGTGAAAGATACTCAACGCACCTCATTACCCCATATCCGCAGTATTGTGATGGAAAAACAGACGGATTCAGTAATTTTAGATGCAGCAACTCGTCGCAATCTTGAATTAACCCAGAATCTATCTGGCGGTATTGAAAATACTCTCGCATCTATTCTGGATTATTGTGTTACCCCAATGGGAAGCCGGATGTTAAAACGTTGGATACATACGCCAATACGTAATATCGCGATCCTAACTAATCGACAACAAGCGATCAAAGGTCTGCAAGCCAATGGGGCTGAATTACAACCACTATTACGCCAAATCGGTGACTTAGAACGCGTTTTAGCTCGTTTAGCGCTGCGTTCTGCTCGTCCTCGCGATCTGGCCCGCATGCGCCATGCTTTTCAACACTATCATGATATTCATGAGATTATTGACGGCCTTGAGTGTCCCTATTTACAGGATATTAAAAAGCGAATTAATCTATTTGATGAGCTGCAATTATTACTCGAAAAAGCGGTGGTCGAAGCACCGCCAGTGCTCGTTCGAGATGGCGGCGTAATCGCAAAAGGCTATAATGCCGAATTAGACGAGTGGCGAGCCTTAGCTGATGGTGCAAGTGACTATCTGGATAAACTGGAAATTCGTGAAAGAGAAAAGCTGGGTCTTGATACCTTAAAAGTCGGTTTTAATGGTGTGCATGGTTACTTTATTCAAGTGAGTCGCGGCCAAAGTCATTTAGTGCCAATCAACTATGTTCGCCGCCAAACACTAAAAAATGCTGAGCGCTATATTATTCCTGAATTAAAGGAGTATGAAGATAAGGTATTGACCTCAAAAGGCAAAGCACTGGCAATTGAAAAAACACTTTATGAAGAGCTCTTTGATAGCCTATTACCCCATTTAGCCGAGTTACAGGCCAGCGCAGAAGCCTTAGCTGAGCTAGATGTATTGAATAATCTGGCGGAAAGAGCCGAAACATTAGATTACTCATGCCCACAAATTAGCGATAAACCGGGTATACAAATAGTTGCGGGTCGCCACCCAGTAGTAGAACATGTACTAAGTGAACCTTTTATTGCCAACCCGCTCTCATTATCTCCGCAACGTAGAATGTTGATCATCACGGGTCCAAATATGGGCGGAAAAAGTACCTATATGCGGCAAACGGCTTTAATTACACTCCTCGCTTATATTGGCAGTTTTGTGCCCGCAGAGAAAGCTACAATCGGGCCGGTCGATCGTATTTTCACTCGCGTCGGTGCTTCAGATGATTTAGCCTCTGGCCGCTCAACTTTTATGGTTGAAATGACAGAAACAGCCAATATTCTGCATAATGCCACTGAGTACAGCTTAGTTCTGATGGATGAAATTGGTCGTGGAACATCAACTTATGATGGTTTGTCTCTCGCTTGGGCTTGCGCTGAAAACTTAGTCAATCGCATTAAAGCCATGACACTATTTGCGACTCACTATTTTGAATTGACCAATCTACCCGATAAATTGGAAGGGGTAGCAAATATCCATTTAGATGCCTTAGAACATGGTGACACTATTGCCTTTATGCACAATGTACAAGAGGGTGCGGCGAGCAAGAGTTATGGCCTAGCGGTCGCTCAATTAGCAGGTGTGCCGAAGGAAGTGATTAAGCGAGCAAAACAGAAGCTAAAAGAGTTGGAGTCTCTCTCAACAAATACTTCAGCCAGTCATGTTGATACGCCTCAGTTAACCTTTTTAACCGAAGAGGTCTCTTCACCGACTTTAGATATGTTAGAGACAATAGATCCTGATGCTTTAACACCGCGGCAGGCTCTTGAATGGATTTATCGTTTAAAAGCCACTGCCCATGAAGCTGAATAGTTAATATTAATTAAATTGTTTTATTATTGGAATTAATATAATAATAGGAAAATAAAATAAATACCCTTATTTACTTAAGGGTATTTATTAGATAATAATATTAATTATAACTTTTGATAATATTAAAAATTAAATTGTTAACTATAGGACGATATAAGAAAAGCGGAGAATATCTCCGCTTTTAAATAATCATCTATATAGTGCTAAAGCTAGCTACATCTTAAATAGGGATTCAGGTGTAAGCTCTTCATTTTGTAATATTTCTTTTAATCTTTTTAAACCTTCGACTTGGATTTGACGAACTCTTTCTCGTGTTAATCCAATTTCTCGACCTACTTCTTCCAATGTTTCAGCTTCATAACCTAACAGACCAAAACGGCGAGCCAAAACCTCACGCTGCTTAGCGTTCAATTCAAATAGCCATTTCACAATACTTTCTTTTAGATTATTTTCCTGAAGCGTTGATTCAGGACTGCTTTCATTTTCATCTGACAAAATTTCAAGCAACGATTTTTCTGAGTCCCCAGCCATAGGGGTATCAATAGATGATATACGCTCATTTAATCGCAGCATGCGACTGACATCTTCAACCGGTTTATTCAGTTGTTCGGCTATATCTTCAGCACTGGGCTCATGATCTAATTTTTGTGTCAGTTCACGGGCGGTTCTAAGATAAATATTCAGTTCTTTGACAATATGAATTGGAAGACGAATAGTACGAGTTTGATTCATAATAGCCCGTTCTATAGTCTGACGTATCCACCAAGTCGCATAGGTTGAAAAACGAAATCCTTTTTCGGGGTCAAACTTTTCAACAGCCCGAATTAAGCCAAGATTTCCTTCTTCAATCAAATCGAGTAATGCTAAACCCCGATTATTATAGCGACGTGATATTTTTACAACTAGTCGAAGATTACTTTCAATCATGCGTTGTCGTGAAGCAATATCACCACGTAACGCACGTCTGGCGAAAAAAATCTCTTCTTCAGCGGTTAATAAAGGTGAGAATCCAATTTCACTGAGATAAATTTGAGTGGCATCCAGAACGCGTTGATTTACATTCTGCGCCAGATCTAACTCTTCATCTTGTTCAGAAATTAGATCCTCTTCCTTTAATAAACTTTCGTTGAAAGCATCATCTTCGATATTGCTTTCATCTGACTCATTGTATAACTCGTTAACTTTCAGTGAACTTTGGTTCATCAGTGACTCCTACCCTTGATAATGCGGACAGAACGTCAATGCATTCTGTCCAGTTTATCGCTGCGGAAGAAAACGCAACGGGTTTACTGATTTTCCCTTGTAACGAATTTCAAAATGTAATCTAACGGAACTAGTTCCGGTACTACCCATAGTGGCAATCTTTTGCCCCGCTTGAACATCCTGTTGATCGCGTACTAACATGGTATCGTTATGCGCGTAAGCACTTAGGTAGTCATCGTTATGTTTTATTATTATAAGATTTCCATATCCGCGTAACACATTACCTGCGTACACAACTTTTCCGGGCGCTGTCGCGAATATAGGCTGACCACGCGAACCTGCAATATCTACACCTTTATTTCCGCCTTGTGCGTCAGAGAAGGTATCGATCATCTTCCCTTCCGTAGGCCAGCGCCAACTGATTGAAGAAGTATTTCCACTGCTTTTCGTTGTTGATGTAGACGGTGCTGTTGCGGCGGCTGTAGCTGTTGTCGTTACAGTCGTAGTAGGTTTATTATTAGGTAACATTTTACCTGAACTTTGACCACCACTCGAATTAGGATACGCATTAACTGGACGAGAATCAACCGACTCTGTTCGATTATTCGACGTGCCCATCGCTAATTGTCCATTAGAGCCAGTACCACTGCCTCCAATATTCACTACTTGACCAACATTTAAGCTATAAGGCTCAGCAATATTATTACGTTGGGCTAATTCACGGTAATCATTACTGGTGATCCAAGCGATATAGAATAGCGTATCGCCACGTTTTACCGTATAAGTTTCACCGTTGTAACTCCCCTTTTGAATATTGCCATAATTTCGATTATAAATTATGCGCTCTTGCGGACTCATATTAGAGAGCTCTGCGCTACTTGCAGGGCGATTGGCTGAAATATCCGGACGAGAAGAAGGCATTGGTGTACTTGCTCCACCTGTCGATGCCATTTCTGTATTCGAAGGTTGGCTACTCCGTCCTTGGTTGCTTTGTCCTTGGCTATCATTGACGCTGGAAATAGGCGCAGCAGCATGATATGGCGTTGAACATCCAGCTAAAAACAATCCTGTAAATGAAAAAATAACTGCCCATCGAATTTTATTTATTGGGCTAATAATTCTCATACTTCTTCTCCCGTAAAGATAACGCTGGCATGACATTATTCGACAAAAAATGTCAGCAAAAACATCAGTCACTAAAAATATTTCACTTATTAAAGCAGAAATACTCAACAATGGAAAAGTCTTATAACTTAAATATGACAAATTAAGAGTTTAACTTAATCAAGAACATTGATTTTAATAACAAAATATTAATTCCCTGTTATTAAATTAATATCAATAAAGTGAGATATCATTATTGGATTACAGCTTTTATTGATAATTACTGATTTAATACTAGGCCAATTCCCCTGGCACTAAAGGAACAAACCTTACCTTTTCAACCACATTAGCATGATAATCATTTCCTCTGCGGACAATTAATTTCAATGTTTGAGCTGTCTCACCAACAGGTAAAACAAGGCGTCCCCCATCTTTTAATTGTGCCAATAAAAGCTGAGGAATTTCAGCGGCAGCGGCGGTAACAATAATAGCATCAAAAGGGCCTTTCGATGCCCAACCTTCCCAACCGTCACCATGGCGAGTGGAAATATTATGTAAATCAAGCTGTTTAAACCGGCGCTTCGCATTCCACTGTAAGCCTTTGACCCGCTCAACCGAATAGATATGACTAGCCAAATGAGCTAAAACGGCGGTTTGATAGCCTGATCCTGTGCCAATCTCTAAAACATGATCTTGCGGCTGCAAAGATAATAATTGAGTCATTTTGGCGACAATATATGGTTGAGAAATAGTTTGCCCATGACCTATAGGTAAGGGCATATTTTCATACGCCTTATGCGCTAAAGCTTCATCAACAAAACGCTCACGAGGGACTTTAGATATGGCAGACAACAAGAGCTCATCGTGAATACCTTGTTGATGCAATTGATCTAATAGCTCCCTCATGCGCCCACTGATCATTCCTCGTTTACTCCGGCATTCACTAACCACTCTTCGAGCGTCGAATGAACTTTATAAGCGGTTAAATCCACATGTAAAGGTGTAATGGAGACGAAGTGATTTTGAACCGCCTCAAAATCGGTTCCTGGGCCTGCGTCACGGATCTCACCAACAGGTCCTAGCCAATAGAGCATATTCCCTTTGGGATCTTCCATACTATAGACTTCTGATGCCGCATGACGACTGCCACAACGTGTGATGCGATAACCTTTGATCAGCTCAAAAGGAATATCAGGGACATTGATATTGATAATATTTCCAGCGCGTAACGGATTTTTTTGCAGCATTTTTAAAATATTGCAAGTCACTTGCGCCGCTGTTTCATAATGCTTATCGCCATCTAATGAAACCGCGATAGAAGGTAAGCCTAAATGCCGTCCTTCCATAGCCGCAGCCACTGTTCCCGAGTAGATAACGTCATCTCCTAAATTCGGTCCACAATTAATGCCGGAAATAACAATATCAGGTCGAGGGCGGAAGAGCTTATTCACACCAAGATACACACAGTCTGTCGGTGTTCCCGCAATAACAGAGAGATCACCGTTTTCTAATGTGTTAATTCTCAAGGGTCTATCAAGGGTTAACGCATTAGAAGCCCCACTGCGGTTACGATCAGGCGCAATAACTTGAACCTGACAAAATTGACGCAAAGCTGCCGCCAATGTTTGTATCCCCGGTGCAGTAACACCGTCATCATTACTCAGTAATATCTTTAGCATCTGTATTGTCCTGATTAATGAGTTCTCTGACGACACTCGTTGCAAAACTGCCAGCAGAGAGTGAAAATGCCACTTCCAACGTATTATCGTCTAACCATGTCCAGCTTAAATTTTGCGGAATTACCATAATAGCACGACGAGCATTAGCCACTTTTTCACGCTTTACCAGCTCAATTAATGAAATATAATCACTCAAACAGTGCTGTTCAAATAATTTTGCTTCTTCCTGTGAGCCCAGCTCCCCCTCTCCCGGTAATGGCGCTGTGATGCTTAGCTCATGGCTATCAACGCGGAATTGTAGTTCAGGCAACTCATCAGCCAAGGCAACAAACCAACTACCGCGTCCAGTTAACTGTAAGGCGTCACCAATCAGAACTTTTTCGCTTGATTGCTGCTCAATTCGAGCGCTGGCGATCACATTGAACATGGCACTACGGGCAGCAGAGAGATAAAAACTGCGTTTATTGCGCTCGCGAACACCAATTTCGTTATTCGCCCAACGCTGCGCTTGCGTCAGATTATTACCATTATGACCAAAACGCTGTTCGCCAAAATAGTTAGGGACACCTTGAGTGGCAATAATATTTAACCGTGATTCCACATCATTCTTATCGCTGATATTGCGGATTTTCAGTACAAAATCATTACCTTTTAGTGTACCGATACGCAGCTTTCTTTTCTGCCGTGTGGTGGATAATATCTCGCAATCTTCCAAACTCCACTGGCTAAAATCAGGCCCATCTTTACCGGGTAGATGTAGGCAAAACCACTGTTCTGTGACCGCATGGCGATCTTTCAGACCGGCATAGCTAACGGAGCGTGCAGAAATTTTGGCAAACTTTGCCAGCTGTTCCGCAACAAATTGAGTATTACAACCTGTTTTGCGCACGCGCACCATCAGGTGCTCGCCCTCACCATCTAACTCAAAGCCTAAGTCTTCTCTTACAATAAAATCGTCAGCGACGGATCTTATTGTGCCAGAAGCGAGAGGCTTACCATGCCGCCACTCTAAAATCATCTTTTCCATTACCATTATCTTTGATTAATAGTGCAACAGCTTCACAGGCTATACCTTCCTGACGTCCAACAAAGCCCAATTTTTCTGTTGTTGTCGCTTTAACATTAATATCATCCATATGACACTCAAGGTCTTCAGCGATATTAACGCGCATTTGTGGGATATGAGGAAGCATTTTAGGCGCTTGAGCAATAATGGTAATATCAATGTTACCAATGCGATAACCTTTTTCACGCACGCGGCGATAAGCTTCTTTTAATAACTCGCGGCTATCAGCGCCTTTATAAGCAGGATCAGTATCAGGGAATAGTTTACCAATATCACCTAATGCCGCAGCGCCAAGGATCGCATCAGTTGCTGCATGCAGAGCAACATCACCATCAGAGTGTGCTAATAGCCCCTGTTCGTAAGGAATACGAACACCAGCAATAATTATCGGGCCTTCACCACCAAATTTATGTACGTCAAATCCGTGTCCAATTCTCACTATGTTATTCCTTATTTATTCGAGAAAGATAAAATTCTGCTAATGCTAAGTCTTCTGGCTGGGTTACTTTTAAATTATCTGCCCGCCCTAAAACCAAGGTTGGCTGGTAGCCACAATATTCCAACGCAGAAGCTTCATCAGTAATAACTGCTTGCTGATTTAATGCGGTGCTCAAACATTGCTTTAATAATTTCAATGGAAAAAACTGGGGGGTCAGTGCATGCCATAGCTCGGCACGCTCAACGGTATGATCAATTGCACTACTGCCCTTAGCGCTGCGTTTCATCGTATCTCTCACTGGCGCAGCCAATATACCCCCACAACAAGAAGGGATATCCATCAGCTGGATCAGATTATTTAGATCATTTTGATGCAAACAGGGCCGTGCTGCATCATGGACTAATACCCATGTATTTTCATCATACTCAGCAGCTGTTAATGCATTTAGTCCTGCCAGTACTGAATCAGCACGTTGGGCTCCACCAATAATAGTTTTAATACGAGTATTGTTGGCAATTTCGAGTTGAGAAAATTGGTCATCTTCGGGGCTTAGCGCAATAACAATCTGGCTAATTTGTGGATTTAGCAGTAGCGATAGCAGCGTATGCTCAATAATCGTTTTGCCTGCGACCATTAAATACTGCTTTGGGCAATCAGATTTCATCCGACTACCTATACCAGCCGCAGGAATTAAGGCCACTATATGTGGCTTATGGCTATCTAATTTAGGGTTATGCGACATCTTCGATGATACATCTGGTGATAGACACCCCAAAGCATCATCAGCTTTGTCATCAATTAATGGATTATTCATTGATCTTTAGTTTATTAATAAGAAAAATAATTTGGTCAATCGGATCATATATATTTGGCATAATTAACATTATTATTTAGCCGTATTTTGTCCGCTTTTCTCTTTAACCATTCGATAAAAAGATTCGCCCGGCTTAATCATGCCTAGCTCCGTGCGTGCACGCTCTTCTATCGCGTCTTGACCATCATTTAAATCGTCGATTTCAGCAAATAACTGTTCATTACGCACCTTTAAACGCGTATTCACTGTTTCTTGCAATGCGACTTCATCTTTTACTCGAATAAAATCATGAATACCATTTTTACCCAACCACAAAGAATATTGTAACCAGCCCAGTACTGCTACCAACAAAAGTGTTAGTTTACCCATCTCCCAACCCCCTGAAATGACCGACTAATCATCCCATAACTCAGCCCATGACGCTACTGCCATAAAAAATAAAGCGAAGAAATCGGACAATATATATTTGCTCAGCCTAAAAACAAGGCGTTAATTAAAATATTCTACCCGTCTTTGCTGCTGATAAATAAAAAACCGATAGTCTTATATCAACTATCGGTTATCCGGTATTTAGTCTATTTTAGAATTACTTAGGCTAGATAATGCCTTTCTGTTGCAGTAATTTGATGATTTTCGCCACAGATTGTTCAAGCGGCTGCTGATCTTTAATATGTAATTCAGGCTCTATTGGCGGCTCATAAGGTGAATCAATACCGGTAAATTGGCAGATCTCACCAGCTCGAGCTTTTTGATATAGTCCTTTAGGATCAAGTTGTTCACAGATAGATAATGGCGTATCGACATAAACTTCAATAAATTGGTTTTTATTAAACAGTGAACGAACTGCATCCCGCTCTTGTCGATAGGGTGAAATAAACGCCGCGGATACCAACAAACCTGCATCAACCATTAATTTCGCCACCTCACCAATACGGCGAATATTCTCTTGTCGATCCTGATCACTGAAACCTAAATCACGGCATAAACCATGACGCACATTATCACCATCTAATAAGTAGGTCTGAATATTAGTCGCGAAAAGATGTTGTTCCAGCGCACCAGCCAACGTTGATTTTCCCGATCCTGATAAGCCAGTGAACCACAGCAATGCGCCTTGATGACCATTCCGCACCTCTCTTTGCTGGCGCTCAATCGAGTGTTGATGCCAAACAATATGTCCATCACTAATAGGCTTAGGGCTATGATTCATCAGCTATTTTCCTCCTAACAGATCACGAGCACCCCAGTGCGGAAAATGGCGACGCACGAGTTTATTAAGCTCAATTTCAAATTCACTGTTAGGTTGCGGATCTTGATAAACATCATGTTGAACTTCACGCACTAATCCAGCGCCGACGGTAACATTGGTTAAACGATCGATTAGGATCATACCGCCTGAATCTGCATTATATTGATAATTTTCAAGTAATAGCGGCTCATCAAAAGATAATTCGACTAAACCAATACCATTTAAGGGTAACTCTGTCGCCACCTTCTGTACCAAGTTATTGACATCAACTTGATACTGAATATTTTCTACTCGCGCACGACTCTTTTTGCCCATGATCTTCACATCAAGGGTTTGCTCTTGAACCAGCGGTTGTTCCGACATCCAAACCACATCTACCAAGGCATGATGGGTCATTTTCAGTGTTTCATTCTCACTGACGATCAGATCACCGCGACTAATATCGATCTCATCGGCCAGTACTAGGGTGATCGCTTGACCGGGCACCGCAAATTCGAGATCGCCATCAAAGGTCACAATTCGCTCTACTTGCGATAACTTACCCGATGGCAGCACTTTAATTTTTTGCCCTTGGCGTAAAATACCCGCCGATAATGTTCCGCTATAACCTCTAAAATCCACATTAGGCCGATTAACATACTGCACCGGAAAACGTAATTCCTGACTCGATGCCTTCTGCTGCACATCGATCATTTCTAGTAATCCCAGCAATGTTTGCTCTTTATACCAATCCATATTAGTACTTGGAATAACGATATTGTCGCCATCTAGCGCCGAGATAGGGACAAACCAAATTTGCAGATCATCAGGTAACTGTTGAGCAAACAGCTGGTAATCCTGTTTTATTTGTTCAAAAACAGTACGTTGATACTCTACAAGATCCATTTTATTGACCGCAACAATAAGATGGCGAATACCTAGCAGCGTACTAATAAAACTATGGCGGCGAGTCTGCTCCTGAACGCCTTTACGCGCATCGATTAATAGGATCGACAATTGGCTGGTTGAGGCGCCAGTGGCCATATTGCGGGTATACTGTTCATGTCCGGGTGTATCCGCAATAATAAATTTGCGTTTTTCGGTCGAGAAGTAACGATAAGCAACATCAATAGTGATCCCTTGCTCACGCTCAGCAGCAAGGCCATCAACCAGTAGCGCGAGATCGAGCTTCTCACCTTGAGTGCCGATGCGCTTGCTGTCACTTTGCAGTGCGCTTAACTGATCGCTATAGATCTGTTTAGTATCATGTAATAGACGCCCGATTAAAGTACTTTTACCATCATCAACGTTGCCGCACGTGAGAAAACGTAATAGCCCTTTTTCTTGTTGTGCTATCAGATATTGCTCTACCCCACCCTGCTGTTTGATTTGGTTGGCAATCGTATCCTGGTATGCTAAATCAGCCATTTTCGTCTCCTCAGAAATAACCTTGACGTTTTTTCAGTTCCATTGATGCGGAGTGATCACTATCAATCAAACGCCCCTGACGTTCACTGGTTGTTGAAATCAACATCTCTTCAATAATTTCAGCTAAGGTCTCTGCTTCCGAGCTAACCGCCCCTGTTAGTGGCCAGCAACCTAATGTTCTAAAACGCACTTTACGTTGACTAATAACCTCTCCAGCCGTTAAAGGAATTCGATTATCGTCAATCATCAAGAGTGTGCCGTTACGTTCAAGCACGGGTCTCTCTTTAGCAAAATAGAGTGGTACTATGTCGATATTTTCCAAATAGATATATTGCCAAATATCCAGTTCAGTCCAATTGGATAAGGGGAATACACGGATACTTTCGCCTTGATTAATTTGTCCGTTATAGTTATGCCAAAGTTCAGGCCGTTGATTTTTAGGGTCCCAACGATGTGAACGATCACGGAAAGAGTAGATACGCTCTTTAGCTCTTGATTTCTCTTCATCACGGCGAGCGCCACCAAAAGCCGCGTCAAAACCATATTTATCCAGCGCCTGCTTTAATCCCTCTGTTTTCATGATATCCGTGTGCTTGGCACTACCATGAACAAAGGGATTGATCCCTAACTCTTCTCCCTGAGGATTTTTATATATCAGCAACTCTAGCTCATACTTTTCCACGGTTTTATCGCGAAACTGATACATCTCATTGAATTTCCAGCCAGTATCAACATGCAATAATGGAAATGGCAAACTGCCTGGATAAAAGGCTTTACGCGCCAAATGCAACATAACAGATGAATCTTTGCCAATAGAGTACATCATCACCGGGTTAGAAAACTCAGCAGCAACTTCGCGAATAATATGGATACTTTCAGCTTCCAATTGCTGAAGATGCGTTAATCGTTTCTCGTCCATTACAGCTCCTTATTAAGCCAGTTCTAACACCGCAGAACGCAGGGTATTTTCAGTTATCTGCTCACCAAACCAACCGATTTGATGATGAAGTTTGGTCACTTCTCCAATCACCAAAAGTGCGGGTGCAGGAGCGCTTTGTGCCAATAGATCTAACTCTGCTAATGTACCGGTTATCACCTGTTGATCAGGGCGCGTTCCACAGCCAATTACCGCAACAGGGGTATCCGCATCTCGACCATATTGAATCAGCTGTTGACTAATAAAAGCCGCTTTCACTGTTCCCATATAGATAGCCAAAGTTTGATGGCCTTTGGCTAAAGCGGGCCAATCAAGATCCGCGCCATTATCACGGCAATGACCCGTTATAAAGGTAACGCTTTGCGAATAGTCGCGGTGCGTCAAGGGAATACCAGCATAAGCGCTAGCACCTATGGCTGCCGTGATCCCGGGAACAACCTGAAAAGGAATATGAGCTTCAGCCGCCACTTGTAACTCTTCACCACCTCGGCCAAAAATAAAGGGATCGCCACCTTTTAATCGCACTACTCGCTTACCTTGCTGAGCAAGCTCAAGGATCAATTGATTGGTTTGCTCTTGAGAGACCGAATGAGCCCCAGCGCGCTTGCCTACACAGATTTTAGTCGCATCACGGCGAACCAAATCAAGGATAGCGTTGCTAACCAGATGATCATAAAGCACAACATCGGCATTTTGTAACACCTGCAGTCCTTTTAGCGTTAACAAACCGGGATCACCAGGGCCTGCTCCCACCAGCGCTAACTCGCCCATTTTATCTTCAGTCGTCAGCTGCTCTTGCAATTGGGATTCTGCTTCGCTAAATCGACCATTAGCCACAAGTATAGCAAAACGCCCGCTGAAGCTTTTTTCCCAGAATCGACGACGCTCGCTCATAGTCTTGATAGATGCCTTAACTTTATCACGCCAACGTCCGGCTATCCTTGCCATATCCGCTAAACTGTGTGGCAATAAAGCCTCTAATTTCTCGCGCAATAAACGGACTAAAACAGGTGCCTTGCCAGCTGATGAGATGGCGACAATAATAGGTGAGCGATCAATAATCGAGGGGAAAATAAACGAACAGCGAGCCTGATCATCAACCACATTAACCCAACGCTGCTGTGCATTCGCATCGTGGAAGATCCGCTGGTTTAATTGCTCATTATTCGTCGCGGCAATCACCAAAAATACCTGTGTTAATAGTGCTGGATAATAATCAGCTTTGATCCACTCAAAAGGTTCTGTGATCAAACGCTGTTGCAACTCTGGACAAAGCTGTGGTGAAACAAGGATCAACTTGGCCCCGGCACGCACCAGAAGTTCAGCCTTACGGGCAGCAACATCGCCACCGCCCACTAGCAATACAGGGCGTTGTTTCAGCTCAAAAAAAAGCGGTAAATAGTCCATAGCGGCTTTCCATCCTGCATATATAATAATTTTATATCAATATAAAAATAACTATATGGCTGTAATGGAATATTATGAAATGACAAAAAGTCATTAGTTGTAACTGAATGGAATAAAGAGATTAATGTAACAATAAATAATTGAGTTCAGTAATAGAATATCAAAGCAAAACATTGAAATAACTCAAATAATAAAATAGATTATTCAAAGCCATTCAATTTAATCAAATGGCTTTGATTTATTAGTGAAACTTATTCATCACTTTATTTTTCATTACCACTCTATATTAATACCCACATTATAAGAAATTTCGTCAAAGCCACCGACATTGGTTGATAATCCGGCTTTTGCTGCTACCTTCTCATCAAATCGATAACCCGTACCAATAGCTATTGCTGTTGTGGTTTCATAACCGCCTAGCGCCGCTGTCAGATTAACTTTTCCAACACTATAAGGTTGGAATAAACCACTTAATGCAGATTGAGTGGCAAAACCACGTTTCATTTTATCATCAAAATCATTTATACGTTTTTCTAATAATTGAACATTTCTTTCCACACGTCCAATATGTTGTTTATTATCAGACACGCTTTTTTTATTATTTGATATATTCTCTTTATTAGCTGTAATGTTTTTTACATTAGTCTCAATTGATTTTTTATTGGCACCTATCTCAGTTGTATGTTTATTAACATCGGAAATAGTAGAATCTAATTTTACTTTATTACTATTTGATGTATCCAGTGTGTTCTTAACTGCAGAAGCGGTACTTTTTTGCACTGTGCTTACCGAATCAACTAAAGATTTACCATCAACATCAAATAGTTCTGGATAAATAGCTTTTTTACTATAAGTAGCAGGTTTAGCTTCTATCGTAGTTTTAGTACCATCTTGATTTGTCTTCGTCTCAGCTGCGACTGCCTCTGTCACTACCTCACATGATGCAAATAGTGAAGCGACACATGAACCTTCCTTCTTATCATCTTTATTTACCACTGGAGCCGGTGCTGTTGTTGATGCAGATACCGCGCCAATATAAGTAAAAGCGCAAGAAGACGTCATTAAAATTAACGCGATTTTATTAAGTTTCATTGATAGCCTTTATTATTCATATAGGGAGTTTGGAAAACAAAAATATCTTACTGAATAAAAAAGACCGAATCTAACAATTAATGATTAAATATATTAAATACATAACAAAATAAATTAAATTTCAACATGCATTATAAATAAAGAATAAAAATAGAAATAATAACTCAGGCTATTTCAGCAAGAAACAGCCTGGTAATAGTGTTATAATTATAATAAGAGTTAATGTTAATTATAAATATAATAATAAAACAGATATGAGTGATTTAAAAATAGCCAATATTAACCCAGCTTAATAAATAATATATTTGTATTTTTCATTATTAATAATTTACAGGGAAAATAATGCCTAATGACAAAATTGAATTCACTAAGAACGCCAAAACGCTTTAACGCTCTTAGTGAAGATAGAGTAAGTTATTTCTCATGCAGGCCACATTCGCGTTTTAAACCAAAAAAACGTGTCTCTTCTTCAAGCATACCCGGCTCCCATTTACGCGTAGTATGCGTATCACCAACAGATAAATAACCTTGCTGCCATAAGGGATGATAGGACAAACCATGTTGTGTAAGATATTGATAAACTTGGCGACTATCCCAGTCAATAACAGGTAAAATTTTGAATATTCCCTTGCCTATCCCTAATACGGGTAAGGACGCACGGCTGGCCGACTGCTCGCGTCTTAATCCTGAAAACCAGCTTTGTGCTGATAAACTGGTAAGTGCCCTATTCATTGGCTCCACTTTATTGAGTTGATTATAGCGCTCAATACCTTCAACTCCTTGCTCCCACAATTTGCCATAGCAAGCCTCCTGCCAAGCCGCTGTCTCTTCGGCACGAAAAATCTGTAAATTAAGTTGTAAGGAATCGGTTAATTGATCGATAAATTGATAGGTTTCAGGGAATAAGTAGCCTGTATCGACCAAAATCACTGGAATACTTGGGTATTGTCGAGTAATCAAATGAAGACAAAGTGCCGCTTGAATACCAAAGCTAGATGAGAGTACAAACTCTTCAGGTAGATTATCCAAAGCCCAAGTGACTCGCTGCTCTGCATCCATTTTAATTAACTGATCATTAATCTCAGTTAACTCAAGTTGCTGCTCAGTAGATGAAAGCTGATTTAATTGGCTTAAATTCAGTGGGATCATACCGCCTCCTGTACCTCATAAAAATCGATGGCAGAATTGAGCACTGGCTTGATTTCTCCACTGCGAATCAAGAAATCACCAAAACCTTCATCGGCTATACGCTCTTTTGCCCAGCGTCCGATTAAGCTATCAAGAATGACTAAAATATCCGCTGAACTGATATTTTCACGATATAGACGCGGAATACGGGTTCCATTACGATTACCCCCCAAATGCAGGTTATAACGATCAAGCGCTTTACCCACCAGCCCGACTTCCGCCAGCATCGCTCGCCCACAACCATTTGGACAGCCCGTTACTCGCAGAACAATATGTTCATCACCGATATCATGGGCAAAGAGTATCTGTTCAACTTCAGTAACAAACTGGGGTAAAAAACGTTCGGCTTCAGCCATCGCCAGCGGGCAGGTCGGAAAAGAGACACAAGCCATTGAATTTTCACGCTGGGCCGTCACCGCATCAGTTATTAATCCATATTCGCGAGCAATAGATTCAATACGCGATTTTTGATCCTCGGGTACACCAGCAACAATTAAATTCTGATTTGCCGTTAAGCGAAAATCGCCTTGATGGATCTGAGCAATAGCGGCAACTCCTGATTTTAACGGATGATCAAGGTAATCCACTAGGCGACCATTCTCAATAAACAAGGTGAGATGCCATTTATTATCGATACCTTTTAACCAACCAATCTGATCACCTCGCTGCGTTAGTTCATAAGGGCGAATAGGCTCGAAACTCACCCCCGATCGGCGTTCAACCTCTTGTTTAAAGGTCTCAACACCCACACGCTCTAAGGTGTATTTGGTTTTAGCATTTTTACGATCGGTTCGATTGCCCCAATCTCGTTGCGTCGTCACAATCGCTTCTGCAATCGCTAATGTATGCTCCAACGGTATATAACCGAATTCAGTTGCGAGTCGTGGAAAGGTATTGCGATCACCATGAGTCATCGCCAAACCACCGCCCACCAGCAGATTAAAGCCGATTAACTGACCTTCGCTGGCAATAGCGATAAAGTTCATATCATTAGCATGCAAATCAACATCATTGAGTGGAGGAATAACAACTGAGGTTTTAAATTTGCG
Source organism: uncultured Moellerella sp. (assembly GCA_963519845.1). Classification (GTDB taxonomy): domain Bacteria; phylum Pseudomonadota; class Gammaproteobacteria; order Enterobacterales; family Enterobacteriaceae; genus Moellerella. The sequence goes on along the minus strand of CAUQNX010000026.1, from coordinate 9,436 downwards.
CGGTAAATAAGTTGCGCCTAAAATCGGCTCTTCATCTGTGGTGATGATCTTCTCTTTATCCAACCAGATTTCAGCATAGGCCGTAGTTTTTGGTAGCAAATGTTCTGAAATTTTCTTCGCCCATTGATAGGCTTGTTGATGCAGCTCCGATTGGATCGGATTAGAAGTACAGAGCACATTACGATTAACATCATTTGCCGTAGCCAGTGCATCTAGCCCCACATGGTGAAGCATTTGATGAGCCGGTTTGACCTGATCTTTTAAGATGCCATGAAATTGAAATGTTTGTCTATTGGTTAGACGAATACTGCCATATAAGGTATGTTCGCTCGCAAAATTATCAATATCCAGCCACTGTTTGGGGGTAATAATACCGCCCGGTAGCCGGCAACGTAACATCATGGCATGGCGAGGCTCTAACTTCTGCTCTAAACGCTCAGCGCGAATATCACGATCATCCTGTTGATACATGCCGTGAAACCGGATCAACAGAAAGTTATCGCCAGCAAAACCACCCGATAATCCCTCTTTAAGATCATTTTTGATCGTACCGCGTAAAAATTGGCTATCTAGCTTCATGCGTTCACTATCTGCCAATTTGCCTTCGACAATCAAAGGACCTTGCTTTTTATCACTCATTAATAGACATCCCTCTGATAACGGCGCTCAACGCGCAATTCACTTAAAAACTCATCGGCCTGCTCTGTGTCCATTTCGCCATAATGTGCGACTATTTCGAGCAATGTCTGTTCGACATCCTTTGCCATACGATTTGCATCACCACACACATAAATATGCGCGCCATCTTGTATCCAACGCCATACCTCTTCACCCTGTTCACGTAGTTTGTCCTGCACATACACTTTATGCGACTGATCACGTGACCAAGCCAAATCAATACGACTCAACAGACCCTCTTTCACATAGCGCTGCCACTCTGTTTGGTAGAGAAAATCTTCAACAAAATGGGGATTACCAAAAAATAGCCAATTTTTACCTGTCGCACTGGTATTGTCGCGATGCTGCAAGAAAGCGCGGAACGGTGCGATCCCTGTGCCGGGGCCGATCATGATCATCGGTGTTTGTGGATCGGCGGGTAATCGAAAATTATCGTTATGTTCAATAAAGATCTTTAATTCACTCTCTTCATCTAAACGATCGGCGAGATAACCGGAGGCGCCTCCCGTACGAGCCCGTCCATCGATATCGTAGCGAACCACCCCTAGCGTAAGATGAACCTCGTTACCGACCTCTTCTTGAGAAGAAGCAATAGAATAAAGACGCGGTGAGAGTGGCCGTAAAATATCGACAAATTCCTGTGCCATTGGCTGAGCTGAGGCTTGACGCACCATATCAACAATCGGCGTAGTGTCTGCATAATGCTGAATGGCAGCGCGATCGCTAATTAATGATAGCAATTCGTCGTTATTGGCTAATGCGGCATATTTTTCAACGATAAGATGAGTATTTTGCGTAAGTTCAAGATGATAGATTAAAGCCTCTCGCAAAGTGTAAGCTTCTCCGCCCACAAACACTTGCTCATCACCTTTTAGCCATAATAGTGCGATCAACTCATCAACGAGTTGAGGATCATTATCAAACCAAATACCTACCGCATCTCCCGGTTGATAGCTCAAGGCCGATTCACCTAAATCAATTTCAATATGGCGAACATCTTTCTCTGAATCCCGTCCGGTGATTTTTTGATTAAGTGATAAATTTGCCGTCAATGGCGCTGTTTTACTATAAGGAGAGGAAATTAGCTGATCAACACTGCCCGTTTGCCCAGCGATCAATTGATCCTGAGTTTGAGTTGGCATACTTTGCGTGAGTAAATCAGTTATCGCAGCGATCCAATCGTCAGCTTGCAATTGATAATCAACATCGGCATCCACGCGTTCTATCAGAGACTGCCCACCTAACTCAGCGAGACGTGAGTCAAAATCTTTTCCAGCCTGACAGAATTTTTCATAGGAAGAGTCGCCCAAAGCAAAAACAGCATAGCTAGTTTGCGTTAAATCAGGGGCTTTTTTACCATGCAGATATTTATATAAAGCGATCGCCTCTTCGGCGGGCTCCCCCTCACCTTGAGTTGAGGCGATAATAATCACCGTCGTCTCTTGTGAGATTTGCTTGAATTTATAATCACCAGCATTCACTAAATTCACATTGAGCTTATTAGCTAATAAGTTATCCCTAAGTTGCTCCGCTAATCGGCGTGCATTCCCAGTTTGCGAGGCTGAAATAACAGTGATACTTTTATCGTTAGGCTGAGTTTCGCTGCTCAATATCGCCGTTTGTGGGATTTCGACGCCATTTTCATTAACCTTTGCCCAGAAATATCCCGATAGCCAAGCTAATTGATGTGATGAAAAATCACTGACACTCTTTTGCAGATCATTAAGTTGTTCTGCCGTCAGCGGAAATAAAGATGATGCGGGTGGCTGCTTAGTCGTCATTATCCAAAAAACCTCAAAATTATTCGATCAATCTTTCATCATTACATATTAATTGCAGGTTATAACAGCCTGCCATTTGGAGATAAGAAACTATTGCAATATGTCATAACTAAAAGACCTAAAGAAAATGGTGTTAGAATGCATCCTCAATTGGAGTGAATTCACTTTACATGGAAAAAAGACAAAAAATATCGAATAACAGTAGAATCTGTTAATAATTAATAGAAAATAGGACAATTATGAGCACAACAATATTTAAAGATTTCCATTTTGAAGCCGCGCACCTTCTTCCTAATGTGCCCGAAGGCCATAAGTGTGGTCGCTTACATGGTCATTCTTTCATGGTGCGTCTCGAATTGACTGGCGAGGTAAATGCAACAAGCGGATGGATTATTGACTTTAGTGAGGTCAAAATGCTGTTTAAACCTATTTTAGCGCGTTTAGATCACCATTACCTCAATGAGATAGAAGGGCTCGAAAATCCAACGAGTGAAGTGCTGGCAAAATGGATTTGGCAGCAAACCAAATCACAACTTCCTTTACTCAGCGCAGTGATGGTTAAAGAGACCTGCAATGCGGGTTGTATCTATCGCGGTGATCTGGCTTAATCGCTATTTGTCGTTTTTATCAGTATCTATAATATATTCCGCCTATAGATACTGATATCTAGCTAGGCGATGTTTAAATACTTATGCGTCTGTATCGATAAGCGCCAATTGCGCTCAATACAAGTTTCTATGCAGAGTTGTGTTGCTGATTTATTTTGGCTAATAGGTTGTAGGGAGGTAATCAGTTCTCCACCCTGCTCTCTTAACGCTAATAGCGCCTCGAGTGCTTCAATATCCTTTTCTCGCGCCACAGGATGTTTAATTTCATTGGCTCGATTGACGGCTTCTGTCAGCACTTTCAATCCGCCGCGCATTTTTACCTTTGGCGAAAGTGTCACCCAAGTGTTTTCTGTACATTGGATTGGATAAGTTCCGCTGGTTTCAATTTGACATTGATAACCTTGCTGCTCTAATTCAGTCGTTAATGGAACCAAATCATAAATACAGGGCTCGCCCCCCGTAATCACTATATGAGTTGCGGTATATTTATTTTGACGAAAACAGGCCAAGATATCGGCCACAGAGGCACTAGCCCACTCATCTGAATCAAGCGTCTTGATCAGTATTTGATCTAATGGCCGCTCTTTTTCTGGCTCTTTATCCCATGTCTGCTTGGTATCACACCAACTACAGCCCACAGGACAACCCTGTAATCGAATAAAGATAGCTGGGACTCCCGTAAAAACGCCCTCACCTTGTAAAGTCTGAAAAATCTCATTAATTGGATATTGCATATTTATCTCTAACAGATTCAACTCAAGCCTATTATATTGCAGATATCTATCCCGCGAATATACTTGTTTATGATAATCTAGCGCATCTTAATTCATTAGATTCATTTTATATCATAAAAAACCGGGACAATATCCGGTACAACATGACAGTGACAGGAAAGGAAGGAAATGAAAAGTAGTAACCCAAATCAGCTCCGAAGGGGACTCAGCGTCCGGCATATCCGCTTTATGGCATTAGGTTCAGCCATTGGTACTGGCCTCTTCTATGGCTCAGCCTCTGCTATTCAAGCTGCGGGTCCGGCAGTCCTGATTGCCTATATGCTCGGTGGCGCTGCTGTCTTTATGGTCATGCGCGCACTCGGCGAGATGGCGGTTCACCATCCTGTCCCTGGTTCATTCGCGCATTATGCCAGTCATTATATGGGACCACTAGCCGGGTTTTTAACAGGTTGGAACTATGTCTTCGAAATGTTGGTGGTCTGTCTCGCCGATATAACCGCCTTTGGTGCCTATATGGGCTTCTGGTTTCCGCAAGTCGAGCCTTGGATATGGGTATTAAGTATCGTCTTGATCATAGGCGCGCTCAACTTATGTCACGTTAAAATATTCGGTGAAATGGAATTTTGGTTATCGATCATTAAAGTCAGTGCCATTATTGCCATGATTGTGGGTGGAACATTCTTAATGTTTTATGGCTTCGGTCAAGAGACAGCTCACCAGACGGGTATCAGTAACTTATGGGAGCATGGCGGATTTATGCCCAATGGTATAACCGGCGTGATTGCCTCATTAGCCATTGTAATGTTTGCTTTTGGCGGTATTGAAGTTATAGGTATCACCGCAAGTGAAGCCCAAGACCCCGAAAAAACTATCCCTAAAGCGATTAATGCAGTCCCAATCCGGATTCTACTGTTCTACGGTTTAACCCTATTCGTCCTGATGTGCATCTATCCGTGGAACCAAATAGGCCAAGAAGGCAGCCCATTTGTACAAATATTCTCCAGCCTAAATATCAGCTCTGCAGCAAATATCCTTAATATCGTGGTGATCACCGCGGCTATTTCCGCTATCAATAGTGATATTTTTGGTGCAGGTAGAATGATGTATGGTATGGCGAATGAAGGGCAAGCACCTAGAGCTTTCACCAAATTAACGCGTAATGGCGTGCCTTGGGTTACTGTGCTGGTGATGTCTGCGGTCATGTTAATTGGCGTATATCTTAACTATCTTATTCCTAAGCATATCTTCGTTATCATTGCTTCCATTGCCACCTTTGCTACCGTTTGGGTTTGGCTGATGATCCTACTTTCTCAGGTAGCTATGCGCCGCCAAATGAGTAAAGAAGAAGTTAAGCAATTGAAATTCCCAGTTCCTTTCTGGCCGATTGCGCCACTATTAACAATTGCATTTATGATCTTTGTTATCGCTCTACTTGGCTTCTTTGAAGCAACGAGAGTCGCGCTGCTGGTCGGGGTTGTTTGGGTGATCATACTTTCAATTACCTACTTCCTCTTTGTGAAGAAAAGATAAAAACCTTTAAATAGCCAATCAAAAAAGAGGCCTAGCGATATCACTAGGCCTCTACTTTTTTAGAACTTAATCAACTATAGCTAGATTAAAAATCGAATGCTTGATCAAGATCGGCAATCAAATCATCCACAGCTTCTAATCCAATCGCTAAACGAATTAAACTGTCGCTAATCCCATGATGCAAACGCTCTTCAGGTGTATAGGTCGAATGCGTCATACTGGCGGGGTGCTGTGCCAATGATTCGCTATCCCCTAAGCTCACCGCCCTCGAGAAGAGCTCTAAGCGATTTAGAAACATCCGCCCAGCCTCAAGACCACCCTTTATCTCAAAAGCAATCATCGCCCCTGAGGACTTCATCTGGCGACGCCCTAGCTCATATTGGGGAAATGAAGGGAGCCCAGGATATAACACTTTCTCGACTTTTGGATGTTCGGCTAAATACTCAGCAACCTTTTGCGCATTTTCAGTCGCTCTATCCAAGCGTATAGGGAGTGTTTTTAACCCTCTGATAATCAGGAAAGCATCTTCAGGAGATAAACATGCGCCAGTCATATCTTTCAAACCCACTAATCGAATTTGTGTCGCTAACTCATTTGAAGTCGCTACAGCCCCAGCGATCACATCACCATGACCATTCATATATTTAGTCAATGAATGAATCACAATATCAGCACCTAAGCTAATGGGTTGCTGTATGTATGGCGTACAGTAGGTATTATCAACCACTACAAGGGCACCATGTTGTTTGGCGACTTGGCTAATGGCCTGAATATCGGCTATGCGCATATTTGGATTAGCTGGCGATTCAAAAAAAATCATTTTTGTATTTGAATTAACCGCAGCTAAAAGTTGCTCTCTATCTGAAAGATCAATATGACGAACTTTAACACCAAAGCGCTCTAACCCATGATGGAAAAAGGCATAGGTACAGCCATATATCGTCATATCAACCAATAATTCATCACCAGGATTAAGCAGAGTCCAGCAAGTCGAAGTGATCGCCCCCATACCTGAAGAGAAAACAATACCTGCTTCTGCATTTTCCAAATCAGCAATGCGTTTTTCTAATAGCGAAAGCGTAGGATTATTAATTCGGGTATAAAGATACCCTTCTTCTTCTCCGCTAAAACAAGCGGCTGCATTTTCTACTGTAGAGAATGTAAATGTCGATGTTCTATATACGGGAGGAATTAAAGAATTATGATGGTCGCTGGAAGAATAATGGCCATGAATAACACGAGTTTCAAATGAAAGTCTTTTATCCTTTAACATAAATGCCTCATCAAATAACGATTAGAAAATTAAAATCCAATTATTTTTTATTACCGATTATTTGCAGTGTTCTTAATATTAAAAACACGCCTTTCAACGTATCAGGATCTTTAATTAACGAATATACCGTTCTGAAATTATATTTTCTTTCTTCATGCAATATCTCCATTTTAGACATATTATATGCCGTGCTTATTTCCCATATAGGCACCAATGCATCCTCAAATGAATTTGATAATTTCTCTATCGTACTATTATCCGTGATATCAATTAAATCTGATATCAATGAAATTAGATCAACAATATTATCTAATCTTTTTAAGGCTAATAAGGGAGAGAGTTTTTCTATTAAATGTTCTGTGCCTTCGGGTAGTTTGATATTTTTTAATTCATTTTTATCTACAATTGACATTTTTTATCTCCTACACTAAGCCTCTTATGGCAGCCCAATAAATACCACGATTAAATCCGTTTCTAAATAGCCCACCTAGCTTAGTCGGTGGTGTAGGAATAACATCATGCTTATAATCATATTGTAGTGGCATACCTGCATTTAATCCCATCTGAGCAATGGCTTGCACACGGCCATCATAAATAGCAGAAGGATAGCCATAAACAATTTGACCATAAATATTATCGGCGATAACACCCGCCTGATTATGACAACTACCACCGGCTTTACTTATGGGTAAATCAACGGTATCACCGATAACATACACATGCTCAAGACCATAAACTTGCATAGTTTCATGGTCAGTGGGCAACCAGCCTTCACCATTATTATGCTCACTTAATCCGGTATTAATCACGGCATCTACAGCGGTAATAGGAGGAGTACTGATTAGGATATCGAACTCTTGTTCCTCACCCTCTTTAGAATAAGCAATCTTTTTATCAGGATCGACTTTAGATAAGGTAAATCCTCTTTGCGCAGTAATATTCTTTTGCTTAAATATTTCAGGCACTACTTCACAAACAGGTTGCTGCATAAATAAGCAATTGCGAAGTAATTGAGATACGGTTGGATAGGTATATATTATCTCTACATTTTCTCTAACCCTACGCTTACGCAGGAAGTCATCTAACATCAATGTAGTCTCTAATGGTGCAATACCACATTGGTGAGGAACATTAGGGGTCTCTGGAAATGAGACAGTAATAAAAATTCTACCTTTTTCAATTTTAGAGAGTTGGTCAGCTAATTTTCTTGCCGGTTCATAAAGATAAAAATGATTTCCAACTTCTTTTAATCCTTCTATTTTATCGGGTCGAGGAACACAACCTGTTGCAAATACAAGGAAGTCATAATTATATTTTTTACCACTTAATGAAGTAATTTCTTTATTATTAAAATCAAATGAGTCAGCTTTATCTATAATTAAATTTATTTCTGGTCTTAACAGTGAACCTTGGGGCCTTGATAAATCATCTTTAAAAAAAAGATTAAATGCTACATACATAAAAGCAGGTTTATAATAATGAGTAGGATTATCTGTTATTAATGTTATTTTCACCTCACGTGAAAAAATCTTTTCATTTAGTTTCCTTGCTAAAATATTAGCAAGCATTGTTCCACCCGTACCGCCACCAACAATAACAATATGCTTCAAGATAAATCCCCTATTCTCAATCATTAATTAAGGTGAGAGAATAATAACTATAGAAGAGAATTAATAAACAGCAAATTATTTATCAAAAATAAAATAAAAATTTATTATTTATTTTATTTTATAATATATATTGTCAATCAATTAAATTAAATCTAATCTTAATTGGATTATGATCTGATGAGTTTGTGATCATTACGCTGGAATTTTCAACATAAAGATTTCGGTAAAAAACATAATCTAGTGGACGGCTAAAAGCTAATGTCCGGTAATCATTTTGATAATTAACTTCCTTTAAACCCATACTACGAACAAAACGTTTTAAAGTATTTACTCGCTGACGGCTCCACGCATTAAAATCGCCCCCTAGAATAACGGGACCTAGATGCTTGCAAATATGCTCACCTAAATTATTTAACTGACGAGAATATACGTCTACACCAAAGCTAAAATTAATGGCATGTACATTGACAACCATCAAATGGCGACCATTTGGCAGCGGATAAACAGTTATCAAGGCTGATTTTACCAATCTAATTAAGGGTTCTTTTTCACGTAGAGGACAGCAATAGATAGGATGAGATGTTGCCAACGTCATCACGCCAGCGGGATGGGCAGAAAAGGGGAGTGCAGGGACTTGATCAGCAATCAATTTATGCGATGCAGCAAAAGAGATTAATTCAGGAGACATTTGAGCTTCTTGTAGCAATACAAGCTGTTTGCCTGTTACCAGCTCATTAAGTGTAGCTTTCCAATTTGGTCGTTGTTGCTTATAAATATTCCAAATAACGACATCTAGAGTTTCACCTCCAGCAAATAATGGAAGTCCAACTGGTAGCGATTGTCCTAACATACGATTCGACATCGGCTGGATCCGCTTTGCTGGCTCTCCTGCAACATATCGGATTGAATAGGTTTTTTTTGCCACTCAGTTACTTCCCGTTACTTAGTACAATGTAGGTATATCCTAGCAAAAAACAATATAAATTAATTGATTAAAAGCAGGATACGTTGGCGATCTGATCAAACTAAACCTAATTATATCTTTAAATTAGATCAGATAATCAAATGAAATTAAGCTATTAGTAGCCTAGATAATAGGAATAAATATTTTTGAGTGTTATTTTCTTTATAACAAAAAAAACCCCGTGATATAAATCACGGGGTTTTTAATAAGTGGCGGAACGGACGGGACTCGAACCCGCGACCCCCTGCGTGACAGGCA
>CAUQNX010000025.1:0-44859 GCA_963519845.1 uncultured Moellerella sp. | reverse complement strand
ACCTGGGGATGCTAGGATCAAAACCTAGTGCCTTACCGCTTGGCGATACCCCACCTGAAAAACATGACAACGTGAAGAAGGAAATGGTGCGGGAGGCGAGACTTGAACTCGCACACCTTGCGGCGCTAGAACCTAAATCTAGTGCGTCTACCAATTTCGCCACTCCCGCAAATAAAAAAGATGGTGGCTATGACGGGATTCGAACCTGTGACCCCAACATTATGAGTGTTGTGCTCTAACCAGCTGAGCTACATAGCCATCTTTTTTTTCTGCAAACCTTCTCGGCGTTGCGGGGCGCATTATGCGTATTACAGACAAAATCGTCAACTGCTTTTTGCAGTATTTTTGCAGAAAAGTGTTCAACTGACTGGTGAATAATCGTTTTGTCGATAAAATCACCAAAAAAAAGTAGATTTGACTGATAAATAGCCTTTTTATTGGTGAGAAATTTAAGTGCCCGATTACTATATTTGAGATGAATTTGATTATTGATGGTAGGAGGCGCTAAAAAAATGAATTAAAAGAGCCAATAGGTAAGCGTCGATGGATAAAGAGGATGAAAAAATAAAGAGGCTTGTTATAAATTAGCCAATATAGCTATCTTGCTAATAGCGATTGCTTAGACTCTGGTGGGCTATATTCCTAGAAATCAGCATAAAGAGAGAATATCGGCTTAGTTTTAGAAAATAGATGGCGGCAGATAAGCTTGTTTTTTAAACAATGAATATTGATTATCTGATTTATCTGTAGAATAAGCCCCTCTCATCATATGTTCGGGGCATCAGCTTTAGCTATCAAACAGCAATTGCAATAGCTCTCCGTTGAGCATAGCGCGTTTGGTGAGGGCAAAGGCACCTATTGCTGAGTTATGAACTAGTTGAGAAGTGACAATGGGCAAATCTTCACGAAACTCTTTAAGTGTTTGCGTATTAATACAGCTCTGTATTGCAGGTAATAGAATTTTCTCTGCTTCGGTTATCTCGCCGGCAATCACCACTTTCTGTGGATTAAATAGGTTTATAGTGATGGCAATCGCTTTACCCAGCTGTTTACCCACATTTTGGATAATCTCAGTAGCTAAAGGATCATGTTTATTAGCGGCTTGGCAGATAGCTTTGATGGAACAGTCATCGAGGGTTAGGAGAGTCGGAAAACCTTGCTCAATACGTTGACGCGCACGATTTTCAATAGCTGAGTTGGCGGCGATAGTTTCTAAACAACCAAAATTACCGCAATGACATCTTTCACCAATAGGATCGATTTGGATATGACCTATCTCACCTAAGTTACCCCGTTGATTAAGCAGGATCTCATTATTGATAATCACACCTGCGCCCGTTCCTCTATGGATTCTGACTAACAGTGAGTCAGCACAATCCCGCGTTGCGCCAAAATAGTTCTCGGCTAAGGCAAGGCTACGAATATCGTGTCCCACATAGCAGGTGATATTAAAATAGGCTTTCAGATTATCGACGAGATGCCAGTTATCAACTCTGATATGGGGCATATAATGTACGATACCCGTATCTGGATTGACCAAACCGGGTAAAATCACTGAAATAGCGATCAACTCTTTGATTCGACGCTGTTGATTGGTTTTGAACTCTTCAATGGCGGCGATCAATTTGTTCTCAACTTCTTGTTGAGCTGATTCTATAATCGGATAGTGCTGTTCAACCAAGGCTTTGCCACTGAGATCATAGAGGGCAATAGTCGCATCATAACGGCCTAAGCGCACACCAATAGTGTGGAAATTTCGATATTCAGACACAATCGAAATAGCGCGGCGCCCACCTGTTGATGCTTGTTGGTCAACTTCTTTAATTAATCCACGTTCTAATAACTGACGCGTAATTTTAGTGACACTCGCTGGTGCAAGCTGGCTTTGTTCGGCAATTTGTATTCGTGATATCGGACCTTGCTGATCAATTAGCCCGTAGACTACAGCACCGTTTAATTGTTTTACCAGATCAATATTACCAATTTGCTTTAGCGAGTGATTATGACTCATTAGTTTATTTACTCATTGTCGATAGACTTGCTGACCATTTACAAAGGTAGCGATAACGTTGAAATCAGGGCTAAAAGCAGTCAGATTAGCAACTTTACCCGGCTCAATTGTTCCAAGAGAATCTTCTACACCAATGGCACGAGCTGGGTAGAGTGTCGCCATTCTTAATGTTTCATCTAATGGAATACCCACTTGTTCAACACTATTTTTAACGGCATTAATCATGGTGAGAGAAGAGCCACTGAGAGTGCCATTTTCATCAACACACAATCCATCGCGGTAGTATATGGTTTTACCAGCAAAGATAAAATGATCCATTTCATTGGTTTGTGGGTCAATCCCTGCTGGTGCTGTGGCATCGGTCACTAAAACCAGTTTTTCACCTTTCAATAACTTACTGTTTCTAATATTTGCCCACTGAACATGAAGCCCGTCAGCGATAATACCCGCATAAACTTCAGGTGTATCATAAATAGCACCGACTAAACCAGGACCACGACCAGAAATATAAGGCATGGCATTAAAGAGGTGAGTAGAGAAACGAATACCTGCACGGAAGCCTTGGCGAGCTTCCTCATAAGTGGCATTGGAGTGCCCAGCAGAAACTAGGATGCCCGCTTCAATAAGTTGGTGAATAATTTTATCTTCAACCATTTCGGGAGCTAAGGTCATTTTAGTGATCACATCAGCGTGTTTAACTAAATGCTCGATCATTTCAGCTGAAGGTTGACGAATAATATTTGCATCATGAGTTCCCTTTTTCAGTGGGTTAATATAGGGACCTTCAAGATGGAGACCTAATGCTTGGTTTTTATGTTTGGTTAGATATTCAGTCATTACCTGAATGCTGTGTCGCATTAATTCATCAGTGCTGGTGATCAGCGTCGGTAAATAACTAGTACAACCTGTGCGTTCATTGGCTTTTTGCATTATCTCTAAGTGATTAACAGAGACATTCTCTTTTGTGTCATTAAATTGCACACCGCCACAGCCATTGACCTGTAAGTCAATAAATCCCGCAGAAAGGATAGCGCCTTTTAAATCATGTGTTTCAATACCATTAGGCAATTCATCGAGATGGCAAATCGCTTTTATATGTTCACCATCGATAATAACGGCATGATTTTCCAGTCTTTCATGACCTGTATAAATAATACAGTGGGTTAATGCATACATGGTTTTGCCTCCGGGCACTTAGCGCAAAATAGGGGACACCGGTCTGCATTACCAGACCGGGTGATTGAACTAGATTTGTGAGTATTCACTGATAATGTCAGATTCTAACTGACTGAAATATTTCAGTGTTTTCACTTTTAACTCTAGTGTTGAGCCTTCATCGCAAACTATCAGCGCTTTAGGGTGCATTTGGACACAGCTAATGGTCCACATATGGTTGACCGCACCTTCTACCGCAGCTTGAACAGCCAGCGCTTTATTGGCACCAGTGGCTAAAATCATCAGCTCTTCGGCATCTAATAGTGTTGCAACACCGACAGTCAAAGCGAATTTAGGTACTTGCTCAACATCATTATTGAAAAAGCGTGAGTTTGCACTGCGCGTCTCTGGAGTCAGTGTTTTAATGCGCGTACGTGAAACGAGTGAAGAGGCTGGCTCATTAAAGGCGATATGGCCATCGTTGCCAACTCCCCCCATAAATAGATGAATTTTACCGTAAGATTTGATTTTATCTTCATAGCGCTGACATTCAGCATGCACATCTTTAGCATTACCATTTAGCATATTGATATTTTGTTCTTGAATATCGATATGATTAAAGAAGTTTTCATGCATAAATGTGTAGTAACTTTGTGGGTGATTGCTAGGTATCCCCACATACTCATCCATATTGAAGGTGACTACATGTTTAAAACTGACTTTGCCGGCTTTAAACAGCTCAATTAGAGCCTGATAAGTAGCAAGTGGAGTGCCACCCGTGGGTAAACCGAGAAGAAAAGGGCGTTCAGCAGTTGGTTTAAATGCATTGATTTTGCTGATAATATATTGAGCTGACCAGATTCCAACATCTTTTGCATTAGCCAGAGGGAGAAGCCTCATAGTTTAGTAACCTCTAATAAATCAGTGAAATAATTTCATATTGTCTATCGCTTCTTAATATTAGTCGAACATATAAAGAAGGATATTGATTTTCTATTAGCCCTACGGGCAAATCTACTACTATAAGATATTTTTTATCATAAAATAAGTTTTATCGATTTGCTAGCATTTAAGTGTGATTGCTCAATTTCTCTTGATGAAAATCACAAATTCAATTGAATTATTTTGCATCGAAAATTAATTAATTTAAACTATGCTAGTACGAGCTACATACGCCACCTTACTTAAAATAAGGTAGGCAAATAAGATCCCGTTAATGGGGCAACAAAGGGGAAGCTGTGAATATACTAAGCTACTTACAACGCATAGGCCGGGCCCTTATGGTTCCGGTGGCAGTCCTGCCTGCCGCTGCGATCCTTATGGGGATTGGCTATTGGATCGACCCAGATGGTTGGGGTGCTAATAGTGCGATTGCAGCATTATTGATTAAATCAGGCTCGGCTATTATTGACAATATGTCAGTATTGTTTGCTATCGGTATTGCCTATGGCATGTCGAAAGATAAAGATGGCGCCGCAGCATTAACCGGATTTGTCGGTTTTCTAGTCGTCACCACTCTATGTTCACCTGCATCTTATTCGATGATCATGAGTGTACCACTGGATCAAGTACCAGCTGCATTTAAGAAAATTGATAACCAGTTTGTGGGTATTCTGGTCGGTGTACTTTCTGCGGAACTCTATAATCGATATAGTGGCGTGGAGTTACCTAGAGCGCTGTCATTCTTTAGCGGACGACGCCTTGTTCCAATCTTAACGTCATTCCTTATGATTTTCCTCGCATTTATCCTGATGTATGTCTGGCCATTTATCTATAATGGTTTAGTCGCATTTGGGGAAAGCATCAAAGATATGGGCTCTCTTGGCGCGGGTATCTATGCCTTCTTTAACCGCCTATTAATTCCTGTTGGTCTACATCACGCATTAAACTCAGTGTTCTGGTTTGATGTTGCGGGTATTAATGATATTCCTAACTTCCTCGGTGGGGCTAAATCCATTGAAGAAGGACTGGCTATTCCGGGTATAACTGGGCGTTATCAGGCTGGCTTCTTTGCGGTTATGATGTTTGGTCTGCCAGGTGCTGCTTTGGCTATTTATCACTGCGCTAAGCCTGAAAATAAAGCCAAAGTTGGCGGTATTATGATGGCGGGTGCTTTTGCCTCCTTCTTTACAGGGATTACCGAGCCGCTCGAATTCTCCTTTATGTTCGTTGCACCTGTATTGTATGTGATCCATGCGCTATTGATGGGGATATCCGTCTATATCGCCGCAACTATGGAGTGGATTTCAGGTTTCGGCTTTAGTGCTGGTTTTGTCGATATGCTATTACAATCACGTAATCCATTAGCTGTTCATTGGTATATGTTGATTGTGCAAGGTCTGGTTTTCTTCTGCTTATATTATGTGATTTTCCGCTTCTGTATCACCAAATTCAATATGATGACACCGGGACGTGAAGAGAGCGCCAGTGATGAAACTATTGATGGCTATAATGAAAATCTCAGTCCCGTCGATCATTCGGACAGTGATATTCAAAAAGAGGCACGTCAATATATTGGTGCTGTGGGTGGTAGTGACAATATTACGGCGATTGATGCCTGTATTACTCGCTTACGCTTATCCGTCAAAGATTCAGATAGTGTCAATGAAGCCTTAGCAAAACATCTAGGTGCAGCGGGTGTGATCCGTCTGAATAAAAACAGTGTTCAGGTGATTGTGGGAACACGCGCGGAATTAGTCGCCAGTGCAATGAAAGAAGTGATTGCTAAAGGGCCGATTGCAGCTAGTAAAGCGCCAGTTATTGCGCCATTAGCTAAATCGCCAGTCGCTGATGCAACCGGTGAAGTTATTTTATCGCTGGTAGCTCCTGTTAGTGGTCAACTTTATTCACTCGATGATGTGCCTGATGAAGCCTTCTCAAGCCGTATCGTGGGTGATGGTGTCGCGATAAAACCGACCAGCCCTGTGGTTGTCGCACCAGCATCTGGCACAGTGGTTAAAATCTTTGAAACCAATCATGCATTCTGTCTCGAAACGGATAACGGCGTGGAACTGATTGTGCATATGGGAATTGATACTGTTGCGCTGAAAGGTGAAGGTTGTGCTCGCTTAGTTGAAGAAGGTGCTAGCGTTAAAGCTGGTGATCCTATCTTGAAGCTGGATTTAGACTTTTTAAATAACAATGCTAAATCTATGATCAGCCCGGTAATAATCAGTAATATTGACGATTATTCTAGAGTTGAGATCCTCTCAGCGGGTGAAGTCAAAGCAGGCGAAACAGTTATTTATCAAGTGATCAAATAGTGATTGCGATTGATAAATAATCTAGCTAAGGCTATTTAAGATTAGCAATTTAAAGCGCCTCCTGCGTTAAACAGGGGGCGCTTTGTTTTATACTCTTAAGAATTAAAGAGGCGAAGTATTTAGCGGTTTTGTTAAAACAGATGATGAAAGCATGCTAATCGACTCGTTAAGAATAAATATTTTCTATTTTATCTAGCATAAATTGATCAAACGGTTGTTTCCTACTGTTTTATGGTGGAATATAACAGGTTATTATTGCGCTTTTTGCATTGAGGAATGATGACAATGAACGAGGCAGATGCCCGCCCAACGAATTTTATTCGTCAGATCATTGATGAAGATCTGGCTACTGGAAAACACACGACTGTTCATACTCGTTTTCCGCCTGAACCTAATGGCTATCTGCATATTGGCCATGCGAAATCTATTTGTCTCAATTTTGGTATTGCTCAAGATTATCAAGGGCAATGCAATTTACGTTTTGATGATACTAACCCAGCAAAAGAAGACGTTGAATTCGTTAATTCGATTCAAGCAGATGTTAAATGGTTAGGATTTGAGTGGAGTGGCAAAGTCCACTACTCTTCTGATTATTTTGATACCCTTTATCAATACGCTATTGAGTTAATTAATAAAGGTTTAGCTTACGTCGAAGATCTGACGGCTGATGAGATCCGCCAATACCGTGGAACTTTAAAAGAGCCGGGTAAAAACAGCCCTTATCGTGATCGTTCCATTGAAGAGAACCTCGCATTATTTGAAAAAATGCGTGCGGGCGAGATCGAAGAAGGTAAAGCCTGCCTTAGAGCCAAAATTAATATGGCTTCACCATTTATGGTTATGCGTGATCCGGTGATTTATCGTATTAAATTTGCTGAGCATCACCAAACTGGTACTAAGTGGTGTATTTATCCGATGTATGATTTCACCCATTGTATTTCTGATGCGTTGGAAGGGATCACTCATTCACTTTGTACCTTGGAATTCCAAGACAACCGCCGCCTATATGACTGGGTGTTGGAAAATATTACGATTGAGTGTCATCCAAGACAGTATGAGTTCTCTCGTCTGAATCTTGAATATACGGTGATGTCTAAGCGTAAGCTGAATCAGTTAGTGACCGATAAAATCGTTGATGGTTGGGATGACCCTCGCATGTTGACTATTTCAGGTCTACGTCGTCGTGGTTATACTGCCGCTTCGATTCGCGAATTTTGTCAGCGCATAGGTGTGACCAAGCAGGATAACAACGTTGAAATGGCCTCTTTAGAGTCATGTATTCGTGATGATCTTAATGAGAATGCCCCACGTGCTATGGCTGTATTAGACCCTGTTCGTTTGGTTATCGAAAACATGCCAGAAGGCGAAGAGATCCTGACGATGCCTAATCATCCGAATAAACCGGATATGGGAACACGTCAAGCGCCTTTCAGTCGTGAAATTTACATTGATCGTGCCGATTTCCGTGAAGAAGCCAATCGCCAATATAAACGCTTAGTTTTGGATAAAGAAGTGCGTCTGCGTAATGCCTATATTATTAAAGCTGAACGTGTAGAAAAAGATGCTGAAGGTAATATCACGACGATTTACTGTACTTATGATCCAGCGACATTGAACAAAGATCCTGCCGATGGCCGTAAAGTTAAAGGCGTTATCCACTGGGTAAGTGCTCAACACGCTATCCCTGCAGAAATTCGCTTATATGATCGCTTGTTCACAGTACCTAATCCAGGTGCTGAAGAGGATTTCCTTTCTGTTATCAATGATGAATCCTTAGTGATCCGTCAAGGTTTTGTTGAACCTGGTTTGCAGAATGCCAAAGCGGAAGCACCTTATCAGTTTGAGCGCGAAGGCTACTATTGTGCTGATAGCGTCTTAAGTCGTCCTGATCATCTGGTATTTAACCGTACTGTGGGATTAAGAGATACTTGGACTAAAACTGAGAATAAAGGTTAATTTAACTGATATTTAAATAGTTTTTATAAAGCCTCTTTTATATATATATAAGAGGCTTTTTTATTGTTAATGATTTTATTTATATAGGATATTTTTCATTTGACACTAAGGTAAAATAATATTAAGACAATTGCTATGATGTTATATATTGTCAGTTGTTTTTAATTGTAATACTACTTTATAATATAAAGGTGACTAATGAATAATAAAATATCTATATATAGAAATTTTAGTGATAATGGATTTATATATGTTAATATTAATGAAGATGTAAGTCAGGCTAAAAACTTAATGTTATATAAAAATGATGTGATGATTAATCAGTGTATTATAAATAATAATTCAACTTTATTTAATGTCAATGAGCATGGTCGTTATCAAGTTAAATTCTATTTTATAATGGATGAAAATAAAATATATGCATCTAATGTAATAAATATTAATAGAGTTGATGAGAAAATATCTCCGCCATATGAATTAAATTTAAAAGGTGATAATCTTATTTTTGATAATATCGATAAATATTCGATAGAAGTTAAATTTAAATATGACGATTTTGATTCCAATGAAATTAGTCAGCTTAATCAATTATTATCAACAAGTAAGTATAGCTTAGTAACAGAGCATTTTTTAATTCCTAATAGTATATCAAACAATCAATATGCTAAATTAACTTCATCAGATGAATACTCTATTGAATCCATGTTAATGCTCGCTCAAGAGATAGAAAAATTGGATTGTATTGAATACTGCGCTCTAGTGCCTGATACTCGAAACTATGCTGTGCCTAAATTACCCACTTGTGATGTAGCAGCAGAGGAAATAGCAGTAGATGTAAAAACATCTCACTATTTATCTCTACAAGGCTATCTCAATGCACATAATGGCATGAATATTTATCCTGTATGGAAGAGAGGTATTCTAGGCCAAAATGTTAATATTAGGCATGTTGATTTTGGCTTATATCGTGAACATGAGGATTTACAGGGCGGTAATATAACCGTAGTTAATAGTCGTTCAGAAACAGAAGATTGTAATCATGGAACAGCCTCAGCGGGTTGTATTGCGGCTAGTGATAATAATTTAGGTGTAACGGGAATTGCCCATAAGAGTCAATTTTATTTCTACGATACTGGCGATTTTGATTTAGTTCTTAATGATGCTGAAGCGGGCGATATTATTAGTATCGATATTCAATTTGCCTCCGAGCTTTATTATACTCCTGTTATCGCGAGTAAATATTGGTGGGATAGAATTCATTCTCTTACTCAAAGGGGTTGTATTGTATTATTAGCTGCGGGTAATGGTGGATTAGATTTAAATATGAGTAAAAAATATATACCTGACTATGGTGACTCAGGTGGTTTCTTAGTTGGTGCTTGTCATCATAATACGGGATTACGTTGTTCTTTCTCTAATTATAATCACCCTAATTCCATTATTAATTCATGGGGAGATTGGTCGGTAACAACATTAGGTTATGGTGATTTACAACAATATTCTGAGAGTAACAATCGAAATTATACTCGTCGTTATTCGGGAACATCCAGTGCAACCCCCTTGTGTTGTGGGGCTCTAGCCTTAATTCAAAGCTATGCTAAACAACATTTCTTTTTATTAAATGCTGATGATATGAAAGCATTAATACAGCAGTCAGATTATAGTGAAGGTCTTGCCGAAGGAATAGGTTATCGGCCTAATGTTGAACTATTAATCCAAATATTAGAACAGAGAATTAAAGAAACTAACATGAATTAAGTTTTGCAATCTAGCTTAGATATTTAATATAGCACCTAGTTTAAATAGTTAGATAAAAAGATGATAAATAGACTAGGTGCCATCAGTATATTAGTTGTTAATTAACCTAATGCTACCATCAGAGCACCAACTGTAATTAATGCAACTCCGCCCATTGCCACCAAAGATATTTTTTCACCAAAGAGGACTACAGCAAAAATAACTGCAAAAACGACACTTAGTTTATCAATAGGAGCAACTTGTGAAACATTGCCATTCTTAATAGCTAAAAAATAAAATAACCAAGAGAGCGCACCCGCAACGCCACTTAAAGCAATAAAAAAGATCGCTTTTTTATTAGTAATAATATCGCTGACTAGATCCAATTTTCCTTGAATTACCACTACACCCACTAAGAATAATGCCATAATAACGGCTCGAATTGCCGTCGCTGTATTAGCATCTAAATTCTGTAGACCCAATTTGCCAAAGATAGCCACAAAAGATGCGGCGACCGCGGATAATAACGCATAGACAAGCCAAATACTCATGGGGAATAAATCTCATTCTCATAATATCGATAATTAGAATGATAGAATAAATTAATCCAAATGTGTATGAGATTATGCCAGTATCAGATAAACCGCGACTGGCGGCGAGTTTATTAAGGCATAAATCGATAACCAATACCTGTTTCGGTTAGTAGATAAACGGGGCGAGTGGGATCATTTTCCAGTTTTTGCCGTAAATGCCCCATATAGATCCTTAAATAGTGGTTGTGCTCCACATAATTAGGCCCCCAAACTTGTTGCATCAAATAGCGCTGAGTCAGCACTTTTCCACTATTTGCCACTAATTCACTAAGTAGACGAAATTCAATCGGTGTTAAGTGGAGCTCTTCATTTTGTTTAGTCACTATGCGATTAATAAAATCGATAGTGATATCACCAAATTGCAAAGTCGATGCTTCATCATGGAGTTTACTAAAGCGGCGTAAAGCGACTCTGACTCGGGCGAGTAACTCACTAATACCAAAAGGTTTTGTCAGATAATCATCAGCACCTGCATCGAGAGCCGCCACTTTCTGTGACTCTTCTTCTCTGGCAGAGAGCACAATAATCGGAATTTGGCTCCATTGACGTAAATCACGGATCAGATTAACTCCATCACCATCGGGTAAGCCCAGATCAAGAATAATGAGATCCGGTTTACGCGTACCTGCTTCGATCAAACCACGCTGATAGCCGTCGGCTTCAAAAACTTTGCAGTTCTCTCCCTCCAAAGCGAGTTTGACGAAACGGCGAATTTCTTTCTCATCTTCAATGAGCAGTATTTGGTGTGGGATCACAGTATGCGTTTATCTCTTCAATCTTAGGTAAGGTCTTTAAAGGTAGAACAAAGTGAAAACTTGCACCACCTTTTTCATTATTTGCTGCCCAAATCTTGCCTTGATGTATTTGAATAATAGCTCGACAAATGGCCAATCCCAGACCAACACCCGGGATAGCGGACTCTTTTTGTGCGCGCGAAAACTTATCAAATATCAGCTGCTCTTTTCCTGCGGGAATGCCATTGCTCGCATCCCAGACTTCAATATGAATATTTTGTTGTTCAACACTGGCTTTAATCCCAATAGCGGTGGTTTCCTCACTGTATTTAACCGCATTTTCGAGCAGATTAATCAGTACTCGCTCAATTAAACTAGCATCGCAATAGAGCAGGAAATCAGGCGGTATTTCAACTTCTATAGGGTGCGAATGCAAGGCATAGTCTAAGGTACGTAGCGCGCTGCCGGTGATCTCTTCAAATGATTGCCACTCTAAATTGGGCTGAATTCCTCCTGATTGAATACGTGCCATATCCAGCAGATTATTAACTAGTCTTGAGGTGCTTAGCACTTGTTGGCGCATTTTATTCACCAACTCGGTATGAGGGGAGTGTTCTGCAGACAAATTGAGCATCAATATCTCTGACTGACCGAAGAGCACAGTTAAAGGGGTTTTTAGATCATGAGACAGGGCGGCTAACAGCGAATTGCGCAATTGTTCTCTTTCGGTATCTAGTTTTGCGGCTTCTGCTTGCCTAGCCAGTTGCAGCCGCTCTAATGCGTTGGCCACCAGCCCAGTGAAGGTCTGTAACATTCTCTGTTGTTCGGGAATAAGCAGCTGGCGCAGATTTTGCGGCTCAATAGCTAAAATAGCCAGAGTCTCGTTCGAGCTTATTATTGGGATTAGTTGATAAGGAACACTCGGCAGCGTATCTGTGCCTGCTCCAGCGGACATACGCTTATCAAAACTCCATTTAGCAATTGCATTATCAATTTGTAATGGACTAGATCCCTCGGTGATCAGCGGAACGAGTTGCTGATTTTCATCCGGTAATAACAGGCAGATTTTGGCTTGAAAAGCATTGCTGAGGAAGTGATAGCTGGTTTTACCTATATCATTTTCGGTTAATGCTCTGCTGAGTTCTTTCGTCATTTCATAGAGGTGGCGCGTTCTTTGCTCTCGATAGCGGGCGATCCTTGCTTGGTAACGCATTCCTGCGGTGAGATTACCCACTACGACACCGACAATCAACATAACGGTGAAGGTGAGTAAATATTGCATATCCTGAATAGCCAGCGAGAAGTGGGGCTGAACAAAAAATAGATCAAAGCTAATGACATTAATCAGTGCGGCAAAAATAGAGGGGCGTCGGCCATAAAAGAGAGCAATAAGGACAACACCTAGCAAATAGAGTGTCACCAAATTGGCTTTATCGAGCGCCAGTAAAAAGGTGCGCGAAAATAGAGTTATAACCGTACAAAAAACAATGGCCATCAGGAAGCCATTGAGTTGAGTGCGCCATTTTTCACTAAAGGGGCGTTGATCAGGATCTTTTTCCCAATCATTTTTCTCTTCGAGTGCCACTATGATCAGATCAAGATCGGGTCCTAGCTTACCAAGTCGATCCGCAAATCCAAGGCGTAGCTTAAAGTCGAACCACGGCCAGCGTTTTGAGTGACGTCGACCAATTAAAATTTTGCCTAAATTATGCTCACGAGCATAACGTAAAATAGCTTTTTCCTCTGAAGGCTCGGAGAGAGTGGCGGTTTCTGCCCCCAATTCTTGGGCTAGACGCAGTGATTTAAGAATAGCTCGGCGCTTTCCTTCAGCTAGTTGATGTAATTTTGGGGTCTCCACATAAACCGCATGCCAGACACAGCTCAATTTGGCCGCTAATCGTGCCGCCGCGCGTACCAGCTTTTCATTGCCAGTATTATGGCCAAGACATACCAGCAAGCTATCACGGGTATGCCAGACGGGTGATGAGCCATGGCCGTCACGAAATTCGCGCATCTGGCCATCAACCCGATCGGCAGTTCTTCGCAGCGCTAATTCACGTAAGGCGATTAAATTACCTTTACGAAAAAAGTGCTCAATAGCGCGTTCGGCTTGCCCTGCAATATAGACTTTGCCCTCTTTTAATCGCTGGCGTAAATCGTCAGGCGGTAGATCGACCAAAACAATTTCGCTGGCCTCATCAAAGATATGATCGGGTACTGTCTCCCTGACACGGATGCCCGTAATACTTCCTACTATGTCATTTAGGCTTTCGATATGTTGCACATTAATGCTGGTAAACACATCGATTCCCATATCCAGCAACTCTTCCACATCTTGCCAGCGTTTAGGATGGCGACTTCCGGGCGGGTTACTGAAGGCTAATTCATCCATTAGGATAACAGCAGGATCTCGAGCAATAGCCGTATCAATATCAAAGGCGGCTATTTTCCGCCCTCGATGCTGTAAACGTCGAGTAGGGAGTTGAGTTAATCCCTCTAATAAAGCGGCTGTTTCTTCGCGCTCATGGGTCTCCACCACGCCAATCACTACATCAAGTCCTTGGGCTCTCAAACGTTGAGCTTCTTGGAGCATGGCGTAGGTTTTGCCTACGCCCGCACAGGCACCAAAGAAAATTTTTAATTTCCCACGTCCTTTATCACTGGCAATCACCAGCAGATCGTCGGGATCTGGACGGATAGGTTCCTGATTAAGCATAATGACCTCAATGAGTTGATCTTGCTGGTGCGCTCTGATATTCGTCCAATGCCATATTCAATTTTAAAACATTTACAACTGGCTGGCCGAGAAAACTCACCAAGGGGCTTGTAGTCTGTTCCTTGATTAATGATATTAACTCAGCGTCAGATAGTTGCCTAAGTTTTGCGATACGCGGCACTTGGTATAGCGCTGCATTGAGTGAAATATCAGGATCTAAGCCACTGGCCGATGCTGTGATTAAATCAACAGGAATAGGGCCATCAGTTTGTGGATTTTGTGATTGTAACGCCTCGACACGAGTTTTGAAAATTTCAGTTAATTTGGGATTGCTTACCGCTAAATTACTGCCACCCGATGAGAGCGTATTATAGGGCAGATCCGCGGTTGCCGAAGGGCGGCCTTGGAAATAGCTGGCATCTTGGTAAGATTGTCCAATCAAGGCAGAGCCAAGAATTCGCCCCTGTTTTTCGATTAATGAGCCTCCTGCTTGCCAAGGATATAGTGCGTTTGCTAAACCTGTGACGAGTAGAGGGTAAGCAAAACCAGTAACTAAAGTCAGTAAAATTAATACCACTAATGAAGAACGGATCATGTTCATGCTATACCCCTTTAAATCGCCCATAAGCTGATAACAATATCGATTAATTTGATGCCAACAAAAGGCACTATTAATCCACCTAAACCATAGATGCCTAAATTACGGCGTAGCAGTGACTGGGCACTCATAGGGCGATAATTAACACCTTTTAGCGCCAGTGGGATAAGGAACATAATAATTAGCGCATTGAAAATCACCGCCGAGAGCACCGCAGATGTGGGAGAGTGTAATTGCATCAGATTTAAAGAGTTCAGCTGTGGCCAAGTAACGGCAAAAGCAGCAGGAATAATGGCGAAGTATTTAGCAATATCATTGGCGATACTGAAGGTGGTGAGTGAGCCACGGGTCATCAACATCTGCTTACCGATATGGACTACTTCAATTAATTTAGTGGGATCAGAATCCAAATCCACCATATTGCCCGCTTCTTTTGCTGCTTGCGTTCCTGAGTTCATGGCGACAGCCACATCGGCTTGAGCCAGTGCGGGGGCATCATTAGTGCCATCACCCGTCATAGCAACCAAACGTCCTTCTGATTGATATTGACGGATCAGCGCCAGTTTAGCTTCTGGCGTGGCTTCAGCAAGAAAATCATCAACACCGGCTTCGGCGGCGATAGCTGCGGCGGTTAGATGATTATCACCAGTGATCATAACGGTTTTGATCCCCATACGACGCATTTCAGTAAAACGCTCTTTAATACCGCTCTTAATAATATCCTTTAATTCAACAACACCAAGCACCTGCTGATTATCAACGACTACTAAAGGTGTTCCCCCTTGGCGAGCAACTTGCTCAACCAATTTGTCGATCTCTTGTGGGAATTTGCCATGATTAGCTTCGACATAACGGCGAATAGCATCAGCCGAGCCTTTACGCACTATGCGATCGCCAATATTGACTCCACTCATACGAGTCATGGCGGAGAAGGGGACAAAAGTTGCATTCAGTGCATGTAGATCATGTTCGTCCAATCCGAATTTCTGTTTAGCCAATACAAGGATACTGCGTCCCTCGGGCGTTTCATCAGCAAGAGATGAAAGCTGAGCAGAATCAGCAAGTTTCTGCGCTGTAATACCAGTTACAGGCAAAAATTGCGCAGCTTGGCGGTTACCTAATGTGATTGTGCCTGTTTTATCCAGTAATAATACATCTACATCTCCCGCGGCTTCGACAGCTCGACCGCTGGTGGCGATCACATTAGCGTTGAGCATACGACTCATGCCCGCTACGCCAATTGAAGAGAGCAGTCCACCAATGGTGGTTGGGATCAGGCAAACGAGCAGGGCAATTAATACCACAATAGAGACGGCGCTGCCCGCGCCAGCAGACTCAGCAGCAAACAGCGTAAAGGGGTATAATGTGGCGCAAGCCAGCAGAAAGATAAGGGTTAATGCGGTGAGTAGGATCGTCAGTGCGATCTCATTGGGGGTTTTGCGGCGTTTAGCCCCTTCAACCATGGAGATCATACGATCTAAAAAGGTATCTCCGGGATTAGCAGTACATTCGACGATCAACCAATCCGATAGCACGCGAGTACCCCCAGTCACAGAAGAGAAATCGCCGCCGGATTCACGGATCACTGGCGCTGATTCGCCGGTGATTGCACTCTCATCGACAGAGGCGCCTCCCTCGATCACTTCGCCATCGCAAGGAACGGTTTCCCCTGCGTGGATTAGAACGATATCGCCTTTTCTGAGTAGATCAGAACTAACAATCTCTTGTGAGGCCTCTATGTTAGCACTGGCTAACCGCGTGGCTGGGCTCTGTTTTTTAACCCCTTTTAATGATGCGGCTTGAGCTTTACTGCGACCCTCTGCTAAAGCCTCGGCAAAGTTGGCAAATAAAACGGTAAACCATAACCACAAAGCGATCGAACCACTAAATCCAGTATCGCCGGGCTGATAACCCGTTAACATAGCAAGCCATAAAAAAGTGCTCAATAAGCTGCCGATATAGACCACAAACATAACAGGATTACGCCATTGGGCTTGTGGCGTGCATTTTTTAAATGAATCTATCATCGCCTGGCATATCAGCTGACGACCAAAAATAGGGGATATTTGTTGTTTCATTTCACTCTCCTCATTAAACCAATAACCAGACTTGCAAATGTTCAGCAACGGGACCGAGTGCTAATGCAGGAATAAAGGTCAGGGCGCCAATGAGTAAAACAGTTAGGGTTAATAAGCTGATAAATAGTGGGCCATAGGTCGGTAAAGTGCCTATGCCGACAGTTTGACGTCGCTTTAATGCCATAGAGCTGGCGATGGCTAGGACTGGCAGGATCATACCGAAACGACCAAGTAGCATAGCGAATGCCAGTAACAGATTATAAAAAGTGGAGTTGGCGTTTAGTCCCGCAAATGCACTGCCATTATTATTTGCTGCGGAGGAGAGGGCATAGAGCACCTCGCTGAAGCCATGAGCGCCCGGATTTAATATGCCTTCGCGGCCCATATCAGTCATTAACGCTAAAGTGGTGCCAGTTAAAACCAGTGTTGGCGTGATAAGGATCGCCAAGGCCACCATTTTCATCTCTTTGATATCAATTTTTTTGCCAAGATATTCAGGCGCTCGACCAATCATCAGTCCCGCCATAAAAACGGCTAATAGAACAAAAATCAACATGCCATACAGGCCTGAGCCCACGCCACCAAAGACGACTTCACCTATTTGCATCAACCACATAGGAACCATGCCACCTAAGGCGGTGAAAGAGTCATGCATGGCATTAACAGCGCCACAGGAAGCTGCGGTGGTTACAACGGCATAAAGTGAAGAGGCTAAAATACCAAAACGATTCTCCTTTCCTTCCATATTCCATTGATTATCGGCATTGAATAGCGATAGAGATGGATTTCCTGCGATTTCTGCATTTATCACTGTAATTACAGCAACAACAAAAATCAGTCCCATAACCCATAATAGAGTGTGCCCTTGACGGTTATCTCCGACAGCGCGACCAAAGGCAAAACAGAGCGCCGCGGGGATCAGGAAAATAGCGAGCATTTGCACAAAATTACTGAGCGCGGTTGGATTTTCAAAAGGGTGAGAGGAGTTAGCGCCAAAAAATCCGCCACCATTAGTTCCTAACAACTTAATCGCTTCTTGTGAGGCGACCGGTCCCATAGGAAGTAGTTGTGCTGAACTGTTTAAGTTGTCACTCAGCACATAGGGTAAAAAGTTTTGGATTACACCTTGGCTAACAAAGATTAGGGCAAAAATAATGGCGAGTGGGAGCAATAAATAGAGGGTTATTCTGGTGATATCCACCCAAGCATTGCCTAGCGTTTTGCTACCATTACGGCTAAAAGCACGGATAAGGGCAAAAACTACGGCAATCCCAGTGGCGGCAGATAAGAAATTTTGCACCGTTAAACCCACCATCTGGCTTAAATAGCTAAGGCTATTCTCCCCACTGTAGGCCTGCCAGTTGGTATTAGCGACAAAGCTGATTGCGGTATTAAATGCTAAATCCCAGCGCATACCCGCAAGTTTTTGCGGATTTAATGGCAGAGCACCTTGGCTCAGTAAAATGGCGAAGAGCAGCAAAAATCCCATAAGATTAAAAACCAAAATGGCGATGGCATATTGATAGCCACTCATTTCTGGCATCTCTCTGCCGGGTTGTTTTAATCCTGCCGAACGCCAGAGCACAGCTTCACTATGAGCCAACCAAGAGGGCATAGCGCCTTCAATTAAGCAGGCGATAAAATGCCCTAGTGGCTTGGCTAAAATTAGCAGCACCAGTAAGAAACTGGCAATCAATAAAAATGCAGATGTGATCATATTAAAAATCCTCTGCGTGTAACAAAGCGTAGATAAGATAAATCAGTAGCAATATGACGAGCACTGAAACCGTAATAGAAAGCATCGACATAATGAGTCTCCTTATTTTTTTATGAGTAGAGAATAAGAAGCTTTGCGTAAAGAAGTTGATAAAAATTGAGGGAGGGGTGTAAAAAAAGTATAAAAATGCCGATATATAAGAACTCAACGAGATAAGTTGAGATTAAAGGAGAGCTTCGATACTAATAACGCATAGAATAGAGAAGCGGCAAGGATGCACTTTAATAATAATCAATAACATTAATTGTTATGCATATGTAAAATAACGGTAATATTATGTGAAATAAAGGCGGGAAATTTTATAAATGAAAATTTTCAGTGACTTAAGTCATAAAAAATAGTGGTCGGATGAGTAGTAATCTTGCGTAAAATAAGGTACTATTTAACCAGATAATATATTCAATATTACATCAGTTACTTATTCTATCTCATTCGAAAAAGACGTTTATTTTTGTTATTAGCATATTTTTATAATAAAAATCCTATGCTGGTGATCTTCAACGATCAGCAAAAATGGCTAAAATAATCTATTAGAGAATAGACGTAAGTAAAAAGATAAACATAAAAGGAGGATCAATAATGTCAAACTATAATCAATATACCCAAGGTCAGATCCTTATGCGTCGGATCGCCGCTGTTACTATGGGTGTCTTAGCTTTTCCATTTATGTTGTTTTACCCTGGCCGTGCACGCTTTTATAGCTATTTACATCGTGTATGGGTGAAGACTAGTGATAAACCAGTATGGTTAGATCAAGCTGAATTGACTGTGGAAACCTCTAGCAATTCTGCTCATTAATTAACGGCTAATCAGCCAGTTAACATTTTAAAACGGCCTGATAGGTGAAAGCTTATCAGGTCGTCTTCTTTCTTATCTAATCCCTCTGTTTTCAATAAAAATAAAACTTTCTAGCTAGGATTAGATTATCTACTGCCTTTGCTTCTACTATATAGTTATATCGTGGATTGGACCTTGGATAATTAGACCTAGTCGCAGCCTAAGGAAGATGGCAAACTGAAGATATAACAAGATGGTTAATAAGCAGATTAATAGGATTGAATTATGCGCAATTTATCGTTGGAAAGTGTGATTAATGATGAGCTTAAGGCGAGTGAGTTTCAGGATTATGCACCAAATGGATTGCAAGTAGAGGGGCGCTCACACGTACAAAAAATTGTTACGGGTGTTACCGCTTGCCAAGCATTGCTCGATAAAGCCGTCGAATTAGAAGCAGATGCTATTATTGTGCATCATGGCTATTTTTGGAAAAATGAGCCAGCTGTTGTCAGAGGAATGAAGCGTAATCGACTCAAAACATTGCTCTGTAATGATATCAACCTATATGGTTATCATTTACCGCTCGATGCTCATCCTATTCACGGTAATAATGTACAGTTGGCTCATAAAATGGGCGTCTGTATCAATGGTTATATTGATCCATTAGTGCCATTTGGTTTTTTCGACCAACCTATTCTCGCCACTGAACTACACGCACGACTTGAGTCTCAAATGGGGCGTTCTGTTTTACATTGTGGCGACCACGCCAAAGCAGAAATTCGGCAGATTGCTTGGTGCACTGGCGGCGGTCAGGGCTTTATTCAACAAGCGGCTGAATTTGGTGTTGATGCCTTTGTGACAGGTGAAGTGTCTGAACAAACCATTCATATTGCTAGGGAAATGGGAATTCACTTTTTTTCTGCTGGCCATCATGCTACCGAGCGCTACGGTATTCAAGCGTTAGGTCAATGGTTAGCCAATGAGCATAATTTAGACGTTACATTTATCGATATTGATAATCCTGCATAATACAGATTTATATCAACGATAGATTTTTATCTGATTGTAATTTAAAGGCTAATAGAAGAGTTATTAGCCTTTAAATAATTGAACAAATCGAATCTCAGTGAGTAGAAATGAGCTGATTCATTTTTTTGTTGAATAGCGAGCACTGAAAATCACTAAAATAATACTTGAAACCACTAATACCCCACCCAGATGTTGGCTCCAGCCAGCGACCATTAAACCTAATGCTAAACCAATATAATAAAGTAAGCCTAAGATCGCGCCTGCTGTACCTTTTTTGTCGCTATAACCATTTAATGCGTGGGCTAAAATATTAGGAATAGCAATACCATAACCAATTACAATACCGATAACAGGGATAATAAAAGCGACCGACTGGTTTAACGCATAGACAGCTGATGCGCTAATCAAAGATAAATAGGTTGCTAATCGAATCAGCTGTTCTGTCTGCCACTGTTTAGTGAGTAATCGTCGATTAATCCATGATCCCAATCCCACACCACAAGCTAACAATAACCCGGTTAAACCAAACATCTGCTGTGATAGCATTAATTGCTCAAAATAAAAGGGCGCTAATTGGTAATAACTAAATAAATTAATATTCAGAAATGAGATAAGTATCACATTTCGCCAAATTTCTTTATCGCGGATCATCAGTGAAACAGTGTGCCCCAAAGCAATATTATTAATATTTTCAGGCCGTGTTTCGGGTAAACGATATGTGGTCCAGACCAATAAGATTATTGCTAATAGGGCTAAACCGCTAAAAACAGCTTGGTAACCACCTAATTGGGTTAAAATTGCACCTAATAATAGCCCGATAGCTGGGCTAATCGCCAGCGCTATCCCCATAATTGAAAAAACTTTCGCTAATTCATTGCCTTGATAGCTATCTCGCATCACAGTTTGAGTACCAACAGAACCCACCGCCGCACCAAAAGCAGCTAACATGCGAACTAACAGCAGCAGCCAAAAGGCTGAAATGAGCAGCGCAGCAATAGAGGCTATCGCATATATAAACAAGCCCGCTAAAATTGCCGGACGTCGCCCGATGCGGTCACACATTCTTCCCCAAAAAACCACGCCAATGGCGAAGGCAAAGAAGTAGAGCGAGAGTGTTTGCGCCGCTTGCTCTGCATTAACAGAAAATGAAGCGGCGATATCGGTGAGCGCAGGGCTATAAATGGTCTCCACAATTTGCGGAAACATCATTAGCGCCACGGCTAACCATAATGAGAGTTGGCGGACCATTTTTTAATCCCTTAATTAATTTAATTGAGGGGCTAGTCTAGTGAAATATGTCGTGTCCTATTACAATAATAAAGACAATAAATAGCAAAAAAGGGACATGATGGCTTGGTTAACGCAGCAAGATAGTTTTGACACAGATTGGTATTCTGCACCAGTGCTAGGTATTGCAGCTGAGATGGGGCAGCATGATTCAGGAATTCATCAGCATAATAGGGGGCAGCTACTCTTTACGCAGAAAGGTTGTATACGCATTACTTTGGATAATCGAATCTCATTGTTACCACCAGGGCGAATTGCCTGGATACCGCCTTTGGTTCCACATCGTGCTGAGATGCGAGCTTCTGTGGGTTACCGTTCTATTTATCTCGATAAAGGATATTGCCATTTACTGGCCGATGATGTGGTGATACTGAGTGTCTCCCCGCTATTACGTGAGGTCTTAGAACGTATTGCGCTTGCGCCTTTTGATAGTGAGTGGCAGCAGGGAAAGTTGGCCAACTTGTTACCCGTATTTTTTGATGAGATAAGTAACGCCACCACACAACCGACTCTATTGTCGATTCCACAGGATCGCCGCTTAAAATCAATTGATTTTGCTACACTTCCGCCATCACTAAATCAGCTAGCGGCTCAGGTCGGCGCGAGTGAGAAGACGATTACGCGCTTATTTCAATATGAAACCGGCATGAATTATCAGCAATGGCGGCAGCAGTGGCGTTTTATTAAGTCATTAGAGCTGTTATCAACACATACAAGCTATAGCCTGATCACACAGGAACTAGGTTTAGCCAGTGATAGTGCATTTATTAGTTTTTTTCGTAAGATGACGGGAATGACGCCCAGAGAGTATCGCGATCGACAAGCATAAAAAACCCCACATAGAGTGGGGCTAGGGTACAGATCGGATTTAGTTTTATTATTTATTTAGATAAGTTGCTGTCAAAATCGCGCTTATCATAACCCGTATAGAGTTGGCGAGGACGCGCAATTTTAAGGCCATCATCGTGCATTTCATTCCAGTGAGCAATCCAACCAATAGTACGAGCAATAGCAAAAATTACCGTAAACATAGTTGAAGGAATACCCATGGCTTTCAATATGATACCTGAGTAGAAGTCCACGTTAGGGTAGAGTTTTTTCTCAATGAAGTAAGGGTCGTTCAATGCGATACGTTCCAACTCCATTGCCACTTCTAGCAGACCATCGTTAAGATTAAGCTCTTTCAGTACCTCATGACAGGTTTCACGCATAACAGTTGCACGTGGATCATGATTTTTATAAACACGGTGACCAAAGCCCATTAAGCGGAACGAGTCATTTTTATCTTTGGCGCGCTCAATAAATTCAGGGATATGTTCGACAGTTTTGATCTCTTCCAGCATACGCAGACAGGCTTCGTTCGCACCACCATGCGCCGGCCCCCATAGGGAAGCAATACCAGCGGCAATACAAGCAAATGGGTTAGCACCAGAAGAACCTGCAGTACGTACGGTTGAGGTTGACGCATTTTGTTCGTGATCCGCATGGAGGATTAAAATACGATCCATTGCGCGCTCAAGAACAGGATTAACCACATATTCTTCACAAGGCGTAGAGAACATCATGTATAAGAAGTTAGCCGCATATGAAAGATCATTACGTGGATAAACAAAAGGTTGGCCAATCGAATATTTATAACACATAGCCGCAACAGTCGGCATTTTTGATAGCAGACGGTATGCTGTGATTTCACGGTGGCGAGGGTTATGAACATCAAGAGCATCATGATAGAAAGCCGCTAATGCACCAGTGACACCGCAAAGAACAGCCATCGGATGTGAGTCGCGGCGGAAGCCTTGTAATAAGCGGGTGATCTGTTCGTGGAGCATAGTGTGGCGAGTCACTATCGTTTCGAAATTTTCATACTGTTTGGCGGTCGGAATTTCGCCATACAGTAAGATATAGCAGACTTCCAAGTAGGTTGACTTAGTTGCTAGCTGATCGATAGGGAAGCCGCGATGCAGTAAAATCCCTTTATCGCCATCGATAAAAGTAATTTTTGATTCACAGGATGCTGTGGACGTAAAGCCAGGATCGTAGGTAAAGAAACCTTGAGAGCCGAGAGTTTTAACATCGATAACGCGTTGACCTAATGTTGGCGTTAAAATATCCAACTCAATGCTCGTATCACTCTCGATAGTTAGTGTAGCTTTGTTATCAGCCATTTACAGTCTCCTTAGCGCTTGATAATTAACTCCCAACAACCTAAGACAAGATTTATACTTTGTCTTGAGGCATTGTGCTACGGGAGCGTAAGTGAAATCAGGCAACTATCACATAAATCACTGAAATATCTTACTACCGATGACAATGTTTAACAGGTTGTTAACAAGTTTGTGTGTGTTATGTTTTTTGTTTTTTTATTCCACAATAACATCATTATTATCATGGATAACAAGTTTTCATAACTTTTGTTTTTGTTTTTTGTGCCGATACTACAATTAACGGCAAGTTAGAATATTTTCTGACCCTATATGTAAGGTAAATGTTTCGTGTTTGTCAAATGCTGTGAGTTGATTTATTCAAATTGTTTAAATCGTGATCCTTCTCACTGTTCAGGCTAAAAGTGCCCAATCATTTTGTGTGGGAATTGTAATAGCTATGTGAAGGTCTTATACTGCGGCGAGGTCTCCGGATTACCCTGATGTAGGAGCACCCAGCGTAACCAATGTGCAACTTTTTTTAAACATGATGGATTAATATTTGATTTAAGTTGCGCTTTGAATCCACTAACGCTGTATGATTTCCGCCCCAGGTCCGGAGGATGGAAAATAATAAAGAGCTGTGTGGGCAAAATTGTGAAAAAACAAAGACCTGTCAATCTGGATTTGCAGACGATTGAATTCCCTGTAACTGCAATCGCGTCGATTTTACACCGAGTCTCTGGCGTAATTACCTTTATCGCAGTAGGTATCTTACTGTGGTTGCTAGGTATTTCTCTCTCTTCGCCAGAAGGATTCCAATACGCCTCAGAATTAATGACTGGCTTTTTTGCTAAGTTTATTCTTTGGGGCATCTTAACTGCCTTGGCCTATCACATTTGCGGTGGCATTCGCCATATGCTGATGGATTTTGGTTTTATGGATGAAACGCTAGCTGTTGGTAACGCATCTGCAAAAATTGCATTTGTTATCACGGTGATACTGTCAATTCTGGCGGGGGTATTGGTATGGTAAGCAATGCATCGACTTTTGGTCGTACAGGTATCCATGATTGGTTACTGATCCGAGCTTCTGCAATTATTATCGTTCTCTATGTTGTCTATCTAGTCGGATTTATTGCGCTGACAGATATTACCTATGAAACTTGGCGTGGCTTTTTCGCTTCGTCAGTGACTAAAGTTTTTACTATTCTCACCCTATTGTCCATTTTGGTGCATGCCTGGATTGGTTTATGGCAAGTACTGACTGACTATATTAAGCCGGTGGCATTACGCCTCACCTTACAACTGATCCTGATTGTTGTACTGGTGGTTTACTTAATTTACGGAACAATTGTTGTGTGGGGTGTATAAATGGGACTGCCAATAAGAGAATTTGACGCTATTGTTATCGGTGCAGGTGGTGCAGGTATGCGCGCTGCACTGCAGATTTCTCAAATGGGGCTCTCTTGTGCCCTGTTATCCAAAGTATTTCCAACCCGTTCCCATACGGTATCTGCTCAAGGCGGTATTACCGTCGCATTAGGCAATACCCACCCAGATAATTGGGAATGGCATATGTATGATACAGTCAAAGGTTCTGATTACATTGGTGATCAGGATGCGATTGAGTATATGTGTAAGACAGGACCCGAAGCGATTCTGGAACTTGAGCACATGGGATTACCTTTCTCTCGTTTAGATGATGGCACTATTTATCAACGCCCCTTTGGCGGCCAATCTAAAAACTTTGGTGGAGAGCAAGCCGCACGAACTGCCGCAGCCGCGGACCGTACTGGCCACGCATTACTCCATACTCTATATCAACAAAATCTTAAAAATCACACCACCATTTTCTCAGAATGGTATGCCTTGGATTTAGTCAAAAACCAAGATGGCGATATTGTGGGTTGTACCGCTATTTGCATGGAAACCGGTGAGGTTGTCTATTTTAAAGCTAAAGCTACCATTCTTGCGACAGGTGGTGCGGGTCGAATCTATCAATCTACGACTAATGCCCATATTAATACGGGTGATGGTATTGGGATGGCAGTTCGTGCTGGCGTTCCTTTGCAAGATATGGAGATGTGGCAGTTCCACCCAACAGGTATTGCTGGCGCTGGTGTATTGGTAACCGAAGGTTGTCGTGGTGAAGGCGGTTATCTGCTGAATAAAGATGGTGAACGTTTCATGGAGCGTTACGCACCGAATGCGAAAGATCTGGCTGGTCGAGATGTTGTAGCTCGTTCAATTATGATAGAGATTCGCGAAGGTCGTGGCTGCGATGGTCCATTAGGTCCTCACGTGAAATTGAAGCTAGATCATCTGGGTAGTGAAGTTCTTGAGTCGCGTCTGCCGGGTATTCTTGAACTCTCTCGTACCTTTGCACACGTTGATCCTATTAAAGAGCCAATCCCAGTGATCCCGACTTGCCACTATATGATGGGTGGTATCCCAACTAAAGTGACAGGACAAGCGATCCGTTACAATGCGCAGGGCGAAGATGAAGTGATCCCAGGTTTGTTTGCTGTGGGTGAAATTGCTTGCGTCTCAGTGCATGGTGCTAACCGTTTAGGTGGCAACTCTTTACTTGATTTAGTGGTCTTTGGTCGCTCTGCGGGTATCCATCTGAAAGAGTCACTGATGGAGCAAGGGACAATGCGTGATGCGAGTGAATCTGATATTGAAGCTGCATTAAGCCGCTTTAATCGTTGGGAAAATGCGCGCACAGGCGAAGATCCGGTGCAAATTCGTAAAGCATTACAATCTTGTATGCAGAATAACTTCTCGGTATTCCGTGAAGGCGATGCTATGGCGACGGGTATGGAAGAGTTAAAAGAGATTCGCGAGCGTCTGCAAAATGCACGTCTTGACGATACTTCAACGGAGTTTAATACACAGCGTATCGAGTGTCTGGAGTTAGATAACTTGATGGAAACTGCGTACGCCACCGCAAAAGCGGCAAACTATCGCACAGAAAGCCGAGGCGCTCATAGCCGTTTTGACTATCCTGATCGTGATGATGCTAACTGGCTTTGCCACTCACTCTATTTACCGCAATCTGAAACGATGACACGTCGTGAAGTCAATATGCAGCCTAAGTTGCGTGAGGCCTTCCCGCCGAAAATACGTACTTATTAATGCGTGGTGTTAATCCAGTTGCGGAGAAATAAATTATGAAACTAGAATTTTCGATTTATCGTTATAACCCAGATGTTGATAACGCGCCACGTATGCAAGATTACCAGCTAGAAGTGCCGGAAGGTCGGGACATGATGTTGCTGGATGCGTTAATTGCACTGAAAGAGCAAGATCCTACATTATCTTTCCGTCGCTCTTGCCGCGAAGGGGTATGTGGTTCAGATGGCGTCAATATGAATGGTAAGAATGGGCTAGCTTGTATTACCCCAGTCTCTGTTCTGCGCCGTGCTGGCAAAAAAATTGTGATCCGTCCCTTACCTGGATTACCTGTTGTTCGTGATCTGATTATCGATATGACACAATTTTACACTCAGTACGAAAAAATTCGTCCATACTTGCTGACTGATGACCAAAATCCACCTGCGCGGGAGAATTTACAGTCACCGGCTCAGCGTGAAAAATTGGATGGCTTGTATGAGTGTATTTTATGCGCTTGTTGCTCAACATCTTGCCCATCTTTCTGGTGGAATCCGGATAAGTTTATTGGACCTGCAGGTCTGTTAGCGGCATATCGATTCTTGATAGATAGTAGAGATACTGAGAGGGATGCTCGATTAGATGATCTGAACGACGCTTTCAGTGTTTTCCGCTGTCATAGCATCATGAATTGTGTCAATGTATGCCCTAAAGGCCTAAACCCAACGAAAGCTATTGGTCACATTAAATCTATGTTGCTAAAACATAGCGCGTAAAATGGTGTTTTATCCTTAAATATAAGCGTTCCTGTAGCGTAAATAGGGCTACGGGAACACTTAAAAAAGCATTAAATAAAGATATAAACAGCCTCTGCAAATGGTAAAGAGAGACACTTAAGTTTCAGAGACCTTCAAAAACCGAAGACGGTTTTTAAAGGTTCCTTAACAGGAATCCTCAGAGATAAAGAGGAACCCAAAGTGAGAACATGTTAAAGCATGTCCAGATTCACCTTTATCGACACCGCATTATTTGCGGTACTAGTTAACCACGGCGAAAACTAAAGCTATAACAGCTAAAGGGATCACAATGCAGAACGGCGTAATGAAGGACTGGCAGAACTCAAGTTTTCTGGCTGGCTCAAACCAGTCTTATATAGAGCAACTCTATGAAGATTATTTAACTGACCCTAATTCCGTTGATGCTAGCTGGAGAGAAATATTCCAGCAACTACCTAATGCGGGCACCAACGCAGAGCAACTTCACTCGCAAACGCGCGATTATTTCCGCCGCTTAGCGAAAGAATCTACCCGATATAACACTTCTGTGAGCGACCCCCAATTAGACGCAAAACAAGTTAAAGTCTTGCAACTAATTAATGCATTCCGTTTCCGCGGTCATCAAAATGCAAACCTCGATCCTCTGGGATTATGGAAACAAGAACCTGTTCCTGATCTAGACCCTGCTTTCCACAATCTAACTAAAGAAGATTTCGACGAAACTTTTAATGTAGGTTCATTTGCTAGTGGCAAAGAGACCATGAAGTTGAGCGAACTCTACGACGCACTAAAAAGCATTTATTGCAGCGCGATTGGTGCTGAATATATGCATATCACGAACACTGAAGAAAAACGCTGGATCCAACAACGTTTAGAATCTGTTCAAGTCACTGCACAATTCACCGAAGAAGAGAAACGTCGCTTTTTAATTGAATTGACCGCAGCTGAAGGATTAGAACGTTATCTTGGCGCTAAATTTCCAGGTGCAAAACGTTTCTCATTGGAAGGTGGTGATGCACTGATCCCAATGTTAAAAGATTTAATCCGCCATGCAGGAAAAAACGATACGCGTGAAGTTGTCATGGGTATGGCTCACCGTGGTCGTTTAAATGTTCTCGTTAATATTCTAGGTAAAAAATCAGCTGAGCTATTTGAAGCTTTTGCGGGTATTCATAAAGATCACCTTCGTACAGGTGACGTTAAATACCACCAAGGTTTCTCTTCTGATTTTGAAACGGATAAGAAAGGGACTAAAGTTCACTTGGCTCTCGCATTTAACCCATCTCACTTAGAGATCGTGAGTCCAGTTGTTATCGGTTCTGTCCGTGCTCGTCGCGATCGTCTGGATGAAGCGCGCAGTAATATGGTATTACCTATTACTATTCACGGTGACTCAGCTATTACGGGCCAAGGTATTGTTCAAGAAACCTTGAATATGTCTCAAGCTCGTGGTTATGAAGTGGGTGGAACTGTTCGTATTGTTATCAATAACCAAATTGGTTTCACCACATCAAATCCGAAAGATACAAGATCAACTGAATATTGTACTGATATTGCAAAAATGGTGCAGGCGCCAATTTTCCATGTCAATGCTGATGATCCTGAATCAGTTGCATTCGTAACTCGATTAGCACTTGATTTCCGTAATACTTTTAAACGTGATGTGATGATTGATTTGGTCTGTTATCGCCGCCATGGTCATAACGAAGCTGATGAGCCAAGTGCAACGCAGCCGATTATGTATCAGAAAATCAAAAAACATCCAACACCGCGTAAAATCTATGCGGATAAGCTAATCGAAGAGAATATTGTTACGGCAAATGACGTAACCGAAATGGTTAATCTATACCGTGATGCTCTCGATGGTGGTGATTGTGTGGTTGAAGAGTGGCGTCCAATGGGCAAGAATGCCTACACATGGGATGCATATTTAAACCATAATTGGGATGACGGCTATAACGCGCAATTTGATCTGAAACGTTTGAAAGAGTTGGGCACCAAAGTCAGCACTATCCCAACGGAAGTTGTAATGCAATCTCGCGTTGAGAAGATTTATAACGACCGCGCTGATATGGCCAAAGGTGAAAAATTACTCGATTGGGGCGCAGCTGAAACACTAGCATACGCCACACTGGTTGATGACGGTGTACCTATTCGTCTATCAGGTGAAGATGCGGGTCGTGGAACCTTTTTCCATCGCCACGCGGTTATTCATAACCAAACCAATGGCTCAGTTTATGTGCCTTTAGCCAATATTCATAATAGCCAAGGCGTATTTAATGTTTGGGACTCGGTTCTGAGTGAAGAAGCGGTTCTCGCCTTTGAATACGGTTATGCCACGACTGAACCACGAGCTTTAACTATTTGGGAAGCTCAGTTTGGTGATTTCGCCAACGTTGCACAAGTGGTTATTGATCAGTTCATTAGCTCGGGTGAGCAGAAATGGGGCCGTATGTGTGGTCTTGTGATGCTGCTACCTCATGGTTATGAAGGTCAGGGCCCAGAGCACTCCTCCGCGCGTCTTGAGCGTTATTTGCAATTATGCGCAGAACAGAACATGCAAGTTTGTGTTCCTTCATCACCCGCTCAGGTTTATCACATGCTGCGCCGTCAAGCTCTGCGCGGAATGCGTCGTCCACTGATTGCCATGTCACCGAAATCATTATTACGCCACCCATTAGCGGTTTCGACCCTAGAGGAGTTGGCAAACGGTAAATTTGAAACCGTTATTGGTGAAATTGATCAGTTAGATGTAAAAAATGTGAAACGTGTTGTTATGTGCTCCGGTAAAGTTTATTACGATCTGTTAGAGCAACGCCGTAAGAACGAGCAAACCGATGTGGCGATTGTCCGTATCGAGCAATTGTATCCGTTCCCACATGAAGATATTCAGAAGATCTTTAAAGATTACGAACATGTTCATGATTTTGTTTGGTGTCAAGAAGAGCCACTCAATCAAGGCGCTTGGTATTGCAGTCAACATAACTTCCGTGATGCCATCCCATTTGGCTCAGCTTTACGTTATGCCGGTCGTCCAGCTTCTGCCTCTCCGGCAGTTGGATACACTTCAGTTCACTTAGAGCAACAAAAAGCTCTGGTTGATGACGCACTGAACATTGAATAAAAAAGGATAGAAAATGAGTAGCGTAGAAATTCTTGTTCCCGATCTTCCTGAATCCGTTGCTGATGCTGCAGTTGCAACATGGCACAAAAAACCAGGCGATAGCGTTCAACGTGACGAAGTTCTGGTCGAAATCGAGACAGATAAAGTTGTACTAGAAGTTCCAGCAAGTGAAGCGGGTATTCTGGAAGCGATTATCGAAGAAGAAGGTGCAACAGTTCTATCCCGCCAGTTATTAGGTCGCATTCGTCTCAGTGATAGCACTGGTATTCCGACGGAAGTGAAAGAAGTACAAAGTGCAGCACCTGCACAACGTCAAACTGCAAGCTTAGAAGTTGAAAGCAATGATGCATTGACGCCAGCTGTTCGTCGCTTAATTGCTGAGCATGGCCTAAATCCAGCTGATATTAAAGGCAGTGGTGTGGGTGGTCGACTGACTCGTGAAGATATTGATAAGCATCTTGCAGCAAAACCTGCGGCTCCAGCTGCTAAACCAGCAGCAGCAGTTGCACCTCAAGCACCAGTGGCTCACCGCAGCGAAAAACGTGTGCCTATGACACGTTTACGTAAGCGTGTTGCAGAGCGTCTGTTGGAAGCGAAAAATAGTACTGCAATGTTGACAACATTCAATGAAATCAACATGCAACCTATTAAAGATCTGCGTGCTCAATACGGCGACGCTTTCGAAAAACGTCATGGTGTGCGTTTAGGCTTTATGTCCTTCTATATTAAAGCGGTCGTTGAAGCACTGAAACGTTATCCAGAAGTAAACGCATCTATTGATGGTACTGATGTTATTTACCATAACTACTTTGATATCAGTATCGCAGTATCAACGCCTCGTGGTCTGGTTACACCGGTATTGCGTGATGTTGATGCGATGAGCATGGCTGATATTGAAAGAAATATTAAAGAGTTAGCGGTTAAAGGTCGTGACGGTAAATTGACTGTTGAAGATCTAACAGGTGGTAACTTTACTATCACTAATGGTGGTGTTTTCGGTTCTCTGATGTCAACGCCGATCATTAACCCACCACAGAGTGCGATTTTAGGCATGCATGCTATTAAAGATCGTCCTATGGCAGTGAATGGTAAAGTTGAAATTCTACCTATGATGTACTTAGCACTCTCTTATGATCACCGTTTGATTGATGGTCGCGAATCTGTCGGCTTTTTGGTGACTGTTAAAGATATGCTGGAAGATCCATCTCGCTTACTGTTAGACGTATAGTGATATAACAGGGCGGAGCAATCTGCCCAGTCTGAAGTAAAGGATGTGGTTAGGTGAACTGGCCACTATCAGCGTAACAATTGTAAGAGGTGTCATAGATACCTCTT
Organism: uncultured Moellerella sp.; assembly: GCA_963519845.1. Taxonomy (GTDB): domain Bacteria; phylum Pseudomonadota; class Gammaproteobacteria; order Enterobacterales; family Enterobacteriaceae; genus Moellerella. Next base: position 12,656 of record CAUQNX010000025.1, on the reverse strand, counting down.
CAGACTTCATTATGGATAGAACATCATGAATTTACACGAGTATCAGGCAAAACAGCTTTTTGCACGCTATGGTTTGCCAGCACCGGCTGGTTATGCCTGCAATACTGCGGAAGAGTCCGTTGAAGCAACAAAGAAAATCGGTAATGGCCCTTGGGTTGTTAAGTGTCAGGTTCACGCAGGTGGACGTGGTAAAGCAGGTGGCGTAAAAGTCACTAGCAACCTTGATGATGTCCGTGCTTTTGCTGAACACTGGTTGGGTAAACGTCTAGTGACTTACCAAACAGATGCACAGGGTCAACCGGTAAACCAAATTCTGGTTGAAGCAGCAACTGATATTGCTAAAGAACTTTACCTCGGTGCCGTTGTCGATCGCGGTACACGTCGTGTTGTATTTATGGCTTCCACTGAAGGTGGCGTTGAAATTGAAAAAGTTGCCGAAGAGACGCCGGAACTGATTCATAAAGCCATTATTGATCCACTGACAGGTCCAATGCCTTACCAAGGCCGTGAATTAGCCTTTAAATTAGGTTTGACTGGCAAGCAAGTTAGCCAGTTTGCTAAAATTTTCATGGGTCTTGCCACTATGTTCGCTGAGCGCGATATGGCGATGGTTGAGATCAACCCACTGGTTATCAATACACAGGGCGAATTAATTTGTCTTGATGGTAAAATTGGTATCGACAGTAATGCTATGTATCGTCAGCCAGAATTGCGTGAAATGCATGATGTGTCGCAAGAAGATCCACGTGAAGCACAAGCTGCGGCTTGGGAACTGAACTATGTTTCTTTAGACGGTAACATTGGCTGTATGGTAAATGGTGCGGGTCTAGCGATGGGCACCATGGATATCGTTAAACTACACGGTGGTGCACCGGCAAACTTCCTTGATGTTGGCGGCGGCGCAACCAAAGAACGTGTTACTGAAGCATTTAAAATCATTCTTTCTGATGAAAATGTGAAAGCCGTTTTTGTTAATATCTTTGGTGGTATTGTACGCTGTGATCTGATTGCAGAAGGTATTATTGGTGCAGTTGAAGAAGTAGGTGTTAATGTGCCAGTGATCGTACGCCTTGAAGGTAATAATGCAGAATTAGGTACGAAAAAACTGGCAGAAAGCGGTTTAAATATTATTGCAGCAAACAGCCTGACAGATGCAGCTAAACAAGCAGTTGCAGCAGCAGCGGGGACTAAATAATGTCTATTTTAATCGATAAAAACACCAAAGTTATTTGCCAAGGTTTCACGGGTAGCCAAGGAACATTTCACTCAGAACAAGCCATCGCTTATGGTACTCAGATGGTGGGTGGAGTAACGCCAGGTAAAGGTGGTACAGAACATCTTGGTCTGCCAGTATTTAATACTGTGCGTGAAGCGGTTGAAGCAACAGGCGCAACAGCATCTGTTATTTATGTTCCAGCCCCATTCTGTAAAGATTCTATTCTTGAAGCTATTGATGCAGGCATTAAATTAATTATTACGATCACTGAAGGTATCCCAACACTGGATATGCTGGTCGTAAAAGTTAAATTAGATCAAGCTGGCGTTCGTATGATCGGTCCTAACTGCCCAGGTGTTATCACTCCAGGTGCTTGTAAGATTGGTATCATGCCAGGCCATATTCATCAGCCAGGTAAAGTCGGTATTGTTTCACGCTCAGGTACTTTGACCTACGAAGCAGTAAAACAGACGACAGATGCAGGTTTAGGTCAATCAACTTGCGTGGGTATTGGTGGAGATCCAATTCCGGGCTCTAACTTTATCGATATCTTAAAACTGTTCCAAGAAGATCCTCAGACAGAAGCGATTGTCATGATTGGTGAAATCGGCGGAACGGCGGAAGAAGAAGCCGCTGCATTTATTAAAGATCACGTTACTAAACCAGTTGTTGCTTATATTGCGGGCGTAACCGCGCCAAAAGGCAAGCGTATGGGGCACGCAGGTGCAATTATCGCAGGCGGTAAAGGAACAGCAGATGAGAAATTTGCTGCACTTGAAGCTGCAGGCGTGAAAACTGTACGTAGTTTGGCCGATATTGGCGATGCAGTAAAATCATTGCTTTCGGCTAAATAAGCGTAAATTTATTTAATGGCTAGGATAGTCTAGTGCTCTAAACTAGCTATTAATTTTTCGAGGCTTCAAACTGATTTGGATTAACTTTATCCAATGAGGAATGAAGCCTTTTTTATTAGATAAATTTTGATATAACTAGAAAAATAATAATCATCTTTGCCAAGCGCTTACCTGCTAATAATTAGTGGATATCAGTTTTTGAGGACAATAGACTTTTTCTTACTATTAGAGATAATGCCAAGGTAGATATATTACTAGAATACTATCTATTGGATGGTTACGCTAAAAGTACAAATTCAGATGATGGCTAAAAATGTTAATACTCTAGTGGTTAAAGGTGCAGGAAAAATTATTATGGTTCATTTTTTACCGAAGTTATCTATAAAATATCCTTTAAATAATAATAATTATTATTAATAGTAGCTTTGACTTTATTTTTTGATCAAAGATTTTTATGAATAATCACAGAAACTATCTCACTATTTCGCACACATTCTATATTTAAGAGTTTTCTTGTTATAGCTTTCTATTTATATACTCTTTACAAATAGCACTCGGTAACTAGCCTTTTTTTTGATTGATTATAAAGGTAACTAAATAGATTTTATCTTTGATTAGATTTTTATTGTGCATATTTTTTATAGGGCTACTTCTATAAGGAGTTGCAGGTTTTACAAAATGCCAATAAAAAATTCAAAGGATATTATTGATAGGATAGTAAAACAAATTTTTTAAATCATAATATTACAAATTCTAGAGAAGGAGGAATGAAATAATTATCAAATAAATGGTGTCTTAATTAGATTATTTAATGCCTTTTAAATATTAAAGAATAAAAGTATTAATGTTTTATAGTTTATAGCCGAAATTAATAATTTGGCTTTATTCAGTACAATTTAAAAAGTTAAAATGTAACCCAATAGATTTTAACTTTTATATAACTACAGACAAATAGCACAACAATAAATTAACACATTAATAACCAAATAAATATTTATATGCGCCTGATTTAACAAAAAGACAAAATTGATGTAAATCAATTTATTAAGTACTGGAAAAATTTGTTTAAATTGCTTAGATTGTTGTCAGATCAAATACTCTATTTTCGTATTATAGGTATCATAATTGATATAAGATCAGAATTCGAATCTGAGTCACGTAAAAAAAGTTTATTGTGTGTAAATATAAGCGTACTATTATTGTGGTGTCTGTTGAGTTTTTGATTTTGTTAATTTTTTGTTGTTATAAAGGCATTTATTGCTGGTAGTTAAGATGCTTTCCCTTTTTATTATCATTTGGAAGCTGGGTTGCCGCATGTCGGTGTCTTCCTGCTAGGAGCAAGGAGTCAAGATGTTTGATATTGTCGAACTGTCACGATTACAGTTTGCCTTAACTGCAATGTATCACTTTCTATTCGTTCCATTAACGTTGGGTATGGCGTTTTTGTTAGCGATCATGGAAACGATATATGTGCTGTCTGGTAAGCAAATATATAAAGATATGACAAAGTTCTGGGGTAAGTTATTTGGTATTAACTTTGCTCTGGGTGTTGCTACGGGTTTGACTATGGAGTTCCAATTCGGGACTAACTGGTCATACTTTTCTCATTACGTTGGTGATATCTTCGGTGCCCCTTTGGCAATCGAAGGTTTGATGGCGTTCTTCTTAGAATCTACTTTCGTTGGTCTATTCTTCTTCGGATGGGATCGTTTAAGTAAGAAACAACATCTCGCGGTTACCTGGTTAGTTGCCTTAGGTTCTAACTTCTCTGCTTTATGGATCTTAGTTGCGAATGGATGGATGCAAAATCCAGTTGCTGCTGATTTCAACTTTGAAACTATGCGTATGGAGATGCTGAGTTTCTCTGAGCTGGTTCTCAATCCAGTTGCGCAGGTGAAATTTGTTCATACAGTTGCAGCGGGTTATTGTGCTGGTGCCATGTTTATTCTGGGTATCAGTTCATACTATCTGCTTAAAGGACGTGATGTTGCTTTTGCTAAACGTTCTTTTGCTGTTGCTGCGAGTTTCGGTATTGCCGCTGTATTATCTGTTATCGTTCTTGGTGATGAATCAGGTTACGAAATCGGTGACGTACAGAAAACGAAACTAGCTGCGATGGAAGCCGAGTGGGAAACCCATGCGCCTCCAGCAGCATTTAACTTAATAGCTTGGCCTGATACCGAGAAGATGGAAAACAAATTTGCGATCCAGATTCCATGGGTAATGGGAATTATCGCAACGCGTTCTCTTGATACACCAGTTATTGGTCTGAAAGACTTAGTTGCACAGCATGAAGTTCGTATTCGTAAAGGTATGGTTGCATATGGTCAATTACAGGAGCTGTTAGCCGGTAATAAAGATCCTGCATTACGTGCCGCATTTAATGAAAGCAAAGTTGACTTAGGTTACGGCCTACTGTTGAAACGCTATACAGCAAATGTGACAGACGCAACTGAAGCTGATATCAAAGCAGCAGCAAAAGATAGTATACCGAAAGTAGGTCCAATATTTTGGGCATTCCGTATCATGGTTGGCGTAGGCTTCCTGCTACTGTTAATCATAGGTCTCTCTTTCTGGTCAGTGCTGCGCAATCGTATCGGCAAAAGCAAATGGTTACTACGTACAGCTCTCTTTGGTATTCCGTTACCTTGGATTGCGATTGAATCTGGTTGGTTTGTTGCAGAGTATGGGCGTCAACCGTGGGCGATTGGTGAAATCTTACCGACTGATTTAGCCACCTCATCACTGACACCACAAGATCTGATCTTCTCTATACTGTTGATCTGTGGTCTGTATACACTGTTCTTAGTTGCTGAAATGTATCTGATGTTCAAATTTGCTCGTAAAGGACCTAGTAGTTTAAAAACAGGCCGTTACCACTTTGAACAGAAGAATAATTCTGCACAAGACGTTAAGTAAACAGGAGTCCACTTATGTTTGATTATGAAGTTCTTCGATTTGTCTGGTGGATTCTGATTGGTGTACTACTGATCGGGTTTGCTGTCACGGACGGTTTTGACATGGGCGTCGGCTTCTTATTACCTATTATTGGTAAGACGGATAGTGATCGCCGTATCATGATTAACTCCATCGCACCGCACTGGGATGGTAACCAAGTTTGGTTAATCACCGCGGGTGGTGCGTTATTCGCTGCATGGCCGCAAGTTTACGCTGCTGCATTCTCTGGTTTCTACATGGCTATGATTTTAGTCTTAGCTGCGTTGTTCTTCCGTCCGGTTGGTTTCGACTACCGTTCGAAGATTGAGAATAAAAAATGGCGTAGCATGTGGGACTGGGGCTTATTTATTGGTGGTTTCGTACCACCATTAGTCATAGGTGTTGCATTTGGTAACTTGTTGTTAGGTGTTCCTTTAAGCATCGACTCAACATTACGTTTAAGCTATGAAGGCAATCTCTTCGGTCTACTCAACCCATACGGCTTGTTAGCGGGTGTTGTTAGCTTGATGATGATTGTAACACATGGTGCAACTTACCTGCAGATGCGTACAACAGGCGAATTACACTTACGCAGCCGTAAAGTAACTTATGTTACTTCTCTGGTTACCTTCTTGGCGTTTGCCGGTGCGGGCATCTGGCTGATTATGGGTATCGATGGTTATGTTATTAAATCTGTTATCGATACTTATGGTGTGTCAAACCCACTGAATAAAGAAGTTGCGATAGAAGCTGGCGCATGGTTGGCTAACTTCAATAAATACCCTTCACTGTGGATTTTACCTGCATTAGGTTTAGCATCTCCTCTGTTGACTATGCTGTTCACTAAAGCCGACAAAGGTGCTTGGGCGTTTATATTCTCTGGATTGGCGATTGCCTGTATCATTCTGACTTGTGGTGTTGCGATGTTCCCATTCGTTATGCCTTCAAGCATTATGCCTAACGCAAGTCTGACAATGTGGGATGCAACTTCCAGCTTGTTCACACTTCAAGTCATGACTGTTGTTGCGATAATTTTTGTTCCTCTGATCCTGATTTATACAACTTGGTGTTACTACAAGATGTTTGGGCGTTTGGACAAGAAATTCATCGAAGACAATAGTAGTTCACTGTATTAAGGAGCATAACACATGTGGTATTTTGCCTGGATTCTTGGCACGCTGTTAGCATGTAGCTTTGCAGTGATTGCAGCATTAGCGTTAGAACATGTTGAAGCCGCTGAAGCCGAAGCCGCTAAAGATGGCGAGAAGTAATAATGTTAGCAGATAAATGCTATCAGCTAATGGATAGGGGCCCTGTGAGGGCTCTTATCCTCATCTTAGCTTTATTGATGGCGGGCATGGTGATGTGGGATCCGTCCCAACTAGCCGCGAACACAAGTTCATTTAAAATTTGGCAAGGATTACTGCTGATTTGGGCAACTTGCGCTTCAGTTATTTTCGGTGTGGGTTTTCGGCCTCAGAAATTACTTTGGCGTACTGTATTTCATCCTCTTCCGGCTTTAATTCTCCTCATTTTAGGCCTTTTCCGCTTATTCAACTAGCCTTCCTATAAAATTATGGGTCTATCAGCCCATAATTTTTTTTTAATAACTTTACTTCTAAATCATTCCAAATCCGCATCCTCTTCAGTATAGTGACAAGGTTAATTAATTAGCTTAAGATGGAGAGATTAATATGTTGTCTCGATGGCCTATTCGCGTCTATTATGAAGACACTGATGCGGGTGGGGTAGTTTATCATGCGCGTTATTTGGCGTTTTTTGAACGAGCTAGAACAGAAATGTTACGCGAGAAAGGTATTAATCAGCAGAATTTATTAGCATCAAATATTGGATTTGTAGTTAGGCGCATGCAAACTGATTTTCTTGCCGCAGCAAAGCTAGATGACCTGCTTGAAGTTGAAACCTCTCTCGTCAATATAAAACGAGCGTCTTTAACTTTCTCCCAACAGTTAGTTGATTCTCAAGGTAATGTACTTTGTCGGGCAGAAGCCCTGATTGCTTGTGTTGACATTTCAAAAATGAAGCCGATGGCGCTTCCTAAGTCTATTGTCGCGGAGTTTAAGCAGTGACGGAAATGAATATCCTGGATTTATTCCTAAAAGCGGGCCTTTTGGTTCAATTTATTATGCTCGTTTTAGTAGGTTTTTCTATTGCATCTTGGGCCATTATTATTCAGCGGACGAAAATTTTAAATGCGGCTACCCGAGAGGCGGATGCATTTGAGGATAAATTTTGGTCAGGAATTGAATTGTCTCGCTTGTACAAAGAGAGCCAAGCACGTCGTGATGATTTAAGTGGCGTAGAACAGATTTTTCACTCTGGTTTTAAAGAGTTTGCTCGATTACATCAGGCAAATATTCATGCGCCAGAAGCCGTAGTCACGGGGGCGACCCGAGCTATGCGAATTTCTATGAATCGTGAACTGGAATCATTAGAAGCGAATATTCCGTTTCTGGGTACAGTCGGTTCAATTAGTCCCTATATCGGGTTATTTGGAACCGTTTGGGGCATAATGCATGCATTTATTGCACTAGGTTCAGTCAAGCAAGCAACATTACAAATGGTTGCACCTGGTATTGCAGAAGCACTTATCGCAACAGCCATTGGTCTGTTTGCTGCTATCCCTGCTGTTATTGCCTTTAACCGTCTTAATTTGCGCGTGAATAAACTAGAGCAGAACTATGACAACTTCTCGGAAGAGTTTTTGGCGATCTTACATCGTCAAGCATTCACTTCTGATAAGAAATAGTGGGAGAGAAGTAAATGGCGCGCAATCGTCACAAACGTGAGTTGAAATCTGAAATCAACATAGTTCCGCTACTTGACGTACTTTTGGTACTGCTGTTGATTTTTATGGCTACGGCACCCATTATCTCTCAGAGTGTTGAGGTTGATCTGCCTGAAGCTAGTGACACTCAAACAGTATCAAGTGCAGATAATCCACCCGTAATACTTGAAGTTGCAGGGGTAGGGCAATACAACATGTTGATCGATGGTCATCGTCTTGAGTTACTGCCACCGGAACAGATTGCGGCTGAAGCGAAATCTCAGCTTGAAAAAAGTCCGAAAACTGTATTCTTGATTGGGGGCTCGAAAGAAGTTCCTTATGATGAAGTGATCAAAGCACTTAATATCCTTCATCAAGCAGGTATTAAATCTGTGGGCTTAATGACTCAGCCACTTTAATAATACCGAGTTAGCGTTGATTCTTTTTTTTGGATACCAGTCGTGGGAAAGACAAAAGAGCAAAAAAATAAGTTAAATAGCTCCGTGTTCATCTCAGTGGTGATTCACGTTGTGATACTTGGCTTGATCATTATTGGCTCACTGACCTCCGTGGTTAAACTAGGCGGCGGCGGACAGGAAGGCACCGTTATTGATGCCGTTATGGTAGACCCGGGCGCTATAGTCGAACAGTATAATCAAATGCAGCAGCAAGAAGATTCTTCTAAGAAGGCAGCTAATGCACGTAAAAAGCAGGAAGAAAAGCAGGACGCGGATTTAAGAGAAAAGCAGGAGCAAGAACAAAAACGCTTGCAAAAACTTGAAGAAGAGCGCATTAAGACTGAACGTGAAAACGATAGTCAACGTCAAGCGGCTGAAGAACAGCGAAAACAAGCGAATGAAGCGGCTAAAAAAGCGAAAGAAGAGCAAAAATTAGCCGAAGAAGCGACAGCGCAAGCAAAAGCTGAGAAAGAAAAACTGATTAAAGAGCAGGCTGACGCAAAAGAAAAAGCCATTGCAGAAGCCAAGAAAGAAGCTGCTGCGGCAAAAGCCAAATCTGATGCTGAAGCCAAAGCTAAAGCAGATGCCGATGCTAAAGCCAAAGCAGATGCCGATGCTAAAGCCAAAGCAGACGCTGACGCTAAAGCAAAATCTGATGCCGATGCTAAAGCCAAAGCGGATGCAAAAGCTAAAGCCGATGCTAAGGCTAAAGCAGACGCTAAAGCCAAAGCAGATGCAAAGAAAAAGAGTGATGCAGCAAAGCAAAGTAGTTCAGTCGATGATTTGTTAGGTGATCTAACTGCATCTGGCCCAAGCCAACAGGGCGGAGCCGCAGCTGCCGGAAAAGGCGGTGGTAAAAAATCGGGCGCATCTAATGCTGATGTTGATAACTATGCGGGTAAGATAAAAGCTGCAGTAGAAAGTAAATTCTATGATTCTGCGACTTTTAAAGGCCGGACATGTGAATTAAAGATAAAGCTAGCACCGGATGGGTTATTAATTAATATTACTCCTAAAGACAATCCGACAAATGATCAAGCACTATGCGAGGCTGCAATTAGAGCCGCTAAACTCGCTACAATGCCTAAACCACCTAGTCGGAGTATCTATGATAGCTTTAACGAGCAAGGGAGTGTTTTAATTGTTAAACCTTAGTATTCGTACTGATCATGCAAAATTTTATGGTGTTCTAGCATAAATAGTTTTAGCGCTATCTAGTTTTGTTAGTGGACCTTTGTTAATATTCAGCGAATTATTGCGTTTATGAATTTTGCGATAAGGAATTAAAGGATGAAGCAGGCTTTAAGAGTTGTATTCGGTTTTCTGTTGTTATGGGTAACCGTAGCGCAAGCAGAAGTACGTATTGAGATCACCGAAGGTGTTAACTCAGCTCAACCCATAGCTGTTGTTCCTTTTAAATGGACAGGGTCGGGTGCAGTTCCACAAGAAGTGGGACAGATTGTCAGTGCAGATTTACGCAATAGTGGTAAGTTCAATCCGATTGAACCGAGCCGTATGCCTCAGCAGCCAGGTACAGCATCAGAAGTTACACCTGATGTGTGGGTTTCTTTAGGTATCAATGCAGTGGTTGTGGGACAAATTCAGCCAGCGGCAGACGGTAGCTTTGTTGTTAGCTATCAGTTAGTCGATGTGGTTGCCTCACCGGGCGCTGTATTAGCTCAGAATCAGTTTAAAGTGACCCGCGATTGGCTACGTTATGCAGCCCATACCGCGAGTGACGAAGTTTTTGAAAAATTAACGGGTATTCGTGGCGCTTTCCGTACACGTATCGCTTATGTGGTGAAAACCAACGGCGGCCAATATCCTCATGAATTACGAGTCTCTGATTACGACGGATTTAACCAATTTACGGTACACCGTTCACCAGAGCCTTTGATGTCGCCAGCTTGGTCACCTGATGGTACTAAATTGGCCTATGTTACTTTTGAAAGTGGAAGTTCTGCTCTGGTGATTCAGACATTATCTTCGGGTGCTATTCGTCAAGTCGCGTCATTCCCGCGTCATAATGGAGCTCCGTCGTTCTCACCAGATGGAACAAAACTGGCTTTTGCTTTATCGAAAACAGGTAGTCTAAATTTATATATTATGGATCTCGCCAGTGGTCAGATCCGTCAGGTAACCGATGGCCGTAGCAACAATACTGAGCCTAGCTGGATGCCAGACAATCAAACTTTAGTCTATACCTCTGATCAAGCAGGTCGTCCACAAATCTATAAAATAAATATTAATGGCGGTAGCCCTGAGCGTGTGACCTGGGAAGGGACACAAAATCAGGATGCAGACGTAAGCCATGATGGTTCTTTCCTTGTTATGGTAAGTTCAGGTGGTGGTCAGCAGCATATCGCTAAACAGGATCTAGCAACGGGTAACGTTGACTTTTTAACAAGCACGTTTCTGGATGAAACGCCAAGTATCGCACCTAACGGCACTATGGTTATTTACAGCTCAAGCCAAGGTTTGGGCACTATATTGCAGCTAGTTTCGACCGATGGGCGTTTTAAAGCGCGTCTTCCGGCAACTGATGGACAGGTTAAATTTCCTGCCTGGTCGCCGTATCTGTGATGCATAATAATAAATTAAATGTATAGCAAACTATTAAGGATTAAAAAGATGCAACTGAATAAAGTGCTCAAAGGGCTGTTATTAGCATTACCAATCATGGCTGTTGCAGCTTGTAGCTCTAACAAAAACAACGATCAAACTGGTACTGATACTTCAGTGGCTCCAACAAGCACTGGTCTATCTGCTGAAGAGCTTGCTCGTCAACAAATGCAAGAGTTACAGAACGAAAATGTTGTGTATTTCGGTTTTGACAAATTCAACATTTCGCCAGAGTACGCTCAACTGTTAGATAAACACGCTGCATTCCTGCGTAATAACCCATCTGTGCGTATTGTTATAGAAGGTCATGCCGATGAGCGTGGTACTCCAGAATACAACATCGTGTTAGGTGAGCGTCGTGCAAGTGCGGCTAAAATGTATCTGCAAAGTAAAGGCGTATCAGCTGACCAAATGTCAATCGTTTCTTACGGTAAAGAAAAACCAGCTGTCTTAGGTCATACCGAAGCAGAGTACGCGAAAAACCGTCGCGCAGTACTGGCTTATTAATTACTAATAAGAGAATTAGCATTACATGAACAGTAACTTCAGACATTTTACTCTCGTTCTGTCGTTATTGGTTGGCGTAGCGGTCCATGGGACCGCTACTGCCCGTGCGCCAATCATTAATGTCGGATCCGGCTCCTCTGATGATCGCCTTTCTCAAGTTGAAACCGCAGTAAACTCTCAAGGCCAATTGCTCTATCAACTTCAGTTACAGCTTTCAGATACTCAACGTGATATTGATACGCTTCGAGGCCAAATTCAGGAAAGTCAGTACCAACTCAATCAAGTTGTTGAGCGCCAAAAAGATCTCTATATGCAATTAGATCAAGCTGGCGGCGGTGCGGCTACAGCAGCTTCAGCGACAGACACGACCTCTTCAACTTCTCAGCCAGCAGCATCGACCTCAACAGAGGCCGCAGCTCCAGGAAATGAAAAAGATAGTTATAATGCCGCCGTTCAATTGGCGATGAATAGCAAATCAAAAGCACAAATTGATGAAGCTATTTCAGCATTACAAGGTTTTGTTAAGGCTTATCCAAAATCAGCATATCAATCGAATGCAAATTACTGGTTAGGTCAGTTGAATTACAACAAGGGTAGCAAAGATGATGCAGCATTTTACTTTGCGACCGTTGTGAAGCAGTATCCAAAATCTCAAAAAAGTAGTGAGTCTTTGTATAAAGTCGGTTTGATTATGCAAGACAAAGGGCAAGCTGATAAAGCGAAAGCCGTTTATCAGCAAGTGATTAAGCTGTACCCAAACAGTACAGGCTCAAAACTGGCAGAAAAAAAGCTCAGCACAATGTAATTATTAACCCCGAAGGTAAATCCTAGATATTTCGGGGTTAAATGTGTGTTTAGTGTGCACTTAGGTGTTTTTTTTTAAAAAATCATTGCACCAGCGTCAGAAATCAGTATTATAAGCCGCCGTTGACATAGGAAGTTGCACCGCACTTAGGTCGCCTAGTTAATGAGATTTAAGTACAGATAGTATTGTGATAATTAGTTATCATCAGGTTAGCTTAGTCGATAGGGCAATTGTCTCTTAATCAATTGGTCGCAAGTTCAAGCGAAGCATATCAATATTATCAATAGATGGGCCGTTAGCTCAGTCGGTAGAGCAGTTGACTTTTAATCAATTGGTCGCAGGTTCGAATCCTGCACGGCCCACCATCTTAAGTTAAGAAATTTAAATCGTTTTAGGGTAATTTATTATCCACACCTAGATGGGCCGTTAGCTCAGTCGGTAGAGCAGTTGACTTTTAATCAATTGGTCG
>CAUQNX010000024.1:0-45124 GCA_963519845.1 uncultured Moellerella sp. | reverse complement strand
TAGCCGCAGCGACGGCGGCTTTACGCGGGTCAACTTCTTCAGCAGCTTGAGTTACAGGTGCTTCTGCGGTCTCAACGGCTGGTTGTTGTGCGGCTTTCTTGGCTTTCACACGGGCAATAGCCGCAGCGACGGCGGCTTTACGCGGGTCAACTTCTTCAGCAGCTTGAGTTACAGGTGCTTCTGCGGTCTCAACGGCTGGTTGTTGTGCGGCTTTCTTGGCTTTCACACGAGCAATAGCGGCAGCGACGGCAGCTTTACGAGGGTCAGCTTCTTCTGCACTCTGGTTTGCTAGCGCTTCCGTTGCATCCGCCGCTTGTTGTGTGGCTTTTTTAACTTTAGCGCGTGCAATGGCCGCAGCAACAGCCGACTTACGGGGATCTTCTTCAGTAACTGTCTCAGCTTTTCTTGCTTTAGCACGGGCAATAGCGGCAGCAACCGCAGCTTGACGAGGATCCGCGGTTTCTTCGGTATCAGTTTGTTGCGCTGCTCCAGCGGTTAATTGCTTCTCAGCTTGGCGTTGACGTAACTCTAATTTCCGTTGTTCGCGCGCTGCAATAGCGGCACTATTATCCGGCAGCTGTTCAGGATTAATGGTAATAGACTTACCGAGCGAGGCATTTTTCGCCTTAACTCTGGCCAAGGCCGCAGAGACGGTATTTTGATCATCGCTATCAACTTGCACAGCCGCTTTTTTATGACGCAGTTCACGTGCTAGTTTTTCACGCTCCATTCGCGCCTGTTTGGCTTCAAATCGCAGCTTGGCATCATTTGAACGTCGTTCTTCCTGCGCAATCTCGCGGATCTCCGCTTTCTCTTGGCGGTAGTACTGCACTAAAGGAATATTGCTAGGGCAAACATAGGCACAGGCACCGCACTCTATACAATCAGATAGATTATGTTGTTGCGCTTTTTCATGCTCTTTACCTTTGCTAAACCAATAGAGTTGCTGAGGCAGCAGATTAGCAGGACAAGCCTCAACACAGAGACCACAGCGGATACAGGCTTCTTCTGGTGCTTCTTGTCCTACTTCTTCCATGGTAGGCACCAGTAGACAGTTACTGATTTTAACGATGGGGACATTAAGATCTGGCAGAGTGAAGCCCATTAAAGGTCCACCCATAATCACCATCTGTTCAGCTTGTGGCTGGAATCCGGCTTGGTTGATCACAAAATGGACGGGAGTACCTAAACGCACCCAGAAGTTACCCGGCTGAGCAATAGCTTCGCCAGTGACGGTAACCACCCGTTCAATAAGCGGTTGTCCATCGATAATGGCGCGTTTAATCGCCACGACTGTACCGACATTCTGCATCAGCACACCAATATCTGAAGAGCGAGCCCCTGACGGCACCTCTTTACCGGTTAAGATTTTGGTTAACTGTTTCGCGCCACCAGAGGGATACTTAGTGGGGATCACCCGCAGCTTAATTTGATTATCAGCAGGGGGAATTGCCTGTTTTAATGCGCGAATGGCTTCGGGTTTATTATCTTCAATCCCAATTAAAACTTGATCGGGCTTTAATATATGTATTAGTACGCGGCAGCCTTGGATAATTTCATCGGCATGATCTTGCATTAGGCGATCATCGGCGGTGATATAGGGCTCACACTCAGCGGCGTTAACGATTAGCGTTTTAATCGCATCACCGCCACCCATTAACTTAGGGGCGGTTGGGAAACCCGCGCCACCGAGACCCGCAATACCCGCTTGTTCAATTTTAACCACTAAATCGCGTGGCGTTAGACGGGTAAAATCAGGCTCAGGAAATAGGGTGCACCATTGATCCAGACCATCGGGTTTGAGCTTAACGCATAGTGCCTTAAGACCCGAAGGATGGGCAGTCACACAGGGCTCAATTGCTGTGATCACGCCTGACGTCGACGCATGAACAGGCACTGTGCGCCCAAGGCCCTGAGTTAAGGGCTGACCTTTAAGCACATAGTCACCGCACTTAACTAATTGCTCACCCTCAGGTCCCAGATGCTGTTGCAGTGGGATAATAAGCTCATTAGGTAAGGGGCAGATCCGCATAGGCGTTTGGCTAGACTGTAATTTCATTTCAGGGGGATGAATACCGCCATCAAAGTCCCAGATATGATCTTTTTTAAGCCAGTTAAATAAATTAAACATGGGTCTCATCCTTAACGGCTAAAGTTGGCGCCACGGATGCCGGTTGAACAGGAATATTTTTAATCGGAATGGAATTGAGATCCCACTTCCAGTTTGCAGTGGTAGTCGCTACGGGGACCAAGGTAATACAGTCGGTTGGACAAGGTGCAACGCAGAGGTCACAACCTGTGCAGAGATCTTCAACCACTGTGTGCATTGCGCGTGTTGCACCAATAATGGCATCAACGGGGCAGGCTTGAATGCATTTAGTGCAGCCAATGCAGTTATCTTCATCAATAATCGCCACTTTACGTAAGGGATTCTGCGCAGCCTCATCGCCATCGATAGGTTGAGGGTCGACATTCATCAGCTCGGCGATTTTAAGCATCACCAACTCACCGCCCGGCGCACATTTATTAATCATCTCACCGTTATTGGCCACCGCTTCCGCATAAGGGCGACAGCCGGGATAGCTACACTGACCACATTGGCTCTGTGGCAATAGACTATCAATTTGTTCAACGATGGGATCTTGTTCAACTTTAAAACGTAAAGAGGCATATCCTAAGATCAGGCCAAAAATAAGGCCAAGCCCCGCTAATATACCGATAGCAACCCATAAGGATATCATTAGAATTTCACCAAACCGCTAAAACCCATAAACGCCAGCGACATTAAACCCGCTGTAATCAGTCCGATAGATGAGCCTCGGAAAGGGGCAGGCACATTGGCCACAGCAAGACGTTCGCGAATGGCGGCAAATAACACCATGACCAGCGAGAAGCCGACAGCTGCCGCAAAGCCATAAACTGCGGACTGTAAAAAGTTATGGGATTGATTGATATTGAGGAGAGCAACACCCAGCACCGCACAGTTGGTGGTGATCAGGGGTAAAAATATTCCCAGTAGCCGATAGAGGGTTGGGCTGGTTTTACGTACCACCATTTCCGTAAACTGCACGACCACGGCAATCACCAGAATAAAGCTCAGAGTTCTGAGATAGAGCAAATCGAGGGGGATCAGGATCAGCGTATCCATCAGCCATGAGCTAATCGACGCTAGCGTCATGACAAAGGTCGTCGCAAAGCCCATTCCTATGGCCGTTTCGAGTTTTTTAGATACGCCCATAAAAGGACATAGCCCAAGGAATTTTACTAATACGAAGTTGTTAACTAAAACAGTTCCGACAAAGAGAAGAAGATAATCAGTCATCGCACAGCCTGAAAATATTAAATAAAAAAGAAAAAAACCAGCTGGTGCTGGTAAGGATCTTAACTATGATAACAAGCAAATTTATTGTTGCTTATCGATCTTGTGTGAAAGTCATTTTTACGCGATAAGAACGTTTAAGATAGGGAACAAAAAGCGCGGCAGCAAATAGGGGCCAGATTAAGGTTTTTAATGCCATATCATCTTCGACCGGGGCGAAAGCAAATGATTTCAACCCTAATACTAAAGAGATCATCAACCAAATAATAAACATGCGAGGAAAGCGACGAGAGCGATAAAACATCAGCTTAAGCACATGGGCGGTAAAAAAGCCCATCAGTATGGTGGTCAATAACGAGAGATACCAACCAAAAGGAATAAAGGCTGGCCAAGCACCATAGCTTGCATATAAATCAAAAAATTTCATGACCAAAAGAATAAACATGGCACAAGCGGCAAAAAATGTCAGCATCAGATAAGCTGCGGGTGCTAATAGCCAGCCATTAATATGATGATAATCGTTCAGAGGTTTCATGAGGTGATTTATCCACTAACTGATATAAAAAACAAACTTATATTAACATGGGGCTCTGTATTTATCCTATTTTAGTTTAATTTGCTTAAGTACAAATAGTAGTGATACTTTCTAGTATAATTCTATGTGGTTTTTTAAACGAGGTGGTTATGAGTAAAGCAATTAAAGTTGGAATTGTCGGTTACGGCTATGCCAGTAAAACATTTCACGCCCCCTTCATTGCGAATATGGATGGCTATGAGCTGGTGGCAATTTCAAGTAGTGATCCTAGCAAAGTCAAAGCAGATTGGCCTGAGATGACAGTGGTCTCTTCACCTGAATCCCTGTTTAGCAATCCCGATATTGAACTGATTGTGATCCCCACCCCTAACGATACTCACTATCCCTTGGCTCAAGAGGCGTTAGCCGCGGGTAAACATGTGGTGGTAGATAAACCCTTTACCGTGACCGTTGATGAGGCTGAACTATTAAAGCAGCAAGCGGAAAATGCCGGATTATTGCTCTCTGTCTATCATAACCGCCGTTGGGATTCGGGCTTTTTAACCATGAAAAAGCTGCTGGCTGATGGTCGATTAGGGGATATCAAATATTATGAATCTCATTTCGATCGCTACCGCCCGGTTGTACGTCAACGCTGGCGTGAATCGGCCGTGGCAGGTGGTGGCATCTGGTATGATTTAGGTCCGCATCTATTAGATCAGGTTTTACAATTCTTTGGGCAGCCACAGGCCATTACCGCTGATTTAGCGATGATCCGTCCAGGCGCGGAAGCGGTTGATTATTTCCATGTTACCCTCAATTATGCCGATAAAAAAGTGGTTTTACACTCAACCACAGTGGCCGCTGCCGAGCAGCCGGTCTATATTGTTCATGGCATGACAGGCAGTTATGTGAAATTTGGATTAGATATCCAAGAAGATCATCTAAAGGCGGGTGAAACACCACAAGGTGAAGATTGGGGACTCGATAAGCGCAATGGTATTGTGACCCTGTCACGTAATGATGAGTTAAGTCAAGAAGAGTGGCCAAATGAAAAGGGCAATTACGGCGGCTACTATCAAGCCATCCATGATGCCATACGCCATGATAAAGCTAACCCGGTCACGGCAGAGCAGGCCATCAGGGTGATGAAATTAATTGAAGCGGGTGAGCTATCTGCTAAGAATAAACAAACTATCGAATTAGACGATTAATTATCACAGGGCTTTAGCGGCTGAAATTATTGACCGCTAAAGCCTTTTATCAGAGATGTAAAATGACTTGGTTACGTAAACTAAAAATCGATCCTTTCTTAGTCACTATGGTTTTGGTCATCTTGATTGCCAGCTTTTTTCCTTGCGAAGGCGAGGTCAAAGTGGGATTTCAATACCTAACCACTGCCGCCATTGCCCTATTATTCTTTATGCATGGGGCAAAATTATCGCGTGAATCTATAATGACGGGAATAGGCCACTGGCGTTTACATTTGTTGGTTTTTGCCAGTACCTTTATTTTATTTCCTATTCTCGGCCTTGGATTGAGTGTGATTGTCCCTGAATGGATGTCGCCAACGGTTTATATGGGATTTTTATATCTCTGCGCACTTCCAGCCACCGTGCAATCAGCCATCGCTTTTACTTCAGTGGCAGGGGGAAATATCGCCGCTGCTGTCTGTAGCGCTTCAGCCTCCAGTATTCTGGGCGTATTTTTATCGCCCATTTTAGTCAGTATGCTGATGGATACGGATAGCAGCGAAGCGATGGATACCCTAAACGCCATAGGTGCGATTTTATTACAATTGATGCTACCTTTTGTGTTAGGTCACTTAGCGCGTCCACTTATTGTGAAATGGATTGAACGTCGCCGTAAGCTGATTAATTTAACTGACCGTTCATCTATTCTGCTGGTGGTCTACGTGGCTTTTAGTGAAGCTGTGGTAGAAGGGATCTGGCAGAAAATCGATGGCTATTCATTGTTGATGATTGGCGTGATCAGCTTAGTGCTGTTATTTGTGGTCATAGTGGTGAATACCTGCGCCGCCAGATTACTGGGCTTTAGCAAAGAAGATGAAATTACCATTGTATTTTGTGGCTCGAAAAAGAGTTTAGCCAATGGCGTGCCTATGGCTAATGTCCTGTTTCCCGCCTCAGTGGTCGGTGTAATATTACTGCCCTTAATGATTTTCCATCAAATTCAACTGATGGTCTCGGCTGTACTGGCGCAACGTTATGCCAAGCGACTGGATAAGAAAGTTTAAAGTCGTTAAATCAGGTAATTAAATACTAGCTTATTTGAGCTAACATAATAAATAGGGGAGTCATCAATAATACTCCCCTATTTTATTTCATTAATATAAAGGATAATAAAATTAATTTTCAATTAAATATTTGTTATTGTAAATAAACTGAAAATATAAATAATAAAAGTTAATAACTGAATTGCTATTTTTCACACTTAAGCTTAAAAATATGGTTGGCTATTTTTATTTGTTTATAACGCTTGTAAAGTGAAACCCCTTTAAATAACTCTTGCTATATTAGAGGATGGTAATAAACGATGAAATCTAAAGATAAATTGAAATCAGCACTAGTATATAAAAAATTAATTAATATAAATGTGTTAATATCTTTAATTATATTAACTATACTCACTTTGATTTATCTTTCATTTTTTTATAAATGGGATATTCGAGAAGGGATTGCTGACTATATTGATGAACATTGTCAATTGGATCAAGAGTGTTTAGTAAGCTTACAAGCCATCACCCCCTTTTCATGGGATCGCGCTTATATTTTTCCAACGAAGGCGCGGAAGGATTATATCAATAAGGCAATTGGTATGAATTATAATTATACTGGTATAGGAGATAAATTTATCTTTATAAAAGATAATATAATAATTTACTCTGAAGAGTATTTTCCTGATCCAGAACATTATAATAAAACTCAATTGGCCATTTATTTTGCTTCAGATGGTAACTCAGATGGCTCTTATCCGAAATATTATTATTTAACTGCTGAAAACAACCAATTACAGATAAAGAAACAGTTTAGTCAACGAGATTGGGGAGATGCATCTTTTTATAACATAAAACCCACTAATGAAAACCAATCAGAAAAAGGAAATCCTTATCAACAGTAGGCTAAAGATAAATAGCGCTATAAGGTTAAATCTAAGCTATTCGGCAGAGTGGGATAGTATTATCATTAATAGCTCAAGTAATGAGCTATTAATAGGGCAATGACTTAGGCTTTATTTGCTGCTGCGACATGTTCCGTTAGAGCACGTTTTTCTGCATCAGAAAGAAAAGACATCGTCAGGCCATTATGTTGGGCTTGCTCAATCTCAGCGGGCGTTAATCCAGCTTGTGGTGCAGCCACTTCATATTCATAGGCAATTTCAATCCCTTCAACAGCTGGATCATCAGTATTAATAGAAGCAAGAATAGAGTGAGCTAAAAATTGTTTCAGCGGGTGATCAGCCAGAGAACTCACTGTACTAGTTTGAATATTGGAGGTGAGGCAACTTTCAATCCCGATATTGTGGGTGGCCAAGTAATCCATCAATGCAGGATCTTGGATAGCGTTAACGCCATGACCAATACGAGTAGCACCTAACTCTTTGATTGCCTGCCAAATACTTTCTGCGCCCGCGGCTTCGCCTGCATGGGCAGTAATTTGCCAGCCGGCATCACGTGCTTGTTTAAAGTGTGAATCAAATAAGGCACCTGGGAAGCCCAATTCATCGCCAGCTAAATCTAGTGCACAGATTTGTTCTCTATGGGCTAATAAGCCTTTTAGCTCTTGATGACAAGCATCAGGGCCAAAAGTACGACTCAAGATGCCGATTAGATTGACTTTAATATCATATTTATCGGTACCTTGACGTATACCCGCAATAACGGCTTCAACCACACCGTCAATCGGTAACTGGTGCTTCATCGCCATATAGTAAGGCGAGAAGCGCAATTCAGCATAATTAATACCCGCATTAAAGGCATCTTCAACATTTTCATAGGCCACACGACGACAAGCATCGAGATCCGCTAATACTGCAACACCCCAATCTAATTTTTGTAAGAAGCCCACTAAATTAGGTTCGTTACTGGTGATCTGCACATGAGGTCTAAGGGCTTCAAGCTCATCGGCAGGTAACTGAATATTATGCTGTCTTGCCAAGGAAAGAATGGAATCAGGACGAATATTGCCATCAAGATGACGGTGTATATCAGTCAGTGGAATATTTTTATTGATCATATAATGTGTATCCTCAATTAAAACAAAAAAGCCAGTCAAGTGCTCGACTGGCTTTTAAACAAACTAATAACGCTTAACGCTTAAAGTAAATCTTACTCAGCAACTGCTGGCGCTGGCGTATCAATAGCTTCTTGAGGCGCGTCAACAGCTGTTGGTTGCATCACTTTCATTTTGGTTAAGAAATCAACTAAAGTGAATTTCTCGCCATTGACGATAATTTCACTGCCGTTGAATTTAAATGACATAGTTAATGCGTCGTTAGCATACAGCATCCAAGGAGAGGCTTTCTGTTTAGCTTTTTCTGCACGTTGTTCGTCAGTCAGGAACATATCTTCGTATGGAGAAGAGAACATGTCGCTTGTTAACATCTCTTGCGCAGAATTAAACTCTTCTGTTGCCGCTTTGATGTATTCCGCTTTCTCTTCAGCTGTTGGCGTTTTGCCGCTGTCAATAATACGTGACTGAGTCATAGATTCAATGATCATTGGTTTAGACAGTTTGATGCTGAGATCAACGTCTTTAAACAATTTTTTCATTGCTTCATCAGATTTGTTAGACATTGCGAGCGAAGTTAGCTCATCGGTTGTCCACGCATTGAAGTCAATTTTCAGGTCAAAAGTACTTTCACCCGCCGCATTTTTCCATGAGATAGGAGAAAGCGCGAACTGTGGATTAGACTTCATTAACTCAGGCAAGCTAGTAGCTAACATACGCATAGCCAGTTGATCAGCAACATAAGGTAAGCTGCCATCAGCTAAACTTTGTGTGATAGCTTCATTATAATCAGTAATGAATTTACCTAATGCTTCAGCGCTAATACGATCCATCGCCATGGTCATTTTACCTGAACCCAGGTTTTGGCCAGCAGCAACCAGATCATCAATGCTATAACTTAAGCTACCTTTAGCATCTTTACCGACGATTGAAGTATCTGAATCAAATTTCAAGTTATTAAAGGAGAACGCGATATCACTGCTATCAAATTTAATATTATTGATGGTTAAATTCTGTGTACCTGTATAGAAGCCATACTCAGATTTTTTCACATCACCAGTAATTTTCAGACCAGACAGAACCATACCTTCGGTTTTATCTTTATTGCTAGCACTCATGCTATCACTGATAAATGAAGCTTTAACTTCTTGCAGATCAGCAGTTCCAGCATAAATTAGCTGAGCGCCACTAAATTTGAAACTTTCAGTCTCTTTAGAAGCATCTAAAGGCTGAAAATCAACAGTGGTATCAATACTCTTATCATAACCAATGGCTGTATGACCTGTGATAAAAGGTTTGCCATTCGTGTATTTGAACAGTTGCTCTGTGGTTTTGTTGTTCACTAATTCAAAATTAGTTGCGCCCAATTTAGGCATCAAATTGAATTTTGCCAGTTGCGAAACAGGGAAAGGACCATGGTCAATAGTCGTTTTAATAACGATTGAGTCCGAGCTGCTTGCTGAGTCAGCAGAGGTCAAAACAATGTTTGCATCAGAACTGAGAATACCACGTTTGTAGTTTTCAACTTTCAGATTAATGCCGGCCTCTGGAACACTCGCAGCAAGTAATTCGTTAGTTCTTTGAACTACTTTGGCTAATTCAGCTTCAACTTTAGAGCCTGTATACCATGATGCACCTGTCCAAGCAGCACCTAAAGCGACGATAACACCAACCGCGACTAATGATTTTTTCATTATAAACATCCATCCTTACTGTACATAGTCTTAAACTAACGTACTTGAAGCATATTGACTAGAATTTATATTGCCGCCTATTGAGTGAACAAAGACGAGTATAAGATAACAAATTTACAACTAAAGATTATAAACTCTGGCGGCTCTTCCACTGCCAAAAATAGTAATCTCTTTCTCTATCGCCGATATAAATATAGATTCACCCGCTAGAATACTGGTCTTTTCATCGTTAGCTTCAATGGTCAATTCACCCTCGATGCAAAAAAGTATTGTAGCGGTACTATTTTCAAATTTTACCCGCGTATCGTTAATAGAATATATACAAAATGCAAAATCTTCTACAGGTATATCATAATTACAGAGATTTCCCGTTACTTTTGGTTGAATATATAGAGAATTGCTCATCTTTGGAATAAAATCCACGTTAGCAATTAGCTCGGGAATATCAATATGCTTATTTGTTAACCCTGCACGCAGTACATTATCCGAATTAGCCATTATTTCTAAGCCCGTTCCCTCGATATAAGCATGGGGCGTGCGTGCGTAAAGAAACATAGCTTCACCTGGCTGCATCTCGACCACATTGAGCAGTAGAGGAGCAAATAGCCCATTATCTTCTGGATATAAGCTTGCCATGCGTTTGATGGTATTCCACGGCTCACCTTGACGGCTATTAAGGGCAGATTTAAGCACGCCTAATGCCCGCTCTTTCTGTTCATTACCCAAACTGAGGATTTGCGAAAATAATTTAGCCAGCTTCTCTTCACTGGGTTGCTGCACAAAAAGTTGAATTTCAGGGTGGGCGGCAGAGACAAAATCCAATAAGTCAGCAATTTCAGCTAAAGGACGAAAGGCATTCATCGCTTTAAAAGGGGTTAGCGCATAGATTAGCTCAGGCTTATGGTTATTATCTTTATAATTACGATTCGCTGCGTCTAATGGGATATCCGCCGCATTCTCTTGAGCAAAACCCACTTCGGCATAAATTTTATTAGGGTGAACTTGAATAGATAAAGGTTGCGCCGCACACAGCACTTTAAATAAAAAGGGCAGGCGATGATATTGATTCGCGACTTTCTCGCCGAGATAACGAATCGGGTCGGATTCTATTAATGACTTTAAAGTGATCTTATTGCCCGAAATAGGATCAATGACAATGGAACTGGCTTTAGGGTGAGCCCCCATCCATAATTCCGCCATCGGCAAATTTTGAGGATTCTGAATGCCATACAATGTGGTTAAGGCATTTTTACTGCCCCAGTCATAATTTTGAATTTTGTTTGTCATTTTCAGCATGTTAAACATTCCTCTATTTAAAAAATCAACTTATTTCCTTCCAATTACAACACAATAAACACGGTTAAGTCGCATAATTGAAATCAAATTTATGGCATCATACAACAATGCTATTCCACTTGTCTGTTTAGTGGGATGTTCATAACCAATTATTCTGTGTACTTAAGGAGATAGTGATGGCAGCCAATCGCATTGAAAAAGACTCAATGGGACCTATTGATGTACCTGCTGACCAATTGTGGGGAGCGCAAACGCAACGCTCTTTAGAACATTTCCGTATTTCTGTGGAAAAAATGCCAGTTGCATTGGTTCACGCACTTGCATTAACCAAAAAAGCCGCTGCGATTGTTAACACGGATTTAGGCTTACTGCCAAAAGAACGTTGTGACGCTATTACCGCAGCCGCTGATGAAGTTCTTGCGGGTAAACATCCTACCGAATTCCCGCTCGCTATTTGGCAAACAGGTTCTGGTACACAAAGTAACATGAACATGAACGAGGTGTTGGCAAACCGGGGTAGCGAAATCTTAGGCGGCAAACGCGGTAGTGAGCGTTTAATCCATCCTAATGATGATGTTAACAAAAGCCAAAGTTCAAATGACGTATTCCCAACGGCAATGCATGTAGCGGCAGTTGTGGCGATCCGCGAGCAACTATTACCCGAAGTGAAAGAGTTGCAAAAAACGCTCGATCAAAAAGCCAAAGCCTTTAAAGATATCGTTAAGATTGGCCGTACTCACCTGCAAGATGCAACACCACTGACCTTGGGGCAAGAGATTTCAGGTTGGGCAGCTATGTTGGGCTACAACCTAAAACATATTGAAGAGAGTGTTCCTCATGTCTGTGAGCTGGCATTAGGGGGGACTGCTGTTGGTACGGGTCTGAATACTCACCCTGAATATGCAGTTCGTGTGGCGAAAAAAATTGCTGAATTATCAGGTCAGCCATTTGTCACTTCACCGAATAAATTTGAAGCTCTGGGAACTTGTGATGCATTAGTTCATTCGCATGGTGCATTAAAGGGCCTAGCGGCATCTATGATGAAGATTGCTAACGATGTTCGTTGGTTATCATCCGGTCCTCGTTGTGGTATTGGTGAGATCTCCATCCCAGAAAACGAACCCGGCAGCTCAATTATGCCAGGTAAAGTTAACCCAACTCAGTGTGAAGCTGTCACTATGCTTTGTGCTCAAGTCATGGGTAACGATGTGGCCATTAATATTGGTGGTTCATCCGGTAACTTTGAACTGAACGTGTTCCGCCCAATGATCATTGATAATTTCCTACAATCTGTTCGCCTATTGGCTGATGGTATTCGTAGTTTCAATGAGCACTGTGCAATAGGTATTGAACCTAATCGTGACCGTATTGAAAAATTACTTCACGAATCATTAATGCTAGTTACCGCGCTTAATACCCATATCGGCTATGATAAATCCGCTGAAATTGCTAAAAAAGCCCATAAAGAAGGTCTGACACTAAAACAATCTGCGCTTAAGTTAGGTTACTTAACGGATGCAGAGTTTGATGAGTGGGTTCGTCCTGAAAATATGGTTGGTAGCATGAAGTAATTGTCTCTTTATTAATCATTAAATAATAAAAACACATTATTAAGCCATCTTATCTAAGATGGCTTTTTTATTGACTCTATATTATCGACTATATTAGCTGGAGATCTCTCTATAGAGATGTAAGCGAGGAATTAACAGCTCAAGCGCCTTACTTTTTGGCTTGTGCTTAATATTAATATTGTCAGCATCGTAATTTTTTAAATCACCAATTAAAATACTATTTTCCTCATCAATTAAAAAAATCAACAAGGGAATAGGGCAGGCATATTGAATCTGTTTTTGTTGTTCACTATTCCACACCCGAGCAATAGGTTGAACCTTAACTGGGCGCTGTATTTTTAATATATCCTGCTCAGATAATTGCGATATCACTTGGATTTCAGCATCTAATCGTTCTAGCCATTGAGATCGCTCATATAAGGCCGGTGTTCGCCCCTTTTCGACACTAAATTGCAGCCGTTCTAATATTTGTTGTTTGGTGACTTTATTAATCACTTTTTTATTCGCCCAACCAAAGCGAACTGTGCTGGGGGATTGAATATAAGTGAGGGTGCGATAAGCATTTAAGGTAATTAATCCATGTAAATTATCATGCACAAACTCAAAACGTTTTTGCTCCTCGACGCCGGATTCCGTCGTTACAATACGTTTTAACTTAAGTTTAAGTTGGTTAATCTCTTCAATTAATGTCACTAGGGCGATATATTCTTGATTTGACAGGCTAAAGCAGAGCGCTCCCGGTAAACGGATCGCCGACTTACTGCTGATCAGTTCCGATTTATCATGAATAAATAACAACTTATAGTGATTTATTGCTTTTTGCAGCGCGGCTTGGCCTTGATAGGTTTCGACTTCTATCGTTTTAATCTCTTGATGTTCATCACCTTTCTCAATACTGGGCAGTTGAAACACTTTAGCCGCTAATAAATCTAGCTCCTTCAGTTGGTGACTAAAATCCATTATTTTCTGCTCTAACTGATTAAAGCAATGATTAAGCTCTAAACTCGCATCTATTTTCATATTAGTTACAACATACAATTAGCCATAAACTCAAGTTAACAAATTTAGCATCGGATGTATAGGCATCGTTAAACAGGGAAGAGAATTAAAAGTTTCATTTATTAGGCCCTGACCACTCAAGTTGGTTTTTAAAATCATCAGAAACTAAATTAAACAACAATTTAATATATTCTATGTTTTTTGAGTAAAGTATACTGATGGTTGAATTACACTTGTCATGATAATATTTTGCTTGATAATTTAGAAATGAGATATCACTACTCGTAAATTCATTGACAAGAATCTTATTTGGTAGATTATGGATCAATTCCGACTCATAGTAACAGGACAAATCCTCAGATTTTATTTTTTTATTTTGAGACTGAAAATTTCTTATATGTGGAAGAATCCAGAATAGCATATCTACATGAATAATGCTTGTTACAAAAAGGGTAACAAGCATTTTACTTAGAATAGATTCTTAGTATGGATCATAAGAGTTACCTTTTGTATTTGTATCAGGATTCGACACTATATCAAAATCGATAACTCTGAGCTTTTCAAGTTAAACTGTCAGACCTAATCAAGACTAATACAAATAAGCAAACTAACCCTTATCTTCTTTATGAATTAGTTGCCATAAAAAGTCACGAGCTTGTTTTTTAGCTCTACCTTTTCCTTGTAAGCTTTTTTCATACTCTTCTATTGTTAAAACTTCATTTTTGCTAATAGAGTGATCTATAGTCGAAAGATCAAACTCAATTACATACTTTTTATTAACTAAATATGCGTAGATTTCAACATATTGATCGACACCTTGATATAAAATAGTTGCTGAATCAATATGCATAAATTCATTTAGTAGAAAAGGAAAAATAATGTTTTTTTCTATTTCTTTAAATTTCATCAATTCGGTATTGTTTTCATCGTTCATTTTTAGTTTATAACTCCTGGTGTAGCTGTTACTAAATTTCCATGCTTATCAGTAAGAATAGTCATCGTATTTGTTGATCCATTACTAAACTTATCAATCCCAATTGATTTATCTAACATTATTATTCTTTGATACAGTATTTCTTTTTCACCAGTCACTTTATTAACTGATGTTTGTGTCTTGCTAATTGGAATTTTTGCAACCTCTGGATTTTGAAGTAATGATTTTACTTCCGACTGACTAATTGTAAATTGGCTTGCATTTGACTTTCCAGAAAAATGTCGTTTCATAATATGTTCCCATCCAGCTTTTGAATCACCAATCTGAATATTAATACGCGATTGCACTATAGGATGTTCTAAACTAGATTTAGATATCATAGTATTAGAACCATTATAAACCTTATAACCATTGGTGGTTGTTCCTATAAGTCCTTTTGATGCAATTTTTTCTGAGACTTTTTCTACCAGGTTTACACCACCCTTAGCAACACCTGCACCTCCCGCAAAGGTACCCGCAATATCAAAAATCAACTTACCGCCTTCAACCCCGGCTTTGAACGCTCCTTCAGTTCCTGCTTTTTGATATTCAGATTCCATTTTATTAAAACGTGAGAGATATGATAGCCTGACAGCATCGGTCATAATGCCCAGAGTATCATCACTCATCAAAACGGCTCTTAGGGCAGTATAAGTTTCTTTCGGATTACTTGCTAGATTGGCTAAACCATCGATCGTTTCATATAACCCTGCAGGAACACCGCTTATCACTCCAGCACCGAAAGCAACATCTTGGTCAAGATCAAGATAGAGCCATTTCACGGCAATGAGTGCTTTTTTGAAATCATTGGTTTCGGCTGCAAGTTGTTTATTTTTTAATTTATCTTGATAGTGAGATAGGTAATTATAACGAAATGTAGTTTCAGCCGCGTCCGCACCACTGTAGACTCCACCTGGATTACCTGTAAATATTGCCCCTGCGAATCCCCCAAATGCACGCACAAATTGTGCTTGAGCTTCTGATTTTTTTTGCCATTCATCCGCTTTTATTGTGTTGTCACCTAAAGAAATAGCGGCTAGTTCGGCCGCTAGAGCACCAACAATCGCTCCTCTTGTATTTCCTTGTTTAATTTCTGCTGATAAACCTGAAAGAGCAGCATGGCTGATCGCCTTGCCGGGATAGCCCAAAATTTCACCCTTATCACCAATCAGCTTAGCGCCTTCAGCATTGACTTGATTGCCAATATTACTTAACAAGGCATTTTTAAAATTATCCGCAAAACTGCCACCTTGAATACTGGTATTGATGGTTGAGCTGATAACTGATTGTGCGGCAACGCGTTGAGCCACTTTATTCCAATCACCATTGCTTAATAAGGGTAATTTAGCATTTGCTGGGTTTCCTTTTGTCCACGCCATTTGGGCATCTAAGCCATTCAGTGCGCCTGAGATAACCATTTGGGTGATAATGGATTTAACGGTATCGCTTTTGCCCAGTGTATTAAGCGTTTTAGAGAGATTCCCTTGATTTTCTGCCAATGCAACAGCCGTTTGAGTGGAGAGGGCCGTCATCCCAGAATAGGCTGCACCTGAAATGATAGCGGCAGTCGTTCCACTGCTACCAGAGGCGGCCCATGCGGCAAATTGTGTTGCGGTTCCTGAGGTCATGGCGGCTACAGAGATCATAATTAACGCAGAAGCGACAGGATTTAAACTTTGACTTTTATAATCCCAACCATCATAGGCATCTTTGACTAAATTCCATTGAACATCTTTCCGATCTTTCAAGCCTTTAAGCCATAAGGTTCCCTCCGTTTGTCCGAGGGTATTTAAGGCATTTTGCAGACTTTGGTTATTTTTATTTTTGATATCAGCGGTGATACCTTTAGCGGCATCAATGGTAAGTTTTCCACCAATATGTACGGCGGGTAATACCCATTGATCTTGGGTATATCCTTTATTACGTTGAGTAATGTAAAAGCCTTTCGAATTGGAGATAACTTGTTTAAATGTGGTGTTTTTTACCGCTTTAAAATTGATTTTTCCGGTCTGACTGGTAATTTTGGCATTTTTTCCCGTATTAATTTTTGTGGCTTCTAAGGTCACATCGTCTCTTGCCAATAAATTAATATCACCACCCGCAGTAAACTCAGTGACTTTATTTTTAGTTTCACTGTGTGTTGTTCTAACTGTTTTTCTCGTGATGCATAATGTCCATTTATTGCATTTTTTCTTTGTATCTTCGTAGTAACTCGTTTCTTCCATCGCTTGGGCATAGAGATAACCGCCTTTAGCGGCGATATCCATTACACCTTTGGATATTATTTTTGATGCTTGAAAAAGAATACTTCCCTCAGATAATATCGTCAGAGATTTACCACTTTGAATTCTAGTAGATAAATGATTGTATTTATCATCTAATCGCTTACCATACTGCCTGCGAAAATGAGTTCGTAACGATTCGAGTCGTATGTCACCTCCACTTGATATTATAATATTACCTAATGAGGTAATATAGCTTCCTTGTGCCGTAATAGCGTTATTTGCTGCAATAGTAAGCTCTTTGTTAGCTGTAATAGAAGTAGGATAATACCGTAGATCTATGAAGTTTTCGGTGGGCGAAGGGGATGCTGAAAACTCCGTTGCGGTTAACTGTATATTTTGTCCTGAGAGAATAGTAGCGATTTTATTAGCTGTGATTGAAGCAGATTTTATTTCTATATTGCGTCCTGCATTCAGAGTGATATTTTCAATAGCGTATATTCGTGTGAGTAATTCTGGAAGGCGACCTACAGAAAAAAGGTTATCTTTTTTATCACTAAGGGGATTATGTGCTAGACTAATATCTCTTTCTGCATTCAAATTAATTGACTTATCACTGTTTAGCGTAATGCCACGTACAGCAATACTCTTACCTGATGAGAATGATATATCACCAGAACTTTCCCATAATCTCGTAATTTTACTATCAAATGCGTTTATATGTTGTCCTAATAAATATTTAGTGAATATATCTTCAATTCTATTTAATATTATATTCCCATGTGCTAATAATGAGGTTTCTTTGTTTTTAATATTGACAATGTTGTTAATATTAATTTCCCCACCAGAATTAATGGTTATATTACCTCTAGTATTTAATGTTGAAAGTATTATTCTTGATTGATTATCTATAGTGGTTATTCCATTCGATGAATAATCAAAGTTCCCTGTTCGCGTAATGAATGATACATTTTCTGAATTTACATTACTATTTTTTAACGTTAAATCACCTCCTGATATTAAACTAACATTTCCTCCTGCATTTAAATCAGAATAGCTAATATCAACGTTTTCCTTAGCCAGCGCAGAAGCGTCATTAGTCACACTAATTGAACCAGAAATAGACATATTATTAGACTTTAATAAAATGTTATCAGATTCAATAATGTTTACGTCATTATGTTTTTTTATTTTCTTTTTTATAGGAAATTCTGTTTTTGGTATTTCATAGCCAATGTAAATGTTGTTATTATAATCAAATACAATATTCTTACCAGTTAATAAAGATGAGCTTACTTTGTCTGGTTCCCATGAGTAAAATTTATCGTTTGGATTTGATTGATACCATAAATTTAAGTTTCCGGGTTGGTATGATAATATTTTAACGTTATTACCAGTAATTATAATATCTTTATTTGCTTTTAAAAAAGCATTCGAGTTTATAAATTCGTTAGCGTTAATGTAAATGTTGTTAGACGAAATTATTCGACCAAAGCTAATAGTATCCGAAATGGTGTGTTTTTCTCTGGAAAAAGCAATCAAATACTTATCTTTATTTTGTGTTTGGGTAGCTTCTAATCTTGTTATAATAATAGGATTGCTTTCTGCTATATTTAATAATTTCTTTGTCCTAACAATCAAATCTCCTTGCTCTGTCTTTATCGTGGCAGATTTATTTTCAATCGAAGTACTCAAATCCCCTTTAGCATTTTTCTGAATCCACAGATCTTTATTTGCTTTTATTAACGCTTTTTCACCAATATTAGTCAGTTTATCACTGAAAATACGCATGTCGTTATTGGCAATGATCTGCCCTTGGTTATTTAAGGTGTTTGTACCTAAGGTAATATCATTGCCAGCTTGTAATTTAGCATTTGTATTTATTTGAATATCTTTGGTACTAACATTTAAATTGTTTTTTGCTTGAATATTACCACTAGTCGTTATTTTTCCGTCTACAGTCAGAGTTAAATCATTTTGTGTCGTTTGAATGTGGCTGAGATTAACGCCAACGCCAGCCTCTGTACTGACGAGCCGAACCTGATTAGCGTACATTCCTCCTAAGGCTTTGGTATCAACGGAAATAGTCGGTTTTACTCCTTCACCTGTTGTTGGGGTCACTGTGCCTTTTTGAAAATCAACCCGATTGGTGCCTTGCATTAGCGTGAGATTTTTGGCTTTAATTTGGCCATTTAACTCGGTTGCACGGCTGATAATATCGGCAAAGCTTTGGGCTTCTGCATTCATGCCCTGAGCACCAATCACAACACTGCCTTTTTTGACGTCGATAGCGGATAACATACCTTTATTATCCATAATAGGTTTACCCGTCGTCAGAGTGATGGCTGGGGTATTAAGAAAACTACAACCATTACAGGTAATGCCGTTGGGATTGGCAATTAATACATTCGCTTGTTTCCCAGCAACCTCAAGTTTTCCCTGTAACTGTGAGCGCCCACTGCCAGTCACTTCATTGATAATCAAATTAGCGGCTTTGCCTTTTAAATTGGCATTGACTCTAATTTGTCCAGCGAGTTGTGAATTAATATTGGCCGTGGCGTTATTCAGCACAGCACCTTGTTTATCCACATTGAAATTTTGGAATTTATTATGGGAAATATCTGCGCTATTTGGTGTTGCAATATTAATAATAGGAATATTATTGGACATAGAAAAGGCTCCTAAATAATGATTATATTGCCAACGAAACTGACCAATACATTGACCAATTATCGGGTTTTAAATATGAGGGGGAGTACAAGGGCTTACTCACGAAAAACTGAGTTGAAAAAATAGAATTTCCGCTAAAGGAAAGTCCGGTTGCTGCGCCAAATAGGGTGGCTTTATCCACTTGATAGCGATCAGCGGCTAGATAACCGAAATCCAATGCGGCAATAAAACCTAGTTGACCCATATCGCTATTGGCTAAAGTTGAATTAATTTCGTTGCGCCAATAAAATCCACGATTACCACTGAGTGATTGTTCTTGATAACCTCTTACAGAATATTGCCCCCCAATACTGATGCGTTCGATACCATAGAGATTATCTGGCGTATATTGGCCATAAAAAGAGGTTAAATAGATAAGATCATGTGCAAAATAGTATTGATAACTACTGCTTAAACTGTATTTCCGGTAGTGGCTGCGAGGTGAATCAGTTGCAATATAATCAGGCGATGCTCCCAATGCAGCAATGCCAAATTCAATCGTTGGATTGACGGTGAAATATCCTTGGCCAAGCAGGGTGCTATATTGTGGATTAAAATAGAGTGAGGTGAGTGTGGGGCTATTAACAGTGAGTATTTGTTGTGCGAGCAATGTCTGTGCTTTTTTATATTTTAAACTCGCCTGTAAAATTAATCGTTGCTTGCTATCTCGATAGATTAAGCGGCTAATATCAAATTGTTGGTTACTGTTTTTTCCTTGGTAATTATATTGTGATCCTGATGTTTTAAAGAGCTGCAAAGTATTATTATGATAGTATTGATAACGATAGGACCAATAACCGTAGGGAATATTAAGGCTAGCGGTATAATAGCGACTATGATGGCTGTGACTAATATCGGTATCCGTATTGCCAGAGAGTGACCATTGCTCGCCTAAACCTAATAGAGAATCGGCTGATAATGTGCCCGTCAGCTGTGTTTTACCCGTCGATTTCGCACCTGAGTTATCTAAATTTAATTGGCCACTGAAGGGAATCTTTGAAGATTTTTTATTAATTAAAATACGCGAATAACCACTTGAGCTACCGGGTTGAATATCAATGGTGTATTTTGCTGAAGTTGAGCGATTTAGTTGTTCTAATCCTTGTTCAATATCACGTAAATTTAATACCAGCCCAATTTTATTAGGAAAAATCATTTTAGTTAAACGCTGTGGTGAATTTTCAATATCAATTGATTCAATGCGTCCTTCAATAACAGATATAATTAATTGATGCTGAGCTAAATCTTGCTCAGGAATAAATGCTTGAGAGGTAATGTATCCTTGTTTAATATAATAGTTAGTGATCTCCTTTGCTATATTCTGTATTTGAGTTATTGAGAGACAATGTTTTTGATAAGGAAGTATTAGTTGCTGTTGTATGTATTTTGAAAAAATTGACACTCCTTTAATAATAACTTTATCAATAGTAAAGCATATTTTATGATGGCTATTTTCTATTTGATTATCACTTAATGTAATGGCACTTTTATTTTCTAATTCATCACGCTGAGCTGACTCAAATTCCAATCTTTGTTTTTGCTCGAATTGAATACTGCTTTTATTTAATGGGTTAACTAGATCGCTATTATCTCCTCGAGTGGCTAAACTTATAGTTATTAGTGATATTATTGTAAGCCTAATTAAATAAATAATCATTTCTTATCCAAATGCTATGTTTTAATATGATTAAAATCAAGCTATATTAAGTAGGTTTGGAACTCAATGTTAAATTTATATTTAATGGCTAATTTTAGTCGTTGAATTTTAAATTCAAGGGGTTACCTAAAATAATAAAATCAATCTAATGATTTATATTTTAACTGTTACGATCAAATCATCATTGACAGTAATTAATTGTGATTTTATTTTTAATAGATATGCTTTAATTACTATATTATATATAATTACTCAATTTATAAATGGCAGAGATTATTCTATTTTATTGTATGATTCAGTAATGTAATAACAATAATTAGGTAAGAAGGGTGCTTGGAACCGACACTCAACAAAAAGAGAAAATGCGGGGGAAAACTTCCCCCGCTAGGCTAAGCTCTATTCGTAAGAAAGCTTCGCCTGAACTACCGTGTTTCCACTATTAATATTGATAAGACAGAGTCTATCATTCATTAACAGAGCGAAACCCAGTACCGTGATACATACGGTAATAAGCCCCACAAGGGCATATTTAGTCATTTTCTTCTTGACCTCTTATTGGCTAAGAGGCACAATTTCAATTGTTGAGATTGGAAGAGTGCCTCGTTGGTTTAAGTTAAAACTAACGGGGCTTTCCTCTTTCTGGCTCTCACAAAATGCTTGAACCCGTCGGAGCAAGCACCCAAGGCAAGATTATCAAAAAATATTGCTAAACGCACTGAATTAAAGCCAAAAAAACGGCCAAATAATCAAATTTTTTGAAATCATTAGAACATCATTAACACCATGATTTATTATGATTTTAATTATTATGACGTTAATTAAATTTTTATATTGAAGGGGATTTGGTCTGGCGGGTTCAGGAAAACTGGTCTATATTAATTAATTATTATATTGACTAAAAAAGTTAATATAATCCCCCTTATTTTTAATATAAAGGGGATTGAATATTATTTCACTTCAGCTCTATTTTTTAATCTAAATGCAATAAACATCCCGATCATTAATAAGGTCGTAATAAAGAAGGCAACACCTGCCCAACCGAATTTAACCCAGAATAGACCGCCCAAGGTTCCTGCTATACTCGAACCCGCATAATAACAGAATAGATATAAGGAAGAGGCTTGCCCTCGGGCTCTTTTCGCTCTACGGCCAACCCAACTACTGGCTACCGAGTGAGCAGCGAAAAAGCCAGCGGTTAAAATGGTCATTCCGGCAAAGATCAAGATAATATTGGAAAATAGGGTCACCAAAATACCCACCAGCATCATGAGTATTGAGAAAATCAATACTTTCGCCATACCAAATTGACTGGTTAATATACCTGCCTTTGAAGCACTATAGGTGCCCGTCAGAAATATAATCGATAATAAACCGACCGTCGATTGGCTTAAATCATAGGGTGTTTCCAGTAATCTATAGCCAATATAATTATATAGAGTGACAAAGCTACCCATTAAGATAAAGCCCAACACAAATAAGAGTGGTAGACCCTTATCATGAAGTTGAATACGGAAATTAATCCACAAGGATTTGGGTTTTAATGAAGCCGGCCGAAAGTGTTGTGATGGCGGCAGTAAGCGCCAAAATGCGATAGCGGCAATCAGAGCAAATGAACCTAAGATCACCACAGCAACGCGCCAAGAGTAGAAGTCGGCAATCACCCCTGTCACTAGGCGGCCGGTCATTCCACCAATTGAGTTACCACTGATATAGAGTCCCATAGAGAGGGCGACGTAGCTAGGGTGGATCTCTTCGCTTAAGTAGGTCATGGCAACCGCCGCAACACCGCTCAATGAGAGTCCCACCAGTGCGCGAGCAATTAATATCCCTTGCCAACTCTGCATCACTGAGCTTAATAGAGTAAATAGAGCCGC
This sequence comes from uncultured Moellerella sp., assembly GCA_963519845.1. Classification (GTDB taxonomy): domain Bacteria; phylum Pseudomonadota; class Gammaproteobacteria; order Enterobacterales; family Enterobacteriaceae; genus Moellerella. The sequence continues at coordinate 22,046 of CAUQNX010000024.1, read as the reverse complement.
ACAACTTAGGGCGACCACCATAACATTTTTTCTGCCAACCGCATCAGAAATAGGGCCGGTGATTAGCAAACCTAGGGCCATCAAACCGGTACTTAGCGATAACGAGAGGCTGGCGGTTGCGGGGGAGACATTAAAATCAGCGGAGAGTAAAGGGAGGATTGGCTGCACAAAATAGAGTAGTGCAAAGGTCGCCAAACCCGCCATAAAAAAGGATAGGGTGACGCGCAGATAAACGGCATCATCACGCTGAATATAATGTTTTTTATTCACTTTTTCGATTGGTTTTTCACAGACCAATTTATCGATAATTTCTTTCTCTGATATAGCCACGATGATTTCCCTATGTTGATCTTGATCAAAGAATAGAAACCTGCGACTATTTTGTCTAATATATTAATAATTACAATTGATACGTTAAAGGTCTCAATAGAAAAATGCCTATAGAATTAAGACACTTAAGATACTTTGTGGCTGTCGCCGAAGAACTTCACTTCGGGCGTGCAGCCGAACGATTGAATATTTCGCAACCACCTTTGAGTCAACAAATCCAATCCCTTGAAGAACAGATTAACGCCAAATTGCTAGAGCGTAATAATCGTAATGTCAAATTGACCGCAGCAGGGGCTATGTTTTTAAAGGAATCCTATCAAATACTTACGCAAGTTAATGCCGCAGCTATAAAAGCGGCGCGTATGGAGCGTGGCGAGCTGGGCGAACTCTCCATAGCCTTTACTTCAACTACCCCCTTTATGAATAGGGTGACTAAAAGCTTGCGCGAATATCGCGAAACTTACCCTGAGGTGGCGATCCATATGCATCAAATGAACACTAAACAGCAGATTGCACCACTATTGACCGGAAGGATCGATATTGGGATTATGCGTAATACGCTTTTACCGGAACAACTGGCTTATCAATTACTCTTTACTGAGCCTTTTATGCTGGCTGTCTATGATGGGCATCCCTTGTTGGAATATGAAGAGAGCGGCGTAGATATTGCTTTATTGGCTAAATATCCGCTGATATTTTTTGAGCGTGAAGTGGGCACGGCTCTGTATGATGAAATCATGAATTTACTCACGACAGCCGGTGTGACGCCGACGATTGCACAAGAAGCCGGTGAAGCTATGACCATACTCGGACTAGTGGCGGCGGGCATGGGGATATCCATTATTACTGAATCTTTTACGCGGATGAAAGTAGATGGGGTCAGATATGTGAAATTGGCTAATTCTACAGCCACATCAGAGGTTTGGTTGGTCTCTAACAAAAATCGCGTTCTTCCTACATCGGTACAAAAGCTAACCGATTTGTTAATAAACAATATGGTAAAAACAGATTAATTGTGTGAGTAAAGTCACATATTTATCGGATTATGCAACATTCGATGGCTAGGTCTTGCATAATTGTGGTGTTTAATTTTGTGGTGCGAATTAATTATATGAGTGTAGATAATTTAATAGGTCATATTGATCAGATAAAAGAATCCAATACGGGACTAATTTACCGTTTGATAGACCAATTCGGCCCTATTTCACGGATTAATTTGTCAAAAAAGGCTCAGCTTGCGCCTGCCAGTGTGACTAAAATCACTCGTGAACTGATTGATGCGCATCTGATTAAAGAGATTGAATTTCCGGTGCTGGGTCTTCGTGGCCGACCAGCAATAGGCTTGGAGATTGAAAGCCAAGGTTGGCAATTTCTGGCTATTCGTATCGATATCGATTTTATTACGCTCTCTTTGCGAGAACTCAATACTCAGTCGATTGCAGAACAAATTTTCTCCTTTGAAGCTGAGGGAAATCTACTATTTGCTGAACAACTGTTAATTTGTATCGACCACTTTTTTACTCAGCATCAAAAAATATTAGAACGCTTGACCGCAATTAGCCTAATTAGTGCTGGCGTTATTAATCCCGCGACAGGAACACTGATTGAGTTTCCACACTATAAAGTGGAAAATTTGGCTATTTCAACATTAATTGAAAATAGAACCGGACTCCCCGTATTATTACAAAAAGATATTAGCGCTTGGACTATCGCCGAAAGTTTTACCGATAAAGCTAAAAAGGATAGTCATATTCTGCATATTATTATCGCCGATCATTTAGACGTCGGTGTTATTAGTGATAATATTTCTCTGCATTGTATGAGTCATAGAAGCGTTCAATTTGGCCATATACAGATGAATAGGGATGGGCGTCAATGTGACTGTGGAAATAGAGGATGTTTAGCCACGATAGCGACTATTCCCAGTTTATTGCAGCAAGCCAGCGAATTAAGCCAAAATAACCCACAATCGCAACTAGCCAAACAAAATATAACATTAGAGACATTTTGTCAGTGCGTAGAATTAAATGACCCATTAAGTTTGGATCTTCTTAATTGCGTAGGAGAGGAATTAGGCAAAGCTATGGCAATTTTGATTAATATTTTTGGTTCAGAGCTTATTTTAATCAGCTCTCCGCTTAATCAAATCGCAGAACATTTATTCCCCATGATAAAGAGTAGTATTAAAAAATCTGTCGCTCCCCTTTATGCTCAAAATTTAAGAATGTTACCGACAGAATTCGACAATAGGGGCACCGAAATTTCTACCGTACTGATTAAAAAGGCACTTTATGATGGAACCCTGCTAATGAAACTATTGCAGGGATAACATTTGCAACACATATTTGACATACATTAACCAATTATTTTTCACTTTTTCACATAAAATTGAGCTAACGCAATCTTCGCATATTGGCATTACCATAAACTGAACCTATATCATTTTGTTACAGCAATCTGTCATTCTCAGGATATATATTAATTATGGTAACTAATTTATTTGTGACAGGCATAGATACCGATGTTGGCAAAACGGTTTCTACACTTGCGATCTTACAAACATTAAATGCTAATGGCATAAGAGCAGTCGGGTATAAGCCAATAGCGGATAAATGTATCGATACCACTGACGGTCTTAGAAATAAAGATGCGTTATTAATTCATCAAGCGTCATCATTAGATCTCTCTTACGATGAGGTTAATCCAGTGCGACTGACTAATAGCTATGGCAGCGATACACAAATCGATTTCGCCAAAGTTGAGCAAGGTCTGGCACAATTAAATCAAAAAGCCGATGCGGTTATTATTGAAGGCAATGGTGGCTGGCGTTATTTGCTCGACGATAACTTATTTTATGCAGATTGGGTTAAAAAACAGAAGCTAGGTGTTATTTTAGTGGTGGGTATTCAACACGGTTGCGTCAATCATTCTATATTAACTGCTGAAGCCATTAAAAATGATGGTTTGCCATTAGTAGGTTGGATTGCTAATCGAATTAATCCAGGCTTGGGTCATTATGCTGAGATTATTTCAAGACTGAAACTGCATCTTAATGCGCCACTATTAGGCGAGATCCCTTATTTACTCAGACCGGAAGAGAAGAATCTATCGCAATATTTAAATGGCGAGCTACTAAAGAACTTTTCAACTGTATATGCTTAATAGGATCTAAAAAGGGCGAAATTCGCCCTTTTAGTCATGCTTATTGATTATCTGGATTGCCGCCATTGGTGAAGCGGGTATAAATAATTTGATAGTTTTCGTTGTCACAATTACCGACAACTTGGCCACCAGCTTGACTTGCATTTTCACTCAGAACGGTTTCTAACTTAAAGCCATCTTCTGGCACACCGTTATTCATGATCTTTTCTTTAATTTCTTGCACGACGCTTTCACATGATGCCTGAACAGCGAGAGGTGCAAATAGTAGAACCAATAGTGGAAGTAAAATTTTCTTGCTCATAACAACTCCTTTTAGTTTGAGAATAAAAATCATCTATACTCTTTATATTAAGGCCTGATAGGGCGGCCAGTGTTCGCATCTAAACAGCGTTCTGTATTCGGCTCCCAATATGCACTCAAATTTAAACTCTTTTGACATGCATCTTGTTCATCAATGGCCTTATCCAGCTTATCGAACTCTTTTGCGCTACGTTGGTTGACCTTAGAGCGTAACTGTTTGGTTTCATCCCATTGTTGCTGTTCTTGTCTGGCTTGTTCTTTAGTTAAGGCGTTTTCACCATTACCGACTGTGACACAGGTGCTACCTGATGTGCAAGTCGCCGCTAAAGAGCTTGAAGCCCATAAAAGAGGGATGCACAGCGCAGTCACTGACAAAATAGACTTGAGTAATTTCATCTTTGGCCTCATACCGATATATTCAATCATTTATTATAAACTAGAAGTGCACTTTTCGTCGGCAAAATTTTATGACAAAGTATTAAGCGTCTTTAGTTACACTCAAACCCGCGAAAGATTGGCAGACTGGCATCATCTCTAATGTATTAATATTAACACGCGCAGGTAAATTCGCCACCCAGAAGACAGTATCAGCAATATCTTCAGGGGTTAAAGCATCGGCATCTTTATAGATATTCGCTACTTTTTCGTCATCGCCTTTAAAGCGTACATTGGAAAATTCAGTACCGCCCACCAGACCAGGTTCAATATCAGTAACGCGAATTTTCATGCCTTGTAAATCAGCGCGTAAGCCGAGAGAGAATTGTTTTACAAAAGCTTTTGTCGCACCATAGACATTACCGCCTTTATAGGGCCAGTTTGCCGCCGTCGAACCAATATTAATAATATGACCTTGATTATGTTTGACCATATTCTGCAAAACTTCGTGGGTCATATTCACTAAACCTTTGGTATTGGTATCGATCATAGTAGCCCAATCATCCATATCCGCCTTATGGGCAGGTTCAATTCCTAAAGCCAGACCCGCATTATTGATTAAAACATCTATTTTTTTCAGTGCTTCAGGTAATGTATTGATAGCGTGAGTAATAGCTGCTTTATCGGTGACATCAAGCTGGATAGGGTGGAAATGATCACCGAGCTCTTGTTTTAATGCCTTTAAACGTTCAAGGCGTCGGCCAGTTCCAATAACTTGAGCACCATGAGCAATAAATTTTCTGGCAATCGCTTCACCAAATCCCGCTGTTGCGCCTGTGACTAAAATGATCATGTTTAACCTCGTTTAACGATGGATGTGCTATTTATTCATTATTCTCTCTATCATAACGCCAGTTGCGAGAAGACACAAAATTTCAATTAAATTGCGTTTATTAAAGTTACAGTGTCACCATTATTAGCATCATCACTCTTGTCATTGAGTTGCGTTTTAACTGAACTTAGCCTGCTAGCACTATTTCAGTGTTGGTTTATGAAATAGTGACTTAGATTAGACCAACATACTAGCAGTATTAATATAAGAAACCTTACTTTACTGATAGAGAAGGGCACATTACATTAATTGGCTATTTTAAGTAGATATTACCTACATCTCTGTTGTTTAATTATGTTATATTTAAGGCACATAGTATGTTGGTCTAGGTTATGAATTGCAGTTTAACGGGGGTTTTAATGAATATTGCAGCTATTTTTCAGGCTTTAGAAGATGAACTATCTCAGTTAAATAAAGTGCTATTATCTAAATCACCGCTTTATGCTCGCGTTGGTGTGATCCCCCCGATTGCTGATGGTGAAGAAAACCTCGAACTTAACCATATTTCACCTCAACTCTTTGTTAACCATGCGGCCATTATTGAAGCACAAAAAAATTATAGCGATCTCCATATTAAAACAGGTTTGTCGCAAAAAGCCGTTCGGCGCAGTGCTGGGGTATTATGGTATGACGATAATAGTCCTGACTTTACGCAAGAGGTAGTTACACATATAGAACGAATTAATTTTCTCAAACAGAGTATTCAAGAATATATTATTAGCACTTTTGAGACGCAGTACGCACGTTTTCAGGCCATACATCAGGCTTGTCCGGGAGTTATGACCCTACATCTCTATCGTCAACTGCGTCTTTGGCATAATCATGATATTGAATCAGTGCGCTTTTCTTGGCAGCAGAAATCGCTGATCAGCATCCCAGATAAAAGTAAACTCTTAAGTCGAATGGGGGATTATGGCCAACTGTTGCCCGATCACCAAAAACAGCCTTTAGTTCAACTGGCCCAATTAGTAGCTTCAGTGCCACAAGAGAACTTACGTTTACGTCGGCCAGCAAAAATTCAACCCGTCGCCAATATCAAATTTCGCGATCAAGTTGCGCCCAATGGCAGCATACTCAAAACAGTCACTGCACCTATGCCCTATATTATTATTCAAAATGAGCTTATTGATATAAAACCCTTGCAAGTCTTTAAACCAAAAAATATTCAGCGGATTAAGGATAAATTACCGTCAAAAGAGTTAGGGAGTTTTCATGGAGAGAAAATCGAAATGATAATAACGCAGGAGTAGGGGCAACAATATAGCACCATCAAAAGGCGTATCAATTAATAGATTATTGAACACTGTGAGAAAGATGGTGCCTATCCGATCATATAAGTCGGTAATTCAAGGATACAAACTAATTAGTCGTTTTTCTTAGAATCCGGTGTTACGCCGCGCAATTTGACCGTTAAACCTTTGAGGAAATTTCTCAATAGTTGATCACCGCAAATACGGTAATTTTTATGGCCTGGTTTGCGGAAAATAGAGCTAATTTCAGGTTTAGAAATACGGAAATCAACCAAGGCAAAGATATCTAACATATCGGTATCTTTCAATTCAAAAGCCACACGCAATTTCTTTAAAATAATATTATTGGTCAGTTTTTCATCAAGCTCTGGAACCGGATGATTTTCATCTTTACCACGACGGAAAAAAATCAAACCATTAAGAAAATGACCCATCACATTATCATCACATTCGATAAACATAGGTTCATTCTCTTTTTTCATCCAACAGACCATATCCGTCTGAGAGACAGTTAAATCGGCAAGTTTAACGATATGCACCATCTTCGCATCGCTAAGATCCAACATAAAACGAACACTGCGTAAAACATCATTATTTAACATAGTTAGTGATTATCCATTTTTTATTCTAAATCAACTTCAATGATGGATATCAGTGTAGCGATTCAAAAGTGCTGTATGACTTAACTCAAAAATTAAGTTCTCTTTTATGACTAAGCATGATAAAGACTAATACCGAAATTTTCAATGAAATATTAGGGTTTATTTGGCTATTCTAACCCATTTAGATTATTCGTATTGGACGACAACCAAGATTAATTTAGGCATAATTCTTATGTATAGTAAGTTTATATAAAAAAACAGTTCTTAATATAGTCGTTTTCTTAAAAAAACAGCTCGCCTATAAATAGGTCTAGATAAAGTAATTAGGTTAAACTTGATTAATATTACCCCATCGTATTGAACCTATTTTTGAATTAATCAACTTGATCAATATTTATCTATTTTTATTATTAGAATAGGGCGCCAAACTTGATGTAACAGAATGTAAATGCACAGCCATTAGATCCATCTATTGCATTGAGAAGCTAATCACAGAATTGACCGACTGCTGATTGATAAAATTTAAATATCCACAATAAATCATCTTAATATTTCTGTATTATTTTTCGATAATTTATTGATTTAGATATTTAATTTTAAGCTAAGAGGCATCTGATGTATCTTTTAAAAAAGTGTGTTATCGCACTCTCCATTAATGTTGCAATAATTTCTTCGGCTCTAGCCTGTACAACACTTCTGGCGGGGAATAAAGCCACCTCAGATGGTTCTATGATCATAGCCCGTAGCGCCGATAGTAGCGCACTTAAGGCTCAACATTTTGTTATTCATCCCGCTAAAAAAAATCAAACCGGAATTTATAGTACCAAAGCACATAATGGCGCCAATAATTTCACCTATCCCTTACCGAAAGAGTCGCTACGCTATAGCACAATGCCTAACTGGAAAACCCAGTTACATGGCGCAACAGGCTTTAACGAGTTGGGCGTAGGCGTTAGTGGAACTGAATCCATTTTCGCTTCCCCCCAAGCGCTCGCGGTTGATCCTTATGTTGAGGAGACCGGCATCACTGAGGATGATATCCCCGATATTCTGCTATCACGGGCCAAAAGTGCACAAGAAGCCGTTGAGTTACTGGGAAGTATTATTGAGAAACAGGGCGCTGGCGAAGGCTTTGGTGTCGCCATTGTTGATGACAAAGAGCTATGGTATTTAGAAACAGGCAGTGGGCACCACTGGATGGCACAACGCCTACCAAATGATAAATATTTTGCCACTGGTAATCAGGGACGTTTGCAGGATTATGATGCCAAAAATCCCGCCATGTTAGGTTCAAAAAAACTGGTTGAATTTGCCGTCGAAAAAGGCCTATATGATCCCGCCAAAGAGGGCGCATTTAATTTTTCTAAAGCCTATACCCGCGATGATGAACGCGATCGCACCTATAACGATCCTCGTGTCTGGACCATCCAACAAGACTTTAATCCATCATTAAAACAAGCGGTTGATGATGGGCGTAATTTTTCTGTTTTCTTGACTCCCGAAAAGAAAGTATCCGTTGAAGATGCAAAAGCGATGCTACGCGACCATTATGAAGGCACAAAACACGATCCTTATACCCATGGACTGAACGGAAAAGAGTCCTGGCGCCCCATTAGCCTGTTCCGCACTTATGAAGCTCACGTTATGCAAGTCCGTCCTGAATTACCTATCGAAATAGGTGAGGTAACCTACATAGGTATAGGTATGGCCGACTTAACCGCTTTTGTCCCTTATTACAGTGGATTAGAATCTTATCCGCAAAACTATGCTATTGGCTCAGATAAAGCAGACAGTGACTCTATTTACTGGAAATATCGTAAATTACAGACTTTAGTGATGACCGATTATCCGAAACTGGCTCCTATTGTTAAACAGGCCTACCAGCAATGGGAAGCCAAAGTCGCGCTAGAACAAAAAACCATGGAAAGTGAATATTTAAAATTAGCTAAAACCGATAAGCCAGCAGCGAATAAAATGCTGAATGCCTTTAATTTACGTATTATGAATGAAGCAGAAAAATTAACCGAAGATCTAACAAACCAATTATTCACTATTCGTACCGAAGATATTCAAGCTGATATTTTCTTTGCGAATAAATCGAAGAAAGATTAATATTTTATATTGGAGTCGGAACAACAAAAAAGAATTACTCAGTTGCTATTTTAATTGGGTAATTCTTTACGATAGTAGCGATTAACAACTTATTATATCTATTATTTATGCTAACTTTGAAACCAAGGAGTAAAATAACTCTTCGGTTAGCGGTTGGCGAACTAGTGTCTTATCATTTTCATCAATTAATGTCCAAATATCTTCTTCACTATGCCCACTGACAGGGTCCTTCATATAAAGACTATATTTTATACTTTTTCCAACTCCGGTAAAATCAATACTAATCTCACCTATTAAATCAGACGCATACATCATAGACGGCTGAAGTGACATTCGTTTATCATCATTAAATATACTCATTTGACCGATAGAATAACTTTGGGTGTATCTTGTCGTATCATCATTGAGATTGGCTTTATTACGTTCTGTTTTCAAGGATGTATTTTTTAACCAATAGATGATTTTAGTAAACAGTTTATTAACAGCATTTTGAAAAAACTTTATGTCATCCGCTTCTTTTTTCTTGGAAGCTTTTTTATCTGATGATGACTGATTAAATAATTTGATTAATTCTTCTTTGGTTGTCACTACTTTTCCTTATTTATATAAAGACGGACTAAGACAGCACAGAGATGCACTGTATCTTTTTCTTTTATTAGTTTAATAACTGATCATTTAATGAGTTTATTGTTCGATTAGTACATTTTATTTGTGGTAAGTTAAGCACCACAGCGGTATTTGCTAATTATATTTTTCTCGAATAATCTAGATATAATCTGATTAGTGTGAATTTAAAGACAAGTATTCACACATAGACTCAATGATAGGTTTTTCCGATCGACAAATACTTAATGATAGTTTAAAACTTTACTTAGTCTTGGTCAACATGACTATCTAATTCTGCTAGCGCGAGCTTAATTATAACGATATTCATTTGTTAAATTAATTTATAACGATACTCGAAGGATGCTTAATATTCTCAATACGATATTTTATATTACTTCAATAACCTTAGCAGCTCGATATTCAGCATCGAGTAAGTGACGTTGTCACCTTAAGGAGATGATTAGGCTAATTAAACCCACTTAAGCCAATGAGGAATAGCGATGGCTCAAAATATTTATGATAATCAACAGTTTTTCAACGCTTATTCACAGTTGAGTCGTTCGGTTCACGGGCTTGATGGTGCACCAGAGTGGCCAGCAATTCGCACTATATTACCCAATTTACAAGATAAAAAAGTGGTCGATCTCGGTTGCGGTTATGGCTGGTTCTGTCGTTATGCACAAGAGCAAGGCGCAGCCAGTGTACTGGGTTTAGATATTTCACAGAAAATGCTCAACAAAGCCGCTGAAATGACACAAAATTCAAAAATTGAATATTGTCAGCAAGATCTCGCCAATTTACAGCTTAAGACTGAATATTATGATCTGGCTTACAGCTCATTGACCCTCCATTATATTGAGGATCTGACGCGTCTATTTGATACTGTTTATCAATCCTTAGTAGTCGGTGGACAATTTATATTTACTGCAGAACATCCGATTTATACTGCACCAGAACAACAAAATTGGCACATTGATAAGCATGGCAATAAATTCTGGCCAATCAACCATTATCAACTCGAAGGCCAACGCATATCTAACTGGCTGGCCGATGGCGTAATCAAACAGCATCGAATGCTCGGCACCTTTATTAATCTATTAGTACAATCGGGATTCGTTATTAGCCATTTAAATGAGTGGGGACCGACATCACAACAGATTGCCGAGATGCCCGCACTGGATGAAGAGAAAGAGCGTCCGATGATCTTTATTCTGGCAGCCTATAAGCCAAAGTGAGAACTGGTATTAAATTGCGAATAGATAGAAATTAGATAATAGATCAGCAAATATTGTCTATTTATCCGCCAGAACTGTTATCGTCATGCTCTGGCGGAGAGATAAAATAAGTTAAGCTATCGCGATAAATTTATTCAAGTTCATTTATTTGACGAGTCACCATAATTTTAGTGCCATTAAAATTCTGGTTAATATAATTTTTAACTTCCTCTGTATGGTAGAGATTAGTCAATTTTTGCAGCGCTCGATTATCTTTATTTGTCGTTTTCACCACCAAAATATTAATATTATTTTTAATATCATCATCATTCTGTTCGCGGAATAATGCATCTTTTAGCGCATTTAATCCACCTTCCTGCGCGGCGGTATTACCAATAACAGCAATACCCACATCAGGAAGTGCCCGTGGCCCGTGAGCATATTTAATTTCTTTAAATTCGAGTTTCTTAGGGTTACTCACAATGTCATTAATTGAACCTTTGGCCTGATTAAAATCGGGTTTTAAGCTAATTAACTTGGCTTTTTGCAGTAATAAAAGGGCTCTTGCGTGGTTAGCAGAATCATTGGGTATAGCCACTAAGGTTTTTTCAGGAATATCCGCTAATTGCTGATATTTAGTCGAATAGATCCCCATTGGCTCAAAGTAAGTTGTGGAAATAGCGGTTAACTGATTATTATTACTTTGATTAAAATCCTGCAAAAATCCCCAAGATTGAAAAGCATTCACATCTACATCACCGTCAATAGTGGCAATATTTAAAGTGACACCATCATCAATAATTTTTACATCAATATCCAAACCCGCTTCTTTGGCTGCCGGTGAGTCAGCGATAAATCGCCAAATATCCGCATCACTTCCATGGCTCCCAACGATAATTTTTTGACTATTATCCGTTGAATTAGTCGCTAAATTGTTCTTTTTTTCTTCCGGTGAGCAAGCCGTTAAGCTAAAAGTGACGATAGTTAAGCTTAATAATAGTGTCAGTTTTTTATACATATTATTTTCTCTATAATTAAATACAGTTATTAATGCCTCACAGTATAAGCAGAAATATAATTTATTTTTAAGGAACATTTAATTATCAATCTGTAAATTCAGTTATATGCAAAATTAAGTTAAATTAATTCCACATTATAAAAATGGAAAATAGATATATAAAATAAATTAAAATGACCATATACGATTAGGTTATATATCTATGCTTTTATATTTGTTATCAAAGAGAGTTAGCTTCACTATACTCACCGGTCTTATGGTGACTATTCTAAAATAATCTATTTTCAGCCTGCAATTTAAATAAAAATGAATATTAAATAAAAAAGGAACTCATATGCCGACTACAAAGCAATTACCTATTATTGATTTATCCGAATTAGATAATCCTGAAACTCGTGCTGATTTTTATAAAAAGCTCGGTTTTATGGCCAGAGAAATCGGTTTTTTTTACTTAGTCGGCCATGGTATTTCAGCAAAAGAACGAGAGGCCTTATTAACCACAGTTCAGCGGTTTTTTGCTCTGCCCAAAACAGAAAAAGAAAAAATATCCATGAGTCACTCCAAACATTTTCGTGGCTATAGTGCCGCCACTGAAGAGAGTACGCGTAATCAGCCCGATCATCGCGAACAGATTGATATAGGGGAAGAATTAGCCGAATTAACCTTAAGTAAAGATGATCCCATCTGGTTCAATCTGCAAGGCCCTAATCAATGGCCAGAAGCAATACCCGAATTAAAAGAGCGGGCAATAGCATGGCAATCAAAAATGCGTAATATTGCGGTTAAATTAATTCGCGCTTTTTTGATTGCTTTAGAACTGCCGGAAAATAGCTTAGATAAAATTATTGCTGATCCGCCACAACACTTATTAAAATTAATTCATTATCCAGCCCGAAATAATAGTCAAAATGGTGAGCAGGGGGTTGGTGCCCATAAAGATGCTGGATTATTAACCCTATTATGGCAAGATAATAATGGGGGTTTACAAGTCGAAACCGACCAAGGATGGATCGATATTCCACCGTTAGAAAATGCATTTGTGATTAATATTGGCGAAGTTTTTGAATTAGCAACAAATGGCTATTTACGTGCTAATATCCATCAGGTTGTCCGTGCTAATAACAGCGCAGCTCGTTATTCCATCGCCTATTTTATTACACCCAGTATTTATGCTGAAGAAGTTCCTTTATTACCTCTGCCAGCGCATTTAGCCCAAATCGCATTAGGGCCAGATAGTGATCCTTTAAATCCGCTATTTAATAATCTCGGCAAAAATGCGATTAAAGGGCGTTTGCGTTCACATTTACCCGTGACTAAACGCTTTTATCCCGAAGAGTATGCTCAAATTATGCAAAGCAGTAATATTAAATAATATAGCAAGCATATAGCAATAACATAACAATAAAAAATCCTGACGCTAAGTCAGGGTTACGGAGTATTAAACATGTCAAATCAGTCTTATAAAACTGAATTAAATGGTCATCCTTTAGCACCAGAAACATTAATGATGAGCTATGGATATGATCCTATGCTATCCGAAGGCTCAATTAAACCACCTATTTTTCTTACATCAACCTTTGTATTTAAAACGGCAGAAGAGGGGAAAGATTTCTTTGATCTGGTCAGCGGCCGTAAATCAGCTCCTGAAAATGAAAAGAATGGTTTGGTCTATTCCCGTTTTAATCAACCTAATAGCGAAATTGTTGAAGATCGTTTAGCTGTCTATGAAGGCGCTGAAGATGCGGCACTATTTTCTTCTGGTATGTCAGCTATCACCACCAGTTTATTAGCTTTTTTAAAACCCGGTGATGTATTACTGCATTCTCAACCTTTATATGGCGGAACAGAGACCTTATTCCTTGGCACACTAGCGCGGCTAGGTATTATATCTATTCCTTTTCACAATGGATGTGATGAAGATTCAATTCGCAACGCTTTACAATCTGTCCCTGTAGGGAAAAATATTGCGGCAATTTATGTTGAAACGCCTTCTAATCCAACTAATACGATTGTCGATATTTCATTATTGGCAAAAATAAGCCAAGAGATAGGAATAAAACAAAAGAGCGACAAACCCTTATTAATTTGTGATAACACATTATTGGGGCCGGTATTTCAACGTCCAATACAATTAGGCGCCGACTTATCTGTTTATTCTTTAACTAAATATGTTGGCGGACATTCTGATTTAATTGCCGGCGCCGTAATGGGCAGCAAAAATTTAGTGAAAAAGATCAAAAGCCAGCGTAGCGCTATAGGGACACAGCTCGATCCTCACTCATGCTGGATGTTAGGTCGCTCTTTAGAAACCTTACAATTACGCATGGAAAGGGCGAATAGCAATGCGGAGCAGCTAGCGATATTTTTAGATCAGCATCCCAAAATTAAAAAAGTCCATTATCTTGGTTTATTAGCGGAAGGGACCATAGAACAAAAAATTTATCAAAGACAAAGCTCAGGCGCTGGCTCAACATTTTCTATCGAAGTGGGTGACAGTGAAGCGGATGCATTTCGCTTTTTAAACCACTTAGCCATTTTTAAACTCGCCGTCAGCCTTGGGGGAACCGAGTCTTTGGCCAGTCATCCCGCGTCAACCACCCATTCAGGGGTAGCGGCTGATATACGACAACAATTTGGTATCGGTGATAATTTAGTACGCTTATCAATAGGGATAGAGAATGTGCAAGATCTGCAATTGGCTCTGACATTAGCGCTGGATGCAGTTTAAACCTTAGCAAAATCATACCTATGGCCTGAAATTAAATTCAGGCCAGATTAACTCATTCATCATCATCCTTCACAGTGATATAGACCAGCGGAAAAGGGCGCCTATACAAGGTATTAGTCAAATGACAATACGATATATGCAAACGAATAAAATGGACCTGGCACAACTTTACCTTCTTCGATTTTTAATTTTGATGTAACAATAAAATCTTCACCTTCTAAATTTTTAATTTGAAATGTTGTGGGTGATAACGCTACTTTGCCATTAATTTTTAAATAGCTAACTAAACCCCCATTCTCTTTGAATACAATTCGTGTTCCCTCTTGCTCATTACTATCCTTTTCATCTGGACTGATGATAGCTAATTTAATATTCGCTTCTCTATTACATTTGATGGTAAAGACACCTTCTTGTGTATCAGGATTTTCTTTTAGCTCAGGTATTGACAGTATTTTATGATCAATAAGTACATCAGGTGTAAGTAGCGCACATTCTAAATTTGGCGGCGGTAGAACTCCGCAGACTCCTCCATTAAGCACTCGATAAGAAGCTCCGCTTCCTGATGTTGAGATCCCTACGGCGCCACACCATGTAATGGGAGGAACATCTTGTGTACGATCAGGTGCTGTAGCATCAGACATATAAGTCATGCTTCCTAATCGTTTATTTAACGCAGTTAATGCATCACCGACAGTTGAACCAATAAAAAAAACATTTTCTTGCTCAGGATCGAGATATCTCGGATCATTAGGATTATTTGTATTTTGTGTATTAACACCAACATAGCATCCATTTGTCGCACAACTTGCATAGTTCACTGGTAATGTTGACTTTAACCCTTGTTCAGTGAAGTAAACGACTGACGTATATTGAAATCTTTTATTAAATGGAGCCGTTGGATCCAATCTGGACTTTGGAATACTGACATACCAATCATTATCCGCAAATAATAATGATGAATAGACAGTAGCAATTATTAAAATTAATATTTTTTTCATGATAAGGTTACTTTGTTATTCATATTCTATAACGAATATAGATGTAGCTGTAAATTCGCCTAATAAAATTGATTTGTTTTTAATCGCCTCACTATCTGCTTGGATAAAAGCATTGAAATTTAAAGTCATATCTGTTGCGTTTATATTGAATTTTGAGCTTTCTTCCCTTAATGGTAAGAATTTGCCATCCGCATTTTCAATTCCTATACCTATGCCTGATGCTTGACTCGAATCATCAATATCAAGAAATCCCTGTAAACTTAAATGATTAGACTCATTGCCTATAAATGATACAATAGCGTCATTATCAAAATCCAAATCACAACCTTTAATCTCTAGTGAGAATGGGATACTGGGTGTTCTGCTATGAAAATATAAATCTTTATTTGTAACATTACCAAATTCAACGAAAATCTCTGTCTGCTCTACCGAGCAAGCATGTCCTAGTAGCGTTCCGAATATATGAATTTTTGTTTGATATATCTCTTCTGATTTTATATGGAATGGGATTAATACAAAAAATAAAAAACAAAATATAATAATCTTATTCATATTTTTTCGCTAAAAGAGCAATTGTTTAATTGGCATGTGTATCTCATTTTTACTTTACCACCATAATCATCAATATAAGTTAATATGGGTGAGTTACCTATGCTATTTTTAGGTATATCAATCGCCATTTCACTAAATGGTGGAACCATAAAAGATTTAAAATCATTGACCGCCTCTTTATTTCTATCATTAGATATACCAATAATCGTAATGTGATATGCGGTTGGGTTATTAGCAATAGGTTTATTATTTACATTTACTAATGTTAGTTTTTCTTGCCATGGGTTATTATTTATTTGAGTCCCCGTTACAACAATAGATTTGGGCCGATAAAATAATTTAATATTAGTCTGTATTGAAAGCTGTAAAACATTTTCCTTTTCACTTTTAGGTGGAATCTCTCTAAAATTAAAATAAAAAAGGCTTTCTCTATCTTGTGGTAATTGAGCTACCGTTGGTAACTTTTCAATCTTTAATTGAGCGGGTTTCTCTGGTTCAATTCTTTGAATTGGAGGCACAACCATAAAAGGGGATTGAATTTTTTCACCTTTTGAATTTTCTAACCATGATTGAGCTAAGTAGGGTAAGTTTTTACTTGTATTTGAAACATTTAATGTGTTTGATTTTTGTGTTTCATTAAAAATAATTCGCGTTCTATCGAGAGATAGCGCTGCATTTACCGATGTACTCATAAAAAGAGTGGCGAAGATAAGTAAGTTTTTTTTGTATAACATAAAATAGCCTTATTAAAATGATTGTTTATTCTCATCTTTGCAAATTAATAGCATTGAATGATTTATTGATGCTAGGTCATTGGGTATTTGAATTGCACATAATGAATGTGTGTTTTTGCCAATAGTCATTATTTCATCAGCATTTATACCTGATAAATATGTTAAACCCGATTCTCCGATAATACCTGTATTGACTCCTTTTCTATTATATATTTCAGCACCAAATGGCGGATTATTGCCATTTTCTAATTTTATGATAACCATCATTTTTAATCCTGAATTGACTTTGAATTTACGATAGCCAATTGCACCTTCTGTCAATGTTGCTGTATCGACAGTATCGATAACATCTGCATTATTCGGCATTTCATCGAGATTGATTGATATTTTATTACGATAATAACTACGAACTTCTGGAATAACAATTTTACCAAATATATTTGAATATGCCGATGCCCCATATCCTTTCACCGGAATTGCTTGTACTCCATCGGTATCAACTAATATTCGAGTACTCCCAGGTATTCCAGTGCGATGAAATGCACCACCTTCTTTAGTTATTGTCACTCCACCTTGTGCACTCAATCCAAATGCAAGATACTCACTTTCAGCGAAACTCGATGATGCGTTAATTTTAGCATGACTAGCATCATGGTTAATAAATGAACTTCCGATAAATTTATTTGAACGATGTCCTAGATTAAGTCGATAATTTGTCTCATCATCAATACGATTAAATACACCAACCATATGAGATACTTTATTATCTGCATTGATATTAGTATTATAATTTATAGAGGAGTAATTACCCCATGGTATTGATATATTTAGATATGCACCTTTATCTCTATATTTTTCAAACTTACTGCTATACCCAGTGAAATTCAGAGATATATTTTTATAATCGCCAAGGTCAAAATATTTAGATAATGTTGCATCATATCTTGTGTCATTTGATTTGTTCCAATAAGTTCTATCAGTATAAGTAAATGTCGTTGATATTCTCTGAGTATCATGTCGTTTATTTAACGATAAGGAATAAAAACCTTTCATCTTATGAGAATTATTATTTGATACATAACTATAATTATAATTCGTCAAGTCAGACATAGTCATAAAATTATCTGAATATCGCATTGCAGAAATATGAATTTGTGCATCTAAATCAACCAGTTGCTTTATGTAATTAACTCTATATGTAGAGCCTTTTTCACTTTCGTTATTAGATTTATTGGCAATTGATTTTGTTATGTCGAATGAGAGTGCGCCGAATGAAAATAAATTTTGACCCAGCCCAATAGCGATAGATTTATAATTATTACTTCCTATAAGCCCAGAGAACATTGATAGACTATTAGTTAATCCCCACGAGAGTTCACCTGCGACAAAGGGATCCTGATAATGATAATCATCCGATGAAACTTTTCCTGTTGCTAATTTATATCTAACACTACCGGGACGAGTTAAGTAAGGAGATGATTTTGCATTTATTTTATATTCTTGTATTGAACCATCTAACTCTTCAATTTTTACATCCAGTATTCCATTTGTATAACTAGGAATATTATTAATAATGAATGCACCTGCAGGTACTTGTGTTTGATAAATTAATTTCCCTTGTTGGGAAATAGTAACTTGCGCATTTGTTTTTGCTATGCCTGTTACTTCAGGTGCAAAATCACGTAAATTTGGTGGGAGCATATTTATATCTGTGCGTAGGCTTACACCAATATATCTAAATATTTCAAATAAATTAGAATCTAAATAATCTTCACCTAATATTAATTTAGATTTTAGTGCTTTAATTTCTCGATAAGCATGAAACTGATTCCATTTTATACTTCTATTTATGGGTAGATTTGAACCTGTATCATGCTGAATCTCTGCCTGCCATTCCGTTCTTGCTCGCCATGTACCTAAATTAAACCCAGCGACACCATTCGCATTAACGGCGTAGCTGTTATAATTACCATTTGGATAATTAACTCGAGAGTTAATATTATAATCTAATAGTGCACCATTAATGCCACTATCCCATAAAGATGGTGAATCCCAATATTCATCAGTATATTCTAAAAGGTTTTTTGGTATTTGGAAATATAAACTTAGTGTTGATATGTCAATATTGTAAGTGGAACCAGATAGACTACTTAAGTCTAAGCAATCATTATACCATTCTAAATGTTCAATCGCTTCTTTTGTTAAGGCGATTTTTGATATATTTTCAGCTGTAAAACAGACAGAAGAGGGTGAATTATTATTATCACTATCTGAAATAATAAACTCGATTTCTGGCATTTGAATTTTATTCATATACCACTTCATCATATATTTTCCAGGCTGGATATAAGCCGAATTAGAAAATCTGTTGATATCAATGTTATTATGATCATCAATATCTAACATATTTTCGCTAAAAGTTATATTAGAATAAACCTGTTGCGAAAAGCATAATAAAGAAAATATATATATTTCCAGTCTGAACTTTTTTCTTATTTTAAATAGCATAATCAGCTCAGTTGTATAAAATTCAATTCAATTCAAATTAAGCAAGGGTACTTGACCCTTGCTTTTTTATATTATTGGTATGCTAGTGAGAAGTTTGCAGTTGCATAAAATTCACCGGTATTAATGCCAGATTTAGCGACAGCTTTACCATCTTCACTCATAACATCTGGAATGCCAATACCTTTTACGTAAGAGGAAAACCCTAATGTATTTGGACCTACTTGTATTTTTTGTACTGGCAATGGCTTATTATTTTCTACACGAGTATTACCCGATACTATAACAACGCCTGCACCCATATTATCTTTACCATCAAAAGCAACCATATCAACAACCTCGATAGAGCCTTCTGCCGAACCAGGTTTAACTGCATCAGAATAGGTAAATGTTACTGCAACTTGATTGCCAACATATTCACCATTAGGTTTACCATCCGCTCCTACACCTTCTTCAAAGCTACAATCAGCCAGCTCAATTTCAAATGGTCTAATATGACTTTCACCTGTATTATTATTAGCTGAAAGCGTTTTTTTTGAAATTTGACCAAATTCTACATTAATTGGATTATCAGAAACAATTGAGCATGGCGCATCGATAATATAACCATGAAATACAACTTTGCCTGAGCCTTGACCTTGTTCGCCAGCAGCAAATGCATATCCAGTTGTTGCACCAGTAATTAGAACTGATAATGCTACTTTTTTGTATAAATTCATTTTAATACCTTAGTTATATAAAAATAATTCTTTAAATAAAATATGATTATTTATAATAGTGAGGAGTAATACATGGCCTATATATGATATCCATATTTGCCACATGCTTTTAATGTATAGGATATATTTAAAATATTATATAGATAAATAATATTGACAAATCTAGAAATTCACATATTTATAATTTATCTACCGGGCAATAATCGATCAAAGAAAGGTAATCCTACTATATAAGAGAAATAAATAGGTTATAATATGGATCAACTAAAATATTTATCAATATATTGGTGTTTTATATCTTTAATTTCTTACTCTCGATATTTAATATACTTCATGTTTATTACACTTACTTACACTTAATATGAGTATATTATTCATTATCTATTTTTATTACATAAAGAATGTTTCATCTTTACGCGCACTCACTAAGTTGTAATACGTATATATTCATATTATCAATTTAATATTAATTAATTTGATTTCATTGAAATATGAGAGATGTTAGGAAGATAAACTTAAGAATGTTTATGGTAATAGTGAAATTAGCAACTATGATAGTCGGTCATAGTTGAGATAGGGAAGGGGAATACCATGCAGCCCTAGTTCTTTACGTTTATCAGGATAATAATAGACATCGATATATTTAGAACCAAAACGAACTAAGCCGATTAACCAGCAGAAACAGTGGATATTATCATTTCACACCTATGTCAAAAATATCCCGTAAACAGATAAAATCATATTTCTGCTTTAATGCACTTGTTCATTTATCACTCAATATGACTATATTGGAACCTTGAGATAAAACACCCGTCAGCAGGTGTTTTATCTTGTCAGGCAGATGTGACTTATTCTTCGAAATACCAATATCCCTGATTGATAAATTCTGTTAATTCCGCTACAAACACTGGGTTCTCCAGTGCTTCACCGAGTTCATTTATTCCGATTTCCGTAAACCGGCACAATGCATCTGCACCCTTTATTTCTGTGGTAGCCCAGCCTTCTGAATTAACAAAGAAATACTCTTCGGTGCGCATGACACGTAGTCCGCTCAATCGGATCAGCTTTTCACCGGCGTTCAGCGCATTCAGCACTTCTTCCGGCTGATACGCCGGCTCCGAAGGTGCAATATCCAGCTCATGGCGCGGTGTGGTAGCAAAACGGCCTAACCATTGTTCAAAATCACCGGGCTTGTTGATCATTTCAATAATCATGGCACGAAGGCGTTCAACCTCATCAGCTTCCATACTTCCCGCATTTTCGCGCACTGTCAGGTCAGGATCCCCATAATTTATCCCGCCCAGATCCTGTTCCAGTGCGTAGTCCGCAAAACTGCTTAGCAGATCACGTCCGGTCGGTCCGCGAAAGCCGACAGAGTAGTTCATGGTATCTTCGAAGGTGAAGCCGTCGTGAGGAAATCCCGGTGGAATATACAGAATATCGCCCGGAGCCATTTCCACGTCAATAATAGGTTCAAAGGGATCAACATGCAGTAATGCCGGATGTGGGCAGAATTGGCGCATCGGAAGGGCATCGCCAACTCGCCAGCGGCGGCGTCCCATTCCCTGGATGATAAAAACATCATAGTTATCAATATGCGGCCCGACACCACCTCCGGGCACCGAATAGGAGATCATCAAATCATCAAGACGCCACTCAGGTAGCACACGGAATGGTTTCACCAGTTCAGCGGCCGGCATATGCCAATGGTTGACGGCCTGTACCAGCAGTGACCATCCTTTTTCGCCTAATTCGCTGTAGTCTTCAAATGGGCCGTGACTTGCCTCCCATTTGTTGTCAGTAAAGCTAACAAGGCGGCTGTCCACTTCCGGCTCCATTGCCAGACCGGCCAGTTCATCCGGCGTGATAGGGTCGACAAAATCAGGAAATGCATTTTTCAGTACAACGGGTTTTTTCTGCCAGTATTTTTCTAAAAATTCAGGCCAGTT
>CAUQNX010000023.1:0-45304 GCA_963519845.1 uncultured Moellerella sp. | reverse complement strand
ATTCCTGGCTATTTTACTGGCCATGTTTACTCAAACGTTAACATCAGGGATTGCTATTTATAATATGTGGGACAGTTTTGTTGCAATGTCTCTCGTAGTATTTGTTTCTTTAGTAGCAAAAAAATATTTACCGTCCTCTTTACCTGCATTTGCGTATGCCACTATTATCGGCATCCTTATTTGCTTACCGGAAACACCAGTCAGAGATTTTTTTATTAGCTCTATTGGTAAAGTATCATTTCTCTCTTGCTGTGTTCCATTATTAGCATTTGCAGGATTATCTGTCGGTGGGCAATTAGAAGAACTCAAGAAAATGTCATGGAAAATCATTTTAATATTTATGATTGTTTCTACTTCTTGTTTCTTCGGTGCATCTATCGTTGCTCAAATCGGTTTTAGTATTCAAGGAGTCATCTAGTGACTAATTTATATAATATCAGCGATGAACTGTTTAAATTAAGTGCTTTCAGTAAAAAAACACGACAAGATCTGCATAAAATTCCTGAATTATCTGGAGAGGAATTTAAAACTTCACAATATTGTCGTGAACTGATGTCAACTTTTGGCTACCAAATTAAAACCTTTGACGGCTATACCGGCTTTATTGCTGATTTAAATATTGATGCTAGCAAGCCATTGATTGCTATCCGTGCAGATATGGATGGCCTCGAAATGCCCGATATGACCAATAATGAGTTCAGTTCAATTCATCCTGGTCGTGCTCATAACTGTGGCCATGATACTCATATGACCATGGCGCTGACAGCCGCCAAATATCTGGCAGAACATCCGCAAGAAATGAGCAGTAACGTCCGTTTTATTTTCCAAATGGCCGAAGAAGATATGCGTATTCCCGGTGCCGATAAAATGGTTGAACTGGGTTGTATGGAAGGCGTTGATGAAGTCTATGCTTTACATAACGATGGTGCGATTGAGACTGGCTGCATCCGTTTTAACGCGGGCGTCATGTCCTCTTGGGGCTCGGCGTGGACACTAACTATTCATGGTGTATCAGCGCATGGCTCAACTCCGCATAAAGGTTTAGATGCGATTCGTGAAGCAACGCGTCTTATCGATTATATGGACTATGTCGTTGCCAAGAAAACTGATCCTTTCAACCCAGCGGTATTTGGCTGCGGTATGATCAATGGCGGAACCATTCCCAATGCGGTTCCTGACTATGTGCAGGCACGCGGTACTATCCGTGCGATGGATGCTCATACAGATAAGATCTTGAAAGATAGCTTTAAAGAGCTAGTTGCACACAGTGAAGCTGGTGGTTTTAAAACGACGATGGAGTGCGCTGGTTATCCAGCAGTAGAGAATCACACTAAAGCACATGCTGAGATTTTGGCAGCAGCAAGTCAGTTTTTACCGGCAGAGAATATCGAATCTCGAGGTAAGCCTATGACTGGTAGTGAAGATTTTAGTCTGATGATCAACGCCACCAAAGATCGCGTTGGCGCTATGTTCTTTTTAGGTAGCGGTAATACCAGTAAAGGGATTAACAATTATCTTCATGCTAATCCTTACTTTATCGATGATGATTGTTTACTTATAGGTTCACAGATTTTTGTTAATATTGTGACTCGTTAATAGCTCAATCGTTTATTGATTAAATTAAAAAATCCGAATGGTTAATCCATTCGGATTTTTATTAATTAAAAACCCACTAATAAAGGTAAAGATTGATAGAGTTCTGCGGGGTGATTAATAGGCTGTAACTGTTCACTTAATTGAATGGTGTTCTTATCAATATGAGGAGCATAAAGTGAAATAAAGTCATACATATAATCTTTGAGGTGAGTATGTTTATTAAGGCAAATATGGGTATAACTCGATTGCACTAAATGATCGATATTAATACAGCGCAAACTCTCTTCATCTGAACGATCAAAAGCGACAGTCGCAATCACACCAACACCAATTCCACGCTTAACATAGAATTTAATAATCTCAGTATCTGTCGCTGTTAAGGCAATATTCGGCGATAAGTCATGTTGATAAAATACTTTATCCAATTTAGAGCGGCCATTAAATCCAAAAACATAAGTAATAATCGGATACATAGCGAGATCTTCAATCGAAATATGCTCAATAGCAGCTAATGGATGGGAGTGAGGAACAATAACGCTGCGTGTCCAGCGGTAACAAGGAAGAGTAATCAGATCTTCATAAAGATGCATCGACTCTGTGGCAATAGCAAAATCAACATCGCCATTTTTCACCATCTCTGCAATTTGCGCGGGCGCTCCCTGATGAAAATGGAGCGACACATTAGGATACATAGCTTTAAATTTATCAATCACAATCGGTAAGGTATAACGTATCTGAGTATGTGTTGTCGCAATATGTAAATCAATTTTCTGACCAGAATCATCTTCTGTCACAATGCTTTTAATTTTATCTAGCTGAGCCAAAATATCGCTCGCTACTTTATGCACTTGTTCCCCTTTTGCACTTAAGGCGATCAGATTATTATTTTTACGTGTAAATAACGACACACTGAGCTCTTCTTCCAATATCTTGAGTTGCTTGCTAATTGTTGGTTGAGAGGTATAAAGTTTCTCAGCAGCATTGGTAATATTAAAATCGTTTTTTACCACCTCAACAAAACTTTTTAATTGATTAATGTTCATTACAGCCCATTTCCCAAGTGATAGAATAATTAAGTAAAACAATAAATTAATAAAATAAATATCGAAGAACACCGGATTGATTTCTTTATGCGGTATAACTTTATAACATAGTCAGTCGCAGTAAACATTGACCATGATTATAGCCATTCAGAATATTCTGATTTTATTAGAT
Organism: uncultured Moellerella sp.; assembly: GCA_963519845.1. Taxonomy (GTDB): domain Bacteria; phylum Pseudomonadota; class Gammaproteobacteria; order Enterobacterales; family Enterobacteriaceae; genus Moellerella. Next base: position 42,493 of record CAUQNX010000023.1, on the reverse strand, counting down.
TGAAATACTATATTAGTACCATTATTTATTGCTAAATCGACGCATAAATCATCCCATTTATTACCACAAAATTAGCACTAGATAATGCTTGCTAATAAGGCTAAATTAAAAATCCAAAAAATCAAATTAAACCAGATAATAATCCGATAATTTTACATTTACGTGATATTCCTGTAGAGTGGGACCCTGTTTTTTAAAAGAGAGGTATTACGTTTGTATTATAAAGCTATCAAACACACTATTTTCAACGGCTATTTTCCTTCTCAAAATCAATCCATCATATTATGATAAACTTCATCGTAAAGATAAATTTCACTATTTATCGCTAATTTATTCTGTCTATTATGGGTATGCAAAAAAAACAAGATTAATTACCCAGAAATACAGCAGAATTTGGTATGTTGTCTATTCTGTTTATAGTACTTATTAGCTAGTTATGAATGGACCCATGCACTGTGCAGTTAACATTAGTCCAGCAAATTGAAGTATTGGGATTAATCTAGAGGGACGGTTCTATGAAATTAAGAAAAAAAAGAAATAAACCATTAAATATCAATGATATTACTATCATTGATGATGGTAAGCTCAAAAAAGCAATTACCGCCGCATCTTTGGGTAATGCGATGGAGTGGTTTGACTTTGGTGTGTACGGATTCCTTGCCTATGTATTAGGTCAAGTCTTCTTCCCTAGTGCTTCACCCAGCGTACAGATGATCGCTGCATTAGCGACCTTCTCTGTTCCCTTTTTAGTACGTCCACTTGGTGGTGTTGTATTTGGTATTATCGGGGATAAATATGGTCGACAAAAAGTGCTCTCCGCCACCATTATTATTATGTCCATAAGTACCTTCTGTATTGGTTTAATTCCCGGCTATGACACTATCGGTATTTGGGCACCAATTTTGTTGTTACTCGCTAAATTAGCACAAGGTTTCTCTGTCGGCGGCGAATATTCAGGTGCCGCCATCTTTGTTGCTGAATACTCACCCGACCGTAAACGTGGATTTATGGGTAGCTGGCTTGATTTCGGTTCTATTGCCGGATTCGTATTAGGTGCTGGTGTTGTTGTATTAATCTCCAGTATTGTGGGTGAAGAAGCCTTTCAATCTTGGGGATGGAGAATACCTTTCTTCTTAGCGCTTCCTTTGGGTATTATTGGTTTATACCTGCGTCATGCATTAGAAGAGACTCCTGCTTTCCAACAGCATATCGATAATTTAGAGAAGCAAAACAAAGAAAACATTAAGAATAATGTTCAAGAGCCGCCAAAAGTTTCTTTCCGTGAAATTGCGGTAAAACATTGGAAGAGCCTGATGATCTGTGTTGGGTTAGTTATCTCAACTAACGTCACTTACTATATGTTGCTGACCTATATGCCAAGTTATCTCACCCATAACTTGAACTATTCAGCCGATCACGGTGTGCTGATTATTATTGCTATTATGGTGGGTATGTTATTTGTTCAGCCGATTATCGGTATGACCAGTGATAAGATTGGCCGTCGTCCCTTTGTGCTCGCCGGAAGTATCGGTTTACTGTTCTTGTCCTACCCAGCATTTATGCTAATTACCAGTGGCTCTGTTGGACTGATTTTCCTTGGATTATTAATATTAGCCGTATTACTTAACTGTTTTACTGGTGTTATGGCATCTATCCTGCCATCTATTTTCCCAACTAAAATTCGTTATAGTGCGTTAGCGATTTCATTTAATATCTCGGTGCTAGTAGCCGGTGCTACGCCAACCGCTGCTGCCTGGTTAGTTGAATCAACTAACAATCTGTACGCACCTGCATTCTATTTAATGGTTATTGCATTAATAGGTATATGGACTGGATTTAAAATGCCAGAAACCGCTAATACACCGCTGAGAGGGGCAACACCTGCCGCATCAGATAGAGCAGAAGCGAAAGAAATTCTGAGTGAGCACTTTGATAATATCGAACATAAAGTGGATGATATTAACGAGCAGATCGCAGAGTTAGAGAAAAAACGTCAGTCATTAATCGACCAGCATCCAAAACTTGATTAATTGATACACTCGGTACTCTTAAAAGCTATTTTTCAGTGCCGATAGTAAGACCAAAGCTTGCCATTATGACAATCTTCAAATAATGGCAAGCTTACTATTTAGTATTGGTGGCAATAAGTCATACTGTTCGATTAATGACGGCGCGTTTATTGATACTGGGGGATTAATGTCACACACTACCGCTAAAAAAACTTATCTCGTTTGGTTTCGACACGACCTACGAATTACAGATAATAAAGCCCTCTCCGCCGCCTGTGCTGACCCTAATGCCGAAGTGATTGCTCTCTTTATTGCAACACCACAGCAGTGGCAAACTCACTCTCTCGCGGAACGACAAGTTGATTTTATCCACCATCACTTACTCGTATTACAAACTGCTTTAGCGCAATTAGGCATTCCACTTATCTATAAAACTTGTTCTGACTTCCACTCATCTACTGAATGGTTAGTAGATTTCTGTCAGAAAAAAGAGATTACCGCCCTGTTTTTTAATCGACAATATGAGGTTAACGAACAGCAACGTGACCAATGGCTAATAACGAAAGCTAATATTGAAGTACAGGCTTTTGATGATTTCTTACTACTTCCGCCCGGAAAAGTACTTAATCAAAAAGGTGAGATGTATCGCGTCTATACACCTTTTCGGCGAGCCTTCATACCTGAATTGCAACTGAGTGACTATCAATCTCTACCTGCGCCTGCGCCGAGAGCACCTGCCTTAGATATCAACGCTGATATACCTCTGTTTTCTCACCAACTAGGCGAAGTGAGTCCACACTTTCCAATCGGTGAAAAAGCCGCATTACAAAAACTGCGTCAGTTTTGCCAACAGCAAGTAAAAGATTATCAGCATGACCGTGATGTACCCTCAATTGAAGGTACTAGCCGATTATCAGCTTATCTAGCGATCGGCGTACTATCACCGCGCCAGTGTTTAAATCGATTATTGCTCGAGCAAGCTGATATGATGGAAAGGCCTGATAGTGGTGCCTTCTGCTGGCTAAATGAGCTGATTTGGCGCGAATTTTACCATCATCTGATCGTCGCTTTTCCTCAATTATGCCGCAACCAGCCTTTTATCCAATGGACCCAAAATATTATATGGAATCCAAACAAGGATGATTTTATCGCTTGGCAACGAGGAGAGACGGGTTACCCGATCGTTGATGCGGCTATGCGTCAATTAAATCAGACGGGTTGGATGCATAATCGTCTGCGAATGATCACCGCCAGTTTTTTAGTCAAAGATCTGTTGATAGATTGGCGTAAAGGTGAACAATATTTTATGAGTCAACTGCTTGATGGCTGTTTTGCGGCAAACAATGGTGGCTGGCAATGGTCAGCTTCAACGGGAACAGACGCATCACCTTGGTTTCGTATCTTTAATCCAACAACACAAGGTAAGAAATTTGACCCTAAAGGTGATTTTATTCGTCGTTGGTTACCTGAACTGCAACAAGTGCCCGATAAATACATTCATACTCCGCATGAATGGGAGCAAGGTATCTATTTAACGTACCCAAAACCGATCGTCGACCATAGCAGTGCACGCAAAATAACCTTAGAAGTCTTTGAGACAGCTAAAAATAAACAGTTTCATCAGGGTAACTGAAACTCAGTTACCCTTTATTGACTCAATAGAAAACTTACGGGCGTTAATCCACCAAAATACGTTTATTGGTTGCGCCCCAGAGAATCGACATTTCAGTGAACAAAGCACCGCTAATATCTTCAACTTCTGTCGCAGTAATTTCCGCGTTACCCTGCTTGCCAAAAAATACTACTTCATCACCTGGATTGACTTGCTTAAGATCAGTAACATCCACCATGACCGTATTCATTGATGTTTTTCCCAATACAGGTACTCGCTGTCCCGCGATCAATGCATGGCCACTATTACTGAATACCCGGCGGTAACCATCAGCATAACCAACCGGAATATTTGCTAAAACCGAATTACGTTTCAGCGTATAGGTACGATCATAGCCAACCGTATTACCTTTTGGATAATGATTTAGCGCAGCAATATTCGATTTAAAGGTCAATACACGCTTATAGTCGTTACTGGCGATCGTATCGCCATAAAAGATACCGCCAACTCGTACCATATCAAGCCAAGATTCAGGTACAGTCAAAGTAGCAAAAGTATTTGCAACGTGCAGCGTTACATCCTGGCGTTTCAAACCCGTGATTGCTAATACTTCTTGTGACTGCTTTTTAAAGCGAGCTAAATCTTTTCTTACTTCAGCCGCATCCTCTTCTGGATAATGCGACATAATTCCCACAATTTTCAGCTGTGGCAACTGAGAAATCGCTTTAGCTTCATTTAATCCCGCTGCGTTATTCACTTCAATTCCATTGCGTGACATACCGCCAGAGTTAAGAGCTAAATGAATGTTTATATTTTTATTTTGTTTTATGGCGATAGCATTAAGGCGCTCAGCCATATCCAGATTACCAATCAGCTCTTCAACATCATACTCTGTCGCTTGTGTCATCTCTTGTTCAGTCGCATTACGCACACGAATCAAACGCCCCTTGAAACCCAGATCACGAACCGTTTTTAATTCTGAATTACTAGCAACACCAATACAAGGCACATTATTTTCAATCATGACAGGTGTCACTAATGAAAGATCGTGACCGTATGCATCACCCTTAAGAATTGCACAAAGTGCAGATTTATTATTCAGCAATGTTTGAACTTTATGCGTATTAAATTCAAGCGCACTACGTGAAATTTCAATCCAAGAATTATTGACGATTGCGGGTTGTATTTGTGCTTCAGCCGCAATAAGCGAAGTTTTATTCGTTGAACCCGGTTGCTGGCAAGCAGCTATGGTTAATAAAGGTAATAATGCAAGATAACGAAGACGAAAAGCCATCTTATTTCCTTAATAAAAGAGAACAAATTTATATAGATGAAGTTATGCCCGTGTTATTGAGGCTCAGTTCAATAAGAGAGGATAAAAATGTAGCGCACAGGAATGTACACTAAATTAAAACACCATTTCTACCTATTTGAGTTCGACATTAGAATGCAAAATTAAACATAAATAACCATAATTCCGCGTTTATTTTAAAAAGCGATCACTTAAGTGCTAAAACTCAATACTATTTACTGATAATCCTATCTTTCACGCTATATAAAGTTAAATATAATGTGAAGATATTACTTTTAAATTTATAAAAAATATGAATAAAATCCGAGCTATGCCATAGAAAATTAAAAATTAAATCTATATGGTGAATGACGATACTGCATAAAATAAAAGTTTCATTAAAGGAAAATTAAAATGAGTGTAATTTTACAAGTTGACTTCCCTTATACTGGCCCTTGGGGCGAAGAGATGACGATTGCTATGAATGCACTCGCAGAGTCAATCAATCTTGAACCTGGGTTTCTATGGAAGATATGGACAGAAAATAAAACTAATCAAGAGGCTGGTGGTATTTATTTTTTTACATCGGAATATGACGCGCAAGCTTATTTAGTAAAACATAGCGCTCGCCTGCAATCATTTGGCATTCCTTATGTTAATGGAAAAATATTCGCTGTTAATCATAAGCTGAGTTTATTAAATCAAGCTATCTTTTCACAACCCTAATATTTTGGTTAGTAGCATTAAAATAAAATAACAAAACGAGCAATGTAAACGTTTCCATTAATTGTAATTTACATTAATCTTTTATTTTGTTTTCTAGGCTATCTTGATAATAAAAGATCGCCTAAATAGCTCTAATCTATTTGTCTATAATTTAACCCTTCAATATATGTAAAAAAACCATAAATACCCATAAATTAAAAGTGGATATACCAAGTTTATTATTTAATTTCATTAATAATCTAATATATTTAATATTTATGAATAAATATTCTCTCAATTCACATTGTTATTATCCTTTTATGAATCTTTAATTACGACTAGATAATTATTAACAAAAAAAGATCATTTAAATATATTGATTAACTATAACATTATGAAATTAATATTTATGATTAATAGCCTAAACTAAGTTAAATTTAAAGATTAAGAGTTCAGAATAAAAATAAACACCAGTTTTGTTAACTATCAATTAATGGCATTTCAAACTTATCATCCACGTATTTATTCAAAATAGCTACATTTAACCGTATGATTTAACAGCGATATATCAGATATTTAGTTACACATAAATACATGTTGTTACAAGTATGTAAAACTCACAAAGTTTAGATTTTTTATCTTTTATTTCAACCAAAGCTAAATTTAACAGCCAACATATCAAAACATGCCGAATAAAGCCTATTAACAGAATCAAAAGAGTTGATTTGGTAATATAGACCAATATTTAATTTTTAATAATATGTTACCTCTTTTTTATAAGATTTTTCTGAGTATAATGTGCCTCCACCAATTAATGATGATTTCATATTGGTTCCGAATTGAAACATATTAAAATAAAATTATCGCAGAGAGCAAGTAAATACACTTATGCCTGTTTAGACATTATAATTCTATAAATAACATGCGAAAATTTGAACTCAATTAGATGGCTTTTTATTATTATGTGCTATTAGCATATATAAAAATGGCTATCGAATTTATTTATCTGTAATACACAGCAAATCTTCTCGGAGAAGAAAATGAATACTAAATTAACCTTATCTATCGCTGCTGCACTTATATTTACTGCTTCACCTGCTTTGGCAACTGAAAATGTATCCGGTGGTGTCATTAATTTCCAAGGCATGATAACAGATACAACTTGTACCATTAATGGTGGCAATTCTAATGATTTAACTATTGCATTAGCACCTATTACTGTAAAGCAAGCGAGTGAAAAACAAGGTTTAATTGAAGCAGGAAAAGAAGCATTTTCTCTTGAGTTTTCAAACTGTAGCTTTGCTAAAAATCCAGCAAATAAAGATGAAAATAATAACGCGCTGAATATTCATTTTTCTTCAAATAAAATCGATAGCACTGGCAAATTCCTACAAAGCAATGAAAAAACAAATCAAGGTAATTTGAAAAATGTCGGGATCGCAATCGTGCCACAAGGCGGATCTGATGCGCTTAATTTACACCAACCATTTTCAACTAAAAATATTACTGCTGAAGAAGGTGTTACACCAGTTCGTTTCTACGCTCAATACTACAAAGTAGGCACGAGTGAAGCTGATGCAGGTAAAATTACTACAATGGTAACTTATAGTCTGTCATATATGTAATTAACCTTCCGGGTAATTTAGATTGCCCGGACCTATTTTTATCCTGTTTAGAGAAATGAATTTTCACTCCCATGAAAAAAATACTGGCGTTATTTATACTCTCTTTATTCTCACTTCATGTACATGCCAATATCATTATTCACTCAACTCGAATTGTGTATCCTGAAGGTAATAAAGAAGTCGCTGCACAATTACAGAATACGGGAATAAACCCTGCTTTGGTCCAAGCTTGGCTCGATGATGGTGATCCTGAATCAACACCAGAAACAACCAATGTTCCTTTTATTTTGACCCCCCCTGTGGTGAAAATAGAGAGTCAAAGCGGTCAACAATTACGGATTAAATTTACTGGCGGCTCATTAGCCAAAGACAGAGAGTCACTATTTTATCTCAATGTATTAGATATTCCTCCCATTGATGAGGCTGTGCAAGATAAGAACCTAATGCAAATTGCGATTCGCTCTCGAATTAAGGTGTTCTATCGCCCGAATAATTTGGCCTTTCCCGTTGAAAAAATCAGTTCAAATACACGATTAACTATTAATAACAGTATTGGAACTCTAGAAAATAATACGCCTTATTATTTAAATATTTTAGCACTAAAAGAGAATAAAAAATCAGTTAATTTACTCGAAGAGGGCACTATGGTTCCTCCTTATTCTCAGTTCCAAATACCATTAAAAAATACATTACTAAAGAGTAATAAATCAGTACAACTAACTATAGTCAATGATTACGGCTCAACAGAAGAAATTACTATTCCTACAAATTAATGCTGATTTAAAAAATAATGAAAAATTCAGTCTATTTGTCACTGATTATTCTCTGTTTTGAATTTCCAGTATATGCAGCAACTTTTAATACCGATTTCCTTGCTGGAGAATCCGCTAAGGCGGATCTCTCTCGTTTTGATGAAAATGCGCTAATTTCAGAAGGTAAATATGAAGTTGATGTTTACATTAATCATGATTGGCGTGGGTATATCACAGTACAATTATCCGATAATAATAAAGATATTCTTATTACTGCCAAAGATGCTGAAAATTTAGGGATCTTGATTGAGCCATCACAATCGACAGATCAGACGCCAATATCATTAGCATCCCTCATTCATGAAGGGACTTATAAACTCGATATTTCCACCTTTAAACTCAATATCAATATCGCTCAAGCCTATTTAAAACAAGAGATGAAAGGCTATGTTGCTGCTGACTATTGGGAGCAGGGAATCCCTGGTGCTTTTATCTCTTATAATACCAACTATTTCCGCAGCCATAACAATCAGAACGGAACCAATCGTACAAGTGATAATGCCTATATCGCATTAAATAATGGCATTAATCTTATGGGTTGGCAGTTTAGAGACCAGTCTACCTATACCTACAGTAACCATAATTCAGGGCGTTGGACGAATAATAATAGGTATATGCAGAAAGGGCTTTCCAATATAAATTCAGAATTACGTTTAGGTGATAGCTATACCAATAGCGATACCTTTGATTCACTTTTTTTCCGTGGTATTAGTTTAAAAACAGACCTCAGAATGTACCCAGATGCCTATCAAGGATTTTCACCCACTGTACAAGGGGTTGCACAATCTAATGCATTAGTGAGTATTTATCAAAATAACACCCTTATTTATCAACATAATGTACCACCGGGCCCATTTATTATTAATGATATATTATCCACTGGCTCCGGTGGCGATCTCAATGTTGAAGTAAAAGAAGCCAATGGTACTATTAATCGCTTTATTGTTCCCTTCTCTTCTGTCCCAAATATGTTGAAAAAGGGTATGAGTAAATATGAATTTTATGCGGGAGAAGCCAGAACAGGCGCAAGTAATTATCGCCCCAACTTTGTACAAGGTAGTTATCAGCGTGGATTTAATAATCTACTCACGGGTTACACAGGCTCAATTCTGAGTGATGACTATTATTCCGTATTATTGGGTGGTGGCTTTAATTTACCAGTAGGCGCACTCTCGATAGATATGACTCATGCGGAAAGTCGTTTTCCTCAAGATATCACTAAAAAAGGTCAAAGCTATCGAGTTGCTTATAGCCGATATTTTAATCAAACAGGCACCAACTTTTCTTTAGCCGCTTATCGATACTCGACCAAAGGTTATTTAACATTAAGCGATAGTATTTCATTACAAGATTGGCTCAATGATGGTCATGCTGCCAATAGTTATGCTCATCAAAAAAATACTTTTAATCTCAGTATGAATCAAACATTAGGTCCAAATGCGGGCACTATTTTTATTTCAGGTACTCTGCGTGATTACTGGGGACAACAAAATAGCAGTAAAGAGTATCAAATTGGCTATAACAACAATTGGGACCAAATAAATTATTCATTAAACGCCAGCCGCACTCGTTATAATGATAATGTGCAAGGTCGTAACAAAGAAGAGACACAATATTATTTAAATATTTCTCTGCCCTTCTCTGTATTTGGAGAGCAGGCTTATTTAACCGCTAACTCAAGCATGACAAATGGTAACTATAAAAATAGTAATATAGGTATTAGCGGTGCGACGGGTGATCATCAGCAATTGAATTACAATGTGAATATTGCTGACCAACGTGAAGGAAATACTACTCTCAATAGTAATATATCTTACAAAACACCTGTTGCCACTTTGACTACTAATTACAGCCATTCAAGTCAATATAAACAACTGAGTATCGGTGCTAGCGGTAGCATCGTCGCTTATAAAGGTGGCATATTAACCAGCAATCAACTCGGCGAAACTTTCGCTATTGTTGATGCTCCAGGTGTAAAAAATGCCGCAGTCAATGGTGATAAAACCATGATAACTAATAGTAGCGGTGTTGTTTTAGTACCTTATTTATCGGCTTACCGCAAAAATGCAGTTATGTTAGATACCTCTGATTTAGACGATGATTCAGCAGAGCTTATGGGTAATATTAAAGATGTTGTCCCCTATGCTGGTGCAATCACTTATATCGATTTTAAAACAGATAAGCGTCAAAATTTAATGTTGAGAGCGATGCGCGAAAATGGTAAGCCCCTGCCTTTTGGCACTGAAGTCACAGATAATCAAAATGAGGTTATTGGATATGTGGGTCAAGGCAGCAGTGTCTTTGTTAAAGCGGATGAAATACCCACTCTCCTATTTATTCGTTTAAATGAAGCGACTGAATCGAGATGTATTATTCAAGATCCTAAATGGGTGATGGATTCATCACTAAACACTTGCATTAGCGATAAAAAATAATGAAACTTTCTAAGCTATTTATCTCATCACTGTTATTAGGTTTCTCAAGTTTAGCGCAAGCAACCTGTGAAAATAGCCTTTCTATTGCGCCTGATATTATTATCGATCTCAGTGACAAGCTCTATTTAAGTGATTCAGTGACTGAAACTTATCGCACTCTGTATAGTGGGAATTTTAAATGCACAAACGCGGGTTGGCTTAAAAAGAATAATATCTCTAATATTTCTGGCTTTGAAAAACAAGATCTCTATTTGAAATTAAATAATAAAAATATTCTTAGAGTAAAAGTATTGAATATTAGCAAGAGAGATATAGAGTTAAAAAGAGAAGAGAAGAGATACAGTGCGGATGAGATAAATACCTCATTTACGCTGGAGATCACCGCTTATGAGGGCAGAGTTAACTCATCTAATGTCTTTGATGCTCGTGGCAGTAATCAATTTCGAGCAGAGAATTTACTGATCGCCACAGATAGCAGTGATGTGAGTAATTTTTGGCGCTTTATTCAAGATTTAATCACTTTCTTATTTAGTTGGAAATGGCCAGAACATAAAGAAGATATCTATTTTCAGCCAGTGATTATCAAATTTAATCATAAAGAAACTACCTGTCAATTTACTAACTCAGGTACGACTGTGACTCTACCTGATATTAACCGTACCGCATTATTAAGTTCAGGTCAGTCGGGCTATACTAATTTTAATTTAGATTTTAGTTGCTCCTTTTTACTCAATAATAAGACATCTAATCCCATCAAAGCTTATCTCAGTAGTTCACACTTAACTACAGATAAAAAGATCATGATCGACCCAAGCTCTAACGGAGCAAAAGGTGTGGGTATCGCATTAAATTATCAACAAAAATCTGTCATTTTCAGCGCTAATCAGGGCCAAAGAGAGAATGCGACCTTATTGATCAATAAAAAAGAGGGTGAGCGATTAGAGAAAAGTTTTTCACTCAATATGGATGCTTATTATCAAGTGTACGATAAAAAAAACTTAACCGCTGGAAAATTAAATACTACAGCGATACTTAATTTAGAATATTTTTAATCGTTTTATTCTTCATTGGATCAATATAAGATAATTAAAAACCAGTCGATATTTTAATAATAATCAACTGGTTTTTAGCGCACTATAAGTGACCTAACTAAAATGCAGTCAAGAAAGCGATAATACCAAAAATAACACCCGGTGAGTTAGCGACAATAATGGGGTAATTCCTTAACTTGAAACCATACCAAACCCATAAAGTACAGTTAATCGCTGCGGCGAGAGGCTGCATTGGATTGGCTTTATTTCCTTGAAGATTATCCATAATTTGAGGAATATACGAGACATACATAGCAACCGCGGTTACTGTTGCGATCCAGCCTAAATAATGTACATATCTTGCCACATCAGTTTCTGCCTTACTCATTACCTCTCCTTTGTATTATTTTTAGCCTGCTTTTATTTTTATCCTTGAATTCATTATTAGTTTTCATCTTATTAAAAATAAAAATGCGGCACCCGATAAAAGCATAAGATATTCTACTCTAATGTGATAGCCAAATAATCCATTTAACGCCTGTTTCATCACAGAATCTTATCTATATCAATAAATCAGCGGGAAGAAATAATAAAAACCCCGAAGTTTAAGTCTTCAGGGTTTTAGGGTAGCAAAAGTAATTAGCGGAAAATGATTAATAGAGGCCGATGGCAAAAATATAACCGACAATCACGGCAATAGGCCCAGTAATTTGTCTTGATATCAATAATGCAGGCACACCAACTTCAATCGTCTCTTTTTTGGCATCCTGCATGCCTAACATTAATGGAATAGAGTCTGCTGCGGCTTGAACGTTAATTGCAAACATCGCGGGCAACGCATACATAGGTGGAATAGCACCAGTTGCAATTAAGCCGCCGATAGTAACACCTACCACCTGCGCAACCGCAGCACCCGGACTTAAAATAGGAGCTAATAATGGAAAACCACAAATGATTGCTAAAATAATCAGTCCCCATAGAGAACCTGCTAATGGCGTCAGCGCTGTCGCCATCACTTGGCCTAATCCGGTGTAGTCTACTAATGTAATTAAAACCGCCACGAATGCCATAAAAGGTAAAACAGTTTTAATAATTAATTCCATCGCTTCTCTGGCGCTATCAAAAACTAATGAAATAATTTTACCAATATTAAGGCCAACGGATTCAATGACCCCTAAAAATGAAATTTTCTTTTTACTTTGATTATTTTCGGTCGTTGACATAAAAACCTCACACGAATAGGCAAATAGCCGTTCTGTTTTATATTGTATTGGCTGTGTGGCCGTTAATTATTTTGTGTAGCCAGCTTGCGTTTCATCATTATTTTGAAAATAAAGTCAGTGACGAAACCACGAATAATCCCGATAACAATAGCCGCGCCAATTAAACGCAAAGCTAATTCTTCAATAGGTAGATTGAGCTGTGTGAGTCCCGCTGAAATACCCAGCCAAATAAATAACTCTGACGGTAAAACATGCGGAAATAAACTGGTTAATGGGTGCGCATTGGTAACCAACGCATCCTGATAAGCTAATTTATTTTTTTCTGGTAATAATTTACCCAGTGTTAATGCGCCTGGGAAACTCAATAAAAACCAACTAATAGACGGTAAGATCCCATAAGCCAAAATACGATATTTTCCAAGGAACATGGCGAGTCTTTCCATTCGCCCAGTTCCGACTAATTTCATCGCAAAATTCACCACCAACAAAAGAGCCATTAACATGGGAATAATTGCACTAGCCATACCTAAAAAGGTATCACCTGCTGCCTTAAAAAATTCAACAAAAGATTTGGCGCTGTCGATAAAAAAATTCATAATTTCACCTCTTGGAATGACTGCGTTTATCACTGGCCCGATAAACGCAGAGACTTTATCTATTTTTGTGGAGGCTGACCGTAGGTTTTAAACTTCTCTTGCATTAAGGTCATTTCATCGTAATCAAGAATTACTGGCTCACCAAAACTTGAAGCAATACAGTGGATCTTGGCACAATGTTCAATCTCTTCGGCAATATTAAATGCGGCTTCTAAAGTACCCGCTCCCGTTAATAAACCGTGATTCGCTAATAAGACTGCTCGACGATCTACCATGGCTTCAAAAGCCGCTTCTGCTAATTCAGGTGTACCAAATGTTTGATATTCTGCGCAACGTACATCGTAGCCTGAAAATGCCACCAAATAGTTTGATGCGGGCAATGGACGACGCAGTGTGGCCAATGCCGTACAATAAGTTGAGTGCGCATGTACCACAGCATTAATATCATCACGACGTTCATAAAATATTTTATGCATGGACCACTCACTGGATGGTTTCCTTTTACCATCGACGATACGGGCATCCTTATCCATAATGACAATATCTTCTGGCTGTAAAACAAAATAATCTACGCCGCTTGGGCTAATTGCCATTAATTCTAATTCACGGTTATAAGCAGAAATATTACCTCCCGTTCCTACCGTTAAACCATGAGTGACCAATTTTTTACAGTTTTCGATAATTTCAATACGTTCTTTTTCGAGTAACATTGGCTTGTCCTTTTACTTATATTGATAGAGCAAGGGCTCATTTTTTTGAAAGCGTTTAATTTCGGCAATAATCATTTTTGTATGATTACTTAATACTTCAACCGTAGCACCAGCGATATGCGGCGTAACAATGACATTATCAAACTCAGTAATATAAGGATGTTCAGCATAAATAGGTTCATTTCTAAATACATCAAAGCCACCGCCAGCAATACTTTTATTTCTTAAGGCATTAATAACGGCATCTTCATCTAAAACAGCTGCACGGGAGGTGTTAATTAAATAAGCTGTCGGTTTCATTAATCCAATACGTTCGATATTTAAAAATCCCGTTGTTTCTGTAGTGACTTTTAAGTGCAATGTAATAAAATCGGATGTTGTTAATAGTTCATTAAGTTCCAGTTTGATATATCCCGGTTCATTAACATCAATATCAGAAACATAAGGATCAAAGATAGCCACTTCCATACCAAAACCGCGAGCAATTTTGCCCACTCGACGACCGATACTGCCATAACCAATAATACCGAGTCGTTTATTTTTTAATTCAACCCCTTTAAAAACTTCATAAGGACTGTCTGCGGTAATATCCCAAATACAATCCTGTTTTAATCCCGCTTTTGTCTCTTTATTTACATCTTGTGAATTAGTGAATTTTTTATTTTTTAATGCCATATAGGCTTGCGGTACTTTTCTAGCGCTATTTAATATATGAGCGATAGTTAATTCTGCCGTTGCATCTGAATTTCTGCCTGGTGTATAAATAACAGGAATATTTTTTGCTCTTGCCGCCTTAATATCAATATTTACTGGCGTTGCTCTGGTACAAGCAATTAACTTTAATTTAGGACAGGAATTAATAACTCTCTCGGTGATCTCGTCATAGGAGGTAATGATATAATCGCAATCTTTAGCTAACTCAATTAATTCATCTTCCGTCAGCTGGTCGCCTCCTAATGCCCAACCCTTAATTAGTAGCTCACCCATTTCATGTAATGCAGATAAATTGCCATCATGCTCAGCAGTAAAGAGTATTTTCATTTTGATAACCTTTAATTGTATATCTTAAATAATTAATCTGGAATAGAGCCACAAATCTGAGCACGCAGATCCCATAGCTCGACCACCGATAAACGAAAAGCTTTATACAACTCAAATAAACGGTTATAGGTGGAAAAATTTATTGGGTTAGGGGTATATATTTTATTTGCTACAAACAATTGCTCACGAATACCTTTCAAGTCGCTAATTAAATCGGTTGAAAGACCGGCTAATATCGCTGCGCCCCGAGCTGATAATTCTGATGATGAGGAACAAATAACAGTTCTTCCCGTGACATCGGCAATAATTTGGCTCCATGCGGGTGAATTTGTCCCGCCACCAGCTAAAAATAGACGCCCCTCTGCGGCATAATCTTGTAATGCATCTTTAATAGTAAAAGCGACACCTTCATAAACTGCACGAATTAAATGCGATCTTGATGTAGTGCTATTAATACCAAAGAAACTTGCTCGCGCATTTTCATTATAAAAAGGCGCTCGCTCACCAGATAAATAGGGGTGATAAACCACACCACCGGCTCCCGCAGAAACAGATTGGATTTGCTGCTCGATTTGCGCAAAATCTTCGGTCTCAGCGATATTTTTAATACACCAGTCAATATTTGGCGTACCACTTAGGGTCGCGGTCAGATCCAAATAGAGGCTATCAACGGCATGGGGAACGCAACGGCTATTATGGTGCTCTGCTTTTATCGATTTATTTACCACGCCAGTACAGCAAGTGGTGCCAATAATGGTAAATACGTCGCCATCATCCATCGCACCTAAACCCAGAGCGGCGGCAGCGACATCTAATGCACCAGTACACACCAGAGTGTCACTACTCAATCCGGTTTTTTGCGCTATTTCATCGGTAATAGTGGCGAAGATATTCGATGAAACAGATACCGTCTGAAATAAGCGGCGATAAGCATTCAGATTAAGTGTATTAAATACAATGTCTGACAACTGATTAGTGTGTAAATTTAAAATCGATGTGCCCGCATCACTCAAATCTAAACCCGCCTTATTAGTTAATTTAAAGCGTACCCAATCTTTAGCAAAAAAGGCATATTGCGCTTTTTCTAATGACTGTGGCTCATTCTGTGCCATCCAATTCATGATCATCGAGGTATTACAAGGTACAGGGCAGCTCCCCGTTTGTTTGGCAATTTCTTTAACCAATTCAGGTTGTTTATTTAGCGCATTAACGATGTCAGCAGAGCGAGAGTCACTCCATAAAATCGCATTTCTTACCGGCTCACCCTGTTTGTCCACCAACCACAAGCCTTCTCCTTGGCCCGCAATACCAATACCTTTGATCAGTGATGGATCAATTGATGACTTATCGATCACTTCACATAAGGTCTCCAATGTTAATGTCCAAACCACATTCATATCCTGTTCAGCTTGATTTTCAACAGGATTAATTGTCTGATTTTTTCTTGAGGAAACTTTCAGCTCATTGAAGTGGGTGTCGTATAGAACGGATTTAATATTCGTCGTTCCAATATCGATGCCGATAAAATAAACGCTCATAAGCTGTTCCTTTTCTCTGTTGTTGGCGCAGTACAAATACGATACGATTATTGTTGCTTTTTTTACATATTAGTTACATTAAAGTTGTCTGACAATAGGTGTTGTCAGACAAATGTCCATATTGTGATACAGCTCAAATATCGGCCTACTTTACGCTTAAAGACTCTTTAATCTCTATTTACGGGCTAATATCAAGAATGAAACTAATAATTAAAATATTACAATGTCAGACAACGTAGTGTATTTGGTATAATCAGTGGTCTTATTTAGTCTATAAATTTAACAAATTGACTAAAGAAAAATTAATTTTGTTCCCTCTGTCTATAGCCTTTTTAGGTGATTCAGCGGTATCATTCGTTTACTCTAAGAATTAAGCAAATGGATGCGAAAATGACTAATAAAAACAATAAATTATTACCGTCTTTTCTTCAGGACGAAATTCTTAAACTCATAAAAGAGAAAAAAATTAGTCCCGACGAACGCATTCCAACAGAACATGAATTAATGAGTTCCTTTAATGTTAGTCGCTCATCTATTCGCGAAGCTTTAGGAAATTTAAAGCAGGAAGGGATTGTTTATAAAATACAAGGTAAAGGGACTTTTTTAAGGGCGAAAGTTCATACTCTCAAAAATGGGATTGATACCTTGTTTAGCGTAACGGAAGCTATTACGAATTGTGGTTGTGAACCTA
This sequence comes from uncultured Moellerella sp., assembly GCA_963519845.1. Classification (GTDB taxonomy): domain Bacteria; phylum Pseudomonadota; class Gammaproteobacteria; order Enterobacterales; family Enterobacteriaceae; genus Moellerella. The sequence continues at coordinate 25,174 of CAUQNX010000023.1, read as the reverse complement.
AAACTACGCGGGTCTCAATTCAGCGTATTCAAGCAGATAAGATGCTCGCAGCTAAATTACAGATGCCAGAAGGTACCGCCTGCTATCAGATTCATCGGGTGAGAACTGCAGATAATATTGTTGCCGTCTATAATGTGAATATTTTTCCGGTAACCGTTTTAGGTGAGCATGTTTTGCCTAAGGATCTGGAAAATTCACTCTTTGTCTATTTAGAAAGCCAAGGACATATTGTTTCTCAGGCAAGAAGCAATATTAAACCAACGGTGTTAACACGACGTGATATTCCAGAGTTAGAGTCTGAGTTACGCCCTTTTCTGCTGTTTGATGAGGTGTATTACAATACGAAGGGCGAAATCATTGGCTATACGAATGATTTCTATAATAGTGAGATTTTTCACTTCGATATTATTCGTAAAAGACATAATTTATAATCCACTCATCATCTGGGTAAACATAATCTCTGTTTACCCAGTCACGGTTTGAACCCTCATTCCTTTGAGCTGCACCTTAAAAATTATTCAATCTTAAAGAAGCATTCATAAACGTGCTGAAGATGTTCATTCATCCGCAAAGCTGCCTCTTTGGGATTACGTTCAACAATCGCATTGACAATTAATTGATGGTCAACATTCATAGTTTTGGGTAGATCTACATTGGCATAATGTGATTCCATACGGATAAAACGGGTTAAATTGCGCATATCCCAGAGATATTCCATCATATTGCTCAATACTTCATTACCCGTCATTTGACTGATCAGCAGATGAAAGCGTTTATCTTCTCGTAGAAAATTCTCATCATTATCATTTTGTTTTTCGAGATCTTTCATCACTTCCTGTAACTCTGCACACTGCTCATCGGTGGCATTACGCGCCGCTAATTCAGCAACCAAGGTTTCAAACGATTGACGGGCTTTTAGCAGATCACGCAAACTAAATTCAGGTTCATTTTTATCGATAATCGCTTTGATTTTTTCTATTTTAGGTTCATTTATCGGCAGAGGATCAGCAACATAGACCCCATTACCGACACGAATTTCGATCCAGCCAGTCATCTCTAATGCAATAAAGGCTTCACGAATAGATGAACGGCTGACTTCCATTTGTTTAGCTAATTCACGTTCAGAGGGCAAAAGCTCTCCTGCTTTAAAATCGCCACCTTTAATACATTCAATAATCAAATTTGAGATCTGGCGATACAGTCTTTCAACTTTTAGGGGTGCTAGAGCCATGTTCATTCCTCAGTCAAGGGCACTTATCGTGCGTTATCATACGCTGCAAACCTATATGACCGTTAATATGAATGATAAAAAAGTTATTTTGTGATGTCCGTCATATTAATTTTTCCTATTTTAGCTGATTATAGCACCGGCCTGACCACCTGACTTCTATGCCATTGGGTATCAGGGACACCTGATAATAATAAATCAGTATAATTAATTCTTACTAGGGATGCCTTTATCATGCCGCATTCGATTTCTGACGTTACACCCGCTAAGATTGCTAAAACAGCCAGGATCAAAAAGATCCAAACTATTTCACTGACGTTGCTATTTCTGGCTGGCATCATCAACTTCTTAGATCGTGGTTCACTTTCTATCGCCAATGAAGCGATCCGCGCCGATCTTGGCCTATCTGCTATGCAGTTCGGTTTTCTATTATCGGCATTTTCGCTCTCTTATGGTATTTCCCAACTTCCTTCTGGCTTACTGCTTGATCGTTTTGGCCCACGTATCGTACTGGGTGCCGGATTGATCTTCTGGTCAACGATGCAGGGTATGGCCGGAATGGTGAATAACTTCTGGCAATTTATTGCATTACGTATCGGTCTTGGTATTGGTGAAGCGCCTTTTATGCCGAGTGGCGTCAAAGTGGTCAATGACTGGTTCAGTAGTAAAGAACGCGGTATGCCGATGGGGATTTTTAACTCCTCTACCACTATCGGCCAAGCCTTCGCACCACCTATTCTTGTCGCACTTATGTTGGCTTTCGGCTGGCGTATGATGTTTGTCATTATCGGCGTCGCAGGGATTCTGATCGGTGTCTGCTGGTATGTTTATTACCGTAACCGTGAATCTATGGACCTCTCTGATGAAGATTTAAAATACCTCAATTCTGGTCGTGAAGAGAAACCTAAACAACAGGTTACGCTCAAAGAGTGGGGCGCGCTGTTTAAACGCCGTACCGTATGGGGCATGATCCTCGGTTTCAGCGGTGTTAACTACACAGGTTGGCTCTACCTAGCTTGGTTACCCGGCTATTTACAGGCAGAACGTGGGCTGAGTCTTGCCAATACCGGATGGGTGGCAGCAATTCCCTTTATCTTCGGTGCTATGGGTATGTTGGTCAACGGTATGGTCGCCGACCGCTTAGCCACAAAAGGTTATTCCCAAATGGGTAGCCGTAAGCTACTAATTTGCTTAGGTCTGGTTCTCTCTGCAGTCTGTACTCTACTTGTTGTGCAATCTACCACCACCACAATGGCGGTTATGTTTATCAGTCTGGCGCTGTTCTTCGTTCACTTTGCGGGTACCTCCTGCTGGGGTCTAGTACAAGTTGTTACCCCTTCGAAGATGGTTGCATCGGTCAGTAGTATCCAGAATTTCGGTAGCTTTATTTTTGCCTCTTTCGCGCCTATCGTCACAGGCTGGGTGCTGGATACCACAGGTTCATTTAACTGGGCATTGATTGTTTGCTCTATGGTCACCTTTGGTGGCGCATTAGCTTATTTCTTTATTGTGAAAGATCCGCTCGAAGAGAATATCGCACAGTAACTATTTTTTAAGAGAGCTTAGATGCTCACTATTTTGAGGTGAATATTATGGAACAAACTTGGCGCTGGTATGGCCCTAATGATCCCGTCTCTTTAGATGATATCCGTCAGGCCGGTGCAACCGGCATTGTCACCGCCCTACATCATATTTCAAATGGTGAAGTGTGGAGTATCGAGGAAATTCAAAAACGTAAAGCGGAAATTGAGCGTAAAGGCTTAGTCTGGTCGGTGGTAGAAAGTATTCCGGTGCACGAAGAAATTAAAACTCATTCCGGTCACTATGAGCAGCATATTGCTAATTATCAGCAATCTATCCGTAACTTAGCAGCATGTGGTATTGATACGGTTTGCTACAATTTTATGCCCGTATTGGATTGGACACGCACAGATCTCGAATATGAATTGCCGGATGGCTCAAAAGCACTGCGTTTTGATCAAATTGCTTTCGCCGCTTTTGAACTCTATATGTTAAAACGTCCTAATGCTCATCAAGATTATAGCCAAGCTGAAATTGCTGAAGCGCAAAGCTATTACGAGCAAATGAGCTCAGCAGATATCGATAAATTAGTTGGCAATATTATTGCAGGCTTGCCCGGTGCGGAAGAGGGTTATACGCTGGCGCAATTTAGAGAGCATCTCAGTACCTATGACGGCATAACCAAAGATAAACTGCGTGAAAATATGGCTTATTTTCTCCAAGCTATTATTCCTGTGGCAGAAGAGTCCGGTGTGCGTATGGCTATCCACCCTGATGATCCTCCGCGTCCAATCTTAGGTTTACCGCGCATCGTCTCAACAATTGAAGATATGCAGTGGCTGAAAGAGACTGTGAATAATATTCACAATGGTTTCACTATGTGTACTGGGTCTTATGGGGTACGTGCGGATAATGATTTAGTGAAGATGATCGAACAGTTTGGTGATCGTATTCACTTCACTCATTTACGCTCAACTTGCCGTGAAGACAATCCGAAAACTTTCCATGAAGCCGCTCATCTTGAAGGTGATGTGGATATGTTCTCGGTGGTCAAAGCCCTGTTAACTGAAGAGTCGCGCCGCCAACAAATGGGTGACTTACGTAAAATCCCTATGCGCCCCGATCATGGTCATCAGATGTTAGATGACCTAAAGAAAAAAACTAATCCGGGTTATTCGGCGATTGGTCGATTGAAAGGTTTAGCAGAGTTTCGTGGTGTTGAATTAGCTATTAAACGAGTCTATTTTCCTGATTTAAAATAATAGATTCAAATAACAACGGCCTTGCACACCAGTTCATCTTGGTGTCCAAGGCCGTTTTTTTATATCGATTAAATTAGACTGTTACTTTATTAATTGTACCGCTAGCCATCTTTCCTTTATGAAATGCGGCCTGACGAGGTGAAATTCGCGCCACCGCCTCAGCAGAACAGGATGCATCCAGTAGAACAAAACTGGCATCATCTTGTGCCTTAGGCCAGACTTGTTCACCTTGATGGTTCAACGGCAATATATTACCCGTGGCTATTGCCAATGAACGTGATAATGACAACTCATCGGATCTGGTATACAACTGAGCATATAAATTGGCTTTTTCCAGCATATCGCCCAAACCAAATGGCGACCAATGATCGATCACACTATCAGTTCCTGTCATCACAAATACCCCAGCTTCATTCAGCGTTTTTAATGGCATATGTAATGTTCCAATTGGCACGGTAGATGCGATCGTTATTTGCTGATCAGCCAGACGCTTAGCCGTCGTTTTTGCTTGTTGTGGATCTAACATAGCTAACGCAAAAGCATGGCTAATGGTCACTTTGCCTTTTAATGATGGATTCTGTTCAACAGTATCAATCATATAGTTAAGTGCCGCAATACCTGCTGGGCTGGTTTCGTGAAGGTGGATATCAACCCCTTTTTGATAATCTAATGCGATTTGAAACATAGTATCCAAGGATTTTTCCATGGCTCCATCGACATTAGTAGGATCAAGCCCACCGACATAATGTGCTCCCGCTTGCATGGCTTCACGCATTAATGGCTCTGACTTAGACAACAATAATCCATGTTGTGGGAACGCCACTATCTCGCAGGTAAAATCTTCTTGATGCTGTGAGAGTACCTTCTGTAGCACCTCGAGATTTTTAAGGCCGGAAACGGGCTCAATGTTACAGTGGCTCCGTGCAATCACTGATCCTTTACTCTGGATCAGCGCGATCAGCTTTTCTGCACGCTCAGCAGTATAGGGCTGAAGCTCAGGTAACATTTTTTGCTCGAGCTTAATCATATCCATAATGGTTTTCCCCTCTCGCGAGGCTGGCGCTTGCCATGGACCACCATAAAAAGTTTTATCTAAATGGATATGCATATCTCTGAATGCAGGCAGCATCAATTTGCCACCTGCATCATAGACAGCCAATTCACTTTGCTGATGTTGTTGATTTGGCAATATAGCAATTATTTTACCGTCATTAATTTCGATAGTATTGAGTGCGGTTTTTGTACCAACAACAGTAGTACCATCGAAGTTAAACCCCACCTCTAACCGCACATTATCCAGATAATAGTGCTTATCTGTTAATGACGTAATGGGTAAATTTGAGCTCACTATTCTATTGGGTGGTTCATTGGCAAATGCCATTCCCTGAACAGAGCCTAATAGCGCACAAGCAGCCGCAACTTTGCCGCTCTGTGCTAAAAACTCTCGTCTGGCAGAGGGTTTATTCGATTGCATGTAAACCTCCTAAATACGTTATTTTTAGTAGCTAACGACGATATGAGTCCCCGTTTCGCCACGCAGCGCTTGCGGTAATTTTTCAGGTGTCGTGATGATCACTCGCTTACCGCCCTGTTTTAAAAATGAAAGACTAGCTTCAATTTTTGGCAACATGCTGCCCGCAGGAAAGTGCCCCTCTTCCATATAGGCTTGCATCTCGGCGGCACTAGTTAATCCCAGCGCTTGCTGCTCAGGTTTACCAAAATGGATACACACCTTTTCGACACCAGTGGTGATCACTAAAATATCGGCATTGATCTCTTTAGCTAATAAGGTCGTTGATAGATCTTTATCGATAACTGCATCAACGCTCTGATAATCTCCCTGACTATTTTTAATCACCGGAATACCACCGCCACCAGCAGCTATGACCACAAAGTTATTGTCTATCAATGTGCGGATCGCTGCTGATTCAATCACTTTTTGTGGCTCTGGGGACGCGACAACACGACGATAACCACGGCCTGAATCTTCAACAAAACGCCAATCTGGATTATCCAGTGTTAGCTGCTCGACCTGATCTTCCGTGAAAAAAGCGCCAATAGGTTTAGTCGGTGTTTTAAAGTTAGCATCATTAGGATCAACTTCGACTTGCGTCACGACAGTCACAGCTTGCTGCTGACCTTTTTTAGCTAAAGCATTGGTCAGTGCTTGCTGCACCAAGTAACCGATCCCGCCTTGCGTATCGGCGACACAGTTAGCTAATGGCGTTAGCGGAAGTCCCTCATGGGCATGGGCAATTTCCGCACGTCGTAAATCCAGCCCAACTTGCGGGCCATTACCATGGGTCAGCACAATATTGTAGTCACCTTCTAACATAGTGCTGATATGGGTTGCCACTTCTTGTACTGCCAATTCTTGATGCTGAATCGACTGACTGGCGTTATCTTTGATAATACTGTTGCCCCCGATGGCAACCACCACGAGTTGTTTCATTATTATTATTTCCTAAGGGTATATATATATTTAGGCGTATAAGGCAGAGACTAATAGGTCATCTCTGCCTTTATCGAGGCGAGTTGATTAAACCGATTTAGCGGCTTTTTCTGCGACGTCTATCTGCTGCTCTTCCACCGATTTACCGCTATCGAGGAAGTGTTTTAGAACATATAGGGCTGCCATCATCAAATAAGCGTAGACGAATAGCAAGGAAGAACCTTGTGCAATACCCACCATAGGTGCATGAATAATACCAAACATAGCTAAAAGTGCGCCTGCGGCAGCCGCAATAGCACCACGTAAAGGTTTATTCAGAATGGCGAAGATCGCAATACAACCCCATAACATACTGGCCAATGGTGCTCCGCTGCCTAAGTGAACCAGACCTTGGTAATAGACACCTTTGCTGGTTAACACATCTGTACCGATCGCTGCGGCAGAAGTTCCTGCGGCACCAATCACACTATTGACCATAGTTAATGCCCAGTTAGCGATCCACGGGAACAGACAGATAAAGATTACCGGGACCTCCACCTTGGGAGTTTCCCTCACCACTTGATTGGCGGTCACCACGCCGATAAACACCAGTATCGGCACAATTGCACTCATTGGGATCACCGCGAGCATAAAAGCCCCCAGTCCAAATAATGGCACGATAAACATAGTGATACCTGATGCTAAAGTATAACCGATACTCGCGCCCATCGCTTTCCAGCCCGCATGACCCACATAGACAGTCACAGGGAATGGATTACCTAAGAAACAACCGACGGTGGAAGAGAGGCCATTGGCTAACATCACTTTACGAGTGTTGTACGGGTCGCCCGCTGCGTGGGCACTCTCTATATTTTCCAAGTCAAAAATATAGTTAGCTAAACCCAATGGAACTGCTGAGGCTAAGTACGGCAGTGCATGAGGAAGTCCCTGTAAGAAACCATCAATTTGCAAGCTAGGAGGGTTAAAACCAAATGACTCTGTCGATGCTTTAATGGCTTCTGGGCTCTGTAAACCAAATATCCATGCTAGAGCAGTACCAGCAATTAGCAGCAATAATCCTGTTGGAATACGCGCAAAAATAGGTTTTTTACCGAACCAGTTAATGAAAATAAGTAATAGAACAATGAAGGAGACGGTCGGTGCTTCAAATGCCTGTAGCATAGGGTTCATGGCTAATAACAGTAAACCTAAGCCTGATAGACAAGATAATAATACGGTTCTAGGGATCATACGGCGGATGGTCTCACCTAAGAAAGAACCGCCAACTAAGATCATTGACTCAACAAAACACCAAACCAGACCGATTTGAATCGCAAAATCAGCATCGCCAGTTTGTTGATACACAGGCATTAAAACTAGAAAAGTAACGGTAAAGATAGATGGCGCACTGGGGCCGGAAGGAAGAGCAGTAACATCATCTCTTCCGGTCTTTTTCGCCATCTGTAGACCAAAATAAGCGTAGCTGATACTAGCAAGTAATACGGCAAAGCCGAAAGCGGGAGCGATACGACCATAAACGATCTCTTTAGGAATACCGACTACAAAAATCAGTAATCCCATCATCGTTAATAGGTTAGTCAGGTTATTTGTCATCAGGCCAAAGTAAGCCGCCCAATCACCACGTTTCCATCTCAGTTTCATTGTACTCATGGAATTTATCCTTTAAAGGAATATCAAATAAAGCTAAAAAAATCACTCTTTATAATCACTTATCAAACTTCTCTTTCTCAGATGAACGTCATTTCCAAATGATTACTATTTTTTAGCGCCCAGCCTGACCAAAGCTGGGCTTAGATTTATTAATGAACGTACTCTTTACGGTAAGCCAGCATCGCTTTTTCAAAACAATCAAAGGGAGGATGTACAATACCGGCGCCTATCATGCCGACTCCTGCGTCTTTATGCGCAATTGCGGTATTAATAACTGGTAAGATGCCACTAGAAGCCACTTTGGTGATATCAATAGCCGTTGGTATTCCCATAAATCCAAGTAACGGAATGGTCACGTTTGGATTTTCACCCAAGGTGATTTCGCGCATTTGGCGAGAGAAATCAATCGCTTCATCGACAGTTCCACCGACTAAAGCCACAATCGCTGGTGCGGTTGCCATGGCAAACCCCCCAATACCATAGGTTTCGGTAATTGCAGAGTCACCAATATCTAAACCTGAATCTTCTGGCTTATAACCGGCAAACATAGGGCCAATAACCTGCTGAGATGGACCCGTAAACCATTGACCCGGTAGTCCACTAACACGCAAACCAAATTCAAAGCCGTTACGCGCCATAGTAGTCACAACGGTACTGTATTCAATCCCATGCGCAGCATCCATTGAGGCCTTACACATGGCCATCCAAGTTGGGCCGGAGAAGTAATCACTGCTCGCCACAAAATCAAATACCTCTTTTTGTTGAGCAACAGTGAAATCGGTTTGGATAATGCCAGAGGTTAATGCTTGAATCAGCAGCGCAGTACCTGCATTGTTACGGTTATGACACTCATCACCCATATGTAGCGCTTGAGCTAACATCAGACGAAGATCGATTTCGCCGCCAATTTTCATCGCATCACGCAACATAGGCCCTAAAACATCACGCATCCAATTCAGACGGTCAATGACACTTTGGTCATTGGCACCCATACGCAAAATTTTAGCCATTTGCTCACTCAGATTAGTGAACGCACGGTTACCATAGGTTTTATTCTCAACAATATGCATAAACATAGATGCAGAAGTGACACCCGCCATTGAACCGACACAATCATGCTCATGACAAGGAGAGAAAATGATCTCGCCCGATGCCGCAACACGTTCTGCATCTTTAATATCTTTAGCTAGCCCTTCAAATACCAAAGCACCTGTTACTGCACCGCGCATTCCACCGCACATATCTTCCCAACGCGTTGGTGGACCAGCATGCAGAATAGTATTTTTAGTCATACCTGGTACGACATTAATCGCTTGATCATAACCAATTAACACTGGCTGAGACTGAATAATGCGTTCTAGCGCCTGCGCATTGGCAACGGCAATTTTTTGTTGTAAATCACTATCCGCTTCAATGGCATCAAGCGCTGCTACAACAGCGAGATTACCTTGTCCGGGTGGCGTCCAGCTAAGTTGAGTCACAGCAACATGCTGTTTTTTCAAATCATCGCTGAACATCTCAATACCCACATTAATCACATTCAAAGACTGTTTAAACAGTGATGGACGAGTCATTATGCTTTCTCCCCTTTCCAGACAAATTCACGTGCTAATAATCCCGTATTGGTGCTGCTGCTCGCCCAGATCACGCCCGCATCAAGTAACATTTGCACTTGCGCTGCCATTGACGGTGTATCTAAATCAGTCCCTAATACATAACCTAAAATTTCTAATTCACGTCCCTCTTCACGAGCAATAGATTTGGCTTTTTTAATCGCCTCAATCATCACACCGACAGGGTCTTCGTGAGAACCATAGCCCAAAACAAAGTCCATCATGATCACACCCACTTCCGGATCACGCGCTTCTTGCAATAGACGCTCAATACGATTAGTAGGATCAATCATGGGATGCGGTTTACCGTTAGTGAAATCATCATCACCAAAATCGAGGAAGGTATGGGCAATACTTTGATTAATATCTTTTAAGCGATAATCAGGATTGGTTTGGATATTACTGTAAACGTCAGGATATTTTTCCAACGCAGCAAACATAGCCTCATCACATAAAGTGCCGCCACAAAATAGTCCACGGATATATTTTTGCTCTGGTGTTAATTTAGCGCGGATCTCTTCAATCAACGGCCAATTTAGTAAATGTAAATCAAGATCTTCTTCTTTAATGCCTGTCAGCAATACCGCTTTCAATGCCGCTTCTTTTGTTGCACGGGCAAAGGTCAGACCCGGCTTATTTTCAGGTAGTGCATGATTCCCTAAGAAACAAATTACAACAGGTTTAGTGCATTTTTCAGCCTGTGCAAAAACTTTAGCCGCGACAGAAGGCGCTGGCGGTTTAGAAATCAATACGATAACCGCAGTTTCATCATCTTCTTCTAACATTTTTAGTGCATCTAGCATCATAATGCCGCCGATCTTTTCGTTCAGATCGCGGCCGCCAGTACCAATAAGTTGTGAAATACCCGCACCAAACTCATGAATACGCACACTGAGCTCTTGGCTTCCCGTGCCCGAAGCACCAATAACACCAATATTGCCACGGCGTACTTTATTTCCAAAACAGAGCGCAATACCATTAATAATGGCGGTACCACAGTCTGGTCCCATCATTAATAGACCTTTCTTACTTGCCAGCTGCTTCAGTGCCAACTCATCTTCGATAGAGACATTATCGGAGAACAACATCACGTTAAGATCATTTTCCAGCGCTAAACGTGCTTCTCGTGCAGCAAATTGGCCATTGACCGAGATAATCGCCAAATTGCTTTCTGGAATATGCTGGTGCGCCGAATTAATAGTGGCATATTTGGCTTCGTGCTTTGAGCCACCTTGATTCTTTTTGGTAAATAGCTCTTCAATTTGCTGGAAAATCAGTTCATTGGCATCATCACTAGTGCCTTTAATCACGATCATCAAATCGCCATTTTTTGCACTTTCTAATTCAGGCGTTAATAAGCCTAAATTTTTAAGTACGCCTTTATTCATTTCAGTCGCCATAGCAACAAAAGCTTGATCCACATTATCTAATTGATTCGCTTTGGTTGAAATTGACATTAATGATACTGAGTCAAAATAGGTATTCTTTTTAATAACAATTTTGGTGGACATTCTTTTCTCCAAAATAATGAGTCAGGCGCAAAGCATCATGGATACCCAAAAGCATATCGCAACCTGAGCTCGACCCTATATTTATAATGCGCATAATTTGTTGATAAAGATCGGACTCTCTTCCCTCAGCTAAAGATTTAATTAGCTGATAAGTACTTTCTCTATATTCTTGTTGTATACACTGGTTAATTGTCATAAAACTTAATAAATTGGTATTTGATTCATTTGATACCACTGCATCTTCAAATAAGGATTTAAATTTATTTCCCGGATGCTGATTTAAGAATAAAAAGGCACTTAGACCACAGAGATAATCATCTCCAGATGGCGTCAGACCTATGCCAAGCCCAACTAATCCGTTAATACTTTCAATAATATCTATATCTTTTTTTTGATATAACCCATTGATAAGTTGTTCTCTTAGATTTACTAAGGTGTTCGCCATCGAACGATAAAAAACGTTATCATCCTGATACAAAAAAAGTGTTTTATTTTCTTCATTAACACATTGATAGATTAATTTTATTTGTTTTATTAAATAATTTCTATATTCTAATGATTTTAATTTTCTTTTATCAAAAACAATCGTTTTAAGCCGCCATAATTGGCACAGAGAAAAATTAATAATATAATTCTCACCTATACAAAATTTATCATTAGAAAAATAAACCAGATCTCCTACTGAAAACTTAATAGTCGAAAAATCATTATTTAGTAATCGACAGCTATTAGGTGCATTATCCAGCGTTGAGCATAATAATGTATATATTCTATTATTAGAAAAAATATTTACTGCCTTATTAAATATTTGCTCTATTTTTCCAACAAACTGTTTTTTTTCTAACAGCTGTAAAAAATAGTTATCCGCTGTTAATGCATATAATATCTGTCTTTCAGGTTTGATTGTTTTATTCACAATCGTCCTTATAGACCTTTAACTATTCAAGTTGTCGCAGATAACAGAGCTAATTGACAACTTGAATATAAAAATAAGCGATTAAGCGCCAGCAGCGATCAATAACTCGACGATTTCCTGATAACCTTTTTCACGAGCCAGCTCTAATGGCTTTTTACCATATTTATCCGTCATATGCGGATTAGCACCATGGTCGAGTAGTAATTTAATAATTTGCTGCTGCTTATCGCCGCCATCATTTAGCACAATTGCTTCAAGTAATGGGGTCCAACCAACAAAGTTAGTATGATTGACATTCATCTCGGTTTTTTCGAGTAACTCACGCACAATTTCCACGTGACCTTTCTCACTAGCTGGAGTAATACCAACTCCACCAAAACGAGTTAATAACGTCAGATCTGGCTTAGCAGGGATCATAATACGCAATAGTGTTAAATCATTGTTTAGACAGCTTAATAGGAAGGGATTAAAGCAGGTTTCATCCTGTTTATTAATATCAGCACCAGCGCTAATAAGAAAGGAGACACATTCATAATGCTTATTGAGACTAGCAATCACTATCGCGGTTCGACCTTGACGATTGGTTGCATCAATATTGACACCCTTATTCAGGCTCGCTTGAAGTGCATCAAGATCCCCTTTTGCGGCTGCAGCTAAAAATTCCTGGATAAGATCGGTAGATGACATCATATTTCCTCTACGATAAGCTATATCACTCGTGCAATAGCTATGGCTTATAAAACTAAAGTAATTTTCATTTCTACTTATTATCGTTCGAGCATAACAACACTCAGCTATAAAGAGAATGCGTTTAAATACTATTCATCGTCCCTGCCATCATTATTGAATTAAATTCAACAATCGCGTTATTCTGTGGAGTATCGCAATATTTATGGCCTTTTTTGCGTTAATTTTATGTAAAAAATCATACTATTTTGTTTGATTTTGCTGAAACGAGCAGTCGGAAAAAAATATTTTTCGTTATTTGTGATAGAGATCAAACTTAATCCTCTAAGTGAATTTTATTAATCCGCCTAATTTAACGCTATCGATTTTTTTATTAGCTACTTAGGGATAACTTGCTGTAAATTTAAGCGAAAAAAACCAGTTTTGAATATAACTCAAGGCTATTTTCCTTTACTATGCCTATATATCGCGTTTTGATAAAATGGTGAATAAAATAATGAACTCGATTTTTACAGAAGAAAACCTATTAACCTATACCACAGCAGCTAAACACGCGAGCTTTAGCAAAGCAGCAGAAGAGCTAGGTATTACTACATCAGCGGTAAGTTATACTATTAAACGCATAGAAACCTATCTTGACGTCGTACTCTTTATCCGTAATACACGTAATATAGAATTAACAGAATCAGGTTATTATTTTTACCGTAAAGCCACTGAGTTATTAAATAATTTCTATGCAATAAAACGTAGTATTTATACTATTGACCAAGGAATAGAAGCTAAGGTTAGGATCTGTATTAACCAACTGCTTTATACGCCTTATCACACAGCAAAATTACTGCAAATTTTAAAGAAACAGTTCCCAACTTGCCAAATAACCGTCACCACAGAAGTCTATAATGGCGTTTGGGATGCCATCATTAATAATATTGCCGATATTGCCATCGGTGCGCCGGGTACGCTATTAGATGGCGGTGGAATCGATTATACCGAAATAGGTGGGATTCATTGGCAATTTGCTATTTCCCCTAATCATCCTTTAGCATTGATGCCTGAGCCTATTGCAGAGAGCCAATTACGTCTCTATCCCAATATTATGGTTGAAGATACAGCTCATACTATCAATAAAAAAGTAGGTTGGTTATTATATGGACAAGAGGCAATACAGGTACCTGACTTTAATACTAAATGCCAATGTCAGATCCTCGGTGAAGGAATTGGTTTTTTACCCGATTATATGGTGGAAGAGCCAGTTAAAAACGGTTTTCTTATTATCAAAAAGATCCAAAATCCAAGACAGGATTCTAATATGCTGCTGGCAACACAGCATTCTGCGACGGGGCAAGTCACTCAATGGATAAAAAATGAATTTCAACCCAAGGGGATATTATCAGAATTATATAAAGACTTGCTTAAACCCGTGGAGTAGTACTAATAATGTTAGCTCAATTTATTTATCATTATTAAATTATAAATAGCGACGAACTTTTTAATTTTATGTCGAACCAAACTGTCTCATGTCATCGATAGTTCGTTTAAAAAATTCAGTGCGATCCGTGACGAAATTTTGAATACTACTATGATCGACACGCTGATAACCAGCACAAGGATAAAGACCATACCAGTTGTCTTTTTCCATTAATTTCATCCAATTAGAATCATGTGGCATATATTCGCCTGATTCTATTGCTTCGATGCTATCCTCGTAATTATCAATTAGTTTCTGATAATAATGGGAAGAAACTAAATAACTATTTGCTAGATAAGAGAACTTCACACTTAAAAAATAGGGCTCAATGGTATGAACTATAAAATAGCTGCCCGACAAAAAAGCCACATCCCATGAATCTAAAGAGAATAGCTTATTAAAAAACAGATTTATTCTACTTATTGTCTCGGCTGATTTATCAAAAACCATATCATCTTCTAAGATAAGAACATTATTCCATCTCTCTTTTTGAGCTATTTTTAATACTTCCCGATGTGATTTAGCACAACCTAAGGTACCATTATTATCGGCTATAGCATTGAAATGGTAAATCTTATCTTCAGGGATGTTAACTGCCTTTAATTCCTGACAAATTTCAATTTTACGAGTAGGCCGGCTAGCTAAATTAATATACACAACCTTATCGATATATGACCAATTGATGTTATCTTCCATTTTAACACCTCTATTTTTAATCTTATTACTGATTATTTTTCTAATGTCTAAAATAAATACAACGAGCTATCCTAGATAGCTCATTATATTTTTCGATGATACTCTGTGAAAATCTTATTTTAATGTTAAATTAACTTTTTGTGTCTCAATATCATATAGCCCTTTTATAGCAAGGTCTAAAGGATACGGATGCCAATGAATTAATGCTCGAATATCGAATATAATAATTCCATTTTGTGTATGAGTGTTTTTCCCTAATATAGGGGAAATAACTAATGACTCAGCTATAATTCGAGTTTCGAAACGCAATAGCGCATTACGCAATATTTCCTCAACAATATCCCAACCATATTGAGTAGCATAAGCCCCGGTGACAGGGGCTATACCATAATTAACGATCGATGAAATTGCTGGACAGTTTTTATACTTCTCAAGTTTCCTTTCTATATTTTCACTATTAAGGATAGTTCCGATATCTCTTAATATTATTGCTCTCATTCTTCTTGAGTCAAAATAAAATTTATCAAATGGTTCCGTACGCTCTTTCGGATGATCATCGATTAATCTGTCAAACAAAGTGGGAAGAAATTGCTGTTTATTATTCTTCATTTACTTTTGAAATACTAATTTTATCTAATTCAGGAAGAGAATAGTCACCTTGATCAGTAATGATCATTTTTCTGCCTTTCCCAGTTAAGAAATCTTCTGACACTTGAGTCCACTTAGTTTCATGACCTAATTTGATCGCGTCGTCATCCGCTTCTGTCAGTGGATATCTTGCTGGAATATATCCATAAAAAATACCGTCTTTAACTTTGACCTGTGCATGAATCCAAATAAGATCGAGAAGATCTCTTGGTTTAGAAATGTTGATGGTTTCAATATCTGCGTAAGGAACCCAACGATAGCCACCAGCAATAATAAACTCACAAACCGGCCCTAAACGACTGTCATTATCCGCGATCCAGTCAAAAGCACCTGTCACAGTACCGTTACCTGCTGCCGCTGGAGCTTGTTCAAAAGCATCTAATCGTGCAGCTTGTGACTCTTCTTCTTTACCTTCAGCTAACAATTTGTTGGCTAATTGCATCTTATTCATCCAATCAGGTAAAGTTTGATCCATCGTCATCGGCTCACGCTTACCAAGTAAAACTTGTTCACGCAGAATTTCACTGAAGATCAAATTTTTATAAACTTCTAGCTGCTTATCATCATCATGACCATCAATAAGTGCCCAAGTTTCTAATTGAATTAACGCTTTTTCCCACTGGCTTTGTAAGCAATAGAGCTTAAATAATTTTTCTCTTTGTGCTAAATCATTGGGTGTCGCCTTCACTTTTTTAAGTGTTTCAGCAAAAAATGCTTCTAGCGTTGAATCTTTCAGAATCTCAGAAAGTTTTTGTGAGGTAGTCATGTTCATTCCTTTTAAATTATAGAGGGCTATCCAGTCCCAGTTTATGCAACTCTTTCGATACCAAGAAAGGTATAGAATCATTTTCACGAGGAACTATGCCACTTGGCGCTAGCGCTTTTAGTATGTCGTAGTTGTCATACTCATCCTGAGTAAGATCTACGTCTTCTACGGTTGATAATTCATTCCAAACGAGGTCCATAAAGGCCGAGGATTCAAAAATACACTCAGTGACGAGTCTACCTTTCATCTCATCGCGGACTGAATCAAAATAGCCATCATCATAAGTCACGATTGAGTCTGACTTAGTATAGGTATTAGGATCTTCCGCACCGGTTGAACCCCAAAGAAGAAAATTTTTATACTCTAATTCGAGTTTTTTCAATACATCGATATCACTTTTAGTCTTTTGAAATTCGAGTTCATCAGAGATGAGCCCTGCCCCTTGAGGCAGTAACTCATTGACTTCTACGTTATCGTAACCGTAATCAAAATTCATTGATTCTGATAAAGCATCGATAATAGAAAGTGACTGGTCTCTCTCTCTAGCATCAAAATACAGACCAAAGTTTCCAATTTGGATATTTGTTCCGAAACTAAGTCTGCTTTTTGCGCCACTATCTAATAACTCATTATTGACCACACAGACTAAATCCTGACTTCCATTCAAGATCATTAAACCCGTGTTGCCATAATAAAACATGACTTCATTTGCCAACGCAGGCAATGCATGAAAGGTCGCATCTCCCGTCAAGGCATTAAAAGCTAATGCATTGTCAGAAGTGTTACTTGTCGATAATGTAAATTGCCGTTCAATCGATGGCCAAATAAATGTCAGTATCATTAGATTAACCTACTAGTACGTCACAAGAACCGGTAACAATAGCTGCACCACAAGCGGTGGGCATACCTAGGGTTGCCATAGGTAAATTGTTTACCGTAACTGTTGGCCATCCCGCTGCAATACAGGATCCACCATGTAAACCACATCCATGGGCATCTCCCATACGTGCTGCGGGCAAGCTATTTACTGAAACATCACAAGAACCTGTACAAATTGCGCCACCATGACAAATTGCATCACCTAATCTGGCTGCGGGTAAACTCATGGTTCCTCCTTGCTATGATAAATAAGACTATTTTTAAAAAGCAGGCCCCTAAAATCAGGCGCCTGCTTATACTTCATTTCACTACAACATATTAAATGTTGCCATTTTCTGCGCGACCCGCTTTGTTGATAGCATCGGCTAAAGTATCGCTCCCTGCGTCTGCAGTTGAGCTGGCTTTGCCTACGGTCTCAGCAAAGGTATCACCCCCTGCATTAGTACTCGAACTTGCCTTACCGACTGTTTCAGCTAAAGTATCCCTCCCTGCGTCTGCAGTGGAACCTACCTTACCTACAGTCTCAGCAAAGCTATCCCCTCCAACATTCGTATTAGAGTTGGCTCGATCCACTTTATCTGCAAAGGTGTCGCTGCCAGTATTGGCATCAGAGTTTGCTCGACTCACCTTATCAACGAAAGAATCCCCTCCTTGGTCTTCTTTCGATTCAGCATCACTATTCATATCAGCCCAAGAATTACCCTCTTCATCTTCTGGAGGCATTGGCATCATAAATGGTGTCGCTATCGGCATCAAAAATGGCGTCGCTGTCGGTATTATCGGCGACGGAGTCGGTAACGGAGTCGGTAACGGTGTCGGCGACGGTGTAACCCACTCACTCGACGTTGGCTGTGGTGTATCTGTTGGCGGCGGAGTTGGTGGTTGATGTGTCGGTTTTACGCCAGGTTTAATGTTAATAATTGGTATCATAAAGCCGGGTAGTGCAATAGGAGGAACAAATAGCGGTCCAATAGATCCACCACCTGTACCAAATTGTACGCCACAACCACAATCCCCAGGGTTAATCGCTGTCGTTCCCCCTTGAAGGATTAGCTTACTTTTACCAATAATTTTAACAATGTCTGCTGCGATACAGATTTCGCCACCAGCACCCATCACGATCCCTGCACCCGCGGTCATTGTCATTGCGCCACCGCATATTGACTGTATTGCACCACCTGCTGCGACCGAATAAGCACCACCGACGTTATTAATATAACCACCGCCTACGCTGGTAACATAGGCTCCGCCGACGTTAGTAAACTTGCCTGCACCAACGTTATCAGAGCTTGCACCCGCAACGTTAAGTGAATAAGTCAAACCAACAACGGTACTCACTGCACCACCAACGGCTGTAACAAATGCACCACCTACGGTTAGCGCATGCAACAGACCAATGGTAACGCTTGATGTCAATCCGACGATTTGAGTCGAGTTCAGACCAACTGCTTGAGTATGATTTAGACCAATGATCTGAGAGTTATTATGACCAATAACCTCAGTGGCATTTCTCCCCACAAACAGGCTTCTATCATTAGCAACGACTTGTTTTAAATCATGATTAATCTCATGGAGTTCATCATTCTTAACAAGACGATTCATATTGCGTTCGGCTTGTTCCCAGTACTCTTCTATACCCGGTAAATCTTCAAATCGAACGCCGTTATAGTTTTCTGTCCCACCACCAATTGTCCGGCTAATCAATCCACTTTGAGTAGCATTAGCAGGCAAATCCCATGGTGGCCGAGTCACGTTGTTATACAAACTACCGATGATCAGTGGTCTATCAGGATCACCATGGAGGAAATCAACTATAACTTCTTGTCCAATACGCGGAATATAGATCCCACCGAAATTACTACCAGCCCAAGCTTGGCCAACACGGATCCAGCATGAATCTGATTCGGTGTTATTACCGTATCTATCCCATAAGAAGCGAACCTTTACACGACCATATTCGTCGGTCCACACTTCTTCACCTGGAGGGCCGACAACCAGTGCTGTTTGAGGGCCACTTGTAGCAGGTTTAGGAATGATTTGTGGATGACGATATATTTTCGTGGTTGGTTGGACGACAAAATTGGTAAATACAGAAAAACCATCAGTATCACTTTGCTGATTAATTTCTGTTACCGTTATATGGCTAGAGATCACCAAATATTCACGGTTAGCTTTAGACTGTGGAAAATTAGTTAAATTGAATGTAGTTCCACACACAACAGAACGAATTTCACCATAGCCTGAAGAACGAGCACCAATCATTCCTCGTTCTTCACTTCTTACACGCGCAAGGAATTCACCAACTGATGGCTCTTCATAGTCACCAGGCCAGCTAAAGACCTCAAACTGATTGAAGTTTGTTTTACGTGGTTTTTTATCTAATGCTGAAATATCTGCACGTGATTTTTTAAAGTCATAGTCAGATGTCAGCCATTGACCAGAAGTAATCAGTTCCTGTGCGTGGAACTGACTCACATATTCTTCGCCATCTTTAGGCGTATCTGCTTCATAGCGTAAAGTATGATAAGCAGGGCTGAAATTCTTTCTATGGGCACCCACATGGTCAACAAGAATTAATCTATTTTTATAATCTTTATGCTCAAAAAACCAATAAATTCCCCACTCTTCCATCAGACGTTGAACAAAATCAAAGTCTGTTTCACCATATTGCACTTGGAAATCAAGTGCCGGGTAAACTGAAGATAAGCGTTTTTCGTACGGGAAATTATATTCAGATAATACTTCATCGATTATTTGAACAACGGATTTTTGCTGAAAGATTTTAAAGTCGGTTGTTAATGTTGCCAGCGTCAGCCATGGCGTGATCGTCAGCTCATACATAGCCTGATAATCGTCACGACCAATATAGCGCGCTTTTTGGACTATACCGGTTATTTCTCGGGCTCCTTTCCCAAGACCTTTACCAAAATCTAATCCGTTTCCATCTAGTTCAATTACAACTGCAACTTGCTGCCCGATCAAACTTTTCAAGTCAAGATTCGAAGCTGATTGCCAAGGGATCGCCGGGTTAGCGGGTGTTTTAGCTGTAATTGTATATGTATAAAGGTTAGAAAGTGATTCCTCTCCTTCTAACATAGAAATCATTAACGCAGGCTCACCCAGTAAGGTGGGCATAGCTGAGCTATGAAAGGTAATTGTACGAGGCATATACACACCTAAATATAATTGAGATACGCATAATGGTATTAAGCGTTCGTCCGGTTTAATTCATCATTAATGGTAATTTTATGTGAATCTAATATTTTCCCTTGCCTATTAAGCCTCCATAGCCAAGTGGAATCACTTGATTTGATACAACTAGGCCAACTTTTCCATGGCATTACATTTATCCCTCCATCGTCATTAATTTCACAATCTAAATATGTATTCTCTGATGTCAGTAAATCTGTGCTATTTTTGAATCTATAGCTTGAATTTAAAATTAACATTTCCAATAATGGCGAGTAAAACCTTTGTAACGATTTTGCCCAGTCATTTAATGAATCTTCACTAATCGAACATTCACTATCTTTAATAAGATATGACAATATTCTTGTACACCAAAATGCGATGTTCGAAATCTCAGTTAGGTTTTTCAGTATCCATTTTGAAGATACTTTTGTGTACAGCACAACAATACGACTCTCATTTAATAGGCTAAATGCACCTACATAAAACTGATCAGGCTTACTCGTCGGCAAAACAAAACACCAAGGATGATGCTTTGATAACTTTTGGCTACACACAGAGTTATTTATTCCATCATCTACACACTTTTTAATTAAGTGATGCAATTCTTGATTGCTTTTTTTGTTTTCTCTTTTAACATTCAAGTCTGAATAAAAAACACTAACTTTCATTATGGGTAACCATTATTCAATATAAGGAAACTATTTTTATTGTTAATAAGAAAACTCTATAAAATAAATGTAATCACTTACATTTTTCAATATATAGTCTTAATTAACATTAAATATTGGGGCATTTAAAATCTTTTAAAAGCCTATTTATCGGTACGCCTTTATAGTTTAGCCCGGTAATACTTAAATTGACTTTCTGTTTGTTCATATTATAAATTAGCACTTGTTTATTAGCGGATATTTTTTGATAACCATTTGCCCTGTCCATCCAACGCAATAAAGACCACTGCCCAGCAATGACTTCATCCGTATTTCGGCCTTGATCATTAACAGCAACAGAGCTCATATTAATCATGCTCTCAGAAGCTAATTGTGGCCATTCAAAAGTAGTAGACCAAATTGGCCCATGTTTATAATACATACTAATGCCATCTATATTGATGCTGTACTGCAATATTTCCGGAGAAACATAAGGAATGCTTATAGAAAATTTAAAGGAAACATTTTCACTTAAACCATTTTGGAAAAATGCTCGCTTAATATCCTGCGCTTGTTCGAAAAACTTTAACACTTTGCGGCTTTCATATCCGCGTAGTTCCGGATTTTTATAACGCCAAGGCCGAGCAGATGTATCCACTAACTCGGCTAAATTAACTTGGAAATAGTTATCAACGACTCCGTTAGGTCCGAAAAAACTAGCAAACTCTTCTAAACTTGCCTCTTGTCGACTATTAGTAAAGGGGTAAACACCTTGGAATGAAGCACGGCAAGAGCTACCTAATTCCATTTTTACAGACTCACTATTTGATGCAATGAACTGTTTGTTTACTTTATTTGCTACCCCTCCCAATAAAGGGACGATAATTTCCTTTAATGGTGCCGGCCACATGCGAGCGTCAGCTTTTAATCGTTGAGCGGCTTCAGAACTTGGAGGTAAACCGCTTCCTTGAGTTAATGAAGACTCTGCGATAACAAGATAATTATATTGATCATTCAACATAGAAATAATACGGTTTAAATTGCTATCACCCTGATTTAACAAGGCTGTTTTACTATTTTTAGCGGCTGGTTCTAAATTAACCAATTTATGTAAACTTGAAAAATGACGATCGACATTTTCTAATAAAACGCGTTTTTCACGCTGAGATAATGCCGATTTTACTTCTTTTAATCTTGCTGCGTTATAACTCAAGCGATTCGTTGCGTTAAAACCCCTAATCTCAGGAATTTCATACTCAGTATCATTCATAGTTAATGCTGTTTCTTTTGCGGCTTTACCCATCAAATCGATTAAAGGCGAATCCGTCGCACTTAGAATTTGTAATATATACATATCGAATGAAGTATTACTTGTCAGCATAGAATTAGCTTCTAATTTCTTCAGCCTGATTGATCCGAGGAAAGTTTTCCAAGTCTTGGTATAGTCTTGTAAATACAGTTTTAATACTTCTTGTTCAGCAGATGTCAAATAGAGAGAGTCAACCGATTTAATATTCGCTTTAACATTCGGCAGCTGACTCTCTTTTTTATTCTCTCCCATTATCCAACTACTTTCTTCTTGGATGGTACTAACATACTCGGTAAGTTTTTTTTTAAAAACTTGATGATATCCGTCATAAGTGAATATGCCGGATATACCACTTGCCGCTAAAGATTCATCTGTCACTTCTAAAATATTGTTGAGTTGCTCTCCCCCCAATTTATAGAGTGTTAAGTTTTCAGGCGACTCCTTCATCGCCTGATTTTTAACTTGATCATAAATACGAGCGGCTTGTGACTTTTTTCTTAGAATAGAACGCGCATGCTCAACTAGAGCTTCGTCTATCTCTACACTAGAGCTATACCATTCAGGGTCTGAAAATAACTCTTCCAAGTGCGAAACAAAGACGATTGTTTGCCCATAGCTATCAATCATACCCGATAACTGAGCTTCTTCGGCTAATGCACCAACGAGATAATCTTTATCGAATTTGCCTTGGTTATGGATCATAAGATAGGTTTTTAATTTATCGTAAACCGCATAATCATCTCTTGCATAAGTTGCATCACTCAAGGATTTTAATGTCATGCGCTCTAATGACCTTAATAGCCAGCGCTGTAAGAAATAGTTATATAAGCCCGTCGCCTCTTCTTTAATATCAAAACCCACATATAAACCGTAGCGATAGGATAATCTTGGTGTTTTAAAATCAAAGATACCGAGAACAGGTATATCTTTAGATAATTCGAGAATACTTGGCAGCAAACGATCATCATCGCCTTTTACATGTTCATCAACGATAACAGCAAGTTCGTCAACTTTAGTATTCGCGCTCTCTAAATACTCACTATTATTATTGTAACTTGTGATTAACCCATAGGTTAACCAGACGGTTAAAATTAAACATAGTGTGTGACCTGCAATTGTCTGAAAACGATATTTAGTGGATAGCGCCAAATTATAACGAACAAGGTTTTTATCCTTGATAATATTTTCAAACAGCTGTTTCAGGAAGAAATGTTTGCCTGTCACTGTTTCATTAGAAACGAGGTTATCTAAATCGGCTCTATAACCAATAGCCTCAGTATCTAGCTTGCTATTGCCACGGGTATAATCACGCCATTTCTGAATAATTGAGCGTGGATTTTGCAGTGAGTGCTGACCAAGCTGTTTATTACTTACAAAATAGATCCCTCTTAATGAGGTATATTTCTGCGTTTCATCGTAACGAGAGGGCGAAAATACATTCTGCCCAAATTCAGTAATAGCTTCTGCTAATAATCTGAAATCTTGTGGCAATAAATACATTTTCTTACGATCATTAATATCGTACTCATCTAATTGACGCGCATTCATATCCTTATCAATACGTGATTCCAATGCAAATAGTTCTGAGCGAATAGAGTCACGAATTTCAACAAAAGGTAGGTCTCTCTTTTTCTTATCGCCAAAAGGTAATGAGAAGCCCCAAATTTGCTCTCTTTCTTCTGCTGTTAATGATCTAAAGTACTCGTCAAATCCAGCAACTAGATCCATTTTAGTCACAACAACATAAACGGGAAAACGGATACCCAATTCATTACGTAATTGATCAAGCTGTTCTCTGAATTTAGAGGATAATTCGTAAATCTCTTTCTTACTTTTATTCATCAAATCATTAACGGAAATACTGATAATTACACCGTTAATCGATTTTAAAGGTCTATTTTTCTTAATTGCCTTAACTAAACTATTCCACTCAAGTTTATTCTCTTCTAAATTATTAATGTATTTCCCTGAAGTATCGACAAAGATTGCTTCATTCGAGAACCAACATTCACAATTTTTAGTTGAAATACTTTCTCGTGAGATACGCATTAATTGCTCTGGTAGCGGTAATTCCTGACCAGATGAAAGTACAGTCGCTGTTTTACCTGCATTTTCAGTACCAATAACCATATACCAAGGTAATTCATAGACTGCTTTCTTAGGAAACCAAAAATGGCTCCATTTAGATATTTTTCTATTACTTTTAGTGACGTATTTTGCTGCATTATCAATAACAGCAACGACCTCGCGAAAATCATCCTCTTTAACTTGCTCTCTATTTCCTTTAAAGAATTTTTCGAATTTATCGGGATGATATCTTAAGAGCAGCAGTAATTTCCACAGACCATAAAGTAGTGTAATTAATAGAATACCACCAATAGCGGCTAAGCGACTTGATGTTTTCTCAAATGGATAAGCATCTCCTAATAATATGTAAGGTGAAAATATCCACACGCAGACACATAATGTTAGTGAACCTAATATAAAACCTGGTAGGTGCATCCAAAAACCGATAAAAAGACAGAGAACCAGCACGATAGCAATAATGCGAGCGTCTTCGCTTTCTAAAGGGCGAATTTCACCATAACCAAATGTAGGGCCTAAATACCAAATAATGGCAGCAACTAATAAAAAGAATAAAATGATCAGAAATCTTTTTGTTAGTCTTAATCCGAAAGATCTATTCCAAAATGACATTATAAAAACTCATCAATAGGTAACATAAACTT
>CAUQNX010000022.1:0-46095 GCA_963519845.1 uncultured Moellerella sp. | reverse complement strand
TAGAAAAGATCGTCCGCGAAGAAATGGAAAATGCTGGCGCGATAGAAGTTTCTCTCCCCGTCGTACAACCTGCTGATTTATGGAAAGAAAGTGCTCGTTGGGAGCAGTATGGCCCTGAGTTACTGCGTTTTGTCGATCGCGGTGAACGTCCATTTGTTTTAGGCCCGACACATGAAGAAGTGATCACCGATTTAATGCGCAACGAAGTGACTTCTTACAAACAGTTGCCATTAAATTTATATCAAATTCAGACTAAATTCCGTGACGAAGTGCGCCCACGCTTTGGTGTTATGCGCTCTCGTGAATTTATCATGAAAGATGCTTACTCTTTCCATATCAATCAAGAGTCTCTACAAGAAACTTACGATCGTATGTTTGAAGCCTATAGTAAGATCTTTACGCGTATTGGTTTAGATTTTCGTCCAGTCCAAGCCGATACTGGCTCAATTGGTGGTAGTGCATCTCATGAGTTTCAAGTATTAGCTGATTGCGGTGAAGATGATATTGTTTTCTCAACAGATTCTGATTTTGCCGCCAATATTGAATTAGCGGAAGCCGTAGCGCCATTAACACCAAGAAGTGCGCCGTCAGAAGAGATGAAACTGGTCGATACGCCCGATGCGAAAACCATTGCTGAGCTGGTCAGCCAATTTAATTTAGCGATCGAAAAGACCGTTAAGACATTGATTGTTCATGCTGATAAGAATAGCGGTCATAAACTGGTTGCTCTGCTAGTCCGTGGCGACCATGAACTGAATGAAGTGAAAGCTGAGAAACACCCACTTGTTGCCTCACCACTGATTTTCGCTTCAGAAGAAGAGATCCGTAGCGCGGTTAATGCAGGTCCAGGTTCACTGGGTCCGGTTAATATGCCATTGCC
This sequence comes from uncultured Moellerella sp., assembly GCA_963519845.1. Taxonomy (GTDB): domain Bacteria; phylum Pseudomonadota; class Gammaproteobacteria; order Enterobacterales; family Enterobacteriaceae; genus Moellerella. The sequence continues at coordinate 45,215 of CAUQNX010000022.1, read as the reverse complement.
AATAGTTATCGATCGCAGTGTTGCCGCCATGAGTGATTTTGGCGCAGGCGCGAATATTGACGGTAAACACTACTTTGGTATTAATTGGGAAAGAGACCTTCCTACACCTGATACTTTCGACTTACGTAATGTCGTTGAAGGTGACCCAAGCCCAGACGGTAAAGGGACCTTATTAATTAAACGCGGTATTGAAGTGGGTCATATCTTCCAATTAGGCACTAAATATTCGGAAGCAATGAAAGCATCAGTGCAGAATGAAGAAGGCCATAATCAAGTTATGACTATGGGCTGCTATGGGATTGGGGTTACGCGTATCGTTGCGGCTGCAATCGAACAAAGTCATGATGCTCGTGGCATAATTTGGTCAAATGCAATTGCACCATTCCAAGTGGCTATTCTGCCGATGAATATGCATAAATCTTATCGTGTCAAAGAAGTGGCTGAAAAACTGTATGCTGATTTAAAAGCAAGCGGTGTCGATGTTATCTTTGATGACCGTAAAGAGCGTCCAGGTATCATGTTTGCCGATATGGAACTTATTGGCGTACCTTATACTATCGTTATCGGCGATCGTAATTTGGACAATGGCCAAGTGGAATATAAATCACGCCGTGGTGATGATAAGTCTCTTATTACGTTAGATAATGTGGTCAGCTTCTTAAAAGAAAAACTGATTTAATTATCTGATGAAATCAAAAAAGCCGCTTAAATTATTGTTTAAGCGGCTTTTTTATTTAAGATGACTTAATTTTATTCACTCACTGCACAGGATTTGGTTTTATCAAACGCAATTTCGCCTGTTTGAACGAATGCCGCATCATATAATCCATCTTCCATTGAAGGACGAACTGTATAGTAGCCTTCAATTTCAGCATATACAGGGATTCCGCCCTCAACACCGGTTTTGCCATACGCTTTTTCTAGTGCAATGCCACCAGTCGCATAAGCACGCCCAGTTTCACATTCAGTAAATGTCGCGGCATCCGCTAAATAGCGATATTCACCCACTTTTTTGTTGGGCAACACGCGGTTCAAGGTATAATTAAGTTCGGATTCAATCGGATTACCTTGTTGATCTAATAAGGTTACTATTTTTTTATCCGCTGAAAGTGCAAAATAGGTGACCTGATCTTGCGTTTGCGTGCTAACTAAGCGCAATTTATTATCTTCTTTAACCCAGCTTCCAGCATCAAAACTCACTTGATCGCCATCTCTTGTACCTTGATAAGTCAGCTGCTCGATATAACTACCATCCTTATTAAACGAAACTGTACTTTCAATCGCTGAACAGTTGGCACAAGGATAGAGCCCTGAATATACCTCATCATCATAGCTAGTTTTGTTACTTTGGCATCCCGCTAAAGCCGCTATTCCTACAGCAACTAACCCTATCATGAGAACTTTTTTCATAAATTTATCTTCCTTTTATTTATTTTTAAGCATCTATCAGCATCATATCATTTAACTTAGTTAAAAATGTTTAGCACTAATCATTTAAGAATTTATCCATAGAGTATCATTATAGGAGCGGCTAACAAATGTCTGAAAATTGAATTGTTACGTTTTAAAGTTCATGTCGACTTATTCTTCTCAAAATTACTATGCTATGATGCTATTAAGCTAGTCTAGCTTAGATGTTAGTTATAAATTATTTTCGGCGGCAAAACCGCCACTAACTTAGTGGTGAGGGATTATGTCTACAGATACTGAATATCAACCAATCAATTGTGATGATTACGAGCACTTAGAAACTGCATGCCAACGCCAACTAGAATTACATATTCAATTGCGAGGCGATGTTGACATTACTGGGAAAGCTCAGGATCTTATCACACGCAAAAAAGTCGAGTATCTGGTGATCGATACACCAGATGGCTCTAAAGATTTGCGCCTTGACCATATCAATACATTCAGCCACCCTGAGATCGGGACAATCGCCATCGATCATTCTGATGATTCTGCTAATTCCCTCTAAAATCTTATATGCGTCAGCATAAGATGTCTTCTTACCCCTTATAGTCGTCAGACTTATAAGGGGTTTCCATAAAACAGCTGCTCATCATCTTTAATCCAATGGATTGCGATACCACTTTGCTCCTCTGGCATCAAACCTTCCTCTGTCACAAAACAACCGACCGCCGCGATAAGCTCTTCATTATAATAAATTAATGGAGTTCGACTACGCATCCAAGGCGAGACACCTAGTTCCTGCCAGATCTTTTTGCTTTGGCGCGAATGGGTTCTGCCAACAATTTTAATCGTATCTTGCAAACCAAATCGTACCGTAACGCGTTCATTTTGTTTCGGCGGTCGAATCTGCCCTTCATCCGCCATAACAACCAGAGAGCCTAGTGATTCAGGTAATATAAATTCATTAGGGTAATCCCACTGAAGCTGTTGATTAACGAGAGAATTAATACGACGGACTAGCCATAAAGAATTTTGATAACGCCTAACTTCATATTGGCCGAACTGACAACTTGGCTCTGCATCTTGACGAGCTTGCGCCACTTCATCCCAAATACGTTGTAACTGTATATAGGCAGGCATAGCTAATTGATGATAACCAAACCAACGGCGGATCAATGCATTACGCTTAGCCACTGAGCAATCATTTAGTCCCTCAATGGATAATCCGCCTTGATAATCCATTATTTCACTCAATGAATCACTTAATAGCTCATCAAGTAGTGATTCTTGCTCCGCACACAGAGAGGCGCTGCGGCTAACGGCACCTGCAAAATGGGGCCAGCGTTGATACAACAATGGCATGATATGCAGTCGTAAAAAATTCCGTTCATAGCGATCATCTTGATTACTATCATCTTCAACCCAGGAAAGTTGATTAACTGCGGCGTACGTTTCTAGCTGAGTTCGGCTTAATCCTAAAACGGGACGAATCAGTTGGGTTAATCCTTTCTCTGTCGTAAAGGGGAGAGAAACAGGCATAGCCGATAGTCCCGCAGGCCCACTGCCGCGTTTTAATGCCAGCAGAAAAGTTTCGGCTTGATCATCAAGATGCTGGGCGGTAACAACCACTTCATTGTCATTGATCATAGAGCGATAAGCCTGATAACGAGCTTCTCTGGCTGCAGCTTCAACACCTTTTTGACTAGAATCGACCTGCACTTTGCGACAAATAAAGGGGATATGCCAATTTAGACAGAGTTGTTCACAGTGCTGCGCCCAACTATCTGCTAAGGGATTTAAACCATGGTGAATATGCAATGCCCTGATATATAAATCAGGATAGCGCGTTTCTCTCAGCTGATATAAGGCGTGCAATAGCACAGTAGAATCTAGCCCGCCGCTAAATCCCACCAATATATTTCGATGATAGCTAATTTTATTAGCAACCACATCGATGAGGGTTTCCAATTTGGCACTCATCACTTCTCTCTTATGCTTTTTTCGTTATCTATTTACTGGAAGTTACACAAAGTACCCCAGATACAAGAACTAAAAGTAACCCAATAATGTAGGCGATCACAAAGGGATCATTAAATATAACCACCAGCCATAAAACAGATAAAACTGGTGATAAAAAAACAATTGAAGCAATTTTTGCCGATTGCCCGCTATTCATCGCCTTAAACCATAAAATATAGGAGACGCCATTAATCAATATGCCATTAAGTAGAATTGGCCACCATGAACTTGTACTTGGCAATTGAAGCTGGCTAAAAATAGGCAATAAGATCGCTGAAACTAGCGTGGAAAAAACAAATAGCCAGACAGTACTAACATAGGCATCAATGGCAAATTGTTTTGATAATACAGAGAGTAAAGCAAAGCAAAATGCACCACTAAATACAAAAAAGAGCGCTTGTGGATGTTCTACACTCAACTCGAAAAACTGCCCTTTAGTAAAAGTGATGATCACGGCACAAAAACCAATAATAACACCAATAATTTGCTGAGTGGATAGACGATCTTTTAATAAAATCACAGATAATAATATGATAATTAAGGGCCAACTATATTGGATCACCAGAACCGCAATACCGTTTTCAATTGAGTAACCATAATAGAGTAGCAAATAAAATAAACAGTCTAGCTCACCTAATACAAATAATTTGGCGTAACTTGCTGGCGATAAACAAAAAAGTTGTTTCGCTTTTCGACCAGAGCAGAGAGAGACAACAATTACAGCGATAGCAGAGATCAGATTTGACCAAAAGAGAAACTGAAAGTTATCCATCTCAGCTTGCCCCACACGAGAGACAATAGGAATAAAGCTCCAAATCAAGACACATAAGAGTGCGTAAACTAAATAGCTATATTGTTTTATCACTTATTTTATCGCTTATCTCACTACCATTTTCATTGAGTGGGATCAGAATGAGGGACAATTCTTAGATTAGTAAATCACCTGATTTATTAAAATAAAAAAACGGGAGAGTGACCATCGCCATTCTCCCGTTTTTTATTCGCTTGATTTATTATCGTCTAAGTAGGCTCAGTTGTCGCCAATACAAGGGCGACTTAATCTACATTGATACGAGAATAAGATCAGCAATAGCCATAACCCATCAAACGCTGGTAACGTCGATTTTTCAACGCTTCGCTGTCGAGTTCACTCAACTCGTTGAGATCTTCAACAATACGCGCTTTTAATGAAGCCGCGATTTGATCGTAATCACGATGAGCGCCACCCAGTGGTTCTGGAACGACATTATCAACCAGTTTTAGCTCTTTCAGGCGTGGCGCAGTAATCCCCATGGCTTCAGCAGCTAGTGGGGCTTTGTCTGCGCTTTTCCATAAAATGGATGCACAACCTTCCGGTGAAATCACTGAATAAGTGCTGTATTGCAACATGTTAACTTTATCGCCAACACCTATTGCTAATGCACCACCTGATCCCCCTTCACCAATGACAGTACAGATCACAGGGACGGATAAACGTGACATTTCACGTAAGTTACGCGCGATAGCTTCTGATTGACCGCGTTCTTCTGCGCCCACACCTGGGTATGCACCTGGTGTGTCAATAAAAGTGATAATCGGTAGATTAAAACGTTCAGCCATTTCCATCAGACGCAGCGCTTTGCGATATCCTTCAGGCGCTGGCATGCCGAAATTACGACGAATTTTCTCTTTCGTTTCACGGCCTTTTTGGTGACCAATGATCATCACCGGGCGACCATCTAGACGCGCTAATCCACCCACGATCGCTTTATCATCAGCGTAGGCACGGTCACCCGCCAACTCTTGAAAGTCGGTAAAAATACGTGGAATATAATCCAAACTATAAGGTCTACGTGGATGACGTGCTAATTTAGCAATCTGCCATGCACCCAGATCTGAGAAAATTTTACGGGTCAGCTCAAGGCTTTTTTCGCGTAAGCGTGCAACTTCTTCGTCAAGGTTGACTTCTAAGTTGTTATCCTGGCGGCTGACTGCGGTTAACGAATCAATTTTCGCTTCCAATTCAGCAATCGGCTGTTCAAAATCGAGGAAATCTAGACTCATAATATTCCTATTTTAGTCAAATTCTAATTCTACCTGCTCATTACCCAGCAGAGTTCGCAGATCAGTCAGAAGGTTATCTGTCGGCGTAATTCGCCATACGACACCAAATTTTAGCCTAGCTCTGGCATCTTCCCTCTGATAATACAAGTGAACCGGAATAGTGCCTGAACGGTAGGGTTCAAGAGTACTGCGAAGACGGTTCAATAATTGGTCATCAATTTGCCTGTCTGACAGTGAAATAGCAAGCCCTCGAGCATATTTCTCACGAGCTTCGCTGATATCCATGAGCTCACGCACTGTCATTTTATTGCCACCGTTAAAGTCATCATAACTCACCTGACCGGTAGCAATTAATACGCGATCTTGCTCTAAAAGATGATGATATTTATCCAATGCATCGGAAAATAACATAATATCGAGTCTACCGGAACGGTCATCGATAGTGCAAACGCCAATTCGATTGCCTCGTTTAGTTGTAATCACTTTAGCCGAGAGCACTAAACCTACCACAGTTGTCATTTGACCACGAGGGGTAGGGTTCACATCTTTTAACCTTAGACCACTAGTATAGCGCTCTATCTCACTTAAATACGCAGTTATTGGGTGTCCGGTTAGATATAGGCCAAGCGTTTCTCTTTCACCATCTAAAACAACTTGTTCTGGCCACTTAGGAATACTGGCATAAGAGCGCTCAACTTGTTCGGGAGCCTCAGCTAAAACACCAAACATATCCCCTTGCCCAATAGCTTCCGCTTTTGCATGTTGATCAGCTGCTTTTAGCGCATCCTCTAGTGAGGACATCAATGCAGCACGGTGAGGGCCAAGATAATCAAAAGCCCCTGCCATGACCAATTTTTCCATCACTCTGCGGCTCAGTTTTTTGGTATCAACACGAGCACAGAGATCAAAAATCTCTTTAAAAATACCGCCTTTTTGCCGCGCTTCAAGCATAGCTTCGATAGGACCTTCACCGACGCCTTTTATTGCCCCGATACCATACACGATCTCACCTTCATTATTCACATGAAAATGATATAAACCGCTATTAATATCTGGTGGTAATACTTTAAGCCCCATACGCCAGCACTCATCGACCAAACCTACCACTTTTTCCGTATTATCCATATCAGCGGTCATTACTGCCGCCATAAATTCAGCCGGATAGTGAGCTTTTAGCCAGAGAGTCTGATATGAGACTAATGCATAGGCCGCAGAGTGAGATTTATTAAATCCATAACCGGCAAATTTCTCTACCAAGTCAAAAATTTTCATCGATAGCTCGCCATCGATATTATTGGCTATCGCGCCTTCTTTGAAAATAGAACGCTGCTTTGCCATCTCGTCTGCATTTTTTTTACCCATCGCTCGCCGCAACATATCGGCTCCGCCCAGCGTATAGCCAGCGAGCACCTGAGCAATCTGCATAACCTGTTCTTGGTAAAGGATAATCCCATAAGTCGGCTCAAGCACCGTCTGTAAGGATTCGTGCTGCCATTCAACATCAGGATAAGAGATAGCTTCACGCCCATGCTTACGGTCGATAAAGTTATCTACCATTCCCGATTGCAAGGGACCAGGTCTAAACAGAGCAACGAGGGCGATCATATCTTCAAAACAGTCAGGTCGAAGACGTTTGATCAGATCCTTCATGCCACGAGACTCTAACTGGAATACCGCTGTGGTCTCTGAGCGCTGCAACATATCAAAACTTTTTTGATCTTGCAGTGGGATCGCCGCGATATCGATCGGTTCGAGATCTTTCTTCGCCCGACGCGCATTGATCATCTCCAATGCCCAGTTAATGATCGTCAGTGTACGCAGTCCAAGGAAGTCAAACTTCACCAGACCAGCATACTCAACATCATTTTTATCAAATTGGGTGACGGGGTTATTGCCCTCGGCATCACAATAGAGTGGCGCAAAATCGGTGATCTTAGTAGGTGCGATAACTACCCCACCCGCATGTTTACCCGCATTTCGAGTCACACCTTCCAATCGACGCGCCATATCGATCAGCGCTTTGACCTCTTCATCCGCTTCATAGAGCGCAGGCAGTTGAGGCTCAGCTTCAAATGCCTTATCTAAGGTCATGCCCGGATCAGGCGGAACTAACTTGGAGATACGATCAACAAATCCGTAGGGGTGTCCCAGTACACGGCCAACATCGCGAATAACCGCTTTTGCCGCCATAGTACCGAATGTGATAATCTGCGAAACCGCATCACGCCCATACATTTGAGCCACATGATCAATCACCAGATCGCGTTTTTCCATACAGAAATCGACGTCGAAGTCAGGCATAGAAACACGTTCTGGGTTAAGGAAACGCTCGAAAAGAAGATCAAATTCAAGGGGATCAAGATCAGTAATTTTTAGCGCGTAAGCCACCAAAGATCCGGCGCCTGAGCCTCGTCCAGGGCCAACAGGGACACCATTATCTTTTGACCATTGGATAAACTCCATAACGATCAAGAAGTAACCTGGGAATCCCATTTGGTTGATAACGCCGAGTTCTAACTCAAGACGTTCATCATATTCCACTCGTTTCTCTGCACGTACTTCTGCGTCGGGAAATAGAAATTCAAGACGCTCCTCTAATCCCTTCTCTGAACACATAACCAAAAAATCTTCGGTTTTCATGTCTCCCGTCGGGAATTGAGGAAGGAAATACTCGCCTAAACGGATGGTGACATTACAACGCTTAGCAATTTCGACGCTATTTTCGAGCGCTTCTGGGATGTCAGCAAATAGCTCGCACATCTCTTGTTCACTACGCAAATATTGCTGAGGGCTGTAGTTTTTTGGTCGTTTAGGATCGGATAAGGTAAAACCATCGTGGATCGCCACGCGGATCTCATGGGGGCCAAAATCATCGGTATCGATAAAGCAGACATCATTGGTGGCAACAACGGGTAATCCGCGCTGTGTGGCTAATTCAACGGCTGCGTGAAGATAGCTCTCTTCATCAGGACGCCCAGTACGGATCAATTCAAGATAGTAGCTATCTGGGAAGTGGCTTTGATAAAATTGCAAACACTCATCAACTAACGCTTGATTGCCTCTTAATAAAAATTGCCCTACATCGCCCATCCGCCCACCGGAGAGTAATATCAGCCCTTCTTTGTGTTTAATTAGCCAATCACGCTCGATAGTCGGCCCAATAGGACCATAGCCTTTTTGATAGGCTTCAGAGATAAGTAATGTCAGATTTTGATAACCGACATTATTACGCGCCAAGATCGTCAGATGAGCAATATCTTCGCCAAGCTGTTCACTTTCAACATAAAAATCAGCGCCAATGATTGGCTTAACACCCGAGTTATGCGCCGTGCCATAGAATTTCACTAGTCCACATAGATTAGTAAAATCAGTAATAGCAACCGCAGGCATGCCCATGGAGGCCACTTTTTTGACTAATGGATTAGTTTTGGCTAATCCATCAATCATGGAATAGTCACTGTGGACTCTTAAATGTACAAAGCGGGGATCGACCATGATAGCTACACTCGTTCTTTAGAATTTAAAGCACGACGAACCGGAGCAAAGCTCTTACGATGAAAATCAGTTGCACCATACTCGGCTAATTGGGCTAAGTGATATGGTGTGGGATAGCCTTTATGTTTAGCGAATCCATATTCGGGAAATATTTTATCTAACTCAACCATTTCAAGATCCCGAGTGACTTTCGCTAAGATCGATGCCGCACTGATCTCTTGTACTAGACTATCGCCTTTGATTACGGCCTGTGAGGACATAGTCAAAACCGGACAGCGATTGCCATCAATCAACACAAAATCAGGCTGTATCGATAAGCCCGCAACCGCTCTTTGCATCGCGAGCATTGTGGCTTGTAATATATTGATCTCATCGATCTCTTCAGGTTCAGCACGAGCGATACTCCAGCAGAGTGCTTTCTCTTTGATCTCGATATAGAGCTTCTCACGACGCTTTTCAGTCAGTTTTTTTGAATCTGCTAAACCTATAATCGGATTATTGGGATCTAATATAACCGCAGCCGTAACCACAGCTCCCACCAGAGGACCGCGACCCACTTCATCAACGCCAGCAATTAAATTTGCGTTCGGATAAATAAAATCCATTACATTTTAGCCAATTCTAAGACAGCTTTTGCGGCCTGCTCATCTGCTTGACAGCGGATCTGTTGGTGCAGCTGCAAAAATGTCTGTTTCAATTCATCAACCTGAGGACCACCCGATAACAGGGGTAATAACTGCTGTGCTAATTGTTTAGGTTGACACTCATCCTGCAATAACTCTTTGACAATCTCTCGGCCCGCTAACAAATTAGGTAGCGAAACATAAGGTGTCTTAATTAATTTTTTTGCCAACCAGAAAGTAAAGGGCTTCATTCGATAACCCACTACCATAGGACATTTGGCTAACATACACTCAAGTGATGCTGTACCCGATGCAAGCAATGTGGCATCGGCAGAGATCATCGCATCTCGTGCTTGTCCGTCAAGTAATTGGATCGGCAGATCGGGCGCAACTCGCAGCCGCGCTGCTTCAAATTGTTCTCGTCTTTTTTGATTCACCAGCGGAACAACAATATGTAGATCACCTAATTGCTGACGCAGCAACAAAGCCGTCTTTAGAAAGTCTTCACTTAACATTTCGACTTCAGAGTGCCGACTACCAGGTAATATCGCCAGACAAGTCGCATTTTGCGGAATATTTAATCGCTCCCGCGCTGCTGACTTATCCGGATTTAACGGCAGTGCATCCGCCATTGTATGACCAATAAATTGGCAAGGCACATTGAAACGGTCATAAAATGCCTTTTCAAAGGGCAGAAAAGCCAGCACTAAGTGAGTTGATTTTCCAATCTTAAAAATGCGTTTTTGTCGCCATGCCCAAACTGAGGGGCTGACATAATGTATGGTTTTTATGCCATTGGCTTTTAAACGGCCTTCGAGCGTGATATTAAAATCAGGTGCATCAATACCAACAAAAACATCAGGTTTAAGATCGCTAAATCGACGTGTTAGGTCTTTGCGGATACTTAATAGTCGAGGGAGACGCCCTAAAACTTCCACAATGCCCATTACTGCAAGCTCTTCCATCTCATACCAGGCTTCACAGCCTTCGGCTTGCATTAACGGGCCTGCAACACCAACAAAACGGGCGTCAGGAACCTGTTCTTTCAATGCACGAATAAGACCTGCACCAAGGATGTCACCCGACGTTTCTCCGGCAACTAAACCTATTGTGAGGGGGCGGGATACCGCAGAAAAACTATTCGTCAAAATGAACTCCTTTTAGAGGTCCTGACAGTATTGACAATCCATATCAATACTTATCTAGCGGATAATTCCACGAGTAGACTGGGCAGAATTTTCAAGAAAATCACTGAAAACTTTCACGTGCTCGTTAGTTTTTGCCATCTCGGCAATCTCTTCACGAGCTTCTTCGAGGGATTTACCGCTACGATATAAAATTTTATAGGCATTACGAACGGCATGCAGTGACTCTTTTTCGAATCCACGACGTTTTAAGCCTTCGATATTCAAGCCAAATGGCGTTGCATGGTTGCCCTGTGCAACAACATAAGGAGGAACATCTTGAGCCACACCAGAACAGCCACCAACCATAACATGCGCACCAATTTGACAAAACTGGTGAACCGCTGTCATACCGCCAATAATGGCAAAATCACCTAAAGTAACATGACCACCTAAAGTCCCATTATTGGCAATAATACAACGATTGCCAATAATACAGTCATGGGCAACATGCACATTAACCATCAGTAGATTGTCATTACCAATCTTAGTCAGGTTGCCACCCTGCTCAGTACCACGATGAATAGTGACACTTTCACGAATACGGTTTCTATCACCAATTTCAACGCGGGTTGGTTCGCCTTGATATTTAAGATCTTGGTTAATTTCACCGATTGATGCGAATTGGAAAATTAGATTGTCACGGCCGATTTTGGTGATCCCATTAACTACAATATGAGATTTGAGTTCAGTACCTTCACCAATTTCAACCTGCGAACCAATATAACAAAAAGGACCAATGCGAACATTGGCTCCAATTATAGCACCCTCTTCTACAATAGATGACGGGTGGATGCTGGCGGTATTATCAATCATATCAGACCTCACGACGGCGGGCACACATCATCTCTGCTTCGCAAGCTACTTCTCCATCCACTTTGGCAACGCCTTTAAAACGAGCAACTCCGCGTCGTTCTTTGATAAATTCAACTTCTAAAATCATCTGGTCTCCAGGCAATACTGGGCGTTTAAATCGCGCTTTATCAATAGCTGCAAAATAATAGAGTTCACCAGGTTCTAGCTTGCCTGTACTTTTAAATGCCAGAATACCTGTTGCTTGAGCCATGGCTTCAAGAATAAGTACGCCAGGTAAAATAGGCTTACCAGGAAAATGACCTTGGAAAAAAGGTTCATTAAAAGAGACATTTTTTACTGCACGTAACGATTTACCGGCTTGGAAATCAAGTACACGGTCGACCAAAAGAAATGGGTAACGGTGCGGAAGTAATTCTAAGATCTCTTCTATGCTCAGAGTATGATTATCACTCATCGAAATACTCTTCCTGTCTAAAAATAAAAATTATTAATGAATCGGCCTGCTCTAACCCAAAGTTGAATTAGCGTCACGAGCCGGAAAGAATGTAACTCAGCAGGTTATTTTATCCTGAATTACCTGATTATGGCTGATCTTTTTGATTTTGGCTGTCCAATTTACGCTCAACTGCTTTAAGTTTTTTACTCATTTCATTGATATTCATAACTAAAGCGGCAGTTTTACGCCAATCTTTATTTGACTGCAATGGAATGCCAGAAGAGTATACACCAGGCTGAGTAATAGGTCTCATCACCATGCCCATACCCGTCACAGTCACTTTATCACAAATTTCCATATGCCCATTAATGACGCTAGCACCGCCAATCATGCAATAGCGACCAATTTTAAGACTGCCCGCCATAATAACGCCACCCGCGACAGCAGTATGATCGCCAATAATAACGTTATGCGCAATTTGACACTGGTTATCAATAATCACACCATTACCAATGATGGTATTATCTAATGCGCCACGATCAATCGTAGTGCAAGCCCCAATTTCGACATGATCACCAATGATCACAGCACCTAATTGCGGGATTTTAATCCAATTACCACGTTCATTTGCATAACCAAAACCATCTGAACCAATCACAGTTCCAGAGTGGATCAAACAATTGATACCAATTTCAATCTCATGGTAGATGGTGACATTCGCCCATAAACGGCTTCCTGCACCAATTTGAGTGTTTTTGCCCACAAAACACCCAGCACCAATTACAACATTGTCACCTAGAATGACGCCGCTCTCGATTACTGCATTAGCACCAATGGCAACATTTTGTCCGCATTTCACATCATCAGCAATAACCGCTGAACTATGAATGCTTTCTGCCGGTGCAGGTGTTGTATCCAATATTTGTGCCATTCGTGCATAGGCCAAATATGGATCCTTAACAACCAATGCGGGGACTGAGCAAGCAGCTAGATCACTCGCTTTTAATACGACAGCTGCTGCTCGGCATTCCGCCAATTTTTCACTGTAGCGGCTATCAGATAAAAAAGTAATCTGCTGGTTATTTGCTGAATACATTGGTGCGATACCGGTGATGACGATATCGCCATCACCGTGTAGCTCTGCATTCAACTGCTGCGCTAAGTCAGCTAATCGAATTGAAGGCATTTATTATTTAACCTGTTTTTGAACCTTGCTAGTGATATCAACGCTATCTTTTGAATAAGCTACTGCATTTTTATCGATAACAACATCATAACCGTCTTTAGCTGCAACAACTTTAATTGCATCTTGGATACGGCTAAGGATTTTATTACGCTCTTCACCTTGACGACGACGGTTATCCTCATCAAATTTCTGTGCTTTTTCAGAGAAAGCATCACGCTTAGCAATCAACTCTTTCTCTAGCTTTTCACGATCGCTCTGCTTCATAGTCTTGCCATCACGCTGTAATTTTTCAATGCGCGATTGCAGATCTTTTTCTAAGCCTTGTAACTCTGATGCACGACCTTTGAATTCGCTTTCTAATTGCTTAGTTACGGATTCACGTGCTGGCATATTTTGAAAAATCTCGCCAACGTTAACAACAGCAATTTTATCTGCGTACGCACCAGCTGACATTGCTAAAGCTAAACTAATTCCTGCTGCACATAACAATTTTCTCACACTGAACTCCTTGACTCATAATATTGCTGTAAATTTTATGCCCTTATAGAAAAAATATAAGGGCATTTGATTGGAAGGCTCTAACTAATTACCAAGTTCTGCCGATATTGAATTGGAACTCTTCAGATTTGTCCCCTTCATAATCTTTGATTGGCTTCGCATAAGAGAAGACCAATGGTCCGAGAGGAGACATCCACTGTAAGGCAACACCTGATGACACGCGAATGTTACTCGCTTTACCATAATCAGGCATACCTTGGCGCCAGCTTGCAGGCAGGCTATTCCAATTGGTATCCCACACAGTACCCGCATCAACGAAGAAGGAGGTTCTTACTGTGTTTGAATATTTTTCATCGATAAATGGTGTTGGCGTGATCAGCTCAAATGAAGCTGCTGCCATCGCATTACCACCGACTGCATCGTCTTCATTACGACTCGTGTCAGGAATAACTTTACCACTACTATCGCGTTTCAAGTAGACCGCTTTAGGACCGATATTATTCGAACGGAAACCACGAACTGTACTGGCACCACCGGCATAGAAGTTTTCATAGAATGGCATCTGTTTGCTGCCAATTCCGTTTCCATAACCTGCTTGTGCACGTCCCAATACCACCCAAGTCTCATCCGTATCAATCGGATAGTACTGCGCTGTATCAAAACGTAGTTTGTAGTATTCGTTATCCGACCCTGGTACTGTCACTTTCGCTGACAGACTGGTTTTATTACCCGATGAAGGGAAGAAACCACGGTTCAAGTTGTTATAAGTCCAACCCACATTGACCGTAAAGTCATCAGCGCTATAACTTTCTCTATTACGCCCTTCTGCATTAATCGGTGGGTTACGCCCCATCGAATCCAGATAATCCCACATTGCTGCTTGTGGCAACATATCTGACAATGAGTTATGTACATAACCTGCTCCCACACGGAACGAGTTATTTTCATTGAATGGGAAGCTTAAGGTGCTATCTAGACCATAAGTTTTATTGGTATAGCCAGATAGATCAGCATCTTTCGCACTAAAGTCATTATAGAAAATACGACCACCGAGACTTACACCATTGACGGTAAAGTAAGGGTCAGTGAAAGAGAGTTCAGCATAAGTAGAGTAGTCATTTTTACTTGCGCTAATACCGACTGCATTCCCCGTTCCCATCCAGTTGTCCTGTTGAACACCCACTTGGAAACTAACGCCACTTTCAGTACCGAAACCAACACCAAAGTTCATCGAACCTGTGTTACGTTCTTTCACTTTATAGATAATATCAACTTGGTCAGGTGAACCTGGTATACGCTGGGTCTCAACTTCCACAGTTTCAAAGAAACCGGTACGGTCTAAACGCTCTTTACCTAATTCAACCAAGTCGTTACCCAGCCAAGCCCCTTCCATTTGGCGCATTTCGCGACGTAGGACGTTATCTTTACTGGTATCATTTCCTTGGAAACGGATTTGACGAACATAGAAACGATTACCTGCATCAATATTGACATGCAGTTTGACCGTTTTATCGTCATCATTCAGTTCTGGTTGAGTCATTACGCGTGGATAGGCATATCCATAACGACCCAAAAGATCTTTAATTTTATTTTCCATCTTAGTGACTTGCGCACCGTTATACAGTTCGCCAGGCGTGATGGTAATCAGCTCTTTAATTTCATTGAGATAGCCTGCGGTTTCACCATTGACCTCAACACCTGAAATTTTATACTGCTCACCTTCAGTCACATTGATAGTGATATAGATACCTTTTTTATCTGGCGTCAAACTCACTTGGGTGGAGTCAATATTGAAGCGAGCATATCCTCTATCAAGATAAAAACTGCGCAGAGTTTCAAGATCACCTGCCAATTTTTGCTTCTGATATTTTTGATCTGCTGCGATATTCCACCATGGAACATCATCACGTAACTGGAATTTATTCACCAATTCCGCAGTTCCAAAATCTTTGTTACCGACAATATTAATCTGTTGAATCTTGGCTGAAATCCCTTCTGAGAAGACGAGTTTCAAGTCAACACGGTTACGAGGAAGAGGGGTAACAACTGCCTGTACTGTGGCATTGTATTTACCCACGCTATAGTAAAAATCTTCCAGACCTTTTTCGATATTAGAGAGCGTAGTTCGATCTAACGCTTCCCCAACTCGTACGTTGGACGCTTCAAGATTCTGCTTGAGCATTTCATCTTTTACCGATTTGTTACCCGTAAAAGTAATGCTCGCGATGGTTGGCCTCTCTTTCACCTGAACTATCAGCGTGTTTCCATCACGCAGGACCCTAACATCTTCGAAATTGCCTGTCGAAAACAATGAGCGAATCGAACGACCAATTTCGTCGTCACTTACGGTATCACCCACCCGAACGGGCATATTCAATAATGCTGCACCAACGGCGACGCGTTGAAGACCTTCGAATCGAATGTCTTGAACTACGAATCCGTCTGAACTGTATGCAGTGGCGCTGCCAAACAGCAGCGACGCTATGAGCAACTTTTTCATCGCCATCGTTGTTATGCGTATTCCTAACTGGTCCCTCACATTCTAGTCCTAGAAGCGAGAGAAATCATTGAAAAGTGCAAGTCCCATTAATAATATCAATGCCATAGCACCGATACGATAAAAGAAATCTTGTACTCGCTCAGACACCGGACTACCCTTGATCTTTTCAATGACCAAAAAGAGTAGGTGCCCCCCATCTAATACGGGGAGAGGGAACAGATTAATAATTCCCAAATTCACGCTAATCAGTGCAATAAACATCAAATAATAGACTAAGCCAGATTCAGCCGAAACCCCTGCGCCTTTGGCGATAGAGATTGGCCCACTCAGATTGTTAAGTTTCACATCACCAACAATCAACTTGCCCATCATATTGACCGTTAATTTCATTAACTGCCATGTTTTATCACTAGCCTGATAGAATGCTGCAAATGGCCCATATTGCTGCACCATTTTATATTCATCTGCCAACGGTATCACTGAAAGTTCAATACCTGCAAATCCAATTTGCTGCCCCTTCTGCGCACTCTTTGCCTCAGGGGTCAAACTTAACACAATGATTTTACCGTCTCTATCAAGGGTTAACTCCAGTGGCTTATTCGGGCTATTCCGAATATAAGCATTAAACGAGTGCCAAACATCCAACACTTGTCCATCGACTTTAATAACCCTATCACCTGCCTGTAGGCCTGCGCGCTCAGCCGCTGAGTTTTCATTCACCACCTTAATCAGTGGGTCAACTCGTGCAGACACCGGCATAATACCGACAGAGAAAATAGGATCTTGTGTTTCAGGATCAAACTGCCACTGCTCTAAATTCAGATTCTTCACCACAGGAACACTGGAGCCTTGCTCTACAACATCAGCAACCAGCTGTTTATCACCAATTCGATTAACCAGCGCTAATCGAATTGAATTCCAGTCAGGCGTTTCGATACCGTCAACGGCTTTTAGTTCCATTCCCGGCAATAAATTTGCGTGTGCGGCAATCGAATCAGGTTTTATATCTGCAATAACCGGCTTTACTGAGGGGATTCCGATCATAAAAACTAGCCAATAGGCTAATATTGCTAAAAGAAAGTTCGCAATGGGCCCAGCAGCAATCACGGCAGCTCTTTGACCTACCGTTTTATTATTAAACGCCATATGTCTACGTTCTGGAGCCACAGTGCCTACGCGCTCATCGAGCATTTTTACGTAGCCGCCAAGTGGTATCAGCGCAATAACAAATTCAGTTCCTTGCTTATCTACTTTACGCCAGATGGCTTTACCAAAACCAATCGAGAAGCGCTCAACATAGATACCGCAACGACGAGCCACCCAAAAGTGACCAAATTCATGAACGGTAATTAAAATACCGAGAGCGATAATAAATGCAGCTAAACTCCAAATAAATCCCATTATCGTCCTTACGAACCAAATCCGTTAAAAATCAATAAATTCATCCCTGCAAACACAGGTATAGCTGCCGTTAAACTATCGATGCGGTCGAGAATACCGCCATGGCCAGGGATTAGATGACTGCTATCTTTAATTCCTGATTGTCGTTTAAACATGCTTTCAGTTAAATCACCAAATACTGATACAAGGACAACAATAATTGAGGTCAATAACAGATATTTAGGCATCACAGCTATTGGGGCGTATAGGCTAAACAGCCATGAGATAACGCCTGCCGTGATCAATCCACCCAGTAGCCCTTCAAGAGTTTTACCCGGTGAAACTTTGGGGGCCATTTTGTGGCGTCCCATCGTGCGACCAAAAGCATAAGCGCCAGTATCTGCACCCCAGACAAGCAGCATGACATAGAGTAGCCACCATGCGCCAGAAAAAGAATCACTTTCATAACCTATTGTTCGTAATGCCATCATACCGGCATAGAATGGAACTATAGTTAAAATACCAAATAAAGTGCGTATTAGCGTCGATCTCCCCCAAAGTGCAGCAGAGGAAGGGAAACTAATAACTAGAATGATGGCAAGAACCCACCAAGCTAATCCAGCCCAAAGGCTATAGATAATCAGGGGTTCATTAATTAAATGAAGAGTATCTTTAAAGGATAACTGCATTGCCAACAAACCTGCGGCAAAAAACAGAGCTAATCCAATACGCTTAGTTTGTGTTTTCCAACCAACAAATTGCGCCCATTCCCAAGCTGCTAATGCCGAAATCGCAATAAGCGCATAACCCAAAATTGCAGGGGGTAACAGAAATAGACCGGCAATAACCAGTGGTATCAAAATAATAGCTGTAATCAGGCGATACTTCAGCAAAATAACCCCCTATTATTCCGCAAAGACATCGTCAGATTGCGCGCCACCAAAGCGTCGTTCACGCTTGCCAAAAGCATCCACTGCATTTTCAAATACCTTATCATCAAAGTCTGGCCATAGCACATCAGTGAAATAGAACTCAGCATAAGCGGATTGCCACAGTAAAAAATTACTGATGCGATGTTCTCCACCCGTACGAATAACTAAATCAACTTCAGGCTGATCATGTAGACAAATATAAGAACTCACCGTTTCTTCTGTAATATCATCGAGCGAAAGTTCGTTATTTTTTACTTTTTTTGCGATTTCAGTGAGACTATTGATAATATCCCAACGACCACCATAATTCGCAGCAATATTGAGTTGCAAGCCCGTATTGTCAGTGGTGAGCATTTCTGATTTTTTGATTCTTTTTTGTAATTTCTCACTGAAACGTTGGGTATCACCCACGACAGAGAGTTTTACATTATGTTTATGAAGTTTTTTAACTTCATTATCTAAAGCAAAAACAAAGAGTTCCATCAATGAACTCACTTCTTTTTCAGGCCGTCTCCAGTTTTCACTACTAAAAGCATAAAGAGTGAGTGACTTAATATTATGCTTTACAGAAAAACGAACTGCATTGCGAACAGATTCAACACCTGCGCGATGGCCAGAGATTCTTAGCTTACCGCGTTGTTTTGCCCAGCGGCCATTACCATCCATTATGATAGCGACGTGTTGTGGTACAATACTATAAGCTAGATTATCACTGCTTGAGTTCATGCAACATTGATCCTTTAGGTGTACACCGTAATGCGTCTTCAGTAACAAATTGTTGTGATTCTATCATTCACTGATTATACACATCATTATTTTACACTCTGACATCATAATCACTATTTCCGCTATAACTGGCCTATATGGAAAATATAATATTACAACAATTACTCAAATAAACTATCTATACAACAATAAAACTATATGAATATGCTTGTTATAAGTAGCGACTCTTCATCAGTTGACGAGTTTCTGTTCGCGCCATTCTATCGATTTCTAAGACCTCATCAATCGTCGCTGGTTCAGATAAATTCACTTTTTCTAATATAGTCTGATTTATTTTAGCTATATCAGTAAAGCGAATTTGTCCCTCAAGAAAAGCCGCAACACTGACTTCATTAGCCGCATTAAGCACAGTTGTTGCTGCTTGTCCGGCATGACAAGCATCAATAGCCAGTTTTAAACAAGGGTAACGTTGATAGTCTGGCTGCACAAATGTTAATGAAGTAAGTGCTGAGAAATCAATCGCCTTAACACCAGAATGAATACGTTGTGGGTAAGCCATACTATAAGAAATGGGCGTACACATATCAGGCGTGCCTAATTGTGCAATAACGCTACCATCGCGGTAACGAACCATAGAGTGGATAACTGATTGAGGATGAATAATCACTTCCATTTGCTCTTGTCGAGCATTGAAGAAATAACAAGCCTCTATATATTCAAGCCCTTTATTCATCATAGTGGCTGAATCAACAGAAATTTTGCGTCCCATCGACCAATTAGGGTGATTACAGGCTTCGTCAGGCGTAACATTATCAAAAGCAGAAAGTGGTGTATCGCGGAATGGACCGCCTGATCCTGTGAGTATAATGCTCGAAATACCATAAGCATCTAAATCAGCAAATCCGAGATTATTCTGAATTTCCGTCGGTAGGCTCTGAAATATAGCATTATGTTCACTATCAATAGGAAAAACGCTGGCTTTATACTCTTTTATTGCATCAAAAAACAGTCGCCCACTGGTAATCAGCGACTCTTTATTGGCCAATAATATTCTTTTGCCTTTGCGTATTGCGGCAAGCGTTGGATTAAGACCTGCTACGCCAGTAATTGCCGACATCACTTGATCTGCTTCATCAAGAGCCGCTAATTCACTTGCTGCATCGATACCCGAGAATACCTCAGTATTACTGCCCTGCTCAGATAAAATCAAACGTAATGCTTTTGCGGCGGTTTCATCCGTCATTGATACATATTTAGGCTTGAATTCTAGGCACTGACTTGCCATTTCAGTCACATTAGAACCTGCAACCAATGCAAGAATATTAAATTTATCTGGATTCTCGCGAACAACAGAAAGTGTGCTTTTACCGATGGAACCTGTGGAACCTAGAATTGTAAGACATTTCATAATGATCAGATGCTCTGTATTTATGTAATACCGAGATTATACCAGCTTAGATAATGAGACGGGACTGAATAATAGGTAGGATATGAATAAAGCCACACTATTTATCACTGATAGTGTGGCTTATTAAGTAGAGTCGACTAGAAATCCAGCAACTCAGCTTCTTTTGCGGTTAGCGCTTCGTCAATATTCTTAATGAAGTTATCAGTAAGTTTTTGAATATCATCTTGTGAACGACGTTCTTCATCTTCGCTGATATCTTTATCTTTCAATAATGATTTCGCTTTTTCGTTAGCATCACGACGAATGTTACGAACAGCAATACGACCTTGCTCAGCTTCATTACGAACAACTTTGATCAGATCTTTACGACGTTCTTCAGTCAGTGCTGGGAGAGGAACACGCAACACAGTACCAGCTGAAGATGGGTTTAATCCCAGATCAGATGACATAATCGCTTTTTCAATAGCTTTGATCATACTGCGATCGAAGACGCTGATTGCTAATGTGCGTGCATCTTCAACAGTAACGTTAGCGACCTGACGTAAAGGCGTTGCTGTACCATAGTATTCAACCATAATACCGTCTAATAGGCTTGGTGAAGCACGGCCAGTACGAACTTTGCTAATTTGATTTTTTAATGCTTCAACGCTTTTTTCCATGCGTTCTTGAGCATCTTTCTTGATTTCATTAATCACGTTATCAACCCTTAGGAACTGGTTATTTACAGGCGGCTAGAATAGCCATCTAGTTAAAATTATAGAGACTCTGACAGAGATAATACCGTCAAAGTCCGGCCATGTCTCTGAGTATTAACTGTGAGAAATTAATGTACCTTCATTCTCACCCATCACCACACGACGTAATGCGCCGGGTTTGTTCATATTGAACACACGAATAGGTAGACTGTGATCTCTGGCCAAGGTAAATGCTGCCAAGTCCATCACTTTGAGTTCACGCTCAAGGACATCTTGATAATTTAATGTTTCATACAGCACAGCATCCGGATCTTGTGCAGGATCGGCAGAATAGACACCATCAACTTTAGTTGCTTTCAGTACAACATCTGCTTCAATTTCAATACCACGTAGGCAAGCAGCAGAGTCAGTTGTAAAGAATGGGTTACCAGTACCAGCAGAGAAAATCACGACACGTCCATGACGCAATAAGCTGATCGCTTCCGCCCAGCTATAATTATCACAAACGCCATTTAATGGGATTGCAGACATCAATCGCGCATTTACATAAGCACGATGTAACGCATCACGCATTGCTAAGCCGTTCATTACAGTAGCTAGCATTCCCATATGATCACCGACCACACGATTCATTCCTGCTTTTGCCAAACCGGCACCACGAAACAGGTTGCCACCACCAATAACAACGCCTACTTGTATGCCCAGTTCTATAAGTTCTTTGATTTCTTGGGCCATACGATCTAAAACACTAGCATCGATACCAAAACCTTCTGCACCTTGTAGGGCTTCGCCACTGAGCTTAAGCAGGATACGCTGATAAACGGGTTTTGCATTAGTTGCCATGGTTTTTCTGTCCTACACAGATAGTTTATTGGGGTAAAAACACTCAGAGGAGTTCTCAGTGTATAAATTATTTGTTTGATAAAACAGAGCCGCCAATTGGCGGCCCTATTTAAATTTATTTTATTGCTTGCTCATTGCAGCAACTTCAGCTGCGAAGTCAGCTTCAACTTTTTCAATGCCTTCGCCAACTTCAAAACGGATGAAGTTAGTTACTTTTGCATTGTTTTCTTTCATCAAATCACCAACAGACTTGCTTGGCTCCATGATGAATGGTTGGCCTGTCAGAGAGATTTCGCCGGTGAATTTATTCATGCGGCCAGTAACCATTTTCTCTGCGATTTCACGTGGCTTACCAGATTGCATTGCGATATCTAACTGGATTTGTTGCTCATGGGCAACAACGTCAGCTGGTACATCTGCAGGTGTAACATATTCTGGCTTGCTTGCAGCAACGTGCATAGCAACGTGTTTCAGCAGTTCATCCTGAGCGCCTTCAGCAGCAACTAATACGCCGATACGAGCGCCGTGCAGGTAAGAACCTACTTTTTCGCCTTCTAAAACTGCAACGCGACGAATATTGATGTTTTCACCAATTTTTGCCACTAAATTTGCACGATCTTCTTCGAATTTAGCTTTAAGCTCATTGACATCAGTTGTTTTGTTTGCAACAACAGATGCCAGAACTTCTTTACCAAATGCTAAGAAACCAGCATCTTTTGCTACGAAGTCAGTTTCACAGTTCAGTTCAACCAGTACGCCGTATTTAGCATCAGCAGAAACTGCTGCCAAGATAACGCCTTCAGCAGCAACACGGCCAGCTTTTTTAGCCGCTTTTGCTTGACCTGATTTACGCATGTTATCGATAGCTAATTCGATGTCACCATTAGCTTCAACTAGTGCTTTTTTACATTCCATCATACCTGCGCCAGTACGTTCGCGCAGTTCTTTTACCAATGCAGCGGTAATTCCAGACATGTGATTTATTCCTCGAGATATCTCGCGGGAGAAAGTCCGCGTTGATAGTTCTGATTCAGATAGACAAAGGGAGCCTTGTAGGCTCCCTCTAACCAATATATTGCAATACCTGGTTAATAAGAGCTCTCGATAGAGCTGAGCTTATTATTCAGCTTCTACTAAGCCTTCTTCTGCTTGTACAACGAGATCTTGTGAACGACCTTCACGAACAGCAGTAGCTACAGCACCCAGATACAGTTTGATTGCACGGATTGCGTCATCGTTACCAGGAACAATGAAGTCGATACCATCTGGATCAGAGTTAGTATCAACGATAGCAAATACAGGGATACCCAGATTGTTTGCTTCTTTGATAGCAATGTGTTCGTGTTCTGCGTCGATAACGAACAGAGCGTCAGGTAAACCACCCATGTCTTTGATACCGCCCAAGCTGTTTTCTAACTTGTTCAGTTCACGAGTACGCATCAGCGCTTCTTTCTTGGTCAGTTTGTCAAAAGTACCGTCTTGTGACTGAGCTTCCAGATCTTTCAGACGTTTGATTGATTGACGAACAGTTTTCCAGTTAGTCAACATTCCGCCTAACCAGCGATGGTTAACGAAATACTGATCACAGCTATTAGCTGATTCTTGAATGACTTCACTTGCAGCACGCTTAGTACCAACAAACAGAATTTTGCCTTTGCGCGAAGCAATCTTGTTCAGTTCAGCCAGAGCTAAGTTGAACATTGGAACAGTCTTTTCCAAGTTGATGATATGCACTTTATTACGAGCGCCGAAAATGAAAGGTTTCATTTTAGGGTTCCAGTAACGTGTCTGGTGACCAAAGTGAACGCCCGCTTGTAACATATCGCGCATGGAAACAGTTGCCATTTAATACCTCTAATATTAAGTAATTGGGGTTATGCCTCCACGAATCCCATACTACCGACTCTATAGCTGCGATAAATCGCATAAGAGCACCCCGGTGTACGTGCCGATTCGTGTGTGTTATTACACATTTGAGTTTAGTTTAAGTCAGTCCATACAGATTCACCTGAAATCAGGTCTCCGAAAACGGAAAAAATATGAAAATATATGGAATGCCGGCGCGCTTTATACCATAAATTGGCGCAATACACCAACTATTGTTACTCAGTTAGTAGGATGTTTTTTGTCTGAAATAGTATTTTTCTCTTTGTGTTTAAGCGGATAGAGCAATGAAGAACATTAAATAAAAAATGTGAATATTTCTGAGCGTTTGATTTTTTATGATTATTTCTGATGGCTAATTTTTTATTAATCAAAAACGTTAAATTATCTGCAAAGTTAAGCCAAATGCCTTTTTTATGCATTTTGTGCTATAAATAGCTCAAATTGAACAAGCGCTAACCTTGGCGTCACGTATCCTTATCCAAGTTCAGGCTATCTTTGCACTAGATGACAGCAGTTGGCAGAAAATGCGCTGGCTGATACCATAATTACTATCAGTAATCTATTGCAACATATTGCTTTGCAATCAAATTGCACTCATTTTTCTCAAATTATCAAGGTCTTCACCCATAAGTTGAAGACGTAACAGGCAAAATTTATGGCTATTATCATTAAGACTGAAGAAGATATTCAGAAAATGCGCGTTGCGGGTCGTTTAGCCGCTGAAGTATTAGAACTTATTGCTCCTCACGTTAAGCCGGGTGTGAGCACAGGTGAACTAGATCGTATCTGCCACCACCATATTGAAGAAAACCAGAAAGCAATTCCTGCTTGTTTGAATTATCACGGTTTTCCAAAATCAGTTTGCATCTCGGTCAATGATGTAGTTTGTCACGGTATTCCAAGTGATGAAAAAATTCTGAAGGATGGTGATATCGTCAATATCGATGTTACTGTCATCAAAGATGGTTTCCACGGCGATACTTCAACTATGTTTATCGTTGGTAAACCTACCATTCAAGGTGAGCGCCTGTGTAAAGTGACACAAGAGAGCCTCTATCTAGCCCTTCGTATGGTTAGACCAGGCATCCGCTTGCGCACTTTGGGTAAGGCGATTCAACAATTTGTCGAAGGTCATAACTATTCAGTAGTACGCGAATATTGTGGTCATGGTATCGGCCAAGGCTTCCATGAAGAGCCTCAAGTTCTGCATTATGATGCAGATGATAATGGTGTTGTGTTGCAAAAAGGTATGGCGTTTACGATCGAACCTATGGTGAATACTGATGGCTATCGTATTCGTACCATGAAAGATGGTTGGACAGTAAAAACCAAAGATCGTGGTTTATCAGCACAGTATGAACACACTCTTGTTGTCACTGATAATGGATGTGAAATCATGACATTACGTAAAGAAGAAGAGCCATTTATTTCGGCAATTCTGATTGCTCAAGAGTAATAATAGTCACTCTTAGGCATCAATCATTCTTTCGTATAAAAAGATAATCCTCAATCATGGGGATTATCTTTAACTGTTCATTCACCTTCTTTATCAGTAAGCTGGATACTTAAGTCAGCAAACATAACTGAGCAGGAAAAGGGATGAATAAACAACTTTCTTTGCCACTCTCCCCAGAGTTATTCCAATCTAGTGATTTACAACTTTCTTTATTAAAACAACATATTGAATCATTTCAAGATTGGTTAGAGCACGCCTTTAGCGCTGACATCACAGTTAATGAATTAATTCTGGCGCGCAGTGAATATGTCGATTCGCTATTAAGTCGTTTATGGCAGCAATATCAATTTGACGACCATCCAAATTTGTCTCTTATTGCGGTGGGCGGATATGGGCGCAAAGAACTTCATCCTCTTTCTGACATTGATCTACTTATTTTAAGTGAACAGCCCCTTAGCGACAGCCTCGCCAGCCAAGTTGGCCAGTTTATCACCCTATTATGGGATTTACATTTCGATGTCGGTCACAGTGTACGTTCATTGAATGAATGTATTGAGGCGGGATTATCGGATCTTACCGTAGCCACTAACCTGATTGAATCAAGATTAGTTTGTGGCGATGTTGCCTTGTTTTTATGCCTACAAAAACATATTTTTAGTGATAACTTCTGGCCTTCTGCACAATTTTTTGCTGCTAAAATCGAAGAGCAGAATGAACGCCATCAACGTTATAATAGTACCAGTTATAATCTTGAGCCTGATATCAAAAGTAGCCCAGGTGGATTAAGAGATATACATACCTTACTGTGGGTAGGTCGTCGTCATTTTGGTGCGACCTCGGTACAGGAGATGGTAGATTTTGGTTTCTTAACCGATGCTGAACATAAAGAGCTAAGAGAATGTCTTAATTTTCTATGGAAAATTCGTTTTGCTCTCCATCTGGTGGTCAAACGTTATGACAATCGATTGCTATTCGATCGCCAATTCAATGTGGCTCAACTACTGGGTTACAGAGGTGAAAAAAATCAACCAATCGAACGTATGATGAAGGATTTTTATCGTGTTACTCGGCGGGTACGTGAACTCAATCAAATGCTATTGCAGCTATTTGATGATGCTATTTTAGCCTTAAATCCCGACGAAAAACCACGTCCTTTAGATAACCAATTTCAATTACGTGGCAATCTTATCGATGTAATTGATGATGCGCTATTTATCAAGCAGCCTGAAACCATTTTACGCATGTTCTACCTAATGGCCTGCCACCCAAATATCGATGGTATCTATTCAACAACACTACGTCAATTGCGCTTTGCACGCAGACATCTTGCTCAACCTCTGTGTGAAATTGCCGAAGCGCGCACCCTGTTTATGCAAATACTCCGTCATCCGCGCGCGATAAAAGGGGCATTTTTGCCAATGCATTTACACAGTGTGTTAAGTGCTTATACGCCACTATGGGCCAATATCGTTGGGCAGATGCAGTTTGATCTTTTTCATGCTTACACTGTCGATGAACATACGATCCGAGTGCTGCAAAAAATAGAGAGCTTTACACTTGAGGCCAATCGAGCTGCGCATCCCGTGTGTGTCGATATCTATCCGAAATTACCTCAGCCGGAAGTACTGCGCCTCGCTGCACTCTTTCATGATATTGCCAAAGGCCGTAATAGCGACCACTCTGAGCTGGGTGCTGAATTCGTTTTAACTTTTGCCTTGCAACATGGAATGCAAAAACGAGAAGCAGAATTAGCGGCTTGGTTGGTAAAAGATCATCTGTTGATGTCGGTAACAGCACAGAGACGTGATATCCAAGATCCCGATGTGATTAGACAATTTGCTATTGAGACCAAAACTACCATGCGGTTAAGCTATCTTCTTTGTCTAACCGTCGCCGATATTTGCGCTACCAATAATCAGTTATGGAATAGTTGGAAACAGAGTCTGATCAGAGAACTCTATTTAGCTACCGAGCACCAGCTTAAGCAAGGAATGCAAAATACACCCGACTTGCGTGAGCGTATTCGTCATCATCGAGGTCAAGCCTTACAACTGTTGCGTCAGTCGATGATCGATGAACTCCAGTTAAAAAGTCTCTGGTCTCGCTGTCATGCTGACTATTTTTTGCGTCATACCCCTGCGCAGCTGGCTTGGCACGCTAGCCATCTGCTTAACCATAATTTAGCTGAACCTTTGGTATTAATCAGCACCCAGTCGCAGCATGGTGGTACAGAGATTTTTATCTGGTGCCCCGATAGAACATCCTTGTTTGCCGCAGTGGCTGGTGAATTGGATAGACGCAATTTAAATATTCATAGCGCCCAAATTTTCACCAATAAAGACAATATGGCGATGGATACCTTTGTTGTACTCGAACCCGATGGGCGCCCTCTCTCTATCGATCGTCATGAACAGATCAAAAAAGGCTTGCTCAAAGCGATTTTGCAACCTTCTCTGCCCCTGCCACAATCACGAGAAATCGCCTCTAAGTTACGCCATTTTACTGTACCAACAAGAGTTAACTTTCTAAGCTCTCAACATGAACGCCGTACCTATATGGAGCTTTTTGCTCTTGATCGTCCCGGTTTGCTGGCGCGTATAGGCCATATTTTGGCGCAAATGGAAATTTCTTTACTTAGTGCTCGTATCACAACAATTGGTGAAAAAGTCGAGGATTTCTTTGTATTAACAGACCGAAGCAACAAAGCATTAAATAAAATTTTACAACAAGAATTGTCACAAAGGTTGACAGATACCCTCAACTCGAAGGATAAAATATAGGTAAGCCCATTTTTATCAGAAAATAACCCTGAGAGGAGAAGTAAATTTAATGCAGCATTTACAAAATATTATTGAACAAGCTTTTGAATATCGAGCTGAAATTACGCCAGCAAATGTCAACGATGAGCTACGTAAAGCCATCAATGAAACTATCATGTTATTAGATAGCGGAAAATTGCGTGTCGCAGAGAAGATCGATGGCGTGTGGATCACTCATCAATGGCTGAAAAAAGCGGTATTATTATCCTTCCGCATCAATAACAACCAAGTGATTGAAGGCGCTGAAAGCCGCTATTTTGACAAAGTCCCGATGAAATTCTCTGACTATGATCAAGCGCGTTTTGAACGTGAAGGTGTCCGTGTTGTACCGCCCGCAGCAGTGCGGCAGGGTGCTTACATTGCTAAAAACACAGTACTGATGCCATCTTATGTCAATATTGGTGCCTATATAGATGAAGGTAGTATGGTCGATACTTGGGCGACGGTGGGCTCTTGTGCCCAGATTGGTAAAAATGTCCATTTATCGGGCGGCGTTGGCATTGGTGGCGTACTTGAGCCTTTACAAGCTAACCCAACGATTATTGAAGATAACTGTTTTGTCGGCGCGCGCTCAGAGATCGTTGAAGGCGTCGTAGTCGAGGAAGGTGCGGTTATTTCCATGGGCGTCTATATTGGTCAAAGTACCAAAATTTATGATCGAGAAACTGGCGAAGTTCATTATGGCCGCGTACCAGCTGGGTCTGTCGTTGTTTCTGGAAATCTACCTTCAAAAGATGGCAGCTATAGTTTGTATTGCGCGATTATTGTCAAAAAAGTAGATGCGAAAACGCGAAGTAAAGTGGGTATTAATGAATTATTGAGATCTATTGATTAATTCACTCTTTCGCTAAGAATAAATGATAGGCCTCTTTTCCTATGTAAGAGAGGTTTGTCAATTTTTATTTATAATATCCGCACAACTGCTCTAGTCTTAGGCAGTAAAAAATGATAGCGCTAAAAAATAAGACTCTATCACTATTTTATCTCTCCTTATTCAATATTTATCGACTCCAAATGCCCATTCAAGTTATCAATCCAACTTGTAATCTTGCCTACATGGATTATGATTAGGGAGCTCTATTCTGCCGATAGTCAATGGTATTAATGACGACAGGCAGAACAAATAGCATGATACTGATACTCTACTCAGCGACTAGCAGCATAACGCTGGATCTATCTGTTTATCGCTTGTCTTACCTTGGCCTGCAGTACTTTATTGAGTGAAAATTTATGTACGATAATTTGAAAAGTTTAGGCATCAGTAATCCACAAGATATAGATCGCTATACCTTACGTCAGGAAGCGAATAACGATATTTTGAAAATTTATTTCTGCAAAGACAAAGGTGAGTTTTTCGCTAAAAGCGTTAAATTCAAATACCCACGTCAACGCAAAACCATTGCCGCTACCGATGGCTCAAATAATTTTAAAGAAATTAATGAGATCAATTCAAATCTGCGCTATGCAATTGAAGAGTTAGATAGTATTTGTCTCGCGGATAAAGCTGAAGTTGATCTGAAACATAAGATTTTGGACGATCTACGCCATCTTGAGCACGTAGTTTCTAATAAAATTGCTGAAATTGAAGCTGATTTAGAGAAGTTGACTCGCAAATAATTAGCTTGGCCTATAGCTCTATATCCATATTTCAATCTGCAGGCAAGCGACAAGCAGTGGTATCCCGATGAGCTTACTCAAGTAAGTGATTCGGGTAACTCAAGCTAGCTAGCATACTTGCAGTTTGAAATATAATGGACACAATATCAAACCAAAGTCTCGCCCCACTGTTTTAACCAAGGCTTGGCAAACTCTTCTGGCTCCGCCTCTTCCATGCCATCAATCAATAACATATCGCCAATACGCGTTGCTGACTGTTCTGTTAATAACGCATCAAAACGCAGTCCGGCACCACAAAAATGATCGTAGCTAGCATCACCTAAGGCAATAATCCCATAGCGCAAATTAGGTTGATAACCCAATTGATCATTGATCGCGGTATAGAGAGGAGTGATTGAATCAGGTAAATCGCCCTGTCCAGTCGATGAAGTGATGATCAGTGCGATACTCTCGCCATCATTATATTCTAGCCAATTATTTAATGTAGGTTCATCAAACACAGTGACTTTATGGCCCTGATCTATAAAAATAGTTTCCGCTTCTTCGGCAACAGCCAGCGCATTACCATAAACAGTTCCAACAAAAATGCCGATTTTTGACATCTTATTCTCCTATAGCGATTTGATAACTTACCATATCAATAATGATCGGCCGCGATTATTATAAAAAGACACTTATTCCGTTGGCATCTCTATCATCGTCTCAAGATCGGGCAGCAAACCTTGCCAACCAAACTGAGTTAAAATTCTCATCCACTGTTCATCCCACTTAGCCTTGAAAGATAAGGGAACTTGAGTCACCGGATGAAGCAAATCCAATTGGCTTGCATGTAACATCAAACGCGATGTCGAAAAATGTTCAGTAACACCACGATTTTGGCGTAGATCACCATGTTTAGAATCACCAATAATCGGATGACGTAAATGGGACATATGGCGGCGTAACTGATGTTTTCGGCCCGTCTCTGGCTTAAGTTCAACTAAACTAAAACGTGATGTTGGATAACGACCAATAGCCACCTGACACTCGACGGTCGCTAGCGGTTGACAGTGAGTCACACACTCTTGAATTTGTGGCTCCCGCGTCGCGTGTTTATCGGCAATTTTATCTAGCTCTTCAAGTAGCGGATAATCGATCGTCTCCGCTTGCTCAACATATCCTCTCACAATTGCGTGATAAGTTTTTTCCATTTGATGGTGTTCGAACTGTTGCGAGAGCAAACGCGCCACGTCACTGGATAGCGCCATCAATAACACACCCGAAGTCGGTCTATCGAGGCGATGCACAGGAAAAACATGCTGGCCAATCTGATCTCTCAATGTTTGCATTACAAAGACAGTTTCACGACTATCCAGCCAGCTACGATGTACTAGCCATCCAGCTGGTTTATTAACTACAACCAAATGTTCATCCTGATAAATAATTTCTAGCATCGATTAACGACCTTTAGCAAAAAAAGCGTCCAATTCACGCAAATGTATCAATAGTTGAGGAAAACGCTCGGTTTCATCAACCTTATACGCCTCTTCAAAATAGGGTGTTATCGCAAATGACTCAGGCAAATTCGCGTTAGATTCAATTAATGCATAGAGCCGAGGGATTAAAATCCACTGTAGCCACTCCGAAGGTTCCATGGTATCGAGTGCAAAAGGTTGTTCACTCTCAAAAGCTTCTGGCTGTGGTGGTAGTTCAGACCATAGCTCAATAAGCTTCATTTCTTGCTCTATATGTTGTAGTTTTTCAATAATATGTTTATGCATGAATCACCCTTTTTTACTGGTTCTTAGCCTTCAATGGCTTAGTTCGAATAATATCCCACTAGTTTACTACAGCAAATCCACTGATTAAATATATTGAGTACTATATAATACTAATAATGCTGATCTTTCAGATAATAATCAGAGATAAACGCATTACCATTAAATGGCATTAATAATTGAAATTATTTGATACCTTTATCGTTATACGACTTATTTTTGTTAAAAATTGATTAAATGACTCAGATTCTAGATTTGACTTTATTGAATCTAAAATGCATTTAAAGTATAAACACCCCATCAATAAAATATATTAATCACTTGCTATTTATTTTTTATTACACAGTCTTTAAATAGAAAAAATTTGCATTTAGCCACATCAAACCTATTAAAACAAACTCTCACACTTTAGCCATCAATCTATACCTCTGGTTGAGAAAATAAAATAAAAATGAATATTATCAATCAACTACAACGAAAATTAAAACCATTAAATTATGATAACATAACTGAAATATTATCGATAAAAACTAACTCAAATAGCAACATATTATATTGTTTATCCATGAACAATTTTCTTTTTTTTAATATTGCTAAGTAGACGTAAAAATAATTTAAATTTCAAAAAAAATGATAACAGGTTAAACTTACAGCAGAGTTATATATTCAATTTAAAACATGAAAATTAGTATTTTCATGTTTTAAATATTTAACAAAAAAACAATATTCTTATAAAGATAATGGTATAGATATGGGATTACTCAAAACATGGCGCCAAAAAAGCACACTTTGGAGCTCAATTAACCAAAATTATGGCTTACTCAAACGTCGTATTCGTATTGCAAAACTGCCAGCTAAACAATTTCAGCAGTATAATATTATGTGCCAAGACTATCGTTGTGCACAGCTCTCCTGCGGATTAGATTCAATCCCTAATTTTAGTGAAAGACCACTGAATAAATATCTTCATCGTTCATGGAATGGCAAGCAAAAACTGACAACAGCGATGAGTACCTTAGAGTTAATTGAAAAATCATTTAAACCTGAAGCGATTGAAGCCCTCTTTTCTCAGCAATCTAATGGCTTAACCCTCGCAAATATTGAGTTAAAATCCGGTGAGTTTGCTCAGTTAAAATTGACCTACTCTCATTTTCCTCGTGAAGGTGATTTATCGATTCATTTATTAAATGAGGAAGGAAAGGAAATTTATCTCATCAGTTTCTCTTTCGGGCCTGAGCGACAACTCTATCTTTGTTCATTACAGGGCCCAGCGACAGAAGACAGTACTGAGCTAGTTAAAATTATTACTAAGCAGACTCATGGCTTACGCCCGAAGAATTTACTAATGTCTGCTGTATATAGTGTCGCTGCATTTTTTGGCACTACTGAGATTTTAGGTATTTCTAATCAGGCGCATATTAAAAGCCAGCATCTAAAATCAAGCTATGATAATTTTTGGGCTGAATGTGGGGCTGAATTGACTAAAACGGGCTGGTTTAAATTGCCGCCTCAAGAGCCTACTCGTGATATTGAATTAGTCAAAAGTCAGCACCGCTCTGCTTTTCGAAAACGTGAAGCTCTACGCGAGACAATGAGTCAAAATATCCAAAATACCTTATGTCTTGAAACTTTTGATGCTTGTCGCTGTTCGAATGTTGAAACGCAAAAAGTTGCCTAGAACATAACAAAGCGTGAAATAAAAAATAGCCAGCCAAAATATTTTGGCTGGCTTATCTCATGGTCTAAAATATACTATTGCATCCTGCAATAACAGCATCCTGCTGTTTACATCCTGTCTTATAGAGGTAGTTTGTCGAGCCGCTGAACTAAAGCTATCTATGTTTATTATCAGCTGCTAATTATCACTTTTAATCATCATATCTAGCACTTTCTCTACGCTCTCTTGGTTATCCTTAACCCTACCTTATCCACTTCTTTAACTTCTATTTTGACTTTTTTTAACTCAAGTTCCATGCTGTTGGCTTTATACGATTCCGTTCAGCCACATAAGAATGTGGCAAATCCTTAGTTGAAACAACCAACGCAGTAGAAAAAATTCTGAGGAATAAAATTATCATTACTAGGGGTATTAATAACACATTGAAATTAAATACTATTTGATGGATTTTAAAAGATAAAAATAGCAACTTGAGATATCTCTCCTCTAAATTGTAAGAGATATCTCACAATCATAAAGGGAGATATCCTATATCAAGCAGTTATCCGAGGTATAAGGCCAACAACGAATGTCGTCAGATTAGGCGCTATTGTCCTGCGTTTCTTACTACCGAATGTTTCTACCAGCACTTCGCCGGTTAAATTGCAGACAGTAACCATATCTAAATCAGAATCTAATGTCGCAATGAATAATGTTGGAGACAATTTAAGCCGCTTTTGAGTCACAAGATGACCAATTAAATTTTCTTGTAAGCGGGTAAAATCCTCTTCGCTCCAAACTTGAATTAAATTAAGCGCTAAGCCGTCAAATTCAGCCGCTATATCACCCGCAAGTTGACTTGTGTAGAAGTGATGAAGATCACTTTGTATCTTGATATCTAATGCCTTTTCCACACGCTCTAAGCTTTCATCAGCCAGAGGAAAAGGTTGAGGCTCCCAATAGACGATATCATCGCCAGTACGAACGACACAGGGAGATGGAATACCATATAGCTCATCCGATGCCGGCGGTAAGCCGGTCTGCTGTTTCCAAGCCGCTAGATATTTCACTGTAAAAGCGTTTAAAGCTTCAACTATTTCTATTTTCATATTTTTGGCACTTATTGAGGTAAAATCACATAAATTTAAAGGCAATAGCATCTGGAGTTAGGTTAAAGTGTTATCATCATTCATAATTTAAATAATAAACCTAACTTTGTGGCTAATCTCTATATTCGTATATTTAAACAAACCATAGAACCCATACAGAAGGATTATGATGTCACAGTATCAAGATAACCCGGCGCTTAGCAATCTTACTCTTGGGAAAAAGACCGCCTATCATGATCAATATGATCAGGCACTGCTTCAACCTGTCCCCCGGAGCCTTAATCGCCAGCCTTTGAATATTTTTCCTGAGTCGCTTCCATTTCATGGTGCTGATATATGGACACTATATGAACTCTCTTGGCTAAATTCCCGTGGAGTTCCTCAAGTCGCTATTGGCTCCATAAGTGTAGATGCCACCAGCGTCAATTTAATTGAATCAAAAAGTTTTAAGCTCTATTTAAACAGTTTCAATCAAACCCATTTTGAGAGCTGGCAAAAAGTACAACAAACTTTGCAAAGTGACTTAAGCCACTGTGCTCAAGGGCTCGTTGAAGTGGAACTCTTTGCACTGCACCAATTCGACCACCAGCCTATAATGCCACTCAGTGGTCACTGTATTGATCAACAAGAGATCGATATCAATGATTATGAATTTAATCGCGACTATTTACTCAATAGTGCCGATGGTGCGATAGTTGAAGAGACCTTGGTTAGTCACCTATTAAAATCTAACTGTTTGATCACTAATCAACCCGACTGGGGCTCAGTACAAATTCACTATCAGGGTGCCAAGATCGACAGAGAGAAACTACTGCGTTATCTAGTCTCTTTCAGACACCATAATGAGTTTCACGAGCAGTGTGTTGAACGTATTTTTAATGACATTATGGCTCTATGTCAGCCTGAAAAATTGACCGTCTATGCGCGATATACGCGACGCGGTGGCCTTGATATTAATCCTTGGCGAAGTAATACGCAATTTAAGCCATCGACAGGCCGGCAGGCTCGACAATAAGATATTTATTGTGTTTCATTTAAATTTTCACCAGTAAGTGGCGCTACTATTTGACAATAAAGTATTTGAAAAATAAAGCTATCCATTTGGGATAAAAGGAGTTTTACTTGATTACTCATATCAGTCCATTAGGCTCAATGGATCTACTGTCTCAGCTAGAAGTGGACACGCTGAAACGCACGGCCAGTAGCCATCTCTATCGTCTATTTAGAAACTGCTCACTCGCAGTGCTCAATTCAGGCAGTCAGACCGATAACAGCACAGAGTTACTGTCAAAATATACTGATTTTGATATCAATGTGTTACGCAGAGAGCGTGGGGTAAAATTAGAGTTAATTAATCCCCCTGAAGATGCCTTTGTAGACGGTACTATTATACGTTCACTTCAAGCTAACCTTTTCGCGGTATTACGCGATATCCTTTTTGTACACTCGCAAATCGTCAATGCAGAGCAAGCAAAACGGTTAGATTTAGACAATAAAAGCCATCTAACTAACATTATCTTCTCTATTTTGCGTAATGCCCGTGCGCTCCATCTTGATGAAGATCCCAATATGATCGTCTGCTGGGGTGGGCACTCGATTAACGAGACCGAATATCTCTACAGTCGTAAAATTGGTAATGAACTGGGTTTGCGCGAGCTTAATATTTGTACTGGCTGTGGACCGGGCGCGATGGAAGCACCGATGAAAGGTGCAGCTGTCGGTCACGCTCAACAACGTTACAGAAATAGCCGCTTTATTGGTATCACAGAGCCTTCGATTATCGCCGCTGAGCCGCCAAATCCGCTAGTAAACGAATTGATTATCATGCCAGATATCGAAAAACGGCTGGAATCATTTGTCCGTATCGCACATGGTATTATTATTTTTCCAGGTGGGGTGGGTACTGCGGAAGAGCTACTCTATCTATTGGGTATTTTGATGAATCCTGAGAATAAAGATCAGGTTCTACCATTAATTTTAACGGGACCCAAAGAGAGCGCCGAATATTTTGACGTTCTAGATGATTTCATTCGTCACACTCTAGGTGAAGAAGCCTGCAAACATTATCAAATTATCATCGATAACCCGCAAGAAGTTGCTCGCGTGATGAAAAAACATATGCCTTTGGTAAAAGATAATCGTCGTAGCACAGGTGATGCTTATAGTTTCAACTGGTCAATTAATATTGAGCATTCACTGCAACAACCTTTTGAACCAACACATGAAAACATGGCGTCACTCAATCTTCATCCGGGTCAATCAGTAGAGAAATTAGCTGCTGATTTACGCCGTGCCTTCTCGGGAATTGTTGCAGGAAATGTAAAAGAGTCAGGCATGAAAGCCATTGAACAACATGGTCCTTTCAAAATCCATGGTGATAGCGAAATTATGCGTCGTATGGATGTTTTATTACGTGGTTTTGTTAAACAACATAGAATGAAACTTCCGGGTGGTAGCGCTTACGAGCCTTGCTATGAAATTATCAAATAATTGAGCCATATGCCAAGGACGGCGACAAAATGATGATACATTTACTTATAGTTGATGCACTAAATTTAATTCGTCGTATTCATGCGGTACAGGGCTCCCCCTGTGTTGAGACTTGCCTATCGGCTCTCAATCAACTGATTACCCATAGTTCACCAACCCATATTGTAGCGGTATTTGACGAACAAGATCGTCAAAACAGTTGGCGCCACCAGTTATTCCCTGATTATAAAGCGGGTCGCCAGCCTATGCCCGAAGAGCTACAGAACGAGCTTGAGAGCATCAAGGCACAATTTGAGCTACAGGGTATACGCAGTTGGCACTCACAAGGTGATGAAGCCGATGATTTAGCAGCGACATTAGCCTGTAAAGTGGCACTTTCAGGTCATACAGTCACTATTGTCTCTACGGATAAAGGCTATTGTCAGTTGCTATCACCAAAAATCCGCATTCGTGATTATTTTCAAAAACGCTGGCTAGATCAGCCCTTTGTTGAAGCTGAATTTGGCGTCTCGCCGCAGCAATTACCTGATTATTGGGGATTAACGGGTATCAGTAGTAGTAAAGTCCCCGGTGTGGCAGGCATAGGGCCCAAAAGTGCAACGGCTCTGCTACAGGAGTATGGTTCGCTAGATAATCTTTTTACTCACCTTGCCGACATACCAGAAAAATGGCGTAAAAAGTTAGAAGATAAGGCTGAAATAGCAAATATTTGCCGCCAAATAGCGACATTAAGGACAGATCTTCAACTCAGTGGTAATCTTAAAGAACTAAGATATATTCCCCCCACAGTCTGATATCACCCTAACTAGCCTATCAATATTCAACAAAAAGCAGATAAAATAAAGGATGCCAATTAGCATCCTTTATTTTTGTTCATTTAACGCGAAATTCGAGTCAATTAATCACGATTAGGTGCTGATGCAGCCCAAATACGCTGTACATGAACGGTAACTTCTTCACGATCATGATAAAGCTGTTTCGCTTGTATCAATACGTTAATGCCATTTTCTTTTAGCTGTGTGCGCATTTTTTCTAAGATATGAGTGACTTCCTCATAACGTTTTTTCATCGGCAATTTCAAATTAAAAATGGTTTCACGACACCAACCATTTAATAACCAATCTGTCATCAAGGCCGCCACTTTAGCCGGCTTTTCAACCATATCACAAACTAACCAAGTGATATTTTTTGAAATTGGCTGAAACTTAAATCCATCGATCTGGTGATGACGAACTTGCCCTGTATCTAGCAAGCTTTGCGCCATTGGCCCGTTATCGACCGCATGAACCATCATACTGCGTTGTACCAGCTGATAAGTCCAACCACCCGGACAAGCACCCAAATCAACGGCTTTCATACCACTTGCTAAACGCTCTTCCCACTCTTCACGAGGAATAAAGATATGAAAAGCTTCTTCCAGCTTCAGCGTTGAACGACTAGGCGCATCTGATGGGAATTTTAATCGTGGAATACCCATATAAAACGGCGAATTATTAGTGCTATAAGAGTAACCCGTATAGCAACAGCCCGGCGCAATAAAGAAGACATGCAACACAGGGCGCTTAAGATTCTCTTTTCCTAGCAATATTTTTTCTGTGCGTAATGCGCCACGTAATGGAACCGTCAATTTGCGGCAAAATTTAAGTAGCTCTTTACTTTCATTCGTATCTGGTACTTCAACTCGCAGCTCACCCGCTCGTTGGATCTGCAACTTCAGTGCTGCGACAATCGGCGTGATACGATCTTCCGTCGGCAGACCTTTTAATAAGTCGCCAACCACAACCATTTGACGGGCAAAAATCAGTTCACGAAAAGGAATTTCACGAGCCAAACGATCCGCATCACCGGGTTGATAACATTCAAAAAGAACATAACCGCTATTCTCTTTTACCCGTGCAAAACCAAAAATCTCTTTTTGACCTGCTTTATCTGTTATTTCTGCCGCACACTCTTTTTCAAAGCCAGAGCGGCAATATAATGCAATTTTATTATTCATGGCGTAACGCCGATTTCCTTAGACGCGTAGCGCCGATAACCACTAACAGCCAACCAATAAGAAAGCAAACTCCACCTATTGGTGTAAAATACGCGAAGTATTTTACCTGTAACAGGGCCATACAATAAAGGCTACCGCTAAAAAGGAGAATACCTACAGCAAAAAATATACCGCACCAGTAAAACCAAAGAATTACTTTTCTCATTAAAATAGCAGCCAATACCATTAATGCAATGGTATGTACCATCTGATAACGTAACCCTAACTCAATCCACTCCATCTGGTGAGTGCTCATTATCGGAGATAATAGATGCGAGCCTATTGCTCCGAATGCGACACTGAAAAAACCACTTATTCCGGCAAAAATTAGCATCAAACGACTATTCACAATTTTACCCTTTCTTTTAATTACATATTTATCACTGATTAGATAGACTCATCTGGATCACCAGTAATAAAACCTAATTTTTCTTGCTCACTCGCTGCTTGCGAAAGTATCCATTGCCTAAATGCAGCAATCTTTCCAATCTCAGCCTGATTTTCTTGGCAAACTAGATAAAAGGCATTTTTACTCACCAGTACTTCACTAAAAGGACAGACTAGTCGGCCAATATCTATTTCATTCCTTGCCATCACATTATTTGTTAAAGCCACACCTTGCCCATGTACCGCAGCTTGGATCACCATCGCGCTGTGACTAAAAATCGGGCCTTGCTGCACATTAATCACATTCTGTAATTCAACTTGCCGGATATAAGCCTGCCAATCCCGACGAGAAGAGTCGTGTAATAAAGTATAG
This sequence comes from uncultured Moellerella sp., assembly GCA_963519845.1. Lineage (GTDB taxonomy): Bacteria > Pseudomonadota > Gammaproteobacteria > Enterobacterales > Enterobacteriaceae > Moellerella. The sequence goes on along the minus strand of CAUQNX010000022.1, from coordinate 5,434 downwards.
TAAGCAAGATCTTCTGGTTTCTTTAACGGGTGTTCCCCCGTTAATAATGTGGGCGAACATACCGGCATTAAAAATTCAGCATACAAACGATCAGTTCTTAAGCCTGACCAATTCCCTCTACCATAAAAAATAGCGACATCAACATCATCCGCTATCTTATCTTCTTCGCGATCAACCGCCTGAATCCGTACATCGATACCAGGAAATGCCTGATTAAAGCCCGATAAACGTGGTACCAGCCATTGGATCGCAAAGCTAGGTGATAAACTTACTGTTAATGCACCTTTTGCACTACGTGCTAGGAGCCTTTTAGTTGCTTCATTTATCGAAGTAAATATCTCTTTGATATCGAGATAATAACTCTGTCCTTCTTCCGTCAATAATAGAGAACGATTACGACGGCGAAACAATTTCAAACCCAAAAATTCTTCCAGACTTTTCATCTGATGACTAACAGCTGCTTGGGTTACAAACAGCTCTTCCGCCGCTTTAGTAAAACTTAGATGACGGGCTGCTGCATCAAAGACTCTTAATGCGTTAAGAGGTGGTAATCGTTTAGACATAATCGCTTCTATTGTGCGCATTCAAATGCATTAGTTTTTTTTATTCGAAGCATTATAATTTGTCCATTGAGCATACGCCAGTAAATACCTATAGTATGCGCACTTCCTAAGCCGGAACGAAAAGTGGCATAGTTTAATTATTATGATGCTTTTGGCTTTGTGGTTGTGATGTTGTGTTTGCAAGTTGTCTGGGGATGCCAGACGTTGTAGCTTATGCTACAGTTTTTCACTTCCTGTACATTTACCCTGTCTGTCCATAGTGATTTTTAGTACACCGCTTAGGCGGTGTTTTTTTTGTTTACACTAAAAGAGCAACACAAGATATTAACCTAAGTTTCCTCTCAAACAAGCTAAAGTGTAAATAAAATCACATTTTTATTTCAACTTAAGTAAAATAACCTAAGTGAAAATAATTAATAAACTACCCTACCTGATATTATCACTTAGTAACTATTTTAGAATTAATTGCAAATCAGCCAAAAACACCGGATCATTCAGACAGCACATGAAGAGATAATATCAACAAACATGTCGAAATGTAACAATTTATTACAGCATTACTGTGACTAAAATTGATACAGCATACTCAAGTTTAAAATAAGAATATTTTCAATGAAGCAGAATACGATAACTGTTTTTTCCGCGCTTAATTTTAGAGATGAATTTCCTGCATTAAATTCAACCACAGTCTTTCTTGATAGTGCAGCTACAGCCTTGAAACCTAAGGTTATGATAGAAGCCACAGAAGATTACTATCGTCATGTCAGCAGCTCGGTTCATCGCAGCCAAGCCAAAGTTGCGCAGCAATTGACACAATCCTATGAATTAACACGTACACAAGTCGCCGAATTAATTAATATTGATAATGCGAAAAATATTATTTGGACCCGTGGGACTACAGAATCGATTAATCTAATCACCCAAGGTTATTTCAGGCAGCATTTACAACCTGGCGATGAAATCATCGTGAGTGAACAAGAGCATCACTCAAATCTGATACCTTGGCTAATGGTGGCACGGCAGACGGGAGCTAAAGTTGTAAAATGGCCCGTAAGTGATGATCATTGCATTCATATTGATACACTCAATCTCTTATTAAATGAACGAACCAAAGTTGTCGCCGTTACCCAGATGTCTAATGTAACTGGTCACCAGCCTGATTTAGTTGCTATCCGCGAGCTGACTCATAGAGTGAAAGCAAAACTGGTCGTTGACGGTGCTCAGGGTATAGCTCATCACCAAATCGATCTGACCGCCTTAGATATTGATTTCTACGTTTTTTCCGCACATAAACTCTATGGCCCTACGGGTCTTGGCGTCTGTTACGGCAAAACTGCTTTATTAGAAGCTATGTCCCCGTGGCAAGGTGGCGGTAAAATGTTGACTGAAACCAATTTTGAGCAATTTATACCAGCGCCAATCCCTCACTGTTTTGAAGCTGGCACCCCAAATATTGCTGGTGTGATTGGTTTCTCTGCTACTCTTGATTGGCTAAATACAATTGATCGCCCAGCTTCTGCTAGCTATGCAAACTCCCTTATTGATTATGCGGAAGAACAACTTAGCCTTTTAGCTGGCTTTATTAGCTATCGCCAACTTCATTCACCTTTACTGGCCTTTAATTTCGCTGATATTCACCATAGTGATATCGCCATGATCTTAGCCGAACAAAATATTGCGCTTAGACAGGGCCAACATTGTGCTCAACCGTTAATGGACGCAATCGGAATTACAGGTTGTCTTAGGATCTCGGTGATGCCCTATAATAATCGCCATGATATTGATCACTTTATACAGGCCATCAAATCTGCACTGGCACTACTCGGTGAATAGCATTAGGTGAATAATCAAGGAACTAAAATGAACGCGTCTATCATCGCCCCACATCCCTTTGGTCATGAGATAAAACTGGCCGCACTTAGCGAGCAACTACAGGCTCAATCCACATGGGAAGATAAATACCGTCTATTGATCCAATTGGCACGTAAATTGCCACCCCTAAGTGATAGCAATAAACAGCAAGCTGAAGAGGTGCGAGGCTGTGAAAATCGAGTTTGGATTGGTTATCAATATAATAGCGATGGTTCACTGCACTTTTTTGGTGATAGTGAAGGACGTATTGTAAAAGGATTATTGGCAATATTATTGACCAACATTGAAGGAAAATCAGCTAATGAGATTCTAGCCATTGATTTATTGGATTTTTTCAATAAAACCGGATTAGCGGGTCAGCTAAGTGTCTCCCGCCAAAATGGTATTCAATCTCTCATTAATGAAATCAGAAGAGTCGCACAACAAAATCAATAAATTAATATTAGAGCTGTGTTGATAACACAGCCACTTTATTCGATTTTTTATTCAGTTTCACTCTGCTGCCGTTCTGCTTTTGCCAGCATTTTCTTCAATATATGAGATACGGCAATAAAGCCAAAGCTGGCAGTGACCATAGTTGCGGCACCAAAACCCGATGCGCAATCCATACGTTTAGAGCCCTCAGCGCTGTTTTTAGCGGCGCAAACAGTACCATCACTTTGAGGATAAACCAGCTGCTCCGTGGAGAAAACACAATCTATTCCCAATTTGCCTTTACCGTTTTTCACCACATTGAAATCAGATTTCAATCGCTCACGTAATTTTGCGGCTAACGGATCTTGAATGGTTTTTGCTAGATCTTTGACTTGGATTTGAGTTGGATCAATCTGCCCACCCGCCCCTCCAGTAGTGATCACCGGTATTTTAAAACGTCGACAGTAAGCCAGCAGCGCCGCTTTGGGCCTAACACTATCAATGGCATCAATAACATAATCAAATCCATTAGAAAGCAGCTCAGCTACATTATCGACGCTAATAAAATCATCAATAACAGTGACTCGACACTCTGGGTTAATAGCGAGAATACGATCTTTCATCACCTCGACTTTTGGCTGGCCCACAGTGCTATTCAATGCATGTAATTGGCGATTAGTATTCGTAATGCAAACATCATCCATATCTATGAGTGTTATTGCCCCAATCCCAGTGCGTGCCAAGGCTTCTGCAGCCCAAGTACCGACACCACCAATTCCAATCACACAAACATGCGACTGAGCAAAAAGCATAAGAGCTTGTTGACCATACAAGCGCCCCGTACCCGCGAAGCGCTGCATCCATGCATCAGAGAGAGAGATTTGCATAGAATATAAATACCTTAATAGTGAAAGCGACTAATTAAACAGTGAATTCTTTTTTAATACCCAGACGCGACCATAATGATTATAAAAGCCAGCCATTCTTCCTGCTTCATCGCCTGTGCCATGGTAAATATCAAAATGATGCCCTTTAATGGCACCACCCACATCTAATGCCACCATCATACGCATTTCATAACGGCCGGTAAATTTTCCCGCACCATCCAATACAGGAATTTCAGCTAATAATGATGAGCCAGCTGGAATTAACGTTTTATCTGAGGCCACAGAAGCTTTGGCAATTAATGGAACCGCGCTCGCACCTCTTACTGGAATAAAATCATTCTGTTTAAAAAAGACAAAAGAAGTATTCTCTTCCAGCAATTTCTGGACCTCAGCTTCACTATGGGAATCAGTCCAATCTTTAATCGCTTGTAGTGACATCTTTTCTAAAGGCACTTCGCCCCGATCGACCAGCACTTTACCTATGCTTTTATATGCATGACCATTTTTGCCCGCATAAGCAAAAAAGTTTAAAGGAGTGCCATCACCAAAATTGACATAACCACTGCCCTGTACTTCCATCATAAAATTATCGACGGCTGAATTACTATAAGCAATGATTAGGCTATCGCTAAGAGCGCCATTATAGATAGCAGCTCGACTAGGAAGTCGTTTCTTACCTTTGGCGGGCATACGATAGAGAGGGTGACGAAATTCACCTTGTTTGGTTCTACGTGCTTGAATGACGGGCGTGTAATATCCGGTAAACTGAACATTACCATAGTTATCGGCGCCTTCCATTTGGTAAGCCGTCAAATTGAAGCGAGTTAAGGTCGCAGGATCACCGCCAGCTTGTAACCAGTTCTCAATGGCATGATAGGTTTCATTGTTATTTTGGAATAGCCTTGAAGAGGTATTTTTAATTTCGGCCACTTGGCGATTAAAGTCCGCACCATTAATTGGCTTACCTTTAGTATTAAGCTGATTAACTTGCTGCAAATCTTGATTCAGCCGCCCATCTTTATACTGTTGTCCTTTATCTGTTGGATGCGACTGGCATCCTACAAGTAAAGAAGCTACAAAACCTGATACCAACCACTTTTGCCACGATTTCATTTTAATCGACTCCCTATCCGCTATGGCGCGCACAATAGCAAACCCCTCAATATAAATAAATGGCTAAAACAGTGCATCAGTATAAATATACTGATATTGAGAAATGAGCAAACAAACATCATTCTGGCTACCTGTTATAACCATGAATAAAAGAAACAAGGTAAATTCAGAAAATTCTCTCTATTAAGCCCCTTCTTTTTGACCAAAAACATAATTAGCAATAACAAGCATTCTAATAGTGTTTTTCTAGCGATCGGATAAAAAGCAAACATATTGAAGTTAATTTGTACTGCTTTTGTAAAAAGATGAAGAAAATGATCGAAAAAACTTGCATCAGATCTCATCCTGAGTATAGTGCCCGCTATCGGACGCGGGATGGAGCAGTCTGGTAGCTCGTCGGGCTCATAACCCGAAGGTCGTCGGTTCAAATCCGGCTCCCGCAACCAATTAAAAAAGTAGTAATCTATATCGAAGTAAGTATAGTAATAAGAATAGTATTTCAGGCGCGGGATGGAGCAGTCTGGTAGCTCGTCGGGCTCATAACCCGAAGGTCGTCGGTTCAAATCCGGCTCCCGCAACCAATTA
>CAUQNX010000021.1:0-50104 GCA_963519845.1 uncultured Moellerella sp. | reverse complement strand
TTACACTCTCCAATTTTAAGTTGGAAAAGTGTCAACCTTATTTAGGACGGGTCACTTATAGAAAAAAAGGCATCAATGGTAAAAATTGATGCCTTTTTGATAATAGTCAGAATAAATTAAAAAGAAGCCATCGCTAATCGAGCGCGTAATCCCCAATAACTGGTCCAGCCAGAAGTGAAGCTGACCATTTCCCCTTTATCGATGATCATAAAGGTCGGTGTGGCACTCACATCAGCGCTTGAAGATAATTGGCCTCGAATATCATTAATAACCGGAAAGTTATAGCCTTTCTTACTCATACCAACGATTAATTTATCACTATTACCAGAGCGAATCGCCACTGAAATAACCGGAACGCCAGCCTCTGCAAGCTCAGCGACTGTTGGTGAGGTCATCTTACAAATCCCACACCAAGTTGCCCAAAAGTAGACCAGAATCGGTTTTTCGTGACTCATTTCAATCAAGGAGATCGATTCACCGTTAACCAAGGTCAACGATGTTAGCAGCTCTGGGGATAGACGCTCAGGCTTACGCCAGAGATCCATTGCTGCTGTGGCGATAAAAATAATCACCGCCAGCACGAGGAGCTCTTTCGACCACTTTTTTAGTCTACCCATTATCTCTATTTTTTCACTTTGGCTAATTCAGCTTTTACAATGCTTTCAAGCTGCTGCATATCGATAGCACCTGAAACCATCTCATCACCTATTACTGTTGCAGGCGTTCCTTGAACACCGAGTTTTTCAGCTAACTCAAGATTTTTACCAATAGTCTCTTTGCTCTTATCATTAACCACCAGATTTTCATTACCCGTAGCTTTTAATGCTTGTATAATATTTTCTTCTATCAACATTCCCTGCTTTTGCATAAATTTCTGATGCAGTGCTTGGAATGCTTTTGGATCTTTTTCCCACAAAGTTAATACTAGCTGGGTCGATTCGATCGATGTTGGGCCTTTAAAAGGTAATGGCTTAAACACCACAGCAACATCTGGGTATTTCTTCACAATCTCTTCTAACTGTGGATCAAAGCGTTTGCAATAGGGGCAGTTATAGTCAGTAAAGTTGACTAACACTAATTTGGCATCTTTAGCGCCGATACGCGGGCTAGCAGGATCATTATAGAGCGCATTGGCTTCGGTTTTCAGCACATCCTTCATTTGGGCTTGCTGCTTTTCAGCTTGTTGCGCCTGTAATGCTTGAATTGACTCTTCAAGAATTTGTGGATTTTTAATCAAAGTATCACGAACTAACTCACGAACTTGCTGCTCTTGTTTAGCGGTTAATGGCGCTGCCTGCGCACCAAAACCGAATGTCATAGTTGAGAGTAATACGGCTAAAATTGTTTTTTTCATTTACTGGCTCCTTTCGCCTCATTTAATGTCGATAAAAGGGACTCACGATCAAGTATTGTGGACAGCACTTCACCTTCAGTTAATCCAGGTCCATAGATCTGATTAAAAGGCACCGCGACTTGCCCGCGCTTTTGTAGAAAAGTATTAATTTCAGGTGAGGGTTTGGTCCAATCACCACGCAGGGCCACCACATCGGCTTCTCCTAAAGCGAGCTGAACCTCCTCTCTTAATAACACATTGTATTTATTCGCTTTACAGGTAACACACCATTCAGCGGTAACATCGACAAAAACTCGCTTATTTGCGGCTAATGCTTGCGTTATCGCCTCTTCTGTTAATGGCTGCCAATCAACTTGGTCCTTAACAAAAGCAGAGCTGCCGACTTGATCTTCAGTTTGAGCCAACCAAGAAAATGCCCCCGCTGATAAACTGAAGAAGATCAGTGCAATACCCGCTGAGCGCATGCCTGAATGTTTAAAGATAAAAATCAGTAATACAAGTAATAATAGAATAACGATGCCTAATGCATACATATAACCTATATGTGGGATTAGTAAGCTAATGAGCCATAAACTTGATAGCAACATCATGCCACCCAACACAGCGCGTAGCTTATTCATCCAAGCGCCCGGTTTTGGCAATAGGCGAGCAACTGCTGGGAAGGCCGCAATTAATAGCCAAGGCAGACTCATACCAATACCCAGCGCAGTGAAGATCAACCAAAGTTGTTCTAAAGGTGCTCCTAAGGCGTAGGCGACTGCGGTTCCAAGGAAAGGTGCAGAACAAGGAGTAGCGAGCAGTGTGGCAAAAACACCCTGCCAAAAATGTCCGGCATTACTTTGTCCCCCCATAGTTGCTAGGCGAGTATTGGTTTTATGTCCTAACTGAATTTCAAATAAGCCAAATAGATTGGCGCTAAATAATAAGGTTACCAGCACCATAAAGCCGATAAACCATGGACTTTGAAATTGAATTCCCCAGCCAACAGCCTGCTGACCCACTCTTAATAGAGTAATAAACAGAGCTAATAACCAAAAGGACACTAATATCCCCGAAGAGGATAATAGAAATTGACGACGAATTATTTTTCGCTCACCTTGAGGGATATGGAGAATTGAGCCCAATTTCATCGCCAATACGGGTAGAACACAGGGCATTAAATTCAGGATCAGCCCACCAAGCACTGCAAAGGCTAATATCTGCCATAAAGGGAGTCCTGAGCTCTCGCTAGGCAGTTTATCCCCCTGATAAGTCTCGATTTGATGATTAATTTGTTGAGATAATCCTTTGTCGGTCACCACAAAGGAGAATGATTGGCCAGTTAAATCCGGTGCCTTATCGCCCCAATCATCAGTAACATTAATAGTCGCTGTAAGTTTATTTCCCGAGACTTGAACTTTAGGCTCACTAGTACCCGCGCCCTCAAGTGTATCGATAAATAGTGCGGGTTTTGACCAACTTTCCTCTGCCAATTTTTGCAGTTCAATCACCAGCTGATCGCCCGTAAAACCAACTTGAACTTGTTCCACCAGCCCCTGTGGGGCAGGTACTTTATCTATGGCTTGATTAAATAACCAAGTGAAATCAGCGGGAGCTGGCTCAGTGAAATCCAATGTAAAAGGATAGTCGGTTAAAATACAGACATTACTACAGGTAGATAAGGTTAAAACACCAGATAAGCGGCTCAATGAGCCACTATTGCGGATTATGATAGGAAAAGAGACATTTCCATCGTAGCCCTGCGTAGAGATACCCGCCACATCAAACCGGTGCGGCGTTGGCCAAGACCACTCAACACTCTCAACACTTGATGTCCACTGAATTTCAGGCGCAACTCCCCCTTCCCCTGGCGAACGCCAGTAGGTTTTCCAGCCCGGCGCTAACTGGACATCTAATAGCACATTGATTTGCTCATTCTCTTGCTGTGAAGAGAGTAAACGAACCTGTGCATGATCATTATTCTTTGCCGTTAACCAGCCAGTATCAGCTGCATTAACGCTTATCGAAAAAAATACTAATATCGCTAGTAGCGAATTAAGCATGAAACGCATGAAAAACCTCCAAAATAGGGCAACATTAAAAAACGAATTTTTAACGTGTTTCTAATCTCGAAGATTACAGAATTGGAGGTGTATTCGAACTCGGGGTGGTGGGTGTTTATCAATTCGTTGCCACGAACGGGCAGGAAAACGAAAGCAGAGCAGTGAAAGCACGGAGAAGCAAAAGAACAGAAAAAACAGTGGCTCTATAGTGATAGGCAATAAGGGTAAAAGTGATTTTGCACTTAAATCACAAGTTGATAACTTAGTTTCATCGCTATCAGATACAGATTGAGGCGGCAATATTGGCTGCTGCAAAAAGAGAATAGCATCTGTAGAGAGCGTACTTGCCGCATTAACAGGCGAGATAAAAGAACCCAGCACACGTTCTCCAGCGGCTCTCTGATTGATACAGAGTAAGACCATCAGACAGACGAAGAACATTAATCCTTTTGCCAGTTTTAGTTGCCTGTTCATTATAAGTACATTTCTATCCTAAAAAAACATCCATTTAATTATCAATATCCTGACGGAATTTATACACGTCATTAATATTTCAAGTTACATATTACACAGCAAACAAGTCGGCACAAGCCTCATCAGGTAACTTTACACAAATGACACAGATTTCAACATATCAACTTGGTATGGATATTGCTTCATATCACTGACGGCCATCAAATTAATATCAGATTCGTTTATTTATTTAATTTCTTGCAGTCTATTTCACCATAACGGTGAGGATTAGAACCAAAATGGTGCAATAGAACAGCAACGCACCAAATAATATGGGAGGCAACTCCCGATTTGATAACAATTCGTTTTCAATGATTAACAAAAACAATTAAGTTATTAACAATAATGAAACACAAGTCGATGATCGGCGCTGCAATCTACAGTTTCGAGACATCTGCAAGCACAACATGAAATATTATGGTGTCATCAAAGGAGTTTTAAAATGCGTATGAACAAGCTTGTTTTGTCAATGATGCTTTTGGGTGCAACTTGTGCCGTTCAAGCTGAAGAACTCAATGGAACGTTAAAGAAAATTAAAGATAATGGCGTCATTGTTGTTGGTCACCGAGAATCTTCTGTCCCCTTCTCTTATTATGATAATAGCCAAAAAGTGGTGGGATATTCACAAGATTATTCTAATTTGATCGTCGATGCAGTGAAAAAGAAATTAGATATGCCTAATCTGGACGTCAAACTGATCCCTATTACCTCACAGAACCGTATACCTCTACTTCAAAATGGTACTTTTGATTTTGAATGTGGATCTACCACCAATAACGTGGAAAGACAAAAACAAGCTGATTTCTCCAATACCATCTTTGTAGTGGGCACACGCTTACTGGCCAAAAAAGATAGTGGTATTAAAGATTTTGCGGATTTAGCGGGTAAAAACGTGGTAGTAACTTCAGGAACAACCTCTGAAGTGCTATTGAATAAACTGAATGAAGAGAAAAACATGAAAATGCGCATCATCAGTGCGAAAGATCATGGTGACTCATTCCGTACTCTAGAATCAGGCCGTGCCGTTGCCTTTATGATGGATGATGCCCTGCTAGCTGGCGAACGCGCTAAAGCGAAAAAACCTGAGCAGTGGGATATTGTCGGTAAAGCACAATCAGAAGAAGCTTACGGCTGTATGTTACGTAAAGACGATGCACAATTTAAACAATTGGTCGATGAGACCATTGTTAAAGCACAGTCGTCAGGAGCGGCTGAGCAATCCTTCAACCTTTGGTTTAATCAACCTATTCCACCAAAAAATCTTAACTTGAACTTTACACTTTCAGATGAAATGAAGGCTCTATTCAAAGCGCCAAACGATAAAGCGCTGAACTGATTATAAAAGACAGACAGGGTGTTACGGGTTAAAAATTAGCGAGAGGCAGTCGTTCACTGTCTCACGCTTTTTGTCCGTTATTTAGGGTTATACCCAACATGATTTAAGAGGTAGATAGGCGGTACAACCTGCTGATCTACATCTTGAAATATGAGGGGATAGATAGATTGCCCTCAGGGAGTATGCGTATGTCAACTAATTGGAATTGGGGGATCTATTTTCAAGATGCCCCCTTTGGAAATACCACCTATTTAGGGTGGATTATTGCTGGTTTTGAAGTCACTATTTTGCTGTCGATTTGTGCATGGATTATTGCTTTCCTCGTGGGTTCTTTCTTCGGTATTTTGCGCACTGTCCCCAACAAATTTCTCTCCATGCTCGGCACCATTTACGTAGAAATTTTCCGTAATGTGCCTTTAATCGTTCAATTTTTCACTTGGTATCTGGTGATCCCTGAATTGTTGCCTCAATCTATTGGCGACTGGTTTAAAATGGATCTTGATCCTAACATCCAATTTTTCCTTTCATCGGTGATCTGTTTAGGATTATTCACTGCAGCTCGAGTCACTGAGCAAGTTCGTGCGGCGATTCAATCACTTCCAAGAGGTCAAAAAAGTGCTGGCTTAGCGATGGGCTTAACATTGCCCCAAACTTATCGCTATGTTTTGCTACCTAATGCCTATCGAGTGATACTGCCGCCAATGACCTCAGAGATGGTCAACCTAGTTAAAAACTCTGCGATCGCTTCGACTATAGGTTTGGTCGATATGGCGGCACAAGCGGGTAAATTGCTGGATTACTCCTCCTATGCTTGGGAATCATTTACCGCCATTACCCTCGCCTACGTAGGTATCAACTTGATTATCATGCTATTAATGCACTTATTAGAGCGTAAAGTGCGTTTACCTGGCACACAGGGAGGTCGTTAATATGTCTTATGAATATGACTGGAGTTCGATTATCCCTAGCTGGCCATTTTTAGTTGATGGCCTAGTTATTACCGCCAAAATTACCGTCACAGCCATTGTGATTGGTATCTTATGGGGTACGGTGCTAGCCATGATGCGCCTATCTCGTTTTAGGTTGATTCGTTGGTTTGCGGCCTTGTATGTCAACACCTTCCGCGCCGTTCCATTAGTAATGGTATTACTTTGGTTCTATCTGATTGTGCCTAACTTAGTCCAAAATGTTCTAGGCATATCACCGAAAAGCGATATTCGTTTGATCTCAGCAATGATAGCATTCTCACTTTTTGAAGCGGCTTACTATTCCGAGATTATTCGAGCTGGTATTTTAAGTGTTTCACGAGGTCAATCCTCTGCCGCATTGGCATTGGGGATGACTCAAATGCAAAATATGCGCTTAGTTGTTTTGCCGCAGGCTTTCCGCGCGATGGTACCGTTATTATTGACTCAAGGAATTGTTTTATTCCAAGATACATCTCTCGTTTATGTGTTGAGTCTGACGGACTTTTTCCGTACCGCAACCAATATCGGTGATCGTGACGGAACACGGGTTGAAATGGTGCTATTTGCCGGCGTTGTTTACTTTATTATTAGTTTCTCTGCATCTATGCTGGTGAACTATCTTAAGAGAAGGACTGTTGTATGATCACCCTGAAAAATGTATCCAAATGGTATGGCCAGTTTCAGGTTCTCACTGACTGCTCAACTGAAGTCAAAAAAGGTGAGGTTGTCGTTGTCTGTGGGCCTTCAGGTTCTGGAAAATCAACATTAATTAAAACAGTAAATGGTCTCGAACCGATACAGCAAGGTGATATCTCAGTTAACGATATCAAAGTAAATGATAAAAAAACTAATTTGGCCAAGCTGCGATCTCAGGTAGGAATGGTTTTCCAACATTTTGAGCTCTTTCCTCACTTGTCGATTATTGAGAATCTCACCTTAGCTCAAGTTAAAGTATTGAATCGAGATAAAAAAGAGGCAGAAGAAAAAGGATTAAAATTATTAGAACGTGTTGGGCTAACAACGCACGCGAATAAATTCCCTTCTCAGCTTTCCGGTGGGCAACAACAACGTGTAGCGATTGCCAGAGCTCTTTGTATGGACCCTATCGCTATGTTATTTGATGAGCCCACCTCAGCTCTCGATCCAGAAATGATCAATGAAGTGCTGGATGTCATGGTGGAGTTAGCCAATGAGGGCATGACCATGATGGTAGTAACTCATGAGATGGGATTTGCTAAAAAAGTGGCTGATCGGGTTATTTTTATGGATGAAGGAAAAATTGTTGAAGATAGTAAAAAAACTGACTTCTTTGATAATCCTAAATCAGAACGCGCTAAAGATTTTCTGGCCAAAATTCTTCACTAAATCATTTTTGTTATTAAATTAAATAATTCAACAAACCAGGGCAGCCAAACTGCTTTGGTTTGTTTTTCGCATAAAAGATCAACTTCTGCCGTTATTCCCCGTCTATTTTCAGTCTATTGCTTTTTTTATTGATTTTTTTCTTACTTAAGCATACCAATCAAGGTGATTTTTGGTTAAGTTGTAGGAGTATTAGAGTAATATCACCCTATATACGCGACTAAAATACTCAACTGAACCAATAAAAAGCGCTTTCTGTTTTCTTCAATAGGCAACAGCTCTTGTTGTTTTCAGCTGTTATCCGCTATGCTATGCGGATAAAGAGGTTATTAAGACTTTCACGCTACTGAGTAGCTTTATTCACCACAGGATTATCGGTGCCATGCAAGAACAATATCGTCCAGAAGACATAGAGTCACAAGTACAGCGCCACTGGGAAGAAAAAAAGACTTTCCAAGTGACAGAAGACAACAGCAAAGAAAAATACTATTGCCTGTCAATGCTACCTTACCCTTCTGGTCGACTACATATGGGCCACGTTCGTAATTACACCATTGGTGATGTAATTTCGCGCTATCAACGCATGCTAGGTAAAAATGTACTTCAGCCGATTGGTTGGGATGCATTTGGCTTACCGGCAGAAGGCGCTGCAGTTAAAAATAATACTGCGCCAGCACCTTGGACCTATGAAAATATAGATTATATGAAAGGTCAGCTCAAAATGCTGGGCTTTGGTTACGACTGGTCACGCGAGTTTGCTACCTGTTCACCTGAATATTATCGCTGGGAACAGTGGTTTTTCACTAAGCTGTATGAAAAAGGTTTAGTGTATAAAAAAACCTCAGCAGTGAACTGGTGTCCACATGATTTGACAGTTTTAGCCAATGAACAAGTCGTTGATGGCTGCTGTTGGCGTTGTGATAGTCCCGTTGAGCGCAAAGAGATACCTCAATGGTTCATTAAGATCACCGACTACGCTGAAGAGCTATTAAATGATTTAGATAAACTGGATGACTGGCCTGAGCAGGTTAAGACCATGCAGCGCAACTGGATTGGCCGTTCAGAAGGGGTTGAAATCACCTTTAATGTGGCTGATCACCAAGATACATTGACTGTTTATACTACGCGTCCCGATACCTTTATGGGTGCAACCTATGTTGCAGTTGCAGCTGGCCATCCTCTGGCGCAAGAAGCTGCACAAAATAATCCCGAACTCGCTGCTTTTATCGCTGAATGTCGCGCCACTAAAATGGCCGAAGCGGATATGGCAACAATGGAGAAAAAGGGATTAGCAACTGGATTTTATGTTATCCACCCATTAACTCAGCAAAAATTGCCAATTTGGGTCGCTAACTTTGTATTGATGGAATACGGTACGGGCGCTGTGATGGCCGTCCCAGCTCACGATCAACGTGACTGGGAATTCGCTCACAAATATTCACTTGAAATTAAAGCCGTTATCGCTGATGCAGAAGGTAATGAGCCGGATATCAGCGAAGCGGCAATGACCGAAAAAAATCAGTTAGTTAACTCAGGTGAGTTTAGCGGATTAACTCATCAAGCGGGTTTTGATGCTATCGCCGATAAACTGGTTGAAATGGGTGTGGGTAAACGCAAAGTCAATTACCGTCTGCGTGATTGGGGCGTCTCTCGCCAACGTTACTGGGGCGCGCCTATTCCTATGGCAACCTTAGAAGATGGTACAGTTGTTCCAATCCCAGAAGATCAATTGCCAGTGATTCTGCCTGAAGATGTAGTGATGGATGGTATCACTAGTCCAATTAAAGCTGATCCTGAGTGGGCAAAAACCACTATTAATGGTCAGCCAGCGCTGCGTGAAACCGATACCTTCGATACCTTTATGGAATCATCTTGGTACTACGCCCGTTATACCTGCCCGCAATCTGATTCCATGCTTGACCCCGAAGCGGCAAACTACTGGCTACCAGTAGATCAATATATTGGTGGTATTGAACACGCTATCATGCACCTGATGTATTTCCGCTTCTTCCACAAGTTGATGCGTGATGCGGGTCTGGTCAATTCAGATGAGCCAGCAAAACGCTTGCTGTGTCAAGGTATGGTGCTGGCTGATGCCTTCCACTATACCGGTGAAGATGGCCAGCGTATTTGGATTTCACCGACTGATGCCATTGTTGAACGCGATGAAAAAAACCGTATTATCAATGCCGTTGATAGTGAAGGACATGAGCTGACCTACACAGGTATGAGCAAAATGTCGAAATCGAAAAATAACGGTATCGATCCGCAAGAGATGGTGAATAAATATGGCGCCGATACGGTTCGCCTATTTATGATGTTTGCTGCTCCACCAGAATTAACCTTAGAGTGGCAAGAATCGAGTGTTGAAGGGGCTAACCGCTTTGTGCGTCGTGTATGGCGTTTAGTACATGAACATACTCAGAAAGGCCCAACTGTTGCGCTGGATATCGCTACACTGACCACAGAGCAGAAAGATCTGCGCCGTGATCTGCATAAAACCATCGCTAAAGTTACCGATGATGTTGGCCGTCGTTATGCCTTTAATACCGCGATTGCCGCCATTATGGAGTTTATGAATAAGTTGACTCGTGCGCCACTGGAGAGCGAACAAGATCGCGCTCTGGTACAAGAGTCCTTAGATGCTATCGTTCGTATGCTTTCACCAATCATTCCACATGCTTGTTTTGAAATGTGGAAAGCTTTAGGTCATCAAGAAGATATCGACTTCTCCTCTTGGCCTGTTGCTGATGAAAAAGCGATGGTCGATGATACCAAACTGGTTGTCGTTCAAATTAACGGCAAAGTCCGTGGACGCATTACGGTTCCGGCAGATGCAACTCAAGCATTTGTGCAGGAGATGGCAGCTCAAGAATATAGCGTGGCTAAATATCTTGAAGGTGTCACCATCCGTAAAGCCATTTATGTACCAGGTAAATTACTCAACTTGGTTGTTGGCTGATTTGGGAGGCCGGATGCGATATCTGATAACTCTGCTTCTGAGCTTGGCGGTACTTGTTACCGCCGGTTGTGGATTCCGTCTACAGGGCACAACGCAAGTCCCTGTAGAACTAAGAACACTACAGCTCAGTACCTCGGACCCCTATGGTCCACTTACGCGTGCAGTGCGTGAACAACTTCGTCTTAGCAATGTCAATATTGTTGAAACGGGTGGCGCCGCTATCCCGGTATTAAAAATTACCGGCTCATCGGAAAAAACAGAGACAGTCTCCATTTACCAAGATGGTAAAACGGCAGAGAAACAGCTGAATTTCTACTTAAATGCGCAAGTGATTATGCCTGATGGTGCTGTCTATCCATTGCAAAGTCGTGTTGAACGCGCTTTCTTTGATAACCCATTAGAAGCATTGGCTAAAGATGCTGAAAATGAATTGGTTAAACAAGAGATGCGTGAGCAAGCAGCGCGTAATTTAGTTAGACAGCTGCTGATTATTCATAGTGCCGAGCAGGAAAAAGCCTCAGCAGTTGAAGCGGCCGAAAAAACTGCGCCCGTTGCGATCCAATGACCCGTATTTATCCTGAACAACTGGCCTCTCAATTGCAAGATACATTGAGAGGCCGTTATCTGTTATGGGGTAATGAGCCATTGCTACTGCAAGAGAGCCAAGATCTGATCCGTCAGGCGGCTCAACAGCAGGGATTTACCGAACATTTTAATTTTTCGCTCGATGCCAATACGGATTGGGATGAGATCTTCAGTCTTTGTCAGGCACTCAGTCTATTTGCCAGTCGTCAGTCCTTAACGCTGATATTGCCAGATAGCGCCCCCAATGCGGCTATGGCAGAGAAATTGCTCCAGCTCTCAACGCTGCTTCATGAGGATCTGCTACTGATCCTTCGTGGCCAGAAGCTGACCAAAGTACAAGAGAACAGTGCTTGGTTTAAAGCGCTGAGTCAGCATAGCGTCTATGTGAGTTGCCTAACCCCTGAGCATCAAAAGCTACCGCAATGGGTCTCTATGCGGGCAAAAAAGATGAATTTGCAATTAGAGACAGAAGCGAATCAACTTTTATGCTATTGCTATGAAGGTAATTTATTAGCCCTATCTCAAGCCTTAGAGCGTCTATCTTTACTCTATCCCGATGGTAAGCTGACTCTTCATCGCGTCGAAGATACGGTGAATGATGCCGCCCATTTTACGCCTTATCATTGGATTGATGCATTGCTGGATGGTAAGCCTAAACGCGCATGGCATATATTAAATCAACTGCGCAGAGAAGATACAGAAGCGGTTATTCTACTGCGCTCTATTCAACGTGAATTAATATTATTGCTGACCTTAAAACGCCAATCTGCCACAACGCCGTTGAAAAGCTTATTAGATCAACATCGAGTATGGCAAAATCGACGTCCTTTGCTTACCAGTGCCTTACAACGTTTAACACTGGCGCAATTGCATAGTGCGATTAACTTACTGATGCAAGCTGAACTTAAAGCCAAGCTCGATTATAGCCAGCCCGTTTGGCCAGATTTAGAGAGTTTATCTATGTTGCTGTGCGGCAAAACCTTGAGTTTTATCGATGACATCAAATAAATTGTCTTCTTCGGGTTTAGACGCCCTCTTCGGCGGCACCTTTGATCCTATTCATTACGGCCATTTACGCCCAGTAGAAATATTGGCGACAAAAGTGCCGATTGAAAAAGTCTTCTTATTACCTAATCATGTTCCACCCCATCGCCCGCAACCGCAAGCAACGCCGCAACAGCGATTAGCTATGGTTGAACTGGCGATTAAAGACCATCCTCTATTTGCCATTGATAGTCGCGAGTTGGAAAAAAACAGCCCCTCGTACACGATCGAGACCTTGATATCCCTACGTCAAGAAAGAGGCGCAGAACAACCCTTAGCTTTTATTATTGGACAAGACTCACTGCTGTCCATCAATACGTGGCATAAATGGCAACAGCTGTTAGATAACTGCCATCTGCTGGTTTGTGCTCGTCCGGGGTATGCCACTCGCTTCTCTGATCCCATGATGCAATCGTGGTTAGAGCAACATCAAACCCGTGATCCTGAGGATTTATTACGCCAAGCTAATGGATTGATATTTTTGGCTGATACCCCTCTGATCGATATTTCTGCCACTCAAATTCGCACGCGCTTAAGTCATGGCGATCCTTGTCGCGATTTACTGCCACCAAAGGTACTCGACTACATCCAGCAACATGGTCTTTACTCAGGTTAGAGTAATTTTCTGAGCTGATTAGCTGAGGGATAAGGTAAAAAATAGTGTTGTTCACTCAAATAGTTATCTGGATATTTCACTAATAACTGGCTAAGTAACTCAATTGGCGCAAACAATGATATTTGCTGCTGTTGATAAGCGCCAATGGTGGATGTTAGCTGTGCCTTTTCTGCCGATGTTATTCTCTTTTTAAAATAGCCCTGTAAATGTGACAAGGTATTCACCTGATCACCTCGTTTGGCCATCTGCGATAATATTTTCAATAGATATTCTTTATATTCCTGCGCAAATTGCACTAAATTCTCTGCTTGGTAAGCGCTAGCAATCATTTTACCCGATTGGCGATAGCCCGTTTGAGAATAGGACATAAATAGATATTTATACTGACTATGAAATAATATCAGTGATTTTACCGATAAAGATTTTTCTATTTGATTAAATCTGTGGATCATAAAAACATTTGTTAGAAAATGATCAACTTCTGGCGGGTTTAGGCTGTGAGTTAAGTCAATTTGGGGTAATGAAGAAGAGATAGCGCTAGCCGCTATTTCATTGAGGCTAATAGCACCAACAACGTCCGTGGGCGCTAGCTCAGCGGGTACAATATCCACATCAGCTAATAATAGTGCGAGCAGCTCACTGGCTTGCGGAGTAGAGAGACATTCATCAATATATTGCTGCCACTCTTTCATTGATGTGGTAATAACAACAGTTGGTTTACTAGGCATAATTAATATTTGTTCCTTATTTTATAGCCTGAACTGATGAATTGACGTTTTTTTACATATTATTTCATCAACTGATAGTGAAGATCTCTGATTTAACTTAGTATAACAAGGTCTATGGTGAGTGTTTTATCTGTTTTATTTATTCATAGTCAATTAGCTAAGATAAACGAGATATAGGCGCAAAAAACACTGAGTCAGCGTAGAAAAGATGTTATTATAATAAATTCGTAATCCAGAATTGACAATGGTAGAGCCATTGTTAATCTTGTCGATACGAATAGATACGAAATTATAAGACACACGCTTAGCATAGCTGACAGGCCATAGTGCCATGATTTTCAGTTGATGAGATCCAGCTTCGTCGTCGTAGCGTTCCCATTTTTCTCTGTATGAGATCACCTAATAGATAGATTATTGATAATAAAGATTATCAATAATTGAGTGATTTTAATTTAGGCAGCCAATTTATATTGTGCTAGCAGATAAAAACGGGAAGGATGGCGCACCTGAAATCAGATTTTGATTTAAAAATCGGCAAGCGAGTTTTAACTTTTTTATAAAATCATTTATTTTGAGGGTACCCCCTTTGCAAGGTATTGAACTCCAACAATTTATAATTTCCAAACTCGAAGATTCTAAAGCTGAAGATATTACTTCAATCGATGTTCATGGAAAATCTAGTATTACTGATTGTATGATCATCTGTACAGGAACATCTAGTCGTCATCTGATCTCTGTTGCAGAGAAATTGATCGATGAGTGCCGTAAAAATGGCATGATGCCTCTCGGTGTAGAAGGCCAAGGTATCTCTGACTGGATTGTGGTCGATCTAGGTGAAGCTATTGTTCATATTATGCAAGACGAAAGTCGCCGTATGTATGAACTGGAAAAACTCTGGAGCTGAGTTTGAAATTACAACTCATTGCTGTCGGAACAAAAATGCCGGACTGGGTTCAGACCGGCTTTATGGATTATCTTCACCGTTTTCCGAAAGACATGCCTTTTGAACTCACTGAAATCCCTGCTGGAAAACGCGGTAAAAATGCCGATATAAAGCGTATTCTGGAAAAAGAGGGCGAATTGATGCTCTCTGTCGTGGGAAAAGGCAATAAAATTGTTACCCTCGATATTCCAGGCGCACCTTGGGATACGCCTCAATTAGCTGGTCAGCTTGAACGCTGGAAACAAGATGGCAGAAATGTCAGCCTGTTAATTGGTGGCCCTGAAGGCCTTGCTCCTGCTTGCAAAGCAGCAGCTGAACAAAGTTGGTCTCTTTCTCCACTGACATTACCACACCCGCTAGTTCGTGTGCTGGTAGCAGAGAGCCTATATCGGGCTTGGAGTATTACAACCAACCACCCTTATCATCGGGAATAATAAAGTTGTTATTACGACCTTCAATGTGGCCATGGGATGAAAAATAAACGCACCTCGTTTCGCGATCATACCGCTGAATCTGTCCTATTTATTCGTCGGGCTCTCGTCGCATTTGGTATCATCATCATATTGACGGCTATTCTTATGGTGAATTTGTATAATTTACAGATCGTTCGCCATGAAGATTATCAAACACGCTCCAATGATAACCGCATCAAACTGGTTCCTATTCCGCCAAGCCGCGGTATTATTTATGATCGCAATGGTGTGCCTCTTGCGTTAAATCGAACCATCTATCAACTTGAAGTGATCCCTGAGAAAATCAGTAATTTACAGGAGACCTTCGATAAATTGCGCGATGTGGTTGAATTAACCGATGAGGATATCGCCAATTTTGAAAAAGAGCGCAAGCGGTCACGCCGCTTTACTTCAATCCCTATTAAAACTCCACTGAATGAAGTTCAGGTAGCGCGTTTTGCCGTCAATCAATATAATTTTCCCGGTTTTGAAGTTAAAGGTTATCAGCGCCGTTTTTATCCTTATGGCTCGGCTTTAACCCATGTTATTGGTTATGTGGCGAAAATTAATGATAAGGATGTTGAGCGACTCGATAAAGAAGGCAAACTCGCCAATTACGCCGCTAGCCATGATATAGGCAAATTAGGTATTGAGCGTTACTATGAAGAGACGCTTCATGGTAAAACAGGTTATGAAGAGGTCGAGGTCAATAGCCGAGGTCGAGTAATCCGCCAGCTACACGAACAGCCCCCCCAAGCGGGCCGCGATATCTATTTAACTATAGATCTTGAACTGCAAACCTATATTGAGAAGTTACTAACTACCAGCCGAGCGGCCGTGGTAGTGACAGATCCGCGTAATGGGGAAATCCTCGCCCTAGTTTCAAATCCAAGTTATGATCCTAACTTATTTGTTAATGGAATTTCGAATACTGACTATCAAGCGCTGCTCAATAATCCTGATCGCCCTTTGATTAACCGTACTACTCAGGGCCTATATCCCCCTGCTTCTACAGTAAAACCCTTTATCGCCGTTGCTGCATTGAGCGAAAATGTGATCACGCCAACGACCACTATTTTCGATCCCGGTTGGTGGCAGCTGCCCGGCTCTGAAAAACGTTATCGCGACTGGAAACGTTGGGGCCACGGCAAATTAAATGTGCTTAAATCTATTGTTCAGTCAGCGGATACTTTTTTCTATCAAGTCGCTTATGATATGGGAATTGACCGCTTATCCAGCTGGATGCAGAAATTTGGTTTTGGTGATTATACTGGAATCGATCTGTCAGAGGAGCGTGCGGGTATTATGCCAACTCGTGAATGGAAACAGAATCGCTATAAAAAACCTTGGTATCAAGGCGATACGATTCCGGTTGGTATAGGTCAGGGATATTGGACTGCCACTCCCGTTCAATTATCAAAAGCCCTGATGATCCTGATTAATGATGGTGAGGTAAAAACCCCGCATCTGCTATATGGTACGAAACTCGGTAATGCCATGGTGCCTTACGAACAAAAAGAGACAACTCAAATTGGTGATATTAATTCCGGTTTTTGGGAGCTTTCAAAGCAGGGAATGTACGGCGTGGCTAACTCGCCAAATGGTACTGGCCGCCGCAGCTTTGTCGGAACACCCTATAAAGCGGCAGCTAAATCGGGTACTGCACAGGTCTTTAGTTATGAAACCTATAATGCAAGTAAATTAGCTGAACATCTACGCGATCATAAATTAATGATTGCCTTTGCACCCTATGAAAATCCCACTGTTTCTGTAGCAATTATTTTAGAGAATGGCGGCGCTGGCCCTGCGGTTGGTGATCTTGTTCGTCAAATTTTAGATCATGTACTGCTAAAAGATAATAAAATACCTTTACCTGAAGCAGCAGCAGGCCCGGAGGAGGATCGTTAATATCATGACTGATGACCATAAAAAATTATCCCTTTCAACACGCCTGCATATTGATGTTCCTATGCTGTTGATTATTTTCGCCTTACTGGCTTACAGTGCATTTGTTATGTGGAGTGCAAGCGGCCAAGATATGGAGATGATGGAACGTAAGCTAGGCCAAATCACTACGGGTATTGTGGTGATGTTAGTTATGGCGCAGATCCCACCGCGCGTCTATGAAAATTGGTCTCCCCATCTCTATATCGTCTGTATTATCTTACTGATCTTTGTTGATGCTTTTGGTGAGATCAGCAAAGGAGCAAGACGTTGGTTAGATCTGGGCATTATTCGATTTCAACCCTCTGAAATTGCTAAAATTGCCGTGCCCTTGATGGTCGCTCGATTTATGAACCGCGATATCTGCCCACCAACACTAAAAAACACCCTAATTGCACTGGTGATTATTTTCACGCCAACTTTATTGGTGGCGGCACAACCCGACTTAGGTACTTCTATTCTGGTCGCCGCTTCTGGCCTGTTTGTACTCTTTCTTGCTGGCATGAGTTGGCGACTAATTACCGTAGCAGGTGTAGCTCTAGCTGCATTTATTCCTATACTCTGGTTTTTCCTGATGCACGATTATCAGCAAGCACGGGTTATGATGTTACTCGATCCAGAGAGCGATCCCTTAGGAGCCGGTTATCACATTATCCAATCTAAGATTGCCATAGGTTCAGGGGGAATGATGGGGAAAGGCTGGCTGCTAGGAACACAATCTCAGCTGGAATTTCTGCCTGAGCGCCATACAGATTTTATTTTTGCTGTTGTATCCGAAGAGTTGGGCCTAGTTGGCGTACTAGTGCTGTTAGCGCTCTATTTGCTGCTGATTGTCCGTGGATTATTTATTGCCGCTAATGCACAAAACACCTTCGGTCGAGTCATGGTGGGGGGATTGATGCTAATCTTATTTGTCTATATTTTCGTTAATATAGGTATGGTGAGTGGGATCTTACCCGTTGTCGGCGTACCATTACCCCTAGTGAGTTATGGTGGCTCTGCATTGATTGTCTTAATGGCTGGATTCGGTATTATCATGTCGATACATACACACCGAAAATTCCTTTCTAAAAGTTTATAACAAGAGGCTATGTATGCGTTTTCAATGGATTATACTAGGTATGACCGCCGCCCTACTTAGTGGTTGTGTCACTGATAATAATAACAACCAGACGAGTCAACCGACTAATATTCCGGCGATGCCTGTGCAGGATGTATTAGGCGCTCAACCTAATTATGAGCCCTATCATCCTTCTGCGAACAATGATTATCAACGCAACGGTCAAAGCTATCAAATTGTCCGTAACCCAGCTCAATTCAGTGAAGTGGGTTATGCCGCTATTTTTGGTCAAGAGTCCAGCGGCAATATGACCGCTATTGGTGAGCGTGTTAATCCATCGGAATTAACTGCTTCTCATCCGACTTTGCCAATTCCAAGCTATGTACGTGTTACTAACTTGATGAATGGTCGTATGATGGTCGTCAGAGTCAATGATCGAGGTCCTTATACTGCGGGTAAAAATATCGCTCTTTCACGCGCATCCGCTGACCGACTGAATTTAATGCCCACCACAAGAATCAAAATAGATGCCATTCAAGTCTCGCCTGATGGAAGTCTATCAGGTGCAGGTACAGTAGGTTCGAATTTTATTAAGCAAAGCTATGCCTTACCGGGACGCCCACAATTAGGCTCAGGTCCTATGGGTAATCCAGTAATGGAAAGTTCACCTATGCCTGATAATGTTCGTCCAGAAAAGCAACCCGATCAACCGATGCAACCCATTGTAACTGAAACCAGTATGGCACTCGAAACTAAAGTTGAAGCAGAGTCCGCACCGACTAAAACCGCTGAGGTAGTACCTACTCGAGGTTATATGGTGCAAGTGGGTGCTATTAGTAATCAAACCACAGCTCGCGAATGGTTAGAGAAATTAAAAGGTCAATTTAATGCGCCTGGACTTATCCAGCCTTATAATAGTGTTTATCGCGTTCAATTAGGTCCTTTCGCTGACCGAAATCAGGCCGTTGCTCTTCAAGGCCGTTTGCAAGCTGAATTGAATCAACAATCAATGGTCATTAATCCCTAACATCTGTTTTTCATCTAACAGATGACAGCCATGGGCACCCGTTATAAATGGGTGTCTATTTTATTCACTGAATGCTCGGATGTTTAATCAACAACCATGAAATATGCAGCCACTTCTCGTTTGATCCCTAATACCATATTGAGTATTGCACTTGCTTTTTCCGCTGCCAGCTTGGCAAATCCGGATGAGCTGAATTTAAAAACCATGATCCCTGCTGCTCCAGATATTGATGCAGAGACATTTATCTTGATTGATTATAATTCAGGAAAAGTGCTGGCAGAAAAAGGGGCTGATCAGCGACGCGACCCAGCAAGTCTGACCAAAATGATGACCAGCTATGTGATTGGTCAGTCAATTAAATCAGGTAAAATTGGCGCTGATGATATGGTTACCGTCAATGAGGATGCATGGGCAACAGGCAATCCGATTTTTAAAGGCTCATCATTGATGTTCCTGAAACCGGGCGACCGTGTCAGTGTTTCGCAATTGACCCGAGGGATCAATCTACAATCAGGTAATGATGCTTGCGTGGCCATGGCCGACTATATTGCCGGTGACCAATCTAATTTCGTGCAATTGATGAATGCCTATGTGTCGAAATTGGGTCTGCAAAATACCTATTTCCAAACAGTTCATGGTCTTGATGCTGAAGGACAATACAGTTCAGCCCGAGATATGGCGCTGATCGGACAAGCTTTAATCCGTGATGTTCCAGATGAATATTCGATCTATAAAGAGAAAGAGTTCACTTTTAACAATATTCGCCAAACAAATCGTAATGGTCTGTTATGGGATAAAAGCTTAAATGTCGATGGCATAAAAACTGGCCATACCAATGCCGCTGGTTTTAACTTGGTGGCTTCAGCGACCGAAGGTGATATGCGTTTAATTTCCGTCGTTATGGGTGGAAAAAGCATGAAGGGCCGTGACGCTGAAAGTAAAAAACTCTTAACTTACGGTTTCCGCTTCTTTGAAACTGTCAAACCTTTACAGAGCGGAACAGAATTTGCCTCTGAAGTGGTATGGTTTGGTGATGTCGATAAAGCTAAATTAGGGGTGACCGAAGATTTATATCTCACCATTCCTCGTGGCCGCTTAAAAGATCTTAAAGCTAGCTATACATTAAATAGTACGGAATTAAATGCACCTATGACAAAAGGCCAAGTCGTTGGTACTATTGATTTCCAATTAGATGGCAAAACCATTGAGCAACGCCCATTAGTGGTGTTAAACGCTATTGATGAAGGTGGGTTTTTCAGTCGTTTTATCGACTACCTTAAATTGCTCTTCCATCGCTGGTTTGGCTAATACTTGAAAAATTAATATTGTGTCCCAATATACTCTCTATACTAAAGTATATTAGATCTTGCTTAGAGAGCCATCAAATCCCGTTATCTATGGGTTGATGGCGCTCAGTAAGCGCATATTTATGCCGCTATTGTGGCCAGGAGCACCTATGTCAAGCCTACCAAAAACTAAACTAAATGAACTGTTAGAGTTCCCTTGTTCTTTCACCTACAAGGTGATGGGAGAGGCAAAACCTGAGCTGGTTAACCATGTTGTTGAAGTAATCCAACGCCATGCACCCGGTGATTATATTCCTCAGGTTAAAGAGAGCAGTAAAGGTAATTACCACTCAGTATCTGTGACCATCAACGCAACACATATTAATCAGGTTGAAACCCTCTATGAAGAGTTGGGTGCTCTTGAATTAGTTAAGATGGTACTCTAGTACTATTATTAACCCGAAACGTTAACAGCGATTCGGGTTTTTTTATGCCTATTGCCGCTCATAGAACACATTTTTAACTAATGATTAACAGTAGAGAACTGGCGGTAAAGGATCTTGAGCGTTATACTGCCGATATAATTTATCCTATGGATACTAAGCCATTGTCAGAACGAATTATTATTGCCCGCCAATTAGGGTTACAACCTTATCAAGCAGTGTCTGATGAAATGCATCAGTTTACTGAACAGCGCACAGCAAACACTCCTGATGAATTATGGTTAGTCCAACACCCCAAAGTCTTTACCCAAGGACAAGCGGGCAAAGCTGAGCATCTACTTGCACCTGGCGATATTCCAGTGATCCAAAGTGATCGCGGCGGACAAGTCACCTACCACGGTCCCGGGCAACTGGTGATGTACGTGCTGTTGGATCTTAAACGTAATAAAATTGGTGTCCGTGAGCTGGTCACTGCCATTGAAAATACGGTCATTCAAACCTTAGCCTGTTTTAATATCACCGCATTGGCGCGCTCAGATGCACCTGGTGTCTATGTTGATGACAAAAAAATTTGCTCCCTTGGATTACGCATTCGTAATGGGCGATCATTTCATGGATTAGCTTTGAATATTGATATGGACCTCGAACCTTTTAACCGAATAAATCCATGTGGTTATATGGGATTGCAGATGACTCAAATGAGCCAGTTAGTCTCACCAATTGCATTTGATGATGTTCAGCCTGTGCTGATTCAACAATTCTGCGACCTACTAGGATTTCATCTTATTCAATAATAATGCTATAATTTTTTAACATTTTTAAAATATTTTTTAATTCATTCATTAAACCAAGTATCTAACTGGAACCGGCATAATTATGAGTAAACCAATTCAGATGGAGCGTGGCGTTAAATATCGTGACGCTGATAAAATGGCGCTAATTCCGGTCAAAACACTAGTGACGGAACGTGAAGAGATCCTGCGTAAACCTGAGTGGATGAAAATAAAACTTCCTGCTGATTCCAGCCGAATTCAGGGTATCAAAGCAGCAATGCGCAAAAATGGCCTTCACTCAGTTTGTGAAGAGGCATCCTGCCCTAACCTGTCTGAATGTTTTAATCACGGTACAGCCACCTTTATGATCTTAGGGGCGATCTGTACACGCCGTTGCCCATTCTGCGATGTTGCCCACGGCCGCCCCAATATGCCTGATGCCAACGAGCCAAGTAAGCTAGCGCAAACGATTAAAGATATGGCGCTGCGCTATGTAGTGATCACCTCAGTCGACCGCGATGATTTACGCGATGGCGGCGCACAGCATTTTGCCGACTGTATCAGTGCTATTCGTGAAAAAAACCCAACGATCAAAATTGAAACCCTCGTCCCTGATTTCCGTGGACGTATGGATCGTGCTCTTGAAATTTTAACCGCCACGCCACCCGACGTATTTAACCATAATTTGGAAAACGTACCTCGTGTTTACCGTCAAGTACGCCCAGGCGCAAACTATGACTGGTCGCTGAAGTTACTGGAAAAATTCAAAGAGTCACATCCGGATATTCCGACTAAATCTGGATTGATGGTCGGCTTAGGGGAAACTAACGCCGAAATTATCGAGGTAATGCGCGACCTGCGTAGACATGGGGTCACCATGTTAACCTTGGGTCAATATTTACAACCAAGCCGTCACCATCTGCCTGTTAAGCGCTATGTTAGCCCAGCTGATTTTGAAGATATGAAACAAGAGGCAATGGCAATGGGCTTTACTCATGCGGCCTGTGGCCCTTTTGTGCGCTCATCATATCATGCCGATCTGCAAGCTAAAGGCGAAGAAGTTAAGTAGTCAAACAAAGTAACTAATCAAGCTAGATGAATATTAGCCTGCGCCTTATTTGGTGCGGGCTTTTTTAATTACTTAAAATGATATTTAAAATAGCTATTTACCAGCAAAATAGCGCAGCTTAACTATAAGATATGCTTTTAAAAATATTTTATTAGGAGTTTACTGAAGGGAGAGTTAGATATCTATATTTTCTGAGGAGGAAATCATAATAATATTTTATATATTTAGCCACTATTTATACAAATAGATAGCTATAAAAATAAAACTCGCCTCAAACAACAAGACGAGTTTCTAAGCTAAACGTTAAATTAGATAGCAAAAACGTTGATAGCAGATGGACCTTTAGCACCGTCAGTGATTTCGAACTCAACTCTCTGACCTTCTGCTAAGGTTTTGAAACCTTCGCTGTTGATAGCTGAGAAATGTACGAATACATCTTTGCTACCATCTTCTGGGGTGATAAAACCAAAGCCTTTAGACTCGTTGAACCACTTAACGTTACCTTTAATTTTTGACATCAAATATTACCTTTAAATAAAAATAGACACACCATAAGTGTCAGTGACAGTACACCAGATATTCTAGGTCTTTGTCTACAACCAAGATCACGAAAATTGATTAAAATTAAAAAAAAATCGAATTACTTTAGCAAAATATAATATTTGCGTATTTATTCGGCATATTAAAAAGGTATTAAGTTAAAATATTGTCTTAATTATCTACATACACTTAGTCGGATTTATCTGATTTTTCTGACTCATGACTTAGTAACCAACCTTTGATATCTAATCCCCCCGTATAACCGACAAGTTTACCGTCATGACCAATCACTCGGTGGCAAGGGACAATCAAAGAGATTGGATTGCGGGAATTCGCCATTCCAACCGCACGACAATAGTTGACAGAGCCCAAGGTCAAGGCTAAATCTTTGTAACTCCAACGCTCGCCATAAGGTATCTCACATAATTGAGCCCAAACTCTGCGCTGAAATTCAGTTCCCTGAGGATTTAGCGTCACTGAAAATTTTTTGCGTTTGTTATTAAAATACTCTTTTAACTCTTTGGCACATAGCCGAGTGTGCTCATTTTTCAGCTCTTTTTCTGTTTTATCTTCGACAAAATAAAGGCTGGTAATACCATTATCATCCGCTGTGATATGCACCCATGGCTTGGGGAATAGCTCTGGTGCTGCAATATAATGATGATACATGACCCCTCCCAATAATAGACATGATCGTTTATACAGTTATAGAACAAATTTCACCTATTTAGCAATCATATTTTTTCTCAGTCTAGAATTGGATAAAAAGTCATTTAACTAAAAAAAATATCTCTAGCATAAATAACCGCTTACCTTTAATTAGAATAGTTATCATTCAATAAATTGCAATTCACTATATCTAGTGTGGTTGAAAAGATTTATAACAATATATAGTATTAAGAAACTTTTCACAGCTGCTGGCTCAGCTTTTATTGTTATAGGTGATAAAAATGACTGTTGTAACAATCTACAGTAAACCTGATTGCGTTCAATGTAACGCAACCTATCAGGCGCTTGATCGTAAAAATATTCCTTATCAGATAATCGATCTAACCGAAGATGATGAAGCACTTAAATTTGTTCGCCAACTAGGCTATCAACAAGTCCCCGTCGTAGTGGCTGGCCAAGAGCATTGGTCTGGCTTCCGTCCAGATATGCTGCTCCGTTTATCTGATTAGGGTAAGAATATGAATACCGAGTCACTGATTTACTACTCCAGTAGCTCAGAAAATTGCCGACGCTTTATTGATAAATTGGCCCTCCCCTCAACACGGCTTCCCGTTGATGCGCGGGCTGAAACCCTGTTAGCTACTCAACCTTATATTTTGCTACTGCCAACTTATGGCGGTGGTGGTACAGCGGGCGCTGTACCTAAGTCTGTTATTAATTTTCTTAATGTTGCGACCAATCGACAGCTGATTAAAGGGGTGATCGCCGCAGGAAATACCAACTTTGGTGCTGCGTATGCGATTGCAGGGCAAATTGTGGCAGATAAATGCCAAGTGCCCTATCTCTATCGATTTGAGCTGTTGGGCACAGAAGAAGATGTCAGGCGCGTACGTGAAGGATTAAACCAATTTTGGCAGCACAAAAATAATCAAGCAGAGTCCCATGACGAACATACAAAACAATCCATCTGTTGACTATCATGCATTAAATGCAATGCTCAATCTTTATGATAACCAAGGTCTTATTCAATTCGAACAGGACAAGCTGGCGGCTCACCACTATTTTCGTCAGCATGTGAATCAAAATACGGTTTACTTTCACGATCTTAAAGAGAAACTCGATTTTTTAGTTAATGAAAACTACTACGAATCTAGCACTTTGGATCAATATGATTTTGCGTTTATTAAAAGCTTATTTCAGCAGGCTTATGCGCATAAATTCCGTTTTCAAACTTTTTTAGGCGCATTTAAATATTACACTAGCTACACGCTGAAAACCTTTGATGGCAAACGTTATCTCGAACGCTATGAAGATCGTGTCTGCCTAGTGGCACTCGCCTTAGCACAAGGTGATCCAGCACTGGCTTCGCATATCCTCGATGAGATAATGACTGGCCGCTTCCAGCCAGCTACCCCCACGTTTTTAAATTGTGGCAAAAAACAGCGTGGTGAATTAGTTTCCTGTTTTCTATTACGTATCGAAGATAATATGGAATCGATTGGCCGTGCGGTTAACTCAGCACTGCAGTTATCTAAGCGTGGCGGCGGTGTAGCCTTTTTAATGAGTAACCTGCGAGAGTCTGGCGCCCCCATTAAACTCATTGAAAATCAATCATCCGGCGTCGTTCCCGTGATGAAAATGCTGGAAGATGCCTTCTCTTATGCTAATCAATTAGGAGCGCGTCAAGGCGCTGGTGCTGTCTATTTGCATGCACATCATCCCGATATTATGCGTTTTCTCGATACCAAACGGGAAAATGCCGATGAAAAGATCCGCATTAAAACACTATCACTTGGGGTGGTGATCCCAGATATCACCTTCCAATTGGCTAAAAACAATCAGGACATGTATTTATTCTCACCTTACGATATTGAACGTGAATATGGCGTTCCACTGTCAGAAATCAGTATGACGGAAAAATATTATGAGATGGTGAATAATAAATCGATTCGTAAACAAAAAATTAAAGCGCGTGATTTCTTCCTGACACTCGCCGAGATCCAATTTGAGTCAGGTTATCCCTATATCCTATTCGAAGATACCGCCAATCGTATGAACCCGATTCATGGCCGTATTAATATGAGCAACCTGTGCTCGGAGATCCTGCAAGTTAATAGTGCTAGCCTCTATGATGAGGATCTCAATTACCAGCAGATAGGTAAGGATATCAGCTGTAATCTAGGATCGATGAATATTGCTAAAACCATGGATTCGAGCGATTTCGCCAAATCGATTGAGATTGCTATCCGCGCCCTGACGGCAGTATCAGATATGAGTCATATTCACTCAGTACCTTCTATTGAGTATGGTAATCGTCACTCTCATGCCATTGGTCTTGGCCAAATGAATCTCCATGGCTATCTTGCCCGCGAACATATTCATTATGGTTCTGAAGAAGGTATTGATTTTACCAATATCTATTTCTATACCGTCACTTATCACGCGCTAAAAACCTCAAATCAACTGGCGATCGAGAAAGGTCATACATTTAAAGGCTTTGAACTCTCTGAGTATGCGACAGGACGCTACTTTGATAAATATACAGAGCAAGTTTGGCAGCCTAAAACGGCACGAATTCTCGCGCTATTTGAACAAGCGGGTATCGATATTCCGACTCAGGAAGATTGGTTAGCGTTAAAACGTTCGGTTATGACTCATGGGATTTACAACCAAAATCTGCAAGCGGTTCCTCCGACGGGATCTATCTCTTATATTAATAATTCAACTTCGAGCATTCACCCTATCGTTTCTCGTATTGAGATCCGCAAAGAGGGCAAAATCGGTCGCGTCTATTATCCAGCGCCCTTTATGAATAACGATAATTTAGAATATTATCAAGATGCTTACCAAATTGGCCCTGAAAAAATTATCGATACTTATGCTGCTGCCACTCAACATGTTGATCAGGGGCTCTCTCTAACTCTATTTTTTAAAGATGATGCCACCACACGCGATATCAACCGTGCGCAAATCTATGCTTGGCGAAAAGGCATTAAAACGCTCTATTACATTCGACTCAGACAAACGGCTCTTGAAGGAACCGAAGTTCAGGGCTGTGTTTCATGTACTTTATAATCGGACGGATAATATAATGACAATCGCTAGCTTAGCGCCGATCAAAGCAATCAATTGGAACCGTATTGAAGATGATAAAGATTTGGAAGTATGGAACCGATTAACTACCAATTTCTGGTTACCGGAAAAGATTCCCCTATCTAATGATATTCCCTCGTGGAATACCTTAACGGCGGCGGAAAAAACCTTAACTAACCGTGTCTTTACCGGCTTAACCTTATTGGACACCATCCAGAATACCCTTGGTGCGCCCGGCTTGATGATTGATGCCCTTACGCCTCATGAGGAAGCCGTGATGTCAAATATCAGCTTTATGGAGGCAGTGCATGCCCGTTCATATAGCTCAATATTTTCGACTCTCTGTACCACCACAGAAGTAGATGAAGCTTATCGCTGGAGTGAAGAAAATCCCTCTTTGCAAAATAAAGCCAAAATTATCATGTCCTATTACTGTGCCGAGGACCCGTTAAAGAAAAAAGTAGCTAGCGTCTTCTTAGAATCGTTTCTATTTTATTCTGGCTTCTATTATTTACCTATGTATTGGTCGAGCCGTGGAAAATTAACTAATACGGCAGATTTAATCCGCCTGATCATTCGTGATGAAGCGGTGCATGGCTATTATATTGGTTATAAATTCCAAAAATCCCTCGAGAAATTGAGTGATGAGAAGAAAAAAGAGATCAAGGATTTCACTTTCGCACTATTGTTAGATCTGTATGAAAATGAAGTGAAATATACAGAGGAGCTCTATGATACTGTCGGTTGGAGCGAGGACGTCAAAAAATTCCTACATTACAATGCGAATAAGGCTTTAATGAATCTCGGTTATGAAGCGCTATTTCCTGAAGTGATGACTGATGTTAGCCCAGCTATTTTATCGGCGCTCTCTCCTGATGCTAATGAAAATCATGATTTCTTCTCAGGCTCGGGATCTTCCTATGTTATTGGTAAAGCAGTTAATACAGAAGATGATGACTGGGACTTCTAACGATAGAAGCCAATAAAAATAAGCCACCAGCTCCAGATTGAAATGAATCTTATTTCAATTTGGAGCTAATCGTTAAATACCTCCTATATCAACTCCATCACCAGATCAATCACCAGAATTGGCTAACATTAGCCTCGGCTTTTCTATATATTAATCACCTTATTATTGATGTGTTTAGGCTCTAACTCTATGAAAACAGCTTCGCAAGCCGAACTGACTCCCGGTCTAGTACTTCTTATGGCTGTGGCAACGGGTCTTATCGTGGCAAGTAATTACTATGCCCAACCACTGCTCGATACTATTGCCCTGCAATTTAAGCTTTCGACCAATATGGCCGGATTTATTGTCACTACTGCCCAATTAGGCTATGCCGTCGGTTTACTTTTTTTAGTTCCACTGGGTGATATATTCGAGCGCCGACGCCTTATTTTGATCATGACGAGCTTATCTGCCTGTGGTCTATTGATTACCGCGCTCTCTACCGATATTTGGCAAATTTTACTCGGCACCGCACTGACTGGGCTTTTTTCTGTTGTCGCTCAGATATTAATTCCTATGGCAGCAAGCTTAGCGAAGCCCCATCAACGCGGTAAATCTGTCGGAATCATCATGAGTGGCTTACTGTTAGGTATCTTATTAGCTAGAACTGTATCAGGTGCATTAGCAATGATCGGTGGATGGCGAGCAATTTATTGGTTTGCCTTTGTTTTGTTGATGATCCTAATCCTCATTATGTGGCGAAAACTGCCGCAATATAAACAAACTGCCAATCTTAACTATTTTCAATTACTTGCTTCTATTGGTCGTCTCTTTTTTACCACACCAGTATTAGCGGTTCGCGCCTTGCTCGGTGCTATCGCTTTTGCAAACTTCGCACTGTTATGGACAGCAATGGCGTTTCTATTAGCCGGCCCACCCTTCTACTACTCAGAGGGAGTTATTGGTTTATTTGGACTTGTTGGTGCAGCTGGGGCGCTAATGGCAACGCAGGCGGGCCATCTGGTTGATAAAGGTAAAGGCAAAATAGTCACGACTTGCAGTTTGATTCTTCTATTACTCTCTTGGGGATTTATTGGCTTTGCCAAAGAGTCACTAATTGCCTTTATTATTGGTATTTTAATTTTAGATTTAGCCGTTCAAGGCGTTCATGTCACCAATCAAAGTACCCTTTATCGTATTATGCCGGATGCTCGTAACCGTTTAACTGCTGGTTATATGACCTGCTATTTTATTGGTGGTGCTTTAGGCTCAATGGCCTCTGGTTACGCCTACCAATATGCGGGTTGGTACGGTGTTACTATAGCAGGCGGTATCCTAAGTGTTCTGGGCTTAATTATTTGGGCTATAGGCACAAGATTTGATCCTGTTATCAAAGAAAACGCTATTTAATAGATTTGTGGTTAAGGGTCAAATTGGAGGCTCTTATCCCTTATTTTTAGGTGATATCAGGTTTGTTAGATGACTAAAATTATCTATATAGATTTAACTTAATCTTTTATAAATTTATTTTGTGACAAGATAAAAAAATAATTTTTAGCCAATAATCATCAATAAAAGTTATATTTTTACATTTTTACGTTAAATATAAGTCTCTATAGATAGTGTATCTTCATCATATCATCGGGTATTAAATAGGATAATTAGTACCAACAAGGTATAATTACCATAAGTAAAATAACCAGTAGGTACAATTAAGAAAATAAAAATTCTTCCATCATTTATTTATAAACATAGTGAATCAATTATCTTAATTAGACACTTTGTATTAAACTAGTAATTTGATGTTACCCTAGTCTAAATTAGTCTTTTTGAGATATATTAGCTTATGACAAATATAATTTAACACTTTGTTATATAAAAACAATAAATATAGTTACCTTAAGTTATGTTAACAAATGAAATGAGTTCACATTAATACATCATTCACGTGTTAGTTATTAATACTTACAAAAATAAGCTTATCTAAAGTGAGTTATCTGCCACTTTTTTTGGAGTAACATTCAAAATATTTATGAATTAGGTATCATTATCAAAAGAAAATTGGTGATATCAAATAACTCTAATTGCTAAATTCAACTTTTAATATACCATTTATAAGGTTGATGACAGTTGTTATCTTACCAACTGAAACTAATAAGGTATCTAAATAATGGAAAGTTCATTTGCACCAACTGAAGAACTATTAAATTCACGCGTCACACAGCAAAAAGCGTTGAATAAATCTATTCCGTATCAAGAAATATTACTGACTCGTCTTTGCATGCATGTTCAAAGCAAACTACTTGATTGCCGAAATAACATGTTAAAATCGCAAGGTATTAATGAGACGCTGTTTATGGCTCTGATGATTTTAGATACAAAAGAGTCAAGGAGCATTCAGCCCTCAGAATTAAGTGCCGCACTGGGTTCATCGCGCACTAACGCAACGCGTATTGCTGATGAGCTAGAAAAAAATGGTTGGATCGAGCGTAAAGAGAGCCATAATGACCGTCGTTGTTTGCATTTACACTTAACCGAAAAGGGCACAGAATTTTTAAACGGCCTACTTCCACCACAACATGAGTGTTTACGTGAAATTTGGTCAGCTCTAGAAGATAACGAGAAATCTGAGTTTGATGCTTTAATGCGTAAGTTACTTTTAAAACTCGATAATCTAGGGGACTACGTAGTTAGTTAATTACCTAGCTAGTTAACCACAGTAATTACATGGCTAATGTATTAGAGCCATTTTATTGTCATAATAAAAAAAAATACTTTTTTGTTAGCAATAATTCATTATCCTTTCATCTTAAGCTAACAATACTTAGTATCTCGATGCAAGACTACTAATCAAACCTGTTTCCATTGGTCGTTAATTAGCCCAATTGGAAACAGGTATGCCTCGCGTTCTGATCTACTTCCAATACCATCTCCGGAGAAATAATAAAATGAGTTCTAGCGAGGATATCCAACGCTCGGCGCGCAATAAAAAAAAGAAACGTAGCGCTGCATTACTAATTTTGACCTTAATTATTATTATTATCGGCGCCGGTTGGTTTGCTTATTGGTATCTTGTTCTTAGACACCATGAATCCACAGACAATGCTTATGTGGTAGGAAATCAGGTTCAAATCATGTCACAAGTAGCGGGTAGCGTCATTACCGTTAATGTGGATAACACTGACTATGTCGAAAGCGGTACAGTGCTGGTTGAGTTAGACTCTAAAGATGCAGTTTTGGCCTTAGAAAAAGCCAAAACTGCATTAGCTAGCAGCGTTCGCCAAATCCAGCAACAAAAAGTGAATAACCGTCAATATCAGGCCAATATTACATTGCGCCAATCTGAATTGAATAAATTACAGAATGATTTAAAACGACGAGAAGTGCTTTCTCGCAGTAATGCTATTGGTAAAGAGGAGCTGCAACATGCTCGCGAAGCGGTAACCAGCGCTAAGGCAACGTTAGATATCGCCATTGAACAATTCAATGCCAACCAAGCCATACTGTTAGATACCCCATTAGAGAAACAACCCGCCGTTGAACAGGCAGCGACCGATGTTAAAAATGCCTGGCTAACACTACAAAGAACCAAGATCGTTAGCCCTGTAAATGGTTATGTTTCTCGCCGCGGTGTGCAAGTGGGCGCGCAAATTACCCCTGCTAAACCCCTTATGGCGATTGTACCCGCTGAAGGCATGTGGATTGATGCCAACTTTAAAGAGACGCAACTGGCGGATATGCGCATAGGCCAACCTGCTAAAGTGATCACCGATTTTTACGGTAAAGATATTGTATTTAACGGGACTGTGGTAGGCCTAGATATGGGAACTGGCAGTGCCTTCTCGCTGCTTCCTGCTCAAAATGCCAGTGGTAACTGGATAAAAGTAGTGCAACGCCTGCCCGTGAGAGTGGCTTTAGATCAATCACAGCTAGATAAATATCCACTGCGTATTGGCTTATCAACGGATGTCTCTGTCGATACACAAAACCAAAAAGGTCAGGTTCTTACTAAGGGACTGCGTGAAACGCCCGCTTATCATACTTCAGCTTTAACCATTGATATGTCTCCTGCGGATAAAATGATTACTGAGATTATTATAAGTAACTCAGGTAATGACTAGCCAAAGGAGTGACCTGTGAAAAAAGTGCCTTTGCAAGGATCTCAACTTGCATGGATGACTATTGCATTATCTTTAGCCACATTCATGCAAGTTCTTGATTCTACTATTGCTAACGTCGCTATCCCAACGATATCGGGTAACCTAGGCGCTTCCAATTCGCAGGGAACCTGGGTAATCACCTCATTTGGGGTAGCTAATGCGATCTCAATTCCAATTACCGGTTGGCTAGCTAAGCGTATTGGTGAGGTTCGGCTATTTTTATGGTCGACAGGCCTCTTTGCCCTCACCTCTTGGATGTGTGGTATTGCTGATAGTCTTAACTCCTTGATCTTATTTCGCGTCCTGCAAGGATTGGTTGCTGGTCCCTTGATCCCACTATCGCAAAGTCTATTACTCAATAACTATCCCCCCGCCAAACGCAATATGGCTTTAGCCCTCTGGTCGATGACTATCGTTATCGCGCCAATTTGTGGCCCTATTCTGGGTGGCTATATCAGTGATAATTATCATTGGGGATGGATTTTCTTTATTAATGTTCCATTTAGTATCGCCATTATTGCCATCATTATGAAAGTACTAAAAGGGCGAGAGACTAAAACAGAAATCAAACCTATTGATACCATTGGATTAGCGCTATTAGTGCTGGGTATTGGTGCGCTACAAATTATGTTAGACCAAGGTAAAGAGTTAGATTGGTTTAATTCGACTGAGATCATAGTGCTGACGGTTGTCGCCGTGGTGGCTATTGCCTTCTTAATTATTTGGGAGCTGACTGATGATCATCCAGTTATTGATCTCTCCTTATTTAAACAACGAAATTTCACTATTGGTTGTTTATCCCTAAGCTTGGCCTATATGCTCTATTTTGGCACTATTGTTTTGCTGCCTCAATTATTGCAGCAAGTCTTTGGTTATACCGCAACTTGGGCAGGATTAGCCTCAGCACCAATTGGATTATTACCACTGCTCATCACGCCATTTATTGGTCGATATGGCAACCGTATTGATATGCGTTATTTAGTCACCATTAGCTTTATTGTTTATGCTGGTTGCTACTATTGGCGCGCTTATACCTTTGAGCCAGGCATGACCTTTATGGATATTGCCTTACCTCAGTTTGTACAGGGTATGGCGGTTGCTTGCTTCTTTATGCCATTAACGACTATTACGCTGTCAGGTCTACCGCCAGAGAAAATGGCTTCTGCATCAAGCCTATCTAATTTCACCCGTACATTAGCTGGAG
This sequence comes from uncultured Moellerella sp., assembly GCA_963519845.1. GTDB lineage: Bacteria > Pseudomonadota > Gammaproteobacteria > Enterobacterales > Enterobacteriaceae > Moellerella. Next base: position 16,982 of record CAUQNX010000021.1, on the reverse strand, counting down.
CCATTGGCACATCTATTACCACCACCCTGTGGACACAGCGTGAATCAATGCATCATGAAAATTTCACGGAATTTGTTAACCCCTATAGCGCTAACTCCCAAGAAATGTATGCAAAATTAGCTGAATTGGGGATGGACGAGCAACAAAGCGGGGCTTATATCGCTAAAATGATCACTGACCAAGGGCTGATCATATCGGCTAATGAAATATTCTGGCTCTCTGCCGCGATATTTATTCTATTATTAGTATTGATTTGGTTTGCCAGACCGCCCTTTAGCCCAGGATCGAAAGCCGATGCGGGTGGACACTAATCGAATAAGCTCAAATAAGAACAATATTAAATAATGACAAAACCCATAGCAAAATATGGGTTTTGTCATAAATATAGCTCAACTATTCACTCTTCTTTATCCAATCACTATTTATTGCTCACCATATCAGGTACAAATTTAGGGAGGACTAATTCAGCATTCTGGGGATTATTGGCAGGACTTATTGCTTATCATTTATTGAAAATTAATTTTAATTAAAAATAATATTTAATCGGAAAACAACAAACATAAAAAGATATAATTAAATTAAATCTACTGACATAAAAAGAATGTTTAACTCTTATTAAATAAATTTACTTTTACTAATTTTAATAAATAATAATTCATTTACTCAAATTAAGAAGCCATTACAAATTAATAGTCAAAATTAAAAGTACGATTATGATGCTCAAATTTAAAAAAAAACAACAAAAAATTCTTTCACCCTCTCGGTGAGAGGAAAATAAATCGTTCAATTCATTAAACTATAAATAACCTATCTAAAGTCGTTTTTTAAACTTTCAAATACATTTCAATTTATTAAAAATTTAATTAATCGAGATATTAGAGCATAAACACATTGCCAAAAGAGGAAAGTTAATTTTTAAATAAATAACAAGCAAACATTTAACTACTTTGTATTAAAAACTCCTATATTTGTTTTAAGTTAATTAATATAGCAAAATAGATTTGCTGTAAAAAACAAATAAAAAACATTTATGGAGAAATTGAGATGAATAAAAGTATTATTGCTTCAATGATTGCTGCTGCGTCTATTTTTACTGGAAATACAGTTTTAGCTGCGGATGGAGATATTGAATTTACAGGTGAGATTATTGATCAAGCTTGTGAATTAGCGAATGGTTCCGAAGCAATAAAAGTTAATTTAGGTAAAGTCGCAAAAACAGCTTTTCAAGGTTCTGGAAGTACTGCAGCCGCAACTAAGTTTACATTAAAATTAATTAACTGCCCAGCAACTGTCTCATCATCAACGGTTAAATTTGACGCAACTTCTTATTCTGGAAATGACACTATTATTGCTATTAAAAATGAGAGTGGTGCCGCTACAGGTGTTGGAATACAGTTAAGTGATACTCAGAACTCCGTTATTCCACTTTATACTGCATCTAAATCATTTACTTTAAGTTCTACACAAGATAATGATTTAGATTTTCTTGCACGTTATATTGCTCAATCCGATACAGTCACAGCGGGTCCAGCTAACGCAACAGCAACATTTACAATCAACTATAATTAATTAATCATTTTTAATAACAGGCAAAATGGAGTTTGCCTTGTTATTAAATTTAGGGTGGTAAATATGAAATATTTATTATCACTTGCTATGCTATTTTTTATTTTTTCAAGTAGCGTACAAGCTGGTGTTATTATTGGTGGTACTAGAGTTATTTATCCTGAAAATGATAAAAATGTCAGTTTAACTGTAGAGAATCCAGATGAGTCACCTTATCTGATTCAATCTTGGATTGAAAATGCTGAAAATAATGAACAATCCGCCTTTGCGATTACACCGACACTATTTCGTCTTAATAGTGAGCAAGCAAATACATTAAGGATTCTTTTAACTGAAAATACATTACCGCAAGATAAAGAGTCACTATTTTGGTTGAATATTAAATCAATTCCTGCCTCTGAGCGAATTGATAACACATTACAGATCGCATTTAAAACACAGATAAAATTAATCTATCGTCCATCATCGATAAAAATTTTTAAATTAGATGAAGAGAGAAAAAAGCTGACTTGGAGTATCAAAGGAGATCAACTAACGGTTAAAAATCCAACTCCATTTTATATGAATTTCCAACGTATCTATTTTGATAATAAACCACTGGAAGACGTCTCTTATGCAGCGCCATTTTCTTCGCAAAGTTTTACTGTCAAGAATGCAGCATCCCACGGAACAGTAAAATGGGAAGTGATTAATGACTATGGCTCTGTCGATACTCCCGATGAAATAAAAATATAAATATAAAAAATCTCAGGTCATAATATGAAAATAAATAAAGTCTTTTTTTATCTGTTAGTTTATCTGGGATATATATCTATATCGCATGCAGAAACACAGGTCTATTTTGATCCGGATTTCTTGGAAATTGATAAAAAATCAAATCAATCTATTGACCTCTCTCAATTTGAGCAAGATGAGAATATACCCGGTAATTATTATGTTGATATTTATATTAATTCTAGTCTTATAGGCTCAAAAGAAATTCAATTTAATAAAGATAATAAAAATAAATTATCGCCCTGCTTATCAATTAATGACTTGCAAGAGATGGGAGTTAAAACTACTGAATATCCATTATTGAATACAGGAGATTGTATTAATCTCTCAGCTATTCCTGATGCTAGTAGTGAATTTGATTTCAATCGCCAAAGATTAAATTTAAGTATTCCACAGATTGCGATATTAAGTAATCCTAGAGGTTATGTCGATCTTAATGATATCGATAATGGATTAAATGCGTTACAGCTTAATTATAGTTATAGCGGTTCTAAGAATTACAATCGTCAATCTGAAGGTAGCAATAATACCTCAAATTACGTTAATTTAAGACCGGGTTTGAATGTCGGTCCATGGCGTTTACGTAATTACACCACATGGTCAAATAATAGTGATCAATCGGGTAAATGGGATACGGTTTATACTTATTTATCACGCAATATTAATACGCTAAAAAGTCAGTTAATTCTAGGTGATAGTACTTCACCTTCGGAGATATTTGATAGCGTACCTTTTCGTGGCGCGCAATTAGCGACTGATGACGATATGTATCCAGAAAGTTTACGCGGCTATGCCCCTATTGTAAGAGGCATTGCGCGTACTAATGCGCAAATTACCATTCGTCAAAATGGCTATATTATTTATCAAAGCGATGTCGCTGCTGGACCATTCGAAATTACTGATCTTTATTCTACGGGAAGTAGTGGTGACCTCAATGTCACTATTAAAGAGGCTGATGGTAGCGAGCAACATCAAATTGTTCCTTTTGCCTCCTTACCAGTATTACAGCGCGAAGGTCGACTCTCTTATAGCCTGACGGGCGGTGAATATCGATCTTATGATAGTCATGTTGATAAAACTAATTTTGGTCAATTCACATTAGTCTATGGTCTTCCCTATAGCATTACTAGCTTTGGTGGTAGCCAGCTTAGTGATAAATATCAATCTTATGCTTTTGGATTTGGTAAAAACTTTGGTCAATTAGGCGCTGTCTCACTCGATGTTATTCACTCGCACTCTGAGTTAGATAATAAAACCACCGATAATGGGCAATCTTATCGTTTCCGATATAATAAAAACATGACCGATATAGGCACCAATATTGCGTTAGCCGGATATCGTTATTCAACTAAAGGCTTTTACACTTTGCCAGAGGTATTTAATAACTATCGAGATACTAATTATACGCCTCTCGTTGAGAAACGCCGTAATCGTGGTGAAATTACCGTCAGTCAGGATCTAACCGAAAAATATGGTTCTCTGTCTGTCGGTTATGTTGTTGAGGATTATTGGAATAGTGATAGAAAAACCGAATCAGCTTCTATTGGTTATAATAATAGCTGGCAAGGCGTAAGTTATGGACTTAATTATATCTATAATAAAGATACTATTACTCATTCCTATCAGTCAGATAAAATAAAAAACAATAATAGTGATCACCTGTTTTCTTTATCTATTCATGTGCCTTTTTCACTTTTTGAGAATACTGCTTATGTTAATTATAATATGAGCACCAGTCGTCATGGCAATACTAACAATAATATTGGTGTTTCAGCCTCACAATTAGATAATAGATTAAATTGGAGTGTTCAACAAGGTTATACCAATAAAGGTGTGGGGGCAGATGGAAATATCAATGCCAGCTATAAAGGTCGTTATGGCGAAATAAGTGGTGGCACAGGTTATAACAATGATAATTACAATATGTATTATGCTGCGAGCGGCAGTTTAGTGGCTCATAGTGGTGGGATAACGCTTGGCCAACAATTAGGTGAGACCAGTGCACTGGCAATTACTCCCGATGCCAAAGATGTTTATATTCAGAATCAACCAGGTGTCAGTACTGACTATCAAGGCTACGCATTAGTCCCGTATCTCACCCCCTATCGTAAGAACAGTATTGATATTAATACCAATGAGCTACCTGATGATACTGAGATTGAATTAACTACTCAAAATGTATCACCGAGCCGTGGGGCTATTGTTGAGGCCAATTTTATCGCCAATGTGGGTCATCGCGCATTAATTATCGTCACTATGGCAGACGGCCAATATATGCCCTTTGGTGCACAGGCCATAGTTAAAAATAGTAAACAAGCACAAACTTCTTTTGTCGGAAATAATGGTGAAGTTTATCTTTCCGGTTTACAGGAACAAGGTGAATTTATTATTCAATATAATGGTAAACAGCAATGTACGGTTCATTATAATTTAGACTCTGTTATTAACTATGCAGGCCTATATAAAATAAAAGAGACTTGTCAAAAATAAGGAGTCTACCATGAAAAAATGTTATTTATATACATTATTATCTTTAGCTACTTTAAGTTTATATTCATCTTATACCTTAGCTGCATGTGTGCAAAATCCTAGTATGATGAACATTCAATCAAATGTTACTGCTGCAAAATACTATATTCAATATGATGATAAGTCAGTAAAAACTCTTGGAACAATAACTGTTAGGTGGACAAATGATTATACAAAACCTTTTACACCAGGATCTGAATGTGGAACTAACAAGTTATATGGAAATATAGTCAATGGCTGGAGACCAAATGCTAATAAAGTTGCCGCTACAAATATTCCTGGTATCGGAATTAAAGTAGCAACTGCAGGAATTGGTGATTTTAATGCTATTTGGCATGAGGCAGTTGGCGCTATTGGTAGTGGTAACTGGACTGTAACTATTATGAAAACAGCAAATGTAACAACTTCTAATAGTTTGTCTCCTGGGCGATTAGCCCAGTTAACCTTAGTTAATCCAGCTCCACATAATTCAACCTTTTTATTAACTACACTTAATTTACCTGTGAATGCAATAAAAATAGAAGTACTAAAATGCTCAATCAAACAAGCATCCTACTCAGTTAATTTAGGTGATTGGTATAATACGCAATTTAAAAATATCGGTGATACCAGTGATCCCGTTGATATTCCCATATCCTTAGGTTGTATGCAAGGCACTAATATAAAAGTCAACGTCACCAGCAGCAATATTGCCGATGCAGCTACGGGGAAAATTAATCCCACAGGTGCGAATAGCGCCAAAGGAGTGGCAATTCAGTTATTAGATAAAAATAGTGATCCGATAAAATTAAATACTTCAATTCCACTAGCTACTGGTGTCGCTGCTGGGGACTATATCTTTGGCTGGAAAGCACAATATATAAAAACTGCCAATGAAATAACCCCCGGACCAGCAAATGCGACTGCAACTGTTAACATCTTATATCAATAGGCCAATAAATATGATTAATCGATTTTTAATATCTATTTGTTACTTAATCTTTGCTATTTTATCACTATCATTTTCATCTTATGCGGCTGATAAAATAACATTAAATTTCACTGGTAATATAAAATTAGCCACTTGTGATGTATCTGGGCCAACTAATATTGATATAGATTTAAACAAGATGCCAGTCGATCTCTTTAATACACCGCAAAGTAGCTCCGATTGGAAACCCTTTACTATTAAATTAATTAACTGCCCTTTGGTGATCAATCAAATAAAAGTCACCTTCACTGGTACAGCGGATAATGCCGATATTAATAGTCTATATAAAAATAGTGGTAGTGCACAAAATATCGCGATTCAACTAGAAAATGAAGATGGCTCCGTAAAATTGGGGAATAATAAATTCTTACTAATTGATTCATTAAATCGGCCAGATGCAGAATTCACACTAAAAACACGTGCATTCTCCCAAAATGGTAGCGCTACATCAGGTTCGGTATCTGCGAATGTGACAGCGACATTCATCTATTTATAGAGAGTTTATTATGAAAAAGAGCCCTATTTTATTGATCTTCACGCTATTTTTTGCTTCATGCTCAACTTTTGCCAACAGTGTTAATATTAATATCCATGGTTATATTACTGCCCTACCCTGTGTAATAGAAAAAAGCAGCCAACTAATCGAATTAGGTCGATTTAACTCATGGAATTATCGAGATACACCTAGTACTCCATGGAAAGATTTCACTATTAAATTTAACAATTGCCCAGTTAATACTAAAAATATTAAGCTCTCTTTTATAGGTAATCCAGATCCACTTTATGGTGATTATTTTTTAAATACAGGAACAGCCAGTAATGTTGCATTAAATTTGGCTACACAGAATGAAAAAACACTGATTAAAAATGGCTCTCAATTAACTTACTCTATCGATGATATAAGTCGAGCAACCGAAGTGCATTTATCTGCACGAATTATGAGTTATGGTGATGGTATGAAGGCGGGATCATTTAAAAGCTATATTCAGTTCGATATTTTATACCAATAAATTTAATATAAGGTATTTAACTATGACTAAATATTATAAAACATCAAAACTAGTGGGTCAGAAAATAAAACAATTACGCAAAAGTAAACAATTAACTATTGCCCAAGTTGGTGAAATGGTCGGCGTTAGTGAACAACAACAATCTCGTTATGAAAGAGGCGTAAATCGAATAGATGTTGAAAAGCTCTATTTATTTTCTCAAGTTTTTGGTATCAGCATGATCAATTTTTTTAACAGTCAAGAATTATCTCAAGTTACCTCGTATAAACATACAGATATTAAATATTATTATGATTCCGAATGTATTATTTAACTATCTCTAGTTGATTTTGATATTTGGTAATAATCACTGCTAATATCTAATATCAATGATTGAATTAAGATTACAATCAAATTAATCTAGATTATATTTTCATTAAGCAATGAGTTACTCTATTTTTAGTCATTATACATTTTTCATGCGACAGGATTAGAAATTAATGTCACTATGAATTTAATTAACGAAATAAAACCTACTGGCCATAAACTTTTTTAGAACATCTTATTTAGCCAATAAAAAGAGTCAATAGTATAACCTGGTGTTTATTAAAATATTATCATTAATAGAGGGTTGTTAGATCATTTAAATCTTATATTTAATTCGATATCCTATCTCAACAGTAAGATATTTTTATATTTCATCATATAATAAGGTAAATAGCATGACATCTACTTATCCTATTTCAGAATCCATAGGTAGAAAAATTAGATACTATCGAAAAAAGAATAATATGACAATGACAGAATTGAGTCAGCTTATTGGTATTAGCGAACAACAACAATCAAGATGTGAGCGAGGTATTAATCGTATAGATATTGATCGACTCAACCAATATTCAGAAATATTTAATGTTCATATCAGTCTGTTTTTTGTTTTTCTTGAAAAAAGTGAAAGTGGTCATTAACCTATTGATAATAAAAAATTAAAATACAATAACATTGATTTCTATGATTAACACCTATGAATTTACATTCAATTGCATCAAGAACATCTTATCCTTGTTATATATTTTACTATTATCGGAATACTCCTCGTAGTTAAAAAATAAAAATACATTTATCGGAAATATCTTTATCTTACATATTAATGTGAGGAATAAAATTATGCTGAGTGATAAACACACATCCAAAATAGTAGGACAGCGAATAAAACAATTACGAAAAAATAAGCAGTTAACCATAGAACAAGTGGGCAGAATGGTTGGCGTCAGTGAACAACAACAGTCTCGTTATGAAAGAGGGATTAATCGAATCGATGTTGAAAAATTATTTCTTTTTTCTCAACTATTTGAAGTTGATATAACAAGTTTTTTTACTAAGGATAAATTGCCTTTTACCATTCAACACTCAGAGAGGAAATATTATTTTGATTCCGAATGCATCATTTAATACTATTTTGTTTCAATAAGGAATATTATGAGGATTTAGTATTTAATAAAATAGGTTTCAATATTAAACAAATAGCCTGTTTTAATATTAAAACAGGCTATTTAATATATAAATTATTTAACTTTATTCTGCTGCCACCATTGCGCCAGCATTACACCAGTTGCAACTGAGACATTCAGACTTTCAACTTTTCCGGTTCCACCAATAAACAGACTGAGATCACCTTTATCCCAAAGACTGTCACTGAGTCCGTCACTCTCTTGCCCAAGTACTAATACCATTTTCTCAGGTAATTTAACTTTGGCAATATCTTGGCTGCCTTTGTGGCTCGATGTGGTAACGATGGAATAACCCGCGGCACGGAATTTTTCAAATACGGAGGTAAAACCGTCAGCATCGATAGCTTTAACATGCTCGGCGCCACCTTCAGCAGTTCTAATAGCTGCACCTGACTCTAACACGGCTGCATCCTGTAAGATCACACCCTGTACGCCAAAATGCGCGCAGCTTCGCATGATCCCACCAAGGTTATGAGGATTACCAATATCTTCTAGTGCAAGTACGCAATCCTGTTTCGGTGCGGTTTGCAAATAGGTATCTGCATCCATACCACTGCGTTTTTTGATCAGGAAGCAAACGCCGCCATGATGTTCAGTACCTGATGCCTTCGCCAGTTCTTCTTCATCAACAACGTGATAAGCTTTGCGATTAGCCGCCATCCATTTTAGTGCATCACGGAAACGCGGTGTTACCGACTGTACAAACCAAGCGCGAACAATAGCATCAGAACGATTTTTAAACATCGCTTGGCAGGCATTCTCGCCATAGATACGGGTTTCTTCTAAACGTTGTTTACGCAGAACTTCCGGATCGATAAAGCTTTTACCTGAAATACCGCCATGATCATTAACTTGTTCATCATCCGTTGGTCTGGATACGGTTTTCCACGGTGAACGCTCGGGATCATATTCGCGTGGCGATCTATCACTTGTTTGACGACCACGATTATCGCTATTTGGACGGCCGCCGCGGCTATCATTACTTTGACGCCCACGACCTTCATTAAAGTTGCCGCCCTTACCTGCTGGACGTTTGTTATTACTATTTCTATTTTGGCTGTCATCGCTGCCCTCACTACGAACGTACATCACTTTGACTTTGCCATTTTTACCGCTAAAAGAATCGTTCATTAATTTTCCCCACTACACAATGCCGCGAAGATTACATGATGTTGTTGGACGACGCTACTATTAAGGCGTAATAAAATCTATCCAATATTTGGCCTTAATTGCCTCAATCACCTTCTCTGCTGTCATACTCAAGCGTATTTCCGTAAAATAACCTTTTCTCAATACTACGATGAATACAATGAAGCATAATGCGGTTTATCAGTTACGCCAACAACGTCTGGCGCTTTCAACCAAAGAATTTAAAGCCAGAGGCTGTCGCGTGAAGCGTTGCCACTCATGCTTATTACCCATAAATCAATGCCTTTGCAGCAGTATTAAACCCACAGAGGCGCAAAGTCGCTTTTGTTTGATTATGTTTGATGGTGAAGTCTATAAGCCGAGCAATACCGGTAAGCTGATCGCCGATATTTTACCAGATACTCTAGCCTTTCAATGGTCACGCACTGAAGTTGACCCCGCATTGCTAGCTATTTTGCAAGATCCCTCGCGTCAGCCCTATCTTATTTTTCCCGATAGCTATGCGACGCCCGATCGACAAGTCGTTTACAGCCCGACCATTTCGAGCAAACCGGCGCTATTTATTCTACTTGATGGAACTTGGCCAGAGGCGCGAAAAATGTTCCGCAAAAGCCCTTATTTATCACCGATACCTATGTTATCCATTAATACGCGCGCTAAAGCTGATTATTTATTACGTATTCCTTCAAATGAGCAACAGCATTGTACTGCCGAAGTGGCGGCCACTGTACTTGAATTAGCGGGCGATATTGCCGCCTCAGAGCAGCTATTTAGCCATTTTAATTATTTTCGCGACCGTTATCTTGCTGGTAAAGCTAACTATCAAGCGGCACAAATCACAACATAAAGTCAAAAAATAAGCTAAATTAAATTATCAGTCTGAATGGAAGGAGCTAGATCATGAGCCAAAGAGGATTAGAATCACTGTTTCGCCCAAAATCAATAGCCGTGATTGGCGCATCGGATAATCCTGAGCGTGCGGGTTCAGTGATGATGAATAATCTATTAGCCAGTCGATTTAGTGGCCCTATATTGCCCGTCAATCCTAAAAGAGGCTCTGTCTCCGGCGTACTGGCTTATCCTTCTATTGCTCAGCTACCTATTAAACCTGATTTAGCCGTTATCTGTACCCATTTCAGCCGCAATGTCGCCTGCTTAAAAGAGCTGGGCGAGAAAGGCTGTAAAACTGTCATTATCCTATCCTCCCCATCAACACAGTTTGCTGAGTTGAAGTCCATTGCTCAACAATACCAACTCAGAATTTTGGGTCCCAATAGTTTAGGTATACTCGCGCCTTGGCTCGGCCTTAATGCCAGCTTCTCACCGATCCCAATCTTAAAAGGTAAATTGGCGTTTATTTCTCAATCTGCTGCTGTGTCAAATACCGTCCTCGATTGGGCCAGACAAAGAGATATAGGGTTTTCCTATTTTATCGCACTGGGTGATAGTCTTGATGTGGATATTGATGATCTTTTGGATTACTTAACCCGCGATAGTAAAACCAGTGCCATCTTGCTCTATATTGAAAATATCACTGATGCGAGGCGTTTTCTTTCTGCTTCGCGAAGCGCCTCACGCAATAAACCTATTTTAGTCGTAAAAAGTGGTAGAACACAGCAGGCACAACAGCTATTGGGTGGAAAGCCGAGCCTTGATGCCGCCTATGATGCAGCAATACAGAGAGCCGGTTTGCTACGCGTGCAGGACACTCATGAAATGTTCTCCGCGGTAGAGACATTAAGCTATATGACGCCACTAAGAGGCGATCGTCTATCTATTATCAGCAATGGTGCCGCCCCTGCCGCAATGGCCATTGATGAGCTGTTTTTGCGTAATGGCAAGTTGGCTAGCCTCAGCGATGAGACACAAAATCAATTAAATACCTTGTTGCCACTTAATCTACTGACCCAAAATCCAATCAATTTAGGTGATGATGCCACGGTAGATCGCTACGTTAATGTGCTCGTAAAACTGCTAGATAGTCACGACCAAGATGCGTTATTACTGATTTACACACCCAGCGCTATCACCAACAGTAAAATCATGGCCGAAAAGGTTATTAAAACGATTAAGCAGCACCCAAGAGGCAAATGGCTAACCATCTTAACTAACTGGTGTGGTGAATTTACCTCGCAAGATGCAAGAAGGCTGTTCAGTGAGGCGGGTATTCCAACCTACCGCACACCTGAAGGGGCGATCACTGCCTATATGCATATGGTTGAGTACCGACGTAACCAAAAGCTGCTGACAGAGACACCAGCGCTTCCTGTGGGCATCACGGCGAATACACATCAAGCACATCAATGTATTAAACAGGCATTGGCGCAAAATAACTTTCAGCTGGATACCCATGAAGTTCATCCTATCCTGCAAGCCTATGGTTTGAACACATTGCCAACATGGATTGCTCATACTTGTGATGAAGCGATTGTGATTGCTGAACAGATTGGTTATCCCGTGGCTTTAAAACTACGCTCACCAGATATCGCGCATAAATCCGAAGTTCAGGGGGTCATGCTCTATCTGAGAAATGCCAAGGAAGTGAATGAAGCCGCACAAGCTATCTTAGAGCGAGTCGCCAATAATTTCCCCAATGCCAAAGTAGAAGGTTTACTGGTACAGAGTATGGCCAATCGAGCTGGTGCACAGGAGCTACGTATCGCAATCCAGCAAGATAGTGTCTTTGGCCCATTGATCATGTTGGGTGAAGGTGGGATCGAATGGCTACAAGAGGGGCAAGCTGCAGTCGCTCTGCCACCACTAAATTTAGCTTTAGCGCGCTATTTAGTTATCCAAGCCATTAAAAGCAATAAAATAAAATCAAGAAGCTCACTCGAACCTTTAAATATTGCAGGTTTAAGCAGCCTACTAGTGCGTGTCTCTAACTTGATTATCGACTGCCCACAAATTACTCGATTAGATATTCATCCTCTGCTCGCTTCAGGCAATGAATTTACCTTGCTTGATGTATCTATGACCTTAGCCGCTGTAGAGGGTGATCCCAAAGCGAGATTAGCTATCCGTCCCTATCCAAATGAATTAGAAGAGACTATCCAATTAAAAACCAATATATCTTGTCTATTGCGCCCTATCTTGCCTGAAGATGAACCTCTGCTAAAATCATTTATCGATCAAGTTACCAAAGAAGATCTCTACTATCGTTATTTTAGTGAAATCAATGAATTTACACATGACGATCTCGCTAATATGACCCAAATTGACTATGATCGCGAGATGGCATTTGTGGCAGTGATCAACTCAGATTCGATCCCTGAGATCATAGGTGTAACACGGGCTATGGCCGATCCCGATAATCAAGAAGCTGAATTTGCTGTGTTGGTTCGCTCAGATATGAAAGGCTTTACGTTAGGTTATCAATTAATGAATAAGTTGATTAATTACACCCGATCTCATGGGATCGAAAAATTAACGGCCATTACCATGCCAGAGAATCGCAATATGATAAGTTTAGCCAAAAAATTAGGTTTTAAAATTGATGTTCAGTTTGAAGATGGCATTGTCAATTTGACGCTTTTGCTCTCCGCTGAATCAGCAAATTAAGCGATTTAATTGTTTTTCAATCGCTATAACTATTTAAAATTGAAATAGAAATAAACGCATAAAACAATAAATCCAGACAATAAGCGAACTATGCTATCATAATGCCCCCTATGGACATTAAAACATATAACATATGGGAAGCCGATATCCGGTGCTTCCTATACTAACAAGAGAAAATTCACACTGTGATGTTGTCTAAACTGAAACAAGCTAAACATCAACAACACCTTGCGCTGTTGCCAAAACTGTCTCAGTCGGTTGCTGATGTCACAACGCTATTTAAAACGGAAGATTTTCGTACGGCGTTGCTCGAACATATTTCTCAAGCACAGGATCATATCTACATCACCGCTTTATACTTAGAGCATGATGATGCAGGAAACGATATCTTACAGGCACTATACCAAGCAAAAAAAATTCGCCCGTCATTAGATATCAAAATTCTGGTTGATTGGCATCGCGCTCAACGAGGGCGAATTGGTGCTGCTAAAGGTTCGACCAATGCCGACTGGTATTATGATATCCAGCAGGCAAATCTGGGGATTGATATTCCTGTCTATGGCATTCCTATCAATACACGGGAAGCGCTGGGCGTATTACATCTGAAAGGTTTTATTTTTGATAATACCGTGCTCTATAGTGGTGCCAGTATTAATGATGTCTATCTACACGAGCATGATAAATATCGTTATGATCGTTATCTGGTAATTAAAAACAGTCTATTGGCTGATACCATGCGGTCTTTTATTGATAATGATATATTAAGTTCTGAAGCTGTTCAGCGTCTTGATCAGCCTGTACGTCCACGTACTATCGAAATTAAAAATTTAATTAAACAGTTCCGTAGCTCATTAAAGAGTAGCTCATATAAATTTGCCAATAATGCCACTAACGATGAATTAGCACTAACCCCAATATCGGGTCTAGGTAAAAAAAATGAGCTTAATAAAGTGATCACTCACTTGATGGGATCGACGGAGAAAAAGCTAACTATTTGCACGCCCTACTTTAATTTACCCACTCTGTTAGTTCGCATGATCACCCGCTTATTAAAAGAGGGGAAAGAAGTTGAAATTATTATTGGCGACAAAACAGCTAATGATTTTTATATTCCAACTAGTGAGCCATTTAAAGCAATTGGTGCTATTCCCTATCTTTATGAAATAAACCTAAGGCGGTTTATCAGTAAATTGCAATCTTTTGTCGATGAGAAACAACTGACCGTTCGCTTATGGAAAGATGAAGATAATACATATCACCTAAAAGGTATGTGGGTTGATGATGTATGGCAATTAATTACAGGTAACAATCTTAATCCTCGTGCATGGGCTCTCGATTTTGAAAATGCTATATTATTTCATGATCCTAAACAGCAGATGCAAGAGCAGCGTTTACATGAGTTAGATTGTATTCGAACTCATACTAAAATTGTGACTCACTATCGTGAATTAGATAATATCCAAGTCTATCCGCTTAAAGTTAAAACCTTAATTCGTCGATTACGCCGAATAAGAGTTGATAAGCTGATTAGCCGAATACTATAATTAATAAAGTTTAAATCTAACAAACACTCCATATATGTTGAGTTCAACATTGGGGTGTTTTTTTATGCTTAAATTTTTAACTTGTATATTTAACAACGCTTTTTATCTATAAGTCCGTATTGTTAATTGTCACTATGTAAAATAAACTAAGCTAATATTCTCAACTTAAATTTAATAGCGCGAGGTTATAATGATGACTCAATTACCCAAGAGATTAAAACTGCTGATAACCTCATTAATTTTATTTAATCTATCGGGCTGCTCTGGTGCTCATTGGGCTAATGATAATTGGAAGGGAAAAGATAAAGCTCAACATTTTCTTTTTTCTGCTGGCGCGGCGGCAGCTGCTAACGCTTATGCGGATAGGCAAAATATGTCTCATCGTCAAGCAGCTCAATTTGGTATTCTTTTTTCTATTGCCCTAGGAGCGGCTAAAGAGCTATACGATAGCCGATCCGCAGGAACTGGTTGGAGCTGGCACGATTTCACTTATGATATCGCTGGTGCTATAGCCGGTTATAGTTTATACCAATCGATGAAATAAAAAACTGGTGAACGGATATATATTTATAAAAAACATACGATTAGAATGAATTATAGGCGATTTTATTTTGCAATTAAGCAAGGAATAATATTTCAAATAATAGCGAATCGTTAGATTTAATCCGCAACTAAAGATATTCTTCATTCATCACCTGACTCAGCAATTTATGATTAAAATATTGATAATCTTCCGCAGAGATTGACTGAGGATAACTCAATAAAATCAATTTATGTGGTTCATAATCTGAATGATAACTTGGGTGAGTATGCTGATATTCATTCACTTGAAAATGACAGTGTTGATAAAAACGTAAACGTCGGCGAGAAATATCATCGATTAAAGGATCAATTTCTAAAATAACCTGTTTATATTGCTGACAAAATAACGTCAGGATTTGTTGTCCATATCCCTTTCCACGAGTGGCTGACTCTATTGCAATATGTTCAATATAAAAAGCGTTATTAATAAACCAACAATTAATAAAACCAATGAAATTTTCATTATGTGAAAAATATAGTGAATGGAAACTTTCATCAGATAAAATAGCACAACGTCCCTGATAGCTTCTTTTTTCATATAATGGAAATGAGCTATCATAAAGCTGATTGATTTGAACAAATTTATCAGAGTGATAATCAGTAATCCTAGTTATTTCGATCATTCCAGCCTCTTACCAAATAAGTTATACATATAAACTTTATCTCTTATTAATCATAATATTTAAATCTATCTCTATATATTATAGTTTCATCCATATTTAAACCTAAAATATCCGTATATTCAAGCATACAATTTATCGGCTTGATAAATTATCACTTTTCATCTATTAAAGCCGTCAGCAAATTTAGCTAAAATCGGAAAAAGATAATAATTAATGGATAATTATTGTGATCCTTTAGCACAAATGTTAATTAAACAATTCATATGGGGTGCAATAGTTTAAAACTTACCCTAGACTAAAATTAATGATTTTAATTGAGGCCATTGGGAGCTAAGCGATGGAATGGTTTATTGGTATAATTATTGTTCTTATTGTTATCGGTACTATCGTTAAACTACGCCGTTGTGATATCTGTAATTTAGGCTTTAAACGAAAATATTACGCATGGACATTAGAAGGGAAAAAACAGCACCTTTGCCCAAGTTGTAACTTAAAAATGAGCAGAGAAGTTAATCCTCAAAAATTTGATAGCAAATATCGTAAATAAAATTATTAGACCTTAATCCGCAATTAATACCATGCATTCACATTAATGGATTATTGGCACTACCTACCAATAAATCCATAACCACAACAAACAAAAAGTCGAGTATAGAGGCCTAGATATTCTCAATTTATTAATATTTTCCAGATCGCTTCAAAAAACATATTGATTTACGAACCGCTTCACAGAAGAAGATACATCTATTAAAAGTAAGAATAGAACTGAGATGCGCTTCTCAATAGTCAATTTGAGATTGATATATAACATAAAAATTATTCTCTGATGATGCTAGAGTGGCAATGAGGGGCATTACTTAGTGGAATGACTGTATTTGAGCACCACTTCACAACAAAGAATGTGTTCAAACGAAAAAAATTAATCGCACTGGGAAACAGCTATCAATAGTCAGGATCATTATCAATATAGTGAAATGATGGAGGAATGGGATACGTTATTTATTGAAGATGGGCTGTTTGCGAGCAACTTCTCAGAATAAAATAAGTCCGCAAAGAGCGAAAAAGAGTGCGAGAATACGATTCTTTCCCTCTAAAAACGCTATTTGAGGCGCTTGATAACGATTAAAAAGAATTCCTCACGCAAATAGCTCATTTTTCAGGCTAATTTCCTGATATTTAAACGGCTC
>CAUQNX010000020.1:0-53388 GCA_963519845.1 uncultured Moellerella sp. | reverse complement strand
GATTTGGTAAATTTATCGAATATATCCCTGTCTCTGTCACCTTGGGTTTTACCTCGGGGATTGCCATCACTATCGCCACTATGCAGATCAAAGATTTCTTTGGTCTTGAGATGACGCATGTGCCGGAGAACTATGTGGATAAGGTAATTGCGCTAGCGCAGGCGATGCCCAGTATTCATTTTAGCGATACCTTGATTGGATTAACCACATTATTGATTTTGATCTATTGGCCCAAGCTAGGTTTGAAGTTACCGGGTCACTTACCGGCGGTTATCGCGGGTACGGCAGTGATGGGAATATTGAGTTACTTTGATCATCCTGTTGCGACTATTGGCTCCCAATTTAGCTATTTCTTAAGTGATGGTACGCAAGGACAAGGTATCCCCCCCATTCTGCCGAAATTTATTCTCCCTTGGGAGCTGCCTGATAGCGCACCTATCTCTTGGGCGACTATTACTGCCCTTATGCCCGCCGCCTTCTCCATGGCCGTGCTGGGCGCGATAGAGTCGTTACTTTGTGCAGTTGTATTGGATAATATGACGGGCAAAAAACATAATTCTAATAGTGAGTTACTGGGTCAAGGTGTGGGGAATATTGTAGCGCCTTTCTTTGGTGGGATCACCGCCACTGCAGCCATTGCACGATCTGCGGCGAACGTAAAAGCTGGTGCAACTTCACCTGTCTCTGCGATTGTTCACTCAATTTTAGTGCTGCTTACCCTACTTATTTTAGCGCCAATGCTCTCTTATCTACCATTGGCGGCGATGTCGGCCTTACTGCTGATCGTCGCATGGAATATGAGCTCAGCCTATAAAGTGATTGAGCTGCTGCGTCGTGCACCCAAAGATGACATTATTGTCTTGGTGATCTGTCTGTCGCTGACCGTATTATTTGATATGGTTATTGCCATCACTGTAGGGATTGTCCTTGCTTCTCTGCTGTTTATGCGCCGTATTGCTAATATGACGCGTATTAGCCAGCTAAGTGAAACCGATGAAGAACAGAATATATTGGTGGTCAGAATCAATGGCCCCCTGTTCTTTGCCGCCGCTGAGCGTATCTTCGAAGAGCTCCATGATCAAAGTAGTGGTTACCACACCATCATTATGCAATGGGAAGCGGTTCCCGTCTTGGATGCAGGTGGACTCGAAGCTTTCAATAAATTTATTGATGAAGTGCGCAAAGATACCCATATTGCCGTCTGTGGTATTCCCTTCCAACCACTGAAAACCTTAGCCCGAGCGCAAGTAACACCTATAGATAATGTACTGAGTTTCCATAACTCAGTTGAGAAAGCATTAGAAGATTTAAATCTTAAATAAACTCAATAGCCGTTATAATTTATTTTATAGCGGCTTTTTATTTATGCCATTAATCGTTTAAATCCAGAGTGTTCCGCTACAAAAATAGCCTATTCTTTGATATCTCTCTTACGCCTTATCCAAGGCCAAATAGCCACCACAAGGAAAAATCAGCATGCATTTAATTGCAGAAAAAAATATCTTTCATCGTCTACTGATAGTGATGATAACGGCATTTAGCCTGTTGCTCGCCATCCCAGCGATGGCACTGACACCACAAGAAGAGATACGTGTTGATAAACTATTAACTGAATTAGGTAAGCAGAGTAGCATTAGCTTTATTCGTAATGATACTGAGTATAACGCTGTGGATGCCGAGTCACATTTACGTTTAAAACTGGGTAAAACGAAAAAACGGTTAAAAACCACCGAACAATTTATTGATAATGTCGCTTCAAAATCCTCAATTAGCGGTTCTGAATATCAAGTCAAAATATCAGATCAACAAACAGTCACGGCAAATCAATATTTGCACGACTTGTTAAAAAAAGTAGATACAAATAAATAGAAATAATTATTGATAACAAAGATAACGGGCAAATGCTGTGTCATATAGCGCTTGCCCATTTTTAGTTTGTTAAATGAGTGAAATGATCCTATCGGCTGAAGCAATAGTGGACTCTCGGTGGGCGATAATAATCCGCGTAATATTTAGTTGTTTAATCGCCTGATTAACATAAGACTCACTCTCTTTATCCAATGCGCTTGTCGCTTCATCCATAAATAAAAGACGTGGTTTCCTATACAGTGCACGGGCTATAAATAAGCGCTGTTTTTGGCCACCGGAAAGACCTTCACCTAACTCACCAATTAAAGTTTCATATCCCATTGGCATTTTAACGATCACCTCATGGATATAACTGGCTTGCGCACAGATCATCATCCACTCTTCATCGATATTCTCACTAAAACCACAGATATTTTCTCGAATTGAACCGGAAAAAAGTTTGTCATCCTGCATCACACATGCGATCATTTTATGATAGTTGTTAACGCCTAATTGTCTAATATCAATACCATCAATCAATACTGCTCCCGCTGATGGCTCAAACAGGCCACATAGCACCTTCATAAGCGTGGTTTTACCTGAGCCCGAGGGTCCAATAATCGCAATACTTTCACCCGGTTGAATGTGCAAATTAATATAGCTAAAGATCGGCGCTGATTGGCTATCATAGCTGTAACTCAGCTCACTCGTTTCCAATGCGGCTGGTTGCATCTGTGCTTCATAGGGAATATCCGGTTTCTTATTTTCAGGCTCGTTTAAGGCGATATCTGTGATACGTTCGTTATGCAGGCTCATCATGCGCAATTGAAGTAGAAACTCAGTAATTGAAGCTGCTCGATCGGAAAACTGACTGCGAAAAGCGCCAAAAGCAACAAACATGCCGATAGTCATCTGATTATCAATAACCAAGCTTGCACCAATCCACAAGATAGCGATCTGATCACAAGCTGCCACAAAGGTATTTACGCCACCAAAGAGTAAGTTCATTTTGGTTAGACGTATTCCCGTATTGATCGAGTCAATCTTAAGGTTAAGCCAATGATTACCACGTCGCTCGCTCATACCTTGAGTTTTCACTGTCGTAATGCCATAAAGCGATTCCATAAAATAGGAGCCCGCTCGCGCTTCTTTGATCAGCAGCTCTTCAGACAACTGGCGATAATAGTTATAGGTTGATAAGCGCAAAATAATATAGATGGCGGTAAATCCGAGCACAATCCATGTAAGAGATCCGCCATACATGATCATCATTAAAAATACACCAATCACCATGATGCCATCCATAATGGCACCCACAACACTAGTGGTAAAGGTTGAGCGTAAAACGTCCAATGAAGCAAAACGTGATTGGATATCACCTAGCTTGCGTCGTTCAAAGTAACTTAGCGGTAATCGTAATAAGTGTGAGAATAACCCAGATTGCCACTGCACATTGATCAGCGTTTCCATCACTAACGAAGACCATGCCCGACAGATACTGACGCCTGCGCGCAACAAAATAAAGAACAGCAACCCAATAGCAATAAGCGAGAGTAATCCTTGATCGCCCGCAGGGATCGCATGATCCATCACTAACTGGGTTCCCACAGGCATAATCAAGCCGATCGCTTCAATCACAACGGAAAATGCAAAAATTTTCAGCAAGGCTCTTTTCAGTCCGTGCACACTGCCAATCAGTGCTGCTAGACTAAGACGTTTTTTAACCTCATTAGTGGTAAAGGTACTTCCCGGCCAAACCTCCAATGCTACACCAGTAAAGTAACGGGACATCTCTTCTTGACCCACGGTTCGACGCCCATACGCAGGATCATGCAAGACAAACTGATTACCTTTGATTTTCACTAATACTAAAAAATGGTTAAAATCCCAATGCAGGATACAAGGGGTTCGCAAATCACTTAGCTCATCCATATCTAGCGAGAGTGCACGCGTGGTCATCCCCAGCTCTGAGGCAATACCATTAAGACCCGCTAAAGTCGTACCCCGAGCCGATAAATTAAATTGTTGGCGTAAAGAGATAAGATCGATACTTTTACCATGATGTGCGGCGATCATTGCCAAACAGGCCAATCCACATTCAGAGGTTTCAGTCTGATGAATAACAGGAATACGTGGGCGGAGATTGATATCCAGTTTTTCAACAATACGTTTGATCGATAAACGGCTCATTATTCGCTGACTCCTTCGCTCTCATTTGCACGATCAAGCGTCCTGTTTATTTCAAGACCAAAACTTCCAAGTGAGTGTTTCTGCAGATAATCGCCACTGATCGTTTCGCTTATACGATAGCTATCAACTTGCGTTCTTTGACTCAATTGTCGTGTTTCATTGATCATGCCAGCGAGCGGATTTTCGTCAGAATATATAGGACCAGAAATACTCTGCTTCATATCGTAGAAAGGCGAGACCATCCACTGATAGATTTTTCGTTTTTCTAAAAATAGCGATGTCTGTGCTGTCATGCCATTTTCTAGACTCAATTGTTTTCCTTCATAAAAAACCTGCTGTTTTTCCGGTCTGATAATCACTTTGTAATAAGGAATAGCATTAATTTGATTATTTTTTGGCGCACCAGAGTAGGTCATCATCTCTTGCGGTGAGGCGGGTGTTTTGGAGATTGTATGCACCACAGCCGCAAATTGGCCAAATTTTTCAACCGGAAAAGCTTGATAACGCACATTGACGGCATCACCGATATTTATGTAGGGTAAGGCATCATTAGTCACCCAGAGTACTAGATAATAGCTACGCACATTTTCTGGCAGAATTTGCAGCAAGCTGTCACCGGGATTGACCATCTGACCGATGCTCACACTCAATGAATCTACTCGACCATCAGATAGAGCACGTACCATAATTTCACCGCCCATGTCGGTATTTACTAGCTCTTTTTGTAATTCATAGCGCTGCAACTCCATCTGATAAATACGATTATCAAATTCGGCGGCTTGGGTAAATATCTGGCTCTCTAATGCGGTAATTTGTAATGCATTTTGCTCATTTTGTCCGTTCAGTCCCAACAAACTATTTTGTTGTTGGTAATACATCGCCACTTGATTAGTCAACTGATCTTTATTAATTAATCCTTTTTTCTGATATTCACGATAATTATCCATATTGCGTTTCATCAATTGGCTTCCCTCTTCAGCCCGCTGCATAATGCCTGAAGAGCGTTCGAAAGCTTCGACATACAAATCTTTTTGTTTTTCCAGTGAATCTAACGTTGTGCGTTTATTATCCTCAAGGCGGCCAATAATATCGTCAACACGTTTTAACTGGCTCTCAATTTCGTGACGTTGATTATCACTGACCACACCACGACTAGTGCTTTTGCTTACATCGATTAAATAGACAGGATCGCCTTTTTTAATCACTTGGCCTTCGCGCACATATTGCTTGGTGACAAATCCCTGAGTATTGGCAAATATAGTTACAGCTCGAGGAAAAGTGGTGATCTCACCCACAGCACTAACCTGTCGTGTATAAGAACCAAAAATAATAAAAACTAAGAATATGATTAAAAATGAGGCACAAGCCAGCATAATTATCCACAGTGGGATGCCTGGTAATAAAATGGCTTTTCCTCGCCAACTCATTTTTCTGTTCTCTAATGCTTCCTGCCGGAACAAAGATCACCTCATTGAACTGAAAATAACATCAGTTATCACGATAATTTTCAATTGAAATACATAATAGAGTAAAATAAAATATGCTATTCAATATACAAGTAAACTCTATTGCATTAATCAATATATCTAGGGAATAAGTCGCTATTTACAGCATCTATTCATCGGTATATTACTAATACCAGTAGAGGAGTTATCTTTTTATTTCACTTTGTTTAGACCCATCGCTAATTTAGCATGATAATAATGGAATCTCGCTGACACTATTACCTATGATATACTGGGTCATAAGGGAGTTAATAGATAGTACATATTTATTTCCATCAATACTGAATAAAGCAATAAAATTCTTTTCAATCTGCTTACATGCCATCTCATGGCATTCCATCTAAAATCAATAACTAATCTAAATTTTTATTTAATATTATTCAATGATTTAGTTTCAATCCCTTTAGTATAAAATAACAAAATTGGTTATAAATTGGATTTCTCTTATTTTATTAAAGTTATTTTTTAATTATATCTCAAACTAAAAACGCACTAAAAAATAAAAGTTAAAGTATTGTCTTTTTATTTAACAACTCTATTACTTTGTTGTTATTAAGCTATTAGTGCTGTATTTTTATAACAACTTAAAAAATAAAAATAGTGAAAAAATATATATGAATTATTTGAAAAATGTTGCTATTATATTTTCGCCACCGCAATACTCTCTTATTACTTATGGAAGCAATAAGAGTTTTAAATTAAATAAATTATAAGGACATAACATGAAAGAATTATCTACCAATGAAATCAATGCCGTTAATGGCGGTCTGTTCGGTTTACCTGTTGGTCAATTTGGAACTAAATTAGGTACAACCATTGGTAGTATCGTCGATGCGGGTTGTAAGGCAGGCGGCTTCACCACTGACTTTAAAACAGCAGGTACTCTGTTAGGTACTGGTATTGGCGCAATCTTTGCTAGAGATCCTATCGGAGCAACTTCAGGTATTGGTTACGGTGTGACTAGTATTGTTGAAAATGCCAACAGCATTAAAGCACAAAAAGGTCTCTAGTATTAATTATTAAAAAACGTTTAATTAATCTACTAGGGTATTCAAACTTTATCTCTCTCTCGTAAAGTTAGATACCCTATTCAGTTAAATATTCGCTAGTTTAATAGATCTAATTGATACCTTGGTTAATTGGATCTATTTTCTGATCAATTTGGCTATTTTTTCACTAACGCTATCAAAATATCCCTTTGCTACTAAAATTGGCTAGTGAGACCTATTACGCAATGGTGTAAGCGAGCTAACGCCAAACTTGGGCGTTTGGGACGAACGCGGCTCAATAATACTCGTTGACTCAACTAATCCAGCAATAATCGGACATCCCGGGCGATTATTTCCTTGGCAATCCCTCGCCAACTGCTCAAGTGTCGCTGCCATAGTTTGTAGCTCGGCGATCTTAGTTTTTAATCCCGAAAGATGGCTCAATGCCATTGCCTTGACATTCTCATGAGTCCCCTCCCGTTGGTGCCATAAGCTCAGTAGCGCTGAAATCTGCTCAACAGAAAAGCCAAGGTCACGTGCACGACGAATAAACTTAAGGTTATCAATATCCGCAGAGCAATAATAGCGATAACCCGCAGCAGAACGCAGCGCTTTTGGCATTAAACCAATCTGCTCATAATAACGGATCATTTTGGCCGAAATACCTGAGAGCTTAGCAGCTTGCCCGATATTCATTATTTTTGCTCGTCCGCTGAATTTGATAGGCCGAGAGCGCTTATCAAGTTTGGTTTCTGCGATGCAAATGTGCCGTAAAAGAACTGTTTACCGACAAAAGTAATAGGAGCAACACGCACGCCAGTACGCGCTTTAGCTTCGGCCATAATCTCAGGATTGGTGAGGTCACGCTCTTCAAAGGCAATCTGTTTTTCCGTCAGCCACTCTTTCAGCATCCGGCAATCGGGGCAAGTTGGCGTTGTATAAATAATAACCTTAGAATCAGTTTTCTTCATCATAGTATTTTCCTTAATTCTGTTTAATCCCCGTTATACTGCAAATTGTATAAAAGGGATTTTATTTAGCCAATGATTAACCTAAATTTTAAATTTTCACAAATATAGGCGATTAAAATTTATTAATGCATTGAAAGGTGTTTTTCAATAGCCCGCTGCATTGTGGGTGAACCGCTATTTTCAGTAAAACTTAAGGATGTTATCGCTTTTTCATGGCGGTTCATTTGTGAAAATGATTTTGGTCCGCCTTGAATATTATTGGTTTTTAGTTGTCCCGCTTTTTTATGCGCATTAATGGCCGCTTGATTAGCATAAGACATACTATTTTCCGTAAAACTTAATGCAACCGCTGCTTGTTCATGTTGGCTCATTTGCGAAAATAGCTTTGATACGCCATTAATTTTGCTGGATTCTAATTGTCCCGCTTTTCTATGTGCCTCCATGGCCGCTTGATTGGCATAAGCAGTGTTATTTTCCACAAAATTTAATGACCTAATTGCATTAGCATGTGTATTATCGACTATTGCTGCACCGGCAGACATACTGATAAATAGTGAAATCATCACAGGAAATAGAATCTTTTTCATAAAAATACCTTTTTAATTAAACAATGTTGTCTCTATAAGTTGAATGATGAGGTTTGACAACATGGTAAGGTCAACCACTTTTTAATTAATTTGTGTTTTATATTTAATAGGCGGTCAAAGTGACGGATGAGCAATTAAAATGGTTAATAGAAATATGAGATACGAGATAGGTTATTGGAAGATGATAGACTTGATTTATATGAGATCTATGCAGATGGACAATTTATCGCACAGTGGCGATAAACGGGTTTATAGTGCTGAGCCTTGTCCGCCATTAAGTTTAAGATATTGGTAGATGGCATTCATCCCTAACCAATGATTTTCACACCATTCAGGCGCTAATAGTGTTGGTGGCTTAGCACTGGCGCTGATCCTATGATAAATAATCTCTTTTGGCGTATGACGAATCAATTCGCCAGCAATTTCGGTATAGTCAGCTAAACTCAGTGTGGATAATCGCCCTGCGTGCCAACTTTTAGCCATAATACTTCCCTCAACAATATGTAAAGGGTGTAATTTAATCCCATCAGTACCGCAATCGACGACCTTATCAAGTGTCTCACGATAGGTCACCATCGATTCTCCCGGTAAACCGGCTATCAGATGAGTACAGACTTTCAGACCAAGTGCGCGGGCTAGTGTCGCTGTGCGTTGATAAGCCGCAAAATCATGGCCGCGATTAATTCGATGCAAGGTTTTATCATTGGCGCTTTGTAGCCCTAATTCCAGCCATATTTCATAGCCTTGACTATGATAGTCACTTAATAATGAGAGTACTTCATTAGGCACACAATCGGGTCGAGTACCGACGCACAGGCCTACAATATCCGCTTGCTGTAAAGCCTCTTCATAACGCTCTTTTAGAATGCAGACTTCAGCATAGGTGCTGGTATAGGCTTGAAAATAGGCCAGATAGCGACGAGCGCGGGATATTTTACCAATTTGGCTGGAGATTTGTTGACTGATAGAGAGTTGAGCCGCACTTTCATCAGAGAAAGAGGCAACATTACAGAAAGTACAGCCGCCACGGCCCAATGTCCCATCGCGATTAGGGCAGTTAAAGCCGCCGTGCAGCATGATCTTATAGATTTTTTCACCATAACGGCGCTGTAGATCAGCGCCGAACATGGTGACAAATTCATTTAATTGCATCGAACCACTTAGTTTTCGGTGTCTAACTCAGGAAAGTTTTTCACTAAATCATCAATTGCTTTAATTTGTGTTAAGAACTGTTCCAATTTAGCTAGAGGCAGTGCCGATGGGCCATCACATCTTGCATTATCAGGATCGGGATGAGCTTCCAAAAAGAGTCCCGCTAAGCCAACCGCCATTCCGGCACGAGCCAGTTCAGTCACTTGTCCACGACGACCGCCTGAAGCAGCACCAAATGGGTCGCGGCATTGCAGTGAATGGGTAACATCAAAGATCACCGGACAACCGCCCGAAGAGTTCATCATAACCCGGAAACCCAACATATCGACCACAAGATTGTCATAACCAAAATTAGCGCCGCGATCACAAAGAATAATTTTTTCATTACCACCTTCTTTGAATTTTTCGACGATATTACCAACTTGACCCGGGCTGATAAACTGTGGTTTTTTAATATTAATCACTGCGTTGGTTTTCGCCATCGCTTCGACTAAGTCAGTTTGACGGGCTAAAAATGCCGGTAACTGAATCACATCAACCACATCCGCAACAGGTTGAGCTTGGCTCGCTTCATGCACATCTGTGATGATTTTAACGCCAAAAGTCTGTTTCAACTCTTGGAAGATTTTTAAACCTTCTTCTAAACCAGGACCGCGATAAGAGCTAATTGATGAGCGATTGGCTTTATCAAATGAGGCTTTAAACACATAAGGGATGCCCAGCTTTTGAGTAACAGTGACATAATGCTCACAAACTTTCATTGCCATATCACGAGATTCGAGAACATTCATTCCACCAAAGAGAACAAATGGCAAATCGTTTGCGACTTTAATATCACCAATACTAACCATTTTCTGTTGCATATATTTACCTTTATGTCAGAAACAAAATTGTGTAATAAAACTCAATTAATGAAAGACGATGGGTTGATCATCTAACGAATATATCTGTATTTTGATCATCTCAGAGATAGGATCTTCAGGGCATTGCTCTAAAAAGTAGTTTAAGTCTGATAGCGCCGCATGATTACAATCCAAATGGGCTAAAATTAAGCCTCTATCGCGGATTTCATAGGGATCATCAGGTTCAAAAATTAATAGGGTTTCACACACCTTGAGCGCCATTTCCATTTTTTTCTCTTCCATTAGCGCGGCTTTCATCGTATCAAAGATTTTACGAATGATGGTGCTGTGCTCGCTCTCTTCCAAGGCCTCACTATCTAATTCCGCAAAGGGGCTGACATTGCCTTTTAACCAGAGATCGAGCATATGGCGGGTCAGAAGCTCGCCATTTTGTGGATTAATATACCAATCGCTATCATCTTTGCGTTGAACCCATAAAATTAACTGAGTCGGAAAAATAATAGGTTTTATCGGTAAATTTAGTTTTTCCGCAATATAGAGGAAGATTGCGCCTAAAGTGACGGGCGTTCCCTGTTTAGAGCGCAGCACTTTATCTAACCAGAGTGTATCCGATAAGGTATAAATACCGTTGGCGCTACCGAACAGCCAATCTTTATAAAATAGGGTAATAAGTTGCTGTATTTGTGCTTCATAATCAGAATCGGCAGAAATCGCGGTTCTGGCAATATCAACCAGTCCATCGAGCTCATTTTGCACCTGATCAAATGGAAAATCACCACGAATGGCCTGAGAAACCCAGAGGATCCCTTCGCTTAAAGGGGCGGTATTAAATTCAAAATCAACTATACTTTTCATCTTGTTTCCATTGACCTACAGATACTCTATCTTGCCCGCCATAATCCTGATATGTCATGATACAACAGTACCCAGATTGCGCTAACAATTGGCGAACAGCTTCACCCTGCCGCCAACCGTGCTCTAATAACAACCAACCATCCTTTGTTAAATGATCACTCGCATGATCAATTATCCAGCTCAGATCTGATAATCCCTGATTATCTGCAACCAGTGCCGTTAAAGGCTCAAATCTGACATCGCCCTGCTGAAGATGTTCATCACTCTCATCAATATAAGGAGGATTACTTACAATCATATCAAAATGTTTCGACGAAAGTGAGGAAAACCAATTACTTTGAATAAAATTCACATTATTAATGTGTAAACGATTTTTATTTTGTAGCGCCAGTTCAACCGCATCGGCACTGAAATCCACACCTAACAAGGTACAATCGGGTCGTTCACTGGCAATGGCCAGTGCAATTGCCCCCGTGCCCGTACCCAAATCGAGAATATGTGATTCACTATTTTTAGTTAGATGCGCAAGCGCTTGCTCGACTAAACATTCGGTATCAGGGCGTGGGATCAAGGTTGCAGGTGAAACCAGTAAAGGCAATGACCAAAACTCACGCTCACCAATAAGATAAGCGATAGGCTCACCTTGAATTCGGCGAGCTAATAGTGTGGCTAACTGAGTTAACTCAGCGGCAGATAATGGCGTTTCATCAAAAGCGACAATAAAAGTACGGCTACGCCCGGTGACGTAGCCTAACAAAATTTCGGCGTCTCTTTTGGCACTATCACTGGATGTTAAGCTTGCAACGGCCTGCTGTACCCACTGACGATAGTCCATTAATCTGACTCTGAAAGCGCAGCCAACTGATCAGCCTGATATTCATTGATAATCGGCTGGATCAATCCATCGATTTTACCTTCCATCACTTCATCTAAACGGTAAAGTGTCAGGTTAATACGATGATCTGTCACCCTTCCTTGTGGGAAGTTATAGGTTCTGATCCTATCGGAGCGATCGCCTGTCCCTAATAGGTTACGACGCTCAGAGGCTTCGGCTTCATGGCGTTTATGTAATTCAGCTTGACGAATTCTCGCCCCCAACACCGACATGGCTTTAGCCTTGTTTTTATGTTGTGAACGCTCGTCCTGACACTCCACCACAATACCGGTTGGTATATGGGTAATACGGATGGCTGAATCCGTGGTATTAACGTGCTGACCACCGGCGCCTGATGAACGGAATGTGTCAATACGTAAATCAGAGGGATTGATTTCAGGTAACTCAGCTTCTGGCAGTTCTGGTAATACCGCAACCGTACAAGCGGAAGTGTGAATACGACCTTGTGACTCGGTTTCAGGAACACGCTGTACACGGTGTCCACCAGATTCAAACTTCATTTGGCCATAAACTTGGTCGCCAGAAATTTTAACCACTATCTCTTTATAGCCGCCATGTTCGCCATCATTGGCGTTCATCACCTCGATACGCCAGCGTTTTGCTTCGGCGTAACGGCTGTACATACGGAATAGATCACCCGCAAAAATAGCCGCTTCATCACCACCGGTTCCTGCTCTGATTTCAACGTAACAGTTGCGTTCATCATCGGGATCTTTCGGCAGTAATAAGACTTGTAGTTGCTCTTCTAGCGCATCATTACGCTCTTTAGCTTCTTTTAACTCTTCCTGAGCCATCTCTTTCATTTCAGGATCAGACAACAGCATTTCCGCTGTTTCTATATCTTCCTGAACTTGGCTCC
Source organism: uncultured Moellerella sp. (assembly GCA_963519845.1). Classification (GTDB taxonomy): domain Bacteria; phylum Pseudomonadota; class Gammaproteobacteria; order Enterobacterales; family Enterobacteriaceae; genus Moellerella. The sequence continues at coordinate 40,674 of CAUQNX010000020.1, read as the reverse complement.
AAGCGCTAAAACACTGAGCGACGTCACTCAGTTGCGCGTACTCTTTTGATAATGCACGGAAACGGTCCTGATCAGAAATCACACCCGCATCGGCCAAGTGCGCTTGAATTTCTTCATAACGTTCCTGTAATGCTTCCAGTTTCGCGACAATAGAAGGCTTCATTCGTTATATCAGACCTATGATTAAAAAGTGGTTGTTAATGGTTCAACCCAAGGCTGTCCTTGAGTAGATTAAGACGCTCCAGATCGCCATCTCCGGCAGCTAACTGAAGTGATTTTGTTGGCGCATGGATCAGCCGATTGGTCAGTTGAAAAGTCAATTGATTGATAACCAGTTCAGGATCTGCGCCTTGACGGATCGCCATTAAGGCTTTATCTGTCATTTCTGCTCGGATCAGCTCAGCTTGCGAGCGGTAATCTCGAATTGTAGACACTGCGGCTTGTGAGCGCAACCAATCCATGAAATGGCTACTTTCTTGCTTAACAATATATTCCGCCTCTACCGCAGCCGCTTTACGTTGCGCTAGGTTTTGCTGAATAATAACTTCTAAATCATCCACGCTATATAAGTAGACATCACTGACTTTCGCAACATCGGATTCAATATCGCGAGGAACGGCAATATCCACCAGCAGCATGGGTTTATTACGGCGCACTTTCATGGCGCGTTCAACCATGCCTTTGCCAATAATCGGCAACGGGCTGGCTGTTGAGCTGATAACAATATCAGCATCAGATAATCGGCTATCGATATCAGCCAAGGAGATCACTTCAGCATTCACTTCATCGGCTAAAGTTTGGGCTCGCGCCAAGGTTCTATTGGCGATCATCATATGTTTAACACCATGCTCTCGCAGATGACGCGCCACTAACTCGATCGTTTCCCCTGCACCCACTAACAAAATATTTAAGTGATTTAAAGATTCAAAAATCTGTCTGGCGAGTGTACAAGCCGCGAAAGCCACGGAGACGGCATTAGCACCGATTTCGGTCTCGGTTCGTACACGTTTAGCCACTGAAAAAGATTTTTGAAACAATCTTTCAAGTTCTCTGGAGAGCGCTCGATTATTTTGTGATAGTGCAAAAGCTTTCTTAACTTGACCCAATATTTGCGGTTCGCCCAAAACTAACGAATCTAAACCACTGGCAACACGCATCAGGTGACTGACCGCATCATTGCCTTGATGCCAATAAACACTTGATTTAAGATCTTTAGGCTGAATATTGTGGTATCGACAGAGCCATTGAATCAGTTGTTCAGAAGCTTCACTTTGGGATTCGACACTCAAATAGAGCTCAGTTCTGTTACAGGTAGACAGCACAACGCCTCCCCGCACCAAAGGCTGCTGAAGAAGGTCATCAAGCGCATGATCGATTTTATCTGGTCCAAACGTTACTTTCTCACGTAATGACACAGGCGCTGTTTTATGATTTATACCAAGTGCTAACAGAGTCATAGGATGGCTGTCTATTACTACATTGCTCTCATTGCCGCAGTTTAGGTCGTTCACCAAATTCTGATGCTTGATTAGATACCGAAATTGCATGCATTTAAAATGAAAAAATCACATTAGCCTAGGTCGAACAATCAGCAATGTGATAACCACTAAATCATCAATAAAACATATTGTTATAGAGACGTTCTTACGCCGCCTCAGTTCTATTTTACACTTCTTTATAACCTATTATAGGTTTTTTTGTCAGACATATTAAGCTAATTATATCTTTGATGCTTCTTTAGTATAAAATTAGACATTGATAGCTGCGAGTTACACCTATTAACTAGCTGTTTTTATACACTCTTATTTATAAATGCCAGTAAATCTTATTCCTAGAGCGATACTCATATTTGGCTAAGATGCGCGTTAATTAGCAAAAAATCAAATGGGTAAGACTAATTAGTCTGATAGACAAATTATCATCTACAAAGGGTTATTCAAGATGATGTGTTTACTGAATTTACAGCAACAATCGTGTATTCTAGATAATGCTATCATGCAATTAAAACGAGTAAGTAGTCACACTCGGCGCAATATCGAGAAATAATAAGTATAAAACCCAAGTTAGGGTTAGATCTTTAGTATGCTTATAACCAAAATTTAGGATCACTCATGTTATTTTTATCTACCCGCTTCTCCAAGCATAAAAGTGTTAAATTTTGGCGATTGCTGCCGCTTGCCAGTCTGCTATTAACGGCATGTACGCTGACCGAGCAATCCACCACCAAAGGAACCAGCTCGGCTAGTGATCCGCAATGGCAAGCTCGTCAGCAAGCATTAACCACGTTAAATCAATATCAAACTCGTGGTTCATTTGCCTATATTAGTGATAAAAACAAAACCTCTGCTAAGTTTTTCTGGCAACAGTATAGCCCGCAGCGCTATCGTTTATTACTGACCAACCCACTCGGCACTCGAGAACTCGAATTAGCGGTTGAACCCGATCTTGCCCAGTTAACCATGAAAGATGGAAAAACACATTTAAGTGATCTGCCTTCAGAGTTAATTTTTCAATTAACCGGCATGAATATTCCTATCGATGAGTTATCGCCTTTACTGATTGGCCTTCCGGGTAAAGCGACTGAGTTTACTTTAGATGAAAATCATCTGTTAAAATCAGTCACCTTTAGCCAAAATGGCGAAACATGGCAGTTAAAGTACTTGGCGTATGATACCAAAACGCAACCCATATTGCCGAGCCGAATGGAGTTAACCCAAGGCGATCGCCGCATTAAACTTCAAATGGATAGTTGGACGCTGAAATGACATTGACTTGGCCCTCCCCTGCAAAACTTAATTTATTTTTGTATATTACCGGTCGCCGCAGTGATGGCTACCATGAATTACAGACACTATTTCAGTTTTTGGATTATGGCGACGAAATCACTATCACTACACGCCAAGATAATCAGTTGCGATTGATCACTGAAATGCCGGGTATCGAGCCACAAAATAATTTAATTTTAAAAGCGGCGCAGGCATTACAGCAATATTGTTTACAGCACTGCCCACAAGCTGCCCCTTTTGGTGCCGATATCAGCATCAAAAAAATCTTGCCTATGGGGGGGGGGATCGGTGGCGGATCATCCAATGCCGCGACTGTGTTGATCGGATTAAATTATCATTGGAATACCCAAGTTTCAGATGAGCGACTCGCAGAAATGGGAAAACAGCTAGGTGCCGATGTTCCGGTATTTGTAAAAGGACAAGCGGCTTTTGCTGAAGGAATTGGGGAAATTTTGACCCCTGCCACCCCAGAAGAAAAATGGTATCTGGTAGCGCACCCCGGAATTGAGATACCAACACCGACAATCTTCACAGATCCAGAATTAAATCGCAATTCACCAAAACGCCCACTAGCCGCATTATTACTGGCTCCGTATGCAAATGACTGTGAATTGATCGCAAGAAAACGTTTCCGTGAGGTTGAACAGCTCGTTTCATGGCTGTTACAATATGCTCCGTCTCGCCTAACGGGAACTGGCGCCTGTATTTTTTCTGAGTTTAAAACAGAAACAGAAGCCGTTAAGGTGTATAATGAAGCCCCACCGTGGGTGCAGGGATTTATTGCCCGAGGGGTTAATGAATCGCCTCTGCACAGATTCCGCGCTGGGATAACCCGTGTATTGAACCAATAAGCTGCGGCTAAGTTGGTCAACAATATCTCTCTGGACGCAAGCCTGAGGTTTTTCTCGTGCCTGATATGAAGCTTTTTGCTGGTAACGCTATACCGGAACTAGCACAACGTGTTGCTAACCGCCTTTACACTAATCTTGGAGACGCGGCTGTCGGTCGTTTTAGCGACGGTGAAGTCAGTGTTCAAATTAATGAAAATGTTCGCGGTGGTGATATTTTTATCATCCAGTCAACCTGTGCACCAACTAACGACAACTTGATGGAATTAGTTGTTATGATTGATGCATTGCGCCGTGCATCTGCTGGTCGTATTACCGCTGTAATCCCTTACTTCGGTTATGCTAGACAGGATCGCCGCGTACGTTCTGCTCGTGTACCTATCACCGCTAAAGTTGTTGCCGATTTCTTATCCAGCGTCGGCGTCGACCGTGTTTTAACTGTTGATTTGCACGCAGAACAAATTCAGGGATTCTTTGATGTACCGGTAGACAATGTGTTCGGTAGCCCAATCCTATTAGAAGATATGCTTCAAAAAGGTCTGGAAAACCCTATCGTTGTTTCACCTGATATTGGTGGTGTGGTCCGTGCTCGTGCAATCGCTAAGCTTCTAAACGATACTGATATGGCAATCATTGATAAACGTCGCCCTCGTGCTAACGTTTCTCAAGTTATGCATATCATCGGTGACGTTTCTGGCCGTGACTGCATTTTAGTTGATGACATGATCGATACTGGCGGCACCTTATGTAAAGCGGCTGAAGCGCTGAAAGAACGTGGTGCTAAACGCGTTTTTGCTTATGCAACTCACCCTATTTTCTCTGGTAATGCTGTCGAAAACATCAGAAACTCAGTCATTGATGAAGTTATTGTCTGTGACACTATCCCTCTGTCTGCTGAAATCAAAGCGCTGAACAAAGTTCGTACTTTGACTCTTTCAGGTATGTTGGCAGAAGCGATCCGTCGTATTAGTAATGAAGAATCTATTTCGGCAATGTTTGAACACTAATAGAAAACCTACTTGCGCATAACATGGGTAAGTAATTTGCTATCAGCCGCAAACTAAAAACCCCGCTAAAGTGATTTAGTGGGGTTTTATGTATTCTTGCCCTAATTAATAATGTTAACTCTATTAATTATGCCGATATTTAAGGATGCTTAGGTGTATTACGGCGATAACGATCATGATGGTGTCTTAACCACCAGTAACGATCACTCACTTTCTCTCGTCCGCTCATCCCTGCGCCAACTAACCAAACCATAGCACCAATAAAAATGCCTAATAAGGAACCATTAGTAATAATATCTGATAGACCTAAATTGAAAACATGAGAAAATAGATTAAGTCCCACACTAGCAATCATCATGATTAAACCGAAGCCCATAAGAAAATTACCCAATATGAAAGCCGTTTTACGTTTCATATCTACCTCCTACCGCGACAGATTCAAAATAATATTTTTATCAAACATCGAAAAAAACAACTTGTTATGGACTTAAGTATAGCGGTTAATATAAATATATTTGCGATAGGGTTCACAGGACATGAACTTTGGCAATAAAACTGAACATATTGTGCCTTTTAAGAAAATATATATTTTACGAATTGTTTCTCTGGTTATTATATTTATATGGCTCTTATTCTCAACCCTCAGTAAGCATAATCAAGCAAGGCGCTGGCTTTAATAATTTAGATCGTTAAAACATCACTAACCACATAATAATAACCGCCAATAAAGCGATTTTGCTCTCGAATTTTGTACTTACCCTCTTCACGAGGTAAACTAACGTATCGTCGAAAATTTCATAGTGAATGAATAACAGTGAGTAAGATCAAACTAATTGTTGGCTTAGCTAACCCTGGGGCTGAATATGCCCAAACGCGTCATAATGCCGGAGCTTGGTATGTAGACCAGCTTGCCGACCGCCATAACCAGCCATTAAAGGAAGAGAGTAAATTCTTCGGTTATACTGCGCGGATAAACCTGTGTGGCCAAGATGTACGTCTGCTCGTGCCCACCACATTTATGAATCTAAGTGGTCGTGCAGTACTGGCTATCGCTCAATTTTACCGTATTGAACTCGATGAAATTTTAGTCGCTCATGATGAGTTAGATATACTGCCCGGTATGGCTAAAATGAAATTAGGTGGCGGCAATGGCGGTCATAATGGTTTGAAAGATATACAAAGTAAATTCGGTAATGATCCCAATTTTTATCGCTTACGCATTGGTATTGGCCATCCGGGTGATAAAAACAAAGTTGTCGGTTTTGTTTTGGGTAAGCCTCCGCTCTCTGAACAGAAATTAATTGATCAAGCGATTGATGAAGCCTTAGCTTGTACTGATCTACTGATGAAAGAGAATATGGATAAAGCCATTCAGCGCCTACATTCATTCAGAGCAACGGTATAAAACAAACAATTCCATTTTGAGGCAGTTTGGGTATTCGAGAATAACGATTTTTTGTGTATAATCAGCCTAAATTTATTCACACCCTTTTTACTAACACCTTGGGCAGAACCCTCTGCTCATCTTTATTTTTGCTAAGGTAATAAACTTATGGGATTCAAATGCGGTATCGTTGGTCTGCCAAATGTGGGTAAATCCACACTATTCAATGCGTTGACCAAAGCCGGCATCGAAGCAGCCAATTTCCCTTTTTGTACGATTGAACCGAATACGGGTGTAGTACCCATGCCTGATCCGCGTCTTGAACAACTGGCTGAAATTGTAAAACCACAGCGTATCTTACCCACCACCATGGAATTCGTTGATATTGCTGGTTTGGTGAAAGGCGCATCTAAAGGTGAAGGTCTTGGTAACCAATTCTTAACCAATATCCGTGAAACAGAAGCTATTGGTCACGTTGTGCGTTGTTTTGAAGATGACAATATCATTCACGTTGCAGGCAAAGTTGATCCTGTTGATGATATCGAAGTTATCAATACAGAGTTAGCCCTCGCGGATTTAGATACTTGTGAACGCGCAATACACCGTGTGCAAAAACGCGCTAAAGGTGGCGATAAAGACGCGAAAGCGGAATTAGAAGCACTCGAAAAATGCCTACCACACTTAAGTGAGGCGGGTATGCTGCGTACGCTAGATCTAAGCACTGAAGATAAAGCGGCTATCCGTTATTTAAGCTTTTTAACGCTGAAACCGACTATGTATATCGCTAACGTCACTGAAGATGGATATGAAAATAATCCTCTGCTTGATAAAGTACGCGAAATTGCTGCCAAAGAAGGTTCTATCGTTGTTCCGGTTTGTGCTGCTGTCGAATCTGATATCGCAGAGCTGGACGAAGCTGATCGTGAAGAGTTTATGGCTGAATTAGGCATTACTGAGCCCGGTCTAAACCGTGTGATCCGCGCTGGTTATGAGCTATTGAATTTACAAACTTACTTCACCGCCGGTGTTAAAGAAGTACGTGCATGGACTATCCCTGTCGGCGCAACTGCCCCACAAGCCGCAGGTAAAATTCATACTGACTTCGAAAAAGGCTTTATCCGCGCACAAACCATCGCATTTGATGATTTTATCAAATTCAAAGGTGAGCAAGGCGCTAAAGAAGCTGGAAAAATGCGTGCTGAAGGTAAAGAATATATCGTCCAAGACGGTGATGTGCTGAACTTCTTGTTTAACGTATAATTACTTTTGTTGCCTTATGGGTATTTATCTGAATCTCATAAGAATAAAAAAGACCAAAAAATCCACGTAGTTGCGTGGATTTTTATCATTATAGAAATGTTATAGTCTAACCTTGCCAAATACCTGCTTTAAATATTTAGCCTATTTTTGATACGATAAATAATATGCTGTTCAGTACGTTTAACTATTTCTTTCCATTCCGGTAATTTTTCAGGTGTAAATGTAACATCGATCGTAGTACCTAATTCTTGCATAACAAAAAAAATATTACAGAGAGCATAGCTTCTATAATGTTCATTCCAAACACAGTTAATCACAATAGGAACTTGTTTATCAACTTCCTGCCAATAATGCCCTAATGTATATTTTTTCGATTTCACTGTAACTGTAGCAAAATACAAACCCAACTTATCAATATAACGAGTTGATGAGACCTCTGTATCTTCATTTTTTGTCAGATAATAGTCTCGCACATAAGTCACATCTGTCGCTATTTCTTTGAATGATAAAACTTTAATAACTAAAATATCAACTTTATTTGTTCTTTCCTCATACTCCATTAGATTAAGTGCCCGCATATCAGGCCAGCTCGCTATCATAAATGAAGGTGATAAATTGGGATCACACTTTTCTTTATTATCCTTAGTGGCTGAGTCTATAGTCTCTTTATTTTGTTCACTAATCCCACTTTTAGCTAAATCACTTGCCACATTATTAAATGAGCTACAATAACGGTCTAATGGCACATAAGCAAAAGTACAGGAGGATGAAAATATTAAAGTTATATAAAATAAAGCTATTAATTATTGATTTATATAATAACATAATGGCACCTTTTAATTACCTAAATAGATAATCCCCAATGATATTTTCATATTTCCTTTATCACATTAGTTAAAATATAGTGCTTAATTTTCTTTGCCATCTCTTTCCATTGCGATAATTGTCCTTGTTGAAAAGAGATATCAATAATGGCGCTAATCTGTGGTATCGAAAATAAAATATTACACATCATATAAGATTGATAGGATTGGTTCCAAACACAATTTATCAGTAGAGGCACTTGATTATCAATTTCCGGCCAATAATGTACAAGCACATATTTTTCAGGTATTCTGGCAACAATGACATAAAATAGATCTAAATTTTTATTATGCTTAATTGGAGTGATCTCTTTATTGGAGTTTTTAGATAAGTAGCTATCTCGAATTTTTTTCATATCCAAATCTTCTATTTTTACTGTTTTAGCGCTAATAATTAACGTACTCATAACCTTTGACTTTTGAACTTCCTTAAATGAATCCAATGCTTTCATCTCTGGCCAATAGATTCTTATTGGAGAAAATAATCGATGTTTACTACATCCTCTACTTTTATTAATTACTTCATTCTTCAAATCTATGTCATCTTTTTTATTGTGACTTTCTACATTAGCTATCTTAGCTATAGTAGATTCGCTAAATAAATTACAAAAGGGATTTTGTGAATGATTTGCTAAAGATAATAAAGGTATTAATAATAATGAAAATATTAGTGTTCGCATATAACCCCCATCATTCATTTTCAGTTAATTAGCAATTAAACTATTCGACATAACATAAAATCACTCAAAAAATAAAGCCCTCTATTAAGATACTAATCCTAAGGGTAAATAAAAGACAATACAATAAATTATTTTCACTTAAAATAAACATTATAAAAAATACATTTAAATATAATTAATTATAAATATATTTTGTATTTAAACGTATACATATAAACACAAGAAATATATTCACCAAAACAACACAATGACAAAAACAAACAATTATCAGCATGATATTTTTTAGGTTTTAGTCATTTTTAATATTTCTTGATATTTTTATTTGCTATATTTTTATTCATTACGTTAAAATCTAACTTTACTAAAAGGATAAGAAATTCAATGAAACATATAATTTCAGTATTTATTATTATGGGTATTATGACAATCACAGGTTGCCACGCTATTCAATTAGTCTCTACTTTTGGTTCACACCCTTTAGTCAATGCCTCCGTAAAAGTAGGTAGTAATAAACAAAGTGTTATGGCTGCAGGTGGCGCTCCATTAAGTAAGCAAAAAATAATCAATGGAAAAGGTGATTGCTGGGACTACTCATTAAATTCAGGCGATAAACAGACACCTTATTATGTATCATTCAATAAAAATAATATGACGACTCATGCCGGATTTATCACATGCGCAGAAGCTGACCAAAGAAAATTATTAGTTTCAGAAGAACCAGTTCGTCAAGTATATTAATTTTAAATAAGCCATCTTATTCTCAAGATGGCTTATATTTTTATATATTTTATTATGTCCCTAATAATAGATTTAACACCGCCTTCTTTATCAGACTCTCTTTTTTAGCCTCTATATTCATTTATTGATTATTAAGATAAACTGATAGATTAATTCATAATCAAAATCGCTGCTTTGTCTACTATTTTCCGCTAGTGTTTGAACTAGATCGCTTTTTGTATAAATATAATCATCTTATATTTCCCTAAGTTAGTAATTTGTCTCAGAATGTCATTATGAAAATAATGTACTGATAAGGCTAATTATTAGCTGATATCAAACATAAAAAAGGCACATAAATAAAATGATAAAAGTTGCTTTAATTGACGACCATTTCGTCGTGCGTTCTGGTTTTGCGCAGTTGCTCTCTCTTGAAGAAGATATCGAAGTGGTTTGCCAGTACGGTAATGCAGCAGATGCGTGGAAAGATATTTTTCATCATAATATCGATGTTGTAGTGATGGATATTGCTATGCCTGATGAGAGTGGCTTACAACTATTAGCTCGTTTACGCAAAAAACAGGCTCAATTTCGCACTATTGTGCTCAGCATTTATGACTCCGCCGCTTTTGTACAAAATGCCTTAGATGAAGGTGCTTGTGGCTATTTAACTAAACATTGTGGCCCCAAAGAGCTAGTTCAGGCTGTACGCACCGTTTACAACGGCGGCTGCTATCTCTGTGCCGATGCATTAAAAGGATTACGGCAGACACCCGGTGAACAACTGATTTTAAAAGATCTTACTCCCCGTGAACGAGAAATTTTCACCCTGCTGATCAAGGGTATGAATGCTAAATCTATTGGCGAGCTATTAGATTTAAGCCATAAAACGGTTCACGTTCATCGAGCTAACATTCTCGGGAAATTACAGTGTGAAAGTACCATTGATCTGGTCCATTTTGCGATCCAACACCAATTGATCACTCATTAACAGGACAATATGAATCGTAGAATACGCTTTCTATTGCAATCTTTTTTCCTTTTTTTTGTCTATTCACTCAGTTGGATAGCCTTGTGGACGATCAGTTTTTATCTACACCAAAGTGGCCAACAAGCGGTACTATTTTTACCTCAAGGTTTAAGGATCGCCTTGATGATTTTACTCTGGCGACGTTATTGGCCAGTGCTTATCATTAGTGAAACCCTGATTATCAGCTGGTTAGGTTATGAGCAATTAATCATCGATCATTTGATGATTTTATCCGCCTTTATATCAATCACTATCGCACTCTTAATTCAACATTATTGGTCTCGCTATACGCTCTATTGGCAGCGCCTCTCGCTATTACTCGCGGGAATTATGTTGAATAGCCTATTGCAAGCCATCACACTTGGCTTCTGGCTAAAAAGTGGCGCTAGCCATACCTTTCTCTCTTCATTAACGGGTGGTGTATTAATTGCCCCTTTTGTCTATTTAATTTATGAGTATCTACGCGAGCAACAATTTAGAACCATGATTGATGCAGGCACGCCCGATCCTCAATTAAGAACCTCACTGTTGATGTGGTGTTTTCTACTTTTCTTAGTCGGATTAAGTGCACAGTTTTTATTTTCACCCGAAATAGAAAAAATATTGATCCTATTTGTCTTTATTCCAAACATTTTTATGGCCTACCGTTATGGATGGCAAGGTGGAGTATTAGCCGCGCTACTCAATAGTCTATTTATTACCTCGGCACGCCAATTTAATGGCTCATTTTCCAATATTAATGAGTTAGAGATGTTTCTCACCACTCAGGCATTAATTGGGATTGGGCTAGGTATTGCCATTAGTCGACAGCAACAATTAGCTAATAATTTAAATCGCTATCGACAGCGATTAGAAAAGGAATTACTAGCTCGCCATCAATTGATGCAGCAATTAGTCCGAGCCGAGGAAGATGTGCGCAAAGATATTGCTCGTGAATTACATGATGAGATTGGTCAGAATATTACTGCTATCCAGATACAATCCATGTTGGCTAAAAAATCGGCGGTGACGCCACTGGCAGAACAAGCCGCAGAGCAAATCCACCAATTAGCACAGCAAATCCATTTAGCCACGCGTCAGTTATTGCGTCAGCTACGGCCTCCCGTGTTAGATGAGATGTCCCTTGATATGGCTATCTTCCATATGATCAATGAGTTTGCCTTTAGCAGCCAAGGTATTAATTGCAAACTAAGCTATCAGATTGACGAAACTAATCTCGATGAAACCACCACTCTAACCTTCTACCGGCTAGTGCAAGAGTTACTCAACAATATTAGTAAACATGCCCAAGCGACTGAGATAACAATTGAATTTATTGATCAAATCGATTCAACACAACTCACCGTTAGCGATAATGGTATCGGAATGAGTCATTTTGGTATAACAAAAGATCAACATCAATCAGGCATGGGTCTACGCGGGATTGAAGAGCGAGTCAGAGCTTTAGGTGGAACTTGGGAAGTGAGTAATCAAAGTGGCACTGTCATAATTGTTAACCTCCCCACACTTTCAGATCAAAAGCCCTTATAACTAGGAATTATTCCTACTCCTCTAAGACTAACGCTCAGGCTATTTAGTGACAATTTGATTACATTTGATTTCCAATGGAGGCACAAATGGATGCAGTCACGGCACAAGAGTATAGCTATTGGCGAAAACAGCTTCTGTTTTCCATGATTATTGGTTATGCCGCCTTCTACTTAACACGTAAGAGCATCAATTTTGTTATGCCGGTGATGCAAGTGGAATTGAATTTAGATAAAAGCGATATAGGTTGGTTAGCGACCCTGTTCTATCTAACCTACGGTTTATCCAAATTTTTCTCCGGTCTGTTTCATGATAGTTACGGCTACCGACGTTTTATGGGCATCGGCTTATTGATGACAGGTTTACTGAATATCGCGGTGATCTTCAGTGGTTCATTTAGTCTATTAATCGCTATTTGGACATTAAATGCCTTTTTTCAAGGCTGGGGATGGCCGCCTTGTGCCAGATTATTAACCCATTGGTATTCACGTAATGAACGCGGTTTCTGGTGGGGAAGTTGGAATATCTCCATCAATATTGGCGGTATTGCCCTACCTATGATCTCAGCTTGGTTAGCCACCCAATATCAGTGGCAAATGGCGTTAATTGTACCTGGAGTGATCGGCAGCCTTATTGGTATTTGGTTATGTTTTCGATTAACAGGTACACCAGAAGAGCAAGGTTTACCCACTGTCGGGCAGTGGCGCAATGATATTTTAGAGTTAAGACAAGAACGGGCGTCACTTCCCATGAGTATGTGGCAAATATTAAGTAAAACGATTTTATTTAATCGAACCATTTGGTTGCTGGGTGTTTCCTATATTCTGGTTTATCTGATTAGAATGACAGTAAATGACTGGGGAAATATCTGGTTATCTGAGGTACATGGCGTCAATTTATTAAGTGCTAATGCCACGCTATCTCTGTTTGAATTAGGTGGATTGTTAGGCGCGCTATTTTCTGGTTGGGGATCGGATCTATTATTTCGTGGTCAGCGCGCCCCCATGATCCTACTTTTTGCATTAGGCGTATTTATTACCGTGACCTCATTATGGTTAATGCCAGTTCATCATTACGCTTTACTGGCGGTGATCTTCTTTAGTTTAGGCTTTTTTGTTTTTGGGCCTCAGATGTTAATCGGATTGGCAGCAACGGAATATTGCCATAAAAAAGCCGCAGGAACAGTCACTGGTTATTTAGGTCTTTATGCCTATTTAGGTGCCGCAATGGCGGGCTGGCCAATTAGCCAAATAATTTCGCATTATGGATGGTCGGGAATGTTTATTGTCTTGACCATTGCAGCAGCGTTAATGGGGCTATTACTCATGCCTTTATTGATCGCTGATATTAGTAAAAAAGAGCATTCGGCAGGTGCCATATCACCCTTTACCCAATAATAATAAAGACAACTTAATAGGACACTCTGATGAAATTAAAATCCCTTACTACTCTCGTTGCGGCGGGCCTGGCTCTCGCAGCAGTAACCACATCAGCACAAGCAGCAGGTCGCTTAGTCGTTTATTGCAGCGCAACCAACGCTATGTGTGAAGCTGAAACCAAAGCCTTCGCAGAAAAATATGATGTTAAAACCACTTTTGTAAGAAATGGTTCAGGCAGTACCTTGGCTAAAATGGAAGCCGAAAAACGCAATCCACAAGCCGATGTTTGGTATGGCGGTACTTTAGATCCTCATTCACAAGCGGGCGAAATGGATCTATTAGAAGCCTATAAATCGCCTAATCTCGAACAAATTATGCCGGAGTTTCGCGACCCTGCAAAACGTAAAGGCAACTACTCCTCTGCGGTTTATATGGGAATTCTTGGCTTTGGCGTCAATACAGAGCGTTTAAAAGAGAAAGGTATCCCTGTTCCTACTTGTTGGAAAGATTTAATTAAACCTGAATATAAAGGCGAGATCCAAATTGCCGATCCACAAAGTTCGGGAACTGCTTATACCGCATTAGCCACATTTGACCAATTATGGGGTAATGAGCAAGCCTTCGATTATCTGAAAAAATTAAACTCTAATATCTCACAATATACTAAATCAGGTATTGCCCCAGCACGTAACGCCGCGCGCGGTGAATCCTCTATCGGCATAGGTTTCTTACACGATTACGCTTTAGAAGTTGAAAATGGTGCGCCATTACAACTGATTTCACCTTGTGAAGGAACAGGCTATGAAATTGGTGGCGTGAGTATTATTAAAAATGCTCGTAATAAAGAGAATGCTAAATTATTTGTTGATTTTGTTCTGTCCAAAGAAGCCCAAGAGCTGAGCTGGAAAGAGGGTAAATCTTATCAGATTCTAACCAATACCCTGGCTGAGACTTCACCTCTGGCATTAAAACTGACCGATTTAAACCTAATTAAATATGATATGGATAAATATGGCGCCAGCGACGTCAGAAAAGAGTTAATTAATAAATGGGTGACCGAAGTTAAAATGGGTAAATAAATTAAGTTGATTTTATTAACTCTATTTAGTCGGGATTAATAGGCTATTGGTTTAATTAATCCTGACTATTTTCAACACCTAATTTAATCGATTAATTTAATAAACAATTATTTTATTTCCGGGGAATTTATGTCTCAGAGCCTCTCTTTACCCGCCAAAAGACCATGGGATCCAATCTTTGTTTGGATTGTATTGGCTTGGCTCGCCTTTTTTATACTGCCATCCTGGAGTCTGGATTATGGCTTATTCGAATCCACCCAAGAGGAGCTATTAGCATCTTATGGTTGGTTCAATTTAAATATTAGTCTGCTGTGGTTTTTAGTGCCCTCAATATTATTATTACGCCCTATTGCACCCGCAGATCGCCACCATCGTTCACGCCACTATTTTGATGCGGGTTTTGCCCTGCTCTCAATACTATTTATTATTGTCAGTGCCGTTTGGGTAGGCAAAGGTCTTGGTTATTCCACTATTATTCTCTTTATTTCATTGGGCGCGATAATGACGCTGGCATTGAAACGATTAGAGTGGTTGGGTGGTGATACCTTTGTTATCGGTTCTTTAATTACGGTGATCGCCGTAATTGGTGTCTTTATTGTTTTCCCAAGCATCGCCATCTTTATTCCTATGTTTACCGATGAGTCAGGCGCTTTTGCTCCTTTTGCCTTCCTCTCGATCCTCGGTAAGCCGCATATATTGCAGGTAATTAGTAATTCAGTATTACTCTCCTTAGCAGTAGGCGCAGGCTGTACTTTCTTCGGTTTAATATTAGCTATTTATACCTCCAGAATTGCGACTAGTTCGGCATTTATTGGCCGTATCTTCTCTATATTACCCATAGTCACACCACCCTTTATTGTTGGTTTAGGTGTCACATTAATGCTTGGCCGCTCCGGTTATATTACCGAATTTTTAGCCACTTATATGGGGTTAGAAAATACTAACTGGCTCTATGGCTTTACGGGTATTTGGATCGCACAAGTATTGGCCTTTACGCCAAT
Source organism: uncultured Moellerella sp. (assembly GCA_963519845.1). Classification (GTDB taxonomy): domain Bacteria; phylum Pseudomonadota; class Gammaproteobacteria; order Enterobacterales; family Enterobacteriaceae; genus Moellerella. Next base: position 25,113 of record CAUQNX010000020.1, on the reverse strand, counting down.
GTCCTTTATGATCCTTGATGGCGCTATTAAAACTATTCATCCCTCTTTAGAAGAAGCCTCTTATACTTTGCGAGCCAGTCGCTATCAGACCTTCTTTAACGTATTTCTGCCGCTATTAAAACCTGCGCTCGCCAATGCCTTTTTAATTGTGATTGTGCAGTCTCTCGCCGACTTTAGTAACCCGCTGGTATTAGGCGGAAACTTCGATGTGTTAGCGACACAAATCTACTTCTATATCACAGGTTCGCAGTTAGATTACCAAGCTGCCAGTACATTAGGCGCATCATTATTAGTCTTCTCATTGTTGATATTCTGTATTCAATATATGTGGATTGGTAAACGCTCTTACGTCACTGTCTCCGGCAAAGCCTCTCATGGTGATGTGCAACCACTGCCGGTCTCTTTAGTTCGCGTAGTTTGTGCGCTGTTAGGTTTCTGGATACTGTTCAACGTCTTACTTTACGGCAGTATTTTCTACGGTAGCTTTACCGTAAACTGGGGCGTGGATTACACCTTAACTTTAGATAACTTTATTAAGTTATTCGGTCAAGGAATGAGTGACGGCGCTTGGCCATCCTTATTAGATACCCTGTTATATGCAGCAATTGCGGCGCCTATTACCGCGATCCTTGGCTTATTAATCGCTTATATTGTGGTTAGACAAAACTTCCGCGGTAAGAAGACGATCGAATTTACCACTATGCTCTGTTTCGCCGTCCCGGGAACCGTCGCTGGGGTATCTTATATACTCGCCTTTAATGATTCCCCCTTCTACATTACGGGAACTGCGGCGATTGTGATCATCTCCATGACCATGCGTAACGTGCCTGTGGGTATTCGCGCTGGGATCGCTGGTTTAGGGCAGATAGATAAATCACTGGATGAAGCGTCACTCAGCTTGCGTGCCGGTTCCATGCGCACCATTCTCTATATTCTCTTGCCTCTGCTGCGTCCCGCAATTCTGTCGGCATTGATATATAGCTTTGTACGTGCGATCACCACGGTGAGTGCCATTGTATTCTTAGTTACGCCTGATACGCGTGTCGCAACAGCCTATATTTTAAATCGTGTTGAAGATGGTGAATATGGGATTGCCATCGCTTATGGTTCTATTCTGATTGTCGTCATGTTGGCGATTATTTTCCTGTTTGACTATTTAATTGGCGAAGCGCGCGTCTCACGCTCTAAAGCCAAAAACGCACAGTAATTTTGGAGTGACAACATGACTCAGTCTAATTTCGTCGAATTAAAAAGTGTGACCAAACGCTTTGGTGATAATACCGTTATTGATAATTTGGATCTCTCTATTCCACAAGGTCAGATGGTCACCCTATTAGGTCCTTCTGGTTGCGGTAAAACTACGGTATTACGTTTAGTGGCTGGCTTAGAGAAACCCTCTGAAGGTAAGATTTTTATTGATGGTGAGGATGTTACTGACAGATCAATCCAACAACGTGATATCTGTATGGTGTTTCAATCCTATGCCCTATTTCCTCATATGTCCTTAGGCGATAATATTGGCTATGGCTTAAAAATGCTGGGTAGACCCAAATCGGAAATCAAACAGCGCGTTAATGAAGCCTTAGATTTGGTAGATTTAACCGGCTTTGAAAATCGTTTTGTCGACCAAATTTCGGGCGGACAACAACAGCGCGTTGCTCTAGCGCGCGCATTGATCTTAAAACCAAAAGTCCTGTTATTTGATGAGCCTTTAAGTAATCTAGATGCTAACTTGCGTCGCAGTATGCGAGAAAAAATCCGTGAATTACAGAAGCAGTTTGGTATCACTTCCCTGTATGTGACCCATGACCAGAGTGAAGCCTTTGCGGTATCTGATAAAGTTCTGGTAATGAATAAAGGTAAGATTATGCAGCTTGGCTCGCCTCAAGAGCTCTATCGTCAGCCTGCCTCTAAATTTATGGCCAGTTTTATGGGGGATGCCAATATATTTCCCGCCATTATTGGCGCTGATTTTGTGGAGATATTTAATTATCGTTTACCACGCTCTGAAAATATTAGAACCACGGCAGTGTCTGCAACTATTGGCGTAAGACCCGAAGCCATTACTTTAAGTCAACAAGGTGAAGAGTGCCAAAAATGTACTATTCAATATGTGGCTTATATGGGGCCACAATATGAAGTTTCCGTTGATTGGCAAGGACAGACTTTATTATTACAAGTGAATGCAACCCAGCTACAACCTAATATTGGGGATGAATTTTATTTGCAAATTCACCCTTATGGAATGTTTGTGCTTGGGGATTAATCGCTACTAAACAATAAGCATTAAACCCCTGTTTATCGATTAAGATAAATGGGGGTTTTTATTTAAGCCAATTGACTCAATTCGCTCACTGAGAGCTCATCTAATGCATCTGCAACGGCAAGAGAGAAATCTTTTAATGGTTGATTATTCATATGAACTTGCCATAGTTCACGGTTCGCCCACTGTTCAAAAAAGGTGAAATGGGCAGGGTTACTATTATCTTGGTATAGATGATAAGCAATACAGCCTTCTTCAGTGCGCGTAACATCAATTAATTTTAATAATTCGGCTTTTACGAATTCTATTCTATCTACTTTGACTTTAACTGTTGCCACTACCGTTAAGTTAGACATTATTTTTACCTTTGATATGAAATATTATCAGTATTATAAATCTAACCATTGTAAATTGAATCAAATATTATGTTTAGAAAGCCAATCAATATGGCTGAGAATAATTCCGAAATCTGTAGCCCTGATATTTCATACAATCTGCGATCAATTCTGCTTTATCATTAGCATTAACTTTCGCAATACCAATATCATATCGACATTTTGCTAAAACATTTTCAGTATCACCAGGAGAGATTCCCTCTTTATACCAACCTGGTCCCATAACGCATCCACTGAGGGATAGAATTCCAATTAAACAAACAACGCCTAGAAAATTATTCATAAAAATCCTAATTAAAACGTATAAAACAATATTCTGATCTCGATTAAATCATAGTATTTATTAACAAAGCCTAACTAGCGACCTAAAAAACACCCTATCTATTTGAATTTGCCAAAAGATAATAGTATAAGAGAATTGAATTTGGCTCATTAAGATAAATGGAAAATGAATTTACTTCAGTTTGATTTAAATCTGTTAAAAGTGTTGCATGTGCTTCTACAGACAGGTTCAACAAAAGATACAGCTCAAAAATTACAGATCTCGCCATCAGCCGTAAGCCATGCCTTGAGCCGATTGCGTAATGTACTAGATGATCCTCTTTTTAGACGAGAGAATAATACGCAAGTTCCTACGCCCTATGCATTAGGCTTAAAAGAGAAATTAATTCCGTTATTTTCCTCGTTAAATGAAGATCTATTTCAGCATACTGAAGTGGATAATCGCGTCTTTCATATTATCATTCCACCCGCGTTGAATCTCTTATTAACCCCTCAATTAGCCCAACTCTCTCAATTACATAATGCCAAAATAGAATGCGGCAATTTTGAACGCCGTTCTTGGCGCGATGAAGTGATACAAGGTAGTGTTGATTTAGTATTAGCTATTGGTGATCACCAGAACCCTATTTCAGCACTGCGTTATACTCGTGTGGGTAATACCCAATTAATTTTGTTATATGGAGAGCCATTAAAATCTCAACTCGCATCGAAACAGGGATTAAAACTGGAAGAATTGGTTATGTTTAATCATATTTATTGCCATCCTTGGCCGCAAAATGAAAATGAATTGGATAGACAGTTAAGAAGACAGGGTTTAAATAGAAATATCACTTTTAGCTGCAATGACTATTCACAAATAATACCCGCCATCCGCGAAGCTCCGTTACTCGCTGTTGTTCCGCGCCCTTGGTTTGAATCAGTCGCAGATAAATCTCGGGTTTATTCATTGGAATTAAATGATGATAAAGCAGTAGGCGGACTGTTTATGATGTATCGTAACTCCACAAGCGACTGGAAGAAAAAAATCATCTCATCGTTAAAACTATTTCTTAGCAACTATTATCATTAAAGCGGATAATTAAATAAAAAAGAGTTTCATAATGACTGATGAAACTCTTAAAATTAACTAATATAAATTAATAATCACAGGATGCTTGATTGGTTCTATGGTTAATAGCACCATTTTTTAGCAGAATTTTTATTGTACCTGAATTGCCATTTTTACAAGCAAAAGATAAAGCATCTTGATTATAGGCTGGGTGATTAGGATCTTTTTCTGTGGTAATCAAATCCGTTCTCGCGCCATTATCCAGTAAATATTGAACTATATCCTGTCTGTCGTTACTCGCAGCGACAATTAAGATGGTCTCACCTTGCATATCATTGCTTTGATTATTTAAATCAATTTCATTTTTCAGTTTTTGATGTAGCGTTTTAAATACAGCGACATTTTTTCCTAGCCCTGCGGATTTAAGTACATTGGTCACATCAGCCCGATCGGTCGCCATTAAATTTGCATTTTTTGATATTAAATAATCGACGATATCTTCATAACCAATAAATGCTGCCCAACCTAATGCGGTTTGACCAAAACTCGCCTCATCTTTTACTTCAATATTTTGACCCTTTTCAACCATGGCTTTTATTGTGTTTAAATCACCTTGTTTAACCGCATCAAACCACTGTGCATTAGGTCCTTCTGAAGGTTTTGTATAGAATATCCGATGCTTAAGACGTGTTGGATTAGCTATTTCTACCATCTCAGAATAATCCAATTTAAATTGTTTATATCCATCTGGATTATTTTTATTTAATTCTGCTGATTGAGCACTAACGCTCGCGGTTGCTATTGTTAATAGCATAAGAATGTTTTTTATTGCTTTCATATATTCACCCAAGTGTTTAAATAAAAATATAATTTTAAACTTAAGTGATATTAAGTAAATAGTGTTCAATTCAATCAGTTGTTCATTTTTTTTGATTGAGATTAACTCGCAATTAAGGTTCAGCAATATAAAGAGTTTTATAATTATTTATAACGCTCTTGGATATAGTAATTTATATAAATTATGATTATCAGAATATGGCATAGAGTACCGCGAAGATAATAAAATGAGCTGTTGCACGATGAAGATAAGCTTACACAGCAGTTTTCGGCGTCGCGTACATCGTTCAGAAATGCCCTGCAAGCGCTTGTCATAATCCTTTTCTTCTTTCGATTGGTAATGCAATTCGTGAAGCGCTTATTTTGTTGTTTAAAAATACGCAAGAAAAAAGTTCAAAAGAGACGCGAGATTCTGTAGGGCAACACAGATTGCTTTTTGAAACCATTCGCTTAAAAAACAGCCAAGAAGCTAGGGAAACTATGAGAGAGTTAATTATAACCGTGGCAACTCAACATTTTCCTGATTTAGATAAGATGAAATATATTGATATTTAGAAAATAAAGCCCAGTTAGAACGCCATATTAAAATATAAATCCTTTTATTAGTATAATTTAAAAAAAACTTAAACAATATTAATTAGCTTATGATAATAGAGTTTATTTAAATATATTCTCACGCTCTTTTTGTCGAAATTTTGACGGAGATAATCCAATTAAACGACGAAAATCACGTGAGAAATGTAAAGGATCATTATATCCCACTTGCCAAGCTATATGACCGATTCTTTCATCAGTCTCCACTAGTAAACGTCGTGCTTGAGATAAACGATAATTCTTCAGCCAATTAAGTGGCGTTTGATTAAATGTAGTATGAAATAGCCTAAAGAGTTGTGATTTACTCACTTGACAATAAAACATAAATTTATCAATATCCCAATCAGAATTATAATGACTATGGATTTGATAAATTAAACGACCTAATCCACGGTGTGTAATAACCGTCGAATTTTCAGCTTGAAAACTTCTATTTTCCATTAAATTAAAAATAAGAAGACTACATAACATATCGCAACGTGCATCATCTAATAATGTATGCCCTTTCATAGTCGAAAAAATATCGTAATAAATCTGTATTATTTTTTCAGGATGCGGAAATTTAAATATAGGTTTACGCTCAATATTTAATATCTTAATAAGACTATCTAACTTTCCACCATCAATTCGTATCCATAGAATTTCCCATGGTATATGGGGATCAGATAGGTGTTCATGAGGATTACGAACAGGTAACCAAGCTAGCTGACCACTCTCAACTTGATAATCATTTCCTTCAATTTTAATACAGCCTTTTCCTTTAAGACAAAATATTAATTCATGACCTGCCACTGAATGTCTTTTAACTGAAAATTTAGCTTTAGTTATTAAATGCCCAGCACGTAATACCCGATAATTCATTAAAGTTGAAAAGTCTTCTGACTCTCGATACCAATTTTCTATCACCTGATAATTTTTTTTAGAATGATCCATCGGTGCCATCCCATATATTAAAAACAATACAATATACCATCTAGATAAGTACAAATGGGTTTATTTCAATACAGTTAGCTGAATATTTGAACAACATCACATATTTATTGACATGGAAATTTCATCCATAAATAAGAGAATTTATCTCTCACGCTAAATATCCCAACTGGCTAAGGTAGAGAAGCTGTAATACCCGTAGAGATATTTTTTATATTAAAGGAGTTTTCAATGATCGATTTTAACGACCCGCATCAAATTGCTAAATCTATTCAATTTACGAATGTAAATCCAGATTTAACTCGGAAAGATTTAATTAAACATTTAGATATTTGTATGGAATATCAATTTGACGCTGCAATGATTTCTCCATGCTGGGTCGCGCTTGCCAAAGAAGTATTAAAAGGAAGTGGAGTTCGTGTTGCAACAACGCTTAATTTCCCTCAAGCGACAGATACAACCGCGATGAAAGTTGCAGTCGTACGCGAACTAGCTAAAGAAGGAGCTGATGAATTTGACTTTCCACCCAACCCAGGATTTTTATTAGGCGGTGAGGATAATCTATATATTGATGAATTAAATCAAGTGGTAAGCATCGCCCATGATCTTGGGATGAAAGTCAAAGCGATGCTGGAATTTGGCTTTATTACACAAGAAACGATGAAAGTTAAAGCGACGCGTTATGCCTATGAATCCGGTATCGATTGGGTAAAACAATCAAGTGGTTGGGGTAAAGGTGGCTGTGAAGCTACAGTCGCAGATGTCCAATTATTGAAAGCGAATATTCAAGCTCCATGCCGAGTGAAAGTTTCCGGTAAGGTCAACACAATTGAAAAAATGAAAGCTATGTTTGAAGCGGGCGCTGAGTTAGTAGGAACAAGTTCAGGACCCGAATTAGTCAAAAATGTCGCTGGCGATATTAACGCTTATTAATCTCACTGAGATCTGCCGTGACTTAAAACACACGGCAGTTATTCCCTATTTCGATATCAATAAGGAGCGAAATAATGGGTATTTTTATTCTTGGAAGTTATGCAAAAGCACTCGTAATGACCACTGAACGTATCCCCTTAGCAGGCGAGACTCTGATTGGTGATGATTTTCGCCAAACTTGGGGAGGAAAAGGTTCAGATATGGCAGTACAGGCCGCACGATTAGGCGCAAAAGTAAGTTATAGCGGTGTGGTGGGTGATGACGTATTTGGTCACGAATTTGTTAGTTTAATGAACGATGAAGGCATTGATATTCAATCCCTCACCATAACGAATGAACTTCCTACTGGTGCAGGGCTAATTATTAAAGATAAACAGGCTCTCAATATTATCGTGGTAGATATGGGGGCAAATAAACTCTTTTCCCCCGATAAAATAGATGCGGCTCTTGAGGTCATGAAACAGAGCAAAGTCGTTTTAGCGCAACTCGAAATTCCATTAGAAAGTGCACTTTATGGCCTACGCCAAGCAAAATACTTAGGTAAAACTACTATTTTTAATCCTGCCCCAGCCCGTGATTTACGTAACCTCGATTTATCAGCGATTGATTTTTTAACACCTAATGAAACAGAAGCCCGAGTTGCTCTCGGTCTACCCCCAGATGATCAACGTACCAATCGGGAAATCGCTGACTTGCTGTTAAAAACAGGTTGTCGCTATGTGGTGATGACACTCGGTGATAAAGGTTCGGCTATATTCAGTCAAGATGAGACCTTAGAAGTTCCCGCTTGTTATGTAGATGTCGTTGATAGCAATGGTGCCGGCGATAGCTTTAATGCTGCCTTAGCGGTTGCTTTGAGTGAAGAACAACCTGTATCTCAAGCCGTCTATTTTGCCAATGCAACTGCCGCACTATGTTGTACTCAATGGGAAACAGTTCCTTCTTACGCTTACCGTAATAGTGTTGATGATTTTATTCAATCATCCATCAAATCTATTAATTAGGAGTTCTATATTATGCGCCCCGATCGAATTCTTCACCCAGAATTAGCTTCCGCCCTCGCGACATTAGGACACACAGATATTGTACTGGTGACCGATGCTGGATTTCCGATTCCCAGCCAAGTCAATCGTATCGACCTCGGCTTTTGGCCCGGAATGATTGATGTTCTCGATATTCTCAAAGTACTACGCAAGGAACTTTTTGTTGAAGAAGTCGGCTTTGCCACTGAGGTCCGTGATTGCCACCCACAGCTCTATCATCAAATTCAAGATATATATACCGGCTCCGGTGCTGAATTTTCAGCCAAAAGTCATAGCCAGTTATGCAATGAAATGGTCTATAAAGCCAAGCTGGTTATTCGCTCAGGCTCTTTTAATCCATGGGCTAATTTTGCACTTGTCGCGAGCACCGACCCTTTTGCTTGGTTCACTGAAGCCTCCCAAGTTGCGCCCTTACCTGCTTATGTCAGTCGTCGTCAACGTATTATCGACAAGGTAATACCTCAACTCAAGTAACAAGATAATCTATCTTAAGCACATTTAACCAGAAGGAGTGAATCAATGAGAGCCGCCACTGTAAGTTCTTGCTGTAGTGGAAAAGTCGAGATTAAAGATATTGAATTAAGAGCATTAAAAACAGGCGAAGCGCTGGTTGCTATCGAGTATTGCGGAGTTTGCCATACAGATTTACATGTTTTAGAGGGTGATTTTGGTGACGTACCAGAAAGAATACTCGGTCATGAAGGTATAGGTATTGTGCAAGCGATCGCCAGCGATGTAACCAACTTGCGTGTTGGCGATCGGGTCAGTGTCGCTTGGTTTTATGAGGGTTGTGGAAGTTGTGAATATTGTGTTTCTGGCCGAGAGACCTTCTGTCGACAGGTTAAAAATGCCGGTTTTAGCGTTGATGGTGCCATGGCTGAGCAGTGCATCGTTAAAGCTAATTATGCGGTTAAAGTTCCAACTGGATTAGATCCACTTATTGCCAGCAGTATTACTTGCGCAGGCGTCACTACTTATAAAGCAATTAAAGTCTCTAATATTCGCCCCGGTCAATGGATCGCTATTTGGGGCGCTGGTGGATTAGGCAATATCGCGATTCAATATGCACATCATGTATTTAATGCCCGCGTTATTGCTATTGATATTCAAGATGACAAGTTGGCTCTAGCCAAAGAGAGTGGCGCTGAAATAGTGATTAATGCAAAAAATTGTGATGTCGCTTCCACTATTTTTCAGCTAACTGGTGGCGTACATGCTGCCGTGGTGGTTGCAGTGGCACAGTCGGCCTTTAGCCAAGCGGTAAATAGCGTACGAGCTGGTGGAAAAGTAGTTTGCGTCGCTGTTCCCAAAGGAACACTGGATCTCAATATCGTAAAAACCGTTTTAGATGGCATTGAAATCGTCGGTAGCTTAGTCGGCACACGTCAAGATCTCGCCGAAGCATTTGAACATGCAAAATCAGGACGAATTAAACCTATTGCCCACGCCAGAAAACTTGATGAGATTAATGAGATTTTTCAGGAAATGCGACAAGGCACAATTCAGGGGCGCATGGTGATCGATCTCAGAAAGCCAAAAAACTCAGCCACTTCTACATCAAAGGTCGAATAAACATGAAAATTACAGGCTGGAGAAGCTTAACAACACAACATAATTGGCAAAGACCAATCGGTGATGTGAATGGCATTATCCAATCCGGTATTACTGAAGTCCCTATTTTATTAATTGAAACTGATAGTGGCTATACCGGAATTGGCATTGGCGCTCATAGCGATATTGAACGCATCTTTCCGGCAATAGAGGGCGAAGATCCTCGTGCGGTCAATGCCCTATACGATCGAATGCAATCTTGGGTTTTTAAAAGTAGCCATAATGGTAATACCTTTAGTGCGATTGGTGTTGTGGATATGGCTCTATGGGATCTGAAAGCCAAAATAGCCAATGAGCCCTTATGGCGTCTACTTGGTGCTAGATCACCATTTGTTCCTTGTTATGCATCAGGACTGGATTACCCGCTAAATCTTGAACAGCTTATCTCACTGCATCAAGGATTCGTCGACCGTGGATTTACCGCCTTTAAATTAAAAGGAGGCATAGATATAAATGCTGATATAGAGCGTTTTTTGGCGGTGCGTGAACTCTATCAGCAGAATTGTCCTGCTCCAGTGATGATGGTCGATGTCAACGAGTCAATGAACGTAAAACAGGCGGTTCGCTATGTCAAAAAATTAGAAAGTGTCATTGATTTAGCTTGGATCGAAGAGCCCGTCAGGCGTTGGGATGCTTTAGGTCACGCATTTATTCGTCAACAGATCAGCGCTGGCGTAGCCACTGGTGAAAACTTAACGGGCTTAGAACAATTTTTGCCTTTACTGCGTGAAGGCTCTGCTGATGTGTTGCAGACAGGAATGTGTTGGGGGATCACCCATTTTCTTCGCGTCGCAAATCTGGCTCATGGCTGGGGATTATCGGTAAGTCCGGTTGCCTACAATACTCATCCTGTCGCCCATGCTGCTGCTGCCATTCCTAACCATATTAGCTGTGAAGTGCAAGATCTTAACTCTCCAATTGGTATTAATGTTGATCAGGATATTAGAGATGGCGGTATTTGGCTGGGTAATCAACCGGGATTGGGTATAGAGATCGACGAAACTGAAATTCTACGTCATCAACAGCAAGCTGATTGGTCTATTCCTCAAGGACCTCATGTAAGGCCTGAACGCGCTGGATTAAGGTTATCACTTTCGACACATTCAGAGTCAAAACAGTCAATCTTGAGGGATATGTAATGAAAACAGTTCAATTAGGAAAGACAGGTATTCAGATCCCTATTCTTGCTATGGGAGCAGCCTCTTTAGGTAGTATTTATCAGCCCGTATCCCAACAGCAAGCTGAGGATACGGTTCGAACCGCACTCGATAGTGGCGTTAACTATTTTGATGTGGCTCCCTACTACGGCTTAACCAGTGCAGAAACTGCGTTAGGAAAGGCCCTTAAAGGCGTAACTCGCTCAAGTTATAGCTTAGCAACAAAAATAGGTCGTTATGGCGATAGCTTATGGGATTTTTCGGCTGAAGCCACTCTCAAGAGCATTGAAGAGAGTCTCGCTCGACTTGGGACTGATTATCTTGATGTTATTCAATGCCATGATGTCGAATATGGCAACCTTGAGCAAATTAAACAGGAAACATTACCAACACTACGCAAACTTCGGCAACAGGGTGTTATACGGAATTTTGGTATAACTGGATATGACCTTGATTTCCTAGAAAAATTAGCCATTGAAGAGCAAGTGGATACAGTAATGACCTATTGCACTTGGACCTTGCAAGATAGAAGACTTGGCCCAGTTGCTAAACGTCTTAATGCCGCAGGTATAGGTGTTCTCAATGCTTCGCCTTTATGTATGGGATTACTAACGCATTCTGGTGCGCCAGAGTGGCATCCAGCACATCAAAATATTCATCAAGTCTGTCGTGATTTAGCTAAATTTTGTCAGGATAAAGGGGAAAACCTATCGCAAATCGCATTGCAATTCGCCCTCACAACCGCAGCTGAACAAGGTATTGCCTCTACTGTGATAGGAACCGCAAGTAAAGAAAATATGCTGGAGAATGTTCGTTGGAGCAGTCAACAGCTTGATCCTGATTTACTTGCTGAGATCGAAACCATTATCGCGCCAGTATTAAATATTGGCTGGGATATTTTGCCAGGTAATGGGGGAAAAGCAAAAAAATGAGAATCATTGATAGCCATGTACACTTTTGGGATAACAAGAATCTCGATTATGACTGGTTAACCAGCTTACCAGATTTAAATGTACCTCAGCTGCCGTCACATTTCCCTACTGATATAGCACAATTAGCTGGAGTTATTGTGGTACAAGCCGATTGTCATCCAGAGCAAGCCCTTGATGAAGTGAAATGGCTTAATCAACAAACTATAAATAGCCCATTTCGGATTGCGGGTATCGTGGCTTGGGCGCCTCTTGAACAAGGTAATAACGTTATGACTTATTTAGATAAGTTAAGTCATTTCAAAAATGTCATAGGTATCCGCCGCCCCCTACAAAATGAATCTGACACCTTATTCTACGATGAGCAATACCGACTGGGTCTGCTAACAGCAGCAAAGGCCGGATATACCATAGATATCTGTATACGAGCACGACAATTACCCGCACTGCAATCTTTACTTAGTTGGCTATTTCATCAATTTCCTAAAGCACGCGTGGTATTAAATCATATGGCGAAACCGGAGGTAATAAATCAAGAATTAACGACATGGAAACAGGCTCTTTATGAGATAGCAAAGTTTGATCGTCTGTGGTGCAAGATTTCCGGATTACCCACCGAAGCTGACTGGCTAAGTTGGAAAGAACAAGATCTCGCACCTTATATCCAAAATTGTCTTACCATTTTTGGTCCACAACGCTGTTTATTTGGTAGTGATTGGCCCGTGGTAAATCTAGCGGGTGGCTATTCTCGATGGAAGCAGTGTGTCGAAAATATCCTGTCCACATTGCCTGAAAAAGCCCAAAAGGCTGTATGGCATGATAATGCCTATGCTGCTTACTCCATCCCATTGGTCGAAAAATAGTGAATGCTCTTAATTAAAATCAATAGGTGTAAATTTATAAATACAAAAATAACGGAGAAGTAAGATGTCTGAAAATACTAACATCCAATACCCTTTGGAAAATAACAACAAGAGTTTAACCAATGAAGAATATAGCCAAAAACTTACCGTGACAGGCAAGCGTAAATGGGTATTACTCACCTCTTTATTTGGTAATTTCTTTGTATTACTCGCCCTCTATTCTGGCGTGATTTCAGTATTATTACCCAACCACGTTGCCCAGATAGATCCCGCCAATAAAGCCAGTAATTTAGCTATTGTTATGTCTACCGCTCTACTCTTTACTATCTTTGCTCAACCCATTGCCGGAGCGCTATCTGATCGTACCCGAGGTAAATGGGGACGTCGGTCACCTTGGATTTTAGGTGGGGCTCTATTAGGTGGTTTGTCTATCTTCGGTATTTCAATGATGACGACCATTGCGGGAATTTCGGTCTTTTGGCTTATGTCAGCCGTTTCTTTAAACTGTATGAATGGCCCTTTAGCGACAGTTGTTGCAGACCGCTTTCGTCCAGAAAACAGAGGGATCGCCTCCGGTTTCGTGGGAGCAGGTTCGACGGCTGGGGGCACAGTAGGTATTATTATTGCCGGTTATCTTGCTTGGAACCTGCAATTGGCCTACTTGGTTTTCGCATTAGCCATCATCGCTTGCTGTTTTGCCTTTGTGCTGTTAAACCGCGAAGCATCTTCCGCCAACATTGCGATTGAACCCTTTAAATGGGGCTCATTCTTCAAGAGCTTCTGGGTAAGCCCACGCAAACATCCTGATTTCTGTTGGGCATTCTCAGGTCGTTTTGCTATGTTTCTAGGTTATCAAGGGGTTGTAACTTACCAACTCTATATTTTACAGGACTATATTGGGCTCAATATTGAAGAGTCAAATTATGCTATTGGTACTATCTCTCTAATTACGTTAGTCACACTACTTTTCTCAGGACTATTATCAGGATTCCTATCTGACAGACTTCAACGTCGTAAAATATTTGTATTTCTCTCCACCGTATTAATGGCAATTAGTCTCTGTATTCCACTTTTTATGCCCACATTAACAGGTATGTATATATATGCTGCGATATTGGGATTAGGTTATGGTGCTTATACCTCCATTGATATGGCATTAATGACACAAGTACTACCTGGTGGTGGAAAACAAGCAGGTAAAGATATGGGAATATTAACTATTGCTACCGTATTACCACAAACACTTAGTCCAATATTATCTGCTTGGTTATTAATAGAGTTTAATAATAATTACTCAGCTCTATTTATTGCTGCCATTATTTGTGTATTTGCATCATCATTCTTTGTATTACCTATTAAATCAGTAAAATAATTATTTAAATTAAATTAGCTTAATTTACTTTTATTAATTGACACTATTTATAGTGGGACCTCTGCTAGCCAAAATAAATGGGCAAAGTAATTAATAAATCAAAAAAAGAATAAGGATTCAGAATGTCAAACCGAATGATATTAAATGAAACGGCTTGGTTTGGTCGTGGATCAATTGAAAAATTAACACATGAAATTAAACGTAGAAAATATAATAAGGCGCTTATTGTTACTGATAAAGGACTCGTAGCCTGTGGAATTGTAAAATCTATTACTCAATTATTAGATAAAGAAAATCTACCCTATGCGCTATTTGATGGCGTCGTACAGAACCCAGGTATTCTACAAGTAAAACAAGGTGTACAGGCATTTAAACTCGCTGACGCAGACTATTTAATCGCTATTGGCGGTGGCTCACCTCAGGATACCAGCAAAGCAATTGGGATCATTATTAATAATCCTGAATTTGCAGATGTACGCAGCCTCGAAGGTTGCGCCGAAACGCAACGTCCCTCTATTCCTATTTTAGCTATTCCCACAACAGCAGGCACCGCCGCCGAAGTGACGATTAATTACGTTATTACCGATGAGGAGAAGCAGCGTAAATTCGTCTGTATTGATCCTCATGATATCCCTCAGCTCGCCATCATTGATGCAGATTTAATGGATGCCATGCCCGCACAGCTAAAAGCCGCTACAGGAATGGACGCACTCACTCATGCTATCGAAGGTTACATCACCCTCGGCGCTTGGGCTTTAACTGATACGCTTCATCTTAAAGCCATTGAGATAATAGCAAAATCACTACGAGGTTCAGTTGCCGGAGACCCTGATAGTGGTGAACAGATGGCACTTGGCCAATATATTGCGGGCATGGGATTCTCCAATGTAGGTTTAGGCTTAGTCCATGGCATGGCTCACCCCCTTGGCGCTTTTTACGACACACCTCATGGAGTCGCCAACGCAATTTTACTACCTTGGGTTATGGAATGGAACGCCGAGTATACAGGGGAGAAATATCTGGATATCGGTAAGGTATTTAATATTCCTCATGCTGAGAGTTTAGCCATCGAAGATATCCGCCAAGCGACTGTTGAGGCAGTGAGACAATTAGGCCGTGATGTGGGTATCCCCAGCTCCTTAGCTGATATTGGGGTTAAGCAGCAAGATATCCCCTTGTTAGCGCAAGCTGCTCTCGAGGATGTTTGCACCAGTGGTAATCCAAGAAAAGTGATGCTTGATGATATTGTGAAAATTTATCATCAAGCATTCAACGGAATCAATATTTAATAAACTAATAAAGGGCGAAAAATGAAAAAGACAATATTCAATGGTGTTATTCCACCCGTTCCCACTTTGTTTAATGAAAAAGGTTTATTTGATCCTGAGGCACAAGCAAAATTACTAGATAAATTACTCTTATCTCAAGTTGATGGTCTATTCTTTTTAGGAAGTGCTGGCGAATTTGCCCATATGTCTGATGCGCAGCGCCAAGAAGTGGCTGAATTTTGCGTGCAATACGTTAATGGTCGTAAACCTGTATTAATAGGTATTGCCCATAGTGGCACATTACAAACTATCGCATTTGGCCAACACGCTAAAAAGATTGGCGCCGATGGTGTTGTTGTCATTAATTCTTGGTACAACCCATTAAGTGAGGATAATTTACTCGCACATTATAAAAAAATCGCTTCACATCTAGACCTACCAATTATACTTTATAATTTTCCAGCGCTTACTGGCCAATCTCTATCGGTTAATCTCGTCCGTGCTCTCGCCGAGCAATGTCCTAATATTGTGGGAATTAAAGATACCGTTGATTGTATCTCCCATATTCGAGAAGTTATTCATGCGGTTAAACCGATCCGTGCTGATTTTGCTGTCTTCGCTGGTTACGATGAATACCTGCTCAGCACGCTTATTTTGGGTGGTGATGGCTGTATTCCCGCTAGTGCCAACTTCGCCCCTGAATTAACTTGTGGAATTTATCGTGCTTGGCAGCAAAAAGATCTTACACAAGCCGTGAAATTACAGCAAAAACTATCATGGATCCCTCCTCTCTATAGTATCGATTTACCTTTTTATAATGCAGTTAAATACGCGATTCGCTTAATAGGCATTGACATTCCGGTATTTTCACTTCCTCCAGCGTCACCATTAACGGAAGAAATGAAAAAACAAATAGAAGACATTCTGATACAGAGCGAACTTATTCAAAAATAAGGGACAACTTATGAGCAATATACGTCGATTTGGTTGTGTTGTGCGTGTTAAAGCGGAAAAACTTGATTATTACAAACATCTGCATGCCAATCCTTGGCCTGAAGTAAATGAGATGATCAAACAGTGTAACCTGCGTAATTTTTCTATCTATTATAAAAATGGGCTTTTATTTAGTTATTTAGAATATGCTGGGGATAATTACGAAGAAGATCAGAAAAAAATGGCAGCACATTTAAAAACACAAGAGTGGTGGCAGGAAACGGGCCCATGCCAAGTTCCATTAGAAGGAGAACCCGAAGGAACATTATGGGTTGAAATGGAAGAGATATATCACCTAGATTAAAGCAACCGATTAAATAGAGTTCAATAAACAAAGAAATACACTGTGCTATTAAATTAGCACAGTACTTCTGTGTCCTACAAACACAAACTAAATAAATAACCAATGGTTTAAACATTATGAAAAAAATAATAAATGTTTTAATTAAGTTTAGTATTACTGGTTTAGTTATTTCCCCTTTACACTTATTTGCCGCAGGTAATACAAGTGTAGAAGATAGATTAAATCAATTAGAGGCTCGTTTAGAGCAGGCAGAAACCAGAGCTCGACTTGCCGAACAACAAAATATTGATTTAAAAGCTAAGGTTAAACAAGTCGAACAATTATCTAATCAGACAAATAATACAACGACCGAATTAGATAAACGCACTTCAGCGATTGAGAAAGTAACTCCCGATGATAATGGCTATTTCGAATTACACGGTTATGCACGTTCAGGTGTAATGTTTAATCAAAGTACTCGCCACTCCGCAGGTGGGCCTTTTATGACGCCAGCAGGACAAACAGGCGGGGCGATAGGACGATTAGGTAACGAACCTGACACCTACGTTGAAGTCTATTTGGAAAAGAAACAGCGACTCGATAATGGCGCCACCACCCGATTTATGACCATGATTGCCGATCAACAGATGAGCTATAATGATTGGACGGCAGATACCAGTAAACTCCATGTTAGTCAGGTGTTTGCAGAAATCGCCTCCTTGCCCAGCTTTAGTGGACCATTTGCTGATAGCACTCTGTGGGCAGGAAAGAGAGTGGATAGAGACAACTATGAGATACCTTGGCTCGATTCTAAAGTGGTTGCCTTGAATGGTACTGGTGGCGGTATTTATGATATTAAATGGACCGATGACCTCCGTAGTAATTTCTCATTTATCGGCCGCAGTTTTGGTGATGTTGATATCGTCAATAATGATATACAGAACTATATTTTAACGGCTAATAACTATTATGGCCCGCTACAATTTTTTATTAGTGGTATGCAAGCTAAAGATAATGATCAGCGTGAAAATTATAATGGCACTAAAATTTATAATGCCGCTAAAACAGGTTATACCGGCCTACTAGGGTATCAAGCCGATTCATTTTATGGATTAACGGCAGGTGAATCACGCAGTGCTATCTCTTGGGGTCAAGGGTTAGGTGCTGAAGTAAAAAATATTGGTACAGACCCCGCTCTGCTTAAGGAGGCTAAAACACTCAGATTAAATAGTTATGGTATTGTTGAGTTGAGTAAAAATTGGGATTTTGCCCCTTCTGTTTTAGCGCAAGTGAGTAAAGATCGCTATGCAATCGGCGATGATTATCGTTGGGTTACGGTAAATGGCCGTTTAATGCAAAATATCACTGAAAATTTTGTTCTCGCTTATGAAGCCACTTGGCAATATATGGATTTAAACCCCAATGGCTATCAAGATTACCAACAAGTTAATGGCGATTTTTATAAGTTAACCTTCGCTCCTACTTTTAGACCTAATGATATTTCACCCTTCTTTACTCGTCCAGAGCTAAGGGTATTTGCGACTTGGATGGATTGGAGTAAAGATCTCGATAAATACAGCACTCATGATACTTTGGGTCAACCGGGCTTTGTTTCAGGTGGTGAATGGAGCTTTGGAGTACAGATGGAGACGTTTTTCTAGACTTTAAATTTTCGAAATGGTGAAATTCAAACTTATTATTAACCTCCCGTTAGATTTTAATTTTTCGGGAGGTTAATATTTATAGATGAATAAAAAACATCAGCAGAATGTAGAATTAAACACCTATTAATTCCATATTTTTTCTATTTCCTCAAGTGTTTTTCTTTTGGTCTCTGGCAGCTTATATTTACTAACGAACAATTGAATTAGGCAGATTGCAGAGAAAAAGTAAAAGGTGTTATCTCCACCAAATGTTGATAAGGCATATGGAAACAACCATACAACTAAAAAATTAAATATCCATTGAGTAAATGAGACCAATGCTATAGCTTTCCCTCTAATACTATTTGGAAATATTTCCGAAACTAATGTCCAGAAAACGGGACCAATACATGCAGAGAAACAAGCTATATAAGAAAATAAAAAGGTTAATGTAAGTAAAGTCGGCATTTTATGATGAAATGAAAACCCCAGAAAAAACAATGAGATCCCCATGATAATAGAACCATATAAATATAAGGCTCGCCTTCCTAATTTATCAATCAATATAACACCTACAACTGTTGCTGCTAAGTTTATTACTCCCATAAAAATATTGAAGAATAATGCTGAATCTATAGATAACCCCGCAGACATCATTATTTTAGGTGCATAATCTAAAGCAGCATTAGTTCCAACCATCTGCACTAACACTGCCAATATTAAACCTAATATCAAACTTTTTCTAAACTTAACATTAAATAGTGATACATTGTGTGGCGATGAGTTAATTGATAATTCTATATCGCTTTTTATTTGATCGACTTCATTTTCATTATATAACTTATTTAACACCTCAATAGCTTTTATATTTTTATTTTTCAACATCAACCATCTTGGGCTTTCAGAGATAAAAAGTAGACAGATAAAGAATATAATTGCAGGGATCACCCCTGAAATAAACATCAACCTCCAATTATGCTCTAAATCTTTTAGGAAATAATTGGTTATATAAGAAAGTAAAATCCCCAGCATAATACATAGTTGATATATTGCGGTCATTCTACCTCTAATAGATGATGGCGATATTTCAGCCACGTACATTGGTGATAATACAGAGATAGCGCCAACGCTGATACCGGCTATAATTCTATTTATAACAAAAAAATCATTATCATAAGCAAGGCCAGTACCTATGCTAGATAAGCCAAACATAATAGCCGAAATAAGTAAAGCATATTTCCTACCTATTTTACTCGTCACATATCCAGAAGCAATAGAACCAATAACACAGCCAACTAATAATGAACTAACACCCCAGCCCAGTTGTAACTCACTCCAATTAAAATAATCTTGAATAAATGGAATTGCACCTGCAATTATTGCAATATCAAAACCAAACATTACGCCACCAAAAATAGCAACGCATGCACTAAAATATAAATGAAAAGGATGTTTCATATTTACCTCTAGTATTATTCTTTGATTTAACCCCTTGCTTATTTAATGTTGTTTTAAAATAAAGACAGATGGCAATTAAAATTAAATTAAATCATCAATTAACTTTATCTATTTTAATAATAATGATTTGTTCCATATATCAAAATTAATATAATAGAATTTAAAGATAATAGTTGATTTCAAATAATCGACTCACTATTTAAGACAAGGATAAGTTTATTATTGAACAACCATTACTTTACCGCTCATGTTTTTACATAGTAATAGTTGTTATTACCAATATCATGGATAAAAACCTCATGCCTAAAGAGTTGTGACTCCAGTCTATTATATGAACAAAACACTTGATTCTGGCGCTTTAAAAAAATTTATGACCAATGTATGCCTACAAGATGTAACATATAAAAAAGCCCGATATCAATTTCTGATACCAGGCTTTTTATATATTATTATTTAACACATATTATTTCTGTTTCTGTTTCTGCTTCTCAGCTTCCGCTTCTTCAGCTTCAACTTCTTCATACCAACGAGGATGATGTTTACGCGCCCAGCGACGACTGACTTTTCCTTCAATCATCCCTTTAATCGAGCCTTTCACCCAGAATGCCATATACATGTGAATTAAAATCGCATGGATAAGAATGATGGCTGAGGCGGCATGAATCAGCAGGCTCCAACGAATGGCCCACATTGGGAAGTAGTGCGCAAAATAAGGACGCCAAATAATCACACCTGTGATAAGCAACACAAAAATCATGCTCATAATACTCCAGAACATCATTTTTTGGCCGGCGTTATATTTGCCAACTTTCGCTACTTCATGCTCATTTCCTTTCAGTACTTCAACCACATTCAGTATCCAAGGCACATCCTGTTTGTCGGGAATATTATGTTTGACGAAACGCACAAACATAAACATCAATACAAAGAAAATAAACACACCAAAGAATGGGTGCAAAATACGCCCCATTTGTGGTGTACCAAAGGTTTCAGTTAGCCATCTTAATGTTGGGAAAAAGAGTGCAATCCCAGATAGTGCTACTAAGAAAAAGCTAATCACCACCACCCAGTGGCAGGCTCGGTCAATAAACTTAGTCCGAACTATCATTTTGCTTTGCTTTGGCTTACTCATGGTGATCATCCTCCTCTTCGTCACTTACTTCTTTATTTGGACCTATGCCGATATAGTGGAAAATAAGTCCGGCAAATGTTGCGACAAAGCCCAGTGCAGAGAGTGGCTTAAGTACCCCTTTCCACAGATCAATCGGGGTATCGATTTGAGGATCTTTTGGTAATCCGTGATAAAGCTCAGGTTTATCTGCGTGTTGGAGTACATATAACACATGGGTTCCACCTACACCTTCGGGATCATAGATACCCGCTTGAGCAAAACCACGTTTTTTTAGTTTTCCAACACGTTCCGCAGCCACATCTAACATATCCTTCTTAGAACCAAAATGGATGGCTCCCGTAGGACAAGTTTTTACGCAAGCTGGCTCCTGACCCACGCTAACGCGATCGACACAAAGTGTACATTTATACACTCGGTTATCTTGCGGATTCAGTCGTGGAATATTGAAAGGACAACCGGCGATACAGTAGCCGCAACCTATGCAGTGTTCTGATTGGAAATCGACAATACCGTTTGCATATTGGATGATCGCACCCGCTAACGGACAAGCTTTAAGACAGCCCGGATCAGCACAGTGCATACAACCATCTTTACGAATCAACCACTCTAATTTGCCATTCTCCGAGGTTTCGCTAAAGCGCATTACCGTCCAAGATTTGGCACTGAGATCCGTTGGGTTATCGTAAACGCCCACACAGTAACCTACCTCATCACGGATATCATTCCACTCTGAGCAGGCCACTTGACAGGCTTTACAACCGATACAAGTAGAAACGTCAATCAGTTTAGCAACTTCAAATTTATCGTCACGCACCTGTGGAGGAGGCGTAATGCTATTGGTCGCAGAACGTTTAATAATGTCTTGAGATTGCATGGACATAATTCCCTCCCTTACGCCTTCTCTATGTTAACAAGAAACGCTTTATACTCAGGTGTCTGAGAGTTTGCGTCACCCACTGATGGCGTCAATGTGTTGGCGATGAAACCTTTCCGCGCCGCACCTTCAAAACCCCAGTGAATAGGAATTCCGACAGTTTCTATCGATTTACCATTCACCGACAGCGCTTGCAGACGAGGTGTCACAACAGCCACAGCACGAATAAATCCACGCTTGCTACTGACTTTAACTTTATCACCGAGACTAATCCCTTTTGCCTTCGCCAGTGTTTCACTGATTTCAACAAATTGCTCCGGCTGCGCAATCGCATTGAGAAGTGCATGTTTAGTCCAAGTATGGAAATGCTCCGTTAGACGGTATGTAGTTCCAACATAAGGATAATCCTCATGAGTACCTAAACGTTTTTCATCATCTTCAAAAATACGTGCAGCAGGATTAGAGATCACATTCGGATGCAGAGGGTTAGTTCCCAATGGTGTTTCAAAGGGTTCATAATGCTCAGGGAAAGGACCTTCTGCCATTTTATCAATAGCAAATAGACGACCTAAACCTTCTGGTTGCATAATAAAAGGCCCGGTTCCAACTTCTGGCGCTGAGCCATTAAAGTCAGGAATATCGTTACCGACCCATTTTTTACCATTCCACTCAATCAGTACACGAGTTTTATCCCATGGCTTACCTTGTGGATCAGCAGATGCGCGGTTATAGATCACTCGGCGGTTTAACGGCCATGCCCATGCCCAGCCCAAGGTATTCCCTATGCCCGATGGATCGCTATTATCACGATTAGCCATCTGGTTACCCTGCTCTGTCCACTGACCCGCATAAATCCAGCAAGCTGAAGCGGTAGAACCATCATCACGTAACAGCGCGAAGGTATTGAGTAGATCGCCTTTTTTAGCCTGCAAATTGCCCGCAGCATCATATAAGTCGGCAAGTGCGAAACCATTGTTCTCTTTTGCCACCTCTTCTGATTCAGGGTGATATTGGCGCTTGTAATCCCAGCTCATTTTCATCAACTGATCGCTACCTTTACCGCCTTCCTCTTCATAGAGTTCACGGATTTTATACAGCAAGCCAGCTAAGATCTGTCCGTCATTACGCGCTATACCTGGGGCATCAGCGGCTTTCCAGTGCCATTGCAACCAGCGTCCGGAGTTAGCAATAGAGCCATCTTCTTCCGCAAAACAGGTTGATGGCAAACGGAAGACTTCAGTCTGGATTTTCGAGGGATCAACATCGTTCATTTCACCGTGATTCTGCCAGAAATTTGAAGTTTCAGTGACCAGAGGGTCAACAACGATCAAATATTTCAGCTTACTCAAGCAGCTAACTACTTTGTTTTTATCTGGGAAAGAGGCTACTGGGTTAAAGCCCTGACAGATATAACCTGTCACTTGGTCTTTACTCATCATGTCAAAATACTTCATAACATCATAAGCTTGATCCCATTTAGGTAACCAATCAAAACCCCATTGATTCTCTTTCTGTGCTGCATCGCCATAGAATGACTTCATCAGACTAACAAAGAGTTTTGGATAGTTACTCCAATAGTTCACCTGATTAGGCTGTGTAGCTTTTGGCGTGTTGGCCGTGAGATAAGCGTCCAGATCGGTCATTTTCTCTGATGGTAGCGTCAGATAACCCGGTAAACTGGTTGATAACAAACCTAAATCTGTCAGTCCCTGAATATTGGAGTGACCACGTAGGGCGTTAACACCGCCGCCCGCCATGCCCATATTCCCTAACAACAGTTGGATCATCGCCATAGTACGGATATTTTGTGCACCCACAGTATGTTGAGTCCAGCCCAATGCATAGAGGAACGTGGTTGTACGATCTGCACTGCTGGTAGTCGCTAATATTTCACACACTTTGAGGAAATCAGCTTTCGGTGTACCACAGATATTTTCAACAACATCGGGGGTATAACGAGAGATATGATCTTTGAGCAGATTCCAAACACAACGTGGATGTTGCAGAGTATCATCACGTTTAGCGTAACCATGCTCATCAAATTGATAATTCCAGCTGGTTTTATCATATTGACGTTTTTCGGCATCATAGCCGCTGAATAAACCATCTTCGAAACTAAAATCATCTCGAACCAGTAAAGAAGCATTGGTGTAGTGCTTCACATATTCGGCATGTATTTTTTCATTTTCGATCAGGTACAGTAGTACACCAGACAAGAAAGTAATGTCTGTTCCTGAGCGAATTGGGACATAATGGTCAGCCACAGACGCAGTTCGCGTAAAACGCGGGTCAACAACGATTAATATGGCATCGTTATTATTTTTCGCTTCCATCGCCCAGCGGAATCCCACCGGATGTGCCTCTGCCGCATTACCACCCATAACCATGATAACGTTCGCATTTTTGATATCAACCCAGTGGTTGGTCATCGCACCGCGACCAAATGTTGGAGCAAGACTTGCTACCGTTGGTCCGTGTCAGACACGCGCTTGGTTATCAACTGCCAGCATACCGAGTGAGCGGGCAAATTTTTGCGTTAACATACCTGTTTCATTACTGGCAGCGGACGCACACAACATACCTGTAGAGAGCCAGCGATTGACCGTTGCGCCTTTATCATTCTTCTCAACAAAGTTAGCATCACGGTCATCTTTCATTAAACGAGCCATACGAGAAAAGGCTTCATCCCAACTTATCTGCTGCCATTTATCAGAGCCTGGCGCACGATATTCAGGATAACGTAAACGACCATTACTGTGGATATAGTCAAGTAAACCAGCTCCTTTAGGACATAAGGCCCCACGGTTAACTGGATGATCTGCATCTCCCTCAATATGAGAAATAACAGATTTTGCGTTCATGGCGCCATCGCCCATGCTATAAATCAGTAATCCACATCCAACAGAACAATAGGTACAAGTGTTTCGAGTCTCTTTTGATCTGAGTAATTTATACTCACGAACATTGGCCATAGCCATGGTCGGCATAAAACCCAGAGTAGCGACAGTCGTACCCGCCATTCCGCCGGCACAGATTTTAAAAAACTGTCTACGGCTGAAATTCATTGCGTCCTCTTTATATTTATCTATATCTATCTACATTTGTAAAAAATCATGAGGAGAATACCAGCTTAGGTTGACTATATATTGCCTAAAATCAATGAAAGTGAGACTAGATGTTTAATTACTATTAATTAGGATTAAAA
>CAUQNX010000019.1:0-56195 GCA_963519845.1 uncultured Moellerella sp. | reverse complement strand
ACTTTTAATCAATTGGTCGCAGGTTCGAATCCTGCACGGCCCACCATCTAAAAATAAAACTCCCATAAAAAATAGCTCTATTAGAATGCAGTAGCTATGCATCATTCAATTTCTGCGTCACCAGTTATTATTTGCTCGATCCTATAAACAACAACTCTGCATAAGTCACTAACGCCTCATCATACTTAGCATATCAGAGGGCGCATATTGGCACTGGCTACAAGTTTAGCTCTTAGCAAGGCGTATGGCTTAAGTGCACCTAAATGATCAGCTGTGGCTTACGTTTAAAAAATCACTACTCTCTTAAATGATCCGAGTGTCTCCAATATACCATGAGTATGGATTATTCATTGTGAATCGATTTTAACTCATCTAAATTATTGATGTTAATGCTATTTATCAGGATCTAATATCTAATTAAGAATAAAATAACGAGATAAGATTGGTTTTCAGATAAATCCTAGAAGGTGGCCTAGCGATATATTGTAGATACTGTTAATTTTGTTTTTATGGTTGTAAATGCTTATAATACAAAATATGTCAATATTTATAACTTAATTATATGAAGGTATTACTCGGAGTGAGTGAGGCTAGCTTTAACCGAGTGGACTATAAGAGTTCGATCTGAGTAAGTGAGGGTATGATAGGAGGGTAAACAGCTTTTATTTTTTAATATTAACCATTCAGAATAAGATGACATTATATAATTTCAGTTGTGTCTTTTTTGGATTATTGAAATAAGGTGTGACGATAAAAGCCTATTGAATGTATGGGAATGGTTTATTAGTTATTATTGTTGATAATATAGACTTAATTATAATCAATGAAAATCTGAAATATAGTCTTCGATTTTTCCTAGAAGAAGATTATTTTAATTAATTAGTCAATAAATAGCCGTTTAGAAGAGTGTAATTGTTAGTACTAAATGCCATTAAGAGGGCTTTTGCGGGCATTTACAATTCTCTGGTATCTGTGCTTAGCATGTCAATTTTGATTAATTAAATTAATCAATTGGTTTTTTGCTCTGTTTTAATTGTATTTTTGGACTCAATCACTTAATTTAATCTTTTTTTGTTGTGTTTTTTGATTTTAATTGTTAAATTTGACTTTGGGTGAGATGTTTGGCTTTTTAGTTGATAGTGCCGAAAATTTAAATTGAAATTATGCCAATTAAGATTTATTAGTTGTTTATGTTGTTTGGTTTTCTTCTTGCTTCTCTCATGATGAGAATGACCAATATAACTATTATGTAGTTAGTATGCGACGAAATGAACTGGAAAAACAATTAGCATCTTTATTTGATACTCTATTTAAGTTTTATTACGGATTCTAATCTGGTATGACCTGATGGTTAGTGTTAGCTAAAATTTCAGCAATAACGCTATTTTTTATTGGATTTTGATCAAAAAACTGATCAATTTTAAATGTTAAATTAGCATTTAATGCTATTCTTTCAGATTGATTATAATGAAATGATCTATTGTGTAGTTTATTGTATTTAGAAAAATTGAGTATAATAAAGAACATTAAACTAAATGATTTGTTATTATACGGATAGTGGATTTATTTTAGTGTGCTGATTTTTTTAAATAGGGTTTCAATTCAAGATTTTTAACAGGTGGTGCGTGATGTAATGTATTGATATTCAGTTGAATAAAGGATTGTATTGCAAAATTAGATGTATGCTTTTGTTAACAAAAGATTGTCAGTGATTCAGCTTGATTAATTACTCTTTTATTGAGTGGTATAGCTTTCAATTATTAATATTGTTACTGTGTTAAGTTATGCTATTTGTTTTGGTTTTTTTTGGGGTTTTTATCGTCGTAAAATAATTAATTTAGTTGATTATTTGGTGGGTATAACCTTAGTATATACAAGTAATATTTTTATTGTAAGAAAAATAATATATAATATATTGATTTTATTGATTATAATCCCTTTTCGTCTTATCCTTAAAAGGTGTTAGTGTTTCTTTAAAAATGCAACTGTCTTTTTTAGATTGGTTGAAACAAATTACCTGGCTAGTATATTATCCCTGTTAAGATGTAGGGCTTTATATAGTTATTATTTTTTAAAAATTTACCATTAAATAAACATAACAATAGAAAGACACAGCATTCATCTACTGAGTTTTTTATTACCATTAATTATAAGTTGAAGCGAGAATGTTTATGAATACGAAATATCCCGTCGCTTGTGCAGTTGGACAAAAAATTAAGTCTTTGAGAAAATCTCATGGTTATACGGTTTTTCAGCTGGCAAAAGAGATCGATATCAGTGAACAACAACTGTTTCGTTATGAAAGAGGTGTTAACCGTATAGATATAGATTGCTTAGTCAAGGTGCTGAAAATATTAGATATTAATATGGGCGAGTTTTTTGACGATATACTAAAAGAAAGTATGAAAGACGAAGGCGATACTGATTCTAATAGTTTTAATGAGTCGCTATACTCTATACTTTAAATAAGAATCTTTATCTGTGTTTCGTAATGGCACGTAATTTGGAAAATTGAATAACATTTATACTTAAATTATGATATTGACCCTATATCGCATTCAATTTTGAAGTATTTCTTGGTTACGTGCTTTTCGATAATGATACAATATCACTTCTGTGGTTCTTGAAACCATAAAATAAGCTCCTACCTATAGGGGCTTATTTTTTATTAAAATTATATCAGATTTACCTTTACTAATTTTGACCAGATTGAGTTCAATTAGCTATTTATTATCCAAATAATCGCGTTTTACTAAAATTGGCTATAAGTCCAATTAAGATCCTCTAATTAAGATTGGTAAAATTGTACTTATAAAAACAACCTTATTATTTGTAATATTACCTTGGTGTTATTGTGGATATAAGGTATTTAATCAAAATATAAATATTTATCTTAATATGAGTTATAAGATAGGGCATCAAGAAAAAGAGAATTGAGAAAAAATATTATGTTATTAGGATTTGATCTATTTGCGAAATAGGACACTTACAATATAACTGGCAAATGTCCTATTTTGATTTAAACCCAACCTTTAGTGCGGAATTGCTTTAATACCCTTATAAACTCAGCCATTTCACTTGGCGTGCCTAACGTTAAGCGGCTCCAACCGATCGCGGGTGGGAATTCACGCCCAACCATAATATGTTGGCTCTTCATTCGTTCTTGGTAGGTTTTCACATCACCATTCACTTTATGGAAAATAAAGTTAGCTTGCGACGGCGCCCATGGCAAACCTAGCTCATCTAATGCCGCAACCACCAATGCTCGTGATGCATCTATAGTCTTACGGCTATATTCAACGAATGCAGTATCGTTAATTGAAGCTAACGCGGCCACAGCGCCAGCAGTATTGGTATTATCTATTGAGACGAAGCTATCCGTTGTAGCAATAACTTCAGGAGCAGCAATACCATAACCGATACGTAATCCAGCCAGCGCATAAATTTTAGAGAATGTACGGGTGACGATAAGATTTTTTTGCCCTTTTTTGACCAGTTCAATGGCACTGATAAATGCAGGATCTGTCACAAATTCGGCATAAGCTTCATCAATGATAAAAAATTGATTTTCAGGCGCATTGCTAATCCACTCATCTAAGTCACTCGCTGCGGTGATCATCGCCGTGGGATTGTTAGGATTGCAGATATAGATAATAGAGAGGCCATCAAAATTAGCCACTTTTTGCTTCATTGCCGTGAGATCAAAAGCCAGTGATGAGGTCAGTGGAATTTTTTCGATCGCAACGCCCAGTGGTTGTGCATAGAGCTCCGCATAGTTAAATGTTGGGTCTGGTGCAACTAATTGTACTTTCTGGCCCTGTTTAGCCGCTTGCGCAGCTAGCATCTGAACTGCGGCTTGGATCGTCTCAGAAGACCCATTGCCTAAAGTGATTTGTTGTTCATTAACAGCGAAGTGGGCAGCAATTTGTTGGATTAGTGAAGCACGCGCATCATCAGGGTAACGAAATGCTGTAGGTAGTGCATCGATAACCGCCTGCTGTGCTTTTTGCGACATACCTAATGAATTTTCATTAAAATTCAGTAGCAGTGGGTGCTCTGCACTAAGTGGAGAAAGTACTTTAGCTGAGACTTGCGCAGCCTGAGATGGACTAACTAATGAGCTCAGTGTTAATCCACCCATCATCAAAGATGAGGTCTTTAAAAATGCACGACGATCCATCATATTTACCTTTTAACATATTATTTTCATTTGGATGGTAGATTACCTAAATTCATCCAATTGTAAATAATTATCTTATAAAAGTGATTTTTTATTCATTTGTCGTGTGTTGTCTATTGACCAAAGTGCTCTTTAATGCTGACTCTCTTGTGCGATAAAATAAAAAATACTCGCCTAAGAGAGTCAATAATGCGATTACTCTATTTCGTCTGTTTCAACCTTTGCACTGAATTGATTATCTTTTACGTTTAAGTGGATATGGCTGATCTTATTACCGCTAGCGCTCTGTTGCAGTAGGAGTAATGATAGGGGAGGTAATAAAGCACCATCTATAATCGATTCCAATATTCGAGCGCCATTTTCTGCGCGAGTTGCACGCAGTAAAATTTCACTATAAACCTCAGGTTCGATTGTAACTTCGGCATTAAATCGCTGAATAAGTAATTTTTCTAAACGTTGCAATTTATCGACTATGATAGATTTAAGCGTCTCTTGATCCAATGGTAGGTAAGGAATTACCTCCATTCTTGCTAGTAATGCGGGTTTAAAAAAGGTTGTTAATTCAGGATATAAGGCTTCTTGTAACTCTTCTGGTCTATCCGCGTAATCAACAATAGTCTGGTCACCTAAATTGGAAGTTAGGAAAAAAGCAATATTTTTACAATCAATAATACGTCCTTCTCCATCGGCTAATTCACCTTTATCAAAAGCTTGATAGAAGAGATTAAGCACATCAGGATGGGCTTTTTCTACCTCATCGAGCAGCACCACTGAGTAAGGTTTTTGGCGAATAGCTTCTGTTAATACTCCTCCCTCACCGAATCCCACATAGCCCGGTGGTGATCCAATTAAACGCGAAACTGTGTGTTTTTCTTGAAATTCTGACATATTGATAATGGTCAAATATTGACTACCACCAAACATCAATTGTGCAATTTGCATAACCGTTTCAGTTTTACCTACGCCACTTGGGCCTGCGAGTAGAAAGGCACCGAGTGGACGACCTGGGCGGCGTAAATCGGCTCGAGCCGTTAATAGATGTTTATGCAAGTGCGAAATGGCTAATGCTTGTCCTTTAATACTCTGCTCAAGGTGGAAGGGCAAATCAGTGACAATAGAAAGAGCGTCTTGAGATAATCGATTTAATGGAACACCTGTCCACTCAGCAATGATGGCGGCAATTTGCAATTTGTCGACATGAGGAGAAACTAATCGCGTATGGGCTTGTAAACTATTGAGTTTAGCGCTTAATGTCTCTAACTTCTCTTTGACGAGCAGTAACTCCTCTGCGGCTAAATTATTATCAAGTAGTTGAGCACGTAAGGCAATCATCTGCTTGACTAGTTCGTTTTGCTGCTGCCACTCCTCAAGCAGTTGATCTAATTGCTGCTGAAGTTGTGAGGATTGTTGAGCAAGCCCACCTAAACGCGCACTATGGTCATTGAATCCTAGTTGTCGCTCACGCTCTAGAGTCTCTATCTCCATAGTTAACTGATGTAATTCAGTTTTTAATGCGGCAACTTGCTTAGGGGGTGAAGTCAGGTTAATTGCAGTGCGTGCACAGGCGGTATCCAAGACATCAATCGCTTTATCGGGCAATTGACGTCCGGATATGTAGCGTTCACTTAACTCAGCTGAGGCACATAGGGCTTCATCATCGATAAAAACACCGTGGGATGATTCATAAATAACTCTTAATCCTCGCATTATTACCGTTGCTTCAGCGGCAGTGGGCTCCTTGACATGCACCAGTTGAAAACGACGGGCTAGGGCAGCATCTCTTTCAAAATACTTTTTATATTCACTCCATGTGGTTGCTGCAATTGTTTTTAATTCGCCACGCGCAAGTGCTGGTTTTAATAAATTTGAAATATCCAATCCGCCCTGCTGATTGCCAGCACCAATAAGTGTGTGGGCTTCATCAATAAATAAAATGATAGGATGGGCAGATTTTTCAATCTCTTGCATAATGCCTTTGAAGCGCTTCTCAAATTCCCCTTTTACTGCCGCACCTGCTTGTAAAGCGCCGAGATCTAAGGTCAATAATTCACTCTGTTTTAATTTATCGGGAACCTCATTGGCTATGATACGCAATGCGAGGCCCTCAATAAGTGCACTTTTCCCAACGCCAGGTTCACCCACAATTATCGGATTGTTTTTACGGCGGCGGCAAAGAATATCAATCATAAGATCGATCTCTTTATCACGACAGAGCACAGGGTCTAATTTCCCTGCTTTCGCTTGCTGAGTCATATTTTGCGTGAATTTTGTCAGTAGCTGCTCATGTTGTTGAATATTGCTACCACTTTCTGCCTCTGACACTGATATTTCAGCGGAACCTGATATCCAATCACTAAAATGCTGCTTAAGCTGCTCGCGGTTGATTTGCGATATTAAATCTGCTGCGCCGTAGGATAAATAACGCTGAGGCGTCTGCAATAAAGCGAGTAATAAAGTACCAGATCGCAGTTGTGTATGTTGCATTTCAGCCGATGCAAGCAGCCAACTATCTTTTAGCCATTCAACCAATAAAGGTGAAAAGCTAGGGGTATTTTGTCCTGATGCATAGTGCGGTGGAACTATGGCATCAAGCTGGCCAGTCAGTGCCTGTATCGAAATATCGGATTTGCTGCAAATAATATGCGCATCACTTAAGGGAGTTTTGATTAAGTGAAGTAAAAATAGAGGCGCGGTAATTTCGGGTTGCTGCGCATTGACGCAGTGTGCAGCGGCATTTTCCATTGCCTGCTTAGCAAGTGGATTAAGGCGGCTAACAAGTGTTGAAAGGTCAATCTGGATCATAGCTGCATCCTAGCAAAGTCATAAAGGGAGTCATTCCTACCTAAGTAGATTGGTTACTTATTAAATTAAAGTTCTTAGATATATAACGGCAGGAAGGGCATAAATTTTTATGGGGCAGGCTCTATTGATGGGATTAGTCTGAATGTGATGTTTTACTGGAAGGTTAAAATTAAAGCACTTAGGTTATTAATTGTACGTTTTTATGATGATAGAATAGTGTTATTTATCTGTATCATATTGAATATAAAGAAATAAATGGTTTGCATATGTGAATTATTCAAATGTATCTAGCTTCAATACCAGAAAAAAGATAACGGGGAAAATTATTTATCAATAAAATCATCTAGGAATTTTAAGATGATTTAACTAAAATATTCAGGGTTGAGTAATATCACCTATTCAAATATAGACTATAAGATATTCTATTTATTCTTTAGGTTATAATTTATACACATTTATATATCAAGCCTCATTGGGGCTCGCTGAGTGGATATTAAGGGCAAAATTAACTTAGTGGTATAAATGAATAAAATTAATGAGTTTATAAAAATTAACAATTAGCTTCGATATTTTATCTACATACCCCGCAATGGGAAGAACAGCTTGTTTATCGTTCACCTGATCGTTTTGGATTAGGGTTGCAAATATCACATCGAGTCGTAGAAATGGATGTGGTTGTTAGTGAGCGGGTATTAATTAAATCTGTTTATAAAAATGATGTGTATCAGGATTTTTCTGAAAGTAGGAATACATCAAAAAGATCGATTTATTGATCAAACCGACTGTGCAGCAGGAAGTTGGCAGTGTCAGGACGACAGGTTTTATCCAATTAATTGAGACTAAAAGAGTTTCAATATTTGAACGCGCTACAGCAAAGATAAATAAGTCTGATATTAGCTTTTTAGAATAATTCACCAAGATGATGAACTTGGTGGGAGAAGGTCAATTCAATCCTTCACGAAAACTATTCAACGATAAAAAACACATAGACAACGGATTGTTTACCAGAGTTTTTTCTGGTCACTTGATATTGTTTGAATCCGTGTTTTTATCAAATGGAATCGTGACATTTTTGGCCTCAAGAGCTCGAATAAAATTGTAGCTGTGACCCCATAACAGATGTTATGAAAAATCCAAACGGAGGGAGAATGAATCTTGTTAAAGATGCGTGGCTAGATTTTCAGTTACGTGATGGAACAGAGCAAAGATTGCCATTAAGTGCAATTGTAAACCCTGATGTTGTTGATTTTGCGCTACCTCGTATGGATTTTCAAGGAGCTGCTTACCAGTTTAATATTGGTTTGTTACAAACGGTTTTTGCACCTGAAGATCTAGCACAGTGGCTAAATTTTTATCAATCGCCACCTTCTCAAACTCAACTGCAAACGGCTTTTAATCAAGCTGCTCATGCATTTA
This sequence comes from uncultured Moellerella sp., assembly GCA_963519845.1. Classification (GTDB taxonomy): domain Bacteria; phylum Pseudomonadota; class Gammaproteobacteria; order Enterobacterales; family Enterobacteriaceae; genus Moellerella. Next base: position 47,797 of record CAUQNX010000019.1, on the reverse strand, counting down.
ATTTGACGGGAGAAGGACCACTGTTTATGCAGGATCTCGATCCACTCGAAGGGGTGAAAAATACGCCAATATCTGGATTATTAATCGAAGCACCTGGTGGAAATACCATTAAACAAAATACTGACCATTTTATTAAGCGCAGTATTAGTGAGGTAATCTCTCCAGAAATGGCAGCAATTGCTCTTTTTACTCTGCAAATCAATGCACCTGCTGGTGGAGTAGGGCATAGAGTGGGTTTACGTGGAGGCGGCCCGCTGACAACGATTTTGCAACCCACTTCACCCGATCAATCCCTCTGGCAAAAGTTGTGGATCAATGTGATGACTCGCGACTATTTAGGCAATGAAATACCTGATTTATATAGTCCTAAAGTTTTCCCTTGGTTGGGTCAAACACGGGTGAGCCAGCAATCGGGTAGTGAAGTCTATGCGCGTGATGTCAATAAACTTTTTATGTATTGGGCTATGCCTAGACGTATTCGACTTGAGGTCGAAAATCAACCCGATATATGTCAGCTATCGGGTAAGGAAACAGCCCAATCAGTCAAAGTCTATCGCACTCAGAATTATGGTGAGAACTATTCAGGTCAATGGTATCACCCACTGACGCCTTATCGCTGGGATGCGAAAAAACCCCATGATGAACATTTATCCATTAAAGGGCAACCGGGCGGACTGAGTTATAAAATATGGGACTATTTAGTCTATTCCGAAGATGAGTATGGGCAGAAAACCGCGCTAAATGTGGCGTTTTATAGCCAAGTTTTACATGAGCTTATTGGTGAGAAAATGGATAGCCCGCCGCAAATTTGGGCCTTTGGTTATGATATGGATAATATGAAAGCGCGCTGCTGGTACTCGGCCTCTTTCCCTCTATTTTTGGTTAATAAAGCGCTAAAGAAAAATATCATTCTCAGAATAAAAGAGCTACAGACCTTATCAAGTCGGATTCTTAGGTTGTGTCGCGATCATATAAAATCAGCTTGGTTTAGCCGGCCTGCGGATGTTAAAGGTGATTTTTCATTTATTGATTTAGCTTTTTATCAGCGTACTGAACCAGCATTTTTTACTGCCGTACAAGAGATCATTGCCAGTTCCTTTCCCGAGTCAAGTCTATCTTCTGAGCAGGCTAAGGAGTGGTTATGGCAATTATGGGATGCCTGTTTCGAGCTATTCGATGAGCAGGCACTTTCAGAAGATGATGCGCCTAAGCAGTTAGCCGATCAAATTAAATCCCGCATCCAACTGAATAAATGGTTATGGAATGATAACGCGGTTAAAACATTTATGGCTAAGAATGAGATTTCATTGGCACAGATTGAGGTAGGGATTGATGGATAAGCAAATTGAAAATGCCGTATTAGGCTGGTGGGAAAGTCTAAATCTATCATCGGATGAATTGAAAAATAGCCAAAGTATGCCCGCACCCGCCACTTATAAAGCGGAGTTAAAGCGTTGTACTAGCTTAGATGCCGTGATATTCACCGAGGGGTTCCGTACGCTTTGGATGATGTTACCTGATGAGGAGAAGCAGCTCGCTAATACTCAGATGTTGATCAAGTGGGCGATGATTGCCAATTTATTGGCCTTCGTGAAAGTGAATGGCAAAGAGAGTTTAGCGACGGCTGCTGGCACTATTGCAGAGGCGGATAAACCCATTGTGAGCCAATTGCGTTTCGCTCAATTACAGCGGGTTAAGACACCAGATGAATTTGTCCAGCGCTTGCGCCGTATTCTGCAATTGGTTGATTATGAAGTCAATGTCCTCTCGTTAGTCAAGGATATCACGGGATGGTGCCAAGAATTTTACCAATATAAGCCAAGACAAGCAGAAAAGCGCATTAGTATTCAATGGGCGATGGATTATTACCAAACCACCGCGCTGACTATTTCTAAAAAATAAAGGGAATTAATTATGAGCCAGTTTATTCAGCTGCACCTGCTGACCTCTTATCCACCCGCTAATTTAAATCGTGATGATTTAGGGCGACCAAAAACCGCGAGAATGGGGGGCTTTGAGCGTTTGCGAGTTAGTTCCCAAAGCCTAAAGCGTCACTGGCGGGTATCAGACCTATTTCAATCTGCTTTAGATGGTCATATGGGGATACGCACCAAGCGACTAGGAATTGAAATTTATCGCCAATTACTGGACGACGGCGTCAAAGAGAAGCAGGCAAAAGAGTGGACTGAAGAGATTGTCGCTGTTTTTGGTAAAAACAGTAAAAAGGATGCATTTTGTACTGAGCAACTAGTGCATATCAGCCAAAATGAAAGAGCTGCAACTTTTGAGCTGGCTAAACGTTTAGCCGCTGAGCAGCGTAAACCATTGGCGAGTGAATTGTTGTTGCTGACCCATGAAGAGACCGCCGTTGATATCGCGCTGTTTGGTCGCATGCTGGCATCATCACCGCGATTTAATGTGGAAGCAGCTTGTCAGGTTGCTCACAGCATTAGCGTACATAGCGTGGTGATCGAGGATGACTACTTTACCGCTATTGATGATCTCAATAATGGAAAAGAGGATAGCGGCTCAGCCCATATTGGCGAGTCTGGTTTTGCCTCTGCTTTGTTCTATAGCTATATCTGCATAAATAAAACCTTATTAATTGAAAACCTAGGGAACAATGAAAGCCTAGCAAACCGAGCAATCCAAGCCTTAGCGGAAGCGGCAGTGAAAATATCGCCGACAGGTAAACAAAATAGTTTTGCTTCTCGCGCTTATGCCAATTATGCGTTAGCGGAGAAGGGCGATTATCAACCACGTTCACTTTCAGTGGCTTTTTTAAAGCCGATTGAGGATGAAGATATAGAGAGTGCCGCCGTATGTGCATTAGAAAAACAGCTGGAAAATTTTGATAAAGTTTATGGTCCATGTGCAAAGGAACGTTATCATTTTAATGCGACGACAGGTGAAGGGTCTTTTGCCAAATTAGCTGATTTTATTAGCCGCTAAGGAAAGCAAATGACGCAATATTTAGTTTTTCGATTATATGGGCCTATGGCAAGTTGGGGGCAACCGGCCGTGGGTGAAAGTCGGCCGACATCCAGTTATCCAACACGCTCGGCTATTTTAGGTTTGCTAGGTGCAGCTTGTGGTATTAAACGAGATGAGGAGTCACGTTTGATGCAACTTCAACAGGGAATACGCATCGCGGTTAAACAGGTTATTGGTGGTTCATTAATGCGTGACTATCATACGACGCAAGTTCCATCAGCAAGTAAGAAAGTTGAGCATTTAACGCGAAAAAGTGAGTTGTCTGAAAGTGAGTTAAATACGATTTTGTCTTCACGTGATTATCGCATGGATGGGTTGTGGGTTATAGCTATCTCATTGACAGAGCAAAATTCACTGGATTTACAGCAACTAAAATCTGCGCTGCTCCAACCTGCCTATGCACCTTATTTAGGACGCAAGGCATGTCCGCTTGCACTGCCTATGCTACCTCAATTGGTTGAGACAAAGACATTAAAATTAGCGCTCGATACGTCATTTCCGGCTATGACTCATTCAGATGAATTTGATCATTATTGGCTGGGACAATCGCGCAGTGTCAGCTATTTTTGGGAAGGGAATAAGAGTGATATTGAAGTGATAGGAGGGCATATATTGACCACAGTGCCTTGGGATGAGCCGCGCTCTCGTTTGCGCTGGCAATTTGCACCTCGCACTCTATATCAACTTTCCGTGAAGGATTAATTTCATGTATTTATCTAGAGTTACTTTACGTTCAATCAATGATTCTGTAAATGAATCCAATAGTGAATTTAATCCACTTCAGCAGAGTATTTACTCTGTACATCAACATCTTTGGCAACTTTTCACCGATCAGCCGCGACGTCAGTTTTTATTTAGGCAGGAGATCGGCGCTGCAGGATCGCCTCTATTGTATGTGCTGTCGGAAACTGCGCCTCAATCTCATGGGATCTCTAATCGCTGGGAAATTGAATCTAAATGTTTTCAACCCAAAATTTATGATGGGCAAAAACTGGCTTTTAGTGTGCGGATCAATCCTACGATCTGTATTACTGACCCAAAAGGTAAGCAGCGACGTCATGATGTTTTAATGCATGCTAAACATCAGCAACGCCAGACCCAGCTCGATGATGAACAGAAAGAGCTGTTAGTTAAAGAGGCGGCGCGTAACTGGTTATGTAATCAACGGCGATTGGAGCAATGGGGGATTTATCTTGATGTGCGCCCTGATGTAGAGAGTTATACTCAACATAGCAGCAAGAAAAAATCAGGCCAGTTGATCCAATTTTCCACTATTGATTATCAAGGAATTTTAACTGTTACTGATACAAATAAATTTTTATCACAATACTCGCAAGGATTTGGTCGAGCAAAAGCATTTGGCTGTGGATTGATGCTAATTAAAAGTCTGTAACTGAACTGATTGGCGGCATGATAGGGATATCAATGCCATACCGTGCAGAATGAATGCGTGAGAAAATTTATGGCAATTATAGAAAAGAAAGTCGTTTATCTTATCATTTCCCCGTATTAACAGGGATATACCGAGTGGCACTCTGTGTCGTGGCTTTAGAGTAAAAAGTTCCTCGTGTTAACGGGGATATACCGCTGAGCTAGCTCAAATAGAACTAGAGCTGATTCTGTTCCTCGTATCTACGGAGAGGTTATCACTGGTCTTAAATGTGTCATCTTTAGCATTATTCCTCGTGTTCACGGGGATATACCGTGCTTGGAGAGCGTGCCATTGATTAATTAAGACCATTCTTCGTTATTACGGGGATAGACCTAAATGGATGAGGGTTATTCTCTAGCGCATTTGTGGTTCCCTGTCGTTACAGGGATGAACCGATATTTTATAATTATAATATAGGCTGTAAAGTTTGTTCCCCGTATTGACGGGTATGTACCAGTGATGATGTTTGGGGGCTTTAATATCAACATTTGTTCCCCGTTTGACGGGGAGTGGCGGCGGATGACCGTTTCTATCGACGCTTTTAATTTTACAGAACAATTTTAAAGATGCTCTAAATTATAAAATTGTTTAGCCAATTTTATAAACATCTCGGTGGCTTTATGTGCAACCTCTCCATTCCAAACCAATCCGACTGGCCATTGGCTGTACTGACCCTCTAACGGTAGGATTTTCACATTATCGTTGGTAATAAAACGAGTACTGGCAGGTACAAGAGCGATTCCCGCGCCTGCGCTTACTTTGGCGATCAATGTCTGTATATCATTTGATGGATGACTAGAGTGATTAGCTATCTGATTGAAGTCTAAAAATTGACGAATAATCGTATTTAATCCAAGGCCTCTTTCATCTCTGAGCATCAATAGCGGTTGAGTTGCTATTAATTCAATAAGAGAAGAATCCTCAGGATAGCGAGATGCACTGATAGCGATAGCCAGAGTTTCTTGTTTAATAACGAGATGCGTCAGTGAGCTTGTTTGAGGAATGCGCATAAAAGCAAGTTGCAATGTGCCAGCCAGTAATTGTTGGGTCATCAAGCTCGATGGCATATCTTCAAGGGAAATATCAATAGATGGATGTTGTTGCTGAAAAAGAGTGACAAGCTGAGATGCATCCGAAAACGCTGAAATACCAAAACCAATATTGAGTGATAGCAACTGTTGAGGATTGAGGGCCGCGGCTTCCATCATAAGCAATTGATGCTGTTCAATAATAGATTTTACTCGAATCAATAGCGCATCACCGGATGGTGACAGTAATGCGCCTTTTTGGTTACGAGTAAAGAGTTGAACATTAAGTTGTTGTTCAAGTGATTTTATTTGTTTAGTCAATGCGGGCTGTGTGATGTACAGCTTTTCGGCCGCCTCACGAAAGTTTTCGGTTTCTGATAACGTAATAAATGCGCGAAGTAATCGAATATCCACATTAAGCCCTTAACATGATGTTAATCACTCAGCTTTATTGGTTGGCTTTACTCCGTTGATTAATTGAAATCGGTTGTTCGGAGAAGCGAACGCTTATTGCATCTTGCTCATAACCTTGGCGTTCGGTAAGACTGGTATAGAGTTCCGGTCTACGGCCTGAAATCCAGCGTCGACCCGTCGACATCTCTAATAGTGATAAATCTAAATCTGATATCACAATATCATCGCCAATTGCATCACTTTCGTCAATGATCCGCCCATAGGGATCTATAGTCATGGCATTTCCGGTGCGAATTTCATCGTCATCGCGACCCACACCATTACTGAATAAGACAAAAAGGCCATTATCATGGGCTCGGGCGGGTAACCAGCGCATAAGCCAGCCGCGACCATGCTCTCCCGCAAAGGCTTGTTGCAGCGCCGTGGGATCTTGTTGGCGATTTTCCCACAAAGACATGGGAATAGGTTTCATACCAAAAGGACTGCGAGAGAGAGTCCCACCGGTTTGATGAGGCGCTAGAATAATATCAGCCCCAGCAAGGGCGTTGGCGCGAACATTTTCGACTAAATTATTATCCCAGCAGATTAATATTCCTAGCGTAACCCCCCAAGGCGTAGGGAATAGAGTGTAATGATCGCCACTGCTAATTGCTGGATGTTCAAATGCATGTAATTTACGGTGAGCGTGATAGCTACCATCTGGCATACAGGCGACCCAAGTATTATACAGTTTATTTTCGGCGGTGCGTTCAATCAAACCAACACCGATGATCATATTATGCTGCTTGGCTCTCTGTTTGATTGATGATAGTGATGGGCTATCATCAATATTTTCACTTAACGCATAAACAGCTTCTGTCGGCAGTTTAGGTACGTGCCAATATCCTGTAATACACATTTCAGGAAAGACTAATATTTTAACGTTTTGTTCTACTGCTTTATCAATAAACTGATGAATAACCTGTAAATTATAGGCTTTATCACTAGGTTTATGCTGGAATTGGACGGTTGCGACCCGCAAAGAGTTGAGTGTAGACATGGTATATCTCCCGATTAATTAATTTGTATATAAAACCAATTAATATGGGTGATGTATAATCACTAATTTTGCAGGGGTGATAACTTTTTGGAATGAGCTAGACTAGCGCGAGTAGCAGTATATATTCCATAAATTGTCAATCTGTTCTGATGTCATAATATTTTCATTACCATCAATAAAGGGCAGAGACATCTCGTAATCGAGATCAGAAGAGGAAAAAACTTTAATTATAAATTTTTTATACTGCTGCGGTTTAGCAAAGTCGTAGTGGCGTGAAACATAACCACAAACAAAACCAACCTGCTTTTTACCACGCATTTTATAATAGTAGTAATTTACATCTTTAAATGTACCTGCATCTGGATAATCCAACATATCGCTGACGGATAGTTGCGCTTTTTCAATAAATGGAATCTGTTGTGAATAATACAGAGACTTAATCAATATGGCTATAGTACCTAACAATAATATGATTATTGTTAATATAAAAGTTTTCTTCATATTTTTCTCTATTGGCTTCCCCCACGCATCATAGCATATAAAATAGCGCGCAAAGCGACGTTAATAATTATTTATTATTAGATAAGCAAAATAAAATACTGATGTAAGTGTGATTGTCAGACTTTATTAGCTTGTTATTAATTTTAATTGTATTCTTAACAGTATGAAAAAACCCTCTAATTCTAATTAAAGGGAAATTTTCAAAAAATTATAAGTTGAAATAGAGGTATAGCATTGATATTTGAAAAACCCAAACCGACCAGTGGTTTTTTTATTGTTTATTTAAGTTAAGTTTTGTAAAATTACAATGTTGTGATCATTAACACATTATAATGGTATTTTACTCCTTTAATGGATAGATAGACATAACTACACATGTAAATTATTTATTCCCGTTACTTTATATTTTCAATATGGGTTGTTAAAAATATAAGATCAAATATTTATTTTATCTGTTTTTTTAATGGAGAGGAGCTTTACTATACTTATATAATTAATGATTTATTGTTTTTAATTGACTCTATTTTTTGTTTTTTGTTTTTTGTTTTTTGTTTATTTTAATTTGAAATTACAACTCCAAGTTTTATTTTAAATGAATATTCTCATTTATAAAACATATTAATTGATGTTTTAAAATAAAATAATAATAGATTTCATTAAGTTTTTCGTGGAATTGACAATGAGAAATATTTAGATAATGTATAGAGTAAATTATATGGAATAAACAATTTAAAAGAAAAAATTATTTTTAGATTATAAATAGTAATAACATTTATATTAACTAATTGTAATATAAGGCTTTTGTTTTTGAATTGGTTTTTTCTCTTAAATAGATTAGATTTATCGAACTCCATAGTATCAGATCTCAATATAGTCAAGTTTTAACGGTTTTTTCTCTATTCATTTAAATTGCACAATTAATGAACAGTGAGTTTATAAGTATAATCTGATTTTTTGATATGCAAATATGATATTTTTGTCGTAATTAGAGATTTATTTAAATCACATTCAAATAAGCTCGATTTTCATACTAACTGTATTTTTATGTAAGTAAATGGAAACATTTGCTAATAATTATTCGTTGTTAGTAACAGATTTATCTAATTATTACAAAATAAATATTTATAATATTTTATTTTACTTAGTGATGATGATCATGGTTAAAATTCAATATTGATAATAAGATAATAGAAGTAATTGGCGATATAATTATTATCAAACAATTTTACCTTCGGATGAATTATGAATAAACTCACGCCACTGAAAGTTGTTCCTACCCTTATAGCAGTAGCTATCGCATTAGTTATTTGGTTTGTTATTCCCGTACCTGAAGGGGTTAATCCCGATGCTTGGCATCTATTGGCGCTGTTTGTTGGGACGATAGCGGCAATTATTGGTAAATCACTCCCTATTGGTGGTGTTTCTATCGTTGCGATTGCTTTAGTTGCCTTGACAGGTGTAACTAACCCTACCTCGACAAAAGGGGCGATTGCCGATGCGCTGAGTGGTTTTTCCAATGATTTAATCTGGTTAATTGGGATCTCAATTATGGTCTCAATGAGTTTAAATAAAACCGGTTTAGGCGCTAGAATTGGTTACTATTTTATTTCGCTATTTGGCAAAAAAACAATTGGTATTGCCTACTCATTGGCGATTGCAGAAGCCGTTCTCGCCCCGGTAACACCCAGTAATACGGCACGGGGTGGGGGTATTATTCATCCGATAATGCGCTCTATTTCTGATAGTTTTGGTTCAAAAGCAGAAGATGGGACATCCAGTAAAATTGGGCGCTATTTATCATTAGTTAACTATAATATTAATCCAATTACCTCGGCGATGTTTATCACAGCAACAGCACCTAACCCACTTATTGTTAGCTTTATATTAACGGCAACTGCTTTTGAACTCACTTGGTCTATGTGGGCGATAGCGGCCTTTGTTCCCGCGATAGTGTCATTGATTGCTATGCCTTTAGTGATCTACTTTCTCTATCCACCTGAAATTAAAGCCACGCCTGATGCGCCAAACTTTGCTAAGCAACGTTTACAGGAACTGGGTAAAATATCTCTTCCCGAGATGATTACGCTCTCTGTATTCGTGCTGTTATTGCTCATGTGGGCAGGAGTTCCTGCACTGATATTTGGCAGTGCTTTTGCTGTCAATCCAACTACTGCCGCATTTGTGGGTCTATCTATTCTATTGGCTACGGGCGTCTTAAGTTGGGATGATATTCTCAAAAATAAAGGTGCTTGGGATACCGTCGTCTGGTTTGCCGCACTGGTTATGATGGCGACCTTCCTTGGCAAATTAGGCTTAATTAAATGGCTATCTTTAACTCTAGGTGCGGGTATTGACCAGATGGGCTTAAGCTGGATGAGTGGCATGCTGGTGATTGTACTGGTTTATGTCTATTCCCATTACTTCTTTGCCAGTACCACCGCGCATATTACCGCGATGTTTGCCGCTTTCTTAGCCGCCGGACTGGCGCTGGGTGTTCCTCCTATGTTATTAGCCTTAACATTGGGTTTTTCTTCCTCATTGATGATGTCATTAACTCATTATGGCACAGGAACAGCGCCTATTATCTTTGGTTCTGGTTATGCCACATTAGGGGAATGGTGGAAAACCGGATTTGTGATGAGTGTCGTTAACCTCACTATTTGGATACTTCTGGGCAGCGTGTGGTGGAAGTTCCTCGGTTATTGGTGATAAATACCGCTGAGTTATAAGCATAAAGGCTATCCGCAGGGGTAGCCTTTATTGCGTTAAGTGATCCGATTATCTATTTAAATCATCCACTGAAGTATTATTTTAACGTTGGCATAATGTCAGAAGAGGTTATCATATTGGGCTAATAGCGGTAACTAGCGGCAAGTAGGAAAAATATGCAACCACAACGGAAAGCTGAACTCTTTTTAGTCATGACCACATTTATTGCCGCTTGGGGATGGGTATTCTCTCGTGAATCTATTCAAGGCTTGCCAATATTTGGTTTTCTTGGTGCTCGCTTCCTATTTGCAGCGCTAATTTTATTACCCTTTTGCCGCGGAAAGAAAAATCATATTACAAGACGTCAATTACCCAAGGTCATTATGACTGGTGGATGGATGTCATTAAATCTGGTTTTATGGATTTATGCTGTAGCAACAACAGATTCTATCGGCGAGGGGGCTTTTATTATGAGCCTCGCAATGCTATTTGTTCCTTTAGTCGCTTGGGTGATATTGAAAATTCGGCCAACTAAATATTTTTGGCAAGCATTGCCCTTGGCGATAGTCGGATTAGGTTGTTTAACACTGTTTAAAGCCAATATAGAATTAAAGGCTAGCCAATTGTGGTTTCTTGCCGCAGCCATCGTACAGGCGATCTATTTTTGCTATACCAGTTTATATACACGTAGTATTCCCGTCATGCCATTAACGGCTATTCAATTGGCCTGTACGGGTGTCGTGGGAATGATCCTCTCTCTCAGTTTTGAAACATGGCCAACGCATTTTTCAGCTGAAATTATAATTTGGTTTGTGGCTAGTGTGGTTATCGCGACGAGTTTACGTTTTATTTTGCAGTTAATGGGACAAAAAAATACCACCACATCAAACGCCGCTATTATTATGATTTTAGAGCCAGTAATGACCGTTTTTGTGGCTGCATTCTGGTATGGCGAGAGAATGAGACTAATTGAAATTTTTGGTTGTGCACTGATTTTGACGGCGCTATTTTATTATCGTTGGCGTTCATTTAAAGTCGCATCTTAAGCCAGATATAAATAACCTTTTTGATTAAATAACAAAAACGCAACAGACTTTTTTTCAGGAAAAAGATACTATATGGGATATATTCTCATTGGGTAGTTTAATCTAAAATAGAAATATAATTTCCTAATGTGATTAAATGATAAGAACAGAATAACAATAGGTCTGAATATGAAAAAAATTATCTTGATGTTAGGCGTAGCAAGCGCTTTGACATTAATCACCGCTTGTTCTGATGAAAAATCTGAAATAGCGGAAGTCAAAACAACATTTGTTGCAGCTTGCGTCACCAGTTCAAGTTCACCGACAGGCCTCTCTAAAGAGATAGCCAATGAAATGTGCAGCTGTTCTTATGATAAGGCGATCGAAAAATACGGTATTAAAGAGTTTAAACGTATTGATGAAATTATTAATAAAAGCAAAACAGCACCGGCTGAATTTGAGCAGAGCTTGATCCAATTTGTACAAGAGTGTGCTCAGTCGATTCGTTAATTTGACTTGCGGATTAGGCTATAAGATAAAAAAGAAATCTGCAATCTACGTTGTGGATTTTTTATTTTTTTCGCAAGATAAGTAAATCTCAGGGCTAAATCCTTAGAAATTACACTTTGTAAGTGAGCGAAATTTTACGTAGTAAAATGTTGACTTGTACATATTTCAACCATTCTAGTGATAAGTATTAAATGATAGCGAAAAAAGTGTTTCCCACTATTCTATATTTTATATTCTAAAATGGCAGAATATAAAACCAAGTTAAAATTTGACTTAAGGTTTGCGATAAATAAATAGCTCCTTAATATTACTCATATATTATATAAAAATGATAAAAATCAATATGCAATGGAGTTAATTGCCGCTAATGATTTTTATGTTTTTAATAGCAAGTAATACTGAAATTTGATTAATAATAGTGATATTTAATTGCCAAGTTATTGAGTCTAGTCGACAAATCTAACAAAAAAATCTTGCATAACATTTGTGTGATTTATATAAGGAGATATCAAAAGCAAAATGATAAACGATAAAATAGCTGTTTTTGTGATCTTTAAATCAACTGCATTTTACAGATCGTATAATTAGATTTGCTTGTTAATAAAACATAAACATTACTGAACATTAAAGGAATTTCGCTCAAATTATCACTTTTATTTTTTTAGGTTTAAAACTAAAGACAGATAATTAAAAATAAGCGATTGGATCATTCCTAAATGTAAAGTAATAGACTAATAAGGGAATTATATTGCTAACAATAATCGGAATTTTAATTATCGTCTCTATTGTCACCTTGTTGATGATGGGAAAAGTGAGCCCTATTATTGCAATGTCCTGTATCCCCTTTATTGGGGCGTTATTTGCGGGTTTTAGCATAGCGGAAATATCATCATTCTTTGATAGTGGGATCACCAAAGTATCGAAAGTCGCTACTATGTTCCTATTTGCAATTCTCTTTTTTAGTATAATGAAAGACTTGCATATATTTGACCCTATGATCAGAGCTATGGTCAAAATGACTCGTGGTAATGTGATTATTGTTAGTGTGATGACTACATTGATCGCAGCTGTTGTCCATCTTGATGGCTCTGGGGCCGCGACTTTTCTTATCATTATTCCCGCTTTATTACCTCTCTACCGCCAACTAGGTATGAGTCCCTATCTAATGCTGCTATTAATGAGTGTAAGTATGGGGGTGATGAATATGGTTCCTTGGGGTGGTCCACTCGGACGAGCTTCTGCGGTGACGGGTATTGATGCATCAACTCTGTGGCAATCGCTGATCCCAGTGCAAATCGCTGGTATCGCAGGTGCTGCTGTCTTTGCTGTTTTGGTCGGTATACGTGAAAAACGACGCATCGCCGCTGCGGCAATCAATGGAACAACGCCTTATCAACTCGACTCTTTATTAGAAGACGAAGGCGATCATGCAGATAATAGCGTTATCCATCAACCACAGAAACCTTTGATTAATGGCAGTTTGATTATCATCTCAGTAGTGACCTTAGCTTTTGGTTGGTTATCGGCACCTTATGTCTTTATGATCGCATTATCACTGGCATTGATGGTTAACTTTCCTAGTCCTAAAGAGCAGATGAAAGTTATCGGTAGACATGCGCCGCAAGCCTTGAGTATGGTGGCCATTATTCTTGCTGCGGGAGCCTTCTTAGGCATAATGTCCGAAGGCGGCATGTTAAGATCGATAGCAATGGATTTAACTGCGATTTTGCCTACTGAGTGGGTATCTAAAGTTCATATTTTTGTCGGTATATTAGGTGTCCCTATGGATATCTTTACCAGTACGGATGCTTATTATTTTGCGCTGTTACCGATAATTCAACAAATAACCGCGGCCGCAGGTATTGATCCCTCCTCTGTGGTCTATGCGATGGCAATAGGTAATAACGCGGGTACCTTTGTTAGTCCTTTCTCTCCAGCAGCATGGCTGGCAATGGGATTAGCGGGGGCGGATATGGGGCGTCACTTACGTTATTCATTCGGTTGGATCTGGTTATTTAGTTTCTTTACTCTAGGCGTTGGTGCTTTATTAGGCCTGTATTAATATCTATTAATAGCAATCAATATACTGAATTGGCCTTATCAATTAAGGCCAATTTTTTTATCTAATACAAACAAGCTAACAAGTATCATTTGATTAAAGATTCATCTTTGATAGAATCCCTCCAATATAAGCTAGTATCACACTTCTCTCTCTGTTGATTAATCAAAGAGAACATTAGCCTGAGGCCGTTTGCGGAATTAAAATGTAATGCCATTTCTTGAACTTGAACAAATGTTAAAAAGGTAAATCAGACTGCTGATTTGCGACGGACTTTATTTGTTAAGAGAAAAGCATAATGAATATGCAATCAAGAAAATATGGTAGAACATTCCATTATCCGTTCTCACCAGGTACCACCAGCGACGATCGAATTAATCAAGATTGGTGGCGTCATATTAATCAGATCGAACATCTGATACATACTGAAAAACTCGATGGCGAAAATAACTGTTTAAGTCGTTATGGTGTTTTTGCGCGATCTCATGCGGCACCAACTGTGTCTGCATGGACTAATCAGATCCGCCAGCGCTGGCAATTAATAAAACATGACTTGGCTGATATCGAATTATTTGGTGAAAATCTGTATGCGATCCACTCAATTGAATATCAGTATATTGAAGATTATTTCTATCTTTTTGCTGTGCGCCAAGGAAATAACTGGTTGAGTTGGGATGAAGTCAAATTCTACGCAGCGTTATTTGATTTTCCTACGGTGCCTGAGATTATTTTACCGGCAAATTGCCGAATCTCAGCCCAAGATTATCAATCAAAACTAATATCTACGGCGGCTCAGGATAGTCTCTTTGGTGCGACTGATGTCAAAACCGGCAAATTCTGTTCGATGGAAGGTATTGTTAGCCGTAATAGCGCTGGCTTTTCTATCGATGATTTTGCTGAAAATATCTTTAAATACGTTCGCCAAAACCATGTGAAAACCGATCTGCATTGGAAACGCAACTGGCAGCGCGCACCATTAGCTTTTGAACGACAGCAGCAAAATAGGGGGCAGATATGTGGCAGTTAACTAAACAGAAATCATGGGCAGAGCTGCAAAAACAGTTTAGTTTTGTCGCCGATATGTCTGGTGTCGAGCAAGATCCCATTTATCATGCAGAAGGCGATGTGGCGATACATACTGAAATGGTGTTAGATGCACTTTGTGGTTTGCTTGAATATCAACAGCTTCCGCAGCAACAGCAAGAAATTGTTTGGAGTGCGGCGTTATTTCATGATGTGGAAAAACGATCAACGACTCGTCAAGATTTTGATGGTCGTATTGTGTCGCCTGGTCATGCCAAAAAAGGTGAACTTACTACGCGCCAGCTGCTATTTCGCCATTTTGATGTGCCCTTTATGATACGTGAGCAAATCAGTGCCTTGGTTCGTTATCACGGATTACCCCTTTGGATTTTGGAAAAGCCTGACCCTCAAAGAGCTGTTTTAGCCGCTGCGCTGCGTGTTGATATGCCACTATTAGCCATGTTAGCTAAAGCCGATATTTTGGGGCGTCATTGCCAAGATCAAGGTGAATTACTCACGCGAATTGAGCTATTTAAGCTCTATTGTCAAGAGCAGAATTGTTGGCACCATTCTCGTCATTTTGCTTCGCCTCAAGCTCAATTTCATTATTTTCATAATGAGAATAGTTCGATTGATTATGTACCTTATGAGCAAGAAACGAGCCAGGTAATTATGTTATGTGGATTACCGGGAATGGGGAAAGATCATTTTATTCAACAGCACTATCCTGATAAAGCTATTGTCAGTCTCGATAATATAAGGCGTGAGTTTAATATTAGGCCATCTGATAAAAATGCTAATGGTTGGGTGGTTCAGCAAGCTATTTCTCAAGCTAAAACCTATTTAAGAGCAAAGCAGGATTTTATTTGGAATGCCACTTCGCTAGGTGCTTCATTAAGAAATAAAATGATCAGCCTATTTGTTCGTTATCAAGCTGAGATCGATCTTATCTATTTGGAAATGCCTTATGAACAATGGCAACAACAAAATAAACAACGCGAATATGCAGTTCCTAATAGCGTACTTGAGCGTATGCAAACAAAATTAGAAATGCCTACTCCCGATGAAGCGCATAGAGTCTGTTATTATGTCAATCGGCAATGGGTTAAATTAAAGATAGAAGAATAAAAATAAAGATAAAATAGTAAAATAAAAATAGGCGCCTATTCAGGCGCCTTTTCTATATCTTTACTATAAAGGTTATTATGGTTTTTATTATTTTAATTCCTATTGTTATTAATCTTGATAGCCATCAATATCGATAGTTAAATATAAAATAAAATATAAGGTTCTATTATATCAAATAGGACTATAGATGAAAAAGATACCTTGTATGTTGATGCGCGGTGGCACATCAAAAGGCGTTTTTCTGTTAGCTGATGACTTACCCAAAGATATTGAGGAACGTGACGATTTAATATTATCTATTATGGGCTCAGGTCATGAATTACAAATAGATGGCCTTGGTGGAGGTAGTCCACAAACCAGTAAAGTTGCTATTATTAGTCAATCAACTCATCCCGACGCCGATATCGATTATCTATTTGCTCAAGCATCAATTACAGAGAGAATATTAGATACCAGTCCTAATTGTGGCAATATGCTCTGTGCTGTGGGGCCATATGCTTTAGAGCGTGGATTAATTAACGTCACAGGAAATACCACGACGGTGAAAATCCGAAATATTAATACTAATACTTTTATTAATGCGGAAATACAAACGCCAAATGGTGAAGTCACTTATGAAGGAAATACAGCTATCGCAGGTGTTCCCGGTCATGCTGCTCCCATTGCGCTGACTTTTTTAAATGCTTGTGGTGCTAAAACGGGGAAATTATTACCGACCGGAAATAAAATAGATATCTTTGAGGGTATAGAGGTCACTTGTCTTGATATGGCGACACCAGTGGTATTAATTGATGCGCAAAAACTGGGTAAAACAGGTTATGAAACGGCGCAACAATTGGAATCAGATCTCGAGTTTATGCAAAAATTAGAGCGCATTCGTTGTTTAGCGGGTGAAAAAATGGGTTTTGGTGATGTTACTAATAAAGTGATCCCTAAACCTATTTTGGTTTCACCCCCCATCCATGGTGGTTCAGTGAACGTTCGTTATTTTATGCCACAACGTTGTCACGGTGCTTTGGCAGTAACAGGAGCGATTGCGATTGCAACGAGCCTAATTTTATCGGGCAGCGTCGTTCAGCAAATAACGCAAACAAGCAGTGATTTAGAGTCTATTGTGATTGAACACCTGAGTGGTACATTTGATGTGTTATTAAAGCAGCAAGGTGATTCGCCTGAAGGATTACAAGCTTCAATTATCAGAACGGCAAGAAAGCTGCTATCCGGCGATGTTTTTGTAGCCTAAATCTGAATCTGTATTAAAAGAATAAGTGTATTAATAAGTGAAAACGGGTTATCAAAGAAAAAGGATTGAATTCAGCTAATCTCGAATTCAATCCTTATCTATGAGTGACTATCTAAATTTCGTGTCTTAATGGTTTAGATTAAGCCTGCGCTGATCAGAAGTTCCCACCAGCCTAGACCAATTGTCATATGTACCAGTAAGCTGAGGAACGCAATAACCCCACCGATAATCCACCACGAACGAATATCATTATAGCCAGCACCGAATACGATTGGAGCTGCAGCGCCTCCGTAATGAGTCAAGCTACCGCCATAGGCATTAGAGAAGAGTAGACCTAATGCTAATAACATCGGAGGTGCGCCTGCAACCATGCCCACAGTAGCGAATACTGGAACCATAGCAGCAACATAAGCACCGCCGGAAGCGAAGAGGTAACGTATAGCCACACTGATAAACATAATGACAAAGAATGCCAACATGGTTTGATCACCGAAGGCGAGATGTTCACCCATCACCGTTGATAACCATTTAAAGAATCCTGCTTTAGTCAGGACGCCAGACATACCTATGATACCACCGTACCAAATAAGTGTGTTCCAGCCACCTTTGTTTTTGAGAACATCATCCCAAGTAACAACACCTAGAATCAATGCTAATGCCATCACACATAAAGCAACAGAGGAGGCGCCAACACCATAACTATCGGCGAAAATCCAGCCTAAGAGCGCTAATATAAAGATAACTAACAGCATTTTTTCTCTGATAGACATAGGACCCAGAGCTTTCAAACCTGCTGCTGCAATCTCTTTATTATTAACTTTTTTCAACTCAGGTGGATACATTTTGTAGATAATATAGGGTGTCAGGATCAACATTATCAAACCCGGAACCAAGGCGGCTAATGTCCAACCCGCCCAGCTTAAATGAATGCCCATAATATCTGACATCATAGCTAATGCGAGGGCATTAGGGGCCATGGCCGTCAAGAACATATAGCTGGTGGTTTTTGTCACCATATAGACATTGACTAACAGATAATGGCCCGCTTTGCGTGGGCTATTAACGGGGTCTGAGCCTAATGCGACTGAAACACTATTAATAATTGGGAAAACAATACCGCCAGCACGTGCCGTATTTGATGGCGTGGCAGGTGCAATAACTAAATCAAGAATAGCAGTAACATAACCTAAGCCGAGAGTGGTGCTTCCCAATTTACCAATCAAGAGATAAGATATTCTTTTTCCTAATCCGGTAATAACGAAAGCAGCACTTAAAGTAAAGGCGGCAAACACTAACCAGGTTGTCCCTGATGAGTAGCCGTTTAATACTTCAGAAACTTTAATCTCTTTACTACCACTAATTCCTATAACAACAGCACTGGCTGCAATAGTTGCAATTAATATCACCGGCTCAGAATAAGGTTTTAATACTAGGCCAACAATTGCAGCCAAGTAAAGACCAAACAAAAGCCAAGCGATATCCGGTAGCCCCGAGGGCGTAGGTATTAACGCAATGATTATGGGTATAGCAACTAATAATAGTAGCTTCCATATTTTACTTACATTCATCGATAACGATCCCCTTAATATAAATATAAAATTTATTTAATACTAAAGCTGATAAGCATTAATATTATTAATTCATTGGAAATCAAAGTGAGAACAAATAAAAACCATTTATCTACAGATGATAATAATTGCCAAAACTCCATTTAAGGTTTGTTATAAAAAGAAAATATAGGTGATTATCTATATCAACGTATTAACTAAAATTTAATATTGTTTTTTTATCATTGGATTATTTAGCACTCGATAATTGAGCTAAAAACCAAGTTAAAATTAATAAATCAGCGCTACCGCCCGGGCTAAGATTTTTTGCTATACAGACTCGATCAAATAATCGAACTTTATCAAAATCAGCTGCCGTGGTTATTCCACCTTGGGATAATAGTTGTTGTGCATAATTTTTGGTCCACAAGAGACCCGTGATCCCACCGCGATTAGCAATATTGGTATCATCATTATGTGCCATCAATAAAATTAACGTTTCGAGTAAAGCAACGGGCTTGCTGATCCCATTAGCCAGACAAGATAAATAGTGGGGCAGTGATAATTGAGTGACTAACGGATAACCCGCTTCGGCTTCACCTCTAGCGCCAGTAAATCCATAAGCATGATAAAGACGCTGTCCAGCTGTTGGATTGATCACTGTTTTCTTTAATTCTTGCGTAATACCTTGGCACATTTGAGCGACCAGCTGACAAATCGAAGAAGCTGTAATTGCTTGTTGCTGTGCCAGTAGGCGACCAATTGCAGTTAACACTAATCCTAAAGAAAAAATAGTACCTTTATGGGTATTGACACCGACTGTAGCTTGAAACATCGCTTTTTCACAATCGATACCTATAGGTCTGATTTGTGCTAACACTGTGCTGATTGGCTGCTGAGCGGATAGTGCGCCAGCATGGATAAAATCAGGGAAATATTTAGCTATCGCCGCGGCACTCAGATGAAAATCTGACAATGCCATATCCTTATGTGCGCCAGTATTAAATTGATCAACGAGGCCCGGTTTTGGCGTTAAGTTAACTTCAGCTAACATCGCTTGCCAGCCGAGATAAGCAAAATGTTCGACAACTTGTTCGCTTAATAGAGCCGTAGAATCAAGCGTTGATAGTCTCATTCGCTAATACCTCAATTTTGTTAAAAATCTCTGCTAAGGAATGAGTCCTTTGTCTGGCGCAAATTTTTGCCGCATTATCACAAACTAAACAAGTTCTTGCGGCTAAATTTAACTGACTGCGGGACAACAGCTGGCCTTGCTGGTTAAAGACATCAAAATCCCATAATCGTCCAATGGCAAATTCTTGCTCAATTTCAATCATTAAAGCCTTAACTTGCTCAGCCTCAGCTGAAATGGCGATTAAAGATTCTGGACCTGTATTAAATGCAAAAGAGTCTTGCGCCAAAACCACCCATTGCCTGCATTGAATTGCTTGTTGCAGTGCATATAACCCCTGATTGAAGATCTTTCTGGCGAGTTGACTATCTTTAACTGGGCCAGGGATCACGACAGTAAATGAAATCAGAGTTGCCTGATGCTGTTTTAACCAATGTTGCTGACGAGCTTGACGGGCATCACGGCTTGTCAGCAATTCCGGCATGGAAATTTCAAACGATTCGGTTATCTCAGGCAATGGGTGAAACATGGTGTTACTCCTTCACTTGATGAACAACATCAATAATAGAACCATCTCTATAACGAACGACAGCAACAACTCGATCAGTAAATTCGATAGGATCTGGCGTGCCTGTTAGTAGTTCTGCTCTTTCTCTTAGTGAAGCGATTGACACAATCTTCACACCCATGGATTCCAGTTGTTGTTTTAGCTCTGGACGGGCAGGGTTGATAGCAATGCCATGATCGGTCACCAAAATATCAATACTTGAGCCCGGAGTTACACAAGTAGTAACTTCATCAACTAATGTTGGAATACGCCCACGGACTAAAGGTGCAACAATGATCGATAATTTAGAAGCAACGGCAGTATCACTATGACCCCCAGAGGCACCACGGATCACGCCGTCAGAACCAGTGAGAACATTGACATTAAATTGGGTGTCAATTTCTAGCGCACTCAGAACCACTATATCTAAACGGTCAACAGAGGTGCCTTTAGAATCAAAGCAGGCATATTGGTTTGCACTGATTTCAATATGATTTGGGTTGCGCGCTAAAGATTCAGCAGCAGCACGGTCAAAACTTTGTACATCGAGTAATTTACGTATTAAGCCTTTCTCATGCAGATCAACGATAGTTGAAGTAATGCCGCCTAAAGCAAAACCAGCATGAATATTATGACGGCGCATTTTATCCTCAAGGAATCGCGTTACGGCCAGTGAAGCACCGCCAGTTCCCGTTTGCAGAGAGAAACCCTCTTTGAAGAAACCTGATTTCTCAATGACATCAGCAGCTGTTCTTGCAATAAGCAGTTCGCGCGGATTTGAGGTCATACGGGTTGCATCTGCACCAATTTTATTGGCATCACCGACGCGATCGACTTTAACGATATAGTCGATCTCATCTTGTTTTAGGCTAGAAGGGCTATGGGGATAGTCGAGGATCTCTTCCGTTAGCATAATGACATTTTTAGCGTATTCAGCATCTACTTTGGCGTAGCCCAGTGAGCCACAGCAGGCATTGCCAATATAGCCATTCGCATTACCGAATTCATCACAAGATGGTACACCTAAGAAAGCGACATCAATCACTAATTCGCCACTGTGGATCAGGTTAACA
This sequence comes from uncultured Moellerella sp., assembly GCA_963519845.1. Lineage (GTDB taxonomy): Bacteria > Pseudomonadota > Gammaproteobacteria > Enterobacterales > Enterobacteriaceae > Moellerella. The sequence goes on along the minus strand of CAUQNX010000019.1, from coordinate 26,393 downwards.
CGACCACCATGTGAATGAATTTGAACTGGTTCAGCCAATAAGCCGCGAGAAATTTCTTCAGCAAGTGGGCCACGGAGACCCGAAGTATAAATTTTGCTGACCACGCCATGGCGAATATGATCGATAACGGGCGAGTGGCAAGCACTGAGTGAGCTAGATGCTAAGGTCAGATTACGCAGACCCATATCGGCGATCACTTGTAATACTTGATTTAAAATCAGATCACCACCGCGAAATGCGTGATGGAAAGAGATGGTCATCCCATCTTTTAGACCTGAACGGCGTATCGCCTTTTGCAAATCAGAACAGAGTTTACGATTTCTCGGTTTCTGAACTTGTTGTTGTACTTTACCAATATCATTAAACAGGCGCAGCGAATCATCATGGGCAAAAGCGGAGACGCGGGTCTGACGTTGAGTTTGTTTAGTCATTATTCTACCTTACTCTTCTCGGATGCCAGATAATGCGGCACGTGATAATACTAAGCGTGCGCGCTCGATAACCGGACTATCAACCATCTTGCCGTTTAGAGAAACGACACCTTTACCTTCTCGCTCAGAGGCTTCAGCGGCATCAACCACTCGTTGAGCATAATCGGCTTCTTTCTGAGTTGGCGCATAGAGGTTATGGATCAGCTCAATTTGTCTTGGATTAATCAGTGATTTACCATCAAAACCAAGTTGTTTGATATGAGCGGCTTCGTGCAGAAATCCCTCTTCATTATTCGCATCGGAATAGACAGTATCAAAAGCTTGGATACCAGCAGAACGGGCAGCTTGCAGAATTGCGCATCGTGCATAAAGTAGTTCGGTTCCTTCAGGTGAGCGTTCGGTACGTAAATTACGTACATAGTCCTCGGCACCAAGAGCGATACCAATCAAACGCGATGAAGAGTGAGCGATATTAACCGCTTGGGTGATGCCCATAGGCGATTCAATTGCAGCCAATAGACCCGTACTTCCCGGCTCGCGACCACAGCTCTGCTCAATACGTAAAATCTCGCTTTCGATATCAATCACATCTTGCGCATTATCTGTTTTTGGCAAACGAACGATATCGGCGCCACCACGTACAACGGCTTCGAGATCTGGAATTCCGTAAGCTGAATCCAGCGCATTAACTCGCACAATGGTTTCAATATCTTGATACAGCGGATGACGTAGCGCATGATGAACCATGCGACGCGCGGTATCTTTTTCGCGCAGTGTGACTGAATCCTCAAGATCGAACATCAATGCATCAGCAGGATAGATAAATGAGTTGCTCAGCATAGCGGCATTTGAGCCAGGCACGAATAGCATACTGCGGCGTGTGCGTTTCTTTTTTTCAGGACTCATTGTTGATCCTCCCAGGGTAGATAATCGATATCACATGCTCGCGCCAAAAGGGCTTCTAATCGGGCTTTTAACACGCAATCCAAGGCACCTTTATCATCAACAGTCAGCTGGACACCGCGAACATCGTACTGCACTAAGGTTGCCATAACGGTTTGACGTATCGCTTCACCAAATTGTTTTTCAACACTACTGGTAATCTGCAAATCAATTTCCTGCGGATCGTCCAGCGGTTCGATCCGCACCATGACATCGCTAGATTCAAGGGTGCCGGCAACGGCTGCATGGAGTATTTTCATATTTCACCTGTGACTAAATTAGAACTTTCGGAGCGGTTCTGAACCTGTGTCCCACGAGAAGCAACTAATTGATCTAAATATTGATAAGTCGCCTCAGGAACAATAGGTTTGATTGCCGCAAGATCTTTTTTGGCAAGCAGTCTACGGACGAGTGACGCGGATACCGCAACCCCGTTGTAGACCATTCGCTCGAGTTCAACTAGCTCTATGGCAGGATAAAGCAGTTCATCGGTCTCTAACCAATAACGCATATCTTTATTATATTGATTGGTGACTTTACAAAATGGTTCTGTACCGACGAAACGATGCGTAATGCCTAATGCAGGAGCTATATACTGACGGAAAATTTTGATATCGATTTCTGTATAGCAATGATCAATAACACCTTGTTCCTTAATAAAGTAGCAAGGGAATGTTGCACGAGAAATAATATATTCAGAACCTTTATGAATAGTAAGGTTAGGAATATCTTTAGTACTGGCTTCAATTAATTTCAGACGATCTGAATAAGGAAAACGTGATGTATCTTCTTTTACAACAAAAAGGTGTAACCAATCACAGTTTTCTGCCGCTTGTTGAATTAAATAACGATGACCTAGAGTGAAAGGGTTCGCATTCATCACGATTGAACCTATTTTATCTCCTTCTTTACGCTGGAGTTTCAAACTCTTTAGGTAACGTTTTAGATAACAATTGCTATTTTCCATTAGTACCATAATACCCGGCACAGATGTTAAGGTATGAAAACCACATTGTTCAAATAACTTTTCATTTTCTGTTTTGGTATATATAAACAGATGCGTTGTATTATTTTCGTAAGCTAGATTGATAAGTTCAGTTGCAAGTTTAAGTGCTAATCCTTCGCCTCTGACTTCATCACTGATGGCGACACACTTTATGATATTATCGGCTAAGCCTCCACACGCAATTAATTTATCATGGCGTGTTACTGTAATAAAAACATCGACACTTGAGTCAATGTCCAAATTATTTAGGCGTAAAAATTTAGTAATTTCAATGATTTTCCTGTTCTCATGACGCTTTACCTGATGGAAGGCAATTTGTTCGAACATAGTATTTTCCTGCATCCATAATGAGATGTTTTATAAATGTTGCCAGTGTTAAAGTTAATTAAATAAATCCATTTATAAGGTATTAAGAAATATAAATGACAAACTTAATTAATTACCCTTTGTTTATATTGATCTTAGAGTGATAGAAATAAATATGTTTGACGTAATTCAAGTTTCTAAGTTTGTTTAGTATTTTTTTAATGGTTTTTATGGCGTTAACTGAATAATATCTATTTTATTCCTTGGTTTTTATCTCTTTAATTATTACTATGTATTTAATTTTTTTGCGGGCCTCTTAATGCATCTGATTTTTGAGGGTAAATCGCGTAACAATAAATTTACCTTTTAAAAATCAAAAGGAGTGTGATGAAAATGTATAATGGCAAAAAGTTTCCTACTAACATTCGTGCCATCTCATTCCCTATTCGCGTTTTTCTTTTATTACTCTTCGCTTCAGTTGTTTTAGTTGCAGTACTTGGCCAATATTTTACTAATACCTTTGAACAAAAATTGGTCAATAATGTTCGTACTATGGCAATGAGCCAAGCAAAACTGATCGCCTCAATGGATAGTGTTATTGTTGCTGTGCAAAATAGAGATATTCCACGACTAAAAGTGATTGCTGATAAACTCAACAATGAGTCTGTTTTCGATTACATTGTCATTGGTGATGAGAAATCTATCCGTCTTTATCACCCTAATAGCGCTAAAATTGGTGATATGATGCAATGGAATAAACCCGGTGCATTAGATCGCGGCGAAAGTTATTTTATCGAAGGTGACGGATCAATTGGTGACGCTATTCGAGCAAAGACACCCGTATTTGATGAACAGAATAAAGTTATTGGTGTTATTTCAATTGGTTATCTCACTAAAAAAATCGATGTTTATCGAACAGAATTTTTAGTTCAAACAGGCAGTGTATTTTTTGGAATTTTAGCTATATTACTTTTACTCGCTTGGGGATTTTCGCGTCATATCCGTCGACAAATGTTAGGGATGGAGCCACAACAAATCAGTCAAGTGGTTATGCTACAAAAAGCGATTTTCGATGCGGTATTTGAAGGTATTATTGCAGTAGATGCTGATGGTAGAATTATCGCTATTAATTTTCAAGCTCGTAAAATGCTCTGCTTATCGCAGCAGGCGGAGAATTTACGCGGTCGCCATATTACTGAAATTATCACACCTGCGACCTTCTTTATGAACGAGCTTGAAACTGCCAAATATGATCAAATTTGTACCTTTGAAGGGCTTAATGTTATAGCCAGTAGAATTGCTATTATGGATGATTCAAATCTTATGGGAGCGGTGATTAGTTTCCGTAGCCAGAATGATATTGAATCACTCAATACACAGCTGACCCAAGTTAAACAATATGTCGATAATCTTCGAACATTGCGTCATGAGCATTTAAATTGGATGTCGACACTCAGTGGTCTGATCCAAATGAAAGAGTATGACCAAGCAATGCAAATGATAAAAGGTGAATCAGAATCTAAGCAGCAATTGATTGACTCGCTGCGTGATACATTTACCGATAAGCAGGTTGCAGGATTATTATTTGGTAAATATCTTCGAGCAAAAGAGCTAGGATTAAATCTTGAGTTTGTCGAAGGGTGTCAATTAATGGCTCTCCCTAGCAAACTAACAAGCACGGAATTTTGCGCGATTATTGGAAATTTACTGGATAATGCATTTGAAGCTTGTCTGAATAATCCACAAGGGAGTGGACAGATTGAATTTTATATATCAGATGAAGGGAAAGAAATTGTGATTGAAGTTGCAGATCAAGGATGTGGCTTCCCTAAAGAGGGCCATGAAAAATTCCTCGAGAGAGGCGTAACAACAAAAACGAAATCAACAGAAGGCCATGGAATTGGATTATACTTGGTGGCTTCTTATATAAAACGATGCCGGGGTGTCATGATTATCGAAGATAATGAGCCTTGTGGTACTCTATTTTCAATCTTTATTCCAAAAGTGATGATACAAAATGATTAAGATTAAAATCCTCATTGTGGAAGATGAAATGCTGTTAGCTGAAATGCACGGCGAATTTATCAAAGAACATCCCGCTTGTGACAAAGTTTGGGTTGCAGGTGATCTTGCTCAGGCGAGAAAGATGATCGAGGTTTTAAAGCCGGATCTTATTTTATTGGATAATTATTTACCTGATGGAAAAGGAATTGAGCTGGTCCACGATCTTATCAAAGAGCGAAATACGGCTGATATCGTTTTCACTACAGCGTCGAGTGATATGGATACTGTCTCTGAAGCGATTCGATTAGGTGTTTTTGATTACTTGGTTAAACCTATCGCATATGAACGATTGGGGCAGACTTTAGATAGGCTGTTACAGCGTAAAACAGTGCTACAAGCACACAGTAAGACGAGTCAGAGCCAGATAGATGATATGTTTAATACTTACGCACGGGGTGAAGCCAAAGAAGAGCTGCCTGTAGGTATTGATCTATTAACTCTCGATAAGGTACTAAAGCTTTTTGAACATCAGGACGTTGAGCATACAGCGGAAAGCATTGCGAAAGAGTTAAAGTTGAGTAGAACTACGGCTCGTCGATATTTAGAGTACTGCTCTGGGCAGAATAAAATCGAAGCAGAAATTGAATATGGGCGTGTTGGTCGACCTCAACGAGTCTATCGCGCAACGCAAAAAAGTTAGTTTTTATTCAAGTTGATAACGCATTCTGTGAAAATGGGCCGGTTAAATACCGGCTTATTTTATTGATATTTTTAATCCTTGATGGCTATTGATTGTTTTCCATAATCAACACTTTCTTTTTAGCTCGCTCATATCCCTGTTTAGCGGATTTTTTATACCAATTAAGCGCTTGTCGATCACTCTGTTTAAATCCCATGCCATATTGATAACAGGCAGCTGTTGCATATTGCGCTTCTGCATTTCCTTGCACTGCCGCTTTTTGATACCAAGAGCAGGCTAATGGAGGATTTTTAGGTATGCCTTCGCCACGAGAATAGAGCAACGCCAGATTAAACTGCGCGGAAATATCATTCTGTTGTGCTGCCTTGGTTAGCCAGTCTATCGCTTTGCGGCTAGAAGCCTCTGTACCTTGCCCATTGAGATATAACATGCCTAGGCTATATTCGGCCTTAGCGAAGCCCTGTTCGGCTGAGAGGGCGAAATAGCGATAGGCTTGCTTATAGTCAATGGCTTGATATTGGCCAGTGGCAAATTGATAGCCAAGAATATATTGTGCTTGAGGATTGTTCTGTTTAGCTAATAAAAGATAGATTTGCTGAGCTTGCTGGCTATTTTTATTAACGGCAATACCATTTTCATACCAGTAAGCAAGAACCAACTGAGCAGGTTGAAAACCTTGGTTAGCAGATTTATTTAGCCATTCAAATGCTTGCTGTGGATTTTTGCTCAGAATTTTATCAATCCCTTGGAAGCTATATTCTGACATATTCAATTGGCCGAGAGGATCTCCCGCATTGGCGGCACTTTCCATCCAAAAAAGCATTTTTTGCAGGTTTTTCTCAGTGCCTAAGCCATTTTGATATAAGAGCGCTAAATTAATTTGCGCTTTTGTAAAACCCTGCTTCGCGGCAAGCTCATACCATTTTACCGCCTCGGTATACTGTTTTTTGGCTTGTAGTTCCATGGCAAGGTTAAATTGAGCATCCATGTAGCCTTGTTCTGCCATGGCAACAAGATCGACTTTTGGCTGTTGTTCAGTGGGTAGGGGGAGATTCGTGTTAGCGGCTTGCATACAAAAACTCAAAAGGAGGAAAATATTTAAAAAAATATATCTCACTGTGGAACCCTTATATTTATATGTAGTTTCAATGCGTTATATCATTTCTCGTTAAGTTTTTTGTCTGAATTATAACTAAAAAAAAGATTTTAAAAAAATAAATAGAAAAAGAATGAACTTTCTAAGATGTTGCTGGGTCTTATATTACATGAATACTACTTTTTAGTTTGCGCAAGAATTCATATTTTTACCCTCATCTTTCATTTCTTTACGTAAGTAATGCAATAATGCGGCTATTGAAGACGTTTTTGTAGTGAAGTAGCAAAATCCTTAAATAGAATGCATTATACCCGGTTTACTTTTAAACCGGGTTTTTTTTAACCAAATTTCACCCATTTTGCTAAATCCTCTTACTACTAAGCACTGCTATGCCTATCAAAATGTATCTAACTGCAATATCTAATCTCAGAATCCAAATAACCTCTATAGTTTATTTCCAATCGCACTAATTGCTTATTTTTTCTTCACCTAGATCTTAATAAGCTATTTTAATAAATAAACGCAGTCTCTATTTTTAATAGAACAAATAAGAAGCAATAAAATTATTTTTAAGGAGGAAATCTTTATGCTGGAATTAACCAAGAGGATACAATACATCAATTAAATTAACAAATACTCACTGGTATCACTTGATTAAATTTCAAACTCAATAGTGGGTTATATGTTAAATAGTCTATTGGAATGATTATTTAATCATCGATGAATAAACTAAGAGTTCTCTAATAAAGTGAGCTATATCACGATATTAGTCCATTATTATGCGATTTATTACTTTCTAAACCTTTATTTTTGGTGCGTATATAGCGTATATTGCTTTAATGATTTTATTACTGCCATAGCGGTTTCTGCTGTATATCGTGAGTAATAGGTCATTCTGACGATAACTCATAGAGTGTGTGATTCTCGACTTATAAGCATAATCTAATAAGAAGTGTTTATATTTTCAGCTGTTTATCAAGATTAAGATAATATGCAGTGAATATCGAATCTCACTAGCAATTCAGTAATTTTTACTAAATTTCGATTCTTGAGCTATAACAATGCTAAGAGTACAAAAGTACTTCTTTATTCGTTTGTACGTACAGGGTGTAATAGAGGTTTCTAGTGTCAACAAATAAAAATAATGAAAACATAAGTTTAAATGCATTCAAACAACCACGATCGTTCTATCTGATTTTTTCCATTGAGTTATGGGAGCGGTTTGGCTTCTATGGACTCCAAGGTATTTTAGCCATTTACCTGACTCAAGAGTTAGGTATGTCAGAAACGGATGCCATCACTTTATTTGCGGCATTTACGGCATTAGTCTACGGCTTTGTGGCTATTGGTGGTTGGTTAGGTGACAAAATACTCGGAACAAAGCGGGTTATTGTTATAGGAACCCTAGTTCTTATTGTCGGTTATTCATTAGTCGCATTTTCTGCCAATGATCTGAATACAGTTTATCTCGGACTGGCAACTATTGCTGTAGGTAATGGCTTATTTAAGGCCAACCCCGCCTCTTTGCTATCCACTTGTTATCAGAAAGATGATCCACGCCTTGACGGTGCATTTACCATGTATTACATGTCCGTCAATATAGGTTCATTGCTCTCGATGGCCGCAACACCTTGGCTTGCGAAGCACTATGGCTGGGATGTAGCTTTTGCACTGAGTGTGGTTGGTCTAGTTATTACGCTGATTAACTTCTTTATTTGTAAGCATTGGGTGGCTAGTCATGGTTCAAAACCTGACTTCGAACCTCTTGTTATGTATAAATTACTGGCAACGATTGTCGGTGTAGTAGGTTTAGTTGCGCTATCCACATGGTTATTGCATAACGTGAGTGTCGCTCGCGCCGCTTTAGGTGTGATTATCTGCTTTATCTTCTTTATCTTTACTAAAGAGACATTGGCGTTAAAAGGCGCAGCACGACGTAAAATGATCGTGGCCTTTATCCTGATGTTACAAGCCGTTGTCTTTTTCGTGCTCTACAATCAGATGCCGACTTCATTAAACTTCTTTGCAGTTCATAATATTGAACATGTGGTATTTGGCTTTAATATCGAGCCCGCACAGTATCAAACACTGAATCCAATCTGGATCATGTTAGGAAGTCCAATTCTCGCCGCTGTCTATAATAAAATGGGTGATAACTTACCTATGCCGCACAAATTTGCTATCGGTATGGTACTTTGTTCCGGCGCTTTCTTGGTACTGCCATTAGGGGCTAAGTTTGCGACAGATGCGGGTATTGTTTCTGTTGGCTGGTTAGTAGTTTGTTATGGTCTACAAAGTATTGGCGAATTAATGATCTCTGGTTTAGGTTTAGCCATGGTTGCACAGCTAGTACCACAACGTTTAATGGGCTTCATTATGGGATCTTGGTTCTTAACCAGCTCTGCAGCTGCTTTTATTGCTGGCTATGTCGCTTCATTGACCGCTATTCCAGAAGGTGAGATTGCAGATCCTGTGGTATCACTGGTGGTTTATAGTGATGTGTTCTTGAAAATTGGTATCGTGACAGGTGTTATTGCCATCTTGATGGTACTGACAGCACCTAAATTGCATCGAATGACTTTAGACCGTTAGTTTGTCTAATGAGTTGAGAAAAGGCCGCAAAGCGGCCTTTTTTTATAAGATGAAAGGAGGATAAGTGTAAAAAAGACAGCTTATTTTTTTAGATATAGCGCTGCTAAGAGCAGTTAGTTGATTAGGATTACCCATACCAATTTTTCTTCGCACTGTACTATTGAAATGATAACTACTACTCAAGGTATTTAAGCATAGGTCAGATGAGATCGGGTAAATATAAGCATTTATATTTAATTGGTTTTTGAGTGACTTTTGTTTTTTTCCAACAGAGAGTAGATCCATTATGATGCTCCTGATAGGCTCAGGTTGCTGTATTGCCTCATCTTGTAATAGACTATATTCACGCGCCTGAGATAGTATTTTTCCAGCCTGAAGATATGTCGATATAAGCGAAAGTTTATTATAAACCTGGCCGAAAACCTCGCTCAAAGGGTCATAAATATCGATGTTAGATTTTAGCACTTCCTGTTTAAGTTCACTCTCAATATAATTTTCAACAGCAGGCCAAAATACTTGGTATAAATTATGTTGATAGGTTTGTTCAATAACCAGAGTGAGTGATTCATGGTCAAAATAGGGGAATAAAAATGGAGTTATCTTTTCCGAATATTGCATATTGATACTCTCCAATGCTTCAAAAGCGGCTATCAGATTATCACTTGTATTATTTATCACAGTCGACTTACATATTAATAACGTGGTTTTTTCGACGCTATTAATACGTGAAGAGATAAAATAAGACTGCCAAAAAGAGCGAGAAGTGAGAATTAAAGCTAATGCGCCAATAATTAGTGTTGCTAGAATATAACGACCAGCAAAAATAAAGTTATTATGAGGAGGCGAATATTTAACAGATTGCAGTATTCCGCGTTCGGAAATTGCCTGACTTAATGCGGGATAATACATTCCACCGGATTTTCGTTCTTTATAAATTAATTCTGATTCTAAATCAAATAATGCCTCTTTGGTTATTAATGGCAAAGTACTACCAAACCATAATTGGCGTAGACAGCCAGAATAACCTATGGGTGATGGAGGAAAAACATGATCTAAAAAGGCGAATAATGGTTTTTTAAGAGCTCCAAGTGTTTCAGTAAAGAGGATTAATTGATAGCGTATATCTTTATTTGGTATAGCATGTAATGATTCCAGCACATAGTTGCTTATTCGTTCCTGTAATGCTAAATACGCGGTTTCATCGACAGCAAAGTTATTATGATTGAATTGATCACTGGAGAGTTTAATTCCTAATCCTTGGGCCAGCAGTTCATCACTTAGGATGGTCAGAAATACTTCTCCACCGGGTAATTTATCAATATTATTTAGGAATAAATAAATAGGTACATCAGTGAGAAAATATGAGGCAACTTCTGCTACTCGAATACGTAATGTATCAGCTAATGACTTCTGCTCACTCAAAGATGAATATAAAAGTATGCTGACATCAATGCATAGCATAACTCCATCAATATAAGGATAGTGACGATATTTACGAATTAATGAAAATAGTTTTTTTCGCGCAGCTCCAGCCTCATTATTTTCACTATGTAATAACATCCATTCGCCAGCTGTATCTATATATACGGCACGTTCTGTAAACCACCAGTTACAATCCTTTGTCGGACCCATTTCTGAAGTATTGGTAAATCCATATTGTTCAGAAGATATAAAATCTTCTCCACTTTGATTAATCAATGATGTTTTACCACTACCTGTTGGGCCTATAATAAGGAACCAAGGTTTTTCATTAAGATATTCTTGATTAATACGCATTTTTAACTTTTGATAGAGATTTTTTTTATTGGAGAGACTAATAAAACGTAAAGTACGTAAAGCATCAAAGAATCGCGCTGTAATAGGATCTAATTGAACTATCTTTTTTTTAGAGTTAGGGATTGGCATGCGAGCATAACTAAAAATCCGATTAAAGAAGAGTGCTATAATAGGCCATATGGCCCAAAATAGTATCAGTCCAATAATAATTTGACGTAATAGAACACCAGAGAGAGGAAAATAGGTGCCAATTGAAATTAATGGACCTATCCACCATATGAGATAGCAAAATACGATAGTTATCGCCAAAATCAAAAATCGACGGATCATAATACTTCCTTTTATTTTCTCAATTGGGAAGGGGATCGCTACTTAACGACGCTTCCCGGTTGTCTGAATATCTCAACAGTTGAGAATATTTAGACTTTCTTTGAATCCATCCATGGTTTGAGCGGCTTTAGGTTGGCCAATCTTCCATAAAATATCTACGTAGCAATAAGAAGAATTCTTATTTGCGCGTGGTATTATCAGAAATAGGTTCACTTTCGCCTTGCTCAATAGCGATAATTTCTCGATTATGAGTTTGATTTATTGATGTGCCATCTCTTAGTTTATCCGCCATTGCGATCGTTTTTTTTTCTGATATTTTTAATGTGTAATTTAAAGATGATCCTTTTAGCGGGATTGCATCTGTGTGCTCGATAAGGTTTAAATATTCTGACCAAGTCTTAGTACCATTCTCTATTTTGTGATTTGGTTGATAGAGATACCAAGAGCAGATGCCATAAATAAATAGAAAAATAATAACTCCCGTGAGACCTTTTTTTAATATTTTTATTAGATTAGGGGGAGTAGAAGTGGGACTTAAACTAATATCGGTTAGTTTTCGAGTAGGATTTTGACTATAAAGTAATGTATTTAGATCAGTACGTAGCTCCATTAATAGGGTTGATCCCTGTTCGTGCATTTTATATTTACCTTCAAATCCTAATGAGATAATTAGATAATAAAATTCCAGAATATTTCTCTTGTTTTCTATTTGAGGTAAATAATTTTTTAAATGGATAAAACAATTTGCTCCGCCCCAAGTTTCTTTATGGAACTCCATGAGTAGACTGAGATGAAAATGATCTTTCTCAGGTAACCCTTTGGTGATGTTAATATCATCAATATAAGTACAAAGAAGATAAGATAAATGCTCAATTTCTTCTAATGGATGGCCTTGTTTATTCAGTTGATGCTTAAAATGATATATTTTTCGAACGATCTCTAATCTAGCTTCAATAATTTCAGAAAAATCAGAGTTAGATCTACAACCTATTCGTTCAATTTGTAATAACAAGGGTATTGCCGTTGAAATATAGATATTCTTCCAAGCACCAAGTAAGATATTATCTGACTTTAATAGCTGACAGCAATCTCTATTTTCAGATATTTGAGAATAGGGATATAAGGGTTTTATTGACGTATTCGTCCTACAATATAATTTAGAGGTAATTGAATCATCAGATTCTAATTGATTGTTAGATTTTTCTGTATAATTTTTTTTATGAGAAGAGAGAGATGTACGAATTATCTGATTGTTTGAGGATGCACTAGGAGTTAGGATATCCTGACATGTGATTTTATCAGCTGAAAAATCATCCTCACCAATTTGATGTACTTTTTTAAGTAATAATAATGCTCTTTCTTCTAAAGAAATCATATATCGATCCTTTAAACAGCCCTGTTATTTAGTTAATCGATAACGAGATGTTAATCAATGAACAAGAGTTATCAGATAATGTTCAATTTATGTCAGATTTTAAATTTTTTTCCACAGATTAAAATTTAATGGTTATTAATGATTTAATTGTAATTTGTCTTTGCTCAGTTAAAATTTATTTATATAAAGGTAATCATAGTGAGAACTAAAAAGTATATGTCTGTTTAATTTCAAACTGAATTACAATTCTAAGAATTATCTATTTATATGTCTAGTTTCCATTTTGACTAATTGAGTGTTAAAAAAATAATAGTGATATAATTAAATAGTAATAAAATACTAACAACTCCATAACTTAAAAAACAATAAGTAAATTCCGCTTTTCAGTATTGCTTTTGTAAATTACTATCTATTTATTTAAATTTCCTCTCACTTGATATATCTGAAGTTATAATTGTCAAGTTTACACTTATTTAATCTATGTTATTGATTTTATTTTCAAGGTGAAATTAAATTTATTGATGTAAGTATATATAAACATTTTACTTTAATAATTTATCAGTGTTTATTTTAAAAGGCATACTTTAAAAAATCACATCACTAATATAGGAATGTCGCTATTTAAATGATGGAGATTATAATGTTAGGGAGAAGGATACTTGATTTACTAGATAAGGATATAGAATTAAAAATAATAGCATTATTTATTGTAATACTATATCTAATAAATATTAAAGGGAAGCGGGAGATTTCATCCTTGAGAAAAATGCGTCCTTATCTTGTACCTAATGAATATACTCTATCTTGAATATTGTGATTTTTAAATCAGAGTTATCTTCAAGTTATTGTAATTTTTTTTATAATCGGTAATGTACTAGAATTCTCTTATTTTGACGAGGAATAATGAAGCTCAATAACCTAGCGTTATAAGCTCTTGTTTGATCTAGTCTAATAAAACGCTTCTTATCGTATCTTAATAGAAAAAACAATAGTCTAGTGAAATTAATTAGAGCAGTACTGAATTACAGCACTGCTCTATAGCGCGAATTTATCAATAATAAACAAAGATTAGAACTTAACCTTCTCCACCTTGAAATGAAGGATAGAGGGTCATTCCACCATCAATAAATAAGGTGATTCCTGTGATATAGGCAGCTTCAGAAGAGGCTAACCAGGCAACAGCGGCTGCAACCTCATGGGATTGCCCAATTCTATCCATGGGGATCATTTTTTCTAATGCGGTACGTTTTTCTTTATCTTGCAGCTTCTCATGATTAATAGGAGTTTCTATCGCCCCTGGGCCAACACTATTGATACGAATACCATGAGGCGCATATTCTAATGCAAGGCTTTTAGTTAGCATTCTTACCCCGCCTTTACTTGCAGCATAGCTGGCAAAGGTTGGCCATGGAATAATCTCATGGACCGAGGACATATTAATAATAGAACCTTTGATATTATTTTCGATAAAGTAGTCGATAGCGGCTTTTGAGGTAAGAAAAAAACTGGTCAAGTTAACGCTAATCACTTTTTCCCAATCAGCTAACTCAACTTTATGAGTTGGCTTTTGGATCTCAATTCCCGCATTATTAACCAGTAGATCTAATCGTCCAAATGTATCAAGGGCGGCAATAATAATTTGGTTTGCATGTTGCTCATCACTAATATCACCTTTATAGATAATGGCTTCACCGCCTGCCGAAATCGCTTTATTGGCAACCTCAGTAGCCGCTTCAGTATCGGAAAGATAATTAATAACAACCTTCATACCTTCTCGACCTAAGCGCTCTACTACTTCGGCGCCTATACCTGAAGAGCCTCCTGTAACAATGGCTACTTTTCCTTTCAAGTCTTGATACATAATCGTTTCCCTCATTAGATTAGATAAAAACAATCTCATTGGGGAAAGTGTAGTCTAAATGTGATGGATATATTTAGTTTTTTAAGTGATTTTAATAAAAAATAGGTAGGGCAAGAGGGGAAAACACCGCCAATATTGTGTTATTGGCGGTGTAAAATCATATATTGAGGGTTATTATTTAACTTTATGGACGATATCAGCGTATTGGGATTTTTTGCTTTCGTCTGGGTAGATACGATAGGTATATTCGTCAGGAGTTACTGTGATGTTTTCAACTGTACGAGTAAACAGGATTTCGCCTTTATCGTTTTTGGCTTTTAATGTCCGAGTTTTACCATCTTCGCTAAATTCCCAGTCACCTTGCATTTTAGGTTTGCCATCCAGCGTCTGCATTTTAAATGTACCGTCTGGGTAGTATTCAGCTAAACCAAAAAAGTTGACGACATGAGCATCAGATGGATTAATTTGTTTTTTATCCTGATCAATTGCTTCTGTGGTGATCCATACTTTATCTATCATCAAAGCTTCAAATGAATTAACTTTATTCTCTGCTTGGATAGTGCCAGAAGCTTTCATTGTTACAGGCGCTGCTTCTTGGGCAACCGCAGGGGCGATATTTAAAGCACTAAGACTCAATAGGCTGACTGCAAGTATTTTCAGTTTCATAGCGTTCCTTTTAAAAACTATTGAAATAAATTATCAGTAGGTGTGACTCCTTACTGATTCTAGCATAAATCAGTATAGGTTATAAAAGAAACAAATGATTAGTATCAAATTATGTCTATTAAGTAAGTATCTTTACAAATAACTAACATAAAATAGTTATATGCCAGTGAGAACTAATTACTTACTGGCATAAATAAATACTATTTGAAATACTGATTTTTAATTAGTTTCATCGATTTATTATGGCCATTAATTAAGATTGTACTGGTTGTTTGGCTTGTGTGATCAGAAAAAACTCCATCCATTAGTGTTGCTTGGGTGATAGCTGTTGCTGCAAACATTACATTTTGTGTTTTTACCATATCATCGAGTAGTAATATTTGTCCGACTTCGGTACCCATTTCTAAGCAGCGCACTTTTTCATATTCAGCTATTTTTTGATTTTCTACTGAGTTTTCTTTGGCTTCATTACGTGCAATTAAGCGACTCTGCATGTCACCGCCTAATGCTCTGGCGATTACTGCACTGATAACACCTTCGGGGGCGCCACCAATACCATACATCATATCAATTTCATGTTGAGGAAGTATTGCTAATAGTGAAGCAAGGACATCACCATCCGGCATAGTTATCACTTTGGCGCCCATCGCTCGGATCGTTTTAATCACTTGATGATGACGGGGTTTATCGAGAATGGCGATGGAGAGCTGGCTGATCGGCTTATTTAAAGCAGAAGAGAGTAGTTCAATATTCTTTTCAATCGGATTTTTAAGGTGGACAGCTTGACGAGCTGCGGCTCCGACAACCATTTTTTCCATATACATATCAGGTGCTTGTAATAGACAGCCAGCTTCTGCCGCGGCTAATACTGCAATGGCATTTTGCTCATTATTGGCAACCATACGAGTACCATCAATAGGATCAACGGCAATATCTAAAGCCATATTACCTTGTCCGAGACCTACTTTCTCGCCAATATAGAGCATAGGGGCCTCATCGATTTCGCCCTCACCGATCACGATTTGGCCTTCAAAATCGATTTGATTAAGACGATTTCTCATCGCCTCGACAGCAGCGAGATCCGCGGCGGTTTTATCTTGTTTTCCGACCCAATCATAAGCCGCAACAGCAGCGACCTCGGTGACAGAAGCGATTGCATGAGCAAGTTCATCGCTGATATTCATGATTAACAGATTCTCAATGTGAAGAAATGAATGAAAAAGTAGCGCTATGATACGTTTTTTGTGATCCGAGTTGCAAATAATTAGCGGTGGCAGATCAAAAGATATAAGGATAAATAATTAGCGGCAGATTATATTGCTAGGTAAGTGATGACATTCAAGTAAACGCAGATACGGGTTAAATTTAATTTTTCAACTTAAGGTGAAGATAATTTTTATTGAAAATAAGTTGAGATAAGTAACTTATTTATCTCTATCTCTATATTTTAAAAGAATTTAAATAGTATTAAAAATCTAGTCCAATAAAGACGAGAATCTGTTTTTAATTACAATAATAGAAAAGGTAATAGGAAAAACATACAAGTAATCAATCGATATAAGAGCATTAAGTATAATCTGATTTTTTGACTTAATCTTCGAGTCTAATATTAGTATTTTCACTCTCATTGCTTATAAATAATATTTATAAGCAAATTAATCTTCTCGCTATCCTCAGGTGCTATCTACCTTTTACCTTGATTAAATGAGCTTAATATCAATTAAATATAAGATTTTGAAGTTTATTTGCTTATTTAGCTTGGTTTTATCATCATTGATATTTAAACTTATCCTGTTCAATTTCGAATGTAATGGTGTATATATAGGCGAGGTAGTACCTCCTTCCAATTTAAGAGATGACCAACTGTGGATGAACTGTTATTTATCGGATTAGTGATTGCAGCCTTGGTGATTATCGCACCTATACTGGCTATTGTTGCGATGAGTCGTACAGGGCAACTACGTGATGAGCTGTTTTCCCTCAAAAATAAGGTCGCTGAGCTTGAAAAAACAATCAGGCAGACAAATGAAAGTGCGAGGTTACAACAGAATATTCATATAAGTAGTGTCCCTGAAAATAGAGAAGAAGCCTCAACAGAGGAGCTAGCGGAAAAAACAGCCCACTCAGCGAAACAAGCAGCAGCAATTGCCCGGCTTAAACAAGCGCAAAATGAGGCTTTATGGCATTCTTCTCCAGCAAATCAATTATCTAAAATAGAATCCGCTAAAGTAGAACAAGATAAATCAATTGAATCTGCTATCTCCTTCGAAAATGCGCCAAGATCCAACAATAAGCCATCTCAAGGACAAAAGGACAATACCTTATCAATATCTAGTGATAACCAGCCAGAGCCCGCATCTATCTTCAGCCATTTCTTTTCTTGGCTATCAAAGGGTAATCCATTAGCGAAGATTGGTATTTTATTATTATTTTTAGGCATCGCTTATTTACTTAAATTTAGTATCGAACAAGAATTGATTTCACCTCAAATGCGTTTGATTTTTTCTGCATTTGTTTGCATTATTTTATTGGTTCTCGGTTGGAAACTAAAAGATAAGAAACAGCTGTATGGACTGATATTACAAGGTGGTGCTATTGGTGGTTTCTACATCACCATTTTTGCCGCTTTTAAACTCTATGATATGGCGCCTTATATTGTTGCATTAGGATTAATGGTACTTATTTGTATCGCGAGTATTATGCTGGCTATTCTGCAACGAGCAATAAGTTTAGCTATGTTGGCTTCCATTGGCGGCTACGCAGCACCGCTTTTATTATCGACGGGTGGCGGAAGTCATATAGCGCTATTTTCCTACTATTTAATGTTATCGACGGCCATTATCATTATTAGTATTTGGCAATCTTGGCGGCCGCTCAATCTTGTCGGTTTTTTCTTTACTTATGTGGTCGCGGTATTATGGGGCGTTGACTATTATCGACCCGAATACTATCTCTCATGCCAACTTTTCTTAATTGCTAATCTGATAATCTTTAGTTTATTAACACAGCTTTTTGCCTATAAAAATAACCAAAATAATCAGATGTTGGTGGATAATTTACTGTTGTTTAGCCCAGCAATAATCAGTTTTATGTTGCAATATGGTATGACAGAACACTTCTATCTTGGTCCCGCTTTCTCGGCACTTGGTTTTGGTGCTTTATATCTGGTTATTGGTTATATCACCCATAAGCGTTACGCAGCAGCTGGGCGTCATTTGGCATTGGGTAATATTGCTCTCGGCGCTGGATTTCTGACATTAGCAATTCCTTTAGCCGTATCATTTGAGTGGACCTCAATTGTTTGGGCGGTGGAGGGTTTTGTGATCCTCTGGTTTGGTTTTCAGCAAAACCAGAAAAAAATAATTATAGTGGGCAGCTTATTAATTTTAGGTAGTGCGATCACTCTGCTTGGCGGACTTAATTTTGATAATTGGAGCCGTGGTAGTGTCTATATGGTACCACTACTTATTATTGTTTGTGTGCTGAGTGGTGCTCTATTTAGGTTGTATCGCAAAGAAGATCCTAATACAGAAATGATTAGTAATGCGTTTCTGCTAGTGAGTTTCTTAGTTTGGGGCCGCTGGTTATTAGATATCACGGATATTTTATCCTGGAGCCAAGAGTCCGAAGACTACATTATTATGGCGGTGGTTATTCTCTCCGCTTATTTCTGGCGTGTCGTTGCTATGAGAACGGATTGGATGCTGTTATCACTTTGCCAATTCTTATTATGGGCGACCGGGTTTTATTACTTATCCATGGATTTTATGTTGAGTGAAGAGCCACTAGGTAAGGGCGAAAGTTCGCTTATTTGGCCAGTATTATTTGGTACTGTGATTTTATTCTTAGTTAACTCTTATAAAAAAGTACCCCATTGGTTATATGCGACAATGCATGTGGCAACCTATTGGTTGATCCTCTGTTTGTTAGCAACAGAAATTCATTTTTATGTCTCTCTGTTGCCTTGGGGAATGACTGAGTGGAGTTTCTTTATCTATATTATGGGTATCGTCTCGGTCATTTTTGTTTTGTATTGGTTACAAAAATCGGCCATTAATCCTATGGTTAGATATAAAAAGCTCTATTGGTATAGTACCTTACCACTGGTCGCTCTGATGGTCATCTTATCCCTTGAAGGGAATTTATTAGATGGCAAACTCACCTTTTGGTATTATATCCCGCTGATTAATCCATTAGATGAAGCGGGTCTATTTAGTATTGCTGCGCTTGTCTATGTGACGCGCTGTATTAAGGCACTTAGTCGTCGGCAAAATGAAAGGGATCAACTGATTATCAAATCACTGTCAGCCGCTATTATTGTATTAAGTGTCTGCTGGTTTAACGGCATTATTTTACGTGCACTTGTTGATTTTGAGGATATTCGCTGGTCAGTTTCTAGCATTATGGATTCGAAATTGATTCAAACGACACTTTCTATTGTGTGGACTATTGTAGCCTTAATCATCATGATTTTTGCGCACAATAGACAGTCGCGCATAAATTGGCTCGCTGGCGCGATAATATTAGCTGCAGTCATCGCTAAACTATTCTTAGTGGATATTTCCAATGAAGATGGTTTGGCTAAAGCTATTTCCTTTATTGCGGTGGCATTACTTATCTTAATTATTGGTTATTTCTCGCCATTACCGCCCAAGGACCAAAAAATAACTGAAAGGGAATCACACAATGTTAAATAAGCGTATTTTATCTATACAAACAGGCGTAATTTCCTTTGTATTATCCTTTGTACTTGCTTTCTCTGTCTCTGCCAGTGAAAAAATAGCCACTGCAGCTACAATCTATGATTATTATCAGGGAACTGAATTGACACCCTCTGAGCTTGAGCAAGCATTTTATTGGTTAGAGCTGCCACAAATTACTTATATAAATTCAGCATATCCAGACACATTACAGGATGTGCGTGTATTTAATGGGACAGGTGAAGAAGTCCCTTTCACTTTATTTCGCGATATAGAAGAAAAAAACAGTCGTTTTACCACTCAATTAACTCTGTATCCAATTCAACCTGAATTTATTGCTAATAGCGATTCAAGTGAGAATTCAGAACAAAAAGTGATAATACAGACGGAAAATGGTGTTTCGATTAATTTGACTGGCGCAGCAGCAATAGAGAAACGTAATAATCTTAAAGCTTATATGATGGTTTCTGAAGATGAAAAACCATTAGAACTGGCCTTAGAGCGATTATCTGTCTCATGGAAAGCAACCAATGATAATTGGCAAGCTAAAGCATCGGTATATACCAGCTCAGATAAAAAGAATTGGAGTCGGCTCGCTTCGGATGTGCCATTAATCGATCTTAAATCGGCTAATGAAAAATTAGTCAGTCGTACCATTGAGCTGGATAATAGCTACAGAGATAAAAAAACTGGGCCTTATTGGCTTATTATCGTTAGTAGCGATAAAAGTGTGAATATGCCTGAATTTACAGCTATTGAGGGAACCGCACAGCGCAATACTTCACAACAACGGCAAGAAACGTTTAAATTTGAGCAAACCAATGATGGCAACTCTAGTAATCAGGTTATCTACCGACTACCTAGTGCGCAATTATTGAATGAGCTTAAGATTAGCTTATATCAAACGAATCATGTATTACCGTTAAAAATAGAGTATCAGGCGGGACAAGATGGCCCATGGTTGCCATTAGAGAATTATGTTGCTTACTCTATCAGTGATAATAATTCAGAAAAAATAAGTCCACCGATAGAACTGCATAATAAAATGCTACGAAAAATCCGAATCACTGCACTGAAAGGCAGTTGGGGTGACACTCCGCCGGAGATCACAGGAACACGCGTGGCATTGAATATGGTATTTAATGCTCAAGGAACAGCTCCCTATTTATTAGTTTGGGGAAATAAAGCGGCAAAAAATGAGAGTTTACCGCTGGAACAATTGCTAGCCAAAAAAATGACACCTTATCAAATTTCAACCGAATTTTATGAAGCCCATACTTATTCACCTATTATTGAGTTAGGTGGAGAGAAAATGTTACATAATGATCGCAATGAACCTGTTGAATCAATGTGGCAAAATTATCTATTATGGACAATCTTAGGTGGCGGTGTTCTGTTATTAGGTTTCTTCTGTTGGCGTTTATTACGCGATTTGAAACAGCAACCACCTGAAAATAAGCTTTAATTTTCTGTATAAATAGAATAGTCACAGTTAAAAAGGGTCTTAAAGATGAATGTAGTTGAAGCAATTGTACAACGTCGCGCTACCAAGCAATTCGATAGTGAATTTAAACTGAGCTTTGATCAAAAAAAGCAGCTATTAGAATTTGTCCTAGAAAATACACCGAGCGCGTTCAACTTACAGCACTGGCGTCCCGTATTAGTTGAGAACCCACAATTAAGAGCTGAAATGCGCAAAATTGCTTGGGATCAGCCTCAAGTGACTAATGCTTCTATGCTAGTCATACTTTGTGCTGAAGTTTCAAGTTGGGAAACCAAAGCGGAACGAGTTTGGCAGGGGGCTAACGAGCAAGTGAAAAGCATAATGACTTCAGCTATCGATCAATATTATCGCGATCGCCCTCAAGTTCAGCGCGACGAAATTATGCGTAGTGCCGGTATTTTTGCTCAAACCTTGATGCTAACAGCAAAATATCAAGGTTTGGATAGCTGTCCTATGGATGGCTTTGATTTTAATGAAATGGCTAAATTGTTGCAATTACCGCAAGATCACCAAATTTGCATGATGATCGCCATCGGCAAAGCGGCAAGTGAGCCTTATCCTCGTACGGGGAAACTCACTTTTGATGAGACTGTTACCCTAGATCATTTTTGATCTTGTTTGAGTCTAGTTGATAAAAATAATATCAAGATAGCGATATAAAATTATAGAATAGGATGTTTTCTTATTAAGGCATATCCTCGTTGATATGCCTTTTATCAATTTAAAATAGGTTCAATTTATATCTGCTATTATCGACGTTTTATTAAGAGTTTCATCTGAACATGGGGTTTAATATGCATATAGGTCAATGTCTTTGTGGGGCAGTTACACTTTCAACGCCAAAATCAATTAATGAAATTAGTGCTTGTCATTGTCGTATGTGCCAAAAATGGAATAGTGGCCCGGCAATGTCTGTCGACTGTGGTGATGAGGTTGCACTAAGTGGTGAGGAGTCGATCACTTATTACGCCTCTTCGGATTTTGGCGAAAGAGCTTTTTGTCAACAATGCGGTACTCACCTATTTTATCACTTGCTTGCTCCATCAACTTATTATGTTTCGGCAGGACTTTTTATTAATGAAAACGAAGAAATAAAAGATAGAAAATTAGCCATGCAAATATTTGTTGATAGCAAGCCACAGTATTATAATTTTGTAGAGAAAACACCAATGTTGACCGCAGAAGACATAATGAATATGTTTAAAGATTAATCGATTATAAAAAACAGTTTAAAAAATGCGGCCTTATTTTATAAATACCGCATTAAATAAGATAACTCATATTATGTAGGGGAAGTTGCTTACATCAATAAATTTTAATTATTAATGATATTTAATCGCCAATATTTACTTCATTTGCCTTAGTGCCGTAAAATTGTGTGTTTTTTAATTACCAAGGAAAAATGAATATGAAACAAAGTAAATATGTCGAAGGTATTGCCTGGTTATTACAGTGGGTACTGAATGCTGGATTAATTTGTCTTGCTATGGTGCTGGTATTTTTTCTAGGTAAAGAAACTTATATCTTATCGTCACTAATGTTTGGCGGATTATCAGAGAAAACTTCTTATCAATTACTTGAAAGTATTGTTACTTACTTTCTCTATTTTGAGTTTATCGCATTGATAATTAAATATTTTTCTTCTGGTTATCATTTTCCATTACGCTATTTTATCTATATCGGCATCACGGCAATTATTCGATTAATTATCGTTGATCATAGTGATCCAACATCTACGCTGCTTCATGCTGGTGCTATATTAGTCTTAGTTATTGCACTCTATTTAGCCAATACAGAGAGATTAAAACGAGCCTGATAAATAGCGCAAAATATAGGATAAAAAATAGTCCATGGCAGGTGTTTTTATGGTGTTTTTTATCCTGCCTCCCTATGTTTGATATTATTTCACTCCTATTATTGGTGCAATGTAGCGCTATTTTAATCATATTAAATTGGAGTGAAATTAACCTTTCTAACCCTATGGTTAAATTAATTATTATCATTGGTGACTTTCTTTACTCCTCCGACAATACAAAAAGTGTTTTACTTTTTGCTATGAGTTAACTAATGTTCAAAGTTCTATTTTTCTAATAATCATAAGAATCTTGCAACATGACAACAAAAACACTTCCAAAAAAGAAGGGGTTTTTAAATAGAGTAGAGCGTATAGGTAATGTAATGCCTGATGTGACTATGCTATTTATCTACGCCTTAATTATCTGCTGGGTACTGTCGTATCTTCTCTCTTTTGTCGACTTTAATTATTATCATCCTGTCACTAAAGATAAGATTGCAGTCGTTAATATGTTTGGCCAAAACGAGTTTATTGACTTTATTACATCAATGGTAAAAAACTTTGTTAGTTTTCCACCATTGGGAATAACGATTGTGGCGACTTTAGGTATAGGGATTGCAGAAAGTAGCGGCTTTATTCGTACCGCACTGAAAAAAATGCTCTCCTTTATTTCACCAAGAATGCTGACACCCACTGTTGTATTTGTCGGGATTGTCTCTCATATTGCCTCAGATTCTGCTTATGTAATATTGATGCCAGTTTCCGCAATGATGTTCTATGCCAGTGGTCGCCATCCACTCGCTGGGATCGCCGCCGCATTTGCTGGATTAGCGGGTGGATTTACGGCAAGTTATACGCCATCGATTATCGATCCTATTATGCAAAGCTTTACTCAAGACGCTGCGCAAATGATGGCTCCAGGCTATATGGTGAATGTGCTATGTAACTACTTCTTTAGTTTAGGTGGTACATTTGGTGTTATTTTTGTCTGTTGGTTTATTACCGAAAAAATTGTTGAGCCATGGCTGAATAAGAACTGCCCAGTCTCTGCGGATATTGATTTAGGTGACGATCAGCAGTTAGATAAAATCTCTCCTCAAGAGAATAAAGCATTTAGAATCGCGGGTTGGACAGTGATATTGATGGGCGTGGGATTATTTGCCTTATTATGGCCTGAAACCTCAGCACTTCGTGGCCCAGATGGCAGCTTGACTAGCCCGAAAGCGCCCATTATGCAAATTGTTGTGCCACTGCTATTTTTATTTTTCGCGGTGCCAGGATTGATTTATGGTTATATGACGCAATCCTTTAAATCGACACATGATGTCGTTAAAGCGATGGAAGAGATCACCAAATCATTGATTCCATTTATTGTCTTTGCTTTTTTCGCAGCTCAATTTTTATATTCGTTTCAACATTCTAATTTAGGTACGCTATTGGCGCTGTCAGGTGCTGAGCTGCTGAAAACACTACAGATGCCAGCTGGATTCACCGTATTTGGTGTCATTATTTTGACTGCTCTTATTAATGTAATGATCACTTCAGCGACCTCTAAATGGGCGATTATGGCGCCTGTTTTAGTTCCTATGTTGATGGCAGTAGGTATTTCGCCTGAACTGACTCAAGCCGCATTCCGCGTCAGTGATTCAGCGATGAACGTCAGTACGCCTATGTTCCCTTTCTATCCTCTGATTTTAATGTATTGTCAGAAATATTATAAAAATGCGGGTATTGGAACACTCTGTTCAATGATGATTCCCTTTACTATCGGGCTACTGATTGTATTGACTGCAACACTCTATACATTCTGGGCATTTGATATTCCGATTGGTTTTGACAGTGGTTACACTTGGCAGCCTGCATAAAGCATAGGATGCCATTCAGCAAAGGTATATATAAATGAGTACTTTAGGTAAGCAATTAGAACAACGTTTTTATCGTTATCTTGCTATTGAGAGCCAAAGTGATGCATCTCAAACCGTCGTTCCAAGCACTGAAGGGCAACGTGAGCTAGCAAAATTATTAGCGGAAGAGTTAAAAGGTTATGGCTTGCAAGATATCCATATTGATGAGCATGCGATCCTATATGCTTATCGCCCAGGCAATAAACCTTCAGCGCCTAAGATTGGCTTTGTTACTCACTTAGATACTGTTGATGTGGGTTTATCGCCAGTGATCAAGCCACAGACGTTGCGTTATGAAGGCCAAGATCTTTGTCTCAACACAGAGAAAGATATTTGGTTTAAAACTAATGAGCATCCAGAATCAGCACCTTATGTGGGCGAAGATATTATCTTTAGTGATGGCACCAGTGTGCTAGGCGCGGATAACAAAGCTGCCGTCACCGTGGTGATGGAACTGATGGATAAGTTGCAAGATGCTGATTTTGATTGCGGTGATATCTATGTCGCTTTTGTACCAGACGAAGAGATAGGTCTACGCGGTTCAAAAATCATGGATTTATCGCGTTTTAAAGTGGATTTTGCTTATACCATTGATTGCTGTGCATTAGGTGAAGTAGTTTATGAAACCTTTAATGCGGCTTCGATTGAAGTCAGTATTAAGGGAATAACCGCGCATCCTATGTCTGCAAAAAATGTATTGGTCAATCCAATTCGTATTGCTCATGATTTCATTGGCTGTTTTGACCGCTTTGATACACCGGAGCATACAGAGCAGCGTGAAGGCTACTTCTACTTTACCGATCTGATCTCAAATCCGGATAATGCAAAAATCAAAATGGCTATCCGTGATTTTGATCGCAATAGTTTTGAAACGCGTAAAAAATATATCGCTCAAGCCGTTGAGTTAGTTCGTGCTCGCCATCCACGCGCTGTTATTGAGTTCAAAATTGAAGATGTGTATAGCAATATCAGTGACTCACTGGGTGATGATAAAACCGCGATCGATCTGATTTTTGATGCATTAAAAATTCAGAATGTTGAAGCTAATGTGATCCCAATGCGTGGGGGAACAGATGGCTCGGCGCTATCTGCTCGCGGTATTTTAACGCCAAACTACTTTACTGGCGCGTTAAATTTCCATTCAAGCTTTGAGTTTCTGCCAATTAGTTCCTTTGAGAAAAGTTATTTAGTTTCTGAAACCATTTGTCGTTTAGTTGGGCAACGCTGAGCTGGCTTAAATTGAATTAATATCGACTTAAATAGCTATCCTAATGGGTAGCTATTTTTTTATATACATTCATATAAATGATTTAATTATAATATTCATACTAATAAATTAGCAGTATAACCAATTAAAAACATTGAAAAATATAAATTTCACACCCGCTCTTTTGATGAGGGTGAA
>CAUQNX010000018.1:0-63761 GCA_963519845.1 uncultured Moellerella sp. | reverse complement strand
AGATATTAAAAGAAATGGAAGTATTATTATAATACTTCCATTTGAACGGTAAAATGCAAACTTACTACTTATTAAAAGTAATTTAATAATAACACGGCTCAATTGAAAGTAATTAAGTTTTAGTTATTAATGCAGTCCGTTACTAAAAACAACCAGGAAAAAGGAAATTAAACCTGGTTGGGGGATTGTACTGTTAGAACATTTACGGCGTCGAAATGACATAATTAAAATATTTATTAATCTATTTTAATTATTTACTTCTTAAAACTTTAGTTTATTACTTGCTACTTTTCTTCGTATTTAATGATATTACATCTACTTCACTATTAATTTACTCTATAATCATCTAACTATTTATCTATATAACACTCTGTAAAGTAGCTTACAATTTTCCTATAATAAAATTATAACTTTACTTGTAATTTACTTCATTACTTACTTTGCTATCTATATTTGAATATTTTAAATCATATTGAATAACAAACACACTAGTTGCTAATGATAAGTAGCACCACGGGCATAACTAACGTATATAAACAAGGATATTTAAACGAAAACATTATACTTTTTTACTTTTCACATTAGAAACTAGATAATCTATCAACAACTACATTATAGTTTAGAATAAATATTGACATTAAAAATATCTAGCGTTCAAATTGTCTGGTAATCAAGCACAGAAGAATACTAACATAGTTTTTAGATTATTCGATAAAATATAGTCACATTAGGATAAAGTTTAGTTTTTAAGATAAAATGAATAAATACAATAAATTCATTTTTATTATATTTAAATATCTGGATATTGTAATAACAATTGATTCAAGTTACGCCACTCCTCTTCAGAAAGCGCATCAGCAGCAATCCAAATCTTCATTTTTCGTGGTTTTCCTTGTAGCGCGCGGATAGAAAGCAAGATGCCAAAGCGACTTCGCCATGGTGCTTTAATGATATCCCACTCATTCTTTTTCCACTGTAACTTGTTACCATTCACCAGAACGATAGTCCCTTTACACTTATTAATACCTTTTTGACTTTTTGCCCAACTAGCGACAACCAGCATCAGTAAAGGTAGCCAGGTAAATGAGTTTTCACGTTCCCATGGAGCCAGTAACAAAACTAGCCCCATAATACCATGCACACAGGTAGAAAAAAGTTGCGTTCTCCATGAAATGGAGAGATTAGATTTCCACAGGACCACGGTCTTTATTTCTTTGTTGGATTAGCTTGATCATGCGATAAAGCTCATCATCGTCAGGACGACCATGGTTCATGAGCCAGTTGAATAAATCTGGGTCTGCACACTCAAGCAGTTTAATAAACAGTGACTTATCACTGTCCGTTAAAGTATCATATTCGTACTGAAAAAAAGGCATGATTGAAATATCTAATTCACGCATCCCTCTACGGCACGCCCAGTGGATCCTAGGTTTATTATCAATATCCATTATCTAATACCTTCTATTGCTACTATTTAGTCAGTCTTAACTTGCGATTTATCTTATTAGATTAACAGGTTATCACTTTTAAAAACATGATCAGGCAACCAGCTTTCTCTTTTTTAGCAAATTAGCTGCTTTAAGTAGGCTAATGGGTAAAAAATCTATCTATTTCTCTACGCATCATAATAACTACTTGCATTGTTATCCAGCTATTTTAACATTAACCTCTGTTTTCTCTTAAGCGCTCAACAGGTGACCTTATGACTTCTGAAATTCCATTTACCCATCAAGCTCCTATCAGCTATGAATCACTGCCTTTAACTCTTATCTCATTAGAGGATTGGGGGCTAGTCAATGTCGCAGGGGCTGATGCTGAAAAGTATTTACAGGGACAAGTAACCGCAGATGTCGCTGCACTAGGCGCTAATCAGCATGTGCTTAGCGCTCACTGTGACGCCAAAGGAAAAATGTGGAGCAATTTAAGACTATTTCATCGTAATAACGCTTTTTCTTATCTATTAAGAAAAAATCTTCTTCAGTCACAAGTCACCGAATTAAAAAAATATGCTGTTTTTTCTAAAGTGACTATTTTGGAAGATCAAGAAGTTGTGCTTTTGGGTCTTGCTGGCGAAGGTGCCCGCCAAGCTTTAGCAAATCATTACCCCCTTCTACCTGATGCTGAAAATCAAGTTATTGAGACTGAAAATAGCAGTTTGCTCCATATCAGCTACCCGAATGAACGCTTCCTCATTATTGCCACGCCCGCGCAAGCAGAAAAATTGATTCAATCACTAGACTGTGCAGCTCGGACCGATAGCGCACAATGGCTTTCATTAGAAATTGAAGCTGGATTTGCCGTTATTGATACCCCAACAAGTGCGCAATTTATTCCGCAAGCGACTAACTTGCAGGCACTAACTGACGGGATCTGCTTTAAAAAAGGCTGCTATACAGGTCAAGAGATGGTTGCGCGCGCTAAATTTCGTGGCGCGAATAAACGTGCACTATTTTGGGTAAAAGGAAGTGGTGCAACGGTTCCTGTTGCTGGCGATGATCTTGAATGGCAGTTAGGTGATAAATGGCGTCGTACGGGTACAGTTCTATCTGCCGTTCGTCTAAATGATGACGATATTAACATTCAAGTGATTATGAATAATGATATGGAAGCTGAGAGCATTTTCCGTATCAAGGGTGATGAAAATAGCAAGTTAACACTCAAGCCACTACCTTACTCGTTAGAAGAAAAGTAATATTTTTGAGGTTTTTTATGACATTATCGACTCTACAGCAAGCACCAACACCGTTAGATTTTGGCCCATTTACCCAAGTGGTTCAATTTTTAATGGAGCTAGATAAACTAAAAAGTGTTTATCGTAAAAATAAGCTACTTAATAATACACGCCATGAAAATACCGCTGAACATAGTTGGCAATTTGCTATGGCAGCGATGAGTTTTGCTCCCTATATCAAAAGCATTGATATACAGCGAGTGATTAAAATGGCGTTACTGCATGATGTAGTCGAAATTGATGCTGGTGATGTGATGGTCTATGATCTAGCAGCACGAGCCGCCGTTCAAGAACATGAGATTAAAGCTGCCGAACGTATTTTTGCGCTATTACCTGAGCCACAAAGTAGTGAGTTTTTGTCGTTGTGGAAAGAGTATGAAGCAGGAGAAAGCCAAGATGCAAAATTCGCCAATGCCCTTGATCGTGTTATGCCTATTTTATTAAATTTGCATAACAATGGGCAAAGTTGGGTTGAAAATAATATTCGTCTTGAACAGGTTTTATCCCGCAACGCCTTTGTTGAACAGGTTTTCCCAGAATTATGGCAATATCTGTTACCGTTATTAAAACAAGCTAAAGAAAACGGCTGGTTATTATAATATTTCAATTATAGCATTGGGAAAATAAAGACTCTCAATGCTATAACTTCAATACTCTCTCTTGATAAACGAGATCATGCCAGTATCAATCATATATTATTGATAACTGCTCATCTTCCGTCGGATAACTAAAGTGCTGAGTAATAAGCTCGAACTCAGATTCCGTCGTTTTAAAGGGATTTTCATTTGATTGATTACGTATCAATAACCGTTTTTTGCACTCTTCATCATCCATCATTAATACATGGCAGAGTGACGCGACATCTGCTTTATCTGCTAGCCCTTTTAACCAATTGCGTTGTTTGGCTGTATTAGCAGGAAAATCTAAAATCAGGGTATTACCATTTTGTATTAACTTAATAATATGCTCTTCTAATACGGATTTGAGTCGCTGACTCATCTCAATATAGCTCGAAATAGTTTTGATCTGATCAGGATATAGAGCTGAAAGCCATTTATCTTCACTAACTAAAATAGCTTTTTTTTCCTGCATTAATTGCTTTGCTCGCGTTGATTTACCCGATGCAATTTTGCCACAGAAAAAATGAAGTTTTACTTCGCTATCTTTTTGAGTCTCACTCTGTCGTTGAACTGCTTGCGGGGTATCCATATTAACTCCTTAGTTTAATACCAGCTAAGAAGTCAAAAAACCCGCTCAGCTGGCGGGTTTTCGGCATTACCTTATTCCCACCCACTATCTGATGGTAATAATAATTGAGCCTTGCATGGGTAATGTCATAATTTCACCTAAAATATCACTGTTTTTAACTTAGCAACAAATTTACTTATAAGCAATATGCAAAGTTTTCTTATTTGATTTATATTGATCATTATTAAAGCTAGTTTGTTCACCGTAATGTTAGACTATAGACAGATTAATTCTATTCTTATTTAAAGAGGCTATAATGTTAAAAGTTATCGCAGAAGATTTTATCCAGACTGATGCTATCAATATAGTACTTCCTCTCTATAATGAATTGATTGCGGCAACCAAAAATGAACCTCTCTGTATAGCTTATGATCTCTATATTGATCAGAATGACTCAGGACATTTTATTTTTATCGAAGAGTGGCCAGATCAATCAGCACTTGATATTCACTGTAATAGTGAACATTTTCAACGCCTTGTACCTATTATCCAGCAATATAAACGAGAAGAACCACGTTTTATATTAATGGATATATTTTAATTTAAAGTAGAATTGCGTGTTCTAGTCTATTTTAGTCTAGAACCTCAGCTAATTTCCGTATATTTTCTTCAATCTGCTGCGGTGTATGAGCAGCATAGCCGAATAGAACGCCCTGCTTGGAATATGGCCGAATACAATAACGAGATAGAGGCTGTACACCTAAACCTAGAACGCGACATTTTTTGATAATATCATGTTCAGTAAATCCATTAAGCAGCCAGCAGACAACATGTATTCCAGAATCTGTTGGTTCAACGGCAAAAACATGGGATAAATAAGTTTTAATAGCTTGCGCTAATGCTTCATATCGCTCATAACAAGCTTTGCGTATACGGCGTACATGCCGAGCATAATGTCCCTCTGAAATAAACATCGCCAACGTTGCCTGCTCTAAAAAACCAGAATGTGAATCGGTATAATATTTAGCTATTTTAAAAGATTCAATTAAAGTTTCTGGAACAACTAAAAATCCCAAGCGAAATCCTGGATACATCATTTTTGAAAATGATCCCGCATAAATAACCCGCTGTTGTTGCTCCAATCCTTGTAATGCTTGAATCGGTTTAGAATTGTAACGAAATTCGCTATTATAGTCGTCTTCAAATATCCATGCCTGTTGCTGATAAGCCCATTCAAGTAATGCAAACCGTCTAGCTAAGGATAAAGTATTACCCAATGGAAATTGATGAGAGGGAGTAGTGAATATTAATTTAGCTTCCGGCCAATGCTCTATACCATACGCAATATCCATTCCTTGATTATCAGAGATAATTGGGCATACTTTAGCGCCAAAGGAGCTAAAAATACCTAAAGCACCATCGTAACCTGGATCATCCAACCAAACTTGATCATTTTCGTTTAATAGTACACGAGCCGTCAGATTAATCGCTTGTTGTGTACCATTAACAATAATAATTTGATCTACCTGACAATGCAGACCTCGCGTAGAACGAATATATTGGCATAAAATCTCTTTGAGCGGTTTATATCCAGCGGGATCACTAAATTTAACAATCTCTTTTTTAGATTGTCGCCAAACTCGCCCTAATAAACGCCCCCATAGCCCATGAGGAAATAAATCAGCACAGCCAACACCTATATTAAAAATATACTCATCTTTGCTATTCGGTTGTGATTGGCACCAAAGCTTTTCTAGCCGATTAATATTTGGATTTATTTTTTCTTTAATACCAGCGTCTATCGTCTTAGACATATTGTCTGAAGTAGTTCTGATCAATTCATCAGGGATAGTCGAAGAAACAAAAGTTCCTGAGCCCTGATTGGTGATTAAATAACCTTCATCAATCAAACGTTCAAAACCAGCAATCACAGAATTACGTGAAATCGACATCATTTCAGCAAGAGCTCTACTCGAAGGCACTTTTACACCAACGCTAAGGCGCCCATCTAGAATCGCCTTTCTGATCGCGTAATAAACTTGATCTTTGATATGTCCCTCAGCTAAAAGTAGATGGGTAAATTGCGCTGATGATTTTCGCTTCATCTTAAAGTAGCTCCTTTAAAAATAAAAAGTTTACCTTATTAAGAACCAAAATAAAACGATTCAATTATTATTAATTTGGTGAATGCATCATTTATCATCTTTAATAATACAATTTATACTTATATTATTAAATTATTTCAACCAAGTTATTAATTACAATGCTTAATAACTAATTAGTTAAGAGTTAAAATAAATATACTTTACATCACTGATAATAAATTATAACATTCAGTGCCAGAAGTAATCATAAATATGGAAATTAAATAATGATGAAATTTTTAATCTACTACGTTATAAGTGGCTTGTTCGCCTTGTTTATAATGATAATTAATAGCTATGTTTTATATCAACTGTTTATTTATTATATTTTTGATATAGGGATCATGATAAAAAAGAGTTTATTAATCATTTTTTCTTTATATGTTATTATTCTAAATGAAATATCAAGACGAACTAATAGATGGAGTGTTGTTATTAATTTGATCAAAGGAGAAAGAAACATTAGAATTCAGAAGGTAGATTTATTTATTTTCTTCTCTTTTTCCTTATCATTTTACTATATTACTTTTGTAATTCTAGGCCTGTTATTTTACGGTATTAATGAATATTTACACCTGCCAATTCATTTTAATGATATGTTTTTCACCTCCATTAAATATATTGTATTTATTCTATCTATAATCCCTTTATTTAAATTAATTAAAAAATATCGTCAACAATCTCGGCTTGTTAAAGATATAAGATTAGAATAACCTAAATTATTGATACTCAATATTAATCCAATAATCTATCTTATTATCTTTTCTGAACTAAGGGGGATGCATCCCCTTAGATATCATCAATAGTAGTAGCTTTAATAAAAGGTTAACATTTCCGATAATGTGTTTTTACTAGCGAGTCAATATAGACATGAGTTTTTATATGCTTAAAATGAATAGATTGAGGCAATGTTTTGAATAAAGATTTACCCTCACCTAAAATAATAGGAGCGCGAGTAATAATCAATTCATCAACCAGATTTTGTGCAAAAAACTCCTGCACTGTACTGCCGCCATCTAAATAGATATTTTGATACCCGTCAGCTTCCAATCGATGAGTAATTTCTTGTGCTGTTCCCGCCAGTAATTTGACATTTTCAGGCAGATCGTCAGGGAGCTCCCTTAAAGTGTGGCTTAATACATATACTGGCTTTTCATAAGGCCAATCAATACCAAAACTAAGCACTGTTTCAAAAGTAACTCGGCCCATAACAATGGCATCAATATTTTCCATAAATTCAAAAAAACCAAAGTCAGATTCCGTTGGATTTTCAATATTTGTTAACCAATCCAATTGGCCGTTCTTATCGGCAATATAACCATCAATACTTGTCGCTATATAGACTATAATATTCATCATTCCTCCAAAAAATATTTTCAGTTTAGTATAAAAAAACAAACTACAGACAATAATCTTAATTGAATCCTATTGCCATGTCCCTAAATATTTCGGGCACCATGTAAGATAATCATCAGCGACAAAACCTTGGCACAAAGGTATGTTTTTTTTACTAAAATAGAGCTGATTTCCTGCGTTATTTAGATAAAAAGTATTGATATCTTCACCATAGTGCCAATAATCTTCTGATCCTATACTTGGCACTGTTTCTTTAAAAAAAAAATGGATGAATTTGATGGGATTTTGTAGCCTTCAGAAACAATAAGTTTAAGTCCATTATTAATAAACTCGCTGAAATAGAGAATGCTAAATAACAGAACTATTACCACATACGCCAGATATTTCGTTTTTATTCTAACTGATTGATTATTTCCCATAGAGCTAACCTCCAGTTATGACCTAGAATTCGTGTGGTGTATTATTCATTTATATCATAAATTGACAATAACCTAGCTTTACTTTTTAAGCAGAATATTCCTATAAATAACTAACGTTAAGCCGTTGTAGAAATGTAAATTATATGAGGGATTAATATGGCCAAATATCGTTCAATACTTCATCTAATGACAGATTTTCATTATTTTAAAAGATGTTACTTATGAATCTGATATATTTGTGCTATATAGATATTGATTAGTTAAAATAATTTACAAAAATCAATCTAACAGTTCTATTTGGATCTTTTCTATGCAAAATAAATATCAGCTCAATATTTTATTTTTATTTATGATTTTTATCACCGTAGGCTGTACAACTTCGCCAAAACTGCCCTTTCAACAAGATATTACCCATGTGAGAATTGATACGAATGGGCTGATAGCACAATCATCAGGATATACTTATTTATTTACTAGTGAAGAGTCACAGCTTCGCCTATCTCAATACTATAAATTTATTACCGTATTTAGCGCTGATATTTCCAAGTATTCAGTAAGAGTAAATCAATATGATGAGCGTCTTTTTTTAACCGTCACTTTTACCGTACCAAGAACAGCATTAAAAGAGGGGCGCGGTGCTTTACTCAAAGAATTTAGATTAAATAATACAATCCACCAAGATTATGTCGAAGTCGTATTTGCTGCATTTGGCCATTTTGAATTAAAAAAAGAATCACTTGCGGAAAATTATAAACTAACAAAACCCTTTATTGTACAAATATTACAGCCTGGCCAAAGGAATCAAAGCCAAGATATATTAATCCCGCTTGCATTACCTTTAATCATCCCTTTTATGATGATAGGTTGTGCCATTGGACCTTGTTGATAAATGGATAATATGTAGGCTTCTCACTGAGAACAGAAGCCGAATATAACAATATGCCACTATCATTACTATTTTCGGCTGCTAAGTCAGTTTAGTGACTCATACAACTGTGGATATTTGCTCAAATATTATTGCGATTTTGCTACATTTTTCTTTTGCTGCAATAACCATTTATCTAGCTCATTAGCAAACTGTTGACGATCACGTTGATTTAAAGTTGCGGGTCCACCAGTTTGAATTCCACTGGATCGCATCGTATCCATAAAATCACGCATAACCAAACGTTCACGTATTGTCGATACACTATAGAGTTCCCCTCGAGGGTTAAGTGCTACTGCACCTTTTTCTATTACTTCCGCGGCCAGAGGAATATCGGCGGTGATCACTAAATCGCCGATTTCTGCACGACGCACTATTTCATTGTCAGCAACATCAAATCCCGCGGGTACTTGTAAAGTATGCAAGTAAATAGAGCCCGGAACGACTAATCGTTGATTAGCGACAAAGGTAATATGTATTCTTTCACGATCTGCAGCTCGATATAATATCTCTTTTATTACCTTAGGACAGGCATCAGCATCTACCCATATAGACATAAGTTTTCTCTCTTAATGTTATCGTTTTAATTCTATACTAATACTACCGTTAAACTAGGCTATTTGAAATTTTAAATACCCTGTTAAATTACTTATCTCGTATGACAAATTTTATTTAATTAAAAAGGTGTCAAATATATTTTTACCTATCTTAACGATAGCCTGATTACGTTGCTCAATGCTGGCTTCAGTTTGAGTTAAATAAATAACCACAATCAAGGGGACTGTATTTTCTGACCATATAAAGGCGATAATTCCTCGTGAACCAAATCCACCAGCACCAGTACGATCTGCAATATGATAGCCTTTTGGTAATACAGATCTCAGCAACCCATCTGCCACTTTATTATTTTCCATCCAATTTTTAAGTTGAACACGGGATGAATCAGATAAAACTGACCCTGTCATTAAAATACTTAAACTTTGGCTCATCGCATTTGGAGTTGTTGTATCTCTTGGATCATCTTTAGCACCTTCATTTAATTCTGGTTCATTACGATCCAATTTTGTTACATGGTCGCCCATAGTGCGCATAAATAGAGTCAATGCCGAAGGACCACCTATTTTATCCAAAATTAAATTAGCCGCAGTATTATCACTGGTTTCTAGCGTGGCTTGGCAGGCATCATTTAGGCTAATATTCTTACCTATCAACTTATCTAAAACTGGCGAATAGGCAATAAGATCCTCAGCTTTGATCATAACTAAATCATTCTGATTTAATGTTCCCTTATCTGCATCAGACAACATTTTTGCACAAGCCAATGTTTTAAATGTACTCATCATTGGAAAACGCTGATCACCATGATAACTCCACACTATCCCATGCTCGGGCTTATATACAGATACCCCAATTGATACTTTTAATTCTTTTTCTATAGTTTGTATCTGGTGTAGTAAGGGTGCTGAATTGATAGCAAATACTCGTGATGGAAATAAACAAAAACAGATGATAATCAGCGTTAAAGATAAAAGGGAACGAACAGATAATTTCATTAAACAAATCTCGCCAAAAAGAGTGTTACCGCAAAATCAAAGATAAAAATATAAACAATAAATTTTTATCCTTGCTAGATGCCTAATATATATTTTAGCAGCTTGCTTTTAACTAAAAACCCTTTTATTTTGATATATAGATAGGTTTGAACTGCTTCAATTGCTAACTACTTAAAATAAACAATAAATCACCAATATTGTATAGGCAAATTGTAGAAAGAGTTTCCATACAAAAAGCAATACAACAAATTGTAGAGATTTAGAAAGATGCTAGTAGACTTGGGTAGAGTGAGATTTAGCTAGAATGCTTGATTTTACTGGGATTGGAAGACTTTAGGAGACGTTGCTAGAAGTAAAGATGGCGGAGGAGGAGAGATTCGAACTCTCGGATGGTTTCCCATCGGCGGTTTTCAAGACCGCTGCCTTCAGCCGCTCGGCCACCCCTCCGCAATGACGAGCATAATAAACATCTCGCTCTGTGATGTAAACCCCAAAGTTGTTCAACTGCCGGAAAAATACCCGCATAGACGTCTAATGGCTTAAATTATCGACACTATTGCGTTAAAAGCTTGGGCTCGGGGCTATTTTTTGCTAAATTTCCATTCTCTTTATTATTAAGTTGGTATCCTTATGTTGGTTTTTGAAGGTCAGGAAATCGCCACTGACACTCACGGCTATCTAATAAATAGTCATGAGTGGTGTGAAGATATGGTGCCTTTGCTGGCAGAAAGTGAAAACATTTCGCTGACAGAAGATCATTGGCAGATCATACGTTTTGTTCGTGAGTTCTATTTAGAGTTTAATACCTCACCCGCTATTCGTATGTTAGTGAAAGCTGTATCCCAAAAATTGGGCGAAGAGAAAGGAAATAGTCGATATTTATACCGCCTGTTCCCCAAAGGCCCTGCAAAGCAAGCGACTAAGTTGGCGGGATTACCTAAGCCCGTAAACTGCATCTGATACTCATCGCGTATCTAGTGGCGGATATTAAAATCTGCCACTGCTTCCAAATTACCCTTCTCACTAAAAAAATGATCAATCTTGGCGCCAAATGGCCCGCCGGCAAGCAACCAAGTATTAACTTGTTCTATCTCTTCAGCTGTACCATAGATAGCAAGTTTAACGCTTCCATCCTCTCGATTAAGCACATAGCCTTTTAATCCTTGTTTTTTCGCCCAAAGATAGGTTTGATAACGAAACCCCACGCCTTGAACACGGCCATAGATATAAAATAATCGATTTTGCTGAGCTGTCATCTGACCTCCGGCTATCATTTTATCGGGTTATATAATTCGGTTTTTATACGACCATTGATATCTGTTGTATTTTCATCGTTCAACAGATAATCTGCTTAATAGGGCCCGGCTTTATCACTAAAGACGGTGTATACGTAGTGAAAGTAATAAAGCATTAAACTTGAAAACGTACAACACTGCCCCGATATATAGATGAAAGTATATACGCCAGGCTGTCAAGGAGGTAGCTATGATGATCACCAGTAAATTTGGGATCGGGCAACAGGTCAGACACAAACTTTTCGGTTACCTTGGGGTTATCGTTGATGTTGATGCTGAGTATTCGCTTGATCAACCACATGATGATGATATTGCATCGAATAATACGCTGCGCAGCGCACCTTGGTATCATGTCGTCATGGAAGATGATGAGGGCGAGGCCGTTCATACTTATCTTGCTGAAGTGCAAATTACTTATGAAGCATATGACGACCACCCAGAACAATCCTCTATGGATGAGCTCGCAGAGTCGATTAGGTCTCAGCTACAGGCACCACGCCTACGCAACTAAATTGACAATAGCAAAGATTAATAAAGTGTAAGGCTGCTCCTTAGCCTTACACTAAATATTTGTGCTGAAAGTTATTTTTCTAAACCTAAGCGAGGAATTTCAATTTTTGGGCACCTATCCATTACACACTTAATTCCCGCTTGTAGGGCAATCCTTTCGGCATCTTGGTTAATCACCCCTTCTTGCAACCACAATACTTTGGCTTTTATATCTACCGCTTCTTGAGCAATACCGGGTGTCGCCGCTGCATTTCTAAAAACATCGACTATATCTATCGCTTGAGGGATGTCGGCTAATTGCCCATAAACCTGTTGCCCGAGTAGCTGTTGGCCAGCGAGTATAGGGCTGACAGGAATAACGCTATAACCTTGTTCAATCAAGTAACTCATCACCTTATAGCTGGGTCTATCAGGTTTATCGCTGGCGCCAACCAGAGCAATGACTTTAGAATTTTGCAAAATATCAGTAATTTCTTGATCTCTCATACAAATCATCCTCAAAAACAGTAAACAATTCCCTAGCACTATGATATATGTTGTTACCTCATACCAGTAAATTAATCGAAATAACAATAAACCTACTGGCATTTATATTAACAATATATACCTTAAATAATGCAAGATGCAGTAAGGTAGCAAGCACAGCACCCCGATGAACTTATGCGAGTTACTCGGTTAATTGAGCCAAGCTAACACAGCGGCAACTTGATATATGAGGGTATAATGACTGAAGAGATCAAAATGGAATTAACAACACGCACGATAAAAACACCCAAAAATATTGCTCTTGTTGCACATGATCACTGTAAACCTTCATTGTTAGCTTGGACTCAGAAGAACCTTGGTAGACTCGCACCTCATAAACTCTTTGCAACAGGTACGACGGGTAGCTTAATTAGTCAGCAAACGGGACTTCCAGTGACAGGCATGATGAGTGGGCCAATGGGCGGCGATCAACAAATTGGCGCCATGATCGCTGAAAAGAAAATTGATATGCTGATTTTTTTCTGGGACCCACTTAATGCAGTTCCCCATGATCCTGATGTCAAAGCGCTATTACGTTTAGCTACAGTTTGGAATATCCCCGTTGCGACCAATGAATCTACCGCTGACTTTATTGTCACTTCACCTTTTTTTGACGATGAAATGGAAATTGTGATCCCTGATTATCAACACTATTTGACTGGCCGTACAAGTTAATTCTAATTCTGCTAATAGGGCTATGGTCAATATATTCCAGCGCCCTATTAAGTTTATTTTTATGCCTTTCTTTGTTTGTTAGCACCCAACTGCTGTAATTCTTCCACAAATATCGACGGATTATCCGGCTGATACATTAACCATACCTGATGCTTTGCTCGGGTTAGTGCAACATAAAGTAGTCGCCGCTCTTCTGCATCTGAAAATAACTCAGGTTGTGGAAGTAAAACTTGCTCGATAATAGACTCTCTCGCTGCAGCCGGAAATCCATCTTTTCCGCTATTAAGACCACAAACAATAACGTATTCGGCCTCTTGCCCTTTTGAGCCATGAATCGTCATAAAATCAATATTGAGCTTAGGCCATCGCGTAGCGGCTTTATTCAGCAATGTCGGTTTTAAGTGATGGTATCGGGCTAAAATTAGCACTTTTTCCTGCTCAGTGACATAACCGCTCATTTTGTCCAACAGCCCTTCTAAGTGTTCTTCTGCCAGTAAAGTGACTGATTTTTTATTTCCTTTACTTAAACTATTTAGCGGCTTATCCATTTGCGCTGGGTTTTGTAAAATAAAGCTATTAGCGATATCACCAATACGACTATTAAAACGATAAGTAGTATCTAGAACACACAAAGCACCTTGACCAAAATGCGTTTCAAATGCGGTTGTTAGATTAAGTTCAGCGCCACTAAAACGATAAATTGCCTGCCAATCATCACCCACGGCAAATAATGCACTTTGCTTATTTTGATCTCTCAATGCTTGCAGTAATTTGGCTCTTAAAGGCGAGATATCTTGAAACTCATCGACTAAAATATGTTTCCAAGGACTTATAAATCGACCTTTCTCTAGTAAGTAAATCGCTTGATGGATCAAACCAGAAAAATCGATTGCTCCCTCTTCTTTGAGCCTCGCTTTCCAAACTTTTAGCAAAGGCGCCATAAGTTTTATTCTTTTTTGGAATAAGGCTCGCACTTCTTCGGGTGCGTCATCGATCATCGCTTTTTGGCTACCACCATGGGTTCTCATTAATCCAAGCCAACGATCTAAACGACTGCTGATCCTACGACTGATAGCCGCATCCTGCCAAAACTCACCGTCGGGGACTTCCCAAGCGAGCTCTTCTGTCAACCATTCGCGCCAACCTTTAGCTTGCGCTTTTTTGGCCCCACATTGGGTCCGCCATTCATCGAGAAGTAGTTGATTTCTTTTGCTTGTATCTGTTTCCAATTCACTTATCACTGGCACACTCTTGCCACCTTCGCGAATAATATGTAACGCTAGCGCATGAAATGTTTTAGCTTGAATATCAGTAGATAGGCGCTCAGTAATACGTTGATTCATCTCATCAGCGGCTTTACGGCCAAATGCGAGCAATAAAATTTGTTCTGCACTGGCTTGTTGTCGCAATAATAGCCAGCCGGCACGAGCGACCAATACAGAAGTTTTTCCACTGCCAGCACCCGCTAATACCAAAACATTTTCTTCGCCATTGACCACAGCTTGGCACTGAGAAAGATTAAGTGGCGATGATTCCACTTGCTGGAAAAAGTCAGCATATTGGCTCAACATATCATGCGTCCATTGCTGATTGACTGTCTGACGTTGCTCTTCTCCAGCCTCTAGCCAATCTAGACAATATTGATAGGGTTCTGCACAAGGCGCAAATTCGCTAAGACGCTCAAGAGGTAGAGGTAGCGCAGTAAATTTGTCGGCAATCAACTGCTGTATAGTTGTTAATCCGCGTTGATTTAACCAAGTATGCTGATTTACCTTTTGATCTATCGAATCCACCAGCTCGGCAAGTACCACAGCGCTGACTTCGCTCATCTCCTGACTCCAAGATTGCCATTTATCCCATAAATAGTGATAAAAGCGCTGAGTCTCTTTCCATTCAGTGCCGTGCAAACGAACAACTTGTTCTTCGGGCAGTTCAAATTCCAACTCTCCCCATACCAGCCCTCGTTTACAGCGAATATTGCGTAATTGGTTGAAAGGAATCAAATACTGATGTTTTTCACCACTCACTTCAATTCCGGCATTGAGCAGACGTACCCGATTA
Source organism: uncultured Moellerella sp. (assembly GCA_963519845.1). Taxonomy (GTDB): domain Bacteria; phylum Pseudomonadota; class Gammaproteobacteria; order Enterobacterales; family Enterobacteriaceae; genus Moellerella. Next base: position 48,379 of record CAUQNX010000018.1, on the reverse strand, counting down.
TAGGGGTGCTGAGCCAGACGCTGGCCAATCTGTGTCGATTTCAGTTCCATTCGTGCTACACCGTATTTTGATTAATTCATTGACCAAAAGTAATGAACGCTTGATTTTAGCAGGTTTTTTATTGTAGCCAAACAGGCTATCCTATAGCGATAAGGGGCTCTCTATCATCTTTGGGGTATTATGTGCTAACGCTGCTTTCCGGTTACCGCCGTTTTCTCTATAACAGCCATTTTTTGTATTATATCCGAATCCTGATTGCGCTAACAGGAACAACTCTCGTTCCTTGGCTGCTCGGGCAAGATCCTAAAACGACCATCCCACTGACCTTAGGTGTGGTTGCCGCCGCTTTGACCGATTTAGATGATCGGCTAGCGGGCAGACTGAAAAATTTGGCGATAACTTTACTCTGTTTTGTCATCGCATCAGTCTCGATCGAACTACTATTTCCTTATCCTTGGCTGTTCTTTTTTGGCCTAGCTATTTCGACCTGTAGTTTTATTATGCTGGGCGCATTAGGCCAAAGATACGCAACTATCGCTTTTGGTGCGCTGCTTATTGCTATCTATACCATGTTAGGTGCACCCATCTTTGAAATTTGGTATCAGCAACCACTTCTGCTATTAACGGGGGCGGTTTGGTACAATTTGCTCACTCTAATAGGCCATCTTTTATTTCCCGTTCGGCCTCTGCAAGATATTCTGACGCAATGTTATCAGCAACTCTCTGCCTATTTAGATGCTAAAGCAAACTTGTTCGATCCTGATTTAGAAGAGGATTATCAACAATCTGTGTTTGATCTCACTCTAGCCAATAGCGCTTTAGTTAATGTAATGAATCAGACAAAAAGTGTGTTGTTAAGCCGCTTAAAAGGCGATCGGGGACAAAGAGGAACACGGCATACACTGCACTACTACTTTGTTGTACAAGATATTCATGAAAGAGCTAGTTCGTCTCATATTCAATATCAGAATTTAAGTAAAACTTTCCGCCATAGCGATATCCTCTTCCGCTTTCAACGTTTACTCTCTATGCAAGCTAGAGCCTGTCAGCAAGTCGCTCAATCAATTCTTTGGCGTAAACCCTATCAGCATAACCCACGCTTGGAGCGCTCTTTCTTATATTTAGATACCTCATTACAGCTACTTAAGAAACAGTATCCAAACAGCCATGAGATTAATGCCCTCTGCAATTTACTGATCAACCTTAAAGGTATTGATGTTCAGCTTAAAGGTCTAAGTCTTGAGCAGCAAACCTTGCCCAACGAGCATGAAAATGCACAATTAGCCGATGAGTCACTATTAGGGGTTGGAGATATCATTGATCGTGTTAAACGTCATTTAACTCCTAAATCGTCTTTATTTCGTCATGCAGTTAGATTAACGGTATTACTCTGTACGGGTTATGCATTTATACAGCTATTTGATCTAGATCGAGGTTATTGGATATTACTGACCAGCCTCTTTGTCTGCCAGCCCAACTATAATGCAACCAAGCGCCGGCTGGCGCTGCGTATTCTGGGGACTATCGCAGGTATCTTGATTGGCCTTCCTATCCTTTATTTTGTGCCTTCAATGGAAGGTCAGCTAATTTTAATTGTTATTTCCGGTTTGCTATTTTTCGTATTTCGTAATAGCCAATATGCGCAAGCCACGCTTTTTATTACCTTATTAGTACTATTTAGCTTTAATTTACTCGGTGAGGGCTTCAATATCGCCATACCTCGTATAATTGATACTTTAATCGGCTGTGGTATCGCTTGGCTTGCTGTGAGTTTTATCTGGCCAGATTGGAAATTTCGTCAGCTGCCACAAATTATTAGTCGCACAATGGAAAGTAATAGTCGCTACCTCGATGCCATTTTAATGCAATATGATCAGGGTAAAGATAATAGTTTGGACTACCGAGTGGCTCGGCGTGAGGCTCATAACAGTGATGCGGAATTTGCTTCTGTCGTCTCTAATATGGCCACCGATCCTAAGTCATACCATACAACCCAAGAACATGCTTTTCGCCTACTCTGCCTTAACCACACATTATTGAGCTATATCTCGGCACTGGGTGCTCATCGCGAAAAAATCGATAATGAAGAGATAATTGCGATCTTAAATGATGCGATCAATTTTGTAGAAGCCTCTTTACGCGGGGAGCCGATGGATGATGCCAATATGAACATAAATGGTAAAAGTTTAATTGAGCGCATCGATCACTCATCAACAGCAGAAAATGATAAGGCGCAATTGATTATGGAACAGACTCGGCTGCTGCTAGAGCTGATCCCTGATATGGTGCCCTTAATTCAACATATTAAAACGCAATAATAGTTAAGCGGGTGTAAATCTCTATATAGATCGACACCCGCTCTGTACATCATAAATCAACAGCTAAGCGCCTTACTTACCAAAATCAACATGCTGATACCAGCTTAACAACTCTTGTTTTATTCCCTTTGGTAATACCGCGCAATGATAACCTTCTATTGCACCCGCTAATTCAAATAACAGCTTTAAACCTGGGTCATGATTATGAAATTGCTTTAATTTCAAAAAACAGGCTTTAGCCCCCAACATTCTGAACTCATTAACATTATATATTCCAATCCTCGCTAAGGCTCTTTCTGCTCCCATATTCATATTAGGCAAATCCTTAATTCGTTCATTTGCCTTCTGTTTCTGTAGTAGCTCTTCCATTCCAGATTGATAAGCTAACTCAATATAGAATAGGAATTGTTGTTCATGGCGCCAAATGATGTCAGAGATAAAATAATATCTTAACTCAAGTGGTACCCCCTTCTTTTTGTACAGCAACTTTTTTAATCCGACAGCCTCAAAGTGACTTTGAGCGAATAGACAACCTCGAAGGTAAAAGCCCTCATCGATGACTAGACCAATAATCGCGTGATCGATCATAAAACAGTAACCACCAAAGTGATTTTTTTTACGAATCTCACCGTATTTACTGAGTAATCTTTGCAAATAAAAATATTTTTCTTCAGATAAAAACATGCACCCAGACTCCTTTTGAGTAGTAATACACTTCCATCCTTGTGATCAAATAATCTAATTTTTTTATTTTTTACAATTAATTAGATGAGTATTATTTTGAGATGTTCCACTAAAAATTCCAAGCCCAGAGCCGTTATAAACATTAAAAATTGGGAAGCGCTTTGTAAAAATAACCTTGATTATGTATATTTATACAGTTACTGTATAAACACACAGGTACTGTATAGATACACAGTAGATAGGATGAGGTAGATTATGAGCACTTTTTTTTGGAATGACACAATTGATCACTCTCTGAACACTTATATGAAAGGATCAGTTCATGCACCAACACCAAATTTTGTTTTGGAGCAAGGAATGATCAGTGAATTAGTTTATAGTGAACAACATCCACTAGTAGATCATATTTTACTGCCCTTTTTACGCAAATTTGGCGATCAGTCTCGCTGGTTGTTGTGGTTAAGCCCAAATAAGAAAGTCAGTAAGAAATGGTTAATGCAATCTGGGTTGCCGCTAGATAAAATGATGCAACTTAATCATATTGATTCTATTACGACAGTCGAGGCGATGGAAAAAGCGCTCACAAGTGGAAATTACAGTATTGTCTTAGGTTGGTTACCGGAATTAAAAGCACAAGATTTTGCGCGTCTGGAAAAAGCAGCACAAATAGGCAATTCCATAGGCCTCATAATGCGTCCTAAAAATACAAATAATAATGCTAGCACCAACTATCGACAGCTAAATCTCTCAAAAATTCATAATTTTTCTTATCATTGATGCAGATTAAGAATTTTCTTACCAAATTTAACATTCTGACTCATATGGATAAAAAACCAGCTTAAAATCAATTGATATCAAAGAGATAACCTACTATAGTCAGTACTGATGTATACCTATATCTCTATGATTTATCCATTAAATTTTATTTTTTTATACTGATTTTTGCATACGACACTTGTATCTTTCTTAGTTCGTTGTAGACTTTAGCTTGTTAAGGTAGTGCCATTATGTTTACTTTTAAAGTTTTATTGAGATAATGCACTGTAAAACTTAGCAAGTAATTTAAAAACCAATGGCTAATAATAAGGCTCATGAAGCCATGCCTATATTGGATGATAACGAGGCGTAAAAAATGAAAAAGACAGCTATCGCAATAGCAGTGGCAGTGGCAGCGTTCGCAACTGCTGCAGCGCAAGCAGCTCCAAAAGATGACACTTGGTATACTGGTGCTAAATTAGGTTGGTCTCACTACGAGAAAGCTAACTTTGTTTCTCCAGAGACTGATTTATCAGTTGGCAACAGCAAAGACCGCGACCAAATCGGTGCTGGTGCATATGCTGGTTACCAATATAACCCATATTTAGGTTTCGAACTGGGTTATGACTGGTTTGGTAAAATGAAGTACAAAGGTGCTAACAACAGTGGTGATTTCAAAACCATGGGTGTTTCACTGACTACTAAACTGAGCTATCCAATCATGGATGACTTAGACGTTTATACACGTTTAGGTGGTATGGTTTGGCGTTCAGATGCTAAATCTAACCAAACAGTTGCTGGCGTTAATTATCGCTCAAAAGAAAACGACACTGGTGTTTCACCTGTCTACGCTCTGGGTGTTGAGTATGCAATCACACCAAACTGGGCAACTCGTTTAGATTACCAATGGGTAAGCCAAATGGGTGACAAAGACAACCTGGGCGTTCGTCCAGACAATGGTATGCTGAGTGTTGGTGTTGCTTATCGCTTCGCTCAAGAATCAGCTCCAGTTGTTATCGCACCAGCTCCAGTAGTTGCTGAACCAGCTCCAGTTGTTGAAAACAAACGTTTCACATTACGTTCAGACGTTCTGTTTAACTTCAACAAATCAACTCTGAAAACTGAAGGCCAATCAGCGCTGAACGAACTGTTCAACGAACTGAGCAACATCGACCCAACTCAGGGCCGTGTAGTTGTAATTGGTTACACTGACCGTATCGGTTCACAGAACTACAACCTGCCTCTGTCACAAAAACGTGCTCAGTCAGTTGTAGATTATCTGGTAGCTAAAGGCGTTCCTGCTTCTGTAATCGCTGCAGAAGGCCGCGGTAAAGAAGATCCAGTTACTGGCAACAAATGTGACGATGTTAAAGGCCGTGCTGCTCTGATCGAGTGTCTGGCACCAGACCGTCGCGTTGAAATCGAAATCCAAGGTTCAACTGAAGTTGTTACACAACCAGGCGCTTAATTTTATAAGCTGCTAAAGTTGAATTTCGGTAGTATTTATAAAAACCCCATTAATTTGGGGTTTTTTATTTTCTAGCGAGTCACAAAAATAAATAACGAATAATTAATAGTTAATTTATCGCTCTTTTGAGTCACTTAAAATTTCTTGTAGATCATGTTTGAGGCTGCTCATTTTATTTTCATACTTCTCTTTATGTTCTGCATCTTCTATAAGCTGAACAACTGTTTCGGATAATGTTTTATTCCGTCTAATGGCTAAATCAGATAAACGCTGCCAAACCGAAAAATTAAGATCGATTGATTTTTTTCGAGTATGAGGATGCTCGGCATTAAAATATCTTTTCCGCCTAGCTCTAATACTCTGTTTCATCTTATTATCTAATTCAGCGGACATGTGATCGTTGATCCACTTGAGAATCCCAAGCGGATTATTCTCTAATTTAATCAAATCAGTAATGGCTTGCAGCTCAGCGCTACGTTCAATATAGCGTGTAACTAGCTCCCCATCTCGTGATTTTTTTATCAAGTAATCCCATTTCCAACCACACTCAAGGTTCTCAAGCTGTTGATATTTCATTATTTATTTCCGTGACATTGTAACTTAGATCCATATTAACAATTTTTAGCAGAAAAAAACGGATTTAAATATCATTATTTGCTAATCCACAAAAAAATATTCAAGTTAAAGGGATAACAACATCATCATAACTGTAGTAGAATCTGCAACCATTCATTAGCAAACACAAAAAAATTAATGTCAATATTCGAATGGATGCTCCTTATATACGGAATTGGAGGAGTATGTTCAGCTTTGATTACTCTACTGGTAACCAAAGATCCTAGTTTTCCGATACGTTTATTAAGTGCTGTTTTGATTGGATTGACATGGCCAATGAGTCTTCCTGTTGTACTGGTATTTTCTCTACTTTAGAACAGTTATTTTCGTAAATGCAGCTACTAATTTCACCAGAAGCTAATATAAATATTTTGCCTGCTAAAAAAATGCTAGAGAATAGATCATTTCATCCATATTAGAATCAATAAATGATATCTTTAGTACTATGATAACTTGTGCCCTCAGGCAAAAGTCGTGATCATACAAACAGCAAGCTGCTATCTTCCACCTAATTGAAAACAGAATAAATTATAGTGATCAGCAAAGAACTCACATGGCAAGGCCTCTTACCTGATTTGACGCCGTATCAAGCATTACTGGCGACATCAGACACGCTATTATCCTCTTCTTCTTTCGCTGATGTTCAGCCAAGATTGATGGATGGTATAGAACGATTTGTGAAAGAAAAGTCACAAACCCGTTTTATGTTCATTAAATCAGATGAAAGTGAAAGCTATCTGAATACCTTCGCTTCCGTCATTGAGCCATTACTAACTGAAACCTCATCTATTGAAGGTGGATATCGGTTATCTGATGATCAATCGGCTTTTTTATGGGATTCCCGTATTCAGAGCCAATTTGCCACACAGAAAAAGATTGAGTGGCGTGAATGGATCGAACCAGAACAGCTATTTGGTTATGTTTCCCAAAAACAGCAACCAATTCCGGGTTTACTGCACAAAGTCAACGGCGGAGTCCTGTTACTGACAGCCAGAACGCTGATCGCTCAGCCTTTGCTTTGGGTACGCTTAAAGCAGATGATCAGCCAGCAGCGTTTCGACTGGCTTCCTCTGTCTGAGCACTATCCTCTGCCGCTACAAATTGAATCTATGCCTTTGGATATTAAGCTGATTATTGTTGGTGATCGACTTAGTCTTGAAGAGCTTGAATATTCAGAACCTGAATTATTTGGCTCAGCACCCTATGCAGAATATGAATCAATTATGTTCTTTGATAATGAAGAGCATCTGACGCAATGGGCCGGATTCGTTAACGCTATTATTCAAGAACACAAATTACCTAAAATTGCTGCTGATGGCTGGTCGATCTTGATCAATCAAGCTGCTCGTTATTGTGAAGATAAATTTTCGCTACCTTTAGATAAATCTTGGTTATTGCGTCGATTAACTGAAGCTTCACACTATCAACAAGAGCAACAGCTTACCGCTGACTCATTTGCTCAGGCATTAGAAAATCGCCTCTGGCGTCATCAGTTCCTAGCTGAGCGCGGGCAAGATGATATTTTGCAAGAACAAATACTTATCCGTACTGAAGGCGAAGTGATTGGCCAAATCAATGGACTTTCCGTTTTACAGTATCCAGGACATCCTGAAAGTATTGGCGAACCATCACGAATTACGTGTGTTGCTCATTTTGGTGACGGTGAATTTGTTGATATTGAGCGTAAAGCGGAGTTAGGCGGCAATATTCATGCTAAAGGCATGTTAATTATGCAGGCTTATCTCAACTACGAATTAAAGCTAGATCAACCACAGCCATTCTCAGCCTCGATCGTCTTTGAACAGTCTTACGGTGAAGTCGATGGCGATAGTGCCTCCTTAGCTGAATTATGTGCGTTAATCAGCGCACTCTCTTTGCAGCCTATCGATCAGCAAATTGCCGTCACGGGTGCAGTTGACCAATTTGGTTTTGTACAACCTATCGGTGGTGTAAACGATAAGATTGAAGGCTTCTTTGATATCTGCTTCCAACGTGAGCTGACAGGCCAACAAGGTGTTATTATTCCTATGGCTAATGTGCGTCATCTTAGTTTGAAAAATGAGGTCATTGAAGCAGTTAAAGAGAACAAATTCCATATTTGGCCTGTTGAACACGCGGCTCAAGCAGTTATGTTACTGACTCGCATGCCCTTCTATGAAGAAGAAGGCACAGAAGAAAATGGACACCTGTTAGCTCTAATCCAAGATCGCATAAATCTGATGAATAATCATGATAAACCTAAGTTTCCATGGTTCTTAAGATGGCTTGGTTAAAAAATAATTAGCACATCGGAGTTGTTCAGCGTACAAGTGTAAGCTATCCTATTGCCTTACACTTGATTAAGGCTATCTAAGAAATGCTAGAGAAACGCGAATCCTATACAAAAGAAGATCTAGAGGCATCTGGACGAGGCGAGTTATTTGGTGAAAATGGCCCGCCATTACCTTCTGGTAATATGCTGATGATGGATAGAGTCATTAAAATGACTGAAGACGGTGGTAGTTTTGGTAAAGGCTATGTAGAAGCTGAGCTGGATATCAATCCTGACATGTGGTTTTTTGGCTGTCATTTCGTTAACGATCCCGTTATGCCCGGTTGCCTTGGCTTAGATGCTATGTGGCAATTAGTTGGATTTTATCTAGGCTGGTTAGGCGGCGAAGGTAAAGGACGCGCATTAGGTGTTGGCGCGGTTAAATTTACCGGACAAGTACTGCCTACTGCGAAAAAAGTGACTTATCGTATCAACTTCAAGCGTATTATTAATCGCAAATTGATTATGGGATTAGCCGATGGCGAAGTTCTTGTTGACGGTAAAGTTATTTATACAGCAGATGATTTAAAAGTCGGTCTATTTAAAGATACTAGTGCATTTTAAATATAATAAGCTCTAACTTATATGGTCTAGACTAATCGCTATCTGGACCTAGTAAAACCTCCGCTTAGCGCGGAGGTTAGTTTATTAAAGTACCACTGATATTTTCTATCAATAGTAGAGTTTGGATTTAGAGACCTATCATTTATGATTAGATCTTGATTAGACTAGGAACTCTGAAATAAAAACAAGTTATCTTTGACAGTGTCGGATTATGACAATGTATGATTTAACTCTTTCTAGTCCTGTAAGTCATGAGTATCATTTAGCCCTTAGGCTCTACTAAAGCTTCTATCCTCCATCGCCTGACGCCAACCACCTAACCAATGCGAACGTACATCAATGGTCTGATACGGGCACTGCTCTTTTGGTCGCCCTACGAGTCCAGCTTGATAGCCTTTAGATAATGCTCTTTCTAAACGATCACGTTTCTGTCTTTTCATGCCTTACTTCCCTCATCATTAAAATGGAAAAGAAAACAATGGTTGTTTTTCGCTCAACCACATAATAGAAATACCTTTCTGAGCCATGAAAAGCAAGTAAATATTTTTATAGAATTGTCATAAATGTGATTTGTATTTCATAGTTTTATCTAATGCATTGAAAGATAACAGAGTAAAATAATAAACTTATTAATCATAGAGTTAAAATTAAATCAGAATCAAATCATTGACTTTAGATGACTTTTCATTCAAGAAATCATCATAAAATGATTAAAAAATAAGGCCTGAATTACAAATTTGATATTGTAATTCAGGCCTTATTAATTATTTAAATTTAACTATTTGAGTGAATTTCAGCAATAGGAACTTCAGCTATTGCACGCTCAAACTGATGCTATTTTTTTAGCTCATCTGCAATCGATGTGGCAACTTGCGACCAGCCATTAGAGAGCACACGAACTAATGATGGGTAGCCATCTTCTTGCTGCTGCAACTTGAGATCAAAAGAGCGACGAGTTATCTGATCGCCTTGAGAGTAAGTCCAGTAGCCCTGCACAATCACATAGCCATCATAGCGACCGTGGAAGCCCGTTAAGGTCACCTCTAGCGTATCAGGTCGGTTCTCTAACGGCTGTAAGCCAATAAGTCTACCCGGTAAGGCGTTAGATAAGTCAGCAACCAATGCCTGCGCTAGCTGCTGTTCAAGCGGACTAGCCCATAAATGCGTCGATGCATTAACATAGCTCACATCTGTGGTCTGATAAGCGATGCCACTTGAAGCCAGCATATCGGATACGCTAATGCGTTGAACCCAAATCTGACTGCTACCAGCAACTCTTGCTTGCTCTGTGGCTGGAGTTGCATTAATCGGCAACTGATAATAGGCCTTCTCAGGCACGCTGCTACAGGCTGCTAACATAAATACTGCAATAAATGCCAGATATCTCATTATTTTTTCACCTTTTTAGGAATTGGGTCTTTTGTTGGTTCCGCTTCAAATACCAACGCATTACTCTTATTATTTAAGGTACGAAGGACAGGTTGTACCTCACGCAATACCTGATCTAAACGCTGCATATTATCCACCATCTTATTATAAGCTGGCGAACCGGGTTGGAAACCTTGCATAGCTCGGTTCATCTCTTGCAGTGTTTTTTGCAGATCTTGTGGCAGCGTTTGGAACTCTTTGCTACCCATAATACGATTCAATTCTGCTAAGGTTTTTTGTGCTTCAGCAATAGTTTTTTGGCTTTCTGCTAATGTTCGCGTTGATTGGTTTAGCATAGGCTCAATAGGCATATTATTAATTTTATCCAATGCCGCCGTGACCTTGTGTTGAATTTGCGCCAAGCCACCGCTCGTCGTTGGGATCACTCTATAACCCGCAACCGCGGTTGGTCCTTTCCAATTAGGTACATTCGGATAGAAATCAACATCAATAAAAAGTGCACCCGTAATCAGGTTACCTGATTTCAATGAGGCTCTTAAACCCCCTTCCATGGCTAATTTAAGCTCTTCTTTTAAATTGAAATCGCGGCCCACATCTTTAGAGAAACGTTCCGGCTCAATATGAATAAGTACCGGAATACGGAAATCATTAGTCAGTTTTTGTTCCATACCTTCGGTATAGAAAGGAACTTGCATAACGGTTCCTAAGCGGATGCCACGAAACTCAACAGGTGCCCCCGGCTGTAAACCACGTACAGAGTCAGAGAAAAACAGCACAAAGGTTTGATATTCTGAGTACATGGAGTTCTGAATACTTGTTTTACTTTCATACATCTTAAAGGCAGTTTTCTCTTTGATTGCGCCACCTGGCTCCCAGCCATCGGGCACATCAAAACTGACACCACCCGTTAATAGCGTGGCGATCGAGCCCATCTCAACATGCACACCTTGGGATGACATATCGAAGCCTATGCCGCTATCTTTCCAAAAACGGACATTGGTGGTCACCAACTTATCAAAAGGAGCATTGATAAAAAGTTGATAGCGCATATCGCGGTTCTCCATATCGAAATCACTACTTTCGACAGAACCGACACGATAGCCACGAAATAGTACAGGATCGCCCGGATTCAGTTGCCCTGATTGGTCACTGGTTAGTACCAAACGTAACCCTTTGGCATCTGAAGAGGCTAATGGCGGTGATTCCAATAATTTGAATTCATCCTTCTCAGTAGCATTACTACCCGGCTGCAGTTCAATAAAGGCACCCGATAAGAGCGTTCCTAAGCCAGTAACACCTTCACGGCCAATGGCTGGCTTAACAATCCAGAATGCGGAGTCTTCGCGTAGTAACTCTTTTACGTCTTTACTTAGCCGCGCTTTGATGATGACTCGGCTAAAATTATCATCAAGAGAAACGCTCTCAACAATACCGATATCGACACTGCGACTTTTTATTTTTGTTTTACCTGCTTCGATCCCCTCAGCATTATAGGCGATCAATGTCACTTGAGGACCTTGATTGCTATAATGATAAAATAGGATCCATGCACCAATTAATATGGTGATGATAGGTATAATCCAAACAGGCGACCAGCTTTTTAACTTACTGATATGAGCTTCAGCCTGAGGCGTTTCATTATTCGTTGTCACCCTACTACTCCTTCTTGTTCAACGACTTTATCCTGGTTTTTTTTCTCTTTGCGATCCCACGAGAGACGGGGATCAAAAGTAAGAGCCGAAAACATCGTCAAAATAACAACGACGCCAAATAATATAACGCCAGGTGCAGGTGTAATACTCATCAGTTGCCCCATTTGTACAAGGGATGACAGTATTGCGATCACAAAAACGTCGATCATCGACCAACGCCCAACATATTCAACGAGTTCATAAATAAAGTGCATTCTCTCGGGATCGCGATTGCCATATCCTTGAGAATCTAAACATAACCAAGTAATTGCGATCATTTTCAGTGTCGGCACCATGATACTGGCGATAAAAATGATCAATGCTACCGGATATGAGCCATCACCCCATAAGAGAATGACACCGTCCATAATGGTAGAATCGAGTGCGCTTCCTAAACTCTCCGTCGTCATCACCGGAAAGAGGTTAGCCGGAATATAGAGCAAAACAGAGGTAATCAATAATGCGACCGTCCATTGCAGGCTATTACGACGGCGAACATCACCGTTGGAATAACAGCGCGGACAGCTCTTTTGTTGCGCAGGCAAGATAGCCGTACAGACTAAACATAGCCTAACATTTTGGCTGATCCCTGTTTTCCCAGCAACTAATCTATGCTCGATAATAGGAGCGCTTTCAATCTGATTCCATAACCAATGACGGTCAAGACACTGAAAAGCTCGAACTTGCAATAAACAGAATAAGCAATAAGGGGCAAAACTTAGCCCTAATCCAATATCACCATACGCCATTAATTTAACAAAACTAACTAGCACACCCGCCAGAAAAATTTCAGCCATACACCATGATTTCATCTGAAACAAAGTGCGAATGATCCACACCTTAATCGGCTTAGCCAGAGGAACTTTCAAGCCCAATAATATGATAATCATCATGCATAATGCGGGTATGACAAGAACAAAAAACAAGAAAAATAGCGCGAGGCCACTGTATTTCGTGGAGAAAATAATCTCCATAATTTGGAATAGCGAGATATTATTTTCAATACCCGCTACTCCCATACTGACAAAAGTATAGAGACAAGCAATAGCCAACATCACCAATGCACTACAAGCATAAGCCATAGGTTGTCGATAGGGATGGCGCCATTTAGCGACCAATACCGTATGACAACGCGGGCACGTTGCTTTACTACCTTGCTCTAATTCAGGAACGGCAACAAGGTTATCACATTGCGGGCAAAGGATATTTTCGTGATGATGATCATGAGAGCACAATGCTTCTCTCCTACAATAAGTCAGTTTTTAAATTAGGCGAATTAGCTACCATTTTTCAATAAGTCTAATTCTTGCCAGCGATCAAAAGCCACTTCTAATTCCTGCTCTTTCGCAGATAAATCAGCGAGCACTTTCTCAGTAATATCACGCGGTTGATTAAAGAATTCACTATCGCCCACTTTGCTTTGTAAGGCTTCAAGTTCAGTCTCTAATTGCTCAAGGCGTGATGGCAGTTGCTCTAACTCTCTGAGCAAATGGTAACTCATTTTAGTCGCCGTACGCTTAAGACTATCTTTAGTTTTATCTTGCTTATCTTGATTCGACGTATTTTTTGACGAATTTTGATTCAACGAGATAGCTTGTCCACGCTGTTGCTGTGCATCAAAATAGCCACCAACATAACGACCTATGACGCCATTCTCTTCAAAAATCCAGCACTCAGTGACACTATTATCAACGAATTGACGGTCATGACTAACCAGCAAAATCGTGCCCTGATAGCTATCTACCAGCTCTTCAAGTAACTCTAATGTTTCCACATCAAGGTCATTGGTCGGTTCATCGAGAATAAGCAGATTACTTGGCTTAAGAAAGAGTCGAGCCAATAATAGACGATTACGTTCTCCACCTGACAGTGCGCGAACGGGTGTCATTGCACGTTTAGGATGGAATAGGAATTCCTGCAAGTAACCCAGAACATGGCGTGGCTTACCATTCACCATCACTTCTTGTTTACCTTCGGCAAGGTTATCCATTACCGTTTTATCAGGATCTAAAGCCGCTCTATGCTGATCGAAATAGGCCACTTCCAGCTTAGTACCACAATGTACTTTTCCGCTATCCGCTTTTAAATCACCCAGCATTAATTTCAGTAAAGTTGTTTTACCACAGCCATTAGGTCCCACCAACGCAATTTTATCGCCACGCTGTACTTGAGCGCTAAAGTTATTAATTAGCTGTTTACCTTCAATCTGGTAGCTCACATTCTCAAGTTCAAACACAATTTTCCCTGAGCGTGCCGCCTCTTCCACTTGCATTCTGGCTGAGCCCATCACTTCGCGACGTTCTGAACGCTCATTACGTAAAGCTTTCAGTGCTCTAACACGGCCTTCATTACGCGTGCGGCGCGCCTTGATACCTTGACGTATCCAAGTCTCTTCTTGTGCTAGTTTACGATCAAACTCCGCATTTTGCTGCTCTTCTATTCTTAAAGCTTCTTCTTTGCTTTCCAGATAATTATCATAATTACCCGGCCATGAGGCCAATTTACCGCGATCGAGATCGATAATACGAGTTGCCATATTACGAATAAATGAGCGGTCATGGGAGATAAATACTATGCTCCCTTGAAAATCTTTTAAAAATCCTTCTAACCACAAAATAGTTTCAATATCTAAATGGTTTGTTGGCTCATCTAAAAATAACACCCGTGGATTACTGACCAGTGCGCGACCTAATGCCGCTTTTCTTAGCCACCCACCGGATAATGATGATAATTCAGCATCCGCAGGTAAACTTAATTTTTTCAGTACATCGCTAATACGTGCATCTAATAACCATAAATTATGGGTATCTAAAAGTTCTTGAGCTTCTGCTAATTTATTAAGATTTTTTTCGCTCGGATCTAGCTCAACTTCTTTTGATATCTGGTGATAATCTTTTAGATAGCCAGCTTGCTCAGCCACACCTTCAGCAACAAAATCAAAAACGGTACCTTCGACATTTCTAGGCGGATCTTGTTGTAAACGTGAAACAACCAAACCTTGTTCATAGATCACTTGGCCATCATCGAGTGGCTGCTCTTTGGTCAGCACTCGCATTAGCGTTGATTTGCCCGCGCCATTACGGCCGACTAAACAGACGCGTTCGTTCTCTTCGATATGAATCTCAGTGCTGTCTAACAGTGGTGCATCACTGAAAGCTAAGTATGCACCGGACATATTGATTAAAGCCATTATTCTACTTCCTTATGCTACGTGGCGGATCAACCAACAATTATGAATATGTCGGTTACGAGCGAAGTCTTCAGATAAGGTTTGTGCGGTAATTTCTTCACCTTGTAATCCCAATTCAGCTAATGCTGGGAGATCCATTTTGAATCCGCGTTTATTATTTGAAAACATCAGTGTCCCGCCAGGACGTAGTAATTTTTTTAAATTTTCCATTAAATGGATATGGTCACGTTGGACATCAAAAGTACCGTCCATACGCTTTGAGTTAGAGAATGTTGGCGGATCGATAAATATCAGGTCAAACTGTTCATCGGTTTGAGCTAACCAAGTCAAACAATCAGCTTGAATTAATCTATGCTGACGACCATTAAGGCCATTAACCTGAAGATTTTTCTCAGCCCACTCTAAATAAGTACGAGACATATCAACCGATGTAGTGGTTCTCGCCCCGCCTAATCCTGCATGTACACTTGCCGTGCCTGTATAAGCAAATAAGTTAAGGAAATCTTTTCCTTTACTCATTTCGCCCAACATTTTGCGCGCAATACGATGATCGAGGAATAATCCGGTATCTAAATAGTCGGTTAAATTCACCCAAAATTGTGCGTTATATTCGTTGACTAAAAATGAGTCATCTTTCTGTGCCAGTTTCTCATACTGCTGCTTACCTTTCTGCCGTTGACGTGTCTTCAATACCAGCTGATTCGAGGTAAGTCCAAGTACGCTCATAGTGGTAGTGATCACATCAAACAGACGCTGACGGGCTTTACGCTCATCCACTGTTTTTGGTGGCGCATATTCCTGAACAACGATTTTGTCACCGTAGCGATCGACAGCGACATTATAATCAGGCAAATCGGCATCATAGATGCGATAACAATCGACACCTTCTTGCTTCGCCCATTTGCTCAGTTTTTTGATGTTTTTACGTAATCTATTGCCATAATCCGCAGCAATCTCACCGATACTTTCGGTTGGTTTTTCCGCTAATAGATAGTTTTTTTGTACGCAATCTAATGGTCCATTTCTAGCTTTAAATTCACGTTCTGAACGCAGTTGTAAACAGCTCAACAATTCAGGCGATGCGCTGAATAGTGAGAGACGCCAGCCCGGAAAACGTGCTTTAGCAACTCGGCCCAGTTGGCTATAGAGTGCTACCAATGCAGGTTCACTCTCTAGTCGCTCACCGTAAGGCGGGTTACTGACAATAGTGCCAACAATGCCCGGCTCGACCGGATTTTCTAAATTAGCTGCATCACCTTGTTGTAAAGTGATGATATTTTGCAACTCAGCACGACGAATATTGCTGCGAGCCATATCCAGAACACGACGATCAATATCAAAGCCATAAAAATGGGCTTTGTTATTTTGTAGACCTTGACGAAAACGAACCTGAGCCTCAGCAACCAGCTCACGCCACAATTCAGGATTAAATTTCGACCAAGCTTGGAATCCCCAATGCTCGCGATGTAAACCCGGCGCACGATCGGTAGCGATCATCGCCGCTTCAATTAATAGTGTGCCAGAACCACACATTGGGTCGATCAAGGGGGTATCAGGCTGCCAACCAGAGCGATTAACAATCACCGCACCTAATGTCTCTTTTAACGGCGCTTGGCCCGCTAAATCACGATAACCACGAATATGCAGTGAATCACCACTCAGATCTAACGCCACACTGACTTGATCGCGATTTAAATAGACATTTACGCGAATATCAGGTCGTTGCTTTGCCACATCGGGACGTTGCTCTAATTTGCGTTGGAAACAGTCAACGATAGCATCTTTAACTCTCAATGCACCATATTGGCTATTTCTGATCACTTCGTTGGTGCCACCAAAATGGATGACAAAAGTATCACGGACATCAAAGATTTCAGTCCAATCGATCGCTTGCACACCCAGATAAAGGTCAAGATCACTATAAACTTTGAATTCATTCAAAGGTAAAAGAATGCGCGATGCCAGTCTGCTCCACAGCAAACTTTTATACATCACACGTTCGTCAGCCTGAAAATGAACGCCTCCCTGAGCAACCTTACAGTCGGTTGCACCTAGTGATTCCAGTTCAGTTTTCAGTAATTCTTCCAGCCCACGAGCAGTGCTGGCAAACAGAAAATTCATCTTATTTTTTACCATTTGAATGAAAAATTGTTGCGCATTATAGCTAATCTAGCGCACATGTCATAAAGTTACCGGGCAATTATTATAAGGATTTAAAAATGATCAAACTTTCACGACTTTATACACACCCGGTTAAGTCAATGCGAGGCATTCGTCTCTCTCACTCATTAGCTGATGAGAGTGGACTAACCTTCGATCGTAACTTTATGGTTACTACTCCCGAAGGTAAATTTATTACGGCGCGACGTTACCCTCAAATGCTACTATTCACCCCATCAATGCTCAACAACGGCCTTCATTTGACCGCACCTGACGGCGAAAGTGCAATGATACGCTATCAAGATTTTGCTGAAGAGCAGCTGCCGACTGAAGTCTGGGGAAATCATTTTACTGCACGGATCGCACCTAACAGTATTAATGACTGGTTATGTCACTATTTTGACGAGCCCGTCCAATTACGTTGGCTAAGCGAAACCTTATCGCGTCGGGTAAAAAAACATCCTGACGTTTCGCTCTCTTTTGCCGACGGCTTTCCTTACCTATTAATCAATGAAGCCTCTGTTCAAGAACTGCAACGCCAGTGCCCTGCTGGTATTAGATTAGAACAGTTTCGTGGCAATTTGATTATCACAGGCGCAAAACCTTTTGAAGAAGATACTTGGCAGACAGTTCAAATTGGTCAAGTGATCTTTGATTTGCCGAAACCTTGTAGCCGCTGCATTCTAACGACTGTCAGCCCGGAAAAAGGCATTAAACATCCCGATGCTGAGCCTTTGGCCACATTGCAAACTTTCCGAACTTCAGAAGATGGCGGTGACGACGTCGATTTTGGCATGAATGCAATCGCTCGCAACACAGGAGTTATACGAGTCGGTGATACTCTGACCGTTCTCGCAACAAAGCCACCCAGATTCTACCTGAATAAACAGAGAGAAGAAAAATTAAATTGCACACAAGCGCCACCGACCGCACTAGAAATCACATTTAACCAGCAAAATTATCCAGCGAATAACCAAAATGTCATTCTAGAACAACTAGAATCTCAAGGTGTTTCAATCCCTTACTCTTGTCGAGCTGGTGTTTGTGGCTGCTGTAAGGTTAAATTATTGGATGGTAAAGTGAAGCCATTAAACAACAAAGCAATCAAAGATAATGGTTATATTTTAGTTTGCAGTTGTATTCCTGAGACGAATATTCAACTGGAATTAAAGTAAGTTTGGAATGAGCCGATATTTTATCAACTAGCTTGTTTGCTTTATTCTTTATCGCAGTATCAGTTTTACTGATCGAGTTTATGCTGGCATAACTTATTTGGATATAAATGATGGATATTATTTGTAGCTGTATAAATTGAGGCGCTCGAATTTATCTGACAAAAATAAAGCATCCTATTTTATAAGATATAAGTGAGATTAATAGCGGAGAAATTAACTTATTAATTCCCGCTATATTAACCCGCATTTCCATATAATAGGCTTTTAACATGAGTGGTATATTGGCACATACGGTCATTCATGATTTTAATTGGATCGCAGAATTTCAAAGTGCGATCAGGCAGCGCTAATGACTGCTGAGCTAGCAAACACAGGCTCGCCGACTCGCCGACTTCGGCTACTATAAAAATAGCTGATTCATTGGTCTCTTTAAATGTGACCTGAATAATTTGTCCCAGTAAAGGTTCAGCAATATTATAGTAAGTAGAGAAATACCAACTCTTTGGCATTTGCGGTTTTAAAAAACGCAATGCAATTAAACTATTTAATACCAGCTCAGCTTGCAGTTGGTTGGAAAGCTTTAATAAACGCGCATTCTCTTCAAAAGTATAATATTTTGCCGCATCATCAACGGAAAAAGAGCTTTCTTGGCGGGCATATGCCGTCAGCATCTTTGATGGGAAACATGACCTAAATATCATACCATTGGCAAGATCTAGCATTATACGATCATGATCATTATCAAAATACCAACGCCAATGATCATCCGGTTTTATTTTCATAAACCATCCTGTAGCGAATTATCGGTATCATAAATTTTATTTTACATAAAATTGGTGCGCGTGATTATGACTCAAAAAACAACCAACTAAGCCAATATAGATTAAAATGAAGGGGAATGAAACCCCCTTCATTTTAAATTTACACGAGTTTTAAATATAGTTAACAATATCTTTAACTAATTTTGGTCCATGGTAGATAAAACCAGAATAGATTTGAATCAATGAAGCACCCGCCGCCATTTTTTCTCTAGCCGCAGTAATTGAATCTATTCCACCTACGCCAATAATCGGAATTTTACCATTTAATTCCTTGGCGATGATACGAATAGTCTCAGTACTTTTTGCTTGTACTGGTCTTCCACTTAAACCACCCGCTTCATTGCAGTGATTAAAACCTTGAACTAAATGGCGGTCCAATGTGGTATTAGTGGCAATAACACCATCCATATTATGACGAACAAGACTATCCGTAATTTGAATTAATTCTTCTACTGATAGATCCGGGGCTATTTTCACCGCAACAGGAACATATTTCTGATATTGATTATTTAATTCTAGCTGCTTAGCTTTAATACCACCCAATAAATCATCTAGCGCATCACCATATTGTAATGTTCTCAATCCAGGGGTATTAGGTGAAGAGATATTAATCGCAATATAACCTGCATGTGCGTAGACTTTTTCCATACAGATAAGATAATCATCTTTTCCATGCTCTACTGGCGTATCTTTATTTTTACCAATATTGATACCCAGAATACCGCCGTAGTTAGATTTTTTTACATTTTCGATTAGATTATCAACACCCAGATTATTAAATCCCATCCGGTTAATTAACCCATCTGCTTCGACAATACGGAACATACGTGGCTTTGGATTACCCTCTTGCGCGAGGGGCGTAACAGTTCCTACTTCAATAGAGCCAAATCCCATTGCGCCAAATGCATCAATGCAATCTCCATTTTTATCTAACCCAGCGGCAAGTCCAAGTGGATTTTTAAAAGAGAGTCCCATGCAAGATACAGGTTTTGCGGCTACAGATTGGCGGAGAACAAATTGAAAGGGGGAATTCATCAGACGTTTTAATTGGCGGAAGGTTAAATCGTGTGCTTTTTCGGGATCTAACCGAAATAGTGCTTTGCGGGCAAGGTGATATAACATATCAAATAACCTACTATGTTGTAAGAAAGCGATAAGTAACACGGTAAACTGGTCGTGAAAAACGAGCCTGATGAAAATAGTTTCCAACAAGCTAATGACACAATTTATTCAGGGTGATTCAAACGCCCCGTAGGTTACCTGAAAATTGCCTATTTGATCTACAAAAAAATACTTTTTTATTTATAACTATTTTAAAATTAGTGGTGACAAAGTATGAGGGAAGCCAAAAAAAGCCCCTTAGATAAGTCTCGAAGGGGCTTTAGAAGCTTATAAATCAATATTGAAAATTAACTTTCTAATGCTTTGCTAATCTTCTCAAATAAATCGCCCGATAAATTATCGAGTGCTTTTAATTTTTCTAGCGCCTGAGTCATTAACGCCTGACGATGTGCATCATAACGTTTCAAACGGATCAGCGGCTCAATTAAACGTGAAGCGACCTGCGGATTACGGCTATTTAAGTCAGTCAAAATCTCAACAAGGAATTGATAACCGGCACCATCTTTAGCATGGAATTTAGCTGGGTTATTGGAAACAAAGGCACCGACTAACGAACGAATACGATTTGGATTCGTCATGCTAAATGAGCGATGATCCAATAAGGATTTCACTGTAGCTAAAACATCATTGGCTGAACTCATGCCTTGCAAGGTGAACCACTTATCCATCACCAAGCCATCTTGATGCCAACGCTCATCAAAATCACACATTAGTGACTTAAGGCAAGGCAGTTGAGCATCAGATGCCGCAGTTAAAGCAGCAAGAGAATCAGTCATATTGTCTGCTTGCTGATACTGTGCCGTTACTATTTTATCAGCGTTTTGCTGATCTGCACCTAGCGCAATATAACGCAAACAGGTGTTTTTCAACGCACGTAGCGCAATATCGCGATGAACAACACGGTAACCATCGATATTTATCGAACGATAAACTGCATTAACCTCATCAATCATTTCAGCAGCTAAAGTAGTCACTATAAATTCAGCAACTGCATGGATTGCATCAGGATCAATAGTTGCAAAAAGTTCGGCTAATTCATTCTCAGAAGGCAAAGTCAAAATTAACGCCGCTAATGCAGGATCAATTTGCTGATCCAGCAACACCGCACGGAAAGCATCAATCACATGTAACGGCAGCTCAAGAGGCTGGCCATTTTGCTGACGCTGAACGTTAAGTTTTACATAATTTGCAATTAATAATTGTGCTGCATCCCAACGTGCAAATTCATTTGTCGCATACTGCATCAAGAAAACCAGCTGCTCATCCGTATAAGGATAATCTAATTTAACTGGTGCTGAGAACTCACGTAATAGTGAAGGGATTGGCTGAGTCGGTACATCATCAAAAATAAATGTCTGTTGCGCTTGTGTCACGTTCAACACTGAGTTCACTTCACTACCATCACGGCGTAGTGGGATCACTTCACCCGCACTATTATAGAGCTCAATATCCAATGGGATATGTAAAGGGAGTTTTTCGGCTTGATCGGCAGTCGGCGGTGTTAATTGACTAACATGCAGACTATATTTTTGGCTATCAGCATCATACTCATCACGTACTGTCAGTACCGGCGTGCCCGATTGACTATACCAGCGGCGGAATAAGGAGAGATCCACATTAGAAGCATCTTCCATTGCCTGCACAAAGTCGTCACAGGTCGCTGCGCTGCCATCATGTCGATCAACATAGAGCTGCATACCAGCTTGGAACTTCTCTTCGCCTAGCAGTGTATGGATCATCCGAATCACTTCAGAACCCTTTTCATATACAGTCAGTGTATAGAAATTGTTCATCTCTATCACTTTCTCTGGACGAATAGGATGAGCCATAGGACTAGCATCTTCAGCAAATTGGGCTGAACGCATCACTTTGACATTATTAATTCGATTAACCGAACGCGATCCCAGATCTGAGCTGAACTCCTGATCACGGAATACGGTGAGTCCCTCTTTTAAACTCAACTGGAACCAGTCGCGGCAAGTAATGCGATTTCCAGTCCAGTTGTGGAAGTATTCATGACCGATCACCGACTCAATACCCAGATAATCTTTATCTGTAGCCGTCTCATTTTTCGCGAGAACATATTTAGAGTTAAAGACATTTAAGCCCTTATTCTCCATCGCCCCCATATTGAAGAAATCAACGGCGACGATCATATAGATATCAAGATCATACTCTAAGCCAAAACGTGTTTCATCCCATTTCATCGCATTTTGTAGCGATGTCATGGCCCAAGGCGCACGATCTAAATTACCTTTATCAACAAATAGCTCTAATGCCACTTCGCGGCCTGTGCTTGTGATAAAGGTATCTCTTAATACGTCAAAGTCGCCCGCCACTAATGCAAACAGATAGCTAGGTTTTGGGAAAGGATCTTCCCATTTCACCCAATGGCACCCGTCATCCAATTCGCCTTGTTCAATGCGATTGCCGTTAGATAATAGATAAGGATAGAGCTGTTTATTAGCTGTGATCTTAGTAGTGTAGCGGGCTAATACATCGGGCCGATCTAGCGAATAAGTTATATGGCGGAATCCTTCGGCTTCACATTGCGTGCAAAGCGCCTCGCCAGATAGATATAAGCCTTCTAAAGCGGTATTTTTTGCCGGATGGATCTCATTCACTATGGTCATAGTAAATGATTCAGGAAGAGAATTAATAGTTAGATATCCCCCCTCTTCTTTATATTCTTTCCACTCTTTACCATCAATATGCAAAGTGCAAAGTGTTAAATCTTCGCCATTGAGCACCAGTGTGCTGGATTGAGGGTTTAAACGTTTGACTTGGCTGACCGCTGTCACAACCGTGGTTGCTGGGTCTAGAATAAAATCGAGATCAATACGCTGAATGGTATAATCAGGCGCTTGATAGTCCTGACGGCATTTCGCTTTTCGCAATTGGGTCATAAGTAACCTTTTTAATCCTTTGTCAGTCTTTTTTAACATTCGTCTTTCATATGCTACGCTATTTTTATCTTGCTTAGCCAATCAAAACTATCATGCCCCTGTCACTTAGAGGCCAATATCACTGTTATTATGTTAATTAAATAGTTAATTGTTAAAAATATCATTGTTCATTGGTGCTATTTAATAGTCAAATTAACCATGATATGCAGATATTTACATCAATAATTATGATTAATTCAATAAAGTAACAAAAGAGTGATTATTTAGCCCTTCTATCTTTGCTTAAAGTGAGTATACTTTTCTAACTTTGATGATTTAACCAAGATCTATAAGCTCCGCGAGGATGTTTGACGCGCCATGACTTTAGACGCCATACCCATTATTACATCACTGCTCGATACGGACGCTTATAAGCTCCATATGCAACAAGCAGTCTTTCACCATTACAGTCAAGTTCCGGTAGTGGCTGAGTTTCGTTGCCGAAGCAATGATCTTCTTGGTGACTACGCCGATCAAGTGCGTGAGCAAATCCAACTGATGGCCTCACTGGCACTGACTGATGATGAACTCAATTATCTTACCCAGCTGCCATTTTTTAAAGCCGACTACCTTGCTTGGTTAAAAACATTTCGCTTTAAGCCGGAACAAGTTGCTGTATCAGTCACTCCTGAAGGTCAACTCGCCCTGCGCATTACTGGCCTATGGCTGGATGTGATCATGTGGGAAGTCCCGCTGTTGGCGCTGATTAGTGAAATTGTTCATCGGGATCGCTCGCCTAATGTCACAGTAAAGGATGCTGAAGCTCAGTTACATAAGCTAATAGCCGACTTCTATCAAACCGCGAAACAGCAAGATGTCGACCTATCTCAATTTAAATTGATGGATTTTGGTACTCGCCGACGTTTTTCTCATGGGGTCCAGCAGGCAATTGTCGCGGCCTTAAAGCAAGATTTCCCTTATCTTCTCGGCACCAGCAATTATAAGCTGGCTCAGCAACTCGATTTAGCGCCCGTTGGTACACAAGCCCATGAGTGGTTTCAGGCACATCAGCAAATTAGTCCTGAGCTCGCCAATAGCCAACGCGCGGCCCTTGAATCTTGGTTAGATGAATATCCTAATCAGCTGGGCGTGGCTCTCACCGATTGCATCACTATGGATGCTTTTCTGCGTGATTTTGACCAAAGATTCGCTGAGCGTTATCAGGGATTGCGTCATGACTCTGGCGATCCAATTGAGTGGGGTGAAAAAGCCATTGCTCATTATGAGAAATTGAGTATTGATCCTATGAGTAAAACACTGGTTTTTTCTGATAGTCTAGATTTACAAAAAGCCTTGTTGTTGTATCGTCACTTTCACCAAAGGATCAATTTGATATTTGGTATCGGCACGCGTTTGACCTGTAACATTCCCCAGGTTAAACCGCTAAATATCGTAATTAAATTGGTTGAATGTAATGGTAAACCAGTTGCCAAGCTATCCGACAGTCCCGGCAAAACAATTTGCGAAGATGATGAGTTTGTCGATCAGTTGCGTAAAGCCTTTGATCTACCCGATACCATTGAACAAGCTTGTTAATAGAAGCTTTTAGCGGTTAATCTATTCCAAGCGCGCCTAACTCATCGATAACCCCCATGTTTTTCAACGCGGGGGTTTCTTTTTTATAGCCTAATCATTCTATTTCATAGCGTGCAAATTGTACTGGCGATAAAGACTATTGGCGTTGAAACTCAAATAGCATCACATCTGAGGTAAAGGAACCATCCTCTTGCACAGCGAAATAATCTTTTACTTCATGACTTAAGCTTTTCTGATAATGGCGGATCGCATCCACCAACGGCTGTGGCGTTCTCATGCGCTCTACCCAGCTTGTAAATTCGAGCGCTAAACGGAAACTTTTCACCTCGCGGATAAACAACCCTGCGTTATTTAACATACTCGACCATTCTCCCGCTGAATAATCGCGAATATGCGATGTATCTCGCAACACTTCGACCGTTTGCAGATAAATATCCAGCAAAGGGTGTCCCGGTGACACAACATCAATAAAAATACCTCTACCACCCGGTTTTAATACACGATGAACTTCGCGTAAAGCACGTTCAACATCGTGCCAATGATGTGCAGAGTAACGGCTAATCACCATATCAAAGGTATGATCCGCAAAAGACAGGGATTCAGCGGTACCTTTGCAAGTAGTGATATTATTGAGATTACGTTCAAGGGCATTTTTCTCTACTACACTCAACATTGAATCCGATAAATCATAGGCCGTCACCGCAGAGACTCTTGGTGCAACATTAAAACTGGCATGTCCTGCGCCACAACCGAGATCAAGCACATTTGCGTTATTGCTATTATTTAATCTCTCCTGTAACGCGATTAAATCTTCACCTTGCGCATGAACTTGGCTAGTTAAATAGGAATTAGCCTGCTCATCAAATTGCTGATAGACGGCCTGATGATGTGTTTTCATATCTATTTCCTTTATTTTTAATTTGAATATTTATTTATCACAATAGAAAAGGTGTCAAAGTCCTCAAGGAAGCGAAAGCAAGGCGATTACCATCAATTCTAATGGGTGTTTATCTGACGATCTGCCCTGAACTAATGAACTGATTGATTAAACCCATCTTATTCATCCACTAAAGTGGCATTTTTTACTTGTTTCCTGCACATCTACAAGTAACATAGGATGCAGCCCACATATAATTGGGAATTAGGGTAAATCAAAAAACAATCGTTAATAAGAAGAGAGTATTTCTATGATAGTAGCGCCTGTAGTCGATGTACTGCAAGGCCAGGTAGCGGTTGGCAGCGAAGTCACCGTTCAAGGCTGGGTACGTACAAGAAGAGATTCAACCAATTTCTGTTTCCTAACTGTCTATGACGGTTCCTGCTTCAATCCGGTACAGGCCATTATTCAGAATAATTTACCTAATTATAAAAACGAAGTTCTGCATCTGACAACGGGCTGTTCTGTTGAAGTCACAGGTATTGTGAAAGTATCTGAAGGTAAAGGCCAAAGTTTTGAACTCGATGCTACTTCAGTGAAAGTTGTGGGTTGGGTTGAAGATCCTGATACCTATCCAATGGCGGCGAAACGTCATAGCGTTGAATATCTGCGCGAAGTGGCTCACTTGCGCCCGCGTACTAACTTAATTGGTGCCGTTGCTCGTGTTCGTCATACATTGTCCCAAGCACTACATCGCTTTTTTGATGAGCAAGGTTATTTCTGGGTATCCACCCCAGTGATTACCGCTTCTGATACCGAAGGTGCTGGTGAAATGTTCCGTGTTTCGACACTGGACTACCATAATTTGCCACGTAACGATAAAGGTGATGTCGATTTTAGCCAAGATTTCTTTGGTTGCGAAGCCTTCTTGACCGTTTCTGGCCAGTTAAATGGCGAAGCTTATGCATCTGCACTGAGCAAAATTTACACCTTTGGCCCAACATTCCGTGCCGAAAACTCAAATACTAGCCGTCACCTTGCGGAATTCTGGATGGTAGAGCCAGAAGTCGCATTTGCTGACCTTGACGTTGTCGCTGGTTTAGCAGAAAAAATGCTGAAATATGTATTTAAAGCCGCGCTGGACGAACGTAGAGATGATTTAGAGTTCTTCGCACAACGCGTCGATAGCGAAGTAATTAATCGCCTTGAGAGCTTCGTCAGTTCTGATTTCGCACAAGTGGACTACACAGATGCGATTGCCATCTTAGAAAAATGTGGTGAGAAATTCGAAAACCCGGTTTACTGGGGTGTCGATATGTCATCAGAACATGAGCGTTATCTGGCAGAGAAACATTTTAAAGCGCCAGTAGTGGTAAAAAACTATCCGAAAGATATTAAGGCATTCTATATGCGCCTCAATGAAGATGGTAAAACTGTTGCCGCAATGGATGTGTTAGCCCCTGGTATTGGTGAGATTATCGGTGGTTCTCAGCGTGAAGAGCGCTTAGATATGCTGGATAAACGCCTTGAAGAAATGGGCATGAACAAAGAAGACTACTGGTGGTATCGTGACCTGCGTCGTTATGGTAGCGTGCCCCATGCTGGATTTGGTTTAGGTTTTGAGCGTTTAGTGGCTTATGTCACTGGCGTACCTAATATCCGTGAAGTGATTCCATTCCCACGTTCACCAAGAAGTGCCAGCTTCTAATTGCAGTCTATTAATTGCCGAGTGAGCTTTCACTCGGCATCTCTTCCCCACTTTGCCATTCTCAACTCCACTAACTGATTATCCTTCTTATATAGATGACTCTTTTTTTGAAGTTATTTCTTGTGCTTATTGATAAGCATTTACGAGCTAACACTCCACTGTCGAATCAAGTAGCATATGCCCGTCTTCTCCGCATCATCGAATGATTAGTAAGCTTAATAATTTTCACCTTGAGAAATTTTTCAATCATTCACCAAAAAAATGACTAAAGAATAAAATCTATCAATGAAAGATGACAGAACATAGCTTCAATAGTTCATTTTTTATTCGTTAAAAATAGCATATTTTAAAATATTTTATTTTAACTGGTCTTACCAGTGGTTAGATTTAGCGCAACAATTTACATTTTGTTACACCTTGTTTCTATCTGTTACAGAATCTTCGTTTTTGTAGCACTTTGAGGGTAGATAAATTTATCTACCAATGGAACACTGGACGCCGAAAACAGACGACACTATACTTTCATAATTAGTTCCAAAGAAATTTGAGAATTATTATTGGCAGTGGCAAGTGTCCGAATAACACCAATGAGGGTAATAATAATGATGAAGCGCAATATTCTTGCAATAGTTATCCCAGCTCTGTTAGCTGCAGGCGCAGCAAACGCGGCTGAAATCTATAACAAAGATGGCAACAAATTAGACATCTACGGTAAAGTTGACGTTCGTCACTATTTCGCTGATGCGAAAAAAGACAACGGTGCTAAGAGCGAAGACGGCGATGATTCACGTGTACGCGTTGGTATCAAAGGCGACACTCAAATCACTGACGATTTAACTGGTTTTGGTCGTTTCGAGTGGGAAACTAAAACTAACAAATCTGAAGGCGCTAACGAAAATAAAAATCGTTTAGCTTACGCTGGTCTGAAATTTGCTGACTTCGGTTCAATCAACTACGGCCGTAACTACGGCGTAATTTACGACACGAACGCATGGACTGACGTAATGCCACTGTGGGGTGGTGATACTATGGCTCAGTCTGATAACTTCATGACTAGCCGTAACCGTAACCTGTTAACTTACCGTAACACTGATATGTTCGGTTATGTTGATGGCCTGAGCTTTGCCCTGCAATACCAAGGCAAAAACGGTGACAACAATAAATCAAGCGCTAACAATATCACTAAAGATAATGGCGATGGTTATGGTTTCGCAACTGCCTATGATTTAGGTTGGGGCGTAACTCTGGGTGGTGGTTACTCTAACTCTACTCGTACTCCAAACCAAAAAGCATCTGCAACTACTGGCGAGAAAGCTGAAGCTTGGAACGTTGGTGGTAAATTCGACGCTAACGACCTGTACTTAGCTGCTATGTATGGTCAAACTCTGAACATGACTCGTTATGGTTCTGTTGACGCTGTTGCTAACAAAACTGAAAACATCGAGTTAGTTGCTCAGTATATGTTCTCTGACTACGGTCTGAAACCATCTTTAGGTTATAACCAATCTAAAGGTAAAAACTTAGTTGGCCAACAAGGCAATAAAGATTTAGTTAAATATATCTCAGTTGGTTCTTACTACTACTTCAATAAGAACATGTCAGCAGTTGTTGATTACAAAATCAACTTACTGGACAACAACGACTTCACTAAAGCTTACGGTATCAACACTGATAACGTAGTTGGTTTAGGTTTAATCTACCAATTCTAATTATCGTTTAACGATAATTGAGTTAGGTTAGATAGCTTAAAAAGCAGCACTTAGGTGCTGCTTTTGTTTTATCTAGATAAATAATCCCATCACTTTCACATCCTCTGTATTATTTCAAAAATCATTCCCTTAAATTCTTTCATCACTGGAAAAAATAGATAATTACACTGTTGCGCCGACTAGCTCACATATTGTTCATCTATTTACTACCTACATCACAAGATTTTACCAATTTTGAGTAAAGCTATTGGCAAATAGTTTGCATCGCGTTACCCTGAGAGCTCAACATTATTGGGCTTCACAACTGAGCTTTGGAATCGATAACATGTTTGAGAAAATTACTGCAGCACCCGCTGATCCGATTTTAGGACTAGCAGACAGTTTCCGCGCCGATCCACGTGAAAATAAAATTAACTTGGGTATTGGCGTTTACAAGGATGAATCCGGTAAAACTCCCGTTTTAGATACCGTTAAAAAAGCAGAGAAATATCTGCTCGACAACGAAACTACCAAAAATTACCTGGCAATTAGTGGTCTGCCAGAATTTGGTCGTGTAACCCAGGAATTACTGTTTGGTCAAGATCACGAAATCGTCACCAGCAAGCGTGCTCGTACTGCACAGGCGCCGGGCGGAACTGGTGCCCTGCGTATTGCAGCAGATTTTATCGCCAAACAGACCAATGCAAAAACAGTTTGGATCAGTAATCCAACTTGGCCTAATCACAAAAATATCTTCGAAGCAGCGGGTTTAGCGGTTGCCACCTATAACTATTATGATGCAGCCAATAATAGTTTAGATTTTGATGGCATTATTAACAGCCTATCAGCGGCGCAAGCTGGTGATGTAGTGGTCTTCCACGGCTGCTGTCATAACCCAACAGGTATAGATCCAACCGCTGAACAGTGGTCAAAACTCGCTGATTTCTGTGCAGAGAAAGGTTTACTGCCAGTATTCGATTTTGCTTACCAAGGTTTTGCTAAAGGATTGCAGGAAGATGCTGAAGGTCTGCGTATCTTTACCACTAAGAACCCAGAGCTGATCGTCGCAAGTTCTTACTCTAAAAATTTCGGCCTGTACAATGAGCGTGTCGGTGCTTGTACTATTACCGCTAAAGATAGCGATAACGCTGAGCGTGCCTTCAGCCAAGCGAAAGCAGTGATCCGTGCTAACTACTCGAACCCACCGTCACACGGTGCTTCTGTGGTCACCACAATACTATCAGACGAAACGCTGAAAGCAGAGTGGATTCAAGAGCTGACCACTATGCGTGAACGTATCAAGCGCATGCGCCAGCTATTTGTTAATACGCTGGCAGAAAAAGGTGCTAAACAGAATTTTGATTTTATTATCAATCAAAATGGTATGTTCTCTTTCAGTGGCCTGACAAAAGAACAAGTCGAGCGCTTACGTGCTGAGTTCTGTATCTATGCTGTCAGTTCTGGCCGTATTAACGTGGCGGGTTTGACGCTAGAAAATATGGTGCCACTGTGCGACGCGATCGTTAAAGTTCTATAGTCAATAATTTATAATTGACTAATAGAAAACTGTGATAAAACCAGTTTATTGAAATGCGCTATGCATTATTGATAAGCTGGTTTTTGCTATTTTAGCGTCTGACTATTTTACTCAAGGATAAAAAGCAAAAAAGCCACTGATAAAAGTAGCTTTTTAATTTGAATATCAAGTATTTAGTTACCAAATAGGCGCTTCATCTTGTAGGAAAGGATTGGTTTGGCACTCAAATCCCAGCACTGACATAGGTCCATGTCCCGGAATAAATTGATAATCATCCCCAAGCGGCAATACTTTTTGCATAATTGAGGCAATCAGTGCCTGATGATCACCCCGAGGGAAATCACTACGGCCGACACCGCCTTTAAATAACACATCACCCATCGATATTAATTTATCATCATGATTGACGAAAATAATATGTCCTGGCGTATGTCCGGGGCAATGTAAAACGGCAAATTTTATCGCGCCACAAGTGACTTCATCGCCCTCTTCTAACCAGCGATCAGGCGTAAAGGAGGGGCTCTCTTCAACACCAAACATTTGCGCTTGAGTAGAAAGTCCTTCAATAAGAAAAGCATCTTCTTTTTGTGGGCCATAAATAGGGACTGAAAAATGTTGTGAAACCGCCGCTGCGCCACCAACATGATCAAAATGACCATGAGTGAGTAGTACTTTGGTTAAATTAAGTCCCCGTTTGACAATCTCAGCAATCAGTTTATCGGCTTCACCACCGGGATCGACGATAACCGCGTCTAATGTATTCTCATCCCAAATAATTGTGCAGTTCTGCATATAACCCGTTACTGGGATAATCTCAAATTTCATAATCAAGCTTACTCCGCATTCGATATTGACTAGCTACAGATTACCATGTTCTGACTGGGCCTGTATCAATATGAATAAAATTACTTTTCGGGTAATAGCCGAGTCCACCCGCACTCATTTTCAGTGCCGCTTTACGAATTTGGCTTACCTGAACACCTTGAACACGGAAATCCATCGCTTGTCCGCGGGTGTGATAACTTTTCTTGGCCACACCTGAACTTTTACGGCGTAAGGCATTATTAGTAGCAACTGAGCGATAACCCGAGACCAATTGAATGGGTTTATTCAGATTCATCATCATTTGCAGAATATAGATTTGATCGAATAACTTAGGATCAATGGCTTTGACTTGGTCATTACGATGATCGCGGAACATATGATTTAAACGAGTGAGTTCTGATTTATTATAACGACGACCATCAAAAAACTCTGTCTTTAGAAATTCTCCAGTATTAAGATTTTCGAAACGCAGAATTCTTGGGCGGGGTGTAGTTAGTGCAGCAAAAGCATGACTTGGAAGTAGGCTAAGCCCTAGCGCAGCGGCGCTGAAACCGAGCAAAGTGCGTCGGCGTTGATCAATCTCATTCATGGCGGGTTACTCAGTTTTTCATCAGGTCTAAAGAAAAATGGCAGAATACAATCAGTGTAACAAAAGCCCATAATTATGATTGTATAACTATGTAAAAAAGCGCGTAAATTTATGAAAATCAATTTTCATACTTATTGAGTAGCTTATTTTTGATACAACGCCTTTGACTATTTAATATAAATACATCAGGGGGCAACGCAACCTCTATTCGTTTTCTTTACACACAAATCAGAGTAATACCTAGTTTTTGGCAAAATTTTCATGCTAAGTCTACTTTTTTCGCAATTTATTAACTACTTCAGCTAGCCCATCAGTTGGGATACCAGAAATCAAAAGGGGAGCATTTTGCCCCCCTTTCGGTAATTAGTCTGTTGCTATTCGCCCAGCCGTTTTTATTTTAGCGCCTTTTGAATTGAAGGCGTGTATTTAACCGCCGTTTCTATCACTTTGTCATATTGATAGATATCGGCACGATACTGCGGCTGATCATCTTCAACCCAAGCGGTTTGATAATAGAGATAGACAGGAATACGATCAGGAATATTAACAAATCGCGTATCCCCCTGTTTAACTGCACCATCAATACGATCCTGTTTCCAGCCCGCATCACCCAGCAGAATAGTCGCTAGTTTATCCGCCTTATTTACCCTGACACAGCCGGAGCTGATGGCTCTAGCATTTTTATTAAATAAACTGTGGTTTGGTGTGTCATGCAGGTAAATCGCATCAGAACTCGGCATATTAAACTTATAGCGGCCTAATGAATTTGATGGGCCCGGCGCTTGGCGCACACGATAAGGGAAATTGGCTGGCGAAATATTTTCCCAATCGATGGAGTAAGGGTCTATTTCATAAGAGTCCTGATCCCAACCGGAATAGATAGTATAACCACGACGGCTAAAATAACTGGGGTCCTGTTTCCCTTTTGGTGCAATATCTTTACGCGTCATGCTGGTGGGTACGCTCCAAGGCGGATTAATGACGACGTTATTTAATGCACTGCTCATGATGGGGGTTTTACGATCGGGACGACCAACAATCACTTTTGAATCTAATATCAATTCATTATTCAAATAAAAATCAAGTGAGTAATTAGGTATATTGACTAAAATTCCAGTTCCATTGCTCGCAGGAATAATACGTAATCGCTGTATATTCAACGCCATAATTCCCGCTTTTTGCCGAGGCGAAGTATTCAGCCACTGCTTAGTACCACGACCAATTGCTCCATCAGCATCAAGACCAAACATTAATTGGAATTTTTTAACCGCTTCAACTAATTCTGCATCATAAATTTTAGCTAACTGCTCACCGGCTTCAACCGCAAGGGGCTCAGTGGTCGTCATTGCGGCCTCAGTGGCTGCAATTGCCGTATCTGTGACTTCACTAGCTTGACCTATTGCACCCAGCTGCTGGTCTATAGCCGCAGGCTCAGCAGAGGCTGGTGGCAGCAAACCATAGCGATCGAGGATTTCACGCAGAGCAATAACATCGTCACTGGATTGATTGGGTTTAATGGTGGTTGTGCTGGTCAATGTTGGCCACTCTCTTGTATCTGAGAGCTCAGTTAACATCGCTTGGCGCATAGGCAGATAAAGTGGATGTGATGGCGCTAGTGTTTTCACCCAATCGCTGCTATGCCCCTCTTTGACAGCTTTAAGCCAAGGGGCAATTTGTGCTTGAGTTGGAGCGGCGAGCTTATAGGCTTGTTGACGATACAACCAACTCTGGCCATTTTGTTCAACTCCTGAGAGATATTGCAAATAGCCCAACATAGCATCAGAAAGTACCGCATCACGGCCTAACTCATTTAATTGGCTATTTTCAAGTGCAACTAACCATTCACCGAACTGTGGTTGAAAACCCGCTAATGCTAATTCAGCCAGCTGTTGCTGGAATTGTTGAATTGCGGTCTCATCTTGCCACATCAATTGCATTTGATTATCGGCATATATTTTTGACAATTGGTTGGCAAAAATAGGTTTTACGCCTTGCGGAAATGCAGCAAGGATCTGACGCAAGCTATCCTGTTGGGTAACAAGTGCTTTTGTGGTCTTAATCGGCTCAGCTGTTGTCAGTTGCTTTTCAGCTGCCGCATCGACTTGGCTATCAGTTTGTGAAAAAGCAGGATACTGTAGCATTAGCAAACTACAGATAATAGAAATCCGCAACGTCGTCATTCTTTTCTTCATC
Organism: uncultured Moellerella sp.; assembly: GCA_963519845.1. Classification (GTDB taxonomy): domain Bacteria; phylum Pseudomonadota; class Gammaproteobacteria; order Enterobacterales; family Enterobacteriaceae; genus Moellerella. The sequence continues at coordinate 14,217 of CAUQNX010000018.1, read as the reverse complement.
ATACATCCACCTTAATACCTTAATCGAATAACGCCATTCTTATTATTTTCACGCTGAAATGATATAAATTAGAAATTCAATTGTTATCAGAATTAACTAATTTAACGCTTACATCAAAGAATAACAAAAAATATCGACTAGATGAACGTGATTTAATTTTTCCTCGCATTTCAATGGTGAAAAATTTGAAATAAAAAAATAAAAGGCGCTTATGCGCCTTAATCTAATTTATTTACTTTAAATAACCATTCTAGATACTAATGATAATTAATACTCTGAATTAATTACGACTTCTTCACCAAATTGTCCGGCTTTCGGCAATGGCTGGTAAGAGGAGTTTGCAGCGCGTAAAATACGAATACCACGAATATTCAGTTCGCGAGCGGCAGCGATATCTGCATCAGCATCACCGTAATAAATCTTCAGATCATGATCACGCATCCAACTTACTTTATTATTTTTAGTGTCAGTATCGCCCGCAAAAATAACTGGATTCATTTTATCGGCAGGAATATTCAGACCTTCTTGAATGTATTTAGTCACAGTCTCTGTTTTGGTTTGAGTACGACCAGTAATAAAGTAGACTTTGTCACCACGTTTAAGATGCATTTGAACTAATTCAATACCCACTTGCTTAGGCATGCTGAATTGGTCCCACTCATTGTTCATTTTTTCCCAAAATTCAGGATTTTTTAAGTAGCTGTAATCATTCGGAGAATAGATCAATTTACCGCGGTAGAAACCTGGGCTAGAGAACAAAACAGTATCATCGATATCGAAACCTACTGTCATTGGCGCTTGTTTTTCTAAGCTCTTTTCGATTTGTGCGATCGACACCCAATTAACCGCTTGTTGTTGAGCCAGTTCAATAACAGTAACACCGGTACTCACTTTTTCTGGCATATATACTTTTGCTTGTGAAGATGCAGTAAAAGTTAACGCCAAAACAATAGCACTTAGGGTAAAGGTAATTCTTTTCATTATATTTCCTTGTATTCAATCTCTGTCACAAAAGTAAGAATCATATAGATTTGAATTACATAAAAAAGAGATCTAATACACAAAAAATTAACCATAAATACGTATTTATTGAGAGATGTCTCATTTATAGATTAAATTCTATTTTTAGCACCATAAAAAAAGCCGATATACCAATACAGTAAACTATATGGCATATCGGCTTTAATTAGCCTTAACTAAAATAAATAATTAATTATCTATTTCAGCCGTTATCAATTTTTCACTAGCGACAGTCTCTTGTCCAAATCCCTTAAGACCAACGACATGCACCTGTTCATTATTACCAAATACTTTACGCACTAATTTATAGGTCGTTCCCTTCTCAGGGCTGATATTTTCCGGTGCGGCAATAATCAGCTGCATTTGCAGACGCTCACATAACTCAAATAGTGTGGCAATAGATTTAGCATCCAAGCGAGCTGCTTCATCGAGGAACAGTAAGCGACAAGGAATAATATCTTTCGCACGTAGGCGACGTGACTCTTCTTCCCAGCTCTGTACCACCATAACCAGAATAGACATACCCGTACCTATCGCTTCTCCCGTGGACAAAGCGCCACTTTCGGCTTTTAACCAACCATCGGAGCCACGATTAACTTCAACATCCATTTCAAGGTAGTTACGATAATCTAATAGCTCTTCACCAATGGTTTGTGGTAAACGCTGTCCCATATCAACCTGAGGATTTAATCGTTGATAAAGTTTGGCGATCGCTTCGGAAAAAGTGAGTCTTTGGCTAGCGAATAGGTCTTGATGCTGTTCATGCTCTTCCGACAACACATCCAACAAGAGCGCATGACTTTCACGAATATTCACATTCAGCCTGACGCCCTTCACTTGCCCAAAGGAGACCGATTGTAATCCCTGATTCAACATACGAATTCGGTTCTGTTCACGCTGAATGGTTTTACGAATAATATTGGCGACACTTTTAGCGCTAATGGCCAACTTCTGTTCACGCGCCGTCAACTCTTCGGTCAGACGTCCTAGTTCGATCTCCATCTGCTCAATCGCATCGATAGGATCATCAGTACGGATAATATCTTGGCGAATACGCTCGCGCAGATGCTGATAAACGGCAATAAAGAACTGAATTTTACGTTCAGGACGTTTAGGATCTTCGGATAAACGCAGTACATCACGTAAATGCTCGTTATCTGCCACCGCATGACGAAGTGCACCCAATGCCTTATCTGACATAGAGCGCAAGCTGTCGCCATCTTGATAAGCTAGCTCTCGACGATGTAAGCGACGCTCAACACCATTATCTTTCACTAAACGCATAACCGCACACCAACCCGCTTTAGCCGTAACAACCTGCTCACGTAACTGATGATAATCGCGTTCTAACTTACGGATGCGTTTCTGTAAGTTATCCATTTCGGCTTCGCACAAGGTCATCTGCTTCTCTAACTGATTGATACGGCTTCGGTTAGTCATCACAGATTGATGTAACTCATCACGTCGAGTGCGAGCTCGCACTTCAGCATCGGGATCGGCTTTAACGCCCATCTCCTGAATTTCAGCTTGTAGCTCTTTCAGCATATCCTGCTTAGTTTCATAGGAGCTGCGTAGCGAGGCTAAAACCTGACTAAATTGAGATGATTGCGTTTGATGTTGGCGTAATTGCTCTCGCGAACGGGTTCTATCGGCTTCTGCATGCTCAAGACGCTGACGTAACTTTTCATTTAAATCGGCGTTTTCATTGACCATTCCCGTCGAGTCACTGTAACTAAAATGTGAACGACGCTGCACAACTTCCACCAGTGAGAATGCCTGCTGTTTAGCTAGCTGTTGACTATGTTTTGCTGACTCATAATCTTTACGCAACTGCTCATGTTGCTCAGGATCACTCTGTAAAACAGAAACAATTGGCTCAAGCTTGGCCAAGGTTTGCCCATGTTTTTGTAAGAAATAAGCCGCTTCTTCCGCTTCCGCCAACTCTTCTTTGACTTCTTCAACTCGGTCAATCAGCGTCTCATCCAATAGTAATCCCATTAGTGGAATTAACTTATTGAGTGTTGTAATCCGCTCTTTACCTTGTGCAAATTGCTGACGTTGCTGCTGGGTCTGCTCTTCAAATTGAGCCAGAGCACGCTCTAACTCATTACGCTTTTGATTTAGGTCGCGCATCTCTGCTTCAGGATCATCATCAAAAGCAACTGAAATGTGCTTGCCAATAAAACGACTGAAGGATTGATGTGAACGCTGAATTTTCTGTACATCAAAAGAGAGGGTTGCATATCGCTCAGCTAAACTATCGCGCTCTAAACTTAATGTCTCTAGTTGATTCTCACGCGCTGCGCGGCCAAATAGCGGCACTTCAGGATAACGAGAAAAACGCCATTGACGCTCAGAAGATTGCACTAATACTGCATTTTCAAATTCTTGTGCATTAAAGACGCTATCATCGAAAGATTGTGGATCCCCTTCAATGAAATAGACATCCTCAGGACAATCTTGTAGCGTTTCTAATTGAGTCCGAACTAGAGCGAGATCTTGTACGACAATACCGTGACGCGCAGGACCATAGAGTGCCGAGAAATAAGGAGCATCATCAATGGTGATATCATCATAAATCTCAGATAACAATACGCCGCCAAAACGCTCAGCCAACGCCAGCATTCGGCTATCATCAGCACCACTTGGTTGACTTAAGCGCTCAATTTGCTGCTCAATCAGCCGTTTTTGCGCAGAGATCTCATCGCGCTCAACAGTAAATTCACGCTCGCGCTCAAGTAACTGCTGCATAAACTCAGTCACTTCCTGACCATTGACGAACTCTTCCGCCGTCTGCTCACTGAGTTGAGTTAATGCATCTTGTGCCGCAAGCCAAGTAGGAGCTTTAGCCGTCAATTGCTGAATACGTTGGCGGATTTGCTCCACCTCTTGGCGCATCTGCATACGCTGTTCGCCACTGTCATTAACAACCAGCGTTAACTCTTCTTGCTGCGCTTCTAATTCAGCCATAACTGCATCGAGCTCATCGGGCTCATAACGTTGGTTATAACGCTTACAGAACTCATTCAGTGAACGTTCAGCATTTTGTTGGCTATTACGACGCTGTTCGAGTTCAGAAAGTTGCATGCGCAACGGATGAACTCGCTCAGATAAATGCTGTTGTGATGACCAATCACGCAATAACTCACGCGCTTGTTGATAGGCTTCATGGCGGCTGGTTTCGCCAATAATCTGTTTAACCAGCTGATAGGCCTGCTCAAACTGGCTATGACCCGCATCAGCAACACTGATTTTCTGCTCAAATGCCAGTAGTGCGGAAGTGGCTTGTTGCTCTTTGGCTTCAAATGTCTCTAGCCACTCAGCAATATTCTCGATAGATAGATCAGGTAACTGGCAAAGCTCCCGTGCACGCTCTAAAGCATGCAGAGCCTGCTGATATTGGATTGCCCGCGTTTGTTGAACATCCAGCGCCTGCTGATAATCAGCCAGCTGGTTTTTCAGCTCATCAACTTCGAGCTCAGCCGCTTCTGATCTCGCTTCGTATTCAGCGTGAAGATCATTAGCTTCTTCGACCACTTCCGTTTGTTCTTCAAGGCGATAAGTCAGCTCTTCGACATCAGCCTGATAGCGGTCAATTTTCTCTTGATGACGCATGGCCGCTTGAACTAGACTTAAATGATCATTCGCGCCCTGATAATCCGTTTCTAAATCCGCAGATACCGCACTTTGCTCATTGAGTTCGCGAGCCATCTCTACATGACGCACTTGCTCATGATTTAATTGCTTACGCTGAGTGAGTAATTCGCTACGTGCCGCTAATGTACCATCAAGATGAACTCGACGCTCATTGGCATGGCGCATATAGTCAGCAGAAACATAATCCGTCGACTGGCTAATTAACTGTTTAAACAGATCGCGATCGGATTGCGTGACACGAATCGCTTCCAGCGTCATACGGTTTTCACGTAGCGCCGACTCCATATCTTGGAAAGCTTTACGCACGCCGCTGTTTTCTGGCAGTAAATAGTCTCTTAATGAGCGAGTGATTGCACTTGAGATCCCGCCATACAGGGAAGCTTCAATTAAGCGATAAAACTTACTGCGATCGCTGGCCGATCTCAGGCGGCGAGGAACAACACCCAAATCAAATAACACCGAGTGATAATCAGCGATAGAGTGGAATTGTTTGAATTGAACGCCTTCCGTATCATCAAATCGATCTTTAAGATCATTTAATGGAATAACTCGAGCTTGGCGGCCACCATCGATCACTTCAGTTAAGATCTCAGTAGGAACGATAGCACTGGGCAATCCTTGGATCATAAAAGGTTTGATATCGACTTTTTTATCACGACCCGCCACTTGCTGTAAGCGAACACCGACCATAACGCGCTGGTGTTTGGAGTTCACCACATCCAATACGGCGTAGCAGACACCGGGACGCAACTTACCGTGCAAACCTTTATCACGGGAACCCGAGGTCGCGCCCGCTTCTGTGGTATTACGAAAATGAAGTAAGGTCAGATCGGGGATCATCGCGGTGATAAATGCCGCCATAGTGGTTGATTTACCCGCACCATTACCGCCAGATAAGGTGGTTACCATCTCATCTAAATCAAAGGTTCTGGCAAAAAATCCATTCCAGTTAACTAGCGTCAGTGAGCGAAATTTTCCGCGTTCAATCATAACTGTTCATCCTCACTTTCAGCTGACTCAGGGTGTTCATCTTCATCGTCACTCTCTTCTAGCGATAATCCCGGCTCTAAAGAGACAGCTTCACCATCACGGATCATGCGTAATTGAGCTTCTTGCGGATTATCACCTGCGCGGACATCTGCACCAAACCGGAATACCGATTCCATAATGGTAAATTTGTTTGAATCATTTTGCAGAAAATAGACCATTCCCAAACGACGTAAGCGGTTTAGTGAGGTGCGCAATTTTTCCTGTAATTTTTGTTTATCGAGATCAGAGCCTGTCGAGCGTTGATTAACAAATTTAAGTAATTTATTTTCGTCGGCTAATGACAGCAGTTCCTCAAACAGTTCTTGCGAGGTAAAAATGCCCTGATTGGCCAACCGCTCGGGACTCAAATAGAGATAGCAGAGGATTTTACCGACCATCATATCGAGCTCAGATAGCACTGAGCGCGCAATTAGGGTAGTTGAGCGCGGGCGCAAATAGAAGAAACCTTCAGGCGCGCGGATCAACTCCACATTATAGCGGATATAAAAATGCTCTAACTCCTCTTGGAAATCCATCAAAAAAGCATGATTATCAAGATCATCAATGCTGATATGGCGACCCGATCTGAGCTGACTGTCTAATTCAGGAAAAAGTGAACTAGATAATGCTTGTGCCAGTTTAACTGACATGAATTGTTCAATATTTGTCGATGACATGTGCCTGTACCTTGGCTCCGTGATCATTAATCGCTAACCATTCTGCCGGAATTCCGGTCAGATCAGCCTCTGCTACACCTAGTTTTACTGCCTGATCGATAACAATACGAGCAACATCAAAGTGACGTTTTTGCGGATATTGTTTTAGGTATTCACATAACACCTTTCCAATATCAAGAGGTTGTTGAGTTTGTTTATAAATCGCTAACTCGATGGCCATTAATTCAGCCAGTCGATCATTCACTTCACTAAACTCTTCAAACTCTAACTCGAGAGGGAGTTCCCCCGTCACTTCTTCATCACGCAAGGTAAGCTCATCATCTCGCATGTCAAATAGACGATCGGCATTGGCATAAGTCAAAGCCCATGGACTATCAAAATACTGTTGTACCGATTGTCTCAGACGTTGTGAGAAAATCCGGTTTTTATCCATATCAATCGCAGTACGGATAAATTTATGGACATGGCGATCATAGCCAATCCATAAATCAATAGATTGCTGACCCCAGCTAACGATACGATCTAATTTATTTTGCAGATCGAAAACCAGTTTATCTATTGGTTCGAAAAATTGCTGGGCATTCATATTCTCTTCTTGAATACGTAGCAAATTGGCTTGTAATTTATCGCCCGCTGCCTCTAGCGTATCCTGCAACTCACGCAAAGTGCCTGAGGTTTCAGAAAGAAGTTGCTCACAATTGGCTATCGCCGCTTGCCAGTCTTGATTAAGCAATAAGGCGATATCTTCTTTGATACCGTTTTGCTGCTCATCCATTATGCGCTGAGTCATATCAATACTATCGAATATTTCAGCAACTGAATATTTTAGTGGAGCAAAAACATGACGGTGCCAATGATATTCATCGCCACCCTCTTCTGCCGATTCCGCTGCGCGATTTAATTCATTCGCCACAATCGAAAGCTGCATAGATAATCGCAACGTAGAGAACTCACGCTGACGAATATAGTAATCGCTGATGCCAATACCCAAAGGAGTTAGGCGATAAATAGCATTACCTTCGATAATATCGCTAGAGAATCGATTAAATAATTTCTGCCGTACCATATCATTAATGGCATTGTTGGCTCGCACATTTAAGGATTCAGTCGTCTGCTCGAAACCTTTACACACGGCGCGAAATGCATCTATTAACTCGCCTTCTGTCATTTCGCCATTAATTCGTTCACTGTTAAGCACTGCAACAGCTAATAAAAATGCTAATCGTTCCGGTGGAAGCGAAATAGAGAAATCATTTTTGCGTGCCCAGGACACAAGCTCGGGGACGGTCTGGGATAACTCACTCATATTGCGTCCTTTCTATTTATTTTTCGTGCCATAACATGAATATATCGCCCGAGGCTGATATAGGGTTCCTGCCGGCAATAACGCTGTTCAAGTGCAAGTAATGCAGGAAAGTCTTTATTTTGCAGCTGGCGGCTCTGTAAATAATCATGAAATATGCGTACACCGCTTTTTCCCACAATTTGCAACCCAGACTCATCAAGCCATTGATAGACATCTTCCGGCACTAACGGATATTCTGGCGATAACGAACGCTTGCGGCGACGCTGCATATTAGGTGTCGCTAAATGAAAATTACCCAAGATGGCATTTCTCATCACTAACCCATTGGCGTTATAGAACATAACCGATAATGCGCCGCCTGGGGTGATTATATCTGTCAGAACTTCAATTGCATATTTTTGATCGCTGATCCATTCAAGAACCGCATGAAATAAAACTACATCAACAGGTTGATCGAGGTGCTGCTGAATATCTTGTACCGCACAGTGAATAAAACGCATTCGATGGCTAATGCCCTGCTCTTCTGCCGCTATTTTAGCGCGCGCCAACATGGCTTCGGATAAGTCGCAAAGTATCACCTCATGGCCCAATTCCGCAAGCTTACGCGAAAAATAACCTTCGCCACCGCCAGCATCTAAAATACGCAGTCTCTGCCCACTCGAAGGATTAGCCAACAAATCGGTTAAGTCTTGCCAAACAACCGCCTCACGGATTTGTCCCTTGGTGGTCCCATAAATGTTGTTGGAAAATTTTTCAGCGATATCATCAAAATTGCGATCAGCCATGCTTTACCTAATGATCATTCTATTAATGCAGAATTCTGCGAATCTATTCGTATCCATATGTTCAATCAATAGCAGAGAAATCGGCTTGAAACCCTAAGCCATAAATGAAAATAATGACACCAATGGGGGTTCGATTTTAAGCTCGAGTTAACGGCTATAGCGAGACGCCGAATTATAACAGAAAATCATGGTTATTTTGACAGTACCTTCGAATTCTGTGCTATGTCATACTAACTGGCTATAATTCCGACAAGCACTCCCGTAATTTAAGGCTTCTTATGTTGTTTATTCTAAAAAAATATTTTGGCTCGTTACTTATGCCACTTCCTGCATTGCTGATTATCGGCTTTATTGGCCTTATATTGCTTTGGTTTACCCGTTGGCAGAAAACGGGCAAGTCTTGCGTCTCTTTCAGCTTAATTGTCATTATGTTACTGGGACTACAGCCCGTAGCTGATAAGCTATTGTCACCCATCGAATCTGGCTATGAAAAACGCTATGAATTAATGGCTCAGTCATCGGCTGAGATCAACTATATTGTGGTCCTTGGTGGTGGATTTACCTATAATCCAGATTGGGCACCTAGCTCGAATCTACTGAATAACAGCCTTCCTCGTGTTGTTGAAGGTGTTCGCCTATACCTCAAATATCCCGGTAGTAAATTGATATTTACCGGTGGACGCGGTGAAAACAGTATTAGCAGTGCCGAAGTGGCAGCTCAAGTTGCACAGTCTCTCGGTGTGCCTGCAGAAGATACTATTGCGTTAATCGAGCCTAAAGATACGCAAGAAGAGGCGTATGAAGTTGAAAAAATATTGGGCAAACAGCCTTTTATATTAGTGACCTCAGCCAGTCATTTAGGCCGAGCAGAACGCTTTTTTCTGGCGCGAAATATGAAGCCGATCCCAGCACCGGCGAATCAACTGGTGATCACCACACCACTTAATGCATGGGAGCGATTTATTCCTTCATCTTACTATTTTGGTCATGCTGAACGTGCTTGGTATGAAACGCTGGGTAATCTCTGGCAGCGGTTTAAAACTGATAATACCGTACCACTGGCTAGCGAGCTTCCTATGCCTGAATCGCTCGTCGCTGAATAACAGCTCTCTTTTTGCAGGATCAAAAAAAGGTGTGGAAATTCCACACCTTCAATAATCCATCAACAGGCTTCTATTTAGACTTAGACCGATTTTCGTTAAACATCATAGATTCTGGCTATCTGCTAACTCTTGTTGCGCCTCAAGTTTTAATTCAGCAACGGTTGCTTTAACAAAATTGAGTTGATTCATCGCATCAGTAACTTCTTTTTCAAGTCTGGCATCTAAATTAGATTCAGGCATCGGCGTTTCACTGGCACCTCGATAAGGGATCCAAGGGTTATCTCCCTCATCACTAAATCTAAATGCTGGTGCATAATAATCAACTTCCTCTTCTAAGCCGAATGACTTAACTTGAGGTTCATTGTCACCTAAGCAAATAAGTCGTTTCAGAAGCTCTTTAAAAGGAACTTCACCCTCACCTGAAAGAGTCGCTTGATGGCCGTATCCACTCCCTTCTTTTACCCTAATTGCGTCTTTTATATGCACTTGAGTAATATATTTTTTCATTTTTTCAAATGCATCGAGTGGTAATTCGTTAGCATTAAACATATTACCGAAATCAAATAATAATGAAAAATTTGGGAAATCTGCATTTTCAACTAAAGATTTTAACTCATCACTTTTTAAATCTTCATGCTGCTCTATAACAAAATCTAAATCTAAGTGGGAATAATTTTTTTTAATATATTCGATATCCTGACTCACTTTTAAAAGAACATCCTTTAAGTGGCCTTCATATCTAGCATAAAAGCGAACAGAACTTGCTTTGGTTTTTATCGCAATATCGACCGCTTTATCAATAACAGAAGCCTCTGAGGAACTTGTTTCTATTTTTATATCGAGTCCACACTCTTTTGCTTTATCTGCAAATAATCCGAGTTCACTATCATTCATCGTTAAAAGAGATTGAGATTCTCCATCTTCAACATGAATTTTAACACCCGCTAATTTTTGTTTAAACGCCATCTCTAGCAAGTCATTAGGTAAAATACGTTCTAGCCGCATGTTCAAATGAAAAGCATAAGCATGTAAATACAATGGTAAATTATCAGCTCTTTCTATGATTTTTTTAGCATCTATCGTTGTCATCATATATCCCTTCATATTCTAATGTTAAATACTTTCTTGAATCGCTCTTTTTTTCACACGTTTTGAAAGTATTGTTGCTGTCATATAGCCGAGTAAACTAAATATAATCATCATGCCGAAAACAAAATTATAACCTTGTATTCCTGGGTAATTGTCTAAAAACATACCGTATAAAGCATAAGCGAACATACCAGGCATATAACCAAGAATACATGCGAATGCCATAGCTGAGCCTGCATACTCCCTCTTAGTTCCTATCTCTTCCATTGGTGCAAAAAATACTGCCCTCTGAGAGAAAATAATGGCACCAAAACCTAAGGTCGCCGTCATACCTAAATAGACATTCATTGATTCGTGAGGTAATAACATAAAGATACCCATTGCAAGCGCAGCTAGCAGACAGGTAAATTGAAGAAATTTAGTGGGTGATTTAAATACTTTATCCGAAAGATAACCACCAATAGGACCACCTACCATTTTCAATGCATACTGATTGATAATTCCGTAGGCACCGACTAACGCAATAGGGAGTGCATATATATCTTTTAGGAATGGAATGAAATAAGTTAATCCACAATAGGCAGAATAAATAAAGAATATAGTCATTGAGGCTAACCACAAGTTAGGGCATTTAATAACGCTTTTAATGCCTTCAATAACTTGTTTATTTGCATCAGATGTCGATTTTTCAGAAATTTTATCATCATCTACAATAAAATAGGTAATTATGCCAATAAAGAGAGTCATCAGGGTATAAAAAATCAAACCCGCCTGCATTCCATCTTTACCTTCACCAAATAAAATAAAGACATATAAAGCACCAGACGCAATAATAACGTCCACAATTCCTCTTCCTGCTTCTAAAAACCCAAATAGTCGGCCTTGCTCTTCTTTATTACCCAACAATCTTACTGCTTTTAATAAAACAGGCCAATAAATCACATCAGCGAAGAGAGCCATTACACCAAATGTAATTAAATACCCTGTAAATGAAGGTAGTGTTGATAAATAAGCACCACATAAGCCAACACCAATCAGGCCAATAGGTAATAATATTTTTTTCGAAAATCTATCCGCAATATATAAAGAGGAAAATAGACCAACAGTTTGAATAATGGCATAGACTGTAAATCCTAGGCCAATTTGAGTATTAGTTAAGCCCCAGTCTTGCTGCATTGGTACATAGAAAACATCTTTTATACTAGAAAGTTTGAATATTGTACCGCCACCGAGAATAAGAAAGCTGAGTTTAATCCACTTATTCATAAATCCGCCTTATATTTTAACAACTATGGCTTCTACTTCGATAAGTACATCTTTAGGCAGTCTTGATACTTCAACGCATGAACGCGCTGGGAAGACACCTTGGTTAAAAAATGACTGATAAGTTTGATTAAATAACGCAAAATTATTCATATCACTAATGAAACATGTTGTTTTAACCACATCATCCATACTAGCGCCTGTAGCTTCGACAATTGCTTTCAAGTTATTCATAACTTGTCGTGTTTGAGACTGAATATCTATTCCTACAACATCGCCATTCACGCAATTAAACGGGCAACAACCTGAAATATAAATCGTATTACCTACTTGACGAGCTTGTGAATAAGGGCCAATTGCTTTCGGTGCTTTCTCAGTTGAAATGATCATTTTTATAATTTCCAGATAATGTAATTAATGTGTGAGTATTAAAGCACACTGTAAATCTTTTGATTGTGACTGGCGTCAATTTTTTGACTTAGTAAACTAAAACTATACTTAGTGATGGGTTTATACGCTTTATCTGGAATGATTTTACTTTTGTAACTATAATCCATTTAAAATAAGTGCGGAGGAGGACAATGATGGATACAACAATAAATCATATTTTTACAGAGGATGACCGCAAACTACTAAGGTCTTACATCCCTTTTATCGATTGCTTGGGCGAATTCTTAGGCCCCTATTGTGAAATTGTGCTGCATAGTTTTGAAGACCTACATAGTTCAGTCATTCATATTGCAAATGGACATATCACAGGCCGAGCGATTGGAGCACCAGTCACAAATATTGCGCTAGAGAAGTTATCGGGATTTAAAAAATCAGACTCATCATGGGATGTCTATTTTAATTCGAAAAGCATTCGGCCCTTTAGATCATCCTCCACATTAATTGTGAATCTAAATGAGCAGCCAATAGGCATGATATGCATGAACCTTGCTTTAGATATGCCACTCAATTCAATGGTGGAGCTGCTGGGAGGAACAAGTAATACTCGTCATGAAAGCTTCTCTCAAGACGTCAATAATTTGATTTTAGATCACTTAGAACCGATAAAAAACACGATCTACTCAAACAAAAATATTCCAAGTAAAAATAAAAATTTTGAAATAATTAAAGAATTACATGATTGTGGTATGTTTGAATTTCCGGCCGCAAATAAGATTGTCTCTACAGAATTAGGCATTAGCTCTGCAACAATCTATAAACACTTGCGAAAAATTAATACGCAGGAAAGTGAGTAAGCAATAAGTGCAAAAAAGGTCTAACAGAATGCTAGACCTTTTTCATACTTGAACAGTTAAAAAACACACATTGATCTAAATAATCACACTAAAATCGTATTTATTTTCTGAGGAGTAATTGACGAACAGCCTCTAAATCTTCCGGCGTATCAACACCCGCACCCGGAGTCTCTTCTGCCACTGCGACTTGGATTTTCTCACCATACCAAAGCACCCTGAGCTGCTCTAACATTTCAATATTTTCCAACGGACTCGCTTCCCACTTGACATAACGGCGAATAAATCCGGCTCGATAGGCATAAATACCGATATGACGAAGAAAGTGTGAACCGATCTGCGCTTTATTAATGGCAAACTGATCTCTTTCCCAAGGGATAGCCGCTCGAGAAAAATAGAGCGCATAACCCAATTTATCAGCAACCACTTTTACTGCATTGGGGTTAAAGGCTTCTTCCGCACTGGTTATAGGCACAGCAAGTGTCCCCATTTCAGCTTGGCTATTCACCAAATTATCCGCAACTTGTTTGATTATTATTGGTGGGATCAGAGGTTCATCGCCCTGCACATTAACAATAATCTCATCATCTGCTAGCTGCAGCTTATCAATCACTTCAGCTAAACGCTCAGTACCTGAATGATGATTAATATCGGTCATACAAGCTTCGCCACCAGCACGGGTTATTGCGTCAAAAACATCTTGATGATCTGTTGCTACAATCACGCGTGAAGCACCTGATTTCAGTGCTTGCTCCATCACCCGAATAATCATGGGCTTGCCACAAATATCGGCTAAGGGTTTACCGGGAAGGCGTGTAGACGCAAAGCGAGCGGGAATAATAACGGTAAACACGTCTATTTTCCTTCATCCAGCGCAATCTCGCGCGCTTCATTTTGCAGTAATACCGGAATACCATCACGAATAGGATAGGCAAGATGATCGACTTTACAGATAAGCTCTAGATTGTCTTTATTGTAACTTAGCTTACCGAAACAAACTGGGCAGGCGATGATTTCAAGTAAACGATGATCCATATTTTCCCCCGA
>CAUQNX010000017.1:0-67753 GCA_963519845.1 uncultured Moellerella sp. | reverse complement strand
GGAATTATGGCCTACAGCCGTTGTCACTAGTGGTGAATGTTACGGGTGTTGTGGCTCTGGTGGGTTCTTTGTCTCCAGTGATCGCTTTATAGAAGAACACGCCGGAGAAAAGCATTACAACGTCGCCGAACAAAAACGCAATATCTCTGTTTATGGTCAAGAGTCTAATCCAACGACGTGGAAACTGGCTGCCATGAATATGGCTATTAGGGGTATCGATTTCAATTTTGGTAAGAAAAACGCCGATACCCTGCTTGATGATCAGCATGCTGATTTACGCGCTGACTTTGTGATGGCTAACCCGCCCTTCAATATGAAGGAGTGGTGGAATGCCAAGCTAGAAGATGATGTGCGCTGGAAATACGGTACACCACCACAGGGCAATGCTAACTTTGCTTGGATGCAGCATATGATCCACCATCTAGCGCCAAAAGGTTCGATGGCGTTATTATTGGCCAATGGATCTATGAGTTCTAATACCAATAATGAAGGGGATATTCGCCGTAACCTGATTGAAGCCGACTTGGTTGAGTGCATGGTGGCACTCCCCGGCCAACTATTTACCAATACTCAAATTCCCGCTTGTATCTGGTTACTAACTAAAGATAAAAGCGGTGGCGGTAGCAACGGCAAAGTCAATCGCAAAGGCGAAATACTGTTTATTGATGCTCGCCAAATCGGCTTTATGAAAGACCGTGTATTACGCGACTTTAGTAAAGAAGACATCGCCAAAATAGCAGATACTTTCCATGCATGGCAGGAAGATAAAGATTATCAAGATGAAGCAGGTTTTTGCTTCGCCGCTACCTTAGACGATATTCAGAAAAATGATTTTGTTCTTACTCCCGGTCGCTATGTGGGTGCGGTCGAGCAGGAAGAAGATAGCGAACCTTTCGCCGATAAGATGGCACGCTTAACTCAGCAACTTAAAGAACAGTTAGAAGAGAGTACTAAGTTGGAAGCGCAGATTAAAAAAAATCTGGGGGGATTGGGTTATGAGTTCTGATTGGCAAACAATTTCTCTTATTAAGTTGGTCTCCATAAAAGGCGGAAAACGCCTTCCAAAAGGCTCATTACTGCAAACAAAACCAAATAGTCATCCATATATTAGGGTAAGAGATATGGGAAGACGTTATATCCCAAATTTAAATTTAGAATATGTTCCAGATAATATTTTCCCTAAGATACAAAATTATATAGTGAACGAAAATGATGTAATTATATCCATTGTTGGGACTATAGGATTGATTAGCATTATAGATATGCAATTTAATTTGGCATCCCAGACAGAGAATGCAGCAAAATTATCTGGGTTAGACAAGAATGATGCTCACTACTTATACTATTATCTAATTTCTAAAATTGGACAGATTGAAATCCAAAAAGGTATAGTTGGTGCAGTTCAACCCAAGCTTCCTCTATATAATATCGAAAAAATTCAAATTATTTGGCCAAACAAACCCTGTAGAATAAATATTGTAAATATTCTCAAAAAAATAGATGATAAAATCGAGCTCAACCATCAAATAAACCAAACCCTAGAACAAATAGCCCAAGCCTTGTTCAAAAGTTGGTTTGTTGATTTTGATCCAGTAAAAACTAAAATCGCGATATTAGAAGCCGGTGGTTCTGAAGCGGAAGCTACATTAGCAGCAATGACCGCAATATCAGGAAAAAACAGAGATTCTTTAGCTGTTTTTAAAAGTGATCATCCTGAAAAATATGCGGAATTAAAAGCCACGGCAGAGTTATTTCCTTCAGCAATGCAAGAAAGCGAATTAGGGGAGATCCCTGTTGGTTGGGCGATAGGAAAACTGGGTCAGATTCTTACATTCAATCCTAAAAGAGTTTTGAAAAAAGGAAGTATAGCACCATATCTCGATATGAAGAATGTTCCTACAGTAGGACATTCAGCTCAAGTAATTATTGAACGAGAATTTAGTAGTGGTAGTAAATTCAATAATGGCGACACACTACTTGCTCGTATAACACCTTGTTTAGAAAACGGGAAAACTGCATATGTTGACTTTTTGTTAACTGATGCTTTGACAGGCTGGGGATCTACTGAATTTATTGTCATACGATCTAACAATAATCTACCATTATCTTTAAGCTATTTCTTCGCAAGATTAGATGTATTCAGAACTATAGCTATACAAAGCATGCAAGGAACTAGTGGTCGCCAACGTGCTGATGCCTCAGTATTAGAAAATCACACATGGATTATACCGCAACAAGAAATATTACAAAAATTTGGGATATTTGGAAATTCAATTCTTAAAGGTAATAAATCAAGACATTTTGAAAACAATTCATTAACTCAACTCCGCGACACCCTACTCCCCAAACTTCTCTCTGGCGAAATAACCCTGCCTGATGCTGAAAAAGAAGTCAGTGAGGCGTTCCATGTATAAAGTGGACCGGCCGACAAACAGCCTGCATTCATTGCAGGAAGTCTCATTTAGTAGCCTTGGGTTTCATGAACGAGAACATCTACAAGAATGGTTAGCAAAAAACCCTCAAGCGCTAACCAAAAAAAAAGATATTAATGACGAACTATTAATTATCCAAAAAGAGTTTGCAGGATTTGATTATACCAAAGAGCGCCTTGACCTACTTGCATTAGATAAAGAAGGTAATTTGGTTATTATTGAAAATAAACTTGATGATTCCGGCCGAGATGTGGTTTGGCAAGCATTAAAATATGCGGGTTATTGCGCTAACTTACGTAAAGAGCAGATCCTTGATATTTTTCAACGATATCTTGATAAGTATAACCCAGAAGAAAATAGATCTGCTTCTGAAATTATCATTGAATTTCTAAACTGCGATAGTTTAGACGGTGTTCAACTCAATAAAAGCCTAACTCAGCGTGTTATTTTAGTTGCTGCAAGTTTTAAAAAAGAAATTACAAACACCGCCTTATGGCTAATACAATTTGGCCTACAAGTTCAATGTTTTAAAATAACGCCATACCAGTTTGGTAAAGATATTTTTATTAATATCAACCAGGTAATCCCTACACCTGAAGCGGAATCCTATATGATAGGAATAGCTCAAAAAGAGGCGGAAGAACGCTCAATTAATAATGAAATGAAACAGCGTAATCAAATATTCCAAAAATTTTGGGCTGCAATGTTAGAACAACTAAGAGCTAATTCTTGTACCTTATTTAATAATATTAGCCCCGCCAACGATACAGCCCTCAGTGCTAATGCTCCTATTGCTGGCCTAAGCTATTACCTGATATTTATCAAAAAAGAAATTCGAATAGAACTCTATATCAGCAGAAAAAATGCAGAAATAAATACATTTATTTTTGATTGGTTATTTGAACATAAACAATCTATTGAGTCGAAATTTGGTCATTCCATACAGTGGCAAGCTTTAGAAGGAAAAAAAGCCTGCCGTCTCGCTTTTACTAAAACAATAACAAATCAAGATGAGAGTTATTGGCCTGAAATAATCAATTGGTTTTTAATCAATATTACAGCGCTAGAAAAAGCGATCACTCCATTAATTACACCGTTGAATCTCGCTATCAACCAATTTTTTAATGGACAAGAAGTAATTGGCAAGCTTGATTCAGAGGATGCATAAATGCTAAGTGAAGACGATTTAGAACAAATAAGCCTTGGCTGGTTCGCGGAGCAAGGATGGGAAGTGCTATATGGGCCAGATATCGCCCCTGATGGTGATAACCCGCTGCGTATCTCTTTTCACGATGTGTTTTTACGTCCAATACTGCGTTTTCAACTTGAAAAACTCAATCCTCACCTCCCTGAAAACGTCTTTGACGATGTAATTAACCAAGTTACCCGCCCTACTAGCCTTGATATTGTTATAAGTAATAGAGCCTTTCATCATCAACTATTAACGGGTGTTGCAGTTGAATATCGCCTCGATGATAAAATTATTCACGATACCGCCTTATTGATCGATTTCAACCAATCGAATAATAACCGTTTTATGGTCATCAATCAGGTTGCAATTCAAGGTACTAAGCAGGTACGTCGTCCTGATGTCATTGCTTATATTAATGGACTCCCCATCGCCGTTATCGAGCTAAAAAGCCCGATTGATGTTAACGCAGATATTTGGGCGGCATTTAATCAACTGCAAACTTATAAAAATGAAATCAGCGATCTGTTTATCTGTAATGAAGCATTAGTTATCAGCGATGGATACAACGCACGCATTGGTTCTTTAACCGCTGATGAAGAACGCTATATGCCATGGAAAACGATTAGCAATGAAGATGATAAACCTCTGCTAGAGTGGCAATTAGAAACCGTAGTAAAAGGCTTTTTTAACCGCGAATTACTCCTTGATTACCTGCGCTATTTCATCTTATTCGAAAATAACGGAAAGCATCTGATCAAAAAGATTGCTGCATATCACCAGTTCCATGCAGTTCGTGAAGCGGTTAATGCTACCATTGTTGCCTCTACTGGAAAATTTTTACCCCTGCGTAGTGATATTAAACCCAATAGCAAAAAAGCTGGTGTCGTGTGGCATACGCAGGGCTCAGGGAAAAGCATTTCAATGTGTTGTTATGCAGGCAAATTGTTACAGCAAGCCGAAATGAACAACCCAACAATTGTTGTTGTCACCGATAGAAACGATCTGGATGGGCAACTCTATGCCACATTCTGCCAAGCACAAGATCTATTAAAACAAGCGCCTGTACAAGCTCATGATCGTGACCAGCTGCGTGAAATACTTGCTGCTCGTGAGTCTGGCGGCATTATATTTACCACCGTACAAAAATTTGCACCGTTAGAAGGTGAAGAGTCACATCCAGCGTTAAATCTACGCGATAATATTGTGGTTATTTCTGATGAGGCTCACCGTAGCCAATATGGACTCACCGCGACTCTAGACAGAGAAACAGGTGAATACAAATATGGCTATGCCAAACATATGCGTGATGCATTACCCAATGCCTCATTTATGGGTTTTACTGGTACGCCTATTTCATCCGTGGATAAAGATACGCGGGCGGTATTTGGTGAATACGTCTCAATTTATGATATTCAAGATGCTGTCGATGACGGTGCAACGGTTCCCATTTACTACGAATCTCGCTTAGCAAAACTCGATTTAAATCATGAAGAATTAGAAGAGCTTTCCAATCAAGTTGAAGAGTTGGTCGAAGACGAAGAAACCGGACAAAAAGAGAAAACCAAAGGCGATTGGAGTCGCTTAGAAAAACTGGTTGGCGCTGATCCTCGTATCCAACAAGTCGCTGATGATCTCATTAAACACTTCGAAGCACGTAATGCCACAATGAATGGTAAAGCGATGATTGTAGCGATGAGTCGCGATATCTGCGTAAAACTCTATGATGCGCTGGTCGCACTCCGCCCAGAGTGGCATAGCGATGATATCGAAAAGGGCGCAATCAAAATTATTATGACGGGTTCTGCTTCTGATAAAGCAGCGCTCCAACCACACATCTATAATAAGCAAACCAAAAAACGCCTTGAGACTCGTTTTAAAGACCTCGATGATCCGCTAAAAATTGTGATTGTACGCGATATGTGGCTAACCGGCTTTGATGCCCCTTGCTGTAATACCATGTATATTGATAAGCCCATGCGTGGGCATAACTTGATGCAGGCGATAGCCCGTGTAAATCGGGTATTTAAAGATAAACCAGGTGGGTTAGTTGTTGATTATGTTGGCATTGCTAATGAATTAAAGTTAGCGCTAAAAGACTATACTGATTCTAAAGGTAAAGGACAAACAACCATTGATACGGGTGAGGCATTTGCGGTATTGATGGAAAAACTCGACATCATTCACGGTATGTTTGCTAAAACACCAACAGCCCCTGGTTTTGATTATTCCCAGTATTTAGATATGCCTCAGCGTGTTCTCCTCGACGCCGCAAACTATATCCTTGGTCTTGATGATGGTAAAAAACGTTTTGCTGATATCGTGCTCGCGCTTAATAAAGCCTGGTCGCTGTGCAGTACATTGGATGAAGCTAAACCCTTTGAAAAAGAAATCGCTTTCTTATCAGCAGTCAAAGTTGCGATTATTAAACTCACGACCACCGATAAAAAATTCAGTCAATCAGAAAAAAATTCATTACTCAGCCGTATTTTAGATAATGCAATTATCGCAACGGGTGTAGACGATGTATTTGAACTAGCAGGACTCGATAAACCGAATATTGGCTTACTTTCAGAAGAGTTTTTGGAAGAAGTCCGTGAGATGCCACAGCGCAATTTAGCGGTTGAGTTACTTCAAAAACTGCTCAATGACGGTATCCATGCACGAGCAGGGAACAACGTTGTCCAAGAGAAAAAATATTCTGACCGATTAAAAGCCACATTACTCAAATACAATAACCGAGCCATAGAAACGGCTCAAGTTATTGAAGAGTTAATTCAAATGGCAAAAGAGTTTCAAGATGCCATGGCTCGCGATGAAGCCCTTGGATTAAATCCCGATGAAATCGCTTTCTATGATGCCTTAACAGAAAACGAAAGTGCCGTCCGTGAATTAGGCGATGACATACTTAAAAAACTCGCTATTGAAGTAACGTTAAAGCTACGCCAGTCAACGACTGTTGATTGGCAAGTACGCGAAAGCGTGCGAGCTCGATTACGAATTTTAGTCCGCCAAACACTGCGTAAATATAAATATCCGCCAGATAAAACAGCAGAGGCTGTGGAGTTGATACTGAAACAGGCTGAAGTTGTTTCGAATAGTTGGAGTATTTAGATTCCTTTTCATAATATTTATTCGATGTATACTTTATTATATTATTCTATTTATTAGTGACAATAATGAAAATAAAATCAGTAACAAAAATAAATGATGAAAATGAAATTTATCCTGAGTCGGAAGATTCTGAGTTAATTATAGGATTAGTTGGTGCCGTTGGTACAGATTTAGAAACAGTTAAAAGATCTATTATAGATCGCTTAAAAGCTTTCTCATATGAATCAAAAGAGATAAGGATTTCTACTGATGTCATATCAACTCTTAGAGTAATCGAAGAAACTGAGGATAATTTTAAAAAAATAGACTCTCTAATGACAGAAGGAAATAACTTAAGAAAAATAAGTCAAAACAATGCGATACTATCTATTGCAGCTGTTGCTCAAATAAACTCTCAAAGAGAAAAAGAATTAGACATTCCTATTCCATCGAAACGAAAAGCATATATTATCAGCTCTTTAAAACATCCTGATGAAGTAAATAAACTAAGAGAAATCTATGCTGATGGTTTTTTTCTAATTGGTGTCTATGCTGATGAAAAAAGAAGAATTGATTTTTTAAAAAATAATAAATTTATCCCTGAAAATAAAGCTATGGAGCTTATCATCCGTGATTCAAACGAAGGCAATGAATGGGGGCAACATACGAGAGACACATATGAATTATCTGATTTTTTTATCAATTATACAGGAAGCATAGACCAAATAAATAACGATCTATGGCGTATCCTAGATCTGATTTTTGGTAATCCATATGTTACTCCTACGTTCGATGAATATGCAATGTTTATGGCATTTTCAGCGTCATTACGTTCAAGTGATCTATCTAGACAAGTTGGGGCTGTATTAACTAAAAATAAAAATATCATATCAACAGGCGCAAATGATGTTCCAAAATTTGGGGGCGGATTATATTGGCCTGACTATAAAAACGGAATCATTCAGGATGATGAAGATGGTAGAGATTATAAATTGGGTGAGGATTCAAATGCTAAAGAAAAAAGAATGATAATAGATGATATAATTAAAAATGTTTCATTAAATACAGATGATAAAGAAAAACTAGAGTCCTATCTATATAATAGTAGTAAAATAAAAGATATAACTGAGTATGGTCGAGTAGTTCATGCTGAAATGGAAGCTATCTTAGCTTGCGCAAGAAGTAATATAAATACTAGTGAAGGAATACTCTATTGTACGACATTCCCTTGCCATAATTGCGCTAAACATATCGTAGCATGTGGGATAAAACGGGTAGTATACATAGAACCATATCCTAAAAGTAAGGCATTTGATTTTCATCATGATTCAATATCAACACCAGGCAGTAAAAATAATCTTAATCATGTAGTATTTGAACCCTTTGTAGGTGTGGGCCCTCGATGTTTTTTTAATCTATTTTCAATTGGCCTAGGTATTGGATATAAAATAAAAAGAAAAGACAAACAAGGTAATGTCATACCTTGGGAACGACGAGCTGGAAAACTTAGGATGCAAATGCTACCATCTTCATACATTGAACGTGAAACACTTTCTGCTGCTATACTAGCTAAGCAAGTGGAGAAATTACAAAATGACAACTGAAAAACAAGCATTCCTTTCGTATCTTCAAGAAACAAGCAAACGAGTTGATCAATGGCCTGAATGGAAAAAATCCAGTTCAAACTCTACTTCTCCTGCTCGATTAGCAGCTAATTCAATGATGACTATAAAAGTAGTAAAACCCCAATCTAGATAAGTTAATTATTGGTTATAACATAGAATTATAGCTATCTTTTCATCCAAATATAAGGATAGCTATAATCGACTCGTAGCTTAACTTACCGCATACAGAAACCTTTGTCTGTACACTTCCCTCATATACTTCTGTCTTAGTGTCATAATCCATCACACATAATACATTGTTGATAGTGTTCTCATTCATTTGCTTACAATGATGATGATTTTCAATAAGAGCAATAATCAAATTATTTCTCCAAGCTCCCCCTCTAACTCATCCATATAGTCCGCATACCACTGCATTATTTTCCTGCGTCCATCCATATACTGGACATGGTTATATTCAGCTCTACCTGTAATGATCGCGTATCTGTAGATCTCACCACAGCGCTGGCGGACTTTGCGCATCTTCTCTAAGGCTCCGCGCTTCTATCTTTTTAAGCGCTTCAAGTAATTCTAATGGGGGAATTTCTGATATTTCTTTGCCACCAATAAATGGGAAGATATCTTTTTCAAAGGTATCAATGATTTCATCTCGATAACGCAGTGACCAGCGATCTGCTTTAGACTTATGCCATTTCACGGGCAATGGCTTCAAAAGTATTACCCGTATTCAGCTTTTGAATCGCCTTCTCTTCTTTTTTGATTTCTCCGGGATCACCACCAGCAGCTAGTATCTTTTTTGCTTGGTTTCTCATTTCACGCACTTCAGCAAGTGTCACGATAGGAAATACACCGAAAGCCAATCTTTTTTCTTTACCACCAAAGCGATACTTCATTCTCCAGTAACGTGAACCTTTAGTTGTAACTTCAAGATATAAACCACCACCATCAAAGAGTTTATATGACTTCTCTTTAGGCTTTGCAGTCTCTACCTGACGAGCTGTTAATGCCATTGGGGGCACCTATTTTGGGGTGAGTTTTAGTGCTCCTCATATGCCCCCACAAACGCATTGATAAACGTTGAGTCCAGTTGACAAGTGGAGACTATAAGTTGGCTTAATAGCTGGTATTTAAGGGATTAGTTGAGTTTTGTGGAGGTGCATTGAACTTGAGTGGCGGAGATCACAGGAGTCGTATTTGATGGGTAATAGCATTGATATTAAATGATTTTGTGGAGTTGGATAAATATCAGTGCCCCCATTAATGCCCCCAGATTGGTTTTTGAGGGGAAAGTGAGCAGGGAAATAATAGTGAAACTAAAGGTTAAAGTTAGTATATCACTATACGGATTAGACTCAGAATAAACGGACAGTTTTGAAGTCAATTGATCTTGTTTTTATCTGTTGCCTAAATGAATTGTTTTTCGTAAGCATCTAGATGATGCTTAAAGAATTTCTCATATTCCTCAGCTGACTCAACTAAAACGGTCACCTCTATACATTGCTCTCCCCATTCTTCTGAATGGTCTTCGATCGTAATGAATTCAGAAGCAATTTCTTCATCAGTTTCAGAAATGAATATTTTACAATTAGTTGTATTGATACCTAATGTATAAAACTGGGAGGGCTCTAAAACGCCAAACACAAAGCCCATAGGAGGATCACTTCTCTCTAATCCAGTGATACCGATGATTTTATCTTTATTTATAATCTTATATTTCACTCTACCTCCTTTACTGTTAACACTTCGCGCGTCGGCTCATAACTTCTTTCACATAGTGATCAATAACAATGTTATTTTCCCTATTCACCTGCTCAATGAACGCTTGGAGAAAATCACTCGTGGAATGAAGTATATCCGTAATAAGGCAATCGAAGTCACCTTGAGTAAAACGGTCATTTCCCTTCATCGTAGAACACTGTAGCAATGTATGCGCTATGACTTCGAGAACAGCACGCCTGTAATCATCGGAAAGTAAAATATCCAGATCATTCTGACAAATTTCAAACGTAAAACTGAAACTGGCAAAACCTGAGTCAACAGGTAGTGAGTAAGTTAAATGAGTGCCAGATCGCTCAACATGAGGTTCATAACCATTCCCCATGAGTCGTATTGATTGCATGTTCTATTCCTATTCTTTCAACCATTTAATTAAGTTGGATAACTATCTGTTAATTTTGTAAAAAACACATTAATTCTTGCCACTCTTGCTTAAGTCTATTTTTTAAATATAACGTACAGAGATCTCTTTTAAATTTACCAAATAAACTCTGCTCTTTATTTTTCAATATACCAATATTTTCCCATAGTTCATCTGCATCAAAATAAGTCCATACCGGAGGTACAGGGGATAACAGATTACAGTAACAAATAGGAGCAACATACCGATACAACATCACTTGAACATACTCAACGGGAAAATGTTTTGCGACCGAGGCGATATATTGATAATCCACCCAATTATCCACAAATATATCGGATAACGCCGCACAGAGATCTTTGTCTGTAAACAGTTTACTTGTCTTCACCACATCACTTCTTTTGCTTACTTGTTTCCAGTAAATCGTTCAGCACCGCAATATTCGCCCTCGCCCCTTCTGCCTCTTTTAATTGGCGACGTGTTTGAGCAAAAATATCAAACGCTGCTTTAGCCTTTTCATCAGCGGCTTTCTTACTTATTCCACCAGCGCCTTGCAATACATCACGGTCATTGAAACTTAAAAACTGATCCAACTTAGTATCCCAATCCTGTAAGAAAACTTGCTTACGGCGCAGTGCTTGATCTTCGGCAAAATCCAGCCACATATTGACGATGCGATTTAATTCTTTGAGTTCATTCTCACGCAGATAATTCTTCGCAACTGTCACATCTGTTTTACGAACTTCGTCGGACTTATAGTTGGTTAAGCCCATATCCGGCTGGCTGGCATCTGCGCGACTAGCTATAAGCTCAGCCGCTGTCATACCCGTACAAGCAAAATGTAGTTTGTTTTGGATGGTTTGGAAAAAACGATTGGTTTCTTTATTGGAAGGTTCATAGTCCGCTGCCATGGTGAAGATCTCTTTCACCCGTAAATATACCCGCCGCTCACTGGCACGAATATCACGGATACGTTCGAGCATCTCATCAAAGTAATCAGGCACGACTGACTGACCGATAGGCGGATTCTTTAGCCGCTCATCATCCATGACAAACCCTTTGATCAAATATTGCTCCAGTGTTTGCGTTGCCCACTGACGAAACTGTGTTCCGCGAACAGAACGGACGCGGTAGCCAACAGCGAGGATCATAGAAAGATTGAAGTATTTCACATTGTACTGTTTAGCATCATCCGCAGTTGTTCGGTAAAACCGAACAACTGAATCTTCGATTAACTCGCCTTCAGTAAAAATATTGCTGATATGCTCACTAATCGTGGCTTTAGCTTTACCATAAAGTTCACAAATCGAGGCTTGAGATAACCACAAAGTATCAGATTCAAAGCGGCATTCGACGCGAGTTTGACCATCTTCACTTCGGAACAAAACAAATTCGCCCTGTGGTGCTTCAGGAAGATTATCACTCATTACATTGCCCCCCGCCTTACTGGTAGTAATCTCAACCAAATGAAAATCAATGCTACCAATATACCCTGAAAAATAAATGTTAAAATACTTAAATCAATTAGTTGCCTGCTACCGATATTTTAGCCAGCTCTGGATTCATTGGTTCAAAAAGACCAAGCGATAATTCAACTTTTTTTCCGTTCTGATCCTCTATTGCTTTAACCAGTTGAAACCCTCCTACATCTGCGCACTCAGTTTCCAAATAGGAGGATATTGAACGTGTAGCACCAATATCGCCAAACTCTTCTACTTTTAACACCTCATTTCTGATGCTTTTTCCTTGCTTATCTATCATTCGAAAAGTTAGCTCAAGCGGACCAAACCCCGAATTGTCTGATACCATGTGATTCCCGCCATTATCTAAAATAAAGCTGTAACTACAATACCCCTGATTAAGGTAATTAACGTTGGTATGCGTAATGCTGGCGTAGCGGGCTTCTTCTGCAAATACAGTGGTACTCAGTGAGAAGAGTGACAGCGCTAAAATATGGGTTGTTAGTTTCATGGTATTTCCTAATGAAAATCGAAAAAATAAAAGAGTTAATTGATGCCCCATCAGATATCTGACAGAGCATTTGTACTTTGTTAATAAAGATAGGTAATTAGTCATTTCCTGTCATGAGCTATTTTCCCCATTTTTGCTCAAAAGCCGAGGGATCATACTTAGGCCCTGTAATACTGGGA
The DNA here is from genome assembly GCA_963519845.1 of uncultured Moellerella sp. Classification (GTDB taxonomy): domain Bacteria; phylum Pseudomonadota; class Gammaproteobacteria; order Enterobacterales; family Enterobacteriaceae; genus Moellerella. Next base: position 55,127 of record CAUQNX010000017.1, on the reverse strand, counting down.
TCTAACTGATACGTTCCTTGCCCATAAGTCTTAGGCTTCCATCTCGGTTTATTTTTACCTGAATACTCTTTTTGTGCTGACCAATAACCTATCGGGTAACGCATAACGATGTTACCACCGACGGCTATATCAACCGAAGAATACTGACCATTATTAATCGTCCCTTTCTGGGTATAGGCATTCGGGCTACAGGTTCCGGTATCGCGTTGTTGCCAAAGTTGATCGGTGATAGCGACGATATAGAAATCCCCGAAAGCACAGCCGGATGTGGATTTGTTATTCAATACCGCTGCATAGTGCTTAGTTTGCCCGACAATCCGGCAGGTATTATTTTGCCCGCCGCAGACTTGCGATAACGTTTTACCGCTGTCGCCTTTGATCCCCCATATCGCTCCTGTTGCTGGATTAGCGGCAACAGCCTGATGAGCCAAACCCAGCCACGGTAGCAATAGGGTGGCAATAATTACTTTCTTCATTTAAATACTCCATAGATCATTATTGATAACGCCAGTGATTGACGTGAAGTCAGCCTGCGATGACAGGCTGTATTGCCCTGGTGAGGCACATATTTTTTGCTTTAGTGATTTCTTATCAATGCGTTTTATTAAGCTTCTGCGTTAATACCGGAACGATTTTTTTATACAGCGCAATACCCAGCGCAATACCAATCACGACAGACACGAAGATAAGCAAAGCGCCTACAGAGGCATCGTTGTCATAAAACATCCATAGCAGGTTATTGAGTACCAGACTGGCAACGCTCAGCCCTGAAAGCAGTGAAATCAGAAAGGCCAGCGGTTTTGGATTAACGGTTAATTGGAAGGGAACGCCTTTAAAGCCGTAAATAATCCACAGCAATAATTGGGCTAATGACAGCGGAATGATAACGGCCAGCGTATACAACAACAGATACATCAGCGTCATCGGTAACGCCACTCGTGAGTACCCTAAGATGTTAAAGTACTTGAACAGCAGTATCGTAATACTAAAAATCAATAAGATACTGATAATAAAGAAAATACGTTCAATACCCTGCCGTGTGTTGTTGATGGTGTTCATGTTTATCCTGTTTAGCGATGTTGAAATTTAGCGTTCGGAATGTGGGGTATCCCACTCATAGCCGCAGTCACGACACATCCAGCCTTTTCCCCACGGAATGATGTCTTCGGAAGCGCCACAATGAGGACAGGACTGATGGGGCTTGTGGGCGGGCAGGCAAATGAAACTGATGGTCATGGGTGACTCCTTTGTGAGGATTGACTTAATGGCACAGCTAACTGTCGTAACAGCCGAAAATGCGGTAATGCTGCAATAAAACTGTTTTGATGGGAGAGATGAAAAATCTCGTCACGAGGCTTAAAGGTGGTGGACAGCAACTGAACCTGATGGATCTCATCAAGTAAAATAACCTGTATCTGTTGATGGCACTCTGCTATCAGATACCATTGACCTTCACGGTAAATAAACTGATACGGCATCAGCGGGCTGAAGCGTTGTTCTGGAGTTAACACCACCACTTGCTGGTGGCAGGTGATGGCATAGATAAGCTGATAGAAATTATCGGAGTGTTCAGCAGATGTCCGGTGGGCATGGTGCCAGATAATACAGGGGGCATTTTGCCGCTGTGATAACAGCAATCCAAGCAGGCGGCTGTCCAATCCCGGAAAGATGCGGGTCATTCCGGTCTGCCGGACAAAGGTCAGCACATCTTTATCACGGTAGGCTTTCAACGTATCAGGATGCTGCCGATAAACACCGTTCTGATACTCAATATCCAGATAGGCCAGCCGTTCCCGAAGGTCTCTTCGCAGAGTACGGTAAGAAACCTCAAATTCCTCAGCCAATGCAGATAACGCCAGACTTTCGCCTGCCATCAACCGGGAAATCAATGACGACAGCCTGACCGCCATCCGGTCATATTTTCGGTGTGTCTGAAGCATAGTGATGCTTTCCTGAGCTCAAGAGGTAATACAATAAAAGATACGCGGAGTTTAACTTAGGTGGGTGACAGGTTATGTCCGTTGGTGAAAATTTTCTTTTATAATCAAGTAATAAGATCGCTAGTGTAACGTATTGATAAACGAAGAGATAAGGCTATCCGTCGAAATCAACCAGTGAAAAGCGCTGACACAACCTGTCAAAGGACTGAAATTAATTGGGTTGACGGGGAGACAACTGGGTAAAAAGGGTCTCTGCCATCACCCATAAGGCTTTATTTAACTTGATGTCTCCATCGATACCATTGACGGCGCGGGTATGCGTGCGCTTACCTGTAGCATTGCGACCGGATAGCCCGCCTTTGGTCAGGTTTTCCTGCAAACGCTGATACACCGTCCACAAATCGGCAGGTTTATCTTCCCATCGGCGTGGCTGCAATATTTGCTCCCGTGTTACCGGCTGATGTTCTTCACCAAAGCGGTAAGTTAACGCGGCCTGTGCAAAGGCTTGCTGGACAGGCGGCGGTAACAATAATGACTGCATACTTTCACGTTTTTCAGCCACTTGCTCAAAGGTATCCAGAACCTCATAAGCGCCTTCAATCACTTTACCCACCACATCCCCTTTATGGGGAACCCGCACTTCCCCCAATACATCACCGCACACTAAACCGTTCTCACAAACGGCTCTAAAGAGCCCCGGCAACATTTGATAGCTGCTTGAGCCATCATGACTGTTGAGCAAAATAATTTCTGGCACCTGTATGCCTGTAATTTGATCATGGCGTCTAAGACGTAACATGTGCTTGGTGTGCTCGCGACGACTCACATCACGAACACGGGTCTGGCAGGCAAAGAACGGATAGAAACCTTCCTGTTGAAGGCTGCTCAGCAGCGTGATGGTCGGAATATAGGTGTAACGGCTGCTTCTGGAGTCGTGTTTCTCTTCTGAGAATACACTGGGGACAGTACGGAGTAATTCTTCAATCGTTAATGGACGGTCACGACGAATGCTGTGGGCAGAACCAAAGCGGGAAGCTAATAAGCTCATGATAGACTCCTGATTAATCAATTAAATGGAAAATGGCGGCAGATTCAGCATGCTGTAAGGCATACACACGCAACTGATAAAAACGGTCACACATCAGTTCACTCTCAGTCTGAAATGACCAGATGCTGTAGAGGATCAGACCCACCACAATCCCGGCGGCTTCACAACTGACCTCAGCTTCATTACCGTTGTGTATGTTGAACAGCATCAGCGTCTCTTCCGAGATATCTGGATAGATAAATGCACCGCCATTGGAGAGCGTGCAATACTCCCACCAGCCGCCGTTATAAGCTTCACAAAATTGCCCCATGGTGGTGAATGTCACCACTTCGAAAGTGGTCCATCCTTTGATTTTCCCGAAGTGATTGAACCAGAAATCAGACCGTTGCTCGTCAGGCACCAAGGTCATGGCGATGGCATGTTCAGTGTTAGTATTCATAAGGTCGATCTCCGAAGATATAGAAAACAAAAAAGCGCCAACCCAATAAAGGGCTGACGCTTAACGTGATAAATAAGGATTTAATAGGCTAAATTAAAAGAAGAAACTCCACAGCGATTTAGCGACAGAAACGAGGGTACTTTTGATGGTACTGAGTGTGTTCTTCACCACCGTTGGTAACGGGGTAATATCGATCAGCGAATCCACAAGATCACTGATACACTGCCCAAAATCGTTACGAGCGGCGGCTTCAACCGACGCGGTCCGGTAAGGTGTATTCAGTTGCCTGGCAACACCACTGCTGGCCTGCACCGGCAACGCCATAATCAGCTGCTCTGCTAACAGGGATAATTGATAGTGTTCGGCTGAAGAGACTGTGGTGACAGGGTTAGCGGGCTTAAAAACGTTCACGACAGCGACCTGTTTTTGCCGCAAATTAGCCGCTTGCTTGGGGGATGGATGGTGATACTTAACATTCCATTCACGGCAGGGCTCTATCTTATCGGCTTGATTCAGTACAAACAGGAAACATGAGGACTTGTAGCCACATTGCTCCGTGAGAAAGCGATAACACTGTTCATCCGCAGACCATGCACGATCATCCGCTTTAAGCACCCAGATGATGAGATCTAACTCAGGCAAAATATCACGGTAAAGCTGGTGGTATTCGCGATCCCGTTCAAGGCTTTCACCCACTCCGGGCAAATCAATGAAAGTGATAGCCTGCTTACCCATCGTCATAGTGAAACGCTGGGCTTGTCGGGTACAGCCCGACACATCGCTGACGGGGGATAAGGGCGATTGAAACAACGCGTTAATCAGGCTGGATTTTCCGGCTCCGGTTTTACCCATCAGGCCGATAGTGGGGGAGTAGTTAACAAGTGCGTTAAATCGAGATAAAAAATGTTCTCTTATCCTTTCCGGTAGAAAGGATAAATGAGGTTCTAATGTCTTCATCAGTGTGCCTTAATTGACTAAGTTCACAGTGATGATATATATCTGAAAATTATTCCATTGTACTTTCCAGTGCCTCTATTAACTTCTCACTTTGAGTTCTTTTATCGTGACCTAGAATAAAAATTTCCAATACTTCATTTATGTTTATTTGGTGTTTTTTTGCTAAGTACTTTAGTCTTCTCTTTGCCTGTTTAGAGATATAAGTATTTAATACTTCTTTATCTTTTACTTTATTTCTGAATCTTTTTTGGCTCAATGATTTTCTGGTTTCTAATAAAAATAACTTTACTTCTGGTTCGGTTTTATTTAACGCCCAAAAATCAAAATTTGATGCAATAGTTTCTTTGTTTATAATTTCACAAAGATAATTAATATCTATATTATTAAAGATTGACTCTTTAACTAGTCGAAGAGCCAACCAATCAAGTTCATTGCTATCTCGAATAAAATTAAATGGAATAGGATATTTCTTCTCTAGATCTGCTATTCTCTCTTTTTTGTTTAATAATTCTTTTTCTATTTTATCCTTACCACATAAAATAACCATGATATCAATAAATAGGATTAGCTCATCATACTTAATCGATTCCCCTGAGTGATAAAAAAAATCCACTGGTGATATATTTAAATTATTTATTAATGAATTTATATTTTCATCATATCTATAAATTCTGTAGATTGATAATATTAAATTTGCAACCAGCCACCTTAATCTATCTTTTTTAAACCATGCTAATTCCTTAATGTCTATATATCTTTCTGGATGAAAAGTAGCTGAATTAAAATTAAAGGGACTGCCTTCATTATGTGATTTTTTATTAATTTTAAGTAGCTCCTCCAATCTGAATTGGAATCCCATAACGCTATTATCCATAGTGATAACATTAGTATCTTCATGAACAAATTTAATAAAACTGGCTCTGCTATTATAAAAATTTTGGATATATTCCAATCTATACTTTAAATAATCATCGGGAACCTTAAAAAACATACCATCATCCTATTTTCTACTTAAAAAAACGTAGTGTTTTAGATAGTTAAAAACGTATAATTTTACGTAGTATTTTAAGAGTAACTATAGTAGGGAATAATCCTATTTTCTGTGACCTGAGCTACAATAAATCACATGATTTATAGGCATTTTAATATCAGAGTAAATTTCCACAAAAATATTCAGGAAAAACAGCATAAACATACGGCTTTCAGATTCAAAAAAAGAGGGCTAGTGTTGGTGTAGTAATATATTTATAGAGAAGGGAATATTGTTACCTTGTCACCCCAGTCACTAAAAAAACCTATCCATATTCATCCTCAATAAAATAACTATGTATTCATCCTGATAGGTGGCTATGCACCTATCATTAATCCCAGATAAATAATTGTTTTTTACATCATTGAAACTAGGTATGTCATTAAACCCCTTAAGGAGTAATACATGCCTACTGAGCAATACAATCAGGAATACATTCAAAAAATAGATTCCGTTATCCGAAAGTCATTAAATTGCCATACTCGCATTAGTGCAATGCGAGTGGATCTCCGTTTTCCTGATTCATCAATGAATCATTCTGATGACTCGAAAGCCATCACTCGATTTATAGAATCCTTAAAAGCAAAAATACAAGCAGACTTAATCCGTAAAACTCATTTTTGGGGAAGGCGGTGTGTGAATAATTTACATTATGTTTGGGTTAAGGAGGTGGGAGAGATAAATAATAAAAAACACTATCATGTCTTATTGATAGTCAATAAAGATATTTATAAAGGATTGGGTAACTACGGTCAGGATGAACTCTGTTTGGGTATGTTAATACAGCAAGCTTGGTGTGGTGCCATTAATACTGATTATCCTCAAAATCGTTATTTAGTCCATTTTCCAGAAAATCCAACTTATTGGCTGGATACCAATTCAACTGAAATTGAAAATCAAATTTCAGCATTAAATGAACGCTGTCTGTATTTAGCAAAACACCACACCAAACATTACGGAGATGGTGTGCGTTCATTCGGCTGTAGCCGGTAGTTTTTTACAACAAGGGGATATCTTTTGAAGAAGAGATATCCCTGTTTCATTCTCGATATCCCTTCTGCCTTTAAACTTAAAGACAGAGGATTAAATATGCCTACGCAATCTATTTCGTTATTAGATGACCAATTTGTTGATATAAAATTCATTACTCATTTAACCGGATTATCTGACAAATGGTTCTATAAACTGCTCAAAGATGGTGAGTTTCCGAAACCAATCAAACTGGGTCGAAGCTCTCGCTGGTTGAAGAGTGAGATTGAAAACTGGTTGCAGGAGCGTATTGCCAAATCCAGAGCTTAGTCATCATATCACTACCCTTCCCGTACAAACCGCAACATCTAAATCACATCGGAAATTCAACTATGAAAAAGTATCATGCCCGCCATGAGGCATTACTACGCCATTACCAACACTGGCTGGATGGCTTTACCAAACTCGCGGTTTGTCAGGGAATGTGCCACCCCCTCATCAAGAATAGCCACCAGCTTATGGTGGCTGATATACGCTTTCCTGATAACGGCAGCACACCCGCTGTCGTTCCTGTATGTCTATACCGCTTAATACACGGTAAAACGCTCCCTGAGCCATTATCGGTACAATCTGATATGGATGTGAGCCTAGAGGTCGATAACCGCCTACTGCGTTACCACCCGATGCTGGAGGGCATTTTACTCAGTGAATGCATGCGGCTTGGACAACGTTCGTTTGCCAACAAACTGATTAGCCTGTTTAACCAGTTCAATAACCCTGAGCTGCGTCCCAAACTGATGTGGCTGTGCTGGTATGATTTGATGCTGGGTTTTCCGTTAGATGATTGGCTGAATGCCTTGAAGATAAAAACTGAAGAGCAGCTGGTGGAATGGATGTAGCGACCTAATTATTCCGTACACCATTTTAGGTGGTATGCTATTTAAGCATTCTGCTTAAAGGAGAAAGTAATGGAATCCGCTCGTGATAAATGTACCCGTGAGATTGTTGAGGCAGAGGATCTTTGGCTGCTAGATAGCGTTGATACTGGAGGTTACATATGCTGGGGATGTGGTATAACGATGTATCCTGCCGCATGGGAAAAAGATAAAAAAGTCAGAGCCTATTTTAAAAAGAAACGCCACACTCAACATCATCATGAATGTGATGCCGATGCTGAAAGCACAGTAATTCGCCAGGGCCAGAAGGAGAGTGTTCGTAACATACTGGACAGTGCTCCTGGTTTAATGCCCTCGGGATTAAAGTTGATTGAACAACGCCCAGTTGTTGAACTAGGTATCGCTGGTGATGGAAGCAAGTCCAGTTCGATGCGTTCAGTATCTTCCGCATCTGGAGAAGGTAATTCACCTGAACGACAATCTAGGCGTCAAGTTAATTCTATCCGCAACATTTGCCGTGCCTTTATCCGCTTCCCATATGATCGAAGAATGTCACTAAACATTCCAAGTATCAAGGGAAAAACTTACTCAGAGGTGTTTAAAAAGCTCGAACGTAAAATTCAGCCCTATCCAGAGCCAAAGATCTTTTATGCTGAGCTACTCTGGAATAAATTTGCGGAATATGATGAAAAACTGATCATTCCGTTGTCTGGTGAGTGGGCGGAAGACGAATCTGGAAAGCATAAACCTTCCCGAAGTTACCAGATTCACTTAAAATGGGCTGGGTGGTCAAAAGCAAAGCGAACGGTGGTACGCAAAGAGTTGGAAGCTGTTCGGACAGAGGCCCAGGAAGCTAAAACAAAAAAATTAAAAGATAAGGCGTGGGTCTTCTTTATCGGTGAGCAAAGCTCTGATAGCCCGGAAACCTTCTACATCACTGATTACCGGTTAATTTGTGCGATCGCGGGACGTATTACTTAACTTTACTTTTAAATAAGTATCCACGGTATATGGCAAAGGTTTTAATATACGCCTATAAGGCTTTACCAGCCGTCCCCTAACAGACGCAATTTGCATTTAGCTATTACTTACTGCCCGTAAACGGGGGTGTGGAGAAAAACCACACCGTGCATGTAATCAGATTTCTTAGAAGCGAGTTTTGATCGTTTAGTGTACACTTGAATAACAAACCAATGTTTAGGATTTGTTTTATATTGTATCATTATGAAATAAATATAGAAAAATTGTTATCCAACACAAAAAACTAACAACTTAATTAATAAGAAGAAAATGAAGCATATTACTTATCATATCTTAAATAAAGAACAACAAGGTGACGGTACTCTCGAGTTAAGTCCTTCTCCATTTGAACCAAATTCTGCTCATTTAAATTTTTTGGCAGCGTTAAAGAAAGCATATACAAGTAGAGCGGGTAAGGGGTTTGGCTCATTTGACACAGATGAAGATAGCTACCCTATGCCAAAGCTTTTGCGTGATTATTTTTCTGATAACGATTTTCATAATCTTAGTGTGCGGATGATGAATGTGCTATTGAGTAAAATCAATAGTCAATCGCTTGCTACTGGAGGCAAGGTATTTATTACTCACTATGAAGACCAAGAACATGACTATATGCTGATTGCAATTTTGTCTGAAAAGGTCGCATTTACAGCAAAAGATTGGTCAATGACGGAAAGTGAAATGCTGGATATTGAACATTTGAAATTTGCAGGCCGTATAGATTTCACAGCATGGCAAGCTAATGAAGATAGATATATCAGTTTTCTTAAGGGGCAAGGGGATATTGCTGGTTACTTCAGAGAGTTTTTAGCCTGTAATGATGCACTATTTGCTAAAGCTGAAACAAGAAGATTAGTGGAATTTCTTAATGAATTTGCAACGGAACAAAATTTAGACTTAGAGTCTAAATCAGTATTTTTTGAACGAGCTCAAACTTACTTAAGAGAGGTTAGCGATAATAGTGAGCCATTTGTTTTAGAAACGTTTGCGAACAGAGTTTGGTCTGAGGATCCTCAAATTTTAAAAGACAAGCTAGGAGATGCTGATGATGGTATTTCTGACGGCTTTATCCCCGATAAAAGAACAATTAAAGCATTGTCAACATATACAGGAAAAACTAAACATTGGCGTTTATCGTTTGATAGAGAAGCAGTATCTAACGGTTATGTTTCAGAAGAAAACGGTAAAATTTTCATTAACAATCCTACCGATGAACTTTTAAAGGCTTTTGAGTAATGAACATTTCTTTTACAGATTTAGTACAGGTTTACAGTAAATCTGAATTCTTACCGAATTCGGATAATGCTACATACCTCGTTAAAACTGAAGAAGAACTTGCTTTATTACAACATTTATCATCAGATAACAATATAGATGCTACTGCTTTAGATATATTAGATGAAAACCCACAAGTAGGTCATGTTATTAATCTAGAGATTCGACAACCGAAACTTAGCGTAGGTCGTATTTTTGATTCTGTTGAAGATTTTGTTCGTGGCGATATGGCTCAATTACATAGTCAATCCATTCAACAATCACCGTACTATATCAAATCAGAGAACACATCATCATTTGATGAAAACCCCATACAGTCTTTAGTCAATTATCAGATTGTAAAAAAATTTTTACAACAATTGATATCAATGGATTCATATACTGATACAGTTAATAAAAAACTAATTTTCTTTAGTAAAAAAACTTTTGAATTATCTATTGATATTCAGCCTCAATTAGATGATTTTATTGAACTATTATCTAATTTAGACAGTGCGCAATGTAAACTAATTTTTGATTTTCGGGAGTGGTTGAATGATGAGGAGACTAGTAACCATATTGATGAGAAAAAATCTATTTTAGCGTTTGTCCTATCTGATGCTCTCCCACAAGACGCTACTTTAATTGACCTTATTAAACAAATTCATAATATTAGTGAGTCTGTACAAGCCCAATATGCCTTATATCTTGAAAATTTTAGCTATGAAAAATTTGTTAAAAGATTAGAGGAAAACAGCGAAAAATTTGTTTCAAAAATTAATGATACTATAAGTAAAGTATTACCACAATTTTTAGGACTACCATTCTTAACAGCAATACCAACAGCACTAAAATCTGCTGATAATTGGTTAGTTTATTTTGCTTTAATTATATATTGTATAATGTGTATTTATGGTTTATCTAATCAAAAATCAATATTAAATTATATTAGTCAGGATGTTGAATCTTATGAAAAAAAAGGGAAAATACCTGAAAAATTAAAAATACAATGGAAAATAGATAAAAAACGAATAAAACAGTTATTGCGAAAACAACGACATTTATACAAGGTGTTGATGGCTTCAGTAATACTTTTTTTATGCTATGGAATTAGCAAATTTTTACTTCAGTTACATATTATTGAAGTATTTATTAAATAATAAATGTTAATCTTTTCTAGTTTAATTAGATACAAAGACATTAATAATTTGCAAATAGTTTTAAACTAAAGATTAAATATCTGTAAACCTCACTATTTTATTAAAATTTAATGTGTATTACTTCATTATCATAGATAGCCATTAAAATAAATTAACTAATAAAAACAAATCATTTAAGCCTTACCCAACAATCCTTCACTACATTTTTATATCATTAATTTTTTTAGTTCAATAAAATATGAAGGAAATTGTCGAGCAATTTTACTTTCACCTACTGTACCGTAAAAATAATCACATGGATTGTAATCAATCAAAGGAGTTATACGAAGAAAGTTTAATAACTCAAATGTTATTTCAAGTAATGGTGGAGTATAGTTTTCGGCATCAGGATCAGAAATAATAAAACCGAATGCATCACTCGGGATAGCTGTAGCGGTAAATTCTTTAGTTATAAAGCGGAGTGATGAGCCTCTAACATCAGCATATATGTTTGGCCATGTATTCATTAATGGGTTATTTTCGTAAAAAATTTGAAATTCTTGAGCTAATGTTTCAATAGAAAGAGACTTTTCCGTAAGGATAGCACCAAATATTTGATGTTCAAATTTATTTTTATTAATATATCCAACCGCTCTCTTTCCGTCACTAATAATTTTATTAAAACCATTATTTGTTCTATCAAGACTCTTTACTGATTTAATATTATCTAATGCTTGATTTAATGTTTTAACATTGCTAATCGAAGCTTTGACTTCAATAATTGCTATAACTGATTCAACCATAAAATAGTGGACATTTCCAACTTTAATTAATGGATGATAATCATCACGATAAACCAACACATCGATCTGTTTACTAACTCCCCCTACAGCATCAATAACAAATCCAGTTCCAATCTTTATATTTTTTGGTAAAATATCTTCTAAATAACCAGTTATTATTTGTTCTCGTGCTCGTCCACTCTCACCGGGATGTTCTATTAATTTAGATAATTCAAGTCGTTCTAAGATCTCTTTATTCAAGCTGTTTATTACTTTTTCAATAAACGGAAGTGGCATTTTTAACCTCTTTATTATTTAAAGATAAATGATTCAAAAATCATGTGGTAAGCTTCACCGTAAAACTTACCATAACCACTTACATGACTGGTAGTTATATCATGTTACATAAGGCCGTAGTTTGGTCAGTATAGCTATTTTTTATAGCAGAATAAATATCAGATATTGATCACTGGCCTTCTCAAGGTTAATTTTTCACAAAGGCGAAATTATGCTGGCTCCGAGAGCAGAATTATTGTCAAAAATTCACACTCACCACATTACCCAACCTCCCCTCCAACCCATCCATATAGTCCGCATACCACTGCATCATTTCCCTGCGCCCTTCCAAATACTGAGCATGATTATACGTACCACGGATCGCGTTCTTATCGATATGTGCGAGCTGGGTTTCAATCCATGCGGAGTTATATCCCTTCTCATGCAAAATCGTGCTCATCGCATGGCGGAAGCCGTGTCCTGTTAGCCTCCCTTTATACCCCAATAGCTCAATAACCTGATTTACGCTTTCTTTGCTGATTGGCTTCCTGTGGTCGTTACGGCCTATAAAGACAAGCTCATAATGCCCTGATAGTGGTTTGAGTGAATTAAATAGCTCGATCACCTGTTTTGATAACGGCACAACATGCGGTCGTTTCATTTTCATTACTTCAGCCGGGATCTCCCAGATACCTTTTTCTAAATCAATATCCTGCCAACGGGCAAATCGGAGTTCTTGCGTCCGAACTGCTGTTAGCAAAATAATTTTAGTCGCTGTTTTAGTGATCACACTACCTGTATAACCTGCTAAATCTTTTAGAAAATAAGGCAACTCTTCGGCGGTTAAAAATGGGAAATGTTGTTTCTTCGGAGGTGTAAGCGCTGAGGCCAGATCCGGTGCAGGGTTATATTCAGCTCTACCAGTAATGATTGCGTATCTATAGACCTCACCACAACGCTGGCGGACTTTGCGCATCTTCTCTAAAGCTCCACGCTTCTCCATTTTACGCAGGGTTTCCAGCAGCTCCAGGGGCTTAATTTCAGCTATCGGACGTTTACCAATATAAGGGAAAATATCTTTTTCAAAGGTATCGATAATTTCATCACGATAACGCAGTGACCAGCGATCTGCTTTAGACTTATGCCATTCACGAGCTACAGCTTCAAACGTATTTTCAGCATTTGCCTGTTGGGTCGCCTTCGCTATTTTCTTTGCTTCAGCCGGATCACTTCCTGAAGCGAGTAGTTTTCTTGCTGCGTCTCTTTTTTCTCGTGCTTCCGCTAAAGTGACTTCGGGATAAACACCGAAGGCCAATCGCTTTTCTTTTCCTAAGAAACGGTATTTCATGCGCCAGTAGCGGGAACCGTTTATAGCGACTTCGATATACAGTCCGGCACTATCTCCAAGTCGATAGACTTTTTCTTTGGGTTTTAATGTTCGTAATTTTGCATCAGTCAGTGCCATGAGTTACTCCTGCATTTAAGAACAAACGCACGGCTTCCGTTTGATCCGGTGTAAGTGCTAACTTACTATTTTTTAATTTTATGGTTAATCCACCGTTATCAGAGAGCGAGAATTGAAAAACTTGTTTCGCTTTTTCGACTCGTTTACTTTCTCTGTCGATTGCTTTGTCTAAAGCAGGATCATGGCCTACACGCAATTTGCTCTTCGCTTCATCCCTTAACTGTATGGCCTGTTCAATAGATGTATCGGGGTAAACACCACAAGATAAGCTTTTTTCTTTTCCGTCGATTCGGTACTTCATACGCCAGTATTTAGCGCCATTAGGTTTCACTAACAGGTATAGCCCTTTACCAACAGAAAACTTGTAGGCCTTATCCTTAGCATCAAGTGATGCTATCTTTTGATTTGTAACTGTTTTTTCGATTTTTGGTGGCATGGGTTTTCTCCACAAAAATAAACATACCCAAACATGCCCCCACAAATGCATTGATAAACGTAGAGTCCAGTTGACAAGTGGAGACTATAAGTTGGCTTAATAGCTGGTATTATAAGGGATTAGTTGAGTTTTGTGGAGTTGTATTGAACTTGAATGGCGGAAGATCACAGGAGTCGAACCTGCCCGGGACCGCTGGCGGCCCCAACTGGATTTGAAGTCCAGCCGCCCCACCAGGGACGATGATCTTCCATTGAAATAAAGAAAGGGATTAAGCTGCAATTATACCTTGGTTAATCAATATTCTGAACCCCTATAGCATTTATTTGCATCATTATTGATAATAAGTGAAGTATGAAAATCATATTTTAGTATTGAAGTCATATTTTATGCCCCCATTATACTAGTTATGGTGTTTACAAGCTGCTGATGCCATTAGTGTCTCTGATATTATGCAATTCACATTCAATCAGCTTTTTTCATATACCAACACATTCGTCTATATGGCCTGAAGGCGGTATAGCCACCAATCACAGGATATTTACATGACAAACCCCCTATTAGCTCAATCGACTCTGCCCCTTTTTTCCTCTATTGATGCCCAACATGTTGTCCCTGCGGTGAAACAAGCGCTAAATGATTATCGTCAGACGGTTGAAAAAATCCTGTCTGAAAATACACATTTTACTTGGGATAATCTTTGCCAACCATTAGAAGAAGCGAGTAATCAACTTTCGCGTGTTTGGTCACCTATCGGACATCTTCACTCCGTTAAAAATAGCCCAGAGCTGCGCGAAGCTTATGAAAGTAGTTTGCCATTCTTATCTGAATTCAGTACTTGGATGGGACAACACGATGGCTTATATCAAGCCTATAAATCCTTAAAAGAGCGTGATGACTTTGATAGCTTAACTCAGGCACAGAAAAAATCGATCGTAAATACACTGCGTGATTTTGAGTTATCCGGCATTGGCTTACCAGTAGAAAAACAGAAACGTTATGGCGAAATCGTTGCTCGCCTGTCTGAGCTAAGTTCCACTTACGGCAATAATGTATTAGATGCCACTATGGGTTGGACAAAATTAATTGATGACGAGAAAATGCTCTCTGGCCTGCCTGAAAGTGCAATTGCCGCAGCAAAAGCTATGGCTGAATCGAAAGGAAAAGAGGGTTATCTACTCACTCTGGATATGCCAAGTTATCTGCCCGTTATGACCTATGCAGATAATCGTGAATTACGCGAGGAAATGAGTACTGCTTATAGTACTCGTGCATCAGACCAAGGTCCCAATGCCAAGAAATGGGATAACAGTGAAATAATGAATGAGCTATTAGCTCTGCGTCATGAACTAGCTAATTTACTTGGTTTTTCAAACTTTGCTGAGAAATCATTAGCCACTAAAATGGCTGAATCACCAAAACAGGTTCTGGATTTTTTAAATGATCTGGCCGAACGCGCTCATCCTCAAGGAATGCAAGAGCTGGCAGAACTGACTGAATTTGTCAAAATCCATCATAGCGCTGATAATATCGATGAACTCAAATCTTGGGATCTGGGTTACTACAGCGAAAAACAGAAACAGCATAAATTCTCATTAAATGATGAAGAGTTGCGCCCTTATTTCCCTGAGCAACGGGCGATCGAAGGTTTATTTGAAGTTGTACATCGTATCTATGGATTGGTCGCTAAAGAGCGTAACGATATCGAAACTTGGCATCCTGATGTGCGTTTCTTTGAGCTCTATGACGATAGCAATTGCCTGAGAGGCAGTTTCTATCTAGATCTATATGCACGCGAGAATAAACGCGGCGGCGCTTGGATGGATGATTGTGCGGGTAGAATGCGTCATAGCGATGGCTCACTGCAGAATCCAGTGGCTTATCTGACCTGTAACTTCAACAAACCGCTAGGCGATAAACCGGCTCTCTTTACGCATAACGAAGTAACTACATTATTCCATGAGTTTGGCCATGGTCTTCACCATATGCTGACCAAAATTGATGTCGCCGATGTGGCGGGTATCAATGGTGTGCCTTGGGATGCCGTTGAATTGCCAAGTCAATTTATGGAAAACTGGTGCTGGGAGCCTGAAGCACTAGCCTTTATTTCTGGTCATTATGAGACTGGCGAGCCATTACCAAAAGAGATGCTCGATAGCATGCTGGCGGCTAAAAATTATCAGTCCGCGATATTTGTGTTGAGACAGTTGGAATTTGGTCTGTTTGATTTCCGTTTACATGCCGAGTTTGATCCGGATAAAGGTGGTCAAGTGATGCCAACACTGAAATCGATCAAAGATAAGGTCGCTGTCATACCCTCACCTGAGTGGAGTCGCTTCCCGCATGCATTCAGCCATATTTTTGCCGGTGGATACTGTGCAGGTTACTACAGCTATCTGTGGGCCGATGTTTTAGCCGCAGATGCTTTCTCTCGTTTTTCAGAAGAGGGTATTTTTAATCGCGAAACAGGCCAATCTTTCTTAGATAATATTCTCAGTCGTGGCGGCTCGGAAGAACCTATGGCCTTGTTCGAGCGTTTCCGTGGTCGCAAGCCAGAATTGGATGCCATGTTAAAGAGTTATGGTATCAATGGCTGATCCGGTAAAGATCAAACTGATCTGTGAAGAAGGTGCCGATCCCGGCACCTTATCTGCATTGGCCGAGAAATGGCAACTCACTCATGAGCCCGACGCGACAATGGCGCTGGTACTTACGCCTGAAAACCTACAACTACGCAAAATAGATGAACCCAAATTAGGGGGAATTTTTGTTGATTTTGTTTCTGGTGCCATGGCACATAGACGCAAATTCGGCGGTGGTCGTAGCGAAGCCGTCGCCAAAGCCGTGGGAATCAAAAAAGGCTATATTCCCTCTGTAGTCGATGCAACGGCGGGTCTTGGGCGCGATGCCTTTGTGCTTGCCGCATTGGGCTGTGAAGTGAGAATGCTGGAGCGCCATCCGGTTGTCGCGGCTTTGCTCGATGATGGCCTACAACGGGGCTATGCCGATGCCGAAATTGGTCCATGGCTTAAGCAACGAATGAGCCTTATCCATGCATCAAGTATTCACGCTCTGGAGACGATTAGCCCTCAGCCCGATGTGGTTTATCTTGATCCTATGTACCCCCATCGCCAAAAAAGTGCGCTGGTCAAAAAAGAGATGCGTGTTTTTCAATCTTTGGTGGGTGCAGATAATGATGCGGATGCTTTACTTGAACCTGCATTAGCGCTGGCGAAGCGCCGAGTGGTGGTCAAACGTCCTGACTATGCAAAACCTTTAGCCGGTAAAGAAGCGGAAGCCGCTGTGACGACTAAAAATCATCGGTTTGATATCTATCCCTGCGTTAAAAACTAATAAACGAGCGAAAGGCATTGTGTGGGCAAATATTTTGCGCCTTCACAAATTGCCCTTTCGCATACGATTTATTTAATGAATGCTAATTAGAGAACACCCTGTCCTAGCATTGCGTCGGCAACTTTAACAAAGCCGGCAATATTCGCACCTTGTACATAATTGGTCTGTTTAGATTCGCCACCGTACTCAACACAGTGTTGATGAATATCTAACATGATGTGATGTAAGCGTGCATCGACTTTCTCGGCTTTCCAGCTGAGTCTAGCTGCATTTTGTGCCATCTCTAAACCTGATGTTGCCACTCCACCCGCATTCGCTGCCTTACCAGGTGCAAATAGAACACCAGCTTCGATAAAACGATCAGTTGCAGAGATAGTCGTTGGCATATTAGCGCCTTCTGCAACAGCTTTAACACCATTCTTAATCAGGATTTCAGCGGCTTCTAAATCCAACTCATTTTGTGTTGCACAAGGTAAAGCGATATCCACAGGCACACACCAAGGTTGCTTGCCCGCCAGATAGGTTAATCCGAACTCTTTGGCATAGGCCTCGACACGACCATAATTATTTTTGATCTCTTCCAGGCGAGCTAATTTTTCTAGCGTAAAGCCCTCTTCATCAACCACAGTACCGTTAGAGTCGGAAGCCGTCACCACTTTAGCCCCTAATTCGATACATTTTTCAATCGCATATTGAGCCACATTACCCGAGCCAGAGACGGCAACACGCATACCATCAAAGCTGAGACCATGACGTTTTAACATAGCGCTAGTGAAGTAGATCAGGCCGTAACCGGTTGCTTCAGGGCGAATCAAGCTACCACCAAATGACAGGCCTTTGCCCGTAAAGACGCAAGAGGTATTGTTAGATAGCTTTTTCATCATGCCAGCCATAAAGCCGACTTCGCGCCCACCCACACCAATATCACCCGCAGGTACATCGGTATCTGCACCTAAATGACGATAGAGTTCAGTCATTAACGCCTGACAAAAACGCATCACTTCGCCATGGGTTTTTCCTTTAGGATCGAAATCTGAGCCACCTTTAGCGCCACCCATAGGTAGGGTTGTTAAGGCATTTTTCAGAGTTTGTTCAAAGCCTAAAAATTTTAGAATCGATAAGTTAACTGATGGGTGAAAACGCATACCGCCTTTAAAGGGACCAATCGCCGAGCTAAATTGAACACGCCATGCACGGTTAACCTGTACTTGACCTTTATCATCAACCCAACAGACACGAAATTGGATAATACGTTCAGGCTCAACCATACGTTCGATTAATGCTTGATCACGATACTTAGGGTTTTGCTCTAGAAATGGCCACAGAGAGGTAAAGACTTCGCGCACAGCTTGTAAGAACTCAGGTTGCTGAGGATCACGCTGCTGAATGGATTCTAGAAATGTAGACTGCGAGAGCGAACGAGACATAATGACTTCCTTTTTTTAAAAAAAATGATGTGATGAACCTCACTTTTCCTTTCTCATTATTATTTGAAAATGTGAGCTTGATATATATTTGCACATTGAATATATCACTTGTTTCTATTCACATTTCAAGAAATATTTTACCTAAATGAAAAAAAATATTTCTTGACCTCGCTATCTTTGCCGCAAAAATGCCATTTTATGCCAAAAAAAACGCCTGCATAAGCAGGCGATTTAAACGAATAATTTCTCAAATTTTAATTTGTCGATTACTCATCATCATCATTTAGAGGCACGATCAGCATATCCACATGAACGGTATTAATCAGTTGGCGTGCTGATGACATCAATTTACTCCAGAAATCTTGATGATGCCCGCATACAACGAGATCCATATCATATTTTTTAATCGCATCGACCAGAACTTGGCCTAAATCACCGCTACCACTTAATGTTTCTTGGATTTCATAATTCGCTTCTGCTGAAAGTTTTTTCAGAGCACCGCGTGTTTCATCTGTAATACGCTGTTGCATATCACCCAGATTAACATCAATCAAACCGGTATATAGGTCAGAGTAGTTTACATCAACATGGATCATCGATACTTTGGCGTCATAGGGTTTCGCCATAGAAACCGCTTTATCCAATAAAACTTTACTTTCAGGTGATAAATCGACCGCAACAAGAATGTGTTTATATGCCATTAAAGTAAGCTCCTTCCGAAGGCTGATTATCCAGATAAGGCGGAACACCGCGCCTCACCCCTATATCTAATAAATTCTATATCTTATGAGCACTATACCTGTTAATGATCATGACAAATTGTCGTTTGGATCACATACCTTAATAGATCCTAGACCACCACTAACAAGTGACTCACCAACTATAAGTAACATACACTAAATTTCAGAGTTCATACATAACATTAATAGCTCTTTAACAACATACCCGGCTATTTATCTATAAGCTCAGTGAAGTGATAGTATTTTGTTGAACTATGCTTTCGATTTCAAAGTGATCACTAGACAAAAAATAGGTAAAAAAAAAGTGATGACCTTGGAAGATCATCACTTTTTTTAATCAAGTTGGTGTGACTAAATAAATTGCAGAGCAATCCAATAAAGTCCGCCAGATAAGCAGATTGATACAGGTAGCGTTAATAACCAAGCTAACAAGATATTTTTAATCGTCTTACTCTGTACACCACCACCATCAACAACCATGGTCCCTGCGACGGCAGAAGACAAGACTTGTGTTGTCGACACTGGCATTCCAGTATAACTGGCTACCCCGATTGATACAGCCGCTGTGACCTGCGCAGAGACGCCCTGTGCGTAAGTCATACCTTTCTTACCAATTTTCTCACCAATGGTGACAGCAACACGCTTCCAACCAAACATAGTACCAATGGAGAGTGCGAGAGCTACCGCAACAATAATCCATAACGGTGCATATTCAATGGTATACAGAAGGTCTTTACTCAGTGTTTTTAAGTATTTTGCATCTTCGGCAGATGTTTCAGGTAGCTTAGCCACTGAACTTGCGGTATCAGAGATACACATCAAAAGACGACGAGTCTGAGTACGTTGCTCTGGTTTCAGGTCATCATAACTCTGAATGCCTTCCAGCAATTTTTGAGTTTGATTCAGAACAATCAAGGTACGGGAACTATCACAATGAAATTGACCTGTGGTATCCACTTCGTCGGATAACGTAGGTGTATTTTCAATAGCGTGGTTTAGCGCTGGTTTATGCGTTCCATAGTATTGTTGTAGATGAACAACAGCATCATAGGTTTTTGCGATGTCATAACCGCTTGAATTCATGTTGACCATAAACCCAGCAGGAGCAACACCAATCAACACTAACATGATCAAACCAATGCCTTTCTGCCCATCATTTGCACCATGGGAGAAACTCACGCCAATCGCTGATAGTATCAGTGCGATACGAGTC
The DNA here is from genome assembly GCA_963519845.1 of uncultured Moellerella sp. GTDB lineage: Bacteria > Pseudomonadota > Gammaproteobacteria > Enterobacterales > Enterobacteriaceae > Moellerella. Next base: position 34,745 of record CAUQNX010000017.1, on the reverse strand, counting down.
CAAAAAGGAGGTTTTTTCTTGCCATCTTGTTTCTCTCTTTCCGCTGGCGTCAAATGAATACGACGACGTTTTTTCGACCCACTCCAGTAGCGGCGAAGGAAGAAAATCATAATTCCTGCGATAACAAAACCAATTGCAGGAGAGAGAATCAGAGAGAGGAAGATACTAATCATTTTGGGCACATTTAGCGCATCAACGACCGATGTATTAGTAACCATCGCATTTGTTAATCCAACCCCGATAATCGCACCAATCAGAGTATGTGAGCTAGATGCAGGTAATCCTAAGTACCAAGTACCCAGATTCCAAATGATAGCAGCAAGTAAAAGTGAAAAGACCATTGCGAGGCCGTGAGCAGAACTCACATTTAGCAACAGATCTGTTGGTAAGAGATGAACTATCGCGTACGCAACACTCAACCCTCCCAGCAAGACGCCGAAAAAGTTAAATACACCCGCCATGATAACGGCGAACTGCGACCGCATTGCACGAGTATAGATGACTGTTGCTACCGCATTGGCAGTATCGTGAAAACCATTTATAGCTTCATAAGCTAACACAAACAAAAGTGCTAGTACTAACAAAAGGCCGGTATATAAATCCAGCCCACTAAATAGATGTAACATAGACGTTAAGCCATATTGTTGGACATGAACGCGGCGCATTATCAGTGACAAATGCTAGCGGTGGAAGCAAAATCTAACTTTTTATTGATTTAACTACGCTTGAAAATCATCATATCAGACATTTATACCTTGTATTTCAATCAATTAAACAAAATAAAATTTTTTGTAATTTTTAGCGTAAAATTAATAAAAACAGCATCTAGATTAGATTTGGTGCCATTTGGCCTATCTTGCCAAACTCTATCAATTATAATAGGTCCTGAGTACATTTCATCTGATATAGAGAAAATAGCGTGGAAAAATTTGATGTCGTCATTCTGGGTGCGGGTGCAGCAGGGTTATTTTGTGCCGCTCAGGCAGGGAAAAAAGGCCTAAAAACATTGGTTTTGGATAACGGCAAAAAAGTGGGCCGAAAAATTATTATGTCTGGTGGTGGCCGCTGTAATTTTACCAATATGTATATAGAACCCTCCGCATTTCTCTCGCAGAATCCTCATTTTTGTAAGTCAGCACTTGCTCGCTATACTCAGTGGGATTTTATTGAGCTCGTCAATAAATATGCAATTCCATACCACGAAAAAACGCTAGGCCAACTATTTTGTGATGATAGTGCGCAAGATATTGTCGATATGCTATTGAAAGAGTGTCACAACAGTGGCGTTCAAATTCAGTTAAGAAGTGAAGTGACTAGCGTTGAACAACAAGATAATCAATTTATTATCACTAATAGCAATAAAAATGTAAGTGGTCACTCACTTGTTGTTGCTACGGGTGGGCTATCAATGCCGGGACTTGGTGCTACCCCTTTTGGTTATAAACTGGCTGAGCAGTTCGGCCATACCATTCTGCCAACACGAGCGGGTTTGGTTCCCTTTACCTTGCATAAACCGCTACTTGACCAACTACAGCTGTTATCAGGCATTTCAGTGCCAGCAACCGTCACAGCAGCTGACGGTACGCTATTTAAAGAGAATATTCTCTTTACTCATCGTGGCTTATCTGGCCCGGCGATTTTACAGATCTCAAGCTATTGGCAGCCTGGCGAATATGTAAGTATTAACTTACTTCCTGAGACCTCACTGGCCGAATTCATTGTCAATGAGCGTTTAGAGCATCCCAACCAAAGCTTGAAAAATACGTTATCTAAATTACTGCCTAAGCGTTTTATTGAAGTTTTGCAGGAGTTAAAACAGATCCCCGAGTGTACGCTAAAGCAGCTGGACCAATCGCAACAGCAAGCTCTCTGTGAGACGATCCACCATTGGCAAGTCCAACCCAATGGTACAGAGGGCTATCGCACCGCAGAGGTCACTATGGGCGGCGTTGATACCCATGAGTTATCATCAAAAACGATGGGGTCGCTAAAAACTCCGGGTCTCTACTTTATTGGTGAAGTTGTCGATGTCACAGGTTGGCTAGGCGGTTATAACTTCCAGTGGGCATGGAGCTCAGCATGGGCTTGTGCGCAGAGTTTAGAGAAAAAATGATTAATTTTTCTTATTGATAAAGCTAGATGGCGTCTGTCCCAGCCATTTTTTAAACATGGTTGAAAAGGAGCTGGCGCTGTTATAGCCCAGCTCTAAAGCCACTTCGGTGATAGCTTTACCCGCAGAAATATTTGCCAGCGCACTCAATAAACAAGCCTGCTGTCGCCATTCTGAAAATGGCATCCCTGTCTGAGCACTGAAAAAACGGCTAAAAGAGCGCTCGCTTTTATGCAACTGCTCGGCCCACTCTTGGGGCGATGAGGTTATTTGGGGAGATCGCAGAAAATTACGGCATAAACGCCCCAAATTTTCATCTCGTGGAATAGGTGCAAAAAAGGGCAAAGGCTCCGCACGTTGAATCTCATGCAAAATGAGCTTGATCATCATGCCATCACGACCCATCTCATCATATTCAATCGGCATATCCACCGCATCCAACAGTAGCTGACGCAATAATGGTGAGACTCTGACCACTTCACATTGAGTACCATGGCGTGGCGCCGCAGCGGGCTCAATATAGAGGCTACGCGTGCTAACATTCAGCATTCTGGTTTCATGAGGGGTATTTTCAGGTATCCAGACACCGCTGTCCGGCGGGATCACCCACTCACCATCTGCGGTACTGACTTCAATCAAACCTGTTGCGCCATACAAAAACTGAGCACGCCTATGCACATGCGTATCTAGCAAGATATTGGGCAGATAATCCGTCCCAATGGCTAGCACATCTCTTTTCACTGCATCGACGGTTTTAAGTGGAATATTTCTCATAGTCATTACGATTGGCTGAAACGCGAACATCATTGTCTATTTTTCGAAAGTTGGCAACTCTCGAATTGATTATTATGACAAGAAGCGCTTTTACCTTGGCAATGAAGCGCACCCGAGCGCAATTAAAAAATAATTATATGTATGCCAACCCCATGCAATACTTGAGGTAAATATCATTATGAGCAATCAATCCAATCTGGATGGTGACAGTGATCATCTGATTGAATCCCTGAGCCGTCGTCGATTTATTCAGGCTGGTTCTGCACTAATGGCAGTCCCTTTTTTGGCTTCTAACTCCATTGCTTCATCCCCCGCTGATCCCGCTACTATCGAAATAACTAACCTGCCGAGTAGCGAGGCCGAGCGTGTTGTCTCCACTTGTAGTAGCTTCGACTGTGGCGGAAAATGTGATATTCGAGCCCATGTTAAAGGTGGCATGGTAACACGTATCAGTACTCGTCCTGACGCGGATCTCGATGAAGAGATGCCGATTATGCGGGCGTGTGTGCGTGGCCGCAGCTACCGTAAATTTGTTTATCATCCTAATCGATTAAAATATCCGATGAAACGTGTTGGACGCCGTGGTGAAGGCAAATTCAAGCGCATAAGTTGGGAAGAAGCGACAACATTAATTGCAGACAATATGCAGCGTATTACTGAACAATATGGACCTGCATCGCGTTTTGTCAGCTTAAGCACGGGTGTTACTGGCGGTATTTTCTCTGGCGCCAATATGCTGCGTCGACTGTTTAATCTAACGGGCGGATTCCTCGAAAACTACCACTCCGTCAGTAATGGCAACACCATGGCAGTGACGCCTTATACCTATGGCACATCCGCCAGCGGTAGCACCTTAGATACACTTAAAGATACGCCTTTAGTGATCCTTTGGGGGCATAATCCCAATGAAACTATTTTTGGTAACTCCAATCACTATTTCCAAAAAATGAAAAAAAACGGGACAAAATTTATTGTTGTTGATCCCCGTTATTCAGATACCGCCTCTTCATTGGCTGATCAATGGATACCCATCCTACCTACCACTGATAATGCCATGATGGATGCGATGATGTACGTCATCATCAGTGAAGGCTTACAGGATCAATCATTTATCGATAAATATACTCTTGGATTTGATGAGCATCAGATGCCTGATGAGGTGGCAGAAAATGAGTCCTTAGTGGCTTATTTGATGGGTAAAAAAGATGGCATTGCAAAAACACCAGAATGGGCAGAACCCATAACCAAAGTACCAGCGGAGACTATTCGTCAATTAGCTCGTGAATATGCCACCACCAAACCTGCGGCCTTGATGCAAGGATGGGGACCTCAACGCCATATTTGTGGCGAACGCTCCGCGCGAGGTGCCACCCTGTTAGCTACTATTACGGGCAATGTAGGCCGTAGGGGCGGTTGGGCTGCGGGCTATGGCATGGCGGTCACCCCAGATTTACGTAAAACTATCGCTGGGCCTAGCCTATTCACCAATGACGTCAAAGCGAAAATTAATATCACCAACTGGGTACAGGCCTGTGAAGATGCCGAGTTAGTGACACCCAAAAATGGCTTAAAAAATGCCGAAAAACTGGATACAGAAATTAAGATGATCTTCTCGTTGGCAGGTAATTATATGACCAACCAGAATCCAAATGTGCTCCATGCCGCCAAAGTTTTAGAAGATGAGAGCAAAGTTGAGTTTATTGTTTACAGTGACCTCTATCTCACCCCTAGCGCCAAATACGCCGACATACTGTTACCCGAAACCAGCTTTTTAGAGCGCTGGAATATCGGCGGAACTTGGGGTCCGGGCGATTACCTAATTTTATCTGAAAAAGTGATCGAACCCGAATTTGAACGACGCAATGACTATGACTGGCTCTGTGATGTCGCTGAAAAATTGGGGGTAGGTGAAAAATTCAGTGAAGGTCGGACAGAAAAAGAGTGGATTGAATATTTAGTTAATGATGCCAGCATTAAACGACCTGAAGATCAGATCCCCACTTTTGATGAGTTGCTGATTAAACGTCGCCATTTAATGAAACATAAACCACATGTTGATCATGTCGCGTTTGAAAAAAATATTCAGGATATTGAAAAACATCCTTTTGCAACGCCATCAGGAAAAATCGAGATTTTCTCTAAACGCCTCTACGATATGAATGATGTGGGTATTCCGGCTCTCTCTCACTATGTTGCCGCGATTGAAGGGCCAGAAGATTCGCTCACTGACCGCTATCCATTGCAACTGATCACCTGGAAAGGCCGTAATCGGGCAAACTCAACTCAATTCGCCAACCCTTGGCTACAAGAAGTTCAACGTCAGGAGCTGTGGATCAATCCTATTGATGCAAGGCGGAGAGACATTGAACAAGGTCAAAAAGTCAAAGTGTACAATGACCGTGGCGTTACCATGATCCCCGCTAAAATCACTCAGAGGATCATGCCCGGTGTTGTTGCTCTACAAGCCGGTGCATGGTGGCTACCTGACGCTAAAGGTATCGACCAAGGAGGCTGTGCCAACGTATTAACCTCCTCTCGTAGCACGCCAATGGCTCATGGTAATGCACATCAGACTTTGCTGGTAGAGGTAAATAAAGCATGAGTAATTTTAAGGTTTATCCGGCGATCAGTGATAAGCAACTTGGTTTTTATATCGACTCAGCGCGTTGCTCAGGCTGTAAAGCTTGTCAGGTCTCCTGTAAAGATAAAAACAATCTTGAAGTGGGACGTAAATTCCGTCGCGTTTATGAAATAACGGGGGGTGAATTTATTGAAAATGGCAGAGGTGGATTAATCAATAACGTCTTTGCCTATACCTTATCCATCTCTTGTAATCATTGCGCTGATCCTATGTGCGTCAAAAATTGCCCGACAACGGCGATGCATAAACGTGAAGGGGATGGCATTGTGTTAGTAAACACTGACAAATGTGTTGGTTGTGGCACTTGTGCTTGGTCTTGCCCTTATGGCGCGCCACAGATGAATCCAGAGACTAAACAGATGTCGAAATGCGATTTCTGTATTGATCTACAGTCACAAGGTGGGACGCCCGTCTGTGTTGCGACCTGTCCTTTAGGTGCCATCCAATTTGGCCCTATTGATGAGCTAAGGCAGCGTTATGGTCATCAGGCGGATGTAAAAGGTTTACCCGACTCATCCATTACACACCCTAGTTTAGTGATACATCCACACCAAGGTGCGGCACGTAGCACGGGTGGTACTCAGGGAGAAATAAAATGAACGAGTGGCCACTGCTGATTTTTACCTTTTTGATGCAAACCTCGATTGGACTGGCGATTATGTTGGGATTATTTGCCCGACAACTGGCAAATTATTTTCAGGGTAAAAATTACTTTTATTTTATCCAACTGTATCTCTTGGTTATGTGTGTATTTGCTGGTGTCGGTTTAATCGCGTCAATCACTCACTTAGGGGTGCCATTAAACGCACCTAACTCAATCCTCAACCTCTTTTCATCATGGCTAAGTCGAGAAGTTATTTTCACCGCCACTTATTTCGCTTGTATCGGTAGCACCTTGTTATGGCTTTGGTTTAAGAAAAAACTCTCTTTTATTCTATTAGGAATAGGGATAGTGATGGGGTTACTCGACGTTTATGCCATGGCCTCGATTTACCGCCACACCATGATGCTGTCATGGACGCACAATAATACCTATTTGATGTTTTATGGCACTATGCTCACTTGTGGAGCAGCCTGCTTTTATCTTCTGATTAACCTAGCAAAAATCGTGCGAATTAATGCATCTACCAGCCATATTCCAGCTCGCTGGCTATGGAGCCTCTGTGGGATCATCGTTTTTAGCTTAGTGATTCGGCTGATATATCAACCTTTCTATGAACACTATTTAACTCAAACCCTCTATACCAATGAGTCTGCCACTTTTCCGATTTCGCCTATCGAGGTTTATCAAGCGATATGGCCATTGCGTCTCACTGGCTGGCTCATGGAGATATTCGCTGTGGTGGTCGCGGGTTATGCAATCGCACGCAATACGCAGCAGCAAAGCAAAAATAGCCTTTCATCATCGAGTTACGCTATTTTTGCGGTTGCTTGCTTATTGGCAATGCTTGCTGAATTTATATTACGCTATGGTTTTTATTATATTCACTTATAAATCAATAGATTGATAATTAATCAGGTTTTAATTGTCCATTCGCAGTTAAAACCTTTTCATCAATCTTCAGAGGTCGTTAAGTTACTTATGATCCAGTTTTCTCATTATGCAGCGGCATTTAATTTATTAGGGACCTGTTACCTCTTTGCTCCCGAAGATAAAACCAGTCACTCCGCGTTAAATTTTTTTAAAATACCCAACTTTGCTCGCCAATGGCCCTGTAAAGTTGACGCCAAACTTAGCCAGCAATTAAGCCAATCTTTGTCTATAGAAACAAATCAACTCAATGAACAATGGGCCGATCTTTTTATTGGACCCAACGCCTTACCTGCGCCACCATGGGGCTCCGTCTATTTAGATCCTGAAGGTGTATTGCAAGGTAGCTCGACAATTGCACTCAGTAAATTTTTAAAACGTCAGCGGTTAGATGTACAAACGCAATTTCCAGAGCCTGTTGATCATATTGGATTAATGCTATTTCAAGCGGCGGTATTAGCCTCTGAAATGCGAGAGTCGGCGTTAAATGAATTACTTGTAACTCACTTAAATAGCTGGTTACCTCTTTATTTAGAACAATTAACTCGTTCATCACACAGTTCATTTTATAGTACTTTAACCGAATTAGCCTTACTTACCGTAAATGCTTGTCGATGTTAATCTACATATATTAATTCTAATAGTAACAGTTAGCGTCTTGTTATTAATATTATTTATTAAGCCAGCAGTTATAATAGACTGTTAAAAAACGGTCTATTATTATAGCTAACAAAATAAAAACAAAGCTTATAAAATAAAAGCTATATTCGCCATAAAATTAAATATATAAAATTAAATCTACAAATTGATCACATTAGTGCTCAATAAACTATTTTATATTTAATGAAGAGGTTAAAATGGAACAATTAACAAATGAAGAAATCGAACGAACAAAAATGAGCGCACTATCATGGATAAATAGCATAAGCTCAATGGATTCTGTTATATATACAGCAGATTCAGTTTTTCATCATAGCCCAGCAGGAAAAAATAACGCCTTAATTTTAGGGCCTTGTAACGCATCGCCGACAGCAAAATACATGCAGGCAGCAAAAAGCAAAAATATGTCGAATAGTCCGCCTACTACTATTTATGATGGATTACAAACTACGGTTAATATGTGTCGAGTAAAATCAGAATATGATCCATTAGACCAAGAAGGTAAGGGAACAAATAAATATTTCCTTCTATTTACTAATCAAATATCAGCAGTTCCCTTCTTAACACTAGAATGGGCTCAAACCACTAATATTAAACAAAAAAGCCATAATGCAGATGAAATTATTAACTCATTTGTTGATGGATTCCGAGGTATATTTGCTAAGGATAAACAAGATATTAGAACTTCAGTTAAGAAATTGGTCAAAGCAGCTCTCTCTTATTCATCAACGAGACAGAAAGAGTCTAATTTTGTACAAAATATCCTCGATGTGGATGATAAAGGTAAAGTTCATTTCAATTTATACGCTAGTATATTTGAAATATTACAAACCCAAAATAAAGGTACTATAACCTATAAAGCTGAATATTCACTTAGTCAAGCCTCTTATAGTATGAGCCCTTCTATTTGGGAAGTCGTCAGGGAATTATTAAATCAGCAACATAAACAATCCATTGAAGACTGGATCAATAATATGACAACTAAACCTAAAGAGGGAAGTAAGGCTAATTTATTCTGTTTTGATTAATATTAATCATTAGCATTAGCACTGTCCAACTATAATAAGTAGGTGGGTTAATCTTACCTACTTTAAAAAATATAAATTTTATTTACTAGCTGATAATTAAATCTATATAGTGTTTAGTTAAGGAGTATAAATAAATGGAAAAACTAATACAGGAAACAAGCCTATGGATTAATAATATTAATTCTAATAATAATTTAGTTCATACCTCAAATATATTTTTTAATAACTTACCAACATCAAAAGCACATTCAGATATATTAGGACCCTTTAATGTTCATCCTGTATCTGATTACGCTAAAACGGCTCGTAATATGAATACTTTTGGTAGCGCACCCATTAGTATCTATGATGGGCTGCAAACTATCGTCAATATGTGCCGAATTAAATCCCAATATAACCCATTAGACCCCAATGGTAAGGGCAGCTATGCTTATTTTTTGCTATTTGCTGGACTGCTCGCCTCAGTACCCTGTCTGAATATACAATGGGCAGAAGTCTCTATAGTGACGCAAAAAAGCCAAAATGCAGATATTTTAATTGATTCTTTCGTGAGAAAATTCAATGGTATTAGCGCAAAAGATCAATATGAACTCAAAATTTCAGTAAAGAAACTGGTTACTGCGTCACTCTCTTATGCTGGTGCTCAACAAAAAAATGCTAATTTCATCCAAAATCTATTGGATGTCGATGCGCGCGGTAACGTCTACTTTAATATCTACTCCAGCTTTTTTACTATTTCACAAACATCGAATAAAAGTGGTATTACATTTCAATCAGAATATTTTCTGACTCAAATCTCTTATTGCCTAACTGCGTCAAATTGGGAGAAGGTCAGAACTTTATATGCCGATCAACAAAAACAGACCATTGATGAGTGGATTAACAATATGACTACTCAAGGTAAAGCCGGTAGCAAGGCAAAAGCTCCCTGTCTTAATTAAAATAACCTTACTTTCCTTGTTTTTAATCCACTGATAAATAAAGGTTTTTAAAATTAATGCTTTTTGTTATATCCATAAATCAACAAGTTAAAGCTTTACCGGCTGTTTATTATTTTTTACTTATAAATAACGCTTTACAAATGATACTGATAACCATTATCATCATTAACACTTTCAGATGCCTATCAAAATAAGTGTTTGAAAGTACGACATTGCTCACATTGCTTCCAGTGTTTAGTTTAGCCAGCCTAGTGCTGGCTTTTTTTTATCTGTCTTAAACTCATTCAAATTTTTTGCATCTTATGGTGAATAAGCTCTCCTTTTCTCTAATAAAAAAGTCGTTAAACTGTTTATAATAGAAACGAGGAGAACGAATATGATTTATCTACGTAAAGCCAATGAACGCGGTCATGCTAATCATAATTGGTTAGATAGCTGGCATACTTTTTCGTTTGCTCAATATCATGACGAAAATTTTATGGGTTTTTCGGCACTTAGAGTCATCAATGAAGATGTTATCGATGCTGGAAAAGGTTTTGGTACTCACCCTCATAGTGATATGGAGATCCTCACTTATGTCTTATCTGGCGCTGTTGAGCATCAGGATAGCATGGGTAATAAAACGCTAATCCCAGCAGGGGACTTTCAGATTATGAGTGCAGGGACGGGTATACGTCATTCTGAGTATAATCCTAATGATGATCAGCCTCTTCATTTATACCAAATCTGGATACTCCCGGCGCAAACAGGGATTGAACCCCGTTATGAACAGCGTCGTTTTGATTTGCAACAGAGCAAGACTTTAGTTTTATCACCAGATGCCCGTGAAGGTTCACTAAAAGTTTTTCAGGATATGAGGCTATGGCGCTGGCTACTTAAGTCAGGTGAACAAGATAATTACACCATTGAAGCGGATCGCGTGGTGTGGGTGCAAGTGGTTAAAGGCAGCGTTAATATTAATGGTCAGCAAGCCACAACCAGCGATGGCCTAGCTATTTGGCAGGAAACAAATCTCCATATTATCGCTGACAATGACAGCGAGTTTTTGCTATTTGATCTACCAGCTCGTTAATTAACACTAAAATTAGCACAACAAAAAGGGCGCTGTTATTTAACAGGGCCCTTAGTATTTAAATCCATTGATTAGTTATCGCGCCTAATTAGATTTTAGGACCCACTTTAACTAATGCTTCACCTGCTGGTGTATCGGTATATTTATCAAAGTTTTTAGTGAAACGATCGGCCAAATCTTCTGCTTTCTCTTGCCACTCAGCCTTATTAGCATAAGTGTTACGAGGGTCAAGAATATTGGTATCTACGCCAGCTAACTTAGTTGGAATCGCTAAATCAAAGATAGGTAAAGTGATTGTCTCTTCATTCTCAATATCGCCATTAAGGATCGCATCGATAATCGCACGCGTATCTTTGATGGAAATACGTTTGCCCGTGCCATTCCAACCCGTATTGACTAAGTAGGCTTTAGCACCTGAAGCTTCCATACGTTTAACTAACACTTCAGCGTACTGGGTTGGGTGCAGTGATAAGAATGCAGCGCCAAAACAAGCTGAGAAGGTTGGCGTTGGCTCAGTCACACCGCGCTCTGTACCCGCAAGTTTGGCCGTAAAGCCAGACAAAAAGTGATATTGCGTTTGTTCTGGTGTTAGACGAGAAACAGGAGGCAACACGCCAAAAGCATCGGCAGTCAAGAAGATGACTTTCGTTGCATGTCCAGCTTTAGAGATAGGTTTAACGATATTTTCAATATGATAGATTGGGTAAGAAACACGCGTATTTTCAGTTTTAGAGCCGTCATCGAAATCAACAACACCATCTGCTAATACTGTCACGTTTTCTAACAAGGCATCACGACGGATGGCATTGTAGATATCTGGCTCAGCTTCTTTAGATAGATGGATGGTTTTCGCGTAACAACCCCCTTCAAAGTTAAACACGCCGTCATCATCCCAGCCATGTTCATCATCACCAATTAACTTCCGTTTTGGATCCGTCGATAAAGTGGTTTTCCCCGTTCCTGAGAGGCCGAAGAAAACAGCAACATCGCCTTTTTCACCCACGTTAGCAGAACAGTGCATTGAAGCTATACCTTGTAGCGGAAGTAGGTAGTTCATCATTGAGAACATTCCTTTCTTCATTTCTCCGCCGTACCAAGTACCCCCAATCAGCTGTATACGCTCAGTCAGGTTAAAAGCGACAAAGTTTTCAGAGTTTAGGCCCTGCTCTTTCCAGTTAGGATTGGTGCATTTTGCCCCATTCATTACCACAAAGTCAGGTTCGAAATTAACTAACTCTTCATCACTTGGACGTACAAACATGTTTTTAACGAAGTGCGCTTGCCATGCTACTTCAGTAATAAAGCGAACTTTTAGACGTGTATCCGCATTTGCGCCACAGAATGCATCAATAATAAACAGGCGCTTGTTAGATAACTGCTCCGTCACTATATGCTTTAATGCTCCCCAGACTTCTTGAGTCATGGGTTTATTATCATTCTTGCCTTTCCCCTGATCTGCCCACCAAACTGTATCGCGTGTAATATCATCACGAACGATATATTTATCTTTTGGCGAACGCCCCGTAAAAATCCCGGTATCAACCGCAACAGCGCCTAGATTAGTAACAATGCCGCGCTCATAACCAGTTAATGATGGTTTTGTCTCTTCTGTAAACAAAAGCTCATAAGATGGGTTATAAACAACATCTGTTACACCGTGAATGCCGTATTTTTCGAGATCCTTAGAGGTCATGCTTGTAGCGCTCATTATAATGCTCCTGGATTGACATAACTAAACTGTAGATGATCATAAATCTTTACGACTAATTAACAGCGATAGCTATCAAAGAATTGAAAATAAATAATTTGTTTAAATCCATTATGAGACTCAGAGCACGAAAATAGTGAGTCGATAGTCGTAAAAAAGGTGCATAAATGCACCTTGTTCACAAAAAAAAGTTGCTAAATCGAATCAGTGAACTTGCTGATTTTCATCTTGTTTTAAACCCAAAAGATCACTTTCGTAGAATACGTAGTGATTACCGCAGAATTCACACTCCATATCAATTTTGCCATCTTCTTGCAATACCTGATTAACATCCTCGGCGGATAATGTCGCTAATGAGTCCTCACATCGTTCACGAGAACAAGTACAACGAAACTCAATATCTTGAGGCTCATACAAAGAGACATCTTCCTCATGATAGAGTCGATGTAATACCTCTTTGACATCCAATGTACAGAGCTCTTCGCCTTTAATGGTCGCCGTTAACTGAGACAGATGATCGAACATCTCATGACCAATTTCGTTTGCAGCAGGTAATACTTGTAACAGCATACCACCAACAGCCAGTTGACCTTCCGACTCATAACTACGAATAAATAACCGTGTAGGTAGCTGCTCAGACTGACGGAAATAGCCATCGATACAATCCGCGATAGTCTCTCCCTCAATGGAGACTGCACCTTGATAGCGCTCACCGTTACTTGGCGTAATGGTAATCACCATAATCGCCTTACCGATCATCTGCTCGAGCGTGCTTCCTGCTGCAACAGGCTCATCAATACGTGCAACACCGCGCATTTGTTGATGATTATTACCATTGATCACAGCTAATTTTACTGGGCCATCACCTTGAATCTGAACTGTAATATCACCTTCAAATTTCAACGTTGCCGTTAATAAACTAGTGGCAACTAGCAGTTCACCCAATAGGATTTTAACTGCTTGTGGATAATCATGATTTTCTAAAATTTGATGAAAGGTCTCATTGACCGTGACAAGCTCTCCGCGAACAGCATGCCCTTCAAATAGAAAACGATGGAGTTGATCATGTTTAGCCATAATATCTCTCTTTGCTACAGTCATCGATTAAGATGACTCGTTAGAATTTGTGCATTTAAATTTAATCAGTGTACGCCGCTCTTTTTTATCTGGGCGACGATCTGGATGCGGCATAGTTAACACGTTCATTTTTCGCGCCATAGCCACTTTCTCGCGCTGATTAATGCTCTCATCCGTTTCACGATAAAGCTGCTGAGCCTCTTGGGCACCTCTACGTTGACCGCTAACCGATAAAACCTCAATAATTCGCTCATCATTACCCTGCCGTAGCTTGATTAACGCATGGCATTCAATGATTTTTCCCGGCTTAGCACGTTGTCCATTATAGTGAACTTTCCCGCCATCAATCATATCTCTAGCAATTGAGCGTGTTTTATAGAAACGCGCCGCCCAAAGCCATTTATCTAAACGGACGGGGTCAATACTGGGTTGATTCTTCATGATGTCTCCCGACTCAATTAGCTCATCAAGCTAAGCAGAGACTATCATAACTTAGGCGGTTATCACCAACGAGAGGAGGGATAGGCGGAGTTAAAACAGTCATCATAATATTGCTTGAGAGTGACCAAGCGTTTCTTGTTGAGCCTCACGCGATTAATGACTAATAAGCCATTGAAAACAAAGATGAGCAGCAAAACAACAAACAACAATGTGGCACTCATATAACGCGTTAATGCTGAAGTATCAGGCTCACTATGCAGAATAATCTGCTGAGTGCCATTCGCATCAACTCTGAGGTCAGTAATAATGCCATTTGCCTCAAATGGCGTATGCATCAAAATATCGGACAAGCGTTGAAGTTCATACCAGCGCTGTAGTGGCGACATATCACTCGCTAAATTGGAGGAGATAAAGTCAACCAGAGGCTTACCTTCATCACTGATCAGTAACACCCCCCCAGGCGGTGGACTATTTAATCGAACAGAAGCTTTTTCAATTTCTTGTCTGATATATTCATATGTGGTGGCTTCAATTAGCTTTTCCAAGGTCTCCGCACTTCCTGCACGTAAAATAACATTGGTTCCATCTAATTTTCCATTCTGTGCATCCGCCACTAATGACCGCCAATCACTGGTGCTACCTAGATTTAGCAAGGCACTTTTGAGTTTTTGGCATGAATTATCTTCGGGACATAATGTATTGGTTTTTAAAATAATATCAGGAAAATTATTAAGAAGGTTCATTCCTGATTTTAATGCCCGGTGTTTTAGCTGAGGATTGGTATTTAAGTTAGCCTCATCAGCTGGATGTAGTTGCTGCTCTACAGACTCCAATAGGCTAATCGCCGTATTGACGACCAAGGATTCAGGCATAGGCAGTGAATTGACGTTATTCCAATAGATACCAGAGCAATCAAAGGGTAAAAACTGGGCTTGTCCCGCTTCGGCGATATTGGGTGGCATATAACACATACCAACGCCTTTAGCGCTAATCAGGTCGCCAACATGCAAGGGCGTCGCCTCAAGTTCAGAAAAACTGGTCACTTTGATGCTTTCACTGCCGCCTAACCAAGTAAAGCCAAGTTTAATTGGCAAGTTTAGCGGATGATAAAAAAACATCAGCATCATCACCAGCAGAGTGCCACCCATTAAGACTATATTCCGTCCATACTTCTTATGGGGATAGTAATGCGACTCTTCATTCAGTGACAAATATTTTCCTTGTTGTAATACCTGACCATTGGCATACATATCAATATTTGTTGTCTGATCTAGCTCATGATGAATATAGGGTTCCCAATGAGGAGGATAGATAAGATCCACGCTACCTAAAGAGATATAGGGCTTCTGTTTTTTATTTACCTCACCAAACAGTTCCCAGCGCCTTGGTTGGCCAATAACACACTGAACATCTTGATATTTATTCGAAAAAGGCATCAAATTAAACATAATCAACAAACTGAGTGTTAAGCTGATAATCGCTCCCGCCACCATCCAATTAAACAGAATGGGGATGGCAATCAAAGCGAAGAAACAGAATAACAAACTCAGAATAAATAACCCTATATCGAGCATATTGGAGGAGTTGTGTAATCGATACTCTTCTGGTGTCTCTTTTCTCACCCGAACCAGCTTGATGGACTGCTGCCCACGCTCATGAATTGCCGCAGGTTCGGATAAAATATTGCCGCTTAAATGGGATATTGGCCACTCCTGAGTAAAATCTTTAATCGAGGAGTTATTGACTGAAATAATCAGAGGCAAATGGTTAGTTTCAACCACTTCCATCACATTTTGCTGTTGAAGATAGGGCTCTAATTGATATGGGAGATTAACTTCTACAGTATCAATGAAATAACGCCAGGTTTTGTGCTGCTCATTGCGTAAATTAAATCGCGTTACAGAGTTACAAACCGTAGAGATAACGGCATGTTTTTTTAAGATACTAGAAGGATCTTGATATGAGGCAGTTATCTTACCATTATCATTCTGATTTACTGGTTGGTTATTCTGTAAGTATTTGACCACCATCTGATATTCAACACCCGATATCTTCCGATATGAGGGAGTCGCTCGGGAAGAGATACTGTAGATACCACGATGCCGCTTCCATCTGTAAAACAGAAAGGAAGCCATTATACCCAGGCTTATTATAATAGCCAATATAATGACGTAGTTAATCATGTTTTCCCCGATACAAAATTTCCGACAGGCAGCATAACAACTTTTAGCCCCTTTATGTATGAGGCAATTCCTATTTTCAGTGGATTTAATTGAATTTATTAGCTATCTGTTATAACAATTATTAGTGTTACATCTTTCATTTATGTGCGAACGAAAAATTGTAACAGCATTTTCAACTGACAATAAAGTCTATCAGTTTTTTTTGTTATCTATCATAATCGAACAACATGGATTAAGTAGCCCAGTTTTTTAATACAATGTGACACTGAAAGTCTCCTTTTTTCTACTATGGATTCAGGAATTATTATGACCGAAATAAAAAAGCCTAAAATTTTGAATATTCAGAACATCGCCCATTCGAATCTGTTCAGTATTCAATCGGTCGATCTTGAGTTCAGTAATGGTGAAAAACGTGTTTATGAGCGCATGAGACCAGCAAAACGTGAAGCCGTTTTAATTATCCCCATCATAGATGATCATCTAATCCTCATCAGCGAATACGCTGTTGGCATTGAAAACTATGAACTTGGCTTCCCTAAAGGTGCAATTGATTCCGGTGAAACTCCGTTAGAAGCGGCGCAAAGAGAGTTGAAAGAAGAGATTGGCTTTGGTGCAAATAGAATTGAGCAACTGGCTAAATTGACCATATCACCCTCTTACTTCTCTAGCAAAATGAACATCTTAATCGCACAAGATCTCTATAATGAAAAGTTAGAAGGGGATGAACCCGAGCCACTGATACAAACCCGTTGGCCAATTGCCCGCATGATGGAGCTATTAGATCACCCTGATTTTAATGAAGCCCGTAATATCAGTGCACTATTTTACGCTGAACGCTATCTAAACAATCAATAATAATCGGTATACAACCCACTTATTAAAAAAAACCGCCGATTAAAGGCGGTTTCTATCAATCAAATCCGTCAGAATAACTCTTGGCTTTCACCATTATCTTCGATGATCGTCGTTCCGGCTTCAACGACTGAGTACTCCTTCGGCTGAGTACCATCAATAAAATATTCACTACGTGTATTTGATGAACTTCCTGTGGCTAATTTCCCCGTGCGCTTATCTATGGTGACAGAGATAATCCCCTTCGGAGGTGTCATCATTTTTTGTGGTACGCCATCTAAGATCACTTTCATAAAGTCATCCCAAATTGGCTGGGCACTTTTAGCACCAGCTTCACCACCACTCGCCGCTGTACGACCTAGTGAACGTTTATTATCATCAAAACCGATCCATGCTGCGGCAACAACATCTGGACCATAGCCTGAGAACCAAGCATCTTTAGAGCTATTGGTAGTACCGGTTTTTCCGCCGATATCACGACGATTACCTAAGTCACGCCCCGCTCTCCAGCCTGTTCCTGACCAGCCTGGCTCACCATAAACGTTAGTCATCATGGCGTCGCGGATCAAAAATGCCAGTGGGGTATCAATCACATGAGGTGCATACTTATCCTTGCTCTCACTCTCATCAAGTGGCACCACATTCAAATCTGCTTGAGGTTCACTGACCGTCGTTTCTTGTGCCGATTGAGCGACAGCTTCAACAGATTCACCATCAAGCTCATTAAGCGCAATAGTTCTCTCCGTCTGGCCATAAATTACTGGAATATCAGTACATTCAGGGCAAGCAATTTTCGGATTCGCTTCGAAAATCAAATCACCCGATTGGTTTTCAATACGATTAATAAAATAGGGGTCGACTAAATAGCCACCATTAGACATAACCGCATAGCCTCTTACCATTTGCATGGGTGTAAAGGAAGGCGATCCTAATGCTAGAGCTTCGGTACGGTCGATATTTTTCGCTGGGAAGCCAAAACGTGTTAAATATTCTGCAGCATAATCAACGCCCATTGCGCGCATTGCCCTCACCATAACCACGTTCTTTGATTGCCCCAATCCTTGACGTAAACGAATTGGTCCATCATAACGAGGAGGTGAATTTTTCGGTTTCCAATCTGCACCAGCCCCTGCATCCCAACGACTAATAGGCACATCATTCAGCATAGTTGCCAATGTGAGGCCTTTATCCATCGCAGCGGTATACAAGAAAGGTTTTATATTTGAACCAACCTGACGCAGAGACTGAGTCACACGGTTGAATTCACTCATATTAAAATCGAAGCCACCGACTAGCGCAATAATAGCCCCACTATTCGGGTTGAGTGCGACAAGAGCCCCATTCACATCGGGAACCTGTGCCAACCACCAAATATTCCCCACTTGGCGAACCCAAATTTGCTCACCGGCTTTGGCGACCATATTCACGGCACTCGGCGTAGCGCCCTGTTGGGTATCTGAGATAAATTTGCGCGCCCAACGCACCCCAGCCAAAGGGATGGTCTGCTGAGAGCCATCTGCTAACATCACTTGCGCTTCACTGGCATTAGAAGAGGTCACAACCGCTGGCATTAACGGTCCATACACAGGCGATTTTTTCAGCTCAGCAATAATCTTATCTTGATCCCACGCAGGTTCTTGACCTGACCATAACACAGCCGTTGGACCGCGATAGCCATGTCGAACATCGTAATCAATCAAGTTATTACGAATAGAATCTGTTGCCGCCTGCTGATCCTTACGGAGCACCGTGGTATAGACTTTATAACCATCGGTATAGGCATCTTCACCAAATTTATCGAACAATGCCTGACGCGCCATTTCTGCGAGATAAGGTGCGGAAAAAGCAATCTTAGGCACATGATATGAAGCGACAATCTTCTCACTCTTCGCCGTATTATACTGCTCTTGTGTGATGTAACCCTCTTCAAGCATACGCATCAATACAACATTACGACGACCCACAGCACGATCGTAAGAGTAGAGTGGGTTGAATGTGGAAGGCGCTTTAGGTAAACCGGCAATCATCGCCATTTCACTGAGCGTTAATTCACTGGCTGGCTTACCAAAATAGACGTAAGAGGCCGCACCCACACCATAGGCACGATTACCAAGATAAATTTTATTGAGGTACAGCTCCATGATCTCATCTTTGGAAAACAGCTGCTCAATTCGAATGGCTAAAAATGCTTCTTTCGCCTTTCGCATCAAGGTTTTTTCAGGCGTTAAATAGAAATTTCTCGCTAATTGCTGAGTGATAGTACTCGCACCTTGCGACGCTCTTCCTGATGTCGCCATAACAGACACAGCACGGAAAATACCAATGGGATCAACACCATGATGTTCATAAAACCGACTATCTTCCGTCGCGATAAAAGCCTTGATCATCAAGGGTGGGATCTCAGCTAACGGCAAAGGAATACGGCGTTTTTCGCCATATTGCGCGATCAGTTCATCTTCCGCGCTAAATACCTGCATAGGTATCTGCAAACGGATGTCTTTCATGGTTGCAACGTCAGGTAGCTCAGCTTCTACATATTTATACATACCAAATACGGAAGCGGTTCCCACGACAATGCAAAACACGACAAAAATTAAAAAATACTTTACGAACTTCACCTATTAATTCCCATGCTCAGCAAAATAGAACGGTTTAAAAAATCCAACACATAGTATAAAGCCTATACAACGCAATAAAAACCGCAATTTATTAATCGATAATATGGAAATTATCTATGTATTCACAAAAATGGCGTATTGGCATTGATCTCTATTTAAATAAAATTCAGCTTGTTGCTGCTAAAAAACAGCGAAATCGATGGTGTTTATGTGAATGTTGGCAACAACAGATTCCAGTAAATACATCAGAGGCGCTTAACAGTTCCGAACCCATAATATTAGAGCGAATTCTGACAAAGTGGCGTCAGAATCTACCAAAATCTTGTGAGGTACAGCTCGCACTTCCGGTACTGAGAACCATTAAACATCAATTTCTATTATCAGAACATCTCTCGGTAAAAGAGCCCGAAATAAACTGGTATGTTCAATCCAGAGCTAAGAAACAGTTTCCCATTAACGCAGATGAACTTATTTTTGACTATCGTATTATAGATCAAAACGTTTATCTGAGTGGAGCACGTAAATCAGATATCCTATTTTGGTCAGATCTGCTTAAAAAAAGCGGTTTTCTATTGACTGCGATTGACGTATCACCCTGTGCTCTACGCTATGCCGCTAGACAAGCCGGTCTTCCCGATGAGAGCTGGATATTACATTACCGCTCTGGAGAATGGCTTTGGGTTGGTCCAGTCAGTCAACCAGCCTGTTATAATCAGCTCACAGGCGCAGAAGCTATCACTTTCAGCGAAGTTCTTACACTTTTATCACCAGATCCAGCCGCTAGCCTATTACCCATTTATTATATCGGCAATAGAAAAGAGCCTTTAGCCACCCATCACTGGCATATTTTACAATCTTTTTATCGACATACTCTTAAATTGCCTCATCAACTTGGCGACTTTGTTATTGCTGCTGGACTTATTTTTCGACAGGATGAAAACTAATGCTGCAAATTAATTTTTTACCTTGGCGACAACAGAGAGCCCAGTTTAGACGCAAGAAAATTCTGTTACTATTCAGCCTATTAGGCTCTAGTTTGCTCATTGTGCTTCAGTTGTTCACGCAACAGCAATATGCATCAATCAACCACTATCAGCGCCAGCTGTCACTACTGGAAATCAAGCATCAACAACAACTTAATCATCTTGAGACGCTAAACAAACATCATGCTGATTACGCAAAATTATTAGCGCGTTATCAAGAAAAACAGAATCAGATTGAACAAAATCGTCAATTACTCAACCTATTTAAACAATTACCCCAACTACTACCCACAAATAGTTGGTTAGACAAATTATCACATCAAAATGATTATATTGAATTCAATGCAAATAGCCGTTCTTTCAATGAGATCATCTTATTGATTAGTCAGCTTCAACAAATTGATGCATTGAAAGATATTCAGCTTGGCCGATTAAGTCATACCTCTTCAGCCATCAATCAACTGCAATTTAAAGCGACATGGCGAGAGGCTAAAAATGAAGATATTCAATGACGCCTCTTGGTGGTATCGGCCACTATGGCAATCAACTTTGCTTATTGGCTTATTTTTATTGGTGATCTTAATTTGCTACTACCTGTTTTTTTGGCAAGAAAATAGTACTCATACTCTTCAGTTGCAACAAAAAACTCAACAAGTATATAAAGCTATTCATCAACATACAGCTCAAATAGAACAACTTGCTACCTTAGAGCAATTGAATGAAAAAAAGATAAAGATCACAGATTCCACACCTAATAATTCGTCTAATTCCATTACATTTATTACCCAACTTAGAGCTCCTTTAGAGCAATCAGGCGTTGTGATAAAAAATTGGTATTTAGTCGCTCAAGTTGAAAATCAGTACAAAATCGAAATCACAGGCAATTATTTTGAAATTATCTCATTTCTTGAACTTGCTCTGCAGGCGATTCCGATTATGACGTTAGACGAGTTACATATAATACCAACAAATAAGACCTTATTGGGTTTACTGACATTTACTGTTTTCAAGGATGAAAATAATCAATGAAATTAATTATTCATGTATTTATAGGATTTTTATTTATCTCTAAATGGGGTTATTCCGAGACAATAAAAGATCCCTTTCAGCCGCCTCAATTTCAGCCTATCGCACTAAATGAAACCGTTACTGAAATAGAAAATATCACGCCAACGAGTCTAAACCATCAACTAATTAAACTTCATTCTGTTGATGCGGCAACAATTGCAGATCAGCTTAATTATCATCGCCCTTCGCTACTGTCTGAACAGGCAAAAATAACGATAGCTCCGCAAATTAACAGTCTGATTATCAAAGAAAAAACAGAAAACATGCCGATTATTCTTGCGTGGATAAAAGAATCTGATATTCCAAAACAACAGGTACAAATTACCGCACATATTATCAGCAGTAGCCAAGAAGCCTTGCAGGAATTAGGGTTAGATTGGGGGCTAAGCTCAAAAGCTGTGGCCGGAAGTCCAGCCAGTAAACATTTACGCTATGAGGGTAGCGCTGGTAAGTTTGTTTTTAATCTAATTCAGATTAAACAGAGTTTACTTTCGGTCAAACTTAATGCACTTGAACAGAAAAATTTACTCTCCATTATTGCCAGCCCAAGACTAATGGCGTCACATGAAAAATCAGCCAGTATTAAACAAGGAACTGAAATACCTTACGTTACTCAGGATGATAAAAATAAACATGATGTTCAATTTAAAGATGCAGTATTAGGAATGGAGGTTATTCCAACAATTCAATCCGCAGGGCAAATCATGTTGTCATTAAAAATTAGTCACAATTCGCCAGGAACAGCTATTTCTTTAGGCGATAATAAATTTCTCGCTATTAATAAACAGGAAATTAATACGTCGGTAACAGTTAATCATGGACAAACATTAATTTTAGGTGGGATTTTCCAACAAAAGCAAGAGGATAGAGAAAGTTCGATCCCTTTTTTATCCGATATCCCTTTAGTTGGTAGGTTATTCACTCATTCCGATAAACATGCAAGCCGAAGAGAACTGGTCATTTTTATTACGCCACGTTTGGTTGATATTTAACCAATTCCAATTTAACCTTTATATTTCATACTATTAACCAGTAAAACACTCTTAATATCTACTATTGCTTTTTTTTTCTTTCGTAAACTCTATCGGATAAATTTGACGCTGAGGCAGATTTATCATACAAGGTTACCCATTGAGTGTTTTGACTAACGTCAGCTGAAAAAGTAAACAATCCGCTATTCAGTGAATAACGGTAAAAATAGTCGCTTTGAAAATAAATTGGCATAATATATTTTTACTCATGGTCTTGAACGGTAAAAGCATTTGATTTAAATGGCATTTATCATTCATTTTAGTGAGAAAAACACACCTATTAACTCAGGTTTGCCGCTTTATTGTTAAACTGACATATTTATGTTGTTGCAATCCTCACTGATGTATTGAGATAATTTTATCATCTGAGCTCACTTTACCACTCATGAGGTTTCAGTTTAGGTCCCACCGCTTATTTCATTTGAGCGGCGCGAGTTATCATTAACGAATAATCTTAGTAATACCAAAAACATGGCAGAGAAACGCAATATCTTTCTGGTTGGGCCTATGGGTGCTGGCAAAAGCACTATTGGTCGCCAGCTGGCGCAACAGCTCAATATGGAATTCTTCGACTCCGATCAAGAAATAGAACGGCGGACTGGTGCAGACGTAGGCTGGGTATTTGACTTGGAAGGTGAAGAAGGCTTCCGCGATCGTGAAGAAAAAGTCATTAACGAGCTCACTGAAAAACAGGGCATTGTTCTAGCAACGGGTGGCGGTTCTGTTAAATCGAAAGAAACGCGTAATCGCCTGTCTGCTCGCGGAGTTGTGGTCTATTTAGAAACCACCATTGAAAAACAATTAGCCCGTACACAACGTGATAAAAAGCGTCCTCTTCTGCAAGTGGATGAGCCAGCTAGAGAAGTTCTAGAAAAATTGGCCGAAGAACGTAATCCATTATACGAAGAAGTTGCTGATATCACTATCGACACCGATGAACAGAGCGCAAAAGTAGTTGCGAATCAAATCATCGATATGTTGGAAAAAAACTAACCCGACACATTGTTTGAGATACGTTGTTTGAGCAACAATGAACCAAAGGTAAAAGCGACATGGAAAAAGTAACTGTTACTCTGGGTGAACGTAGTTATCCGATCACTATTGCATCTAATTTATTTAAGCACGCAGATGCATTCCTGCCATTAAAAGCAGGTCAGCGAGTTATGATTGTCACGAATGAAACATTGGCACCTTTGTATCTTCAAAACGTACAAAATACGCTTGAAGCACAAGGATTGCTGGTTGACGCTATCATTCTGCCTGACGGAGAACAGTACAAATCATTATTTATTATGAATGATGTTTTTACTGCGTTGCTCGAAAAACATCATGGACGTGATACCACCCTCATTGCATTAGGGGGTGGTGTGATCGGTGATCTAACGGGGTTTGCAGCCGCAAGCTATCAACGTGGTGTCCGTTTTATCCAAGTACCAACAACCTTACTGTCGCAAGTAGATTCATCTGTTGGTGGTAAAACCGCTGTAAACCACCCTTTAGGTAAAAATATGATCGGGGCATTTTATCAGCCCACATCCGTTATTATCGATCTTGATTGCCTAAAAACACTCCCTAAACGCGAGTTATCTTCTGGCCTTGCCGAAGTTATTAAATATGGCATTATTCTGGATTACTCTTTTTTCTGTTGGCTAGAAGAGAATATCGACGAATTGATGACACTAGACAACAAAGCGATGGGCTACTGCATTCGCCGTTGTTGTGAATTAAAAGCGCAAGTTGTCGCAGCTGATGAAAAAGAGATGAGTGGATTAAGAGCTCAACTTAATCTAGGACATACCTTTGGTCACGCAATAGAAGCCGAAATGGGCTATGGCGTTTGGCTACATGGTGAAGCCGTCTCAGCAGGTATGGTTATGGCGGCAAGAACTGCTGAACTAGCGGGTAAATTCAAAGCTGAAGATACTCAACGTATTATCGCACTACTCCAAAAGGCCGAGCTTCCTATCTGTGGCCCAGCCGAGATGAAACCAGAAGATTATCTTCCCCATATGATGAGAGATAAAAAAGTCATAGGTGGAAAATTACATCTTATTTTGCCGACAAAAATCGGTGATTCTGAACTACGTGCCGACATTAGCCCTGAGATGACGCTAGAAGCTATTGGTATGTGCCTGCCTTAATTTAATTTATTCGTCTACATTAGCGACTATTTAATAAGATTTATTGAGATAAATAGCAATGCTTTTAAATGTTTCTGGCGAATATTGACTAAAGCCGTTAAATTAGACCTCACACATGTTACAAAGAGAATACCTATCCAAGGTGATTCATTGTAGTTTATGTGGCAAAATAATATGAATAAAATATCATATTTCATTATTCCAGCATGACATTGACATAGGTAAAAAAAATGGGGGCGCGTAATGGACGAATTAAAACCAGATAATCAGTCTCAAGGGCAAAGTGACTTGCGACCTGATACTTCGGATCGGCCGACGGGACGTCCACGCCAGCCAGCGACAAAAGCACCTAAATCTAAAATGTCACTCCCGCGGATCGCTATTTCTAGACAACATATCATGATTGGTATTGGTGTCTTAGTACTGCTGCTGCTTATTATCGCGATCAGTTCTGCCTTAAAAGCACCCACTGACTATGAAAAACAGCAAACACCAGAAACGCCTGAGCGTAACATTGATTTATCGAACTCATCTTCGCTCTCCTCGGGGACTAGCCAAGGACAAAGCCAAGAAATTAGTATGCCACCGATCAATGGCACACCAGTACAAAATCAACTGCCGAGCGGTAGTCAGAATAGTGGTGAGCGTGTTGAAATTCCCGGTGATGTTGTCGATGCCTTAAATCAAGGTCAGGGTTTGCCACCAATCAGCCCACAACAGACGCAAACGCTGCCTCCACAAGTGAATCAACCTGTTACCCCGGTAGTCACACCATCGGTCGAGCAGCCAAAAACGACACCTGTGGTAAAGCCGATCAAAGTTGAGCCTAAACCAGTTAAAGTCGATAGCAAACCTAAAGCAGTGCCTGTGACTAAGCCGGCAGTAAAAGCGAACAGCGCACAAAGTGGCAATGTAGCAGCGGCACCTGCCAGTAATTATACATTACAACTGAGCAGTGCTAGCCGTCCAGATACACTAGAAACCTTTGCTAAACAGAATAATCTCTCTGGTTATCAAGTGTATAAAACTGTGCGAAATGGTCAAACTTGGTATGTTCTTATTCATGGTAATTATCGTTCGGTAAATGATGCGAAAAGTGCTATCGCGACTTTACCCGCTGATGTACAAGCGAAAAAACCTTGGGTCAGAAATATGAAACAGGTTAAACAAGATCAAAAATAATCCAATTTTAAGCGGGCGCACAAACTTTGCTGTCCTGACAGAGTGTTAATTTCTACTCTAAACTTTTGTAAATATTTGGCAGCATGAAAAAAAAACGCGCTTTTTTAAAATGGGCAGGCGGTAAATACCCTCTGGTAGAAGATATTAAAAAACATCTACCCGGAGGGGATTGCCTCATCGAGCCTTTTGTTGGTGCAGGTTCTGTTTTTCTCAACACCAGTTATGATTCCTATATTCTGGCGGATATAAACAGCGATCTGATTAATCTCTACAATACAGTCAAATATCGTACCGATGCCTTTATTCAAGACGCGAGTGCGATTTTTACACCTGAAAATAATACGGCTGAACAGTATTATTTAATGCGTACTAAATTCAATATGTCTCAGGACCCCATCGAACGTAGTACTCTTTTTCTGTACTTAAATCGCCACTGCTATAACGGGCTCTGTCGCTATAACTCACGCGGTGAATTTAACGTACCTTTTGGCCGTTATAAAAAACCTTATTTCCCAGAAAACGAATTGCTTTGGTTTGCGGAAAAAGCACAACAAGCACTATTTGTGACAAAAAATTATCGTGAAACCCTGCTCTCTGCGACTGAAGGATCGGTAGTCTATTGTGATCCGCCCTATGCGCCTTTATCTGATACCGCTAATTTTACCGCCTATCACACTAATAGTTTTAGTTCGATCGAGCAGCAAAATTTAGCCCAAATTGCTTATTATTTATCGACTGAACGCAAAGTGCCTGTGTTGATTTCAAATCACGATACGTTAGCAACGCGAGAGTGGTATCATCAAGCGAAGATGCATATTGTTAAAGTTCGTCGAACCATCAGCAGTAATATCGCAAACCGCACTAAAGTGGATGAGATATTAGCACTGTACAAAGTCAGTACGAAAAAGAACAAAATCAAAGAAAAAAAAGCCCAAATAAATGAATGCACCGACTCGAAATCTGATGAACGAGTCGCCAAAATATAATTGGAGACGACAATGAAAGATTTTCTGATTGCCCCATCTATTTTATCTGCTGATTTTGCCCGTCTAGGTGAAGACACCGTAAAAGTGCTAGCGGCCGGTGCGGATGTTGTCCACTTTGATGTTATGGACAATCACTATGTTCCTAATCTGACTTTCGGTGCTCCAATTTGTAAAGCATTGCGTGATTACGGTATTACAGCCCCAATTGATGTCCACTTAATGGTTAAACCTGTTGATCGTATTGTGCCTGATTTTGCTAAAGCGGGTGCAAATCACATTAGTTTCCATGTTGAAGCCAGTGAACACGTTGATCGTACACTTCAGTTGATCAAAGAGCATGGCTGTACTGCTGGACTGGTGTTTAACCCAGCCACCCCTCTGAGCTGCCTTGAATATGTGATGGATAAAGTGGATATGATCCTGCTGATGTCGGTTAATCCGGGTTTTGGCGGCCAATCTTTTATTCCTCAAACCTTTGAAAAATTACGTCAAGTGCGTAAATTGATTGATGAAAGTGGCTATAATATTCGTCTACAAGTGGATGGTGGCATCAAAGTCGAGAATATTGCCGAAGTCGCAGCCGCAGGTGCAGATACCTTTGTTGCTGGCTCAGCGATTTTTAACCAACCCGATTATAAAACTGTTATTGACGCTATGCGTAATGAGTTAAAAAAGGTCACCAAATGACAACTAAAGTTTTCAATAATATCAAAGCCATTGCTTTCGATTTAGATGGCACCTTAGTTGATAGCGCCAGTGGATTAGCAGATGCCCTAGATCAAGCGCTTATTGAACACAATTATCCAGCTGCAGGCAGAGAACTGGTCTCTATTTGGGTCGGTAATGGTGCGGATGTGATGGTTGAGCGTGCGCTAACATGGGCTAAGGCAGAAATAACGCCAGAGCTGCAACAAAAAGTACGCACCAGCTTTGACCAATATTATGCAACTTCGGTCACCACAGGCAGTGAGCTGTTTCCTCAAGTCAAAGAGACCTTGGCTGAACTAGCAAAACACCAATTACCGCTGGCGATTGTGACCAATAAACCAACGCCATTTATCGTTCCTCTACTGAAAAAACTCGCCATCGATAGCTACTTCTCGCTTGTTTTAGGTGGCGATGATGTTAAAGAGAAGAAACCTCATCCAGCCCCCTTGTATCTCACTATGGGTACATTCGGTGTACGTAAAGAAGAATTGCTTTTTGTCGGCGATTCCCGTAATGATATTATTGCAGCACAGGCTGCCGGCTGCCCTTCAGTGGGTATGACCTATGGTTATAACTATGGTGAATCAATCACGTTGAGTAACCCTGACTGCGTATTAGCGCAATTCTCAGATTTATTATCAGCACTTGGTTTGTCATCATCTAAAAATTAAGGATATCGAAAATGAGTGAGCCCACGGCTAAACAAGCTCCATCCCAGAAACCTATTGTATTCAGCGGCGCACAACCATCCGGTGAATTAACCATCGGTAACTATATGGGAGCGTTACGTCAGTGGGCACAGATGCAAGATGATTACGACTGTATCTACTGTATCGTCGATCAACATGCTATCACTGTGCGTCAAGACCCGACTGAGCTGCGTAAACGGACACTGGATACCTTAGCGCTTTACCTCGCTTGTGGTATCGATCCAAAGAAAAGTACGATTTTCGTTCAGTCACATGTCCCGCAACACTCACAACTGGGTTGGGCACTGAATTGCTATACCTATTTTGGCGAACTCAGCCGTATGACTCAGTTTAAAGATAAATCAGCCAGCCATGCAGAAAATATCAATGCGGGTCTATTTGACTACCCAGTGCTGATGGCCGCTGATATTCTACTTTACCAAACAAATCAAGTGCCTGTCGGTATTGATCAGAAGCAACATCTTGAGTTAAGCCGCGATATCGCTCAACGCTTTAATGCCCTATACGGTAATATTTTCACTGTACCTGAGCCTTTTATTCCAAAAGCGGGTTCGCGTGTGATGGCATTGCAAGATCCTACCAAAAAGATGTCTAAATCTGATGATAATCGTAATAATGTGATTGCCTTATTAGAAGATCCGAAATCGGCAGCGAAAAAAATCAAACGTGCGATGACTGACTCTGAAGAGCCGCCTCGTGTACTTTATGATCTGACCAGCAAGCCAGGTGTTTCAAATCTTCTGGATATCTTGTCTGGTGTGACGGGTAAAACTATCAGTCAGTTAGAAGCTGAGTTTGAAGGCCAGATGTACGGTCATCTAAAAGGTGCCGTTGCTGACGCCGTTGCTGAGATGCTAACCGCGCTACAAGAGCGTTTCCATCACTTCCGCAATGATGATGCATTATTGAATCAAATCATGAAAGATGGTGCGCAAAAAGCCTCTGCTCATGCGCAACTGACCCTCGATAAAGTCTATGAAGCAATTGGTTTTGTGAAACAGCCATAATAGTCTAACAGGCTACTCATATCTTCGAGTAGCCTCTGTTCTCCCAACTTATTTCATTTTTCGATGCTTTGATAAAATAGACCTAATTTGTCGCTATATCGAAATAAATAGTCCTGCAATCAAAATCATTTTCAGCCTCAAACGCATATAAATGTATTAAGGTGGCGGTCTAGTCACGGAGAACATTATGTATAGCGCCTTGTGGGCATTATTGCGCCCTTATCGATTTTCACTGAGTATCGCACTGCTATTACAAGCCGTTGCGGGTATCAGTTCACTACTTCCTTGGATTGCCATCAGCCAAATTATTTTTGCTCCTGCCGCAGACTATCTATTTTGGATAATTTTCGCTTCAGTGGCTGGTCTTATTTGGTTAATCAGTCAAACTCTAGCTCTTTATCTAACACATCAAACCGATGCTTTACTCTGCTTTCATCTACGACAAAAATTACTAAAAAAAATCAGCCATCTGCCACTAAGTTGGTTTATTCAGTCAGGCAAAGAGGGCATTAATCGTAGTGTCGATAGAGATATTCGCGCTTTACATCAACTCACCGCCCATGCGCCCGCCGATATCGTACAATTATTAATTTTGCCCATCACCGCTGCCGCTATTCTTTTTTATTTAAATAGCTTATTAATGCTGTTTTGTCTTATTCCATTGGTAATAGTGGTACTGCTGTTTAAAGCTATCCACTCACCGAAATTTCATGATCTATTCGCCATGCGTAATAAGGCGATGAATCATCTGTTTGAGCAATACTCAGAACTAGCCGCTAATCCGGTTCTTGCCCGTCAATTCCCCGAAAAAGGGATACAACAGAGTGTGACTCAAGCCGTTCATCAATTTATCGCGGCCTTTAACCACTGGGTGAATAAAATTGGCTCACTAGGCGCTTTGACGCAACTTGGCCTAAGCACTGGGTTTCTTACCCTGTGGATCTTGCTGGGTGCAATATTGATAACCGATCAACTGCATTTATCTGAACTGGCTCTATTTATATTATTGATGCGTAGCCTCACCGCTCCCGTTGCAGCTATGGGTCATGGACTCGAAGCCCTACAACAAGCCACCAGCGCCTCTCAGCGGCTCGATGAGTTACTCTCCCAACCTGAGATGCATTATGGTGAACAATCGCTAAAAACGGCGGATATCACCCTTTATGGGCATAAACTCAGTTATCAATTACAAGGTAAAACCATTCTGTCCAATCTGGACTTTAGTATACCAGCAGGAAGTTTAGTGGTTATTGCGGGCCCATCAGGTGCAGGGAAAACTACCCTGTTACAGCTATTAGCTCGTTTTTCTGATCCGACAGAGGGTCAAATCACCCTAAATGAAACGCCATTATCTGAGCTCTCAATGACAGCGCTTAATCAGGCTCTGGCGGTGGTAATGCAAAAAACACAGCCATTATCAGTTTCAATAAAAGATAATCTCACGCTCTTTGCACCCGAAGCCACTGACGCAGAGATTGAACAGGTTATTATTAAAACCAATTTACAAGAAGTGATCGACCAACAGAGCCAAGGGCTCAATACCTGCATTGGTCAGGATGTCCTTTTATCTGGCGGAGAAGCTCAACGACTGGCTATTGCTCGCGCCTTGCTTATCCCAACGCCTATTCTGTTATTGGATGAGCCAACTTCAGCTCTCGATCCTGAAAATGCCCAATATATATTGCAAACGCTATTAGCCGAAAAACGCACTCGTGTGATGATCACCCACGATCACTCCTTTCTGCAACATGCTGATCAAGTGATCTATATGGAAAATGGCCAGATCTTGGCGCAAGGGCGTCATCTCGATTTAATGGCAACGGATAGTCACTATAAAAACCAGTTATCTGCACAGGAGAATAATCATGAAATTTAATCTTTTCTATCCTGTGCGTGGTGCGATCACTTGGATGACGATCAGCGCCATTTTAGATGGAATTTGCGGGTTGCTGTTAATTCCAGTGGTCTTTTTCTGGTCATCTCACGACTATACGTCGATTTATTTAATGGCCGCGGTCAGCTGTGTCTATTTCCTCTGCTCTTTTGTTGCAGTACGTAAAGGTTTCTCTTCTGGCGGCTCTATTGTGCGCACGCTGGCTTTAGCCCTTTGTCAGCATTTACCTAATGCATTAAAACCTGTTCCAGCCGCAGGAGGACTCTTGTCGGGAGCGGTGATGCAAGGTATGTCGATCCCTGCTCATCTCCTTTTACCTATTATTAATGCAGTTGTGACGCCTTTAACTGTGATTATTGCATTGATGTTTTTCGATTTTACTCTCGCTTTCACTTTGCTATTTTCTTGTATTCTATTGGTCGTTATTTTGCGTTGGTCAGCACGACAAACGGCACAATTCGAAGCGAAAAAAACACAAGATGAACAAGAGGTCATTATTGAGTTAGAGAATTTTGCACTCCACCAGCCTCTGCTACGTCGTGCTGGCAAAGATCATCAATTACAAAATAGTTTAAGTCATTCACTTGCTGAGCAATTTAATTCACAGCGCCGTTTACAACGTCAAAGCCTGCCTTACCATCTGTTGTTTTCATTGGGTGTGCAGATATTCTTTATCGGCGTATTAGTCGCTGGCGCTTGGATGACTAGCCAGCAAAATTTACATCCCGCTTTATGGCTCGGTCTGATGCTACTGATCGCCAGAATGATTGAGCCGCTGTGGCTATTGTCCCATCTTGACCAAGCATTACGTCAGGCACAGCAAGCGCTCACGCAAATTAATCAGGCGCTTTCCACCGCTGAATTAGCCTATTCATCATCAAATGACGCACCAGAATCAAATTCAATATCATGCGTGAATATTATTGACGAAACAGAGACACAGCGTCGTGTACTCGATCAGATCACTCTGGATTTTGCTGAAAACAGTTTCACCGCCATTATCGGCCCTTCTGGCGCGGGAAAAAGCTCATTACTCAATATTTTGGCTCGCCTAAAAGATCCTCTTGATGGCCAGGTTTATTATGGTGACAAGCCTGTTATCGCTCTATCCAAACAGGTACTGGCTCAACAACGAGGATTATTGCTACAAGATAATCGTTTATTTCGTAGTAGCTTGCGACAAAACCTATTAGCAGGAGCAAATAATATCGATGATCGGCAGATTATGGCGCTGTTAGCGAAACTGAATTTGATGCTCCCTGAAGAGCAACTTAGTGCAGATGTAGGTCCGAATGGCGATTTCTTTTCTGGCGGGCAAAAACAACGTTTATGTATTGCTAGGCTATTGCTGGCTGATCCGGACATCATAATGATGGATGAACCTACTGCCAGTCTCGATCAAGCTAATGCATCCTCCGTGATCGAGCTAATTAGCACACTCAGCAATAAAACACGTATTGTGGTCACCCATAATCCTCAGCTTGCTAACTGTGCTGATAACATAGTGATTATGAATGAAGGTGTGGTTGAGGATTATGGCTCTCCTCAGCAACTAATTGCTAGAAATGTTTGGTATCAACAGTTTATCACTAGCCATGAAGAGAGTGCGAAGCCGTCAGCTTTTATGGCCAAATAGACGATGGGTAAAATCTTCAATACGCTCATTATGAATACGATTTTGCATTGTTAAACTCCAACTCGCCGAGAGCCCAGCTACTGAGAGTAATCGGCGATATTGCGAAACATCAAAAGGTTGATGAAAGGCAATTGAAATCGCTTCTTGAACAGAGACATCACTATTACGGCTCAGTAGCTGTAAAGGTGCTCCTGCACTTACTGAGCCAGCTTTAAGCACACGATATAGCCAACCACAACGACCTGAGTTTTGCATCTCTAATGAAAAACCTTCAATTTGAGTGATTTTATTCACTTTATAACAAGGCGAACGCGGTTGAGTGACTTGAATAACCGTCTCCCCCCAACTATAAATATCACCCATAAATACCGTACTTTCATCCATACCGACTGTTGATAGATTTTCACCAAACGCAGGTGCGACAAACAGATCAGCTATCTCAGGATAAAATTGACTCCAATATTGATAATGCTCTGCCGGATAATGGCACAGGGCGCGATCAGGGCCACCATGAAAGCGTTTTTCCGCTTGTTCATCGCCCACCAATCCCAAGGGTAATAATTGTAGTAAACCATCCACTTGGCGCTTATAAATTGCACTTAGTCCACAGTTTTCAGTGGATTGAATAGGTCCGATAAATACCTGAGGATAATGTCGCATTTATGTTGCTCCGAGTGAGATTAAGAGGGCACTCAAGGCATCATAGAGAAAGACAATAGAGATCTCAATCTTAATAGTAATAAATTGATCTTACTGAGGAATATATTTATTTAGCAGATATAGCGGGGTTAATAACGTATGAGCATGGCTGATAATTCAGCCATGCTTTTTATCGGCAAAGTGCAGATAAAATAAAGATTATTACTTCACTTCAGCATCAAAACGTTTTGCTGCTTCATCCCAGTCAACAACTGACCAGAAAGCTTTGATATAGTCAGGGCGACGATTTTGATATTTCAGGTAATAGGCGTGCTCCCAAACATCTAAACAGATGATTGGATAACCTGATGCGCCAGAAATCGCTTCACCCATCAGAGGGCTGTCTTGGTTAGCAGTAGAAACAACCGCTAATTTGCCATCTTTAACAACTAGCCATGCCCAACCAGAACCAAAACGCGTTGCTGCAGCAGCTTCAAATTTAGCTTTGAACTCATCAACACTACCAAAATCACGCACAATTGCGTCTTTTAGAGCACCTTTTAATTCAGTATTTAATTTTAAACCATTCCAGAACATGCTGTGGTTAGAGTGTCCACCGGCATTGTTGCGCAGGAAAGTGCGCTTGTCTGCTGGAACTTGATCCAGTTTTTGGATTAAAACATCAATATCTAAATTCGCCAGCTCTGGCAGTGATTCCAATGTGGTATTGGTATTGTTTACATAGGTTTGATGATGCTTAGTATGGTGGATTTCCATAGTTTGTTTATCAAAATGAGGCTCTAATGCATCATAGGCATAAGGTAAGGCAGGTAATGTATAGCTCATATCGTAGTCTCCAATAACTAAAAAAGTTACATTTTGGTAAATTTTCACACTCGGCGAATCTATCTTCATTATAGTGATTTTGCTATTAATGAAAATCATTATCAATCTATTGATAAATTAACAGCTTTTCTAGTTAACCACATTTAGCCCCGCATTTAGTAGCAGATATGGCGATTCTATTTATTCATTTTGCTAATAAACCATCATAATTACAATAATTGATATTATATACTGGTTATTCGTTACCAACGAAATGATCGCTCTATGAATATAGATAC
>CAUQNX010000016.1:0-93624 GCA_963519845.1 uncultured Moellerella sp. | reverse complement strand
GTCACCATTGAAGCATGTATGGTGTGTGATTAAAACTTGGTATGTAACGTTTGCCCATTGCTGGGTCATAAACGCGCCCTTTATAGGGTTGGAGCATTTCGACGATTAATGTGACGATACTTTTTGGCGTATAGTATTGGCCGCCTTGCTTACCTTCAGCGAGAGCAAACTGACCCAGAAAGTATTCGTAGACATGGCCTAAGATATCTTTGCTATTTAATTGTAGTTTTTCGCCGTTATATTCTGGATTACTAAAGTTCGCATCAGAGAAGACGTTAACCAAGCCAATCAAGACTTCATTACTCAGTTGATATTGGCTGATACGGTTAAGAATGTTTTTGAGTTTAGGGTTGGATTCTTCGATTTTATCTAGTGCGTTGTCTATCAGCCATGATACCGAACGTAGCTTGACGTCTTGTCCCGTTTCATCTTGCCAGAGTATAGTGCCCGTCGGTAATGTGGCTTTATTTTTTAGTGTGTCCCAGCGGGCGGCTTTTGGCACCCAGAAGATATTTTTCTCTGAGTAATAATCTTCGACTTCTAGTTCTTCTTGAATGGCTTGCTGGTACTCTTCGTCAGAATCATAATCTTCGCGAGACATGGCGTAGATATTGTCTGGATTATTAGTTTCACGAAATAACGTCATCAGTTCTTTCTGGCGTGCTTCAAATGCATCAGAGACATATTTCAGAAATATAAGCCCTAACACCACATGTTTATAGTTGGCTGCATCCATATTAGATCGTAGCTTATCTGCGGCTTTCCAAAATTTATTATCCAATTCATTTAGAAATAGCTGTTCGTTGTTGTTCATAAAACCCTCAAAACCCTAATAAATGACGGCAAAATATTGGCGTCATAAAAACCTATAGCCAAATAATACCTTCAATTTATATAACTACAAATTGTAATCAGTTTTATCGAGCCGTTTTGTTAATTAGGTATCTTTTAGCCTATTGAAAGTAGCCAAAGAGTACCAATTGCGGAGAATGGAGAGGATAAAATGGGATAACTACTAAAAATAGTCCATATCTAGCTTAGGGAGCTTAATCAGCTGATCCATCATTAAATTAACTAAGCGAGTGCGGTCAATAAGGACTCATTCCTCAACGAATTTAGCAAAATCAATCTAATATTATCTATCTTCAGCTATGGATGAGAATAGATAATGGCAATAGGATATTTTTATGGGTTGGGGATAGAACGACCTGCGGAGGGCAAATGTTAGTCGTCAGAGAAGGATGATTATGAATGTTCAATGAACATCCTGTTTTTAAATATTTTGAACATTATCCTGATGCTAAACATTATTATTTAATCTGTGGTTTGCAATATGAACGTTACTTTGACCAAGAGCTGCAAGATAAACTTGAGTCAGTAAGTCCTTTGTTTAAATAGGCGTCAGATGCTGAAATAGCATGGGCTGGCCCTTGGCTGATTGACGTGACTAAACGATGTGATTTACTGCAGATTTAATGCAACTGGAAACCGAAGCATCT
This sequence comes from uncultured Moellerella sp., assembly GCA_963519845.1. Lineage (GTDB taxonomy): Bacteria > Pseudomonadota > Gammaproteobacteria > Enterobacterales > Enterobacteriaceae > Moellerella. The sequence goes on along the minus strand of CAUQNX010000016.1, from coordinate 92,125 downwards.
ATTGCGGAGCTGTATGGCAAAGACATTCATACAATTAATGAGCATCTTGTTAATGTTTTTTCTGAAGGTGAACTTGATCAAAAAGCAACCGCCCGGAAATTCCGGATAGTTTGATTAGAAGGTAATAGGCAGGTTTCAAGAGCGATCGACCACTATAGTTTATCTGCCATTCTTGCCGTCGGTTACCGTGTTCGTTCTATTCGCTACACATGGCAACGCAAACGCTGGAGCAGTATCTGATCAAAGGGTTTGCGTTGCCCGCTGAACTAATTAATCGCCGTGCTGATGCTAACCAACCAGATATGGGATTAACCAGTTATAAGTTCGATGAAGTTCGCAAAACCGATGTAATGATAGCGAAGAACTATCTACGTGAAAATGAACTCAAAGAGTTAAATTGTATCGTTAATATGTGGCTCGATTTTGCAGAAGACCAAGCATTGCGCCGTAAGCAAGTTTTCTTACAGGATTGGGATACCAAGCTGGATCAATGTTTGAGTTTCAATGATCGTGAAGTATTGCAAGGCGCTGGTGGATTTAGTAAAAAGTAGTCGACGAGAAAGCTAAAGAAGTATTTGATATCTACGCTCAAAAACGTCGACAATTAATCAGTATAGTGGATCATTACAGGTTTTAGTTGGGTTGATTTTCTAACTAGAAATCAGTCTTAGAAAAACCGGTCATATCATCCAGTCCCATTTCGCGGCCTAATGCCGTCATTGGATGGACAATGATCAGGCCTCGCACGGTTTTCTTCAGCTTGCCGATATCAGCTTGTTCTTTCTTAGTGATGGGGCGTTTGAATGGCATATCCATCAACTTCTGCGCTTCTTTGCTTAGTTTATTGTTACGTACTGCCTTCAGACGAGCGATTTCAATTTCCAGCGCCGCTTTTTCTTTCTCAAGCTCTGCGTACTTTTCCTCTTCGTTCGTCAGCTGCATACTTGCCATCTTGTGACGAGTACTGTCTAAACGGTCGTTAAGAAGTTTAATTTGTGCTTTTTCGATTTCTTTCATTATAAATTAACCGTGAATAAATTTCTTGTCGGCAAGTATACACCATTCTGCGTAAGAGGGCGAAAAGGGATACTGGTTGGTCGCGATTCACAAATTTGATCTGGCTGCTATCCATCAAATACGACTCTTGTGATCACTCACAGTTACCTATTGGGTAATATTTATCGAAAATAACAATATACTTACGGCTTTTCTTTTTTAAGCGAGCGTCTTGGTATACTTGATTAGGTAACAAGTAAAGCATATAAGGTGTTGAATCATCATCGACTTCACAGTTCTCATGTAGTAATACTCTAAAATAAGTATTCCCTGTATTCTTGAGTAACCCTTCATTTTGATTCAAGTCATACTTGAAATCAGGGTTTTTAGGCCTAACTACAAAATAAGTTTCTAAGCTCACTGTTGGATAAAATAGAGGATGCTTCTTTTGCTCATCATCATTACGCATATCGAGCGGTGTTTCACTAATAATAATTTTATAATAGCGTTCTTTATCGTCTTTTTTTCCACGATAAAAAATCTTAAAAAATTCCTGCTCTTTTGGTAGTAAAATTTTTTTGAGTGGTGTGAAGATAATTTCACCATTATGAATGGGTTGCCCGTGCTCATTATTACCAGGTTTATCAATTTGGTAAGCACTAAAATTATATAGATTCGTTTTTTTCGTATCATTAATATATGGCTTAGAAAAAAATTCTTGCCCAGACTCCATCGAAGAAATATCCGAGTTAATATATAAGGCATAGGCATTACTATAGAGTATCGATAGCAACACAAGTAATAAGATTTTAAGCAAAGAATTTGATTTCATAGTTAAGCATTCAAAAGTCACTTTAAGAAATAGGTATGGTTTCAGCAAAATGGCTACTTGTTGAACAACAAGCAGCCTAGAAAACAGAATGGTTAGATTTATTGAATATCCGGTCCCGTCCAAATTGCTTTTACCGTTATGGTTCCACTCGCAGAGACAGTGCCTAGCCAGTCAATCCCATCTAAGGTAAATAATGAGTTTGAATCATTCATTGGGAATAACAAATCTAAGTTTGTTCGATAAAAAGAGCCTAAATCTTCGTTTGGTCTATCCCAAGGAGTCTCTTCCCATAAAGCATTTTTCAATGAAATTTCATTATTATCGCAGCTTGCTCTATATGATCCCTTTACGCCATTGGTATCTTTAAATGAAAGATAAGCAGAGAATGGGACTTTAAATTTATCATCATTCGAGCTGAATAAACAATATGGCTGACCTTTCAAGGTTGTCATTGGACCTTCAACTTTAGCTGTAATCGAATCTGCTTGTCTTGGTCCACTTGTCGTCACAATATAATTAAATTCAATTGGGGGTTCTTCATTCCCTACTTTTCCCGTTTTCGACTGTTGGGGATTAAAATCGGCTGGGATAATACTGATACCATAATCTCTAGGTTTAATAATCAGGTAGTTTGATGGTGTGAATTCATAAAACCCAGATTGCGGAAGCGGAGATTGAAACGCAAATGTATATACGCTATCAGCAAGTGTGACATTAGAGTTTGGAGATGCATCAATAATTGATTTTAAATAGGCATTCGATAAAAAAACCTCAATATTCTCCGAGTTGTTATTAAATATTTCTGACATATTGGTAGTGGATGACCAGTTAGTCCAGCGAGTACTATTACTTCCTTTATATTGAATTAGTGCTGCTCTAGGAGCCACTGTTAAACCAAGTTTTTGGTAATCAACATACATTCGAACAGTAAATGTACCACTAATCGAAGAGCCTCTAGTCTCTAATTCAACCAGTCTGCAAATAACACCGGATGCATTTCCGACTATGCCTGTTGAGCAAAAATTAGAACCTAACCCAATCGTTGGATTACCATTGCTATCAACAAATAGTTCCTGCAATGCCCCTGTTCCCTTTAATATGATATTTCCTTTTTTATTAGTGGGAATAAAATGTTGCTGAGTTGTTATCCGGCCTCCGCTCGTCATACAAGTTGAAGTACTAAGATCGTAATCATCACGGCTAGTACAGGTTCTTAAATCAAAAGTGTATGGCGTTCCTGCGGGTAACTCTGCCAGCCAACGATAAAATGACTCTGAGAAAATAGGTCTTGAGTACCCAGATTCGCCAGGCGTTCCCGTTTGCTGAATTTTATATGCACCATTGTCACGCAATTGTTGTGCTGGCCAATAAGAGGTAGCTGGGCAATTTCGGTTATTGGTCATACAACGATTCCCAATAAATGGCTGATTTATGGGTGAGTTTTCTAGCCAAATATCACCAATGTTATAAGCAGAGCTAAAGGGCGATCCTGTATATCCCATATAACCCAAGCTCAGTTGGCTATTTCGTTGATATTTTGTAAATACATTAGAGCCAGAAAAACGTGGGTCGACCCTATTAGCAACAATGAAGAATTCATTATCAATTTGGTTCTCAACAATTACATATTCTTGCAATGGTGCTGTTGCAGAAAATGCATTAGGCGTTAGAGCAGCAAATGAAAGAAATAATGCTGATATCGATAGTAATCGCATATTGTATTAACCTTAAAATAGATATTTAGCGTTTTGCTAATGCTTCTTGAGGTTCACATGTCACCTCGCCCACCCATAAAGCACCACGCGCGCCTTGAAGGTTTAAGTCAGCCTCACAAATAGTCTGTTGGTCATCTTGTAATAATGAGATAACTGGATAACGGACATCAACATCCATTGAGAAATCACCATTTTGATCCGTTTTTGTACGACCAATATGATTACGAATTGAGGCATATTTTATATATTCACCATCCGGTGATTTCAGGCGACCAAATACCGTGATCAATTGCCTAACTTCTGGCTGATAAAAAGCAATATTACCTGGATATAAAGTAACCGATTTATTTCGACCTGAGACAATATCGAAACTATCTTTTGATTTGCCATCATTCATTAATTGAATTTCATAATCTGAATATGGTGATAGTGGAATAAATGTATTTTTACCGCTAATTGGATAATTTTGCCCATTAATTTGAGCAACCATGCTGCCGTTACCACTAATATCTGAATTAATAATGACACCTGATTTACCTTGCTGCCCACTCGGTGTAATAGTGCCGTCGCTATAAGCCACCGAGCCTCGCGATGTTAAGTTACCATTAATTCGATCACTATCTGGGCGATTGATAGTCACTGTGCCTGAGTTATATTTCATATCATAAGAGGCATAGCCCAGTGTTGAAAAATCAGACTCACCATTATCTTTATCGCGTATTAATTTAGAAACAGAGACCCCTGCATTGGTAATAACGGAATTTTCAAAACTCTTATTTGCATAAATATTTGCTTTAATATTACCGTTAGTTGAAGATACACCCGTACTAAGCCACGTAGAAAGCGGTAAAGAGAAATCAAGATTCACATATTTTTCATTGGTACTATTTTGATTATCATAGTGATAGCGTTGAACACCTGCTCTTAATCCTACTGTACCGTAACGCCCAGAAAATAAGGTATTGGCATATTCATAGTTAATTGAATTGCTACCAACTCGACGGTCTTTGGTATTACTGATAGTTAATGAACCCGTTCTATCAATAATTTTGTCAAAGTTGAATGTTCCGCCATAAGAATAGCTATCTGCATCATAAAGCGGTAAATCACCCTTAATTACAGTTTTTTCTTTAGATGCCCACAATGAACCATACCCATCAGGAATATTGATAGAAATAGTTCCAATGTTACGGTGACTACCATGTTTTTCGATCAGACCTTGCCAAGCAACAGATAAATAATCATTAATAGATGCACTCACGCTAGTTTCTTGCACAATAAATTTATCAAACCCATAGTTTGACATCTGAAGACGTATTCCTGATAACACAGGGAAGCTATAAGCAAATGATGCGCCTGCTAGATAGCTTTTTGCGGGAGCTTGGCTATGTGAGTTTTCATTTCTGATATAATTTCTTTTATCGAAATCGACATAACCGCCATAAATTTCCCAATTTAGCTTGTTGAACTCTCCGGCTATTGCTCCGAAGGATTTATTAATTGTTTGGTTTTGTGTTGTGACGATTTTTCCATCGACAACGGTTTCAATTTTCACTTCATAAATACCATAAGGCAAAATACTGGTATCAATTTCATAGTTCCCCATCGGGAAATTTTGAATATTTAGTAGTTTACCTTGACGATAAATACGCACTTCACCTGGGCTATTTAGGAAGGCATAAATTGGTGTTAATGATTGTTGTTTATTATGCACAACACTAGATGAGTTATTCCCAATTGAGGCTGCATAAATTTTACTGCTGTTCAGTGCCGTTAAACTGGCTATTGACTGTAAATTCCATGTACTCATCAAACCTAATGCAAAACGGAATCCATTAAAATCACGTTCATACATAGCTCGATAAAGTTCGACATTCGAATTGGATTTTCCAATACTATATGCTGAAGCATTTACATTTAAATGATTTTCTGATGATGCAAATAAAGCATCTAAATTGAAATAGCTACTTGAGGAGTTTTTTGAATTTTTAACTTGGCTTTGGAATACGCCTAAGTCGTAGTTTGCGACCGCTGAGATTGAATTAACTGAAGAGTTTCCTAACACCGATCGTCTTGTATGTTCTTTCGGTGCAAAAGCAGCTTTATCAACATCTAATGATAAATTAAATGAAGAAATGTTTAATTGAAGTACAGCATTATTATCAATAATGATGTCATTACTTTCATTAAAATTAGCATTTTGTTTACTTTCAAGTTTCTCAACAAGTAAATTATTAAGTTTCGGCCCTTGTATGCTTTCGACAAGGTGAATACTTGCTAATTTAATTTTACCTTGGTCAATCACAATAATTGCATCGGCAATTTTGTCTTCACTCTGGTTTTTTATATCATCGTCATTCAACCGTAAGAAAACTGGTACAGACATACCCTCTTCCAAAGCACTTACAAATGCAGGAGGAATAATATATCCACCAATTTTAATGCTTTTCATTTCACTCGCATTAATCGTGTTTGAAAAAATAACACTTAATATTGATAAAGCAATAACACTCTTACGCATGATTAAAGTCCATTCTTAATTATTTGACAACAATGAACTCTCCTTTGTGCCAAATACCTACGCTAGATTTTTTATTTGCAAGATCGACAAACTGTAATTTAACGGCTAATTGTGGCATGAGATAATAACGCTCACGGCAAATACCATCTACACTGTATTCTTGTTTTTCAGGCAAACAAGGACCTGAAGCCACAACACGAAATGAGCTATTTCCAACATTAGAAACTTGGGAATTGACATATTTATAATTAAATTTTTCAATTCTTGGTGTGACAACAAGTATCGTACTAATTGTTGCTGATGTTGTCGCTGATGCTGATTTCGAGCTTTTCGTAACACCGTTTTCACCGATTGGATCATCTTTCCAATTTAGTCTGTAATATCTTTCTTTATCATCTTTTGGGCCTTGATAAATAATTTTAAATACATCCTTAGCATGACTAGGAAGAATTAAATTAGCAGGCGTCGATAATATTTCATTAGGATCACTAACAGCAATGACCTTTCCATTATCAAGAGGTGAATCTATTTTCTCGATAGTTAAGTTCACTAGCCTTGCTACACTAACTGTATTTTCTATTTCTTTTGCTAGGGTGTCTTCATTTGATGATATTATCTCAGTAATATTCCCCACATTGACAGCTAAGCTATTTTTTAAGGGAAATAATGATAATAAAAGTAACGCTAATGTTATTTTTTTCATAATCATAAAGTTCTAAAAAGGATAACGATAAAGATATTATCTCCCTATATTATCTTTATCGTAATATTCAGTTAGTTAATCAAGAAATGACTAATTAATCATCTCCACCTGGAACTACAGGAGTGAAGGTACCATCCCATGTTGCTGTAAACTGAACTTTAACATCACCATCCCAAGTACCATCAGTCAGTGATTTAAAATCAGCTGATTTACCTGCAGACTCTGCGCTTGCGATAACGAAGGTGAATTCACCGCGGTCTGTTGCACGCTCAGAACCATTATAGATACCATCAACAGCTAAGTTATCTAAACCTGAAGTTAAACCTTTTGAAGTATCAATTAATACAGTATCAGTGGTTCTATTTAAATCTGAGCCATTCCATTTAACACCAACAGTTAATTTAGAATCATCGGTTGTTCTTGCTAAAGTATCCGAAATTATTTTTGATGATAATTTAAAATCGGTTGCGCCTGCTTGGCCTTGAATAGCAATATCGAATGCACCATTTTGTTGATTAAAGCTTTTTTGACCTTCAGCATAATTAAAAGTTAAGCTTTTTAATGGTGTAACAACCAGCATACTTGTTGTATCTTTGATGGCAGTTGCTTGCCAAGTTGCAGTCGCTTGTGCTGTACGTGTTTCAGCATTAGCAACTGTAGCAAAAGACGCAGCTATAACTGTTGATAGCAAAATAGATGCCATTTTTTTATTTAACATATTCATCTCTCTATTATTATTTATGACGACTAAAAATTAATTACATAGTATAAAAAACACTTTTAGTTGTGTTTTTTATTAAATATAATTAATTGGATGTTTGGGTTTTATTTATTTTTTATTTATAATGTTAATTTAGTTATTGTTGAAGCTTTTTAACGAATAACTATTCCATGAAAGATATTTGTTAGATCTTTTGTTTTTATCTGTTTTTGTTTCTATGCTGGATTCTTTTTCGATGTATTCAATAACATCGCTCCATTCTTTATTTAGAATTTTCAAAAACTCTTCTAGTTGATCTAGTGTAATAGATGTTATCCCTATTTCATAACGCGATACCTGTTGCTGGCTGATATTCATTAATTTTGCCAGTTGTTTACCAGTCATTTTTTTTCTTTACGAGATTTTCGTAAAAAAATGCCCACATGACTGCTAATTATATTAGATTTCATTAATAACACTCCAATATAAAATAATTGTTTCCGTATTCAATTGGACTTAATAATAAATACATTAAAATAAGAGTAAAAACGTTTATACCGATCGAATTTACGTAATTTGATAGCTTTAAACTATCAAACTATCAAACTATCATTATCGTTCATTTTTACTGATTAAAATACAAGTATAAGGAGTACTCCTATTTAGTTTAATAGTATTAACCACATGATAATTATATTAATTAAGTATTATTTATGTAATTTAATATAAAGTGGGTATTATTTTTGTTGGGTTTATAAATAGAAGGGATCATATATACTAAATATAGAAATAAAATAAAATTAAGTTACAATTAATTACAATTTGGAGCATATTCCTGCGGAATAAAAATTAGTTAACACATATTAGGTGTATTGCGATAACTAATAATAACATTTGTATCATTTATTTATCATTATTCTGATTGTTCGAGGTTTATAGTGTAGTAGAACTAAAATATGACTAAAAAATAGTTGTTTAATTTAAAAATAAATAACTGTTCATCATTAAATGCGGAGAAAAACAAATTTTATGATGATTATAAGGCCACTTGCCCCTGCCTTAGTTGAATAAAACAACAAGGCCATCAGCTCTTGTCTAAGAGACAAACAAGATGAATAAACGTAAAAATCGGGCCACCTATTGGCAATGTAGCGTACAGGCCGTATGAATAGCCACCAATTCAGTAGACACTAACTAATCTTTCTCTACACCGTTTTTCATACTCTACAGGCTACTGTTGATTATTGGAATCGTGCCTGCGTTTAACGTTGTAAAACATTTCTATATACTCAAAAATATCCATTCGCGCTTCTTCTCGTGTTGAGTAGATCTTCCGCTTAACTCTTTCCCGTTTTAATAATTGAAAAAAACTCTCTGCAACCGCATTATCATGACAATTTCCCCTACGACTCATGCTTGCTACCAGTCCATGTTGTTTTAAAAAAGCATTCCGATCGTCTCTGGTATTTTGGCTTCTTTGGTCGGAGTGTACAAGTACATTATTGACAGGTGAACGCCGCCATATCGCCATTAGAAGTGCATCTAAAACAAGCTCTTTCGTCATTCTACTTTTTATTTAGCAACAGATCATGCGTCTAGAAAACAGGTTAACGATAACTGCGAGATATAGCCATCCTTCATGTGTTTTTATATAGGTTATATCCGTCACCCAAGACTGATTCGGGGCTGTGGAATTAAATTCTCTTGCTAGCTTATTTGCCACAATGATATTTTCAGTATCCATCTTCGGTCTGGGTTTTAGATAACCTCTTTGCGGCTTGCTTCATCAGTCGATACACTTAATTGATACCACAAGTCTTCCCTTCTTCTCGTAGGTCACTGTATACCTTTCGATAGCCATAAATACAGCCTGATTCTAACCAAAATTCTTTAATGAACCCGAGAATATAATGACGGCTTTTTTTAATATATCCCGCTCTTCAGTGACTCTTTGTAACTCTTTTTTGAGTCGACGAATTTTATCACTTTCATTGGATATAGTTTGATATTGCGAGGAGTCTGGGCCATATCGTTTAATCCATGCATAAAGGCTATGCGTTGTTGTACCTATTCGGTTAGCAACACTATGCCTTTTTTCAGTCGCCTGTTTTACGGCTTCAATTTTAAATTCTTTTGGATATCGTTGGATGCTCATAAACACCTCTCTTTTCGTTATTCTGTCTAACTTAAAGGTGTCTATCAAGTCGGAGGCTATTCAGTCAGAAAATCTTGTAATTGTTGTGCAATGGGCAACATGGCCAAAAGCAGAGCCTTCTTTTGATGCTCAGCCTCTAGAAGCAGCATTAATGTTTTAATGCAATTGCAAATAAGCTATAGCCCGCCAAAATTAAAATACTGCTTGCATGCTTTATTATGTGAGTAGTATATCTTTTCAAATAAACCCCTTATGAAATGATTTGTTTATGATTTAGCGAGGGTTTTCTAACAATAAAATTAATATCTAAAATAACGATTTTTTCATTAATATGTTAACGTTCGCTATTGCTCTTCGCATAATTGTACCCTACCGCTGCTACTCCTCTCAAAAACTAATCTGATGCTAATTATCCCGTTTAATACACTCACTTAATATCAATCTCATTCGCCACCAAATACGGCTTCGCATGGATTGACACTTAGCTACGCGCATATCGATAGCGGTAGAATAATTGTGCCGTGGTGTGTGGATTGCATGGATAAGATCGAGTGCAGTTTGGAGGCGCTGATTTGTATAAATTTTTAATAATTTTGATGAGAGCGTTTTTCAGGTATTCACCAGAATTGCTATATTTATAGACAAAGTTAAAGTGTTTGAAAATATTATAACTCAAGCTATCACTAGAAAAAATGATCTTCTAGTGATGAGTTAACTATAGGTTTCATTTTTAAAATTTCTCTTTTCTATGATATCTAAAATAACTTTGGTAGTTAGTAAATCGCGTTGATAGTCTTCTTTGTTTGGTTTTTTTTCGACGTTTTTATAGGTTTTTATTACTTGTTTAAGTTTTTGTGATAATTTCAAAGTGAATCTATTTCTATCATTTTTTATTTTCTATTGACATGTATTTCAATTTGAGATTAATCATCTATATGCTCGCTCTAATTGAGAATGTTTTCGTTCTTTTCATTATGAATTGTTTTTTATTCCTGTTGATTTTAATTGGAATTTAATGTTTTTTTTATTTTTTCTAATTATGATTGGTTTTTTTCTTTATTGTAAATTATTGTTTCTAGATTACATGTCTTGCATGTAATTAATTTTCCTCTCTAATTTATCTAAATATTGAGCTTATTTGTGTAATTAAATTTAACTTTAGTTATGCAGCTAATTAATAACGATATTTTTTTGTTCTGCCTTTATTTTGATCGGAAGTGCCGATCAAAGTATGGATTATGATAGTTATTGACTATCAAATTGTCGGTTTTTGATCGGAAAAAACAATTTCTAACTCCAGACATCATTCTATACCTTAATAAGGGTTGACGAATACTATTCATCTCAACAATACATAAAATGAGTCAGCTAGAAGTGATTCGAGAGGGTTAGGATGCGAGAAAATGATCCATTATCAAATAACATTGGGCAAATGTTAAAGTCTTATCGTAGAAGAACTGGATTAACGGGAACTGAATTAGCAAAACGAATTAATGTGAGTCAGCAGCAAATATCGCGTTATGAAAATGGAGTTAATAATATAACATTTGATAAGTTGATAATACTATTCAATGCCCTTGGTATGAATAGTTATGATATCGATATTTTCTTCGAAAAAGTGAAAAGTTTTGTTGAATCTGATGAATATAGGAACGCGAAAAGCGAGTAATAATATCTATGAAAATATTTAAATTTAATTGAATTATAAAATAATAATTCAATTAAATTCGATCGTTTTAGTTGTGGTGTTATTTTAAAACTGTATTTAATCCTCTTTTAATATCAATATTTTTTGTAATAAATAAACATAAACATAAGGAAACTTTATGAAATTCAAATCACTTGCACTTATTGCTGTTTCAGCTCTGTCTTTAAGTTCAGTTGCGGCATTTGCTGATGCTGTAAAAGTTAATGGCGGTACTGTGCATTTTCAAGGTGAGTTAGTAAACGCGGCTTGTGCTGTTGATGCTGGTTCTGTAGAGCAAACAGTTCGTCTTGGTCAAGTTCGTACCGCTAAACTGGCAAAAGCAGGAGATACCAGCGGTTCTGTTGGTTTTAATATCCAACTTAAAGATTGCGACACAACAGTTGCGACTACCGCTAAAGTTGCATTTACCGGTGTATCAGCTAATGCCACTAATCCTACCGTTTTATCGGTATCTTCTTCTGCCGCTGGCGCTGCGACTAATGTCGGTATCCAAATTTTAGACGGTAAAAGTGTTCCATTAGGTCTTGATGGTGCAACTTTTGGTAGCGCTGTTACTTTGAATGACGGTGCTAACGTTCTGCCATTCCAAGCTCGTTACTACGCTCTGGGTGTTACTACTGCCGGTGTTGCTAATGCGGATGCAACATTTGCCGTTCAATACGAATAATCACTGAACAGCGTTAAGGACATCGAATTCGATAAGCCATGGAAGGTTTTTTTAAACGAAATTAAAAAGGTGAATGTTCATGAGAGGGCTGATGCTTTGTCTATTACTTCTGTTTTCCCCATTTCTTCAGGCTGGGAATAAGTGGAAAGTTCAACTTCCTGGTGGCGGAATGCGCTTTCATGGGGAATTGATTGCAGAAGCTTGTAGTGTCGAAACTTCAGATCGGAACTTGACCGTTAATATGGGGCAGCTGCGCACCAATATGCTAAAGGCCCCAGGTCAAGATACGGCTCCCGTTATCTTTGATATTCACCTTCGAGAATGTAGTAATGCTGTTAGTGAATATGTAGCAATCACCTTTTCTGGGGTCGCTAACGATAGGAACCCAGAAATTTTTTCTGTCGGCGATGGACCTGATACCGCGAAAGGCGTGGGTTTAGCTATTTTTGACGCAAAAAATACGTTAATCCCGATAAATAGTACACCACGAAAAATCGCGCAAATTAGTAATGGCGATATGACTTTACATTTTGTTGCTAAATATCGTGCGACTAGCTATGAAATCACAGGCGGAAAGGCCGATGCGCAAGCATTGTTCTCACTAACTTATGAATAAAAATATCAAAAAAATGGCCACGCATATTTTTAATGTTTTTAGTAAAAGAAGGACAGATGTAAACATGAAAACAGGAATAACTCGTAAGCTCATTACTACATTATTAATATTACTCTGTTCAACTATGTCGACTCAGGTATATGCCGGCGTTGCATTAGGTGCGACTCGCGTTATTTACCCTTCAGATCAAAAACAGGTTCAACTTGCCGTCACCAATAATGATGAAAAAAGTGTTTTTCTGATTCAATCATGGATTGAAAACGCTGAAGGCAAAAAAGATAACCAGTTTGCTATTACGCCGCCATTATTTTCTATGAAAGGTAAAAGGGAAAATACCTTACGTATTATCGATGCGACTAATAATCAGCTACCGAAAGATAGAGAAAGTCTTTTTTGGTTGAATGTCAAAGCGATACCTGCGATGGATAAAGCAAATCTTAATGAAAATTCCTTGCAATTAGCCATTATCAGTCGCATCAAACTCTATTATCGCCCAACGGGCTTATCTGTTGCTCCTGATAAAGTCGCCAGTGAATTAGCTTTCAAACGCCAAGCAAAATCACTCACTGTTATCAATCCAACACCTTATTACGCAACAGTGACGGAGTTACGTGTCGGTTCAGCTAAATTGGAAAATACTCTTGTACCTCCATTTGGTGAAGTCTCTATTGATGTACCTACAAATGCGAATGGTGAGATCAGCTATCAAACCATTAATGATTACGGCGCATTGACCCCGAAAATGACAGGGAAAACTCAGTAAAGGCTAGCTTTTTTTTCCTGAAAAATAGCTAAATATCATTCTAAATCAAATATTTTACTGAGCGACCTAATTGATCAAATCGGAGGGATCATGTCACATCTGGCATCTGAAAAAGGGCAATTAATTTCGGAAAAGGGATCGTTTTTTGGATGCATATCTGGGCGTCGTTTTCCCTTTATTCCATTGGCACTTTTTATTGGTGCATGCCTATATCCTGCTTGGGCAGAAGCAGAATTGTATTTTAATCCACGTTTTTTAGCTGATGATCCTTCTGCCGTTGCTGATTTATCTGCTTTTGAAAAAGGCCAAGAAGTGCCAGAGGGTACTTATCGTGTGGATGTTTATCTCAATGATGGCTATCTGTTTACAGGCGATGTGCACTTTATTCTGGATAAAAAGGATAAGGCATTATCTCCATGCTTAACTCAAGGTGAGTTAGGCAAAATGGGTATTAATACTCTGGCTATTCCTGAGATAAATAAGCTACCAAAAGAGAGCTGTGAATCTTTGACTTCACTGATCGCCGATTCAACAGCCAGATTTGATGTTGGTTTGCAGCGGTTAAATATCACAGTGCCTCAAGTATTTATGAAAGATAGAGCTAGAGACTTTATTCCTCCTGAGCTATGGGATTCAGGAATTCCAGCCGCGATCTTAAACTATAGCCTGACAGGAAGTAATGCACGCAATCAGGAAGGTAAAAGTAGCAGTTATACCTATCTGAATTTACAAAGTGGGTTAAATCTTGGGCCATGGCGTCTGCGTGATAATTCGACATGGAACCATAGTTCAAGCAGCACTAATAGTGAAACTCGTTGGGAACATATTAATACTTATCTCGAGCGCGGAATTAATGAAATTCGCTCGCGTTTAACCGTTGGTGACAGCTATACGCCGAGTGACATATTCGATAGCTTCAATTTTCGCGGTATTCAATTAGCGTCTGACGATAATATGCTGCCAGAAAGCCAGAGAGGTTTTGCGCCTGTTATTCGTGGTATTGCACGTGGTACAGCGGATGTTTCTATTAAACAAAATGGTTATGAAATTTATCGTAATACTTATCCACCTGGACCTTTTGTTATTAATGACCTCTATGCCGCAGGAAGCAGTGGCGATCTTCAAGTCACTATCACTGAAGCTGATGGCTCAATACAAAGTTTCACAGTGCCTTATTCTTCAGTGCCATTATTGCAACGTGAAGGCCGTACTCAATATGCAGTGACTGTGGGTGACTATCGTTCTGGCAATGGAGAGCAAGAGAAACCAACGTTTTTACAAAGTACATTAATGCGTGGTTTATCACATGGTTGGACTCTGTATGGTGGGGCGCAACTGGCTAGCCGCTATCAATCCCTTAACGCCGGTATTGGTAAAAATATTGGTATGCTTGGTGCATTATCAATCGATATTACGCATGCGAATGCCAAACTGCCAGATGACAGTAATCATGAAGGGCAATCAATACGCTTTCTTTATAACAAGTCTTTGAATGAAACAGGAACCATCATTCAGCTGGCTGGTTATCGTTATTCAACCAAAGGATATTACTCATTTGCTGATACGACTTATAAGCGAATGGATGGCTACAACCTTGCAACCCAAGATGGTGTTATACAAGTCACGCCGAAATTTACTGATTATTATAATTTAGCTTATAACAAGCGTGAAAAAATCCAATTGAGTTTAACTCAGCAATTAGGTGAGCAATCGACTTTATATATGACGGGAAGTCATGAAACCTATTGGAATACCAGTCAATCTGATAAGCAATTACAGGTTGGTGTTAACACTCGGATTGACGGAATTAACTTGGGTTTAAGTTACAGCTTATCTAAAAACTCTTGGCAGGAAGCGAATGACCAAATGTTGGCATTGAATTTAAATGTCCCATTCAGCTATTGGCTCCGCACTGATAGTCAGTCCATATGGCGCAATGCAAGTGCTAGCTACAATATATCTCATGATCTTAAAGGTCGTATGACTAATACCGCGGGCTTGTATGGCACATTGCTAGAAGATAATAACTTAAGTTATAGCGTGCAAACAGGCTATGCAGGTGGAGGGCAAGGTAGTTCCTCTGCAACTGGCTATACCGCGTTGAATTACCGTGGAGCCTACGGTAATAGCAACTTAGGTTATAGTTATACCGATAATTTCCGCCAAGTATATTACGGCCTCAGTGGCGGAATTTTAGCTCATGAAAATGGTGTGACACTGAGCCAGCCTATGAATGACACCGTTGTTTTGGTTAAAGCACCGGGGGCTGAGCACACTCGAGTTGAGAATCAAACAGGCGTCGAGACGGATTGGCGTGGATATGCCGTTTTACCTTATGCCACCGAATATCGTGAAAATCGAATAGCGCTTAATACTAATACGCTGGCGAATAATGTTGACCTCGAAAATCCTGTTGTGAGTGTTGTTCCTACCCGTGGTGCGGTTGTGCGTGCAGATTTCCATCCTAAAGTGGGTGTAAAGGTGCTTATGACTATCATTAAAAACGGAAGACCTGTGCCATTTGGGGCGATTGTTTCTTCAGATGAGAATAGAGGCGGTAGCATTGTTGCTGATGAAGGTCAAGTCTACTTAACGGGATTACCGCTTGCGGGGCAACTAACTGCTCGCTGGGGAGATGGCCCTGATGCTCAGTGCCGTATTAACTACACTCTGCCGGAGCAAAGCCAGCAGGAAATTCTCAGTAAGTATCGTGCAGAATGCCTCTAAGGAGAGAGTAGTGTCTGATAAATCAAAAATTTTCTCTGCCACTATGCTGACATTAATGCTGCTATGTCAAAGTGCATTTGCAGCAGACAGTACCATTAATATTAAAGGGAATGTGAAAGATAATACCTGTGCCGTTGCACCGGGATCTCAAAATCAAGTTGTTGATTTATTGATTAATTCGGTGAGACAACTCCACTCGACAGGGGAGGTCACTCCTATTGTTCCTTTTAATCTAGAGCTCACACCTTGTGGAACCGCAGTTACTGCTGTCAAGGTTGGATTTGTCGGCATTGCAGATACCAATAATAAGGCATTACTCGCATTGGAATCGGGCAGCTCTAATGCCGCTGGAGCAGGTATACAAATTTTAGATGGGTCTAGAACTCCCCTCGTGTTGAATGCGGACAGTAATAATATCACTTGGACGCCACTAGTTGCGGGGCAAAGCAATACACTGCGCTTTTATGCACGCTTAATGGCTTCTAAGCTTCCTATTGTTGCTGGACATATTCGTGCAACCGCCACTTTTACTCTCGAATTTCAGTAAGCAGAGGATGTCATGATTGATAACAAATGGAAAATGACGACGGCGCTGATATTGGGATTATTATCGACGCAGATAACGTCAACACAGGCGGCGGATGTCACGATAACGGTCAATGGAAGCGTTGTCGCCAAGCCTTGTACGGTAGTGACAAAAACCGCTAATGTTGATTTAGGCGATCTTTATACCTTCAATTTAGTTACGCCTAGATCTGCATCACCATGGCACTCTGTTTCATTGGATTTAGTCAACTGCCCGATTGGAACCTCGGCCGTTACTGCGACTTTTAAAGGTACGGCTGATACGACAGGCTATTATAAAAACCAGGGAACGGCGGGCAATATTCAACTGCAATTACAAGATACCGCAGGTAATAACTTAAATAATGGGGCTCAGAAAAAACTATCTGTCAGTGATTCCACATTATCGACGAGTTTTCCCCTACAGGTAAGGGCGCTGTCGGTTAAAGGTGGGGCTACGCAGGGAACCATACAAGCAGTTATTGATGTCACCTATACTTATCAGTGAGTTAAGTTATGAATATAAAAAAAATGGTTAGATTATTTTCGGTTAGCTTGTTTGTTTACTTAGCAGGCGCTTCTTCGGTATATGCATTTACTTGTAGAGATGCAACGGGTAATACTTTGAATAGTACTTCAGGAACAGCAACTGCTAACGTTTATGTGAATCTTATACCTAACGTGCAATCAGGACAAAACTTAGTTGTTGACCTATCGCAGTCTGTATTTTGCAGAAATGATAGCCCAACAATCCGAAGAGACCTTGTTAGTATGATTCGAGGGTCTGCTTACGGAGGGGTGCTTTCCAAATTTACGGGATCGTTAAGGTACTATGGGACAAGCTATCCGTTTCCTCTAACCTCACCAACCCATCAGCAGAATTTTTCCTCTGGCACTTATGTTCCATGGAATACTCAGCTTTATCTTACACCTATTTCAGCGGCTGGTGGTGTTGTAATAAATAGAGGAACTCTTTTTGCGTCACTTGTTATGTACCAAGTGGGTTCAGATATATCTACTGGTGGTAACGTAAATACAGCGACATTTATATGGAATTTATATGCTAACAATGACGTTGTTGTGCCTGTCGGTGGCTGTGATGTTTCTGCTCGTAATGTGTCTGTGACATTGCCTGAATATCCCGGAAATACGCAGGCGATCCCCCTCTCTATTTATTGTGCTTCAAATCAGAATATCTCTTATTATCTTACTGGTACAACGGATACAAGCACCTCAATATTTGCCAATACATTGTCAGGTGCAAATACAGCAACAGGCGTAGGAATACAGCTAGTACGCAATGGAAATGCCGTTCCAGCTAATCAAAATGTGCAACTAGGTAGGGTAGGATCATCGTCAGTTAACCTGGGTTTGAGTGCGCGATATGCCCGTACTAAAGGGCAAGTGACAGCCGGAAAAGTGCAGTCAGTGATTGGCGTTACTTTTATGTATGATTAGTCGATAAA
Organism: uncultured Moellerella sp.; assembly: GCA_963519845.1. Lineage (GTDB taxonomy): Bacteria > Pseudomonadota > Gammaproteobacteria > Enterobacterales > Enterobacteriaceae > Moellerella. The sequence goes on along the minus strand of CAUQNX010000016.1, from coordinate 73,992 downwards.
AAAGCGATATCTAATGGGTTGTAATATGATGTTCATATTACAATCATCGTGAGACTATCAAGCTGTAGTCTCATGAACTTTCCTGTCCTATCTGGCTGCCGCATTCCACTTTACCTCTTTTACATCTGCATCTATTCGCCTCCTTGCATAGCCAAACACTCATCACCCGGACTTAAACCAAAGACGTGGTCTGCGCAGGCATTGTGCTTTATACTGCGTGCTGTAAAAGCTGAGTAGATAAACGATTAAGTAGGCGGTAATGACGATGAATGGAACGATCACAACCTGGTTTGAAGATAAAGGTTTTGGATTTATCAAAGATGAAAATGGCGATAACCGTTATTTTCATGTGATTAAGGTAGCCAACCCTGATCTGATTAAGAAAGATGCTGCGGTGACTTTCGAACCCACTACGAACAATAAGGGTTTGTCAGCTTTTTCTGTAAAAATCGTACCGGAAAGCAAATATATCTATATTGCGGGAGAGCGCCTTAAGCTTACGGCGATTAAATCTTTCTTAGTTTATAGTGAAGAAGTGCCAGCGGATATCGGCATTGATAAAGAAAATACGGTGGTGTCTATGGGTGCTCTGATGAGTTTAATCAGACCGAAATCAGCGACTAAGCCGGGTGAAATGCGCTCGCTGAAAAAACTGGCCATCACGACCTTCCAAGGAACGACGTTAACCTTTTCGGAAGATGAAATAGACATAGATGCTACAGTGAAACAGCTCAAGATCTAAAATAATTTGGACTGATCTCGTGCTATTTAGGGCACCTCTTACTGATCAGATCCTGCAACTTGGTACAGTCTCAAAAATTATAGCTATAACTCCACAAATTATTCAACGGGTTTAGAAACGAAAATGACAAAACTCACCTTACAAGAGCAGATGCTAAAAGCTGGATTAGTGACCAGCAAAAAAATGGCTAAAGTCCAAAAAACAGCTAAAAAATCACGAGTTCAGGCTCGTGAGGCAAGAGAGGCTGTGGAAGAAAATAAAAAAACACAACTTGAACGTGATAAGCAATTAAGCGAAGAGCAAAAACAAGCCGCTTTATCTAAAGAATATAAAGCTCAGGTGAAGCAGCTGATTGAAATGAATAGAATCGATATTTCAAAAGGCAATATTGGTTTTAACTTCGCTGATAATAATTTAATTAAAAACATAACTGTGGATAAGATGACTCAAACTCAGCTGATTAGTGGCCGTCTTGCCATTGCTCGTTTGGTCGCTGATAACAGTAGCCTGAGCGAATACGCAATTATTCCTGCGAGCGTAGCCGATAAAATTGCGCAGCGAGATGCAAATAGTATTGTATTAAATAATGCGCTTAGTCAGGAAGAGCAAGATGACGAAGATCCCTATGCTGATTTTAAAGTACCTGATGATTTGATGTGGTAATTAAGGTTCTGCAAATACTTTCGTTTTCAAAATGGACTAGTATTGTGGGCCTTGATCCACTCTTGGCTAATGGGATGAACAAAATGCAACTCACTGGCATGCAGCATCAATCGCGGAGTCTGTTCGGTACCTGACAGTAAGCGGCCGCCATACAAATCACAGCCCAAAATAGGGTGGCCCAACTGCTGACAGTGAATGCGTAGTTGATGAGTGCGCCCAGTTTCTGGTGTTAGCTGTACCCGCGTCAATGGCAGTAAGCTCCCATCTTCCAACTCTCGATAAAATCGCTCAACAACCCGATAGGCGGAGCGAGCGGGCTTGCCGTGTATTGCACAAATCGTCATTAGCGGGAACAGTGCCGGATCTTTGGCAATCGCTGCATCTATCACTCCTTCGTTATCCTCTAGATGTCCGCAGAGCAGAGCGCTGTACACTTTGGTCACTGCACGCTGACTGAACTGTTGGCAGAGCGCCGCATTTATCGCTTTATTGCGGGCAATCACCATCAGCCCAGAAGTACCAAAATCTAGGCGGTGAACCAGAGTACAGCCGGGAAATATCTGTACCAGCCGATGATGTACCGAATCCAGATTTTGCGGATTTTTCCCCGAGAGGCTGAGTAGTCCCGTGGGTTTATTGATAAGTACCAGATGATCGTCCTGAAAGAGGATCTCAATCTCGTCATGGCACCGCGGGGCAATAAAGTTATCAATAATCTTAGACATCAGGCTATCCGGACGAAGAGTGGGTGTGGATGATAACCAATTTTAAGCCGACTGGCGAATTTGGCTATTCACTTAACGGAGTGACTGCTTGTAACTAAACCAATTTAAGATATTTTTATTTTGTTATTTCTCTAGTGTTCCTACTATTATTCTGCTGCATATTTCCTTATCAAATACGATTCCTATGATCCCACCAATTATCTCGATACAAAAATCAATATACTTTTATTTATCTGACAGGTGTTTATTGTAAGGTCATAATAAGATTTGTTTTTATATTACCCGTCCTAAAATGACCACTAACGAAGTGAGTATCCTCATAATTTATACTTGATGATTCGCAATGAATCTCCCATCTACAATAAATTATTCTTTATTTGATTAGGAATAATTTAGAAAATTAAAAGTATCGATTAACATAATGGATAAATAACACCTTTATTATTGACCATATTTACTGTAAAAGAGAATCAATTTCATTTTCGTATTGTGATTAAGTATTAATGATTATCAAAAATAGCATCAATGGAAATGTTCTATTTGCGAAGTTATTGATTTCATCTATTCTGCCAATAATTAAATTCCACTCTTTATATGCTATATGTATCATAATTAAACAGTGCAGAAGTGAACGAAAAAGCTATATTCACTTATTTTTGAAACATCATGATACATTTCTTGCTTATTTGTAAGTTAAAATACTAAGAAACTAAAATAATAAAAATATCAATATAAAAAACTTTAATTTAGCTCCAAAAAAGATAAAATAAAATAATTAAACTATATGATATTATGACTCTTCTGGCGAGTATTGTTGAGGTGTAATCGCTAACTAATTGAAAATAAAAAGATATATAATATCACAATAGTTATATTACCAAGTGTAACAATTGATCTAGATCAATATTTCATCCAGTTATGACTATTGCAATCACACCGCCATTACGTAAACTCTACTAACAAATCAGGTGCAATTTAAACCTTATTTCTTTATCTAATCCAATTATTGTTTCTCCAAACAATAATTACGAATACCCAATGTGTTCTATTACTAAAACAAAATATGATTAAGTAAAAGGCGTTATCTATGCCAGGAATGAAAAAAAGGTCCCCTAGTAGAATTAATGAAAATGCTGGGGAGGTACTTCGTTTATTACGAAAAAGAAAACAATTATCAGGTGAGGATCTAGGGAAATTAACCGGATTAAGCCAACAACAGATTTCTCGTTATGAACGAGGGGTTAACCATTTAACATTAAGTTTATTAGTTCAATTTTTGGTGGCGTTAGACACAACATTAGATGAGTTCTTTTATCAATTAAATATTTACTGTGGCTTTGCTGATAATAAAGATATGCTGTCAACCTATTATCATCAGTATGGTAAAAAAGTACCCGTTGAATATATGTGGTAATTGTTTTCATCTTAACATGAAGTTTCATTAAATTTAAAAATCACTGATAATAAAAATATCAGTCTATTTAATCATATCAATATACTCAGAATATTATCTTTTATTTAGATAGTGTGCTTTGTGCTGTGTTATTGCCATGATTATTCATTGAAATATAGAAATAACAATAGGATTTAAAAATGACATTTAAAACAAATATGCTTTCTGTCGCATTAATTGCAGGTATTACGGGTTTTAGCATGACAGCAATTGCTGCTCCCTCAGCTGAAGTTACTTTACAAGGTACTCTGACCAATACTACCTGTGACGTAACCATCAATGGCGGTAAATCTGTATTAAACGTTGGTGTGTTCAAAACAGCTGATTTTACTGCAAATACTATCACAAATAATGTCGTTGAAATGCCTGTTACCTTGACTAATTGTGACGAACCAGAAACAGGTAACTTGGTTGTTCAAGGCATCACATCAGTAGGCAATAATGAACAAAATATCTTCGTTTCTGATGATACTCAAACTGTTGGCTTTATGATCCAAACAGCCGATAAAGCAAAAACACTCACTAACGGTCAAGGTATTGAAGTTGCAAGTGATGACGGTACCTATAATTTTAACATTGGTATGGCATCGACAAAAGCAGCACCCGATGCCGGCACTTACAGTGCACCTATCTTGATCTCTTACATTGTTAACTAAATCAGTTTAATCAACGGATTTTTTGGGTAGGACGGTTCGCCGTCTTGCCTTATTCCTGTTAGTGATGTGAGGAGATACACATGCAAAAAATTAGATTAATACACGGTTTACTCAGTGGCCTACTGTTATTCTCTGCATCGTCTCTGGCAGGGATTGCCATTGATGTTACTCGTGTTATTTTTACCGCCAGTGACGACGGCACCGGAAAAAGTGTCGGAATTACCAGTACCTCAAGTTCATTGACACCTTATTTAGTCAAAATACAGGTTTTGCAAAATCCCTACAGTGATAATACCAATACCCCTTTTTTGGTTACTCCATCTCTATTTCGTTTAGAACCAAATACTACCAATCAAATTAGAATTATGAAAAAAGTGGGCTCGCTACCGCAAGATAAAGAATCTGTTTTTTACTTGCGTACTATTGCTGTACCTACGAGTGAAAAAGGGTTAACCGCACCCAAGTCGAATATCGATGGCGCAGTACAAGTTTCAACAGGGAATGTTATTAAATTATTTTATCGTCCCAATAATTTAGCTATGACGCAGCAGCATGCGATGAAAACTTTGCATTTTTCAGCCAGTAGCAATGGTGTGAAAATCGATAATCCATCGCCTTATTTCATCACTCTCAATTCGTTAAAAGTGGGTAATACAGCCATTCCTTTGAGTATCAAAAAAGGCAATAGCATGATTGCGCCGTTCAGTAGCCTGACTTATGCCACGACAGCTCGACAAGGTAAGGTCGAATGGAAAGCGATTAATGATTATGGTGGCTCGGAGGTATTTTATGGGCAAGTACAATAAACCCGGATTAATCATTGCATTGCTGATGTTCGCTATATCGCCTCTTGTTCCAGCTGAAACAACGCAAATTAATGCAGTGATCGCCGATGATATTGGCTGTGAAATGCAGTTAGCTGAAAACACATTGCACTTTACGCCACAACGGGTTTCATCTTTTCAGGGTAGTCCAGCAGCCTATGAAATTAAGCCATTACGTACTCTATTAGTTTGTGTGGATAAAACGGGAGTGTTGACGCCAAAGCTTACGGTACAAGGAAATACTCCTTACAACGAGAGTACTGTCTTTTTAGATGGCACACCGAATAGCGCGGGTTTTATGTTACGCCTGAGTGATGGGACACCGCTTTCATTAACGGATTTCTATAATACCGATAAGGCAATCAAACGAGGGGCGCAGATTTTACTTACCCCGCTTAATGCTGAAAATCATCATTATCATGAAGAGATTTTTCTCATTGGTTTGGTTGGTCCCATGGATGGTAAAGCAGTCCCCGGTGAATTTTCTGCCGCCTTAACATTTAACCTTATATTTCAATAAATGTAATTCAGGACTTCATTATGCTAACTATAAAAAAAATGCTGCATTTAGCCCTTATTCCGATGATTCTCAGTCTATTTATTATGGGGCAATTAGCTTTTGCTGCAGATACTGCAACAACCGAATTTAAAGCCACTATCGTGGGTGGAACCTGTGACATTACAGTGCCATCTACCGTGATCATCAATAATGGTGACCCTATCCCATCAGAAGATATCTCAATGGGAAATAGCAATGAGGAAGATTTTAACCTGATCTTAGCTGGTTGTAATGGCTATGGATTAACACCCTCAATCACGCTTGAAGGTGATGTGGTTAATGATTCAGGTAAAGACCTCTTTGTTAGTACAACTAGTACTACAAAAGGTTACGGTATTTTGCTGTCAACACTGGGTAACTTGAATTTCAAAGCTAATGAAAATTTGGCTACTAACAAACAGATTAGCGCTCAGGATAAAGCTTGGGATAGCACTATGGCTTCAACGTTAAATGGCACTATCCCACTAAAAGCTTCGGTTAGTTGTGGTGACTGCATAGCGGGGCCCGAACTTCAAGGTGGTGAGCTTGCAGCAACTGTCACATTTAAATTTATTTATAACTAAAACAAATAGATAACACATTATTTACGAGTTTGTATTGATGCCACAAAATATCGTGGCTCGATGTTTATGATTTATGAGGTTACCAAAATAATAATGACAGCAAAATTTTCCTTATTTCTCATCATAACTGGGTTGTTCTTCCTAGTAACAAACGTGCGAGCAGGCAGTGACTCTCAGGTAATTAACTTTACTGCGACCTTTTATGGTGGAAGTTGTGAAATCACTGCACCTGCTGAGTTGCCTTATAACAATGGCGTACCGATCCCAGATGACACAATAGGTGGTGAAAAACAATATCAATCATTTTTGCTCACACTTACCAATTGTGAAGGCTATTTTGTCACACCGCGAATATCAGTGACTGGAAATACGATTATTGCCTCAGGTATAAGTTTATTTGCTGATCCATCGAGTACAACAAAGGGGTATGGCATACGTTTAGCGACTGAGGGTAATAGTCGTTTTGAAGCGAATAGCAATACCGCAAGCAATAATATTATCAATGCAAAAAGCTTGCCTACGGGTGGTAGTGACAATACCAATACACTGAATGGCTCTTTAGAATTCAATGCTTATTTATCATGTGGTGCATGTAATCAGGGGCCTGATTTACGCGGCGGTGAGTTGAAATCTACTGTTACTTTTAAATTTTTATATGATTAATGCCGAGGTCGAGATGAAAACAGACTGTTTTTACCGTTATTTCTGGATGGCGATCGCACTGACCATCAGTATATTTTCTATTGGTACTTCTGCTGCCGACGGCGGACTTCGCTTAGGACAAACCCGTGTAGTTTTCGATGCTAACAGTAATAGTGCCAAGGTCACGATAAAAAATAATAGTCAGCAGGTATATCTGATCAAAGCGAGTGTGATGAACACACCGGATGGAAATGACAATAAACTACAACTTCCCCCATTTATGGTTACGCCACCGATGTTTCGGTTAGAAAAGGATTCACAGAGCACTGTGCTGGTTGCGCGTAGCAATATTAGCCAATTACCAACGGATCGTGAATCTATTTTTTATCTGAGTTTTTTAGCCATTCCCGCGACGAGTAAAGTCGGTGCTCCCGAGGAGAATATGACCAATGCACAGGTCTCAGTGGGAATTCGTAATGTGATCAAGCTGTTCTACCGCCCAACAGGATTGCCTTTACATATTCAAGAAGCTCAAGGGAAATTGACATTTCGTCAAGTGAGTAATCAAGTTCTGGTGAGTAACCCAACTCCGTATTATCTAACATTGGCACAATTAACTTTTAATACACAGTCTGTCGATGTCAGAGAGTTAGGCCCGATGATTGCCCCTTTTTCGACTAATACCTATCCCGCATTAGGTGCTATCTCACAGGCTCATTGGACGGTAATAACGGATTATGGCGATCTCAGTACATCGTATCAGGCGGTTGTTACACAGGGGGCTAGCCTAGATGCAACACCTTAATTCACATGATTCGCGATTCCGACAATCCCATAGAATTATGGGTGTTTTTGCATTGTGTATTGGCTTGCTCTCTGGCTTGGCTAATGCGAATGGCAATGTCAACGGTGAACAGCATGGTATTACTCTGGGATCAACCCGAGTGATATATCCCGGTGACGCCAAAAATGGAATTACCTACACATTAACTAATAACACGTTGCTCTCTTATCTAATGCAAACTCAGGTTTCGCCTTGGGAATATGACGTTAATACGGATAATGCAAAAAATAATGATGATAATCAGCCGCTTTTTATCGCTTTGCCTCCATTGCAGCGTTTTGAGCCGAATGACGTCCTAACATTACGTATTCTCCTTACTCGCAATACGCTTCCACAGGACAGAGAGTCGCTCTTTTTATTGAGTCTAAAAGCCATTCCGGCACAACAGACATCTGTTGCAAGCCCAAAAGCTAGTGGGGCTCAATTAGTGATGGCAATACAAAATAACTTAAAGCTATTTTACCGTCCTGCTGATCTACCACTATTTGATATAGCCAAGGTTGAAGAGAAATTGGTATTTCAGCGTAATACTGAGCAACTGACGATTAAAAATCCAAGCCCGTTTTACGTCACCTTTAACAAGTTATCAGTGGGTAACTCCTCGATCAACTTGAGTGAGAACCGCATGATTTCTCCCTTCAGCCAACAGAGCTGGCCGTTATTAAATACGACGGCGACGGATGTCCACTGGCAATTAATCAATGATGTCGGGCAAACAGAAAAAGAGACCACGCGTGTACTCAGTAGAGTTCAATCTCAATAATTAAATATATTAGTTACTGCATTAAGCTGCGGAAACTTTCTTGCACGAGCAAGATCGAGGAATACCATGAAAAGATTTTACTCTATTACTGGAAATTTGTTGAAACGGCGCCTATTCCGTTATCAATCCTTAGCGTGCTTTTTGCTCGTCGCTACAGCACCTAGCTTGGCTGAAGATTATTTTGATCCTAGCTTTTTAGGGGTTGTGGGTGAAGATACACAGGTCGATTTATCTGTATTTTCACAAACAGGAGGCGTCGCAGAAGGTGAATATACGATTTCTGTTTTTGTGAACCAGCAGGATACGGGACAACAGACACTTAATTTCATCAAAAATGCAAAAGGTGATATAGCGCCAGAACTCACGCCAATCCTATTGGAAAAATTCGGTGTTGATGTTTCTCATGTGCCGGGGCTAAAAGAGTTATCGCCCGATATGCCAATTACTGATTTGGGAGCCGTGATCCCACAGGCTATCGCTAAATTAGATCTGGCTCGTTTACGACTAAACCTGAGTATTCCACAAGTTGCCATGCAATCAGCTGTCAATCGTAATGCTGATCCCGCCTTATGGGATGACGGTATTGCTGCATTAATGGCCAACTATAACCTTAGTGCAGGACGATCTACCAATAGTAGTAATAGTGGTATGAAAACTCACAATAATAATTTATTTGCGACCGTACGTGCAGGTGCGAATGCTGGCCCGTGGCGCTTGCGCAGTACTATTACACACACGCGTTTTGAATACAGTGGGGGTATTAATCAATCTGCATCGACAGAAAATAGGACACAATTTAGCAATACCTATATTACGCGTGATATTCGCCCATTGCGGTCAAGTGTATTAATTGGTGAGGCGAATACGGGTAGTGACGTTTTTGACGGTATCCCTTTTAAGGGCATTAAACTCAGCTCTAATGAGCAGATGTTACCGAGCCAACTACGGGGTTATGCTCCTGCGATAAGTGGTGTTGCCAACAGTAATGCCCGTGTTACCGTGCGCCAAAATGGCAATGTCATCTATGAGACCTATGTCGCTCCCGGGCCGTTTTATATCAATGATATCCAACAAGCAGGTTTATCCGGTGACTATGATGTCATGATCACCGAAGCAGATGGGGCACAACGTCAATTCGTGGTGCCTTATTCATCTCTACCCGTTATGTTACGTCCCGGTGGTTGGAAATATGAGACCTCTTTCGGCCGCTATGACGGTAATTTAACCACTCGTTCACGCAGCTCTGATTTTATTCTGGGTACTCTCATTTATGGATTACATAATGATATTACCTTATATGGTGGCGCATTAGTGGCAAAAGATTACCAAGCCATCAGTATGGGTAGCGGAGTTTCGCTGGGCGGTTTTGGTGCTATATCTACCGATGTTACACATTCATCTGCAAAGTTTAGCAATACACAATTGAGCCAATCTGAGCAAAAAACAGGGCAATCTTACCGAATTCGCTACTCAAAAAGTTTGATGTCGACAGGAACATCTGTTGATTTAACCGCATTACGCTATTCCACTGAACACTTTTATAATTTTAGTGAATTTAATAGCCAAGGCTATCGTTTAGAGGATGGGTTGAGCCCATGGACATTACAGCGGCGTCGTAGCAGTTTTCAAACCCAGCTCAATCAACAGATGGGCAATTGGGGATCAATACATTTTCGCGCCAATCGTGATGACTATTGGGGTAGTAATCGCCAATTAACAGGTTTATCCCTCGGTTACAGTAGCAGCATTAAAGGTATCAGTTATGGCCTAAACTATAACATTGACCGTGTTAAAGATACGCGCGGAAACTGGCCTGAAAATCGCCAATTATCCTTAAATGTCAGTGTACCTTTTAGCGTATTTAGCTATGACCGTAATTTGCAATCTATGTACGCCAACTATTCCATGACCCATGACAATAAAGGTCGTACACAAAATCAAACGGGACTTAGTGGCAATATTCTGGATGGAAAGCTCTCTTATAGCGCATCACAAAGTTGGGGAAATCAGGGGCAAACGGCGAACAGTAATCTGAATACGGCTTATCAAGGCAACAAAGGCAGTATTAGTGCGGGTTATAGCTATAGCAATAACTCACAGTCGATGAATATGAATGCCAGTGGCGGGATGCTTGTTCACTCCGAAGGCATCACTTTAGCTCGTTCGATGGGGGATTCTATCGCATTAATTAGTGCGCCGGATGCTGCTGGCGTTAGCGTCAACGGTGGCTCCGCTGTTACTGATTGGCGAGGTTATGCTGTAGCACCTTATCTTGCTGATTACAGTAAAAATAATATTGGATTAGATCCCAGTACCCTGCCTGAAAACGTGGATCTAATACAGTCCAACGTCAATGTTTACCCGACAAAAGGTGCTGTGGTTAAAGCGAATTTTAGCACGCGCATTGGTTATCAGGTTTTAATGACCTTAAAACAGGGGAGTAGCCAAGTGCCATTTGGTGCAATTGCAACCTTAATCGGTAGTAAAAACAATGAAATTATCAGCAGTATCGTTGGTGATGCAGGTCAAGTCTATCTAACAGGTTTACCTGAATCAGGTGAATTGCTAGTGAAGTGGGGCGAAGGGGTAACGCAGCAGTGTAAGGTCAACTTCGATTTACGCCACTTAATACCCTCCGCAGATATGCTTATTCGTCAAGTTTCATATCCTTGTACTGCGAGCAAGGAGCAGGCGGAGCCGCAGAGAGAACTCTCTATTAGTGAATCGTCCGATTCACCCGTGAATACTTCACCAACAGTGCCGAAAACAACGCGCTGGTTACAGCCTAAGAATAATAATTAAAGCAGGATAATGATGATGACAAAATTTATCTTTATGGCGTTATTTTATAAATTTAATGCTGATAACTCACCAGCAACTGGATTTACTCAACATACATTTAAGCAGGATAGTCATTTCATGGAAATAAAAAAAATAAAATGGCCATCAAATTACTGGCGACAATACTTATCTTGTGTACTAGCTATATTCACTGCAAGTAATACTGCTTATGCTGATTGGGATACAAAAAGAGATACACGTATAGATATACCGATCAGTGTTTCAGCGGCATATCCTCAGGGAAGTAAAACTGAGGATTATCGCAATCAGATGGGGCAATTGACAACAAACTCCAGTATCAATCCTGAGGAGCGGTGCGATAATAATCTCCCTTATAATACAGGCCTCTCTTCCGATGGAAAAGTCCGTGGTTTAGTTATTGATAATGATATTATTTTAACTTTTTCAGGTAGCACTGAGGCAACAGTTGGTACCCCGAATTATTACTCATCTTGGAAAGCTGTTGATGGCAATGTAATCTTGGATCGTGGTAACTATCCAGCAAATGGCACGCTAGGCTTCGGAAGTGCGGCATCATCATTAGTCTGTATAGGCACACTAGGATATTGGAAGGCGACAAATTCTAAATCTAGCTTTAATGGAAAAATAACTATTTATGTCGGACCTAATGCACCCTCAGGGAAATTTAAAATACCAGACCTATACTACAATTTGATCGCCTCCTCAAAACAAAAGATTTTTACCGGTGGCCAACTAACTGTTTCTTCAATGGTATGCTCTGTATCTACTGATAATATTATTACGTTTCCACCAGTAGAAGGCACGAAAAGTAATGGGCAATTATTAGAAACAGTAGTATCAAAGGTTGACATCAACTGTAAGGATGCGACATCTAGCGATACAAAAAGTGTGGACATTAAATTCACGCGACAAGGTACAGGCCGTTACACGAATAGCGCTAATATTTTACGAACGACTGACTCAGTTCCACTTGCTGAAATTAGAGGGTACCTTAATGAATCTACAACAAATAGTCGTTGTGGTGCACCTCCAGGTATAAATCTGAATGGTGCACAAAAGCAAACAGTCTCGCTTTCATCGTGGAATACATCAATACCTCTTGTTTGGTCGCTATGTAGTATTGGAGCCAATGCACTTGGTGTTGGATCAGCTGCCGTGAATATGGAAGTCACATGGCTGTGATTTTATTCACATAACCTTTCACTGTAGTGCCAATAGCACTACAGTGCTATCGCGAGACATCAGTATCTATGAAGTTTAGTTGCCACCATACTATCACGTGGCTTAGAGCCACTTTTTACACTATTATTTTTTTTCAAATCAAAGTTTTATGTGCTGCCAATGGCTATTCTAATGAGACCTCAGTGGAACATATTCACGACCTTGGTGTACAATCGATTAATGGTGATGGTATCCCCATCGATCTTGAAAAAGGGCGCTACTATATTCATCAATCTGCGCTACGGGGTTACCCTTTAGGCCAATATCATCTTGGTATCCTGTTTTATACTGGCGAAGGTGGGCAACAAAATACGGCGTGTGCACAATGGTGGTTAGAACAGGCTCAGCGCACTAATGGTGAGATTCGTGATATGGCGAGAGTCGCAATCATGGATATTCAACAAGAAACTCGCGCACTAGAACCTTTGTCTCCGAAAATACATAGACCCATGGATGAGCAGAGCTGTTTACAATTGCACAGTATCCCTGACAGCCCCGCCATACCTGAGCTCCCATTAAATACTATCGATGTCGTCAACAAGGTACCTAGTAGCGTGCTAGCTCCGATAACGGCAATGTTGCAACATAGCTATCATTGGTCTAAAGATGTTTTTGCTCATTTACTTACAGTAAGAGAGAGAAAATCGATATTGGCACAAACTAACGAAATAACGCCGTTACTAGAGCCCACATTATTCACACAAGCACACACACAAATTGACGCTCCCGCTGAAGTGCCTATAATGGCAAAAATTACAGCGCCAAAAGTATCTAAATCGTCGCGAGCGAACAATCTTGGTGGTAATCTACGTCATGCCTCTGAAAATCATTTTACGTTACAAATCAGCAGTGCTAGCACTCCCGATGGGCTTTATGACACAGCTCGCCGATATAAATTATCAAACTATTTAGTGTATGAAACCGTACGTAACGGTCGACCGTGGTATATTTTGGTGTATGGGGAATACTCTAATATCACTTCAGCGAAACAGGACAAAAATCATCTCCCTGCAGCCCTACAAGGCAACAAGCCATGGGTGAGAAAAATCAGTCAAATTCACGCTGAACTTTAGACTCGAATAGCTCTGATTTTCATATTCAATATTCCTATAAATAAAAACAAGATGATCAAAAAATGATAACTCACTATAATGTCGTAAAATGACTCATTTGACTAAAATATTTGTATATGGGTTATCTACTATATTTATATTATAATAATCAGAGTTTGGTTTTACATTAACCCATTCCGATTTGGATAAGATGCGACTATTTACAGCTACGTACATGATATGAGTCCTAACTTTTTAAGATCAGATATATCAATTAAATAATCAATATATCGTTAACTGAGGTTAAATAAAATGTGCACATGTTTAGGAATAGTAGACAGCAAGAATAATATTTATCAAGGTAGAACGCTTGAATTAACAGAGGATTTACCATCATGGTTAACCTATTATCCTCAAAAGACCTTTTTTCAAAAACAAGCGCCAGATGGTAGCAATGGTCTCAGTTATTATTCTAAATTCGAGATCTTAGCCATCACGACGGAAATCTATTTTGATGGTAATAACCATAATATGTTTCAAGGGTTAAATAGTGAAGGACTTGCATTTAGTGCGAATATGATAACAAGTGCTGAATTAACCTCGATTGAACCTGAATATTATGAAAAATCACTTCCTGTCACATCAATAGGAGAATGGGCACTCGCTTCTTTTTCAAATGTTGCTGAGGTAAAAGTAGCAATTGAGCAGGGTTATTTTTGGGCGCCAATCTTAGTTAATTTTAGAAATTTAACCTCACCATTTCATTATATTTTCCATGATAATAAAGGTGGGTGTATTGTTGTTGAAGCAGTAGATGGACGACTACAAGTATTTGAAAACCCAACAGGTGTAATAACAAATGGGCCAGACTTCCCATGGCATATTAAAAACCTAAATAATTATAGTCAATTATCAAATCTTGATAAATCATCGGCTCGTTTAGGAAATATAAATGTTATCCAACCTGATAGTGGTATAGCAGTCGCAAATCTTCCATCTTCTGATACTTCTGTTGGTCGTTTTATCCGTGCTGTTTATTATTCAACTTATGCCCTAAAAGCAGCTAATTCAAAAGAAGCAATCACGACACTTGCGCATATTATGAATCGTTTCGATCGTACTAAAAATATGACCGTAGGTAGCATGGGCGAAGATGGCGGTGGTGATGCTAGCAATCTGCAATCTGAATATACTGTTTGGACAAGTTTATCGGATTTAGCCAATGGAGTGATGTTGGTTAGAGGCTATAGCGATGTTAATTATAGCCAATACTCTATTTCACAATTTAAAGATGCAGGTAAAGCTGTATTTGAGAAAATCAACATCGGTTAATTATCAATTGTTCGCCAACGAGATGGTAGCTATATATTTATCTTCTCGTTGGCACTGTATATGTAATTAAATATAAGATTTATTTTGTTTCAAAACGGGGTAATGCTCTCTCAATTTCACCTAATGCAAATGCCAGATCAATAGCGGCAATGACAGAGCCTGTATAGGTATCAATATAAGCCATTTGAGAGGTAAGCAGCGCAATTTCAGCGGTATTAATTTCTGTTACTGTACCTAATCCATTTTTATAAAAATCTACGCTAGCGGTATAGCTTAATTCTGTTGTTTCAACTAAATGTTTAGAGGCTTTATTAGCCTCCAGTGCCGACTTTAGTGTATTTTCGGCGACTGTCATTTCCTGCATGGCTATTTCTTGGCTTTTACGTAAATTTTCTTGAGCAATAATAATATCAGATTGTGCATTTTTCATACGCGCCTGTCGAATGCCACCTTCATATAATGGAATACTGATACCAATAAGTATATTTGAAGAGGATGTATTCTGATTAATACCGGGCAAGCCTTGCACATCTAAACTACTATTACCCCCTGCGAGCGCACCAGCCATATAAATTTTAGGAAAATAATCTGATTCAACTGACTGAGTTGTTTTCATCGCCGCTTGTGTGAGTTCATAATTAGCTAATATATCGGGACGCTGAGATAAGGCATTAAGGATCATTTGATGAGTTAATGGCGCTATATCCTCAGGAAGGATATTGTCATCCGTATATTGAATATTAATTGATTGTAGCGGTGACAACCCAATTGTTGAAACTAAAAGTTGGTATAGATCTTTTACTTTACCCTTGGCTAAGACGTTTTGAAATTCCATTTGAGCGACTTGTTGCTGAGCTAACGCAATATCCAGAACGGTAGCTAAACCTCGCGCTTTTTTTTGCTCAACAGCATAAAGGATATTTTTACTACGTATTAATGATTCATCGGTTATTTTGATCTTTTTTTGCGCAGCACCATAATTAAAATAAGCAATGGTCACATCATGAATAATTTTTTGATGTAATGCGTTGAAATTAAGATCTGCGGCTAAAGAGGCATGTTTTGCTGCATTGGCGATAGCATCCCGTTGTCCAAAGTCAAAAATAAGCCATTGAAATGTCAACGCAGGAATAAAAACATGGTTGGACACATTGATTTTATCCACTATATCATTATGCGGTAACTTAAATGTTCCTTTCTGATAACCACTCAATGCGGTTGCGGTAATAATGGGTAGGTAAGTACTTTCGACCATACCAATATTAGTGGCAGCTTTTTTTGCAAGCTCCCAACCAATACGGGTTTCAGGATTATTTTGCTGTGCGACATCGATCAGATCAGCTAAGTTATAGTGCGACTTTAACGTTTCATTGTTCTGCGCATATAAATTTTTTTCAGATGAGGAGAGATATTGTTCATTTTGATAATGTAATGGCTTTTGTGCCTCTTGCATAAATGAACGGCTAGTATCGACACAACCAACAAGAAGTAAGCTTAAAAATGTCACTAGCAAGCCATTATATGTATCTCTTGTCTTTGATTGCGTCATTGTTATTATTTCTCACTGATTAATTGGTTAATTAGCTGCTCTTTTTCTTGAGTCGGTAAGGTCGTCGATATTGAATTCAATATATGGCACTTTATATCTTTTATTGATTGACCTTTTATACCCATAAATGGCGTACTTGGGCTGCTTAAAGGAATAAACTTGGATGAATAGTTGCGATAACTTGAACTTGATACCTCACACAGTAATTGATTAAAAAATTGAGTAAGCGCTCTATTTTTCCCCTGTAATTGAGTTTCAAATATCAGCAAGTTAATATCATCTTTTGATTTAACAATATCTTCATTGATCGAAGCAACTAAATCTAATGCTTGATAATCATTCTTTTGAGACATCACATTAAGCGCGGCATAGTTGTCTAAAATATCACTAATTTTTTTATTGATAGTCGATATTATGGATACTGGCCATACTTTAGTGAACATAATGTACATCACGATATTACCTAATAAGATTCCTAAAATTCGGTCAGAGGCGACATCCATATCAAAACTTGGTTTAAATCCGTGTAATACGGTTAATAAAAATGCCAATCCTACCTGTACACCCGCATAAGAAATACGTTCATTTCCTGCAGCAATCCAAGCTGCTGGTAATAGACAGAAAAAGATCAATATCATCAGTTCGAATATATCGGATAAGTTAGGAATAATATAAATAAGAGAAACTATCCCGATAAACGCACCAATTAAACAACCTATAATTCTCAAGGTTAGTTTATGAACTGTTTCTCCAACTGATGTAAGTGCAACCACATAACAAGTGATCATTGCTGTATGAATACCTTGCCAATCAAAGTAGTCATAGAATAAATAGCAAATAAGGGCTGCAAAAGTTGTTTTTATCGCAAAATATTTGTGATTTGGATTTGTGAATGCATCTTTAACAAAAAAAGGCGTTTTTTTCTGAGGTAAATCCCCATCTTTTTGCTTAAATAAGATTTGTTGAAAATCAATAAGTTCTTTTAGTGAGCAATTTTTATTAACTAAATTAAATGAGATTTTTTGTAATTCTTCTATTTTATAACTAGATAAACTTTGTGCTATAAAACGACATTGATTGGCTAAGGTAACTCGGATAGCCGTGGAGCTAGTGTCAGATAAGTTTAGTGACATAATTAAGAGTTGATAAGAGTTATCAATCATATTATCTAGCCACTGAATATCCTTTTTATTTCTTAAATAAAATATCTTTATAAACATCAGATAACGCTTACATTCAGCTTGTGTACTTAAAGCTTCACTAATTTCAAATGGAGTAGCATTTTTCCCTAAAAAGAATTGGTTGGTTATTATCAAGCGTTCAGACAGCTTATTCATCAATAATTTTTTAGGGCTGATACCAAAGAAATAATTAAATACGATGACTAATAGCATCGGTGACGTTGCCATCAGCAGAGCATAGAGTAATCCTCGGGTTGCAGCGTCGCCGAAGGGGATATCATCAATTAGTGTCATTAAAAAAGCGATAACTAATGCAACTAGATTACCGATATCACCAAGGCTACTGGCTGAGGATAAATACATAAATAAGCCAGAAAATAGTGCCATGAAAAAAAATCGTAATAGGATATTTTGGATCGTTAAATTAAAAAGTAATAGTACTAGGCCGACAGCAATAGAGCATAAAATAATAACACCGATGGACAGTAAAATATTCTCAACGGCGTTGGCCTTGACCAAATAAATAATGAGATAACAGCTTATCGCAGATTCGGGAATTTCATATAACATCGCAATCCCTGCCATTAATGCACAGAGAAAAGCGATTCGCCATGATGTTGCCAAGCGAAATTTGAAAGGCAATAAATCCTGTTTTACCTGTTCAATAACTAGTTGCGCTTTAGCAGTCATCATCTTTAGATACAATATTGACAGTTGCCGTTGCCCCAATTCGCATTAGATTCTCAGGCGGATTATTCAAAATAACGCGAACAGGAAAGCGCTGTTCAACTCGTACCCAATTTAATGATTTAGGGATATAAGGTAAATCTCTTGGAATATTGAGTAAATCGGTAGACATCACACCCCAACCAATACCCTGAACTTTACCTTTTAGAGGGTATTTATTGTCGATCATTGAATAAACAGTAACGCAGTGGCCGATTTTTATATTATTCAAATCTGTTTCTTTAAAATAAGCCGAAGCAAACCAGGTTTCAGTGTCAATTAATGTGAACACGGATTGTCCCGAGAGAACAAATTCACCTGCGGATAATGTTAGTCCAACAATATAACCATTACTGGGAGCTTTAATTTTAGTATTACTTAATTCCCACTCTGCCATAGCGAGTGACATTTTTAATGACTCAACAAGTGCCTTTTCAGAATCGATATTATTAATTAAGGCTTCAGAAGCAATATTTTGTTTTTGTGCTTGTTTTAAACTGACTTCGGCATCTCGTTTTAATGTTCGAGCATCATCAACTTGTTGTGCGGTAACAAAACCTTTAGCGAGCAGAGGCTCTAAACGTTTAAGAGACTGAGTGGTTAATGCTAAATTTACCTGCGCGCGTTTTATTTGTTCTTCAGCCACTTCCGAATTAGAGGTCTCAGCAACGATCACTCTTTGTTTATTTTTTAACGCGGCTTCAGCAACCAATAATTCTGCTTTTGCTTGATTCATCCTTAGAGCGTATAGCGTTGGATCAATAGTAAAGAGTAGATCGCCTTTATTGACTTTTTCGTTCTCTTTGACATAAAAATGATTGATCCTCCCAGGAACTGTCGAGGAAATATTGATTTTATTTGCATCAATTACTGCCTCTTCACTGCGTGGGTCCATTATTGATGATTGAAAGCTTTTCCATAGCACAATCAGCAGGAGCACAAAAACCACTCCTGTGATAATGACCGCGACCTTTTTTTTATTTTTTGTATTCATAATTTAATAAGCAAAATAAAGTAAGGAAATTGTGAATGCGATGAGTAACATGACGCTAAAATAAAATAATAGCGGGAGAGGCAAGTTATCATCAATATTGAAATAAATAAGAACTATTCGTAAAAGGATTGCGCCAATTAATCCAATAAAGACACAAAGCATCCAAGAAGGAAAATAAGCGCCTAACATAGGAAATAGAGGAGAATGCTCTTGTGAGCAACCCACTAATAAAAAGGATAAAAAACAAATCCTAACGATATGACGGTGTTTTTTTATTAAGTTCAAGATAATCTCACCTATCACTTTATGATTAATTAATATATTAATTAGCCACTACTATAACGTTTTTTTCCCTACTATCGAATAATAAATTGTAAATTTTTCATAAATTGGCGAAATCATAGAATAAGTTATACAAATGAAAAATAGCCAACATAATTTAACTCACAAAAAGAGTAATGGAATACGTACCAGAAACTCAATAGGTCTACATGGTGACTTTATTCGAAAAAATAAAAACAAGAATCATCATCTTTTATTTGGTCAACTAATGTTATTTGTATTTTTATACAAACAACAAACAACAAACAACAAACAACAAGCAACAAACAACAAAGGAAAATATAACTTATTGCGATTTATAGTATAAATTGGTTATTAATTGAGACTTAAGTTAACTAAATTTATCATCTAACTATTCTAATCATTCACCATTCTCATCGGATTCTTTTGCTAGGATAAAACAACGGATGAGCTGTTCTTGATTTTTAATTAATATCTATTTTTTATATTTATTTTTAGAAAGTCGACTGCGATCACAAAAAAATCAAAAGCAGATACCTTTTATTTGATAAAAGTCAAAGGTGCAGATTATTTACATCTTTACGGCTTGACCAATAATAGACCTTTCCTTATAAATAGTAATAATAAAGATTATCATTATCATTACTGTTTCCATCATAAAGGTTAGCCATGTATACGCCCATCAAAGGTAAGCTATTGCTTTCCACATTAGCGTTATTTGTTAGTCAGGCCGTCTTTGCAGCACAAACCACCGCGGGACATAATCAAACTAGCTCTAATGATGCTATGGTGGTGACTTCAAGTCGTATTGAAACCAGTCTCTGGAGTAGCCCTGCAACCATTCAAGTTATTGATAAACAATCGTTAGAAAACTCAACGAATAGCTCTATCGCCGATGATTTGCAGGATATACCGGGTGTTGAAATCACGGATAATGCTCTTGCTGGTCGTAAACAAATTCGTATTCGTGGTGAAGCCTCTTCGCGCGTATTGATTCTGATTGATGGTCAAGAAGTGACTTATCAAAGAGCGGGGCAAGATTTTGGTGCTGGCTTACTTATTGATGAATCCTCCTTAGAACGAATCGAAATTGTTAAAGGTCCTTACTCTGTTCTCTATGGTTCGCAAGCCATTGGTGGTGTTGTCAATTTTATTACTAAAAAAGGTGGCGATAAGGCTTTTGGTGGTGCGCTTAAAGCTGTGTATAGCTCAGCAACTGCGGGTTGGGATGAGTCGGCTTCAGCATGGGGAAGTGTTGGAAACTTCGATTATCGCCTGAATGCTAGCTACTCTGACCAAGGCGATCGTGATACTCCAGATGGACGCTTAAAAAATACTAACAACCGTAATAATAGCCAAGGAATGTGGCTTGGCTACACTTTAGATAAACATAAATTTGGTTTATCGCTCGATCGTTATAAGTTGTCGACACAAACTTGGCATGAAGATCCCTCATATGAGTATTTCAGCGTTAAAATTCCTGATTTAAAACGAGAAAAAGTAGGGCTGTTCTATGATTATGCTTATGAGGGGACTTACCTAAAAAATATTCATTTAGATGCTTATGAACAAACGATTGAGCGAGAGTTTGAAAACCAAGTTGCAGTAAATACGCCAACAGGTAGTCCAATAATTGGTAATTTGCGTGTGGCGAACCAAACTAATTCACAGGATAAACAGTATACTCAAGGTGTAACATTACTGTCCAATTTAACGCTTCTGGCGAATAATGAACTTATTTTAGGTGCTCAATATCAAGGTGATAGAGTAAAACAGACATCCGCTAGCCGCACCGAATCAGCAAGCACAACGGCTTTTCCTCCCGCTGTAAACTACAAAAAAAATAGCCAAACCCATAGTCGCACTGAACAAACTAACTGGTCACTGTTCGCACAAAATGAATTTTCTTTTGCTGAGGATTGGAAATGGACAGTTGGTGCTCGCCAATATTGGTTGAATTCTGAATTAAACAGTGGCTTCGAAAATATTGACCATTCGCGTGAAGGGACTTCTTATCGTAATTTGTCCAGCGCAAAAACCAATGATCATCAATTTATTGCTTCTAGTAGTTTGCGTTATTCCGGTTTTGAAAATACGGAATTGCGACTCGCCTTTGCACAAGGCTATGTATTTCCAACTTTGAGCCAATTATTTATGCAAACTTCTGCGGGCGGGGGAATCAATTATGGTAATACTGATCTTAAAGCAGAACATTCAAATAATTATGAAATAGGCGCGCGTTATAAGGGTAACCAATGGTATGTCGATAGCGCTTTATATTATTCGGAAGCCAAAGACTATATCGCTTCCGTTGCTTGTGCAGGCGAAGCTGTTTGTAGTGGCAATACGAGTTCATCGCGAACTGGCTATTACTATTATGATAATGTCGATAATGCGAAAACCTATGGACTTGAAATAACGGCCGAATATCAAGGCTGGGATATAGCTCCTTATGTCAGCACGAATTATCTTCGTCGCCAATATGATGGCAATAATCTTAAAACATGGGATACCGGAGAGCCCTCACTTAACGGACGCATTGGGGCTAAACACCTGTTGATGTTTGATCAAATGAATCTTACTTCAGATCTATTTGTGCGAGCCGCTTCCCGTGCGAAAGATAATACCAGTGATAAGGCAATTAACTATGCGGGCTGGTCAACACTGAATCTTGCATTCAATGCTGAATTTGGTTTAGAAGACCAATATCAAATTAATCTCTCACTAAATAACCTAACCAATAAAAAATACCAAACCGCTCATGAATCTATCCCTGCCGCTGGCTTTAATGCTGCGACCGGCTTTGTGTGGAAATTTTAATCATGAAAAAAATAGTCATTGCCTTACTCACGTTAGCTAGCTCTTTTGCGATCTCTGCGAGTGAAAGAATCGTAGTGGCGGGCGGTTCAATTACAGAATTAGTTTATGCTCTCGGTGCTGGCGATAGGGTTGTGGGAGTAGATGAAACTACCTCATGGCCAGCTGAAACGAAAAACTTGCCCCATATTGGTTATTGGAAGCAGCTGAGCGCAGAAGGAATTTTATCGCTAAATCCGAGCTTGTTTATTACTTGGCAGGATGCTGCTCCGCAGATCATTTTTGAACAATTAAAACCGCAAAAAGTTGAGGTGATTACCTTAGCGCGTATCCCTGCAACGGTTGAACAGATGTACAGCAATATTCACCTATTGGCGCAAGCGCTTCAGCTGGTCGAGGAGGGTGATCAACTGGTTAATCAATTACGTGAGCGCTTAGCTAATATTGCCCAAAAGAATAGGGCAAGAGGGAAAAACATCGATGTGTTGTTTATCTTATCAGCGGGTAGCAGCGCGCCACAAATTGCCGGTCAAGGTAGTGTTGCGGACATTATCTTGACCCTCGCAGGAGCCAATAACCTTGCCAAACATCAGCAATACAAGAGCTATAGCGCGGAAGCCATTATAGCGGCCAATCCTGAAGTGATTATTGTCACCAGCCAAATGACCGAAAATGGTCTCGATAGACTCAGCCAAGTACCGGGGATCACTCGTACTTCTGCTTGGAAAAATAAACGAATTGTCAGTATTGATCAGGCACTTATTTTAGGTATGGGACCAAGAGTTGCCGATGCAGTAGAACTTTTGAATCAGAAATTATGGCTAGATGCTGACCATTAACGAGTGAGAATAATGAAATCTGAACTTAATTTAACGCCGCATTTTGCCATCGAGGGAAATCAACCCTTCAAAGATAGGCGTGCGACTATGCCGTGGCGAGATGCGATACCAGTTGGTGCTGAAAAGCGGCAAGAGACTTGGCAGAAGCTGGTGACATCAATAGTAGAACCTCGGAAACGATTGGTTTATCTGCATATTCCATTTTGTGCAACCCACTGTACATTCTGTGGATTTTATCAAAATCGCTATGAATCGGATCAGTGTCATCACTATACCAATTTGTTAATCCGTGAGATTGAGGCGGAGGCTGATAGTCCACTGTATCAATCATCACCTATTCATGCGGTTTACTTTGGTGGTGGAACCCCTTCCGCACTCTCCGCGAAAGATCTTGCTCGAATAATTACTACATTACAACGACGTCTCCCGTTAGCGCCTGATTGTGAGATTACTATTGAAGGTCGAGTATTAAATTTTGATGATGAACGTATTGATGCGTGTTTAGATGCGGGTGCTAATCGTTTTTCTATTGGGATTCAATCGTTTAATAGCAAAATTCGTAAAAAAATGGCGCGAACCTCAAATGGCGAGGAGGCACGAATTTTTATGGAGAATCTCTGTCGCCGCGATCGAGCCGCCGTTGTTTGTGATTTGCTATTTGGTCTACCAGAGCAAGATACCAAAATTTGGGGCGAAGATCTGGCTATCGCCCGTGATATTGGCTTAGATGGTGTCGATCTTTACGCACTTAATTTAATTCCAACTACTCCGCTGGGTAAAGCCGTTGAAAATGGCCGAGTGGAGATCCCTAATCCAGCCAAACGCCGTGATCTTTATCTGCAAGGTTGCGAATTTATGCACAAAGAGGGCTGGCGCTGCATCAGTAATAGCCATTGGGCGCGTACAACTCGCGAACGTAATCTTTATAACCTATTGATAAAACAAGGGGCGGACTGCTTTGCTTTTGGCTCTGGCGCAGGTGGCTCAATTAATGGTTATTCGTGGATGGGAGAGCGCAATCTCGATGCTTACTATGATGCCGTCAATGCGGGTCTAAAGCCGCTGATGATGATGATGCGTACCACAGATCCTCAATATCAATGGCGTCATCAACTTCAAGCTAGTATTGAAACGGCTCGCGTCGTTCTCGACCAATTTACCCCTTATGCATCAAGGCTGACACCCTTATTACAACAGTGGCATCAAGCCGGATTAACGCAAGATGATTCGAGTTGCCTCAGGCTGACCAACGAAGGGCGTTTCTGGGCAAGTAATATTTTACAGTCGCTGCAAGAGCTGATTGTTGAACTTAATTCACCGCAACTTGCGGATTTAAACACGCTTTAAAGGAGCCTTTAATGAGCAATCTCGTCCTATCCGAATTTTTAAAGACTAAACCTGATGGCACGTTAGAAACCATTGCAAAACAATATGATACTACGCTACTTGAAGTGGTTAAAAATTTACCCAGCTATGTGCTCGCCATAGGAAGTTCTTTTGATCTTGTTTGGGATACCGCCCATGAATGGGGCAATGTGACTACACTTGTTCATACCGATGATGTGATCCTTGAATTTTCAGGGGAGCTTCCTTCTGGTTTTCATCGCCATGGTTATTTTAATTTGCGCGGTAAAAAGGGCATGACAGGCCATATTAAAGCGGAAAATTGTACACATATTGCTTTGGTTGAACGAACGTTTATGGGAATGGATACCGCCTCAATTCTCTTTTTTAACCAAGCGGGTGATGCCATGTTCAAAATTTTCTTAGGCCGTGATGAGCATCGACAGTTATTGACCGAGCAGCTTGAGGCATTCCGAGCTCTGGCTAAAAAACTTAAAGAGGCTAACTAATGGCTCCTTGGTTGATTTTTGGTGCTGGTGGTCAAGGGGTAGGCGCCATGATAGCTAGTCTCGCGTTTGCCGAGAAACGCCCAGTGATAGCAGTGGTGCGTAATCAAGAGGCAGCAGATAAATTATCCGCCCTTGGAGCACAAGTCTTTATCGGCGATGCCTGTGATGAAGCGGTCGTCTTAGCTGCCTGCCAAGCCGCAGGTTCTTTAGCGACGGTGATCTCCACAATGGGCGGCTCACAAGATTATTTAGCCCACCGCACGGTTATTGCTTGCGTAGAAAAAAGCGCACTTTCTCGCATGATTTTAGTGACCTCTTTGGGTTGTGGTGATTCATGGCAATACTTATCACCCCGCGCGCGCGCCGCATTTGGTCAGGCGGTGCGTGAGAAGTCATTGGCAGAATCATGGCTGCAAACTAGCCAGCTCGACTTTACTATTTTGCGTCCGGGTGGATTGCTCTATGGCGACGCTACGGGTAAAGCAATTCGCCAACAAAATGAAGAAGTTCACGGCCTAGTGATGCGCGCAGATGTTGCAGAGCATGTTTATCAACTGGCGCTACAGCCTGAATTAAAAAAACAGATCTATAGCTTAATTCAGCCGGGGCTGAAAGCGGCTTAAAAACATTGCGGCCTAACCTTGAGTGGCCGCATTATTTTTTGTGGGATAATGGAATATGAATGATTTACGATCGCCCTATCAGGTATTGATTGGTTTGATCATAGTATTAGCTGCGCTTATTTTTATCGCTTCAGGTCAAGGTGCTATTAAACTCACTTTTGCATCGCTACAAAATGAACAATCTCTTGATATCTGGCTAAATATCCGACTTCCTCGAGTTTTACTTGCGGTATTAGTCGGCGGCGCGTTGGCGACATCTGGCGCTATTATGCAAGGGCTATTTCGTAATCCAATGGCCGATCCCGCATTACTCGGCGTAAGCAGTGGCTCAGCTTTGATGGTTGGTATTGCTATCGTATTTCCTTTTTCCCTTCCGGCTATTTTAGTGCTGTACGAACAGATGATTTACGCCATTATCGGTAGCTTGGTGGTTTGTTCCATTATTTATCTTATCAGCCGCCGTTATACCCATGGTGGCGTGATGCAGTTATTACTTGCAGGTATTGCGATTAATGCCCTCTGTGGCGCGGCGATTGGCGTACTTAGCTATGTGGGCGATGAGCAGCAACTGCGCCAATTAACCCTTTGGATGATGGGAAATTTAGGCCAAGCACAATGGTCGACTTTGTTGGTGTGCACGACCTTTATCTTCCCGGCTTTGATTTGGGCCAATTATCTGAGTAAACGGCTGAATTTATTGCAACTGGGTGATGAAGAAGCGCATTACCTTGGGGTGAATATTCGGCGCACAAGACAACAATTATTATTGATTAGCTCACTATTAGTCGGCGCTTCTGTTGCCGTGAGTGGGGTGATTGGCTTTGTAGGATTGGTTATTCCACATCTGGTGCGTATGACGATTGGCGCAGATCATCGCTGGTTATTACCCTGCTCAACCCTCGCGGGAGCCTGCTTATTATTAGGTGCAGATACTCTTGCCAGAACTCTTGTACAACCAGCAGAAATGCCAGTGGGTCTTCTGACGAGCTTGATTGGTGGTCCTTATTTTCTATGGCTAATTTTGCGCGTTAGGAAAAAATAATGATTATTGCCCATAAATTAAACTATAGCCTTGGTGGACGGAAAATCACGGATGATGTCTCATTAACCCTGCCGAATGGCGAAATTGTGGCCATATTGGGCCCCAATGGCGCAGGAAAATCGACATTATTACGGCAACTGACAGGCTACCTTCCTTCCGATAGCGGCGATTGTTCTTTATTAGGTAAATCACTTAAGGAGTGGGAGCCAGAGGCGCTAGCTCGAGCGCGTGCGGTGATGCGACAAAATAGTCATATGGCATTTTCATTTTGTGTGCGTGATATTGTACAGATGGGATGTCACCCTTATTCATCGTCAAAAAAGAGTGATAACACAAAGCATATCATGGCCTTATGTGATTGCGAAAAGCTGGCGCAACGGGATTATATTAGCTTGTCAGGCGGTGAACAGCAACGCGTTCAGCTGGCTCGTCTCCTTGCTCAGCTTTGGGATGATACCCCCTCACCCAAATGGTTATTCCTCGATGAACCCACTTCAGCGCTGGATATTCATCATCAACAACACTTATTTCGGCTATTACGTCAGCTGGTACAAACGCAGCAGCTCAATGTCTGTTGTGTGCTGCATGATTTAAATCTTGCAGCGCGCTTCGCTGATCGCATTATCCTGATGGATCAAGGGCGTATAGTGGCGAATGGCACGCCAAAAGATATCCTGACAAAACAGCAGATTATGCAGCTTTATCAGGCGGATATCTCGGTTATTTCAGATCCTCACTGTGGCGCACCTTTAATCACCTTAAATCCATAGAGCGAGCCACAGTTAAGATTTAACGGGGGATGACGAGTACCGGTTGACCAATATCTTCTAGCAAACTACGGGTAACTGACGTATTGAGTAAGCGACCCAGTGAAGAGAGATGCCGATGTGAGATGATCAGCAAATCACAATTAAACAGTGTCATTTGCTGTGGGATCACCTCAATGGGAGCGCCCGCAGCGAGTAATCCCTGCGCTTGAAAACCCATTTTATTCAGTGCCTTAATGACTAGATCTACTTGTTGTTTGGCGAGCGACTCTTCCCGTTGGGCAGCAGGATATTCATCGCACTCATCGCTGTCAGAAGGTAATCCGCTACGACTCAACGCGAAGGTACTGTCGACAACCGTTAAGACAATGACATTGGAAATACAACCCTGTAGGCGTTGCATATATTTCAACGCGTTACTGCTGTTTGCGAAGTTATCTACCGCGAGTAATACGTTATTAATCATTATGATCCCCTTACTTTGACGCGCCTGACGGATAGGTTTGTTCCCAACCGCCTCCCAGCGCCCGATATAAATTAACCACGGCGAGAGCGGTTTCCTCTTGGGAAGTAATTTGCGCAGATTGCAAATCTAGCAGTGCACGCTGCGTGCTCAGAACGTGGATAAAATCGCTGGCGCCGTTTAGGTAACTATCTCGTGCCAGTGCGAAAGCGTGTTGATTGGCGGTTAAAGCCGCCGCCAGATGCGTTTGGCGGCGCTGTTGAGCTTGATAATCAGAAAGGGCATTATCGATTTCATGCCAAGCACGCAGAACCGTTTGCTGATAAGCGATAGCCATCTCTTGGTGGCGATATTCGCTCAACAGTACCCGCTGCTTTATTTTTCCACCGTCGAAAATCGGCAAATATAGCGAGGGACCGATGGCAAAAGTGTGAGTTGACCAACTTCCCATATCCGATAAAGAGAGAGCTTGATAGCCCGCATTACCGGTTAAAGTAATACGGGGATAATAGTCAGCTTTAGCCACACCAATTTCTGCGGTAGCTTGATGCAAAAGCTCTGCTGCTTCGCGAATATCCGGCCTACGTAACGCCAGATCTGATGGCATGCCTGTAGGGACGATGCGTGTTAGTTGAGGGAGTGGTTTAGGGGATGACAGTTGGATTTTCAGCGCACCGGGCTGCTCCCCGAGTAGTAGACTAATGGCATTGATTAGCTGATTTTCGCGATCAACTAGAACTGGCAGTAGTGCTTCGACTTGCATTAATTGCACTTGTGCTTGATCGATATCTAGCTCATTGCCTGTACCATTTTGATGGCGGCTTTGTGTTAGCTGCAAAGTCCGTAATGCAGTGCTGTGGTTTTCCTGTGCAACAGCTAACTGTTGTTGAGTTGCACGTAGGCGCAGATAATCACTCGCTACCTCTGCGGTGATAGATGTTAGCAATGCGCGGCGATTCTCTTGTGATGCTGCAAATCCCGCTTGTGAACTTTCAGATGCGCGGCGTAACTTACCCCACATATCCAATTCCCAAGTTGCACCAAAGCCGCCATGCCAGTTATTAAAGTCCGCTTGGCCTTTTTTACCTGATGGGTCCATGCTGCCGACGGAAGTGGCTCGTTGACGCAAGTAAGAGCCGTCGAGATTTAAATCCGGCGTGAGAGCAGCGTCAGTGATACCGAGCAAGGCGCGACTTTGTTGCATACGCGCCGTGGCTAACTGTAGGTTAAGGTTATTTATTGTTGCACTTTGTACTAACTGCGATAGCTGTGGGTCATTGAATATAGCCCACCACTCCACGGGCAGTAAGTCACTGCTAGCCTTAGCTCCCCAACTTTCGGGCAAGGTTGTTTGCGGCGCGACATAATCGGGCCCAACTGCTTGGCAGCCTGTTAATACTATCAAGAGTAGCGGGATGATGGCTCTGTTCATTAGTGACTCCCATCCAGCGTGCTGATACTTACGTCTGCTGACATCCCAACACGTAGGGAGTTCATCATAGAGACCTGCTCTTTATTAGTATCAAAAATAATTTTTACCGGTATGCGTTGAACGATTTTAGTAAAATTACCCGTCGCATTTTCGGGTGCAACAGATGAAAAACTGACGCCGGAAGCGGGTGCAATACTATCTACATAGCCCCTCAGTGTTTGACCGGGGAAGGTATCAATGCTGATATCCACCGACTGACCGTGCGTAATTTTTTCCAGTTGGGTTTCTTGATAATTGGCGATGATATAGAGCTTATCCTGTGGCACGATAGCCATCAGAGCATCTCCCGGTTTGACAAATTCGCCGACACGTAAGCTTTTTTTACCCACAACACCACCGATGGGGGCAGTAATACGGGTATAGGATAAATTTAGTTCGGCCATCGCTTTTTTCGTCTGGGCAAACTTCAATTCAGCATCACTTTCTGCTTGTTTCGCTTGCAGCACTTGCAACATATTTTTTGCGGCTTTAAGTGACGCTTCAGACTGTGCCACACTTGCTGACATTGTATGTACACGCGTTGTTGCCTGTTGTGCAGCTTGTTGAGAGCCCGCACCGCTAGTGGCCATTTTTTGATAGCGATTCTGCTCTTGACGGGCAAATTGAAGTTCAGCCTGTGCTGACGCTAGTTGCGCTTGAGCAGCGGCGATCAGTGCATTTTGTCGTATTAGACTTGCTTTAGCATCGTCTTGACGGGCAATAGCCGATTGCGTCTGTGCCACGGCTTGCGATAGAGCTACGTTGAATTCTCGCTGATCGATAACAGCGAGCAGTTCCCCTTGATTGACCCACTGATTGTCCTGAACCAGCACTTCGGTGATCACGCCCGCTATTTGTGGCGAGATACGCGAGATATCGGCACGAATATAAGCATCTTTGGTGTTCTGCGTTGTTTGCTCAATAAAAAATTTATTAATTAATAATCCCAGCATAACCAAGATAATAGCCAATATGGCCAAAGAGACTTTTTTATTAGCCATAAATTTTATTCCACTCATTGTTAATTCCTGAAAATAGATTGCTATGCGGTGGCGACTGACCGCGGAGGATAAATACGGGTTGGCATAATCAAGATCAGCGCAATAAGTAACAGCGATAGACCTGAAACCAACATATAAAGATCGGCACTCGCCAATACCTGTCCTTGCTTAGCGGCAAGTTGTGTCAGCACTTCGACTGAATCTAGCGAGGTATCACGGTATGCTGAACCAAATCCATCGGCGATAACGCCAGAATGAAAATCACCGCGTTGCCGATTAAGTAGTGCGATAGCCCCTCCGGCGGCGGTAGCAGCGAATCCTTTGACTGCGTTGAACCATGCGGCGGCAAAGGGTCCATCAGTAGGCAGTAGTCCACCAGTGGCTAACATCAGTAAGGGGATCACGGCCATCGGCTGAGCAACCGCCTGTAACAGCGAAATGAGACGGAAATTATCGCCATTCCATTCTGGTGTTAGTTGGGAGGCAAGCAGGCAGGCGCCGGCCATTAACATAAGGCTGATAGCCAGTACCCAGCGGCAATCGACCCTTGGTGTATTACAGATAATGGCGATTATCGGCAGGGTGATTAACTGCGGTAGCGATACCCATAACATCATGTCGGAAGTCTGTTCCTGACGATATCCTTGTATCACGGATAAATAACCCGATGTAATATTGACCAAAGACACCATGATCAGCAGCACACCGCCTAGCGTAATTAAGGAAAAAGAGAGATTTCTTTTACCTAATAACTGCAAATTAAAAAAAGGCAGCGGATGAAACCATTCGTTAATTAAAAATAACGCTAATAATCCAAGGCCACCGATTAATAATAAATAGATTAGCGATGAATTAAGCCAGTCGAGCCGCTCTCCCTGAGAAATACCAATAGTCAACATGCCAAGGGCACTAACACCAAGCAGTAAACCACGCCAGTTAAACTGTTTTAGACGTTCCAGTCGTAATGGGTCCTGAGGCAGACCATAGCCGATACACAGGGTAGCAATCGCCATCAAAGGTAAATTCCAATAGAAATAGCCACTCCATCCCCAATGAAAAGCAAAGGCGGCGGCGGTGGCACCAAAAGTGGCACTCCAAGCGGAGACCCATCCATAGGCACCTAATCCCAGAACTTTGATTAACGGCGGCATAAAGCGCAACACGACAGTCATCAACATTGGCGGCAGTGCACCGCCAGCAAAACCTTGTAAGCTGCGAACTGTCAGCAGCATTGAATAATGATCTCCCAGCCAAGGGGTGATTAGTCCACCAATCAAATAAATAGAACACATAACCAAGGCGACGCGACGTAGCGAAAAAGTCGGCCAAAAGCAGGGCGTAAACCCAGAACCAATCACAAAACCAGTGACATAACAGGTGATTAGCCAACTGCCCGCGTCTAAGTTCAATGACATAGCACCTTGAATATCCGCTAGTGCAAACTTGCTGACGTTTTCACCTATTCCACTCGCCATAACTGCTAAAAAAACACCGAATAGCCCCAGCCAAGTGCGGCCATTAATTTCGCTTGCACTGGTGAGCCATTTATTTTTGTGGTGCGACCTAATAGACGCATCAACCATTCCACACTCCTGCTATTTCATTAATCAGACTTTAATTGTCGGGAGTAGTATCTAAACTTTTGTTGATTGTTTAAAATGAAATCATGTAACTAAGTTATTGCATAAAACGCAATCCATTAAATGAACAGCAACAGGAGGAGTGATGCCACAAAAAATTGATTTCAATCTGATCTATGCACTTAACTTGCTGCTTGAGGAGGGTAGCGTGGGCGGCGCGGCGGAGAAAATGAATTTAAGTGCGCCTGCAATGAGCCGGATTTTGGGACGGATACGCGACCAGTTTAATGATCCTATTATGGTCAGAGCGGGCAGAAATCTCGTACCCACGCCGCGTGCACTGGAATTAAAGCAACAACTCAGAGGTATCATTGCACAAGCTGAGGCATTGATTGAACCTAGTGAATCATTTTGTCCTAACACTTTGGAAAGGACTTTTATTATTCGTGCTAATGATATTTTTATTGGTGCATTAGGTGGTGGATTATTGGAGGAATTGCGGGAGATGGCTCCCTTGAGTAGCCTACAATTTATTGCTGAAAATGATATTGATGATGATACTTTGCGTAGTGGCAAGGTGGATTTGGTGATTGGTTCTTCGGGTAATTGGCACCCAGAAATTAAAGCACAGAGCTTGTTTACCAGCGCTTTTCAAGCATTGGTGCGCCAAGGGCATCCGATTATTGGACAAGTTACGCCCGAGACTTTGACGCATTACCCTCATATCAGTGTTTCACGACGTGGGCGTACGCAGGGACCTATCGATGATGCACTGCGCGATCTTGGCCTAAAGCGTAATGTGGCACTGACGCTGCCGGGTTTTCATTCTGCCATGATGTTGACCATGAAATCAGATTATATTCTGCCTCTGCCACGCCATGTATTGAAGGCTGTAAGCTGTATTAATCTACCCTTGGTCGAAATTGATCTGCCTCTTGAACTGGAGCCCGTATTTATTGTTCAAGCTTGGCATCCGCGCTTAGATCGTGATCCTGCTCATCAATGGTTAAGGCAAACCATTAAGCAATTTTTTCTCGAGCAGGAGTAATTGGCTCTGATGCTGGCAGTGAGAATGATAGTTAGCGTTAAATCTTGCGTGACCCAATAACCTTGAATTAACTCTCAGTTCCTACTTCCCAAACAGAAGTACAGACTTTGTCCAATAGGGCTTTATTGTGGCTAAAGATAATCATGGCAAGAGGGCGCTCTTGAGACAGTTTAATTAGCAACTGCCACACCTCTTTTTGCAGGTGAGCATCTAATTGAGCTGTCACTTCATCGGCAATTAACACTTTGGTGCGAGGATCTAATGCTCTTAACAACGCAATGCGAGCTAATTCTCCACCTGAGAGTTCGTTGGGGCGTCTTGCCAGCCACTCAGGTTTAATAGAAAACTGATCGAGCCAATAGGCATCTGGTATCCAAGCGTCATGTAAACTCGCGCCAACATTGCGATAGGGATTAAAACTTTTTTCAGGATGTTGAGGGACCAGCTGGATAGGGCAGTAACCGCTTGATGCTAAGGGTTTTCCTTCGAGTAGTATTATACCTTGCGTAGGCGATTGCCATTGAGCAAGAACGCGACCCAAGGTAGTTTTACCAAAGCCGCTGGGTGCAGAGATACCTAATCGCTGATGTGGAGAGAGTGAAAAAGCAATATTATCCCAAAGTAGATTGCCACCTTGTTCGATACGAAGTTGCTGAACTTCTAGCATAGGATATATACCCTTATGATATGAGGGATCATTTCATTGCCATAAACTGATGTTCAGGCAAGGCATTCCACAGCGATTGTAACCACTTACCGCCGCTATTTTGTTTTAATTGCCGACAAGTTAACACTTCTTCTAATATTCCGTTACGTAGCAAGGCAATGCGATCAGCAAAACGGGCTGCCATGGCTAAATCGTGAGTCACCCACAGAATACCTCTGCCATCGCGGCAAAGTGATTTCATACTTTTGAGCAATTGGATTGCATGTTCATCATCTAACCAAGAAGAGATTTCATCCGCTAATATATATTCGGCTTTAGAGAGCGTGGCGCTAGAGGCCAAAACCCGTTTTGCCATGCCGCCTGATAATTTACTCGGATAACTATTAACTAAATTTCCCTGCAAATTGTACTGCTGTAAATGGCGCGCAATATCATGCATTTTGATATGTTGCCCGCTGAGCACCGCCGCGCGTTCTAATTGAGGGCCAATAGGGATCAACGGATTTAGCGCACTCACACTTTGCGGCACATAGCACAAGGCGTTTCCGCGATATCGAGGTTTGCTCTCTTCCGTCAGTTGTTGATTATTTAAAAGGATATTGCCACGGCAGCGCATATTTTTTGGTAATAGCCCTAAAACGCTTTGCAGAAGTAGGCTTTTCCCTTCGCCGCTGCCGCCGACTAACGCCACCATCTCACCGGGAGCGATATCCAAGGAGATATCTTGCAGTAAAGGGGACCAGCGCTTTTTACCTAACCAACGAAACTGAGCAACATCGATGGTGAGATTATCCAGTGTTAACATGAGGTTCCCCTTAACCAGAGTTGCTGGGCTGCTTTAACAAATTGGTCAAATAATAAGACTAACCCCATTAAGGCTAAGCCAGGAAAAACGGCCAGCCACCATGCTCCGGTGCTGAGATAACGCAATGCGTCAGATAATAATATGCCTAATGAGGCTTCGTGAGGGGATAAACCAAAACCAAGGAAACTCAAGGCAGCACTATGTAAAACAGCATGTGGGAACATCAACAAAGTTCCTACCATCCATTGAGGAAGGATCATGGGTAAATAGTGATATCGCCAGCGATAAAATGCGCTATTTCCGATGCGTCGTGACAGCATAATATAGTCCGCTTGCTGTACTCTTTGTAGTTCAGAACGCAAGATCAGGGTCAGTTTTGGCCAGTGAGTCAGCGCCACTGCCCAGACTACGCCAGTTTTTCCGCCGCCCAATGTAAAGCAAATTAATACTAGTAATAGCAAATGAGGTAGCGCTAATAAGGCATCAATCACGCCGCGTACTAGGTAATCGGTGGTTTTACTGAGAGAGGATAATCCAGCCATCACCAAGGCGATAAAACCGCTTGATATGGCAGCGGTTAATCCTATCTGCAGGCTAACGGCGAGCCCCTGAAATGTTCTTTCAAAGAGATCACGCCCTAGGTTATCTGTACCAAACCAGTGTGCGAAAGAGGGTGCTTGGCGGCGATCTAGCAGATTCATTTCAATATCTGAATAAGAGAGCCAAAAAGCATAAGTACCCAATATAATTAAACAGAGTAGTGAGAGGGTTAATTTAACCAAGGCGCGGTTTGGATTATACGTCATCAGGCTCTTGCCGCTCCCTTATTCACCTTTCTGAGCATGACATCGGCGATGGTATTACTGAAGAAAATCAGAGTAGCACATAGCATGACAATTCCCATTAATAGTGGAATATCACCCCGTAATCCTGCATCTATTGTCGCTTGCCCTAAACCTGGATAAGCGAAGACTTTCTCTGCCAATAGCGCCCCACTCAGTAATTCACCGACAGAGGCAAATTGTAAACAGATTGCGGGTGTAATGGCATGCTTTAAAATGTGAAAACGCATCATAGCCCAGCCTTTATCGCCTTGCGCTTGGGCATAATGGATAAATTCACTGTTCATCACTTCGGCAACTTTGGCTCGGGTATGTAGTGCTATTGTTCCTACGCCAAGCATGCCTAGCGCTACAACAGGCAAGATGAGATGATGTAATTTTTGTCCAAAAGTGGCAGTTTGTTCATCTAATCCAATGGGCCAAGCACAGCAAATTGGCGCCCATTGGAGTGAAACAGCAAAGAGAGAGAGCAATAATAAACCGATCCAAAATACTGGGATTGAGGCGAGTAAGTATGAGAAAAGTGAAATAATCTTATCGGGCCAGCGATTTAAATAGCGTCCTGCAATCAAGCCTAAACCAAGGCCGACCACTCCGGAAAATAGCCATGCAGAGACCAATAAAGCCAAAGAGGGCGCTAACCGATCGGATATCACTTGAGTCACAGGGGTGTTATAGAGCATGGAGTAGCCCATATCCCCCTGTAACATCTGTGAAAACCAACGCCAAAACTGCATCCATATCGGCTGATCCAGCCCCCAACGAGCCGCAATTAAAGGATACTGCTCTGGGGGAACATGCATTAAATCATTACCAATATAGGCTTTAATCGGATCTATTGGCGAGTAGCTCAGAAGGATAAATATTCCCGCCGCTGTTACCGTAAGTAAACAGATAAATCGCAATAAAAGCCCTATGCTTGTCCGCATTACTGACAAGTCCATGCCCATTCATCAACATTATTGAGCACAGACCATGAGCCATGAATTTCAGGTGCACCTTTGCCTAATTCAACACAACTATTCTTTAAATAGATATGCTGGATATTCATCAACCAAGCCCATGCCGCATCGCCTTGAATGCCAGTACCCGTTTTACCATCCCAATCTATTTTTTGCCAAAAAGGGATAGCCGCCGCTTGATCAGGCTGATGTAATGCTTCTTCAATCAGCGCATCTACGGCTGGATTTTTGTAGTAACCGGGATTATAAAAACCGACACCCGCCGCTTTACTACTGTAGTTATGCACTAGCTCCATCGGATCTAAGCTACCCCAACCAAATAGCGTTGGATTAGCGTGCATATTGCGCTCGACTGTCTCCCAGCTACCTGATTTTAAATCCATCTCAATCCCAAGAGGTTTTAAACTGGCTCTTATCGCTTGGGCTAAATCACGACGACTAGTATCACCACTGGCATACCATAAGGTTAGTTTAGCAACTTTCGCCTCTTTCTCTCTCAGTCCCGCTTTATTTAATTTCCAACCCGCTTCTTCGAGTATAACTTTGGCTTTTTCAATATCGCCATCTTTGAAACTTGATTGTGGATTATTCCAAGGTAGGCCTTCTACCCCAGTATAAGCTGGGATAGCAAAGCCTTCTAACACCGACTCCGCCAATAATTTACGGTCGAGGGTATAATTGATCGCCTTACGAATAGCGATATCTGAAGTGATATCATTACCGATAGGATTACCTTGTGCATCTTTTTCGCCAGCGGGTGGAATGGGGAATGAGATACCGCGATTTTCGACACTAGGGCGCTCAATCAACTTCATATTTTTCACCTCACCTGCGTTAGTAGCAACGGCGGCTGGGATGCGAACAATATCTAATTGACCACTTTGTGCGGCGGCGAAAGCGGCATCTTCATCAAGAAAAACAAATACCATTTTCGCGAAATTATTTTTAGGACCAGCATAGTAGGGATTTTGCTCAACAATCAGTTGTTGGCCCGGTTGGAAAGCGACTAAACGATAGGGACCAGCCCCGATAGGATTATGGGCGTATGTTTTAGCATCATATTTATCAGCTGAGACGATACCCAATGAACCTAATACGTTTATAAAGGTACTTTGCGGTGATGATAAGGTGATTTTTACCGTCAGAGGGTCAATCACCTCTGCTTTAGCGAAATTACCCATATCCACTTTCCCCCCACTTGCGGCGGCATTGTTGTAGCTATAGGCAATATCTTTTGCTGTAAGAGGTGAGCCGTCAGAGAATTTTAATCCCTCTTTTAGAGTAAGTGTCCACTCTTTACCATCAGCATTATGTTGATAGCTTGCTAACATATAGCTGTGCCAAGAGAGATCAGCACTCTGTTTTAGTAGTGGGCTATGCAGGAGTAGGTAGCTACCATGACTCCAACCTAGCATAGGATCAAAACCTTCAGTTGGCTCAGCGCCGATCGCTAGGCGTAAAGTTTGATTATCTTGTGGCGCTGCGGCAGCTCCTTGTAGGGTCAAACCCAGCAAGCAGATCGCCTGCATTGCTACTACTACTTTCTTGATCATACATCCCTCTATAGCCAATTTTGATACTTATCTAAAGACGAAAAAAATAAATTTAGTTAGCAAATTCGCGGTAGTGGTTCGTTATAGGGCAAATCTAACCGCCGTGCAGCGCCAAAAATACCCACCAGTTTGACTTGTTTATTTTCCGTCACTTCACCGATTGTTGCGGCATTAGCGCCCAAAGGATGTTGATGAAGAACCGCGAGCACAGAAGCTTCTACGTCAGGCCGAACCACTATCACCAATTTGCCTTCATTAGCAAAATTAAGGGGCTCCAAACCTAATAGTTCACAAACACCACGAACGGCTGAACAGACAGGTAAGTCCGCTTCATTAATCGCAATACCACAGCCGCTGGCTTGAGCAAATTCATGTAAAATGGCGGTCACTCCACCACGGGTTGCATCGCGCAAGGCTTTAACGCCATCGATAGCGCGCAATGGCTCAATAAGTGGCGTAAGGACTGCGCAGTCGGAACTTAATTCTGCTTCGAGTCCTAGTTTTTCCCGTAGATTCAAAATGGTAGCGCCATGATCACCTAATGTGCCGCTTACAATCACTTTATCACCGGGTTGGATCTGCTGAACGCCCCACTGGATTTCCGTTGGGATCACACCTATGCCCGCAGTATTAATAAACACTTTATCTGCGGCTCCGCGCTGAACCACTTTGGTATCACCAGTGACAATTTCAACACCCGCAGCGGCGGCGGTGATAGCCATAGATTCCACGATAGTTTGCAGTTCAGATAAGGGAAATCCCTCTTCTAAAATAAAGCCGCAGGAGAGATATTTGGGTATAGCACCACTGACAGCGACATCATTAACTGTGCCACACACAGCCAGTTTGCCGATATTACCGCCGGGGAAGAAAATTGGGTCGATAACATAGCTATCGGTACTAAATGCCAGTCGATCACCGAGCGCCGTTAATTCGGCTAAGGATAAACGAGCCTGATCTTCTCGCTCATTTAATGCTCGATTTGCAAATGCCTGTAAAAATAACGTTTCAATTAACTGCTGCATTGCCTGACCACCGCTACCGTGAGCCATGGTGACAACATCATTGGCATTAAAACTCATCTTACGCCTCCCGACGATATTGATAATAGGCTGCGCAAGCGCCTTCGGAAGAGACCATTAAGGCCCCAAAAGCCGTTTGTGGCGTACAGCGCTGACCAAAAAGTGGACAGTCACTGGGCTTACATCGACCGGTTAAAACATCACCACAACGTGCCTGCGGGTCGTCAGCAACCTGATTGGCTTGAACTTGAAAACGGCGTTCAGCGTCAAAGAATTGATAATCAGCGGTTAACTGAACACCAGAGCCCGCGATTTCGCCTAGCCCGCGCCATTCACTGGATTCTCTTAATTCAAATACCTCTTCCAGTGCTTTCAATGCTAGAAGATTGCCCTGCTCGGCCACAATACGCTTATATTGGTTTTCCACTTCACATCGACCCTCTGCGATTTGATCGACTATCATGGCGAGGGATTGCAAAATATCTAATGGCTCAAAGCCAGTAACCACCAGCGGCTTATCAAATTCATCGGTAATAAACTGATAGGGATGAGTGCCAATCACCATACTGACATGACCCGGCGCCAGAAAACCATCGATGCGCACATCTGGCTGCTCTAATAAGCTGCGTAGCGTGGGAATAATGGTGATATGTTGGCAAAAGACGGTAAAACTTTGCAGATTGCGCTGACGAGCCTGTTGTAAAATCAAGGCTGTGCTCGGCATTGTCGTTTCAAAACCTAACCCAAAAAAAACCACCTGACGATCGGGATTTTGTTCGGCAAGCGCTAAAGCATCTAAGGGAGAATAGACGATGCGGATATCTGCCCCTCGACGTTTGGCATCTAATAGTGAACCATTTTTGCCGGGAACACGCATTGCATCGCCATAAGTACAAAAGATCACTTCGGGATGATTGGCTATCTCAATGCAGTTATCGATCCGCCCCATGGGGAGTACACAGACCGGACAACCCGGCCCGTGAATAAATTCAATCTCAGGCGGTAGAAGCTGATCGATACCAAATTTAAAAATTGCGTGGGTATGTCCCCCACAGACTTCCATTAATTGTAATGGGCTCTGCTTTGCTTGCGGTATCTCTGAAACACGTTGGCGAATATGATCCAGTAAAACTTTAGCTAAAGCAGGGTCGCGGAACTCATCGACGTACTGCATCTGTTACTCCAGAATTTAAACCGCTAAAATCATTCACTTCATGATCTAACTGACTCATTGCCATTAATGCATCGAGTGTGGATTGGGCCTCTTCTTCATTAATAATGCTCATGGCAAAACCCACGTGAACCAGCACCCACTGACCTAACATCTCGGCGGTGTCACCTTCACATACCAGCCCAATATTTACATCACGTTTTACACCGCAAACCTCAACTTGTGCCAGTTGGTGAATATCTTCACCCACCGCCACAATTTTACCCGGAATGCCTAAGCACATAGCTGAGTCTCCAGCCAAGCGAGCCAAGCATCCATACCTTCGCCCGAGGTGGCCGACAGTTGAATTACTTGAATGTTTGGATTGACACGTTTTGCATTGG
The DNA here is from genome assembly GCA_963519845.1 of uncultured Moellerella sp. Lineage (GTDB taxonomy): Bacteria > Pseudomonadota > Gammaproteobacteria > Enterobacterales > Enterobacteriaceae > Moellerella. The sequence goes on along the minus strand of CAUQNX010000016.1, from coordinate 33,468 downwards.
CAATACAGGCTTCCACATCAAAATGCAGATAAGGCAGTAAATCGATTTTATTTAAAATCATAATATCTGCCGCCGCGAACATATGCGGGTATTTCAGAGGTTTATCTTCACCTTCAGTTACTGATAGAACTGCAACTTTATGACGCTCACCTAAATCAAAACTGGCAGGGCAAACTAAATTACCGACGTTCTCAATAAAGAGTAGGCTACTATCCGCTAAATTAAGACGATCCATGGCATCGTGCACCATCTGAGCGTCCAGATGACAACCTTTGCCAGTATTCACTTGAATTGCTGGTACACCAGTTTCACGGATACGTTGAGCATCATTCGTAGTTTGCTGATCCCCTTCGACAACGGCACAGCTGACTTTGTCACGCAGGCGCAACAGGGTTTCTGTCAGTAATGTGGTTTTACCTGAGCCGGGGCTAGAGACGAGATTTAAGGCTAAAATATTTTTCGCATTAAAGTCTTCACGATTATGGGCTGCCAGATGGTTATTTTTGCCTAATACATCCATCTCGATTTGCAGCATACGTTTTTGGCTAATACCGGGCGCGTGAGTTCCTGCTTCACCATGACCATAATCGAGATCCTGATGTTCACCGACAGGTTTAAAGTTATGTTCAACATGCGGGTGTTCATGCTGATGTTCATGTGTTTTTTCATGGCTCGAAGGCTGTTCATGCTGGTGGTAGTGATGATGAACATCACCCTGATGATAGTAGTGGTGATGAATAATGGTCGTTTTACTTTTATCATCATGGTCATGCGGGTGATCATGATCATGGCTATATTCATGTTCGTGATGATGATCGTGCCCATGATGATCCTGATCATGGCTATGACTATGCCCATGATCATGTGTGTGAGGCTGATCATGATGGTGAGAATGTTCATCACCCTCTATCCGACGCTCGCCCGCGGCACATCCACAAGTACTACACATAAGATCCACTCCCAACTGCATATTTTAATAGTTAGATTAGAGAAAAGTAACGATGAATGGGTTGATAAACCTCAAGGTCAGTAAAGATAATTCGCATTAGATCGATTAATGGATTGTCTAAATAAAAAACAGTCTAAAAAATGAGACTGAAATAGTGAAAATCGATTAAACTCGATATCTAATAGCCGAGAGATTTACTCAACTTCTAGCTCTTTAATCTGCAAGCTATCTCCGTTTTCTACCTTTAGATTTAGATTTTGACACTTAGGGCAGCAGGATTGATGATCGCTCACTTCGACTGATTCACTGCAATCCCAACACCAAGCTTTAGCGGGGCGATATACAATATGTAGCTGGCTACCCTCAGCCAGAGTGCCGCGGCAAGCGATATCAAAACAGAAACGAAATGAGCTCTCTTCAACACAAGAGAGCGCACCAATTTCTAACCAAACGCCAGTAACTTTATTCACACCATGTTGTTTAGCTTGCTGCTCAATAATTTCTAGCGTGCTTTGGCACAGAGAAACCTCATGCATTGCTATCCCTCAAATGACGGCTAAACAGGGCTCTCCGTTCTGGTGATGTCGGAACATTAGGATCGACTATTGGCAATGACAGTAGAATACGACGACAATCATCCGTAAGATGAATACCGTGCTCTGGGCTGATTTGACGATCTAAAGGCGACATCAGGGAGCTAGCAAGATATTGGGTTAATCCCTCTAACTCGCCCACGGTAAACGTCATTTCACCATAAGGCAGGGCTAAGCCAATTTTTTCACCGATAACACGGTGAGGCCAATATTGCTCAGGCCCGGGAAGAATAATGGCACTTAGCATCCACGGCGTGATGACCATCCCAATCCACTGATTTTCAAACAATGAAAATTCACTGGCATATACTCCCATTGAGGGATGGAGGAATGAAAGGTCGTGCATAGATTGTTCAGAGACCCGCTTGAACGCAGCCTGAACTAGCGTTTGCGGGTCTTGGTCATAACCTTTGATTTCATCAGACATGCAGAGGCTCTTCTTTAGCTATAATTTCTAAACCTTCACTGCGCAATGTCTCAATCACTTTTTGCAGTGCAGGCTCGAGCGCCGCTTGTCCAACGGCAGTCAAACCAATACGCGGCTCTAATGATTCAGGCACAATACCCACCAGAGTTAAACGCTGTGGGAATTCATCCGTCAGATGTAAGGCGGATAGCACATCGGATAAACCCAGTTGATGAGGGGAAATTTTGCGCGTAAATAGTGCGGGAACTTCTTCATCTTTTAATACGAAAAGGGTACCCGGTTGCTGACTCGATAGCACCACATCAGCAATAATCAGGTGGTCACGATCGGCCATCGCCCCAATTAACTCCATACCCGCCGTTCCACCATCTAAAACTTCAACACATTCAGGCAGATGATAACGCTCTTCCAGTGCTTCCACGATCCGCACACCTATTGCTTCATCGCTGAGTAAAATATTACCCACACCCAATACTAGAATACGCATTAGAGCACCTTAACCTTAGTCACTTCAGCACCTTCGATATCAATGATATGGACAGCACAGGACATACAAGGGTCAAATGAGTGAATGGTTCGCACCACTTCCAGCGGTTTTGCTGGATCGGCAATTGGCGTTCCTACTAACGCTTGTTCATAGGGACCGGGCTCGTCATTGAAATTTCGAGGACCCGCATTCCAAGTTGAAGGAACAACCGCTTGATAGTTTTCTATTTTGCCATCTTTAACTACAATCCAATGTGATAACAAACCGCGAGGCACTTCGCCAAAGCCCACGCCTTTTGTTACGGTGTTTTCTGGGAAATTAGGTTTAATAAAGGTGGTGTAATCTCCTCGGCCAATATTATCGATCAAGGCTTGCCACTGAATAGAGAGAGATTCATTTAATACACAACAGCGAACGGTACGACCAATAATACGACCAAATGTCGACTCTAACTGATTGACGCTAATACTATTGCCCGTCAGCGTTTGATATAGATTGGCGACATCATTGAAATGTTTTTCGGTGGGTTGATGTTTTGCTGCCAGTTTGCATAGCAAGTCAGCTAATGGACCCACTTCTACAGTTTTATCGTAGAAAGTCGGGGCCTTAACCCAAGAGTATTTGCCATCATCGTCCCAGCCTGTGTAATCAGGGTTAGTTTTACCTTCCCAAGGCGCAAGTGGTTCATCTTCTTTATACCAAGCATGTTTACCACTCTCTTTAATACCATTGATTAAATATTCATCGGTATGGCTAGTAATAGGGCGATAGGTACTGAAATCACCATTTTCTAAATAGCCACCGGGTAGTAGGAAGCTGCCATTTTTATTATCCATGGGGAATTCAGGCACACACATATAGTGATTGGCCCCTTTGCCCACTTCAAGCCACTCTGGATAGCCCGCCGCAATAACAGCCGCATCGATTTTATAAACTTGCTCAATAAAATCGCCTAAGCGGTCAATAAAGGATTTTAAATACATCAGGCGTTCAAGATTTAATACACCGATGCCATCTAAATTAATCGGGTTAGCCACGCCACCAACCGCTAAATTCTGGATATGCGGGGTTTTACCACCCAATAGCGCGACTATACGGTTCGCATCACGTTGACACTCTAATGCTTGCAGATAGTGAGCCACTGCAATTAGGTTCACTTCCGGCGACAATTTCATCGCTGGATGACCCCAATAGCCATTGGCAAAGATACCTAACTGACCGCTAGCCACCAAATTTTTGATTTTATTCTGTACGCGGGTGAACTCTTCTGGGCTATTCAACGACCATGTTGAAACGCCTTTTAATATCTCCGCCGCTTTGTTGGGATCAGCTTGTAATGCTGAGGTGATATCCACCCAGTCTAGTGCAGATAATTGATAAAAATGAACAATATGATCTTGGATAGTATGAGCGGCCAAGATCATATTACGGATATATTGAGCATTTACTGGAACTTCAATATTGAGCGCATTTTCAACGGTGCGAACAGAGATAATCCCATGCACTGTGGTACATACGCCGCAGATGCGCTGCATAATCATCCATGCATCGCGGGCATCTTTACCTTTAACTATCTCTTCCATACCTCGCCACATGGTGCCGGATGCCCAAGCTTTAGTCACTTTTCCATCTTCGATTTCGCAATCAATGCGTAAATGACCTTCGATACGAGTGACGGGATCTATTGTTATACGTTGGCTCATGCTTTACCTCGGGCCTGAGAATGTTTCATAGGCGATTTTTTTAATGCAGGAAGAATGGGTAACAGGCGGATTAGCAAGATATAGGCACATATCTCGATCGCCACGAAACCAATTGAAATTAATAGCTCTTCTGTCGTTGGAAAATAGTCGTAGCCATCACCGGGATTAAAGGCAACCAGAGAGTAGCTCATCCGCCACATAGCAGCGCCAATCAACATGCTTAAGCCGCTGATATACAAGCATCTTGAATCATTACGTAACGATGGCACACGGAACATCAGCAGCGGAAAGAGCAGTAATGCGGTTTCAATCCAAAACATCATAGAGTAGAAATCAAAGGCCATCACATAGTGCATCTTGCCGCGATAAATCAGCTCACCAAAACGGCAGACCAAGAAGAGAACTAAGAAGACTTGGATAATCTTGGTTAAACGGATAAACAGCGGACGCTCATCGGCTCCTTTTCCTTTTAAGGCGGCTTGTAGTAAAGAGCCTTCAAAGATAACAATAGAGAAACCCATGATAAATGCGGTAATCAATGACAGTATCGGCAGCATTTCATAGCTTTGCCAAATCGGGTGGACTTTATGACCAGCGGCAATCATCAGTGAACCCATGGATGATTGGTGCATGGTTGGCAGCAGCGCACCAAAAGCCAAAATAAAGAACATAGCTTTATTTAAGCGTTTTAATGAGACCTTCCAACCAAAGCGTTCGCATAACGCAGGAGCAAATTCCAGTATCATCACCCCGATATAGATGGTCATACAGACGGCGGTTTCAAATAGGACTGAGTTAGTGTTAAAGAAGCCCGGAATATAGAAATAGGGCAGATTCCAGTATCGACCAACATCAATGGTAATAGATAAACCCCCAAGGGAGTAACCGAACAGACTGGCGAGTAAAGCGGGGCGAACTAATGGATGATATTCGCCTCTATTACATACATAAACTGCCCAAGCTAATGCCCAGCCACCACAAGCGAAGCCAGTACCAATCAATAAGTCAAAGGCGATCCATATTCCCCAAGGATAGCCACCATTGAGATCAGAAACTGAGCCCAGTCCAAAGATCAGCCGCTTAACGATTAAAAAGATACACAGCAGAATAAAAGGGCCGAAGACAATCACTGGCCAACTGACTAAACGCCCGCCAAGGGGTTTTAATTTATGGTGCGTCGTCATGATGATCATCCTCTTTTTCATCACTATTCTTGGTATTGCGATAAACCAAGAAGCTTAATCCCGCTAACGCCGCCAGTGGCAGAACCATGCCTTTATACACTGTGTGTTGAACTTTTTCAGAGCGCGCACCGGTCGACAATTCGGCTAACTCAGGCAATCCAAGGTTCTGGTAAGGAACACCAGATAGGACAAGCACTTGTGTGCCACCACCCTCTTTTTCACCATAAATATGAGGTTCATATTTAGCCACTGGATGTAGATAAGGATCTTGACTGTGTAGCGTTTGCCGTGGGTAGCCGTACTCATCACCAGCTTTTAGCGTCAAACGTTTTTTCGCTTCAGCCAGTAACTCTTCACGCGTACCGAAAATCACCGCACCCGCAGGACAGACTTCAACACAACCGGGTAAACCCCCTTTATCTAGACGTTCAACGCCCTTTTGATTGCAGAGTTCACATTTGTGAATCGCCCCAAATTTGTCGTCGTAAGCATATTTGGGAATATTGAATGGGCAGCCAACCATGCAGTAGCGGCAACCAGTACACACACTAGCATCGTAGTGAACAATGCCGGTTTTTGGATCTTTCTTCAGTGCTGAAACCGGACAAACAGAGACGCAATTTGGATCGATGCAATGCATACACTGTTTTTTAATGTAGGCATAACCATCTTTTTCCTGATCTTTATTAACGCCTGTGCCACTGCTCCAAACTTGGATAATATTATTGGTATAAGGAGTCAGTTTATCGTTGTTAGACCAAGTTTTTTCACCAACAGGATTCGGCTCTGGATGGTTAATTTCCTGACATTTGGTAACACAAGCCTGACAGCCAATACATAAGGTTGAGTCATATAGCATGCCAAGAGCGTTTGGAATTGGCGGTCTATTTTCCACCGCCAAGCTAGGGGAGCTAGTGCCAGCTAGCAATGCACCCCCTGCTGAGAGTTTAAGGAAATTTCGTCTATTCACGGTTATTCTCCCCGTGAGTCAGAGTCATTTTGGCGTTTTTGACGACCTAATTCACGTACTGCCATCACGCTCACACCCGCAACTAATCCAACTACACCGCCGATAAGACCGACTGCGGTAGATGAAACTTGTCCACCTTCTCGATTATTTACATCCGGTTTATCAACGCGCGGTGTAGGATTTTCAACACTTGCCAGCTGATGAATACCTTTGTGGAATCCGATATTCTCTTCGTTACAGCCATAGCAGGGATGTCCAATGGCAACTGGCCAAGCACCGCCCACATCGCAAAACTGTAGTGTAGAGCAGTTACCATAGGTTTCAGGGCCTTTACAGCCTAAATGGTATAAGCACCAGCCTTCGCGGTGGCCATCATCTCCAAATTCTTTAGCAAAACGACCTGCGTCGAAGTGTGGACGACGTTCACAGTGCTCATGAATAAGGCGCCCATAGGCAAATAATGGCCGATTTTTACTATCTAGTTTGGGAGGTCGATTAAAGGTAATAACATGAGCAACAGTAGCTAAGAAGTTATGTGGATTGGGAGGACAGCCTGGAATATTAATGACTGTTTTATCTTTTATGACTTTATCCAGACCCACTGCACCTGTTGGATTATCGCCCGATGCAGCAACGCCACCCCATGCCGCACAAGAACCAATTGCAATAATCGAAGCCGCATTTTCAGCCACTTTACGTATATGCTCGACTATGGGTTTGCCTGCCACCATGCAATAAATGCCATTATCTTTTAGCGGGATAGAACCATCAACGACCAGAATATATTTGCCTTTATATTTCTCCATTGCATTGTGTTTATTCTCTTCAACTTGCTCACCAAATGCCGCAGATAATACTTCATGATATTCAAGGGAAATGGTGTCGAGAATTAAGTTTTCGAGAGTGGGGTGAGTGGCGCATAGTAAGGATTCCGTACAGCCTGTGCACTCTTGAGCCCCAATCCAGATAACTGGAGGACGCATAGGGTCACTAATAGAATCAGCAATTTGGGCGGCAGCTTTGCCACTTAATCCCATGGTTGCCGCTAAGGCTGTACATAATTTCATAAAGTCACGGCGATTGATGCCATGAGGAGAAATAACAGAGTTATCTCCTTCCATTTATTCTTTTCCTATTATAAGTAGATTAATCGACACTGCTTAATATCGTAAATATAGCGACCGATCCTAGTCCTACCTCTTTTTTATTATTTGATCTTTATCAACCAGCAATAAGATAGAGCATGTTTTTTTATACTTTTGTTAGAAAAATCGATTCAGTTTTAATTAACTAAATAGGTTTTCAATCTTAAAAAGAAAAAATAAATTTTTATTATTGTGGTATTTATCACATTAAAAAATAAAACAAACCCATTATTAATCAATTACATAGAAATTAAATAATATATTGAAAGTGAACTAAGCTAAATTATCGATTTATTCCGGTATAATTATTTAATAATAAGAATAGATCAACGAATGAGAATCAATATCAAAAAAATGATTGAGTTAAATTTGCGGGTTAATTAATGAAATGATTTTTTGTAAATGCATAAAACTATTTCATTGAATAACTTTAAAACAAGCCAAATAATAAAGTTCTCAGTTGGAAATTCTCAGTAATTATTATTTTTTTAATTTTGCTGCCGCAATAGCCGCTTGCCCTAATGCTAGCCCGCCATCACCCATAGGTAATTGACGTGCATAAATCACTTCTAATGGCTGTAATTTTTCGATAAGTAACTTTCTTAACAGCTGATTGTGCATAACTCCGCCAGCCAGTACGATTTTTTTAATTCCATACTGATGAGCAGCTTGAATAGCAAGATCGGCAAAACCTTGCGCTAGCGCCAGATGAAAGGCATAAGCTCGATCCGCAGCGGGTGCCTGATAATTTAGCCATTGATGCCAAAATATTGATAAATCAAGATGTTGACCTAAGATCGGTAAAGTTACTGGGTGTTGATTACGGCTATAATTAGCCGCTAACGCCTCCAGCTGACAGGCCGCTTCGCCTTCCCAACTCGCCTCACTCGTACAGATACCCAATGCGGCGGCTACGGCATCAAAGAGTCGACCTGTTGATGAGGCTGTTGGCGCATTAATCCCGCGTTCAATAGCTTTAAGTAGCGCAGAACAGGGATAAGGGGATAATATCGCTGCAATATTTTGATCTTGCCAATCAGGTACAAAACACTGTAAATGTGCCAATAAATTACGCCAAGGCTGACGAGACGCCATATCGCCGCCCGGCATGGCAACAGAGGGTAATCCACCCAAATATTGGCTAGAGCTATAATCAACCAATAAGCATTCGCCGCCCCATAAATGCCCATCATCACCAAAACCTAAGCCATCTAGTGCTAAACCAATCACTTTATCCCCATCTAAGGGAATACCCTGTTCGATCATAGCGGCGGCAATATGTGCATGATGATGCTGAACTTGAATAAGGGGAATTTGTAGCTGCTCAGATAACTCTTTTGCGTAAATATGGCTGATATAATTGGAATGCATATCGCTGACGAGTACCGAAGGAGTAAAGCGATAAATCGATTGAAATAAGTCAATAGCGTGCTGATATTGCTGATAAATATCAATATCATCTAGATCACCAAGATGTTGGCTAACAACCGCACTTTTATCTCTTAGTAAGCAGAAGGTATTTTTTAAATCGGCTCCGAGGGCCAGTATTGAGGGCGATTTTTCAAATCCAGCGGGTAAATCAACTGGATCAGGTACATAGCCGCGGGCACGACGCATCATTTCAGCCTGATCACCATGATAGCGAACTAAAGAGTCATCGGCGCGCTGCACGATATCACGATTATGCGTCAGCCAAAGGTCGGCAATATTGGCTAAATCGGATAAAGCCTCTTGTTCAGTCAATACGGGCGGTTTACCCGATGCATTACCAGAGGTCATCACTAATGGGCGTTTTATCGAGTGCATCAATAAATGCTGTAGTGGATTCGCTGGTAGCATAATACCTATTTCACACAGTGCTGGCGCAATCGCATGACTTAAAAGAGTATTCGGCCATTGTTTAACTAACACAATAGGTGCTGCGGCGCTGAGCATTAAGGCGCGCAAGCCATCGTTAACCTCAACTCCTTGAGCAGTCAGCCATTCCAATGATGGGATCATGATCGCAAAAGGTTTTGTCGGACGATGTTTACGCTGACGTAACTGGTTTATCACTTGATCATTGGTTGCGTCACAGGCGAGATGAAAACCGCCTAACCCTTTGATGGCAATGATATCCCCTTGTAACAAGCGTTGAACGGCTTGCTCTAGCGCCTGATGTGTTGTGGCTAATATTTCCCCTGTGCGATCACATAGCTTAATTTCAGGGCCGCAAACTGGACAAGCATTGGGTTGAGCATGGAAACGACGATCTGCGGGAGACTGGTATTCCTGTTGACACTCAGGACATAAAGGAAAATCAGCCATCGCCGTATTGGGGCGGTCGTAAGGCATTTGACGAATAATGGTAAAGCGAGGCCCACAGTGAGTGCAATTGGTAAAAGGATAGCCAAATCGACGATTAGCGGGCTCGAATAATTCTCGTTGGCAATGATCACAAGTTGCCGCATCGGGGATGATTTGAGTATCCATACGCCCGGCGCCACTGTGGCGAATTGAGAATTTATCGGGCAATTCGAGCCATTCAAAAGGTTGTGATTGAATAGTGTCGATATAGGCAAGAGGCGGGCAATGTTGATAGAGTAACTGTGTGAGTTTCTCAATATCCGCATCGGCTAATAGGCGCAGCAAAACCCCTTCACCATCATTACAAACATCTCCATTGAGATGACACTGGTGGGCGAGTTGCCAAACATAAGGCCGAAAACCAACCCCTTGTACTTTGCCTTTTATTCGAAGCTGTATCCCGTTTTTCACCCAGATATCCTCTTATTCTCTTGAAGACTATTTTGCGCCAATAAGCAGAAATATCCCCTATTAAGATCAAAGAAAATGGAGGTAGTTAGATTGAATCAAATATTTGCTTTATGGGACATAGCACGGTCGATTAACTGATTGCATTGCCGAATAAGCAATAGTAAAAATAAATGATTAACAATATAGGATCTATTGCTCTTCAAAAATAGGGCTGGTGATTCGGCCAAATGCCCAATGATATAATTCCGTTGTTCCTTTCAATTGTAATCTGACCATCGCAGCTCGTTTATGATGGCTTACCGTTTTTTCGTTGATATTTAACAGGTGCGCAATCTCAATTAGATTCATTCCTTTTAATATATAGTAAATAATTTCATGTTGGCGGCGAGTAAGGGATTTAGTCTCGATGTTTTGATATGTCTCTGGCATATTTATTGCGCCATATTGTTTAGATAGTTTTAATATCTTGTCAATCATGGACAATAAAGCAGAATGATCTTGATGCCGATAAAATATCCATTGGTCGACATTTTCCGTTAAACAGGATTGTTGTCTTGATATAACTCTTATTAATTTAGTGTTAACCACACTTTGAGATATTAACCCTAACGCTGTGATTATTGTTGACTGATCTTGAGCGAGAATAATCACATCGGCCGTAGAATAAGAGCGTTTACTATGAATATATTTCACTGAAATATTTTTTTTATTAAAGTGGTTATTTATCGTTTGCTTGAGGCCATAAACAAAAAATTGATTCTGGTCGATGATAAGTATTTTTAGTGCGCGCATTAATGAGTCGCCTTCTGTGATTGGTCGATAAATGAGGTAAAGAACCGGCGATCATCTGGAAATAAGATACGGGCTTCTTGGCGTAAACGCTTGTGTGTTATGGCATCTTGTTGATATTGAGAGATGGCGATTTGCGCAGCATAAATATTCTGATCAATTCGTTTGAGAAGGTAGTTTTCAGCCCATTGCTGATAGCTAGCGAGCAACATGGGCTCTTGAGTTCGGTTAAAGGTCAGTAAGGAGTAAGTCTGTTTATCGTATTCCCAGCGTTCGGTATTGACCCAAGGATCAAATTCCATTGCTCGACGAGCAGATTCAATATCTGTCAGACCGTTACGTTCAATTTGAGTAAGCGAAAAATTGGCCCATAATCCGCTGGCGGCAAAAAGTAAAACTAGGCTGGATAGGCTAACCAAGATAAATTTCAGCACAATTTCCGTTGTGAAGCTCAGCGTCACCTTCTCAAAGTGAGCAGAAACTTGGCGATCCCAGCGCGCAAACAGAAGCAAGAAGATGACCCATTGTGCGCTAGATAGCATAAAGGGATATTCAGTTTGGGTATGTAAAACAAGGGGTAACAAGGCAATGGCGATTGAGAGAGCCTCACCGTGTGGCTGTGTTATCGCAAGGTATCGAGAGCGATCATAACCTAATGTTTTCCAGACTAGACGAAACCCACAACCCAGCAAAATAAGAGTACCAATAAATGCGACTATCCCCCCCTCTACCCACCAAAGTAATAACTCATTATGCGGATGGCGGGCTATCTCAGTAATAAGAGGGACAGGTGTTTGTGCTATGCGAAAATGCTGAAAAGAGTACTCAAAACCACCATAGCCCCAACCTTGAATAGGTTTTTGAGCGATCATAGCTAATGTATCTATTAGCATGGTGTAGCGTGATTGGGTGGATGACTCGTGGCTGACGATCGAGAGGCCAATGTCAGTTACATTTCCCAATAACAGTAGGGCGATACCTGTTAATCCTCCCAAAAACATTAGGCCAGCAGCCCATTGTATTTGCTGTGGATTTGTTCGTCTAAAGCAGTATATAAACAGTATCGCGACGAGCGAGCCACCAATCCAACCAATACGAGATTGTAAACAAACCAACAGTAGCGGAAATAGAAATATCGCTAGCTTTAATAGGTTAATGCGCCAGTGTTCATAATGACTATTAATAAGCCGAAATTTGGTTAACAGGAATAGCATTAATGCCAGCGCTAATCCGGTAGCTAGAAAACTCGCTAGCACATTAACCTGTTGAAATACTCCAACGGGTCGAAAGTTTGGGAGTGGATAGGAAAACCAGCTCGGTGCGATTTGTGGAAAGGTAAATTGTATTAGCGCAATTAAGGCCTGAAATAGTGTGGCAATCAATATGGCGTAAAATAGATAATGGCGAAAGAAATGAGGCGCGCGATATTGCAGCATGGAAAGATAAAAAATCCAACCGCCTATTAACCCAAGCCAGCGTGATAACGCAGTATCAAACCAGATTTCCGGGGTATTAAATAAAGGAATTCCCATAAGCATAATGGCCAGCAATAAACCACAAGCAGTAAGGGTGAGCGTAAGCTTTTGACCTCTCGGGCGTGTGAGCCAAATAGTGGCTACCACAGCTGCTGCCACGGCCCAACTAATAATATTCTGTGGCACTTTTAATCCACTTCCGCCCATATTGGGTAGGTAGAGTGGAATAATAAAAATTAGCCAACAGAGTAATAGTCCCAATGGTAAAAATGAGTGTCTGTGTAACTGGGGATATAATGCTGTTTTTTTCTTATAATACATATTGTTACCTGGTTTTATTTACTATCTAATATCTCAATAAAGCCCACAACAACCAATAATTGAAAAGAGAGTTAATATCTACAATTATCAATTTAATAGAAGTGCTTATTAGTAAATTTATAATTTACTATCCATTGATATTTTTATTAATACTTCTAATTTAGCGTTTTAGTTCATATTTAGATGTTTTATTGCATAGGCTTGTATAATTAAATATATCGTCTTGTTATTTTTCATAACATCTGATTGTTTTATATTTTGATTACTATTCTATAGTTAAAAATCATATAGATAGGAATAATCTAGCAGCACTGGGTAGTTGCTTTAATTGAATACACTATCGCATTTTTATTCTGAAAATCAATAATTTTATCTAGTTCTATCCTGTCATTTTATTCTTTGTAGAGTTATATTTTGCAATGTGGTGGTTTTGTAGTTTATGGTCTGTCATTTGTTATTTTATTCCTTTCGCCTCCATTTTTAGTGGCGAAGTTTATCTTAATCTATTTTTATACTGTTAATTTACACCTATTTTTTGTATTATTTGTTCCGACGCAAGAGTATCAAAACATAATAAAATATACTCGTTAGTGTATTGGTTTTTATATTGATAACAACACCATTTCCAAGTTCTATGATTTATTTTTATATGTAATATTTTAAATGTGATTTTTCATTAATTATTACCTTTTGATACTATGTGTTTTTCAGTTTTTAATTTAAATGGATTTAAAATTTTTTGACATCTAATTACCTTCAAGTAGAGAGTCGTGTATTTATCTCGTTAAGATAGGCAATGCTCTCATTATAATTATCTATAGGAAGAAAAATGAAAATTAATAAAGTTGTTCTTAGCTTATCTTTAGCTTTTGGTATTGCTACTTTTGCGAATGCTGCCGACCAGGGACACGGTACTGTAACTATTTATGGCGCTATCATTGATGCACCTTGCTCTATCTCATCAGATACAGCTAATCAGGAAGTATCTTTAGGTTCAGTTTCTAACGTAGCATTAAAAAATGGTGGTAAATCAGCACCACAATCTTTTGATATTAAATTAGATCAGTGTGATCCAACTACACTGAAAACAGTTACTACCACATTTACTGGCGCTAAATCACCTGTTGACCCTGACCTGTTAGGTATTACTGGTACAGCTTCAGGCGCAAGTGTTGCTATCACTGACTTGGCGAGTAACGTCATTAAATTGGGCACACCTACAACTGCTCATGACCTGAGCGATGGTGATACTACTTTGCGTTTCTCTACCTACCTACAGGGTGATGGCGCTTCTGCAACGATCAAACCAGGTAACTTCAGTGCAGTTGCTGAGTTTAAACTGGCTTACCAATAAGCATCTAGTTTAATAGAAGTTGAGTATGCGGATTTTTCCGCATACTTTTTTCTACAGCATAAATTTTTATTTATTGCTGACATTAAGTATCAATCCAAGATTATTTAGCACCGTAAGCAAAGTAGTACCCTATTAGCATAAAGATCTAATAAAGATATTTATGGTTAAATTATCCCTGTCCGATGTAAATAAAAATAAAAAATAGTGACAGTTAATTAGGGCTACAAGTTGAAATTTTATTTTCACTGAATATTTTTAGGTGGTTATTTAGTTGTAATAACATTCCGCTGATGTGATCTGTTTGTAATAATTCAGAGTATGCCGGAATTATAAATAGATAAGGTCTAAAGGCAATGTATTTATCTTATTTTTTCGTGCCAGTTTCAAGACTTAATATTTGGAGGGTAATGATTGGTTTGATTATTAGCACTGGAGTAATGAAATCTCATGCTGATGATATTCAATTTAATACAGATATTTTGGATATTAACGATCGTACCAATTTTGACGTAACACAATTTTCCCAAAGCGGATATATCATGCCCGGGGAATATTCTATGGCGATACAACTTAATAAGCATGGATTGCAAGAACATCCTATTACCTTCTATCCAATAGAAAATGATCCTAAGGGCAGTGAAGCCTGTATTACCCCGGAATTAGTCGATAAATTGGGTTTGAAATCTGATGCGAAAGAGAAGTTAATTTGGTGGCGTGAAGACGAATGTCTCAATATCAGTAGTTTAGCGGGTATGACCTCTAAGGGTGATATCGCGACGGGCACATTATACCTGACGATCCCTCAAACCCATCTAGAATATACCGCTGACGACTGGGACCCACCTTCTCGTTGGGACAATGGTATTGCGGGTTTGCTCTTTGACTACAATACCAACCTACGAATTCAGCGACAATTTCAAACCGGAGCACAAGGTTATAACAGCAGCGGTAACGGTACTGTCGGCGGTAATTTTGGTTCTTGGCGCTTACGTGCCGACTGGCAGGCTCGCATCGATAATCCTGGCGGTGGACAAGAATCTAATAAAAGTTGGGATTGGAGTCGCTACTACGTCTATCGGGCGCTCCCGAGTTTAGGCTCACAGCTGACTCTAGGTGAGAACTTTTTAAATTCTGATATTTTTGATAGTTTCCGCTTTATTGGTGCCAGTTTAGTAACTGATAACAATATGTTACCGCCGAATTTACGAGGTTATGCCCCGGAAGTGGCGGGTATAGCCAAAAGTAATGCCAAAGTGGTTATTAGCCAACAGGGTCGAATATTACAAGAGAGCTTGGTAGCCGCAGGGCCATTTCGTATTCAGGATCTTAATGATGCTGTGTCTGGGCAATTAAACGTCCGCGTGGAAGAACAGGATGGGAGTGTGCAGGAGTTTACCGTAGAAACTGCCACTATTCCCTATCTAACACGGCCTGGCACTGTACGTTATAAAGTTGCCGTTGGGCGACCATCCGATTGGGATCATCATACCAATGGCCCACTATTTGGCACCAGTGAATTCTCTTGGGGTATTAGTAATGGTTGGTCAATGTATGGCGGTGGTGTCGCTGGCGGGGATTATAATTCAGTGGCTGCAGGTATTGGTCGTGACTTAAGAAAATTTGGTGCTCTATCCCTTGATGTAACGCAATCCAGAGTGAATTTACCACGAGTTGAGAAAAAATTATCCGGTGGATCTTATCGATTAAGTTATTCCAAACGATTTGATGATTATGGCAGCCAAATTACCTTTGCGGGTTACCGCTTCTCGCAACAAAACTATATGAGTATGAGTGAGTATTTAGATGCTCGTTCTCAAGGGCAAGGCGCCAAAAATAGTAAAGAGATGTACACCATCTCTTTTAACCAGCAGCTTCGTGATTTAGGCA
The DNA here is from genome assembly GCA_963519845.1 of uncultured Moellerella sp. Classification (GTDB taxonomy): domain Bacteria; phylum Pseudomonadota; class Gammaproteobacteria; order Enterobacterales; family Enterobacteriaceae; genus Moellerella. The sequence continues at coordinate 17,427 of CAUQNX010000016.1, read as the reverse complement.
TGACTGCTTATCTGAGTTATAACCATCAAACCTATTGGAATCGCCCAGATAGTGACAGCTATAACCTCTCTTTAGCGCGCTATTTCGATATTGGTAAATTTAAACATATGAGTCTTTCCCTGACAGCATATCGTAATAAATATGAGGGAAATAATGATGATGGGATGTATCTATCCTTATCAGTACCTTGGGGCAGCACTGGATCAATTAGCTACAGTAGCTCTTTAGATCGCAATGATAACAGCCACCAAGCCAGCTATTACAACCGTCTCAATGAGGGCGATACTTATCAGGTGAGCGCTGGATCATCCCGTAGTGGCTCTATGGTAAGTGGTTATTACAGCCATCAGGGCAACAATACACAGATGAATGCGAATGCTGGGTATCAGCAGGGGCAATCTGCCTCACTGGGTATGTCTGTGCAAGGTGGCGCGACTGCGACTATCGAAGGAGCTGCATTCCATCGTACGGGCATGCAGGGCGGAACTCGTATGCTATTAGATACGGATGGCGTTGCTGGAATACCGCTTCGGGGTAATGGTCCGGTAACCCAGTCCAACCGTTTTGGTAAGGCCGTGATTACTGATGTGAATAGCTATTACCGTAATAGGATCAGCATAGACCTGAATAAATTGCCCACTAACGCGGAAACCACGCGCTCAGTTGTGCAGGGCACCTTGACTGAAGGGGCTATTGGTTACCGTAAATTTGAAGTGATTGCTGGTGATAAATCGATGGCATTTATCCGCTTAGCTGACGGAACCACGCCACCCTTTGGGGCTACTGTACTGAATAGCAAAAAACAGAGTGTTGGTATCGTCGATGATAATGGCAGCCTGTACCTGAGCGGTATTAACGCAGGGGAATCGATGAGCGTGCACTGGGGCGGGCAAAAACGCTGTGGATTGGCGATACCTGCCGTACTGCCAAATGACGATCAAACCGATTTATTACTGCTATGCCACTTATTCAGCAAAGAAGAGAGCTGAGATTAATCGCCATATAGCGCGACCGAATCCTTTTTAAGAGAACGTTCGAGATGAAAATGAAAATTAAAAAATTACTAATTGCCACGGTGATGTTGGGCACCTTATCGGCACAATCGGCCTTTGCCGCTATTGCGTTAGATCGTACCCGAGTGATTTATGACGGCGGCCAGCAATCAATCAGCTTGAATATCAGCAATGAGAACAAGCAGCTACCTTATTTGGCTCAAGGTTGGATTGAAGATGCGGAAGGCAATAAAATCACTAATCCATTAATGGTATTGCCACCAGTACAGCGCATTGAGCCAGGTGCGAAAAGTCAGGTGAAAATACAAGGATTACCCGCCGCCAAGAATCTGCCACAAGATCGTGAATCACTGTTTTACTTTAATCTACGTGAGATTCCACCCCGTAGTGAGAAGCCAAATACTTTGCAGATAGCCTTACAGACGCGCGTTAAGTTATTTTATCGACCAAAAGCGTTAGCTCAAGAGTCGGGAGCCACCACAAAACCATGGCAAGAGAAAATTACCCTGATAAAACAAGGTAATAACTATGTGGTAAATAACCCGACGGAGTATTTTGTCACGATAGTCGAGGGTTTTCGTACACAGAATGGCGAAGCTTTAACCAATTTTGAGCCACTGATGGTGTCTCCAAAAAGTCAAAGTACTTTAAAAACGACAGTTAGCGAATTAGGTTCTAGCCCAGTGCTGACTTATGTTAATGATTACGGCGGTCGTCTGAATTTAAAGTTTAATTGTAGCGGAAATACTTGCCTAGCAACTCCAGTGAAATAAAAACACCTATTGCAATCTAAGACAGTGCAATAGCAGGAGTGATAAATGTATCAGAAAATAAGTGGTCATAAGATAAGGTGGGCGAGTGCGCTGCTCCGCTGTAATCGAATGAGATTTCTATTAGTAAATATCTTTTTATTGACCAGTATGTCAGCCGTTGCTTTGACGACCTTAACCATAAAAGCCATTGTGCTTGCTAAACCCTCTTGTGTAATTAACGATGGAGATCCTATCGAAGTAAAATTTAGGGATGATATTATTAGCACACGAGTGAATGGCTATAACTATATGGAAGAGATTCCCGCTAAAGTGCAATGCAGTGGGCTAACATCTGACAGCTTACGACTCAAAATTCAAGGTGAATCAGCCTATTTTGGTAGTAATGTATTAGCGACTGAGCAGGATGATTTAGGGATTGCGTTATTAAGTAACGGTGGACCCTTGCAGCTTAATAATAATATTCCTTTTACTTATCCAAATGTGCCTTTATTAAATGCTGTGCCCGTCAAAACACAAGGTGCCAAATTAATTTCAGGTAAATTTTCGGCTAGTGCCACATTGACGGTGGAGTATGAATAAAAATGCTTAGTAAAATAAAAAAAGATTTTATTTTGAGTCTGGTGATCTTAATAAGCATTTTATCTTGCCCACCTTTAATTGCGGCTGAGAACTTATTTTTTGAAGGTACGCTAATTAGTCCCCCGCCTTGTAAGATTGGTGGCGGCGATCTGATAGATATTAATTTTGGTGAGCGAATAGGGATTAATAAGGTGGATGGTGTTAATTATCTCGAAACCATCAAATATGAAATTACATGTGAAGATGATGCCGTTGGATTAGATCTGACTTTAACCCTGAGTGGGCCAAAAGTGAATTACGACGATGCCGTATTGCAAAGCAATCTGGTGGGTTTGGGTATTAAGGTTTTACAAGATGGTCATCCTTTTGTTTTGGATAAGCCTATTATTGTTGATCCTAAAAAACCACCTAAGCTAGAAGCCGTGCCGGTTAAAATGCCGGGTGCCACTTTAACTGCTGACGCATTTGTTGTTATGGCGGTCTTACTGGCGGAATACCAGTAACAGGAATGAATAAATGAAACGAGAGCATATAAAGGCTAGCTTGAGTATTAATTTATGGGTGCTATTTCTGCTTGTAAGCTTTGCCGCTCAAGGTGCGAATAATTTAAAATTTCACGGTGCTTTAGTTGCTGAGCCTTGTGTGATCCCCGCAGGAGAAGAGAATATTCAGCTGGATTTTGGCACGCTAATTGATAAATATCTCTATTTAAACCAACGTACTCATGGTCAACAGTTTGAATTAAACCTGCTGGATTGCGATTTAAGTTTAGGTGCGAGCATCAACATCTCTTTTAGTGGTGTGGAAAATCCCAAATTACCAGGATTATTGGCGTTGTCAGCGGGAAGTCAGGCATCAGGTATTGCTATTGGTATGGAAACTATCGAAGGCGATCTTTTGCCGTTAAATAAATCAGGGTATAAATATTCCTTGGCCAAGGGCAGTAATACGATCGTTTTTAAAGCCTATGTTGAAGGTGAGCCCGATGCAATCTTAAATAAAACCATAGAACGTGGGCCTTTTAGTACAGTGGCAACTTTTCGTCTTGAGTATGAATAAAGTATCGAAAAATTTATTCAGTGATAAGTTTAATAAAAATGAATAACAAGAAATATTCATGTTCAATTTAAAGGTAATAACCATCTTTATATTAAAATGGCTAGAGAAGAGGAAGCCGATATGAAATCTATTATTAGAGTTATTATTTTGTCGTTTATTTCATTTAATAGCTGGAGTAGTTTATATCCAATACTTAGCGATATAAAAGTCAAGCATATTACATCCTCTTATGATGAGATAACATTTACTCAAATGCTTGTCGATATTGGGCCTGCAGGTGATGTGCTTATCCGCGACAGTGGCAATGATACCTATATGGGTCTTGGGACTGTGTGGGGAGGTAATGGTGGTAACTACCATTTTTATCAAGCAAAGAATCCTACGTTAGTTAAGCGGGGAGACACTTTCAGTACTGCGGCACTGCGCGTCTATTATGGAGGGCATTCAAAAGTGACTATGATGAATAGTTCACAAGATGGACATGCTATTGGAAACTGTGTGGGCTATGCTGCTACAATACCTACATTCGGTAGTAGTTGGATAAATGGAACCTATTATCCTGTTGGGTTGTGCGTTCGTCTGCCCCCAGTGGGAGAGTGGTGTAAAATGACCACCCCAGCTCTGGTATTAGATCATGGTAGATTATCGGTGGAGGAAGCTGCGGGGCACAGTGCATCAGATAAATTGAATATAGCCTGCTCAACCGGAACGGCATTAACGTTACGCTTAATGAACAGCCAAAAATATGTTCTACTTTCTGGTGGCGCACGATCAGATATTTTTGTTGATGGGCAAGCTATCGGTGGACCGCTACGCATGAATTCGGGAAATAATATATTAACAATATCTGATAAATTGACCGGCGTCACTGAACCTGGTGAATTAAATGGCATAGCGGTATTGGTGATTGAGCCGATATAATATTATATCGATTTGTATGAGTTCTTGTTTAAAAACAAGTAGCATGATCATTGAGTATATTAGTCGAAAAATATTTCTTGGGTATTTCTAAATTTAAATGATTTTTATTTAGACATACTCCATAACGAGGGATTGTCATAATAAAGTCATCAGCAAACCCTTCGCTGATAAAGAGTGCTCGAGTTCGATGAATTAATTGATTATAGTTATTTTCATTTGATTTATCATTATCTTTTCCCCAGATAAAAAGAATAATATCTTTTTTCTGATTGATGTCATTCAATAAGCAGCTTAGCAGCTTAGTTTGATTTTTACTTAAGCTAACCTCTTTTTTTAGCGAACTAAATATAAATTTATTCCCATCTATTATAGGTGCGTTATATTCATTATTTGATATTTTATTTAAGTAGTATTTAATTTTCATATTGTTTCTCGATATGCGAAAGCACTCCATAAGAGAAAGTATTTCTCTATAGATAGTTAGGGTTTTTTATTTTTTATTCTATTTTTGATGTGTATTAAATATGTTGTTTTTACCTTCTTAATTGGAATGCTAAAGGAGTATCACTTTTTATTGATTGAAATACTCTAAATGTCCTGTTGATAAGGCTATCCTAACATCTTTTAAAAAGCGCGGTCATATATAATGCAATTGATAATTACAATAGATTTTAATGCTAATTAAAATTTATTGTTAGATTTAAACTCTAATTAAATGGAGTTGTTCTTTGGTGGGGGCACTTGAAATGGAGATTTTAATCAAGTAACGAGAGGAAGAGTCGCTAAGTAAGGGAAGGTATGTTTGGGATCTTTGGGATAAAACAAATATAATGTATAAAGGTTGGTTTAGGGGGTAGGCTATGGAGTACATCATTAATGGTACGGTTAAATATAACTCTTCAGATGGTACCTTATTCTGTCCTGATAACAGCATAGATATGATCACGCTGACTCATTTAACCAGTGAGCTGCTACTCTTGTTAATGAAAAATAATGGTACGCCGCTGAGTCGGGATACTATTTTAAATGAGTTATGGGAAAAAAGAGGATTAAGTGCCTCGAGCAATAACCTAAATAACTATGTATCCATGCTAAGAAAAGCACTGACACAATGTGGTTATCCCGATCTTATTACTACTATTCCTAAACATGGTTTTTTATTTCAGGCCGAAATTTTTGCTATTGACGAAAATAATCAAACACCAGAAATATCCCAAGCCAATTATATTACTAATAGCGATATTTTATTTGGTTCAGAAAAGCTTGCTAAAGTTATCCAAAGTAAAAATAAGCCACCTCTGGGTTTATCTTGGTGGAAAATAAAAATCAGTATGACATTATTTGCCATTTTAGTGCTTGTCTTATTACTGAGTGCTTATGATCATTTCAGACTGCAATCGGTCAGAACAGAGATTTTTAGCATCAATAAATGTCGAGTTTATTTGACGGATGATATAACCCGTGGCATGGATAGAGATATTATTATTCGTACAATCAAAATGATCAGCGATAATCAAAAATTGAAATGTGATAATGAAGCGAATATTTATTATTTTGCGGATAAAAAAGTAGATTCATCTGGACATATTATTATGAATGACTTGCTAAGCTACTGTACTTATGACAGTAAAATACCTTGTGAAAATTACTATTTATCTAAACATGAAAACGAAGATGAAATCGAAAACTAAATTTTCCCTGATTTTAATGCTGCTTATAATGGTGGTTTTTTCCGCTTATCTCGGCTGGGGGCATAGATCAAAACAGGGTGACTTTGAATGTCGCGCGCGAATGCATGCAAAATTAATTGATAATACCTGTGGTAAAAACAGTGTAATGGATGTTTTTTTATCTATGCATCATGATGGCAAAGGCTATTTTTTGGTATCCGGCTCACACTCATGCCCGAAAACAGAATCTAAGTCGATAACAGGTATTATTAACTTCACCTATGACCGTGAGGGGAGCTACTATTCAATTAATATGAGTCAACGAAGCCCTGATATGATTGAACTCTTTAATGGATTAAAGAATGATAATATCAAAATTAAAATCACAGAGATGAATAACGATAACTATATTATCTCTTCACCTATTGAAACATTTATGTTGTGTACTAAATCTTAAGTGCTAAATCAGCGGTATTCACAATGATTTTTTAAAAAAATAAGATAAATATGAAATAAAAAGCCATAGATGATTTAACTGCAATCACTCTATGGCTTTTAGGTAATAATTAGATTAACGCTCTGAGAGGGCTTGTTTCATTCGCGTGATTGGCTTGATTAAATAATCAAACACGGTTTTTTCGCCGGTTTTAATATCAACAGTAGCAATCATTCCTGGAATAATAGCCATTTTCTTTTGATTTTTATCGAGTAAAAAATTAGCGTCTGTTTCAACAATAATACGATAGAAGACTTCATTAGAGTTAAGTTTTAACTCACTGCCTCTAGTATTATTACTTAAAGTGTCAGGGCTTATCATGATTAGCTTGCCTTTTAGGCCACCATATATTGCATAATCATAGGCGCTGACTTTTACTACCGCTGACATGCCGGGGCGTAAAAAGGCGACATCTTGTGGTTGAATATAGGCTTCAACCATTAATTTGTCATCTAATGGGACTATTTCTAAAATTTCCTGTCCGGTATTTACCACGCCACCGATAGTGGTGATTTTAATATTTTTAACAATCCCACGTACTGGAGCTCGTATTAATGAACGCTCGACTGGATCGGCACGCATTTGCATATTTTCACGGGCTTGTGCCAATTCTGATTCTATTTTAATCAGCTCGCTATTGGCTTCTGTCAGATATTTATTTTGGTGCTCTGCAATCTGTGTGGCTAATTCGTTAGCTTGACGTTCCATTCTCAGTACATCAACTTGAGATACCAAACCTTCTTGTGCTAGAGGGCGAGTAATGGTTATTTCGCGTTCTAGTAACACTTTGCTTTTTATTAATCCAGAAACTGCATCATCGAGTGCATTCTTTTTAGCTTGAAATGCCAGACTTTCTCGCTCAACTAATTCTTGATCTTGAATAACCGAAAAATCAGGCGACTCATTTTTAACTTCGGCTTTTAAACGGGCTGCAATAGCCGCTAAATTTTGTACTTTAGCCTGACTTTCACGCAATATAGCGGCAGGGCGGGTATCATCAAGTTGCAAAAGAATTTGATCTTTTTCTACAATATCGCCCTCTTTAACATTCATCACTTTGATCACACCAGGATCGATACTTTGAATAATTTGTTCGCGGCTACTTGGTATAATAGTTCCTTGACCACGAGTGACCTCTTCTAAATTACTGTTATAGGCCCAAACAATAAAAACAGTTATTAATAAAAAGAGAAACAGGATCGGTAAAAAAAGGAAGCGATGATTCTCTTTTTGCATAGCTGCATTCAAATCATGAATTAATTCAATATCCGCATGATTAATTAATTGATCATCAGAATTACGTTTTTTCTTCAGCATACTATTTATCCCCTATCTCTGATGAGTGTTTTTGATGAGATACTTTTGAAATAATTTGTACGCGTGTTGTTAACTTTGTTGGAATCACTTTCTCTGCTTGATGTTGTTTAGTTTCTTGAGCTAATAGGGTATCTAATACCTGTTTTTTAGGGCCGTCTAAGATAATATTTCCCGCATCCATAACAATAACTCGATCGACAATATCGAGGATTTGATATTTGTGAGTCACCACTATTAATGTTTTATCTTTAGTCCATTGGCCAAGAGTATTTAAAACCTGCTTCTCGGTATCTTTATCTAAACCTGTTGTCGGTTCATCTAGTAATACCACTCTCGGCTTACGTAGCATAAGTTGAACTAAGGCAATAATCTGTTTTTGCCCACCGGATAATCCCAAACCATCTTCCCCTAGCGGCATATCTAAACCTGCGGGATGCTGTCGTATTAATTTATCTAGCCCAACAGATTGTAATGCGCTGAGTAATTGATCATCGCTGGAATAACTATCGAGGCGAGCTAAATCGAGATTCTCACGTAATGAACCATAAAAAAGTCGTGGATTTTGGCTTAATAAGGCAACTTTATTTCGCAAATAAATCGGATCAATTTGACGTATATCGAGATTATCAAGAGTGATATTTCCCTCGGTTTGCTCATATAAGCCAGTTAATATTTTTAATAGGGTGCTTTTACCGCTACCAATTTTACCTAGAATGGCAATTTTCTCACCCGCTTTAATAGTTATATTCAACCCATTTAAAACAGTCGTACTCTCTTTATCATATTTATAACTAACATTAGATAGCGTGATTTCACCTTGGATATTTTCAGGTGCGATATATTTTTTGTCACTATCTCGCTCTATCGGTCGTTCAACAATGGCATTAACTCCAATCAGCGCCATTTTTGCAGATTGAAATCGTGTTGCTAAATTGGCAATTTGGCTCAGCGGAGCTAATGCACGGCCTGAGAGAATAACACTGGCAATTAATGCACCCATAGTAATACGAGAATTCACATCTTCGGCATGAATTAAATAAGTTCCGACAAAAACCAGCGCAACAGTATTGAGTTGTTGCAGAGCCGTACTAAAGTTCACCATTAGATTACTTAAGTTACGTACTTTTATTGATGTCTGTGCCGTTCGAGCGGTAAACATTTCCCAACGCTGTTGTGCCCAAGTTGTTGCATTATTGACTTTTAATGTTTCAATACCTTCAATAGCTTCAACCGCCAGCCCTTGTCGTTGAGAGGCTTCTTTCATTGATGAACTGATACTTCGAGCTAATGGTTTTTGGATTAATAGCCCGGCAATAATCACTATTGGCAAAATAGTTAAAGGGACGAGTGCAAGATAACCGCCAATAATACTGATAACAAAAATAAATAAAAAAATAAAAGGCAGATCAACTAAGGCTAATAAGCTGGCACTGGTCATAAAATCACGAATAGCTTCAAAGTCTTTTAAGTTATTCGCATAAGAGCCAGACGATGCAGGTTTTTTATCAAAACGTAATAGCATCACTCGCCTAAATAAGGCCGAACTAATTAGCATATCTGCTTTTTTACCCGCGATATCCAATAAATAAGCACGAAGCATTTTAGCTAAAAATTCAAAACTAATTGCTAGGGTGACACCAATAGATAAAACCCATAGCGTTTCATAAGCTTGATTTGGGATCACGCGGTCATATACGTTCATCACGTATAATGAGCTAATCAGTGCTAATATATTAATGACAACGGAAGCCAGAATAACTTGATAGAAATAACCTTTAAAACGGCCAATAATTTGCCAGAACCAACGTTTTGGTAAATGATATTCAGGTAGCTCGGAGCGAGCTTCGGGATTAATGGTCTTTTTTATAAACCAGCAATACCCTAAGTATTTATCTATAAGATCTTTATGCTCAATGATTTTTTTTAAACCACCTTGTAAAATAATCTCATATTGGCGTTGCGATTTATTTCCCCCAATATGGCTAACAACAGCAGATTCATCATTTTTTAATAAAATAACAAATGGTGTTGCAAGTGAAGGAATATCAATAAGCTCACGTTTAATTAGCTGATTATCCAGCCCATGTAACATCAGTATTTCTTTTAATGATGATAAGTCTATCGATTGATCGGGCTTGCGCTCAATTTGTGACCATAACACTTCACTGGCGATCGGTGAACCGATCCTTTTTGTCACTAAAGAGATATTTTCTATAATAGAATTCATAATATTTTTATTTATTGAAATGTGGTTTGATTCATCCAAGCGGTGATCTTAGTTTGCACGCCTAAATAATTTAGTGTCGCATCGCGAAAATCATTTTTACTGATCACTGAGCTAGTTTGAATACTCGCAAGTTCATTATAGGCGTCGAGTAAATCAATTAAGCTACGTCTGCCGATGATAAATTGTTTTTCATAGTTACTCACTACGCGTTTTTGCTCCGCAATATAATCGATAGCAATTTTATTTTGTCTCTCACTTTGAACCATATTAATTGCCGCCGATTCACTCATCTCTTTTATATCTTGCAGCGACTTTTGTAATCGCGCATTTGCGGCTGACAGGGCATACTCTTTCTGAGAACGACTGTAATAAGTGGCTTGATCAAAAATATTCCAAGAAACACGAATAAAGATTTCTCGGTTGTCTTTGGTAGCATTTGCCTCTAAATTTACCGCTGGTTTACGTTCTGCATTAACGACAGCTAAATCTGCTTGTAAGCTTTTCTTATCCGCTAGTTGTACTTGATAAGTTAAATTATTTTCTGGTTGATCATCTTGAAATGCCTGCAAGATAGTCATGGCGTCTGTATTTCTAAATGGATCGACTAATTGTTCAACTTGTAGATCTTGACCAGTCAAAATAGATAGCTTTTTAATAGCTAATAATAGATTACGCTCTGTTTCTGCGTAACTCATTTCAACTTTTAACATACGTGCTTTTACTTGTGTTAATTCACTCACTCGACCAGAATCATGTTTAACAATAGTTTCTAGTTGATTTAATATTTTCTGATGTTGCTGTCGATTTTCATCGATAACATTCAATGTTTCTCTATTTCTCAATACAGATAAATATAATTTACCTATTTCTTCACTCACTGTTTCATTAGTTAGTGAAACGTGGCCGTTATAATAATTTTCTTTTTCTTTTTCTCTATCTATGCCAGCTTCAATACCACCCCAAGCATAAATATTCATATTGGCTTTAACGCCTAAATGAAGATTATTTTCTAGCGAGTTACTTTCATATTTGTGTTCCTGCGCCAGTGGTTGTGTTCCCATTAAACTAACCACGGGATAGTGGCCTGCTTCTGCTTTTTTAACATTACTTTTTGATGCTTGAAGATTAGCGATTGCCTCTTGAACCTGAGGAGTATTACTTAATGACGACTCTAATAATGTTTTTAACTCTATATTTTTTGATGCTGAAAATGCCAATAGAGGAAATAATAGAGTGAATATACTAATTAATAAGATTCTTTTTTCTGGTTTCATATAAATGATATTTAATATGGATTATCCATAATTTATGTTTTATTAAACAAACAATTACAGGCACTACAAATTATTTGTAGTGCCTGAATTATCATTAATACTTAAATCACAGCGCTCTGTTCTGTCTGTAATATATCCAATGCAGGTAACATTGAATGGCTATTATAACTGAAAGGTGAATCATTATAATCACTCTTCTCACTGAAACTCATCAGAGATTCGGGTGAAAATAGATCGAGATTCTCATAATCAGAAACAAATGTTTTTGTTGTTTGCTCTGATGCAGTGACATTTTTTAAGTCAATTACCACTGATGATTGATTACTGTCACCATCTTTATCCGTTAATGTTAATGTAAATTTCTCTTCAGTTATATCAGAAGGGCGTTTAAATCCTGGTTTATAAGTAAAGTTACCATAATTTTCTTCGCCTAATGAAATTAATAATATACCGCCTGCTTTGGTATTAATAGAGAGTTGACCATTACCCAGATCTACCCACTTGCCAGTACTTTCTCCAGCAGTGGTAATTTGATTACTGTCCACGTCATAAGTATAACTTTTACCATCAACTTCAATAGTAGTAGAACCCATTCCATCAGCACCATAAGAGGTCGTCTTTTGCCCATCTTTATCTTGTGAGAAATTGAATTCAATAGTGCGATCATTCGGAATATATTTATCTAATATATCAGCGAGGTTGGACATATTCTCTAATACAACCAGATCATTTTGGTCATTATCAATACCTTTAGCACCATCATAAGAGATAGGCGCTAAATATGTCTTACCATGAGCCATATCTGGACCAATACCAATCGCGATTGAACGAATGCTATTATTTTCCAAAAACTCTTTCCAATGATTTTCACCAATATCTGTTCTCTGATCGCCAGGAATATAATGGTCAGGTGATTCTGCTTGAATTCCTTCACCCGTTTTACCACTATTATCTCTTTCGCTATTATTGACGTTAGGTGTTCCATCACTGATAAAGTAGAGTGTATTATTGGCACCAGCCTCTTGTAGTGGGCCTCTATCTTCGAATTTATTTTGGCTATTATAGATATCAACTAATTGCTGCAGTGCCGCATCATAATTAGTATTAACACCAATTTTTTGCCAAGCTGGACGTAAAGATAGGTCTTTTAATCCCTTAACAATGGCTTGAGCTTCCTCAATAGTACCCCAGAATGGTTTATCCGATGGATGTTCCTTAGTATCGCCAAGTGCAACAGCACTTTGAGCAAAACCATTAAGACTAATTCTGACATCGCCACTATCCGCGCTATTTAAACGCTCTTGATAGCTATTCAATAGACTTTCCATGGCATCAATAGCAGCATCATAACGAGAGATTTGCTCACCGTTTTTAAATATACCGCTATCTTCAGCATACATACTTGTCGAAAAATCTAAGCTGATGACGACGTTGGCATAAAATGTATTTTCAGCTGCAGCCTCGACTGCGACAGCGATATCTGTCGATATTGGTGAATCATCTTTAATTAGAATTTCACCTTTTACAATATCTGTTTCGCTTTTCACTGAAAAATCAATTATGGCGTCATCGGTAGCAGGAGCATGATCAACCGGGCCTTTCAGCTCAACGTCATATTTCACCGACACTTCACCATTCTCACTTTTTGTTTCTGTGAGTTTTATTGAAATAACAGTTTCACCGCTCTCGGTTTTACCAATCAATTCTTGTGGATGCTCTTCCCAAACAATCAACTCACCATTAGAGGTTAATTTACCTTCTGGTTTCACTAATTGAATATTTAGATCTTCAATCGATTTATTGTCTGGATTAGAGATAATAAATTCGCCATTTGCAATTGTATCCGCCAAATTAACATTTGAACCATTCGCTAGCCCAGATTCCGAGACAGTGACTTTGTCGGTTTCTGATGCCGAAATTTCAACTTTTACCGTGGCTTCGTTGGAAATGTTTTTCTCTTTATCATAGATTTGATAGGTAAAGGTATCTGAACCACTTTCCCCTGGATTTGGGGTATATATGACCTTACCTGTTGCATCAATAGTAAAGGTACCTTTACTTGGTTTATCTATAATAATCAAAGAGGTTGGATCTAAATCATTGTCCTTATCCGTATCATTCTTTAATACATCAATAATAACGGGTTTACCTTGCTGCGTAGTCGCCTGATCATCTACGGCAATTGGATTGGCGCTGATTTCCACAGTAACGGTCGCGGGCTCTGATGGATTACCTTCTTTGTCATAGACAATATAGGTAAAGGTATCCGTACCGTGCGCATCTTTGTTGGGTGTGTAGGTGGCTTCACCGGTAATAGGGTCAATCGTTACTGTACCTTGCGTTGGCTGGCTTGTTACTTTGACAGAAGCAGGGTCTAAATCACCATCTTTATCATTGTCATTGCTGACTAAATCGATAACGACAGGCGTCTCTTGTTGGGTTTTGGCACTGTCATCAACGGCAACTGGGTTGGCGCTGATTTCCACGGTAACGGTGGCTGGCTCTGACGGGTTACCTTCTTTATCGTAGACTACGTAAGTAAAGGTATCCGTACCGTGCGATCCCGCATTTGGTGTATAAGTCGCTTTTCCGTTGGCATCAATAGTGACGCTGCCTTTGGTCGGATCTGAAGTGACTTTGACCGTGGTTGGATCTAAATCACCATCTTTATCGCTGTCATTGTCGACTAAATCGATAACGACAGGCGTCTCTTGTTGGGTTTTGGCACCATCATCAATCGCAACTGGGTTTGCGCTGATTTCCACGGTAACGGTGGCTGGCTCTGACGGGTTACCTTCTTTATCGTAGACTACGTAAGTAAAGGTATCCGTACCGTGCGATCCCGCATTTGGTGTATAAGTCGCTTTTCCGTTGGCATCAATAGTGACGCTGCCTTTGGTCGGATCTGAAGTAACTTTGACTGTCGAAGGATCTAAATCACCGTCTTTATCGCTGTCATTGTTGACTAAATCGATAACGACAGGCGTCTCTTGTTGGGTTTTGGCACCATCATCAATCGCAACTGGGTTTGCGCTGATTTCCACGGTAACGGTGGCTGGCTCTGACGGGTTACCTTCTTTATCGTAGACTACGTAAGTAAAGGTATCCGTACCGTGCGATCCCGCATTTGGTGTATAAGTCGCTTTTCCGTTGGCATCAATAGTGACGCTGCCTTTGGTCGGATCTGAAGTAACTTTGACTGTCGAAGGATCTAAATCACCATCTTTATCGCTGTCATTGTCGACTAAATCGATAACGACAGGCGTCTCTTGTTGGGTTTTGGCACCATCATCAATCGCAACTGGGTTGGCGCTGATTTCCACAGTAACGGTCGCGGGCTCTGATGGATTACCTTCTTTGTCATAGACAATATAGGTAAAGGTATCCGTACCGTGCGCATCTTTGTTGGGTGTGTAGGTGGCTTCACCGGTAATAGGGTCAATCGTTACTGTACCTTGCGTTGGCTGGCTTGTTACTTTGACAGAAGCAGGGTCTAAATCGCCGTCTTTATCGCTGTCATTGCTGACTAAATCGATAACGACAGGCGTCTCTTGTTGGGTTTTGGCACTGTCATCAACGGCAACTGGGTTGGCGCTGATTTCCACGGTAACGGTGGCTGGCTCTGACGGGTTACCTTCTTTATCGTAGACTACGTAAGTAAAGGTATCAGTACCGTGCGCATCTTTGTTGGGCGTATAAGTCGCTTCACCAGTAATGGGGTCAATCACCACTTTACCTTGCGTTGGCTGGCTTGTTACTTTGACAGAAGTCGAATCTAAATCACCATCTTTATCGCTGTCATTGCTGACTAAATCGATAACGACAGGCGTCTCTTGTTGCGTCTTGGCACTGTCATCAACGGCAATAGGATTAGCGCTGATTTCCACGGTAACGGTCGCGGGCTCTGATGGATTACCTTCTTTATCGTAGACTACGTAAGTAAAGGTATCCGTACCGTGCGCATTTTTGTTGGGCGTGTAAGTGGCTTCACCAGTAATAGGGTCAATCGTTACAGTACCTTGCGTTGGCTGGCTTGTTACTTTGACAGAAGTCGAATCTAAATCACCATCTTTATCGCTGTCATTGCTGACTAAATCGATAACGACAGGCGTCTCTTGTTGCGTCTTGGCACTGTCATCAACGGCGATAGGATTAGCGCTGATTTCCACAGTAACGGTCGCGGGTTCTGATGGATTACCTTCTTTGTCATAGACAATATAGGTAAAGGTATCGGTGCCGTGCGCATCTTTGTTGGGCGTGTAAGTGGCTTCACCGGTTGTTTTATCAATGATGACGCTGCCTTTGGTCGGATCTGAAGTAACTTTGACCGTGGTTGGATCTAAATCACCGTCTTTATCATTGTCATTGTTGACTAAATCGATGATAACGGGCGTCTCTTGTTGGGTTTTGGCGCTGTCATCAACGGCGATAGGATTAGCGCTGATTTCCACAGTAACGGTCGCGGGTTCTGATGGATTACCTTCTTTGTCATAGACAATATAGGTAAAGGTATCGGTGCCGTGCGCATCTTTGTTGGGCGTGTAAGTGGCTTCACCGGTTGTTTTATCAATGATGACGCTGCCTTTGGTCGGATCTGAAGTAACTTTGACCGTGGTTGGATCTAAATCACCGTCTTTATCATTGTCATTGTTGACTAAATCGATGATAACGGGCGTCTCTTGTTGGGTTTTGGCACTGTCATCAACGGCAACTGGGTTGGCGCTGATTTCAACGGTGACGGTGGCAGGCTCTGACGGATTACCTTCTTTATCATAAACCACGTAAGTAAAGGTGTCTTTGCCGTGCGATCCCGCATTTGGTATATAAGTGGCTTTTCCGTTGGCATCAATAGTGACGCTGCCTTTGGTCGGATCTGAAGTAACTTTGACTGTCGAAGGATCTAAATCACCATCTTTATCGCTGTCATTGTCGACTAAATCGATAACGACAGGCGTCTCTTGTTGGGTTTTGGCGCTGTCATCAACGGCGATAGGATTAGCGCTGATTTCCACAGTAACGGTCGCGGGTTCTGATGGATTACCTTCTTTGTCATAGACAATATAGGTAAAGGTATCGGTGCCGTGCGCATCTTTGTTGGGCGTGTAAGTGGCTTCACCGGTTGTTTTATCAATGATGACGCTGCCTTTGGTCGGATCTGAAGTAACTTTGACCGTGGTTGGATCTAAATCACCGTCTTTATCATTGTCATTGTTGACTAAATCGATGATAACGGGCGTCTCTTGTTGGGTTTTGGCACTGTCATCAACGGCAACTGGGTTGGCGCTGATTTCCACGGTAACGGTGGCTGGCTCTGACGGGTTACCTTCTTTATCGTAGACTACGTAAGTAAAGGTATCCGTACCGTGCGATCCCGCATTTGGTGTATAAGTCGCTTTTCCGTTGGCATCAATAGTGACGCTGCCTTTGGTCGGATCTGAAGTGACTTTGACCGTGGTTGGATCTAAATCACCATCTTTATCGCTGTCATTGTCGACTAAATCGATAACGACAGGCGTCTCTTGTTGGGTTTTGGCGCTGTCATCAACGGCGATAGGATTAGCGCTGATTTCCACGGTAACGGTCGCGGGCTCTGATGGATTACCTTCTTTGTCATAGACAATATAGGTAAAGGTATCGGTGCCGTGCGCATCTTTATTTGGCGTATAAGTCGCTTCACCAGTAATGGGGTCAATCGCCACTTTACCTTGCGTTGGCTGGCCAATGACTTTAACGGTTGAAGGATCTAAATCACCGTCTTTATCATTGTCATTGCTGACTAAATCGATAACGACAGGCGTCTCTTGTTGGGTTTTGGCACCATCATCAATCGCAACTGGGTTTGCGCTGATTTCCACGGTAACGGTGGCTGGCTCTGACGGGTTACCTTCTTTATCGTAGACTACGTAAGTAAAGGTATCCGTACCGTGCGATCCCGCATTTGGTGTGTAAGTGGCTTTTCCGTTGGCATCAATAGTGACGCTACCCTTGGTCGGATCTGAAGTGACTTTGACCGTGGTTGGATCTAAATCACCGTCTTTATCATTGTCATTGCTGACTAAATCGATAACGACAGGCGTCTCTTGTTGGGTTTTGGCACC
>CAUQNX010000015.1:0-95385 GCA_963519845.1 uncultured Moellerella sp. | reverse complement strand
TATCCCATACTCCCATCAATAAACCGATGATTAACCCTGAAGTATGTGCGGCATTGGCAATCTGATCACCTAAAATACTAAAGTAGCCTAAAAATAACCAGAGAATTGATATTCCCATTAAGCCACGAGGCGCATAGATCCCTTTTTCAGGCTGCCGCTCACCGGTGAACCAGACATAAGCCACTAGTGCGTAGACCACACCGGAAATACCGCCGAAATTGGGGCCACTAAAGATCGATTGTCCCCAGTTACTAAATAAGGCAGCAACTAAAGTAATTGTCAGTAATTTACCAAATCCCAGTTGCCGCTCTACCTGACCGGCAAGATACCACCATAAAACCAAGTTAAAAGCGATATGAGAGATGGAAAAGTGTAAAAAAGCGGGGGTAAACCAGCGCCAAAGTTCCATTTGCTGCGACTCTGACGGCCAAGCAAGATAGGTCATAACATTGTAATCACCGCTGATCTGCATCCAAATATAGATCAGAATACAGAGTACCAATATACCGATAGTTAAAGGACCGGATTGGTTCTTTAGATATTCGAGCGTCAGATAATTGCGATAATTAAATTGGCTATTGAGCTCCCCAGTTTGCCAACTGGCCGCTTGATAGCGGGGATTGAGTGGGTCTAGCAGAAAAATCGATAGCTCGTGATTGACTTGCTCCAGATGCTTATCGTCAGCTAGCCACAACTCAACCTGCCGTTCTTGATTGACTTGCGCAGTTAACTGGACCTGATAGGTGGCCATATAATCAATAAAAGCTTGTGCTAAGCGTGGATTTGCAATGGTAGTTACATGGATCATCTCTGTTTTTGTCCTATTAAAGAGAGCTAATCGCCTGTGGGTATTCTCTCTTCCAAGCCTCGAAACCACCATTGATACTGTAGATTGTTTCAAAACCGATATTAATTAGATATTGAGCAACACCCTGGCTACTATGACCATGATAACACATGACCATAATTGGCTGCTCATAGTCATATTGCTCAATAAAAGCATTGATACTGTCATTAGTGAGATGAAATGCGCCTGTTGCATGGCCAGCACGAAAACTTTGCGGATCACGAATATCGACGAGTATAGCGGTCTTACTTGACCAAAATTCATGGGCTTGTTCGAGTGATATCGTCTGAAAATGGTCCATAAGGTCTCTAATAAATAATAGTGTCAGATAACGAAAAGACATCTGAGCTGAGTTCAGATGTCTTTGGGCTTGATACTGTTTTATATTTCAAATTACAGCAAGTTGCAACGCTCTATACTGGGTTTATGACTTACTATAAGCTGAATAATTACGCTAATAACTGAATCGCTCACTTAATAGAATGAGTGATCGCCGCGCTGGTGTTCCGTCAGATCTTTAACACCCTTAAGTTCACCATCAAACATTTTTAACAGCTCTTTTTCGATACCTTCTTTTAAGGTAACGTCGACCATTGAACAGCCGTTACAGCCGCCGCCAAATTGCAGAATAGCAAAGCCATCATCAGTGATTTCCATCAGGGAAACACGTCCGCCGTGACCCGCTAATTGTGGGTTAATTTGCGATTGTAGAACATATTCAACACGTTCAATCAGTGGTGAATCATCAGAGACTTTACGCATTTTCGCATTTGGTGCTTTGAGTGTCAGCTGAGATCCTAATTGATCGGTGACAAAATCAATTTCTGCTTCTTCTAAAAACGGAATACTGATTTCATCAACATAGGCTGAGAGTAGCGGAAATTCTAATTTAGTATCTGTCGCTTCAACTGCATCTGGCGGACAGTAAGATACGCCACATTCCGCAGTAGGCGTGCCTGGGTTAATAACAAATACTCTAATTTGTGTACCGGGTTCTTGGTTTGCCAGCAGTTTGGCAAAATGGGCTTGTGCCGTTTCTGTAATATTAATCATCATATTTTGCTCGATAATAGTTGACTGCTTCAGTTGGTTATAATACGCCCATTTTACCCTGTTCTACAAGGTTCGGCATATAGACCATGCCTGTACAGAGAGTGCTCCAGCACAAATAAGCAATTGTGCTGCCGTATTCATTGTGGCACCTGTGGTGATGATATCATCCAGTAGTGCTACATTCCGTCCCTGTACAGTGCCTTCCAGCGAAAAAGCATCTCTGATATTCCGCTGACGCTGAGTGCGTTTTAGTGTTACCTGCGTCAGTGTATCACGAGTGCGTATTAATGATTTATTTGAATAGGCTATCTTAAGCCATTTCGCTAATCTCCATCCGATCTCATCCACCTGATCAAATCCACGCTGCCATCGGCGTTTTTTATGCAAAGGGATGATGATCAGTAAATCGGGTTTATGCCAAGATAATGAGCGATAGCCATTAAGCCAATGGAGTAAAAAAAGTCGTGCAAGTGGTATCGCAAGCTGGGGTTGCGGCTTAAATTTATATTGATGAATTAGCCTGCGTAATGGAAAACAGTAGGGCGTGACAGTAATTAATTGATCCCATGCTGGTGGCGTCACCAAACAAGCTCCACAATCGAAACCCTCATACTCAATGGGAAGGCCGCATCGAGGGCAAGATCGAGGATAAGTAGGTAATGTTTTTAAACAAAAGGAACAAATACCCTGCTGAGGTAATTTTAATCGCTGTTGACATAGCCAACAGTAGCCTTCCATTGTTAGCATAGAGACTCCTCGGAATAAAAAAGAGAGTATAACTATGGCGCAACTATACTGGCAGACTTTAGGTGAAGGAGATCAAGATATTGTGTTACTGCACGGCTGGGGTTTGAATGCTGAGGTTTGGCACTCAATCACTTCGGGAGCCGCTTCACAATTTCGTTTTCATCTGGTGGATTTACCGGGATATGGGCGTAGTCAGGGCTTTCCCCCTATGAGCCTACAACAAATCGCTGATTGTGTATGGGCTGAGGCCGTTAAGCAAGATAGCGCAATGAAGGCTATTTGGCTGGGTTGGTCATTGGGTGGCTTAGTGGCGAGTCAGATTGCATTAGATCATAGCGATAACATTAAGGCGCTAATTACAGTTGCTTCATCGCCTTGTTTTCAGGCGCAAGAGAGTGAGTGGCCGGGGATAAAACCTGACGTTTTGGCTAGCTTTCAACATCATTTACAGGCTAATTTTCAACGTACGGTAGAACAATTTTTAGCTTTGCAAACCTTGGGAACGGCTAGCGCACGCAAAGATGCTAAATTATTAAAATCAATTATCTTGGCACAACCTGCGCCGAGTGTTGAAGTGCTCGATAGCGGATTAGATATTTTACGCACTGCCGATTTAAGACGCGCATTAGAGTCGCTCTCCATCCCTTTTTTACGTATTTATGGCTATCTCGATGGGCTAGTACCCCGCAAAATAGTTCCTTTATTAGATACCATGCTGCCGGGCTCTTTATCTGTGGTGATGAAAAACAGTGCTCATGCCCCTTTTATCTCTCATCCTGATGAGTTTATTCAATTATTGGTCGATTTTAATCAAGAACACCAATAGGCTTAAATGAAAATTATAAGTTCAGCCTATTGGTGCTAAATTTTTCTATGCGTTATTTGATTTTAACATCGGGTAGTCGGTATAACCCTCTGCGCTACCACCATAAAAAGACTCTGGGTGTGGTGTATTGAGCTCAGTGTGGTTTTGTAGACGCTCAACTAGATCGGGATTTGCAATATATAGGCGGCCAAATGCAACTGCATCGATATAGCCTTTCTCTATCAGTGTTTCTGCTTTTTCCGCAGTGTATGCGCCAGCTCCCACGATGACACCTTGATAATGTTCGCGGATTTGAGCTCGGAATTCATCGGTATAAGGTTTTCCGCCTGCCCAATCTGGTTCTGAAATATGCAAATAAGCCAGTTTGCGTTGATTTAATTGCTCAATAAAATAGAGTGCGGCTTCTTGTTCTTCATCGCCATTATCCACACCATTAAAGGGACCAATAGGTGAAATACGGATACCGATATTATCGGCATGCCACTCTTTGCTTACGGCATCAACCACTTCAAGAGCTAAACGGGTACGATTTTCAATACTGCCGCCGTATTGATCGGTACGTTGGTTCGATGATGGTGATAAAAACTGATGTAGCAGATAACCATGGGCCGAATGGAGTTCAAGATAATCGAATCCTGCATCGCGTGCATTGGCGGCGGCTTGACGAAAATCTTCTACAATACCCGCAATTTCTGCGGTTTCTAGCGCGCGCGGGGTTGATGTATCAACGCGAATTGGCAGCCCCTGTTCATCACGCAGTGAAGTGCGAGTATCTTCAGCACGAATTGCAGACGGAGCGACAGGCGCTAGCCCATTAGGTTGTAAGCTATCATGGGAGATTCGTCCTGTATGCCATAGCTGAACGGCGATATGACCCTTCTCAGCATGAACCGCAGCAGTGATCTTTTTCCAGGCTTCGATTTGCTCACTTGAGTGCAAACCCGGCGCGCCAGCATAGCCTTTTGATTGGGCTGAAATTTGTGTTGCTTCTGAAATAATCAGACCTGAGCTGGCTCTTTGACGATAGTATTCAGTCATTAATGGCGTAGGGATATCACCCGGCTCAATACTACGCAAACGAGTTAATGGTGCCATAAATACACGATTAGCAAGTGTGATAGCGCCAACTTTTAATGGTGAAAATAGAATATTTGAAGACATAAAATACCTTAATAGACCGGTCGTCTAGTAATTGATGAAATAAAAACGCCTCTATTAGGCGGGAATTATTAAAAGTGATGATACATGAGACAATGCATTCTCTAATGGTGTCGCGCTGCGTGAAACTTTTGCATGTAGATTGGCGCCCAACCATAAGGTATAAAAAATCTGAGCTCGTGACAGGGGATCACCTTCAAAGATCACACTCTGTTCATCTCTAGCTTTTTCCAGAGCATCAGCCAGAATGGCAATAATTTCAGTTGTGCCTTTATCAATAGTGGTGCGCATATCTTCGGAAAGATCACATACTTCCGCCGATAATTTAACCGTCAAACAGCCAGTGATCTGACCTTGCTGACAAAACAGGGTGAGTGAATCTTGATAATAAGCGATTAATTTATCGCGATAATTACCAACTGGCTGAGAAAAACGTGCAGTCAGCTGACGAGTATATTGTTGATAATGCTGCTCTAACAAGACAACACCAAAATCTTCCTTAGAGCGAAAATAGTGGTAAAAAGAGCCCTTCGGCACTTTAGCAACCCGTAAGAGCTCGCTTAATCCCATGGCAGTAAAGCCCCGCTGGAGGCAAAGTTGCTCACCAGTAGCTAGGAGATGTTCACGTGTATCAAGTTCAGGATGTCTGTTCATGACAATAACTATAGTAGACCGAGTGGTCTAATGCAATAGGCTAGTGGAATTATAAAAAATATAATATCAACCTTCATTATGTTAGTCTTAAGCTAAATTTTTAATGCAAAAAACAGATAGCTTAAGGTAGATTTATGGCTCTCGGATACTTTTTAAGGGTTGGCGATAAAACAACATGTGGCGGACAGATTTTAACGGGTGATAACACCATGCAATGGTATGGTGTTGCGGGTGCTCGAGAGGGGGACATAGTCAGCTGCGGTAAGCATTCTGGTGCTTATCAGATTATCGGTGGTGTGAACAGCACATGGCTTGAAGATAGAAAGCAAGCTGGTACATTAGAGAGCATTAGCTCTTGTCCTTGCAAATCTCGCTTTATCCCTTCTATTAATGATAGTTACGCCCCGTTTACAAACAATGAGTCTTTACCTTATTCTGAATATCAAAACAACACCTCAAACGATGAAGAGAGTACTGAATTAACACATTGGATTGAATGTATTCTTTTGGATGAGTTTGGTGTGCCGTTAGTTAAAATGCCTTACATTTTAACAGTAGGGAGTGACGTCATTAAAGAAGGGCAAACGGATGCTAACGGTTACTTTCGGGAAGATCATTTACCACGAACAAGCACAACATTAACGCTATCAGCCCAAATACTCACGGATGAAATGGAAAAACGCCCCTTGCGAGCATTACGGGAAGAAGCCCATTCCATCGTCAAACCTCAAGCAGAATCCAACGGCTATCACTATCGTTATGCTGTTATCGGAGAGTTGTGCGATAAAGCGCCGAATATCGCGCAATGGGATCAGGCTAAATTTGGGCTACCTTATTATCACTTCCCGAAAGACGATGAATTTAACGGATTAGCGTTTAGCAGTGAGCATTTTAATCAGTGTAATGTGATTGAAGTCTGCCCCTTTAGAGCATGGTCTTTAGTCCTCAACCACACACCTGATTACGATATGATCAATGCGTATAATTTAGGATTGATGTCTCTACTTGTTTATAAAGATGAGATGATGATTGACCCTGACGAAATCGAGGATATGCGTGAATTTATCCGGACATCCGGCACCACCACCTCATTTTTCTATCAACAGTGTTTCGACTTATCGAAAGCTCCGGTGATTAATGACGCTTCGGTTTACCCCGCGATTGTCACCGATGTCCCGTTTAATGAACGCTATCGCCCTGCCATTTTCTTAGATATTGCTCAAGTCGACGCGCCCGAAAGATTTGAACATGACACCCAAATGTTTTTTGTGGAAAACGACACACAGATTATTGCCGCATGGCGTGGAACCGCCAGTGCCAGAGATGCGCTTACTGATGGAACCTATCTGCCGATCCCTTGCCCGAAAAATATTATTTCTGCCGACAATGCCAAAGTACATAAGGGGTTTTTAGAGGCTTATCAGTGTATTGAAAAATATTTCAGTGCAAAAACTACAGATATTAAACAAAAATCAGATTCTAAAATCAAAAAATTATATATCTGTGGTCATAGTTTAGGAGGAGCCCTTGCGTTATTGCACGCCACCGAATTAAGGAATAATAATCCACTCTTATACACCTATGGTAGCCCGCGTGTTTTTACGGGGAGTGGAGTTAAAGCCTTATCCTCGCTCATGCATTTCCGTCACGTCAATGATGCCGATACGGTTACCAGCGTTCCCTTTGATACCAATATGGATAACTGGTTATTTGAAATCTATGGGTTACTCGGCACTATTTTGGGATTTAGCTGGACGCTGGCGACCTTGCCCACTATTCCACTACAAAAAGCCTTTCCTGATATAGGCGAAGTCTATTATCACCACGGCAATACCGTCAGCTTCTTTGAAGCCAGACAAATTGGTGAGGATCCAAATCATCCAGCAGGAAAAGGGTCGGGAACAGTACGTGCTCGCTGGCGAATGAATGGGAATTATAAATTTTATTTAGTGCCGAGTCTCGCTAACGCGTTAGAT
Organism: uncultured Moellerella sp.; assembly: GCA_963519845.1. Lineage (GTDB taxonomy): Bacteria > Pseudomonadota > Gammaproteobacteria > Enterobacterales > Enterobacteriaceae > Moellerella. The sequence continues at coordinate 88,124 of CAUQNX010000015.1, read as the reverse complement.
AAGGAACTGAAAAAAGAACAACAGGCCTATGTGCAATCAATCAAAGGGGATATGTCTATCATCAATGAAATTTTCCCCCAATGGAATAACCCGACATTAGATACGATTATGACGATGGCAACAGACCACTTTATGGGCAGTAAGTATCAAGCGATTATCAGCAACCAATTACTCAGTGTATTAGCCCCCACAAAAACACCCACATTAGTCACATCAAGACAACGATTTAGTGGATTAATCCATCATGATGATGCCTACAAACTGAATGCCACCCGAAATGCCACCTTTATAGAACTCGAAAATAAATTGCACAACAATTTGGCGCAAAATGTGAATCAAAATGAATCATTAAAGCGCGCACTTCTACGCTACAAGGAGAGTATCAATGAAATTTCCGTGTCCTAAATCTGCACTAGCATCACTACTCAGCCTGTTTTTTTTGTCAGGATGCGCACAAAGTGAGGTCTTTTCACCGCCAGTGAATGGTGAAAGCATTCATTTCAGTGCAAGTATTCCAACCGAGTTGGAAGCCTTACCCATTTCAGCTACCTATCGTTCTGAAATTTGTCGCAAAGAGCGCCGAAATTCGAATGGAAAAGTGTATACCATCCCCGGAGTTCATCGGGCGAACTATCCTCTATCAATCGGGCAATCAAACCAATCTGAAGCCAATATCCCCAAAGAAGGTGGAGGTAAATGCGATTGGAAACTCAGTAATATTAAATTTGAAGTAAAACTGAAAGATCCGGCGAAAATCGATCCATTAATTACAAAAAATTTTGGTGCAGAAGCCACTTTTGTATTTGATAATAATGCTCCCGCTACCTTTGATGGTGGTTATGAAAAAAAATCAGGAGATTTAAATGAAACCTTAGTATTATTTCCTTTGATTAGTGAACGTTTTTTGGGTGAGCACGTAAAAAATTTTTGGTTGATAGGCAAATATGATGTCATCACATACAAAATATATAACAGTAAAAAAATTAACCTAACTATTTTATATAAAAAAAATTTTTTAACTCATTGGCAAGGAAGGAAAAGCCAAGATGGCGATACATCAATGAGCTACCCTGACGGAACCGTGATTTATAATGGGAATACAAAACCTCAATACAACAAACTTATCGAAATATCAGAATCAAGCAACGGTAAATAAATATTTTGCAAGCGCATTCTATCGTCAGGCCCCAAGCAGGATCCAACTGCTATCGCTACGCTGTCATAGGGAAATTATGTGATAAAGCACCGGCTCTACGTTATAAGGAGGAGAATATCCATGAAATTTCCGTCTCTTAACACCGTGCTCGCCTCTCTACTCAGTATCTTTTTTTTACAAGGGTGCGCACAGGGTAGCTCATTCTCACCAGCAGTGAATAGCGAAAGCCTGCATTTCAGTGCAACAATACCCGCCGAATTAGCGGCATTACCCATTTCAGCCACCTATCGTTCTGAAATTTGTCGCAAAGAGCGCCGAAATTCGAATGGAAAAGTGTATATCATCCCCGAAGTTCATCGGGCGAACTATCCTCTATCAATCGGACAATCAAACCAATCTGAAGCCAATATCCCCAAAGAGGGTGGAGGTAAATGCGATTGGAAACTCAGTAATATAACATTTGAAGTGAAACTCAAAGATCCGTCTAAGATAGATCCTTTAATTACTGAAAACTTTGGCGTGGAAGCCACCTTTGTGGTTGATAATAATGCCCCTCAAGTTTTTGATGGGGGCTTCGAAAAAAAGACAGGAAATATCAATGAAACATTAATTTTTTTTCCTCTTTTAAGTAAAGATTTTATGGGTGGTAATATTTTTGAATCATCCCTAATTGGTAAAAGTGACCCATTAACATATAAAGTTAGTATGTCGAATAGCATCAACCTAAATATCGTTTATAAAGAGAATATGCTTTCAATTTGGACTGGAAGACAAAATGATAATAGACCGTTTATGACTTATCCTAATGGTGACATTGTTTATGGCGAAGTTAGGCCTGAATACAAAAAACTGATCGAAATATCAGAATCAAGCAACGATAAATAAATATTATCATAACCATTTTTTTGTTACTGCAAGTTTAAAATGCCACCTAATTCTCCAAAATAAAAATTAATTAGTGGGAATAGACTGGTTACCTTCTTAAACTGGCTCTAAATTCCTCTGGATTAGCTAAAAACCGGGTTGATAGTTATTAGCTATCCTTGAACCTTTGCTTGAGCTTTTCTCCTCGTCATTTTCTGGCTTTTGTCTCGTTTGCTTTGCCGCTCGGTCAAATTGGACTGAGCGGCGGCATTGCGTCATCTTAATCGTTTTTCAGAAACCGCTTGAATAATATTGCTCCTGCTTAATTTCTTTATCCGACATAGTCACTAACATCCGAATGCCCTTATCGAGAAAAGAATCCGTTATGTCTAAAAAAGTGATATTTATATATTTTTGTAATAGTTATATAGCGTACGTATAAGCACGCTTATATTCAATCAAGGTGGATATTGAATAAAAAGACCCCCAATAATTGGTTGTCCAACTATTGGGGGTCACTTCAAAAGTTAACTATGTGATCGGCTTTCTGATTATTGACGCAGTTGATAAATATCGTTAGCGCACTTTTGTCCTTCAGGGCAGGAGCGGCAGCCGCTGCTGGTCAAACATTTTGAGATATCTATCTTTTCCACTTTACCCATAGCCACCAGCTGCTCTAGCATGGCCTGAACCAAAGGAACAGGCATGGATAACTGGTGGCTAATAAAGCGGATATCAGCTTGTCCGTGTAAGGCCACCAAATCGCGTATTTGAAGTAGACTGGCCATCATTCACCTTTAATGACATTCATTTTTGGCGCACCCATTACAACCATTTTTGGCTGAAGAGGGATCACCGAGTTTCAAAGTAATGCGGTTGCGTGAGCGGCGTAATCCGATAAATATCACTAGATTGACAAGTATTACCGCCAGAATCGTCACTAGGCTACTTTGTGGATGCTCACTGAAAGTTGCGGTTTGATAGAATATGGCCGAAATACTATAAGCCACATTGAGTCCCCATAAGATGGAGAAGGACATCCAACCCCGTGACGTTTCGCGCGCAATGGCTCCCATCACAGAAACACAAGGCACATAGAGCAGAACAAAGATCAGATAACTGTATGCAGCAATACCAGAGCCAAATTTAGTGGCCATGGTGCCCATTGAGCCAGAGTCCATTTCTCCGTCACCTTTACTGGCCTCGATAGGATTCGACAGGGCGCTCAGAGTAAAGGTCTCTTTCAGACTACCCCAAGTTTCGCCAACTGCATCACCTAATTCGCCCATTAGATCAAAAGTTTCAGGATCAAAGGGTTCATTAATAATGCTTTCAGCAGTGTAGAGGGTATTTAATGTCCCTACCACTACCTCTTTAGCCATAGCGCCGGTGATCAGTCCAACCGTTGCCTGCCAATTATCATTTTGAATCCCAATAGGTTGTAGAACTGGAGTGATCACTTTACTCATAGAGGCGAGGGCGGAATCATTAATATTATCAACGGTTTTACCCGAGAAGGAGAAGCTATTCAGCGCACCAATAAACATACTGGCGATTATAATGACTTTACCCGCTCTAAGTAGAAATCCCTTCAAACGCTGCCAAGTTTGTAGTAATAAGGTTTTCAGATGAGGGACATGATAAACCGGTAACTCCATTACGAAAGGCGAAGCTTCTCCGCGCATAATGGTGTGTTTGAGTAATAACCCGGTCAAAATCGCGACAATAATACCCAAAAGATAGAGAGAGAAGACCACACTAGCGCCATTTTTGCCAAAAAATGCGGCAGCAAAGACGGCAAAGATCGCTAGACGTGCGCCACAAGACATAAAGGGTGCCATTAGCACAGTGATTAATCTTTCGCGTGGTGCATCCAGTGTTCTTGCACCCATAATGGAAGGGACATTACAACCAAAGCCAACAATCAAGGGAACGAAGGATTTGCCCGGTAGACCTAATGCCTGCATCAATCTATCCATAACAAAGGCGGCTCTGGCCATATAACCCGAGTCTTCAAGTACAGATAAGAACAGATACATCATACCGATCTGGGGAACTAGAGGTAAGACGGTATTGATACCACCACCGACCCCTTGGGCTAAAAATACCGTTAACCAAACAGGGAAATCAAAGGTATAGCCAATCCATTGAATACCATTAATAAAGATAGCGGCTGAGCCTCCCTCAAATAAAGGTTGTAGCGCTCCACCGATATTAATAGCTAAAACGAACATCAGATACATAATAAACAGGAAGATAGGGACACCGAGCCAGCGATTGAGCACGATATTATCAATCGCTTGAGTCAGTTTGTTGGGCCCATTGGATATGCTCGTAATCGATTTATCGCAAATAGAGGCAATCGCTTGATAGCGAGCATCTGCAATCACCAGTTCTGGCTCTTCTTGTTGATGATCTTGTAAGCGCTTACGAGACTGAGCCAGTGATTCAGGGGAGATATGTCCACGTTGCTGACTGAATATATCACCTTCAAGCATTTGTGAGGCTAACCAGCGGCGCTGCTGCTGGCTAAAATTATCATGAGATATTTGATTAGATAGGGCTTCAATTTCTTGCAGCAGAGCTGGTGGGTACTGTACTAACGCACTGGTTTCGATAACGGGATAATCATCGATAACGGCTTTCAGTTTATCAATCCCCGTTGCTTTGGTTGAAACCAAGGGAACCACAGGGCAGCCAAGTTGTTTCTGTAATTGGTCAATATCGATATCTATCTGTTGGTTTTCAGCGATATCTAACATATTGAGGGCAATAATACAGGGAACACCTAATTCAATTAACTGTAATGTGAGATAGAGATTACGCTCTAAATTAGAGGCATCAACCACATTGATCAACATGTCTGCTTCGCCGCTAAGAATAAAATAGCAGGCAATTTGTTCATCAAGGGAAGTCTGTTCTGAGATAGTGGTTAAGGAGTAAGTTCCCGGCAGATCTACTAACTCGATATTGTGACTCTTAGTATTAAAACGGCCGACTTTACGCTCTACGGTGACGCCAGCCCAGTTACCGACTCGTTGGCGAGAGCCTGTTAATTGATTAAAAAGGGTGGTTTTGCCTGAATTTGGGTTACCGATTAGGCCGATAGTCAATGGTTTCATAATGTACGCCAGTGAGTAAAAATGAGTTTTTATTAAATCTCTATCTAATAAGCCACGTAACTTACTGTGATATTAGCGCTTCATCTAGATTGAGTAGTTCTAAATCTTTTCGACGTAAAATGAGGTTCACTCTGCGCGTTTCTATCTGGATCGGGTCACCTAATGGAGCCAATCGGATCACTTTAAAGATAGATCCGGGCAACATACCAAGGGATAACAGCTTTTGCCGATAGGCGGGGCTAATTTGGGCGGAAAATCCCACAATTTTATAACTATGGTTCGGAAGAAGAGACATAAAACCGTCCGATAATATAGGTGAATAATAATCATTAAAATTATTATTGTATAAAATAACGAATTCACAAGCTTAAATCTCCGCTTGTGAAGACTAATCTAATTAAAAATAAGAATCATAATCAAAGACCATAGTTATTATTTAGCCCTATTCCCAGCGAAATGACTTGATTTGGATCAACGGCAGGTAAATTTACGTTTGTTTTATACGCGAACAAGTGGAATTAGAAATAGTGTGTCGAGAGAGGGGTTTTAAGATAACCAACTAATTATATTGATTATTTATCAATTAAATAACTTTTTATACCCTTGCCCGTAATGGATTATTGCGGGCAAGGGATTAAGGTTTTTTATTAACGTTTTTTACCTAATGCGGCCGCAAGAGCATCACTCATGGCACTATTGCCCGCAGTATCCTGACTTTGGCTACGGTTATTTCTTGGGTTATTATTACGATTATTATTTTGCGTTTGACGACTAGGGCCAGAACTGCGCTCTTGTGTCGCTGCTGGTGCACGACGAGAAGGGGATGATCCCTCGCCCGGTTGTTCATCCAAACGCATAGTTAAAGCAATTCGCTTACGATTAATATCGACTTCCATCACCTTAACTTTGACGATATCACCCGCTTTAACAATGGTATGGGGGTCTTCGACAAAGCGGTTAGACAGAGAAGAGATATGAACTAAACCATCTTGATGAACGCCGATATCGACAAAAGCACCAAAATTAGTCACGTTGGTTACACTGCCTTCTAAAATCATACCGATTTGCAGATCATTAAGTGTCTCAATACCTTCCGCAAATGTGGCTGTTTTAAATTCAGGGCGTGGGTCGCGTCCAGGTTTTTCTAGCTCTTTTAGAATATCAGTTACTGTCGGTACACCAAACTGCTCTGTGGTGAAATTATCGGCTTTTAAGCCACGCAGTGCTTCCGCATTACCCATAATATCTTTTAGCGGTTGTCTGACGACAGAGAGAATTTTTTCGACCACCGGATAGGTTTCTGGGTGAACCGTTGAAGCGTCTAGTGGGTTATCGCCATTGCTGATACGCAAGAATCCCGCACACTGTTCAAAGGCTTTAGGGCCTAAACGCGCCACTTTTAATAGCTGCTGGCGATTATTGAATTGTCCGTGCTCATCGCGCCAGTTAACAATATTCTGGGCGATCATTTTTGTCAGCCCAGCTACGCGATTTAATAAGGCGACAGAAGCGGTATTTAAATCAACACCCACGGCATTAACACAATCCTCAACGACGGCATCAAGTTTGCGCGCCAGCAAGGTTTGGCTTACATCATGTTGATATTGGCCAACACCAATAGATTTAGGATCAATTTTAACTAATTCGGCCAGAGGATCTTGCAGACGACGAGCGATAGAGACTGCGCCACGTATTGATACGTCTAAATCAGGAAACTCAAGGGCAGCGAGTTCAGAAGCAGAATAGACAGAGGCGCCTGCTTCGCTGACGATAACTTTTTGTGCTGTGACTTTAGGGAACTGAGTTTGCACTTCAGCAAAAAAGCGTTCTGTTTCACGGGAGGCGGTGCCGTTACCGATAGCCACCAGCTCAACCTGATGTTTTTGACACAGGGCTGCCACAATGGTCGCTGATTTCGCTGCTTGGCCTGTGTGAGGATAGATAGTATCAGTCGCAATCAATTTTCCGGTGGCATCAACTACGGCGACCTTCACCCCAGTACGCAGACCCGGATCTAATCCCATAGTGGCGCGCATGCCTGCTGGAGCCGCCATTAATAGATCCTGCATATTGCGCGCAAAGACATTAATCGCTTCTTCTTCGGCTTTCTCACGCAGCGTACTCATGATTTCCGTTTCAATGTGCAGTAGGACTTTAATGCGCCAAGTCCAGTTAATTACCGCTTTGCGCCAGCGATCGGCCGGTGCATCATTGAATCGAATTGCTAGATGCTGGGTGATAATCTCTTCACCATAGCTCTCTTTAGGTGGCTCATCAAACTGAGGATCTGGATTTAATGATAGTTGTAAGATCCCTTCGTTACGCCCTCTAAACATAGCTAATGCGCGGTGCGATGGGACATTAGCAACGGCTTCATGGTGATCAAAATAATCACTAAATTTAGCGCCTTCTTGCTCTTTCCCTTCAATAACTTTGGCGACTAGTTCGGCATTTTTCGATAAATAAGCACGAACTTTAGCTAATAGCGCTGCATCTTCAGCGAAACGCTCCATTAGGATATAACGTGCGCCATCGAGAATAGCTTTAATTTCTGTCATACCTGCTTCAGCATTGATATAGCTTTCTGCCGCAACTTCAGGAACTTGTTGTGGATTTTGCCATAAACTATCAGCTAGTGGCTCAAGGCCCGCTTCGATAGCGATCTGCCCACGAGTACGACGTTTAGGTTTATAAGGCAGATAAAGATCTTCAAGTTCAGTTTTATTCAAGGTGTCATTAATCGCCTGACTTAGTTCTGGCGTGAGCTTACCTTGTTCATCGATCGACTTCAGGATGGTCTGTTTACGCTCATTGATCTCTCTTAGATAGCTGAGGCGGCTTTCTAGCTGGCGTAATTGGGTATCATCAAGTCCGCCCGTTACTTCTTTACGGTAACGGGCAATAAAAGGGACGGTATTTCCTTCGTCAAGCAGTGTGATCGCGGAAATTACTTGTTTCGGCTGGGCTTGCAGTTCAGCTGCAATAATTCGGCTCAGATTGTCATTCGTCATTGTTTTCTTTAATACCTGCTCAATTGAAGAAGGTTAAAATTTACAACACCGTTATACTTGGTGATGAATCGAATATCTAGTCACTATTCGTATATCTAGTGATATAAAGCTATAGACAAAATTTTATCTAATATATAGTTAGCTTATAGGAACTGACGTAGTTAAAGATTATGGCAAAAAGTCATTATATTACCCGTGACGGTTGGGATGCACTTGATAAAGAGCTTAAATATCTGTGGAAAGATGAGCGACCACGCGTGACTCAGGCAGTTTCTGAGGCCGCTGCAATGGGCGATCGTTCAGAAAACGCAGAATATATTTATGGTAAAAAGCGCCTTAGAGAGATTGACCGACGCGTACGATATCTAACCAAACGGTTAGAGCAGTTAAAAATTGTTGAACCTGACCCGCGCCAAGAAGGCAAAATATTTTTTGGTGCTTGGGTAAAACTCGAAGCTGAAGATGAATCAATAAAAATCTACCGTTTAGTCGGCCCAGATGAGTTTGAGCCATCTAAGTACTGGATTTCAATTGATTCACCGGTTGCTCGGGCATTATTGGGTAAACAAGTCGATGATGAGGTTAGTGTAAGTACCCCAGGCGGACTAGTTACTTACTGGGTTTTAGCAATTAGCTATCAATCCTTTTAAACTCCAAGGCTTAAATTAAACGGTAGAGCATGTTTAATCTGCTTATAAATTGGTAGTATAACTAGATATGTTTTGATTTATTCTTTTTGAAAATGATAAATTAAACAAAATTAGAACATTTTGAGGACTACAAAATGCAAGAAAGCTATAAAGTTCTTGTCGTTGACGATGATATGCGACTACGAGCATTGCTTGAACGTTACCTAACAGAACAAGGATTTCAAGTTCGTAGCGCAGCCAACGCAGAACAAATGGATCGTATTTTAACCAGAGAGTCGATTCATTTAATCGTCCTTGATTTGATGTTACCTGGTGAAGATGGTCTATCTATTTGTCGTCGCTTGAGAAGTCAAAATAATCCAATCCCAATTATTATGGTAACAGCAAAGGGAGAGGAAGTTGACCGTATTGTTGGACTAGAAATTGGCGCCGATGATTATATACCTAAGCCATTTAATCCACGTGAGCTGTTAGCGCGTATCCGTGCAGTTCTGCGTCGTCAGGCAAATGAGCTTCCGGGCGCACCATCGCAAGACGATGCAGTGATCACTTTTGGTAAATTCAAACTTAATTTGGGTACCAGAGAGATGTTCCAAGGTGATGAAAATATGCCTTTAACCAGCGGTGAATTCGCAGTGCTTAAAGTATTAGTTTCACATCCTCGTGAACCACTCTCAAGAGACAAACTGATGAGCTTGGCTCGTGGCCGTGAATATAGTGCGATGGAACGTTCAATTGACGTTCAAATCTCACGTTTACGCCGCATGGTCGAAGAAGATCCAACTCATCCTCGCTATATTCAGACCGTTTGGGGTCTGGGGTACGTATTTGTACCGGATGGCAGCAAAGCATGAAGCGACTGAGATTCTCACGTCGAAGTACTCTTTCCCGTTCACTGTTTTTAATGGTGGCATTACTATTTGCTAGCCTCGCTACCAGTTATTTAGTTGTATTAAATTTTGTTGTAATGCCGAGTTTGCAACAGTTTAATAAAGTGCTGGCCTATGAGGTTCGCACGCTAATGACGGAAAAAATGGTACTTCAGGATGGAACGACGGTCAGAGTCTCACCCGCTTTACGCAAGAAAATTTATAATGAACTGGGGATCACTTTTTATGCACAGTCAGCCGCAATGGATGAAGGACTAAATTGGGCTAAGCACTATGATTTCCTCAGTGAACAAATGTCCGAATATCTTGGCGGAACAGCTGATGTCCGCCTCGAAATTGGTCGAGAGTACCCTATTTTATGGCTAACCTCCTATTTAGCGCCCGATGTTTGGGTTAGGGTTCCGCTAACTGAAATTGGGCAGAACCAATTTTCACAGGTTTTCCGCTACACCATGGGAATATTTCTCTCCATTTTCGCTGGTGTATGGCTCTATATCCGCTATCAAAATCGTCCCTTATTGGATCTGGAGTATCATGCCAATCAGATAGGTAAAGGCATTATGCTACCGCCAATGAAAGAGGAGGGGGCAGTGGAAGTTCGCGCTGTTATTCGCTCTTTTAATCATATGACAGCAGATATTAAAACCTTAGAGAATGATAGAACCATTCTGATGGCAGGGGTCAGTCATGATCTTCGAACACCTCTTACTCGTATTCGTCTAGCTACCGAAATGATGGGGCAAGAAGATGGTTATTTAGCCGAATCTATTAATAAAGATATTGAAGAGTGCGATGCGATTATTGGTCAATTTATGGACTATTTACGTACAGGCCAAGAGATGACTATGGAGTTTTGCGACCTTAATAGCATCCTTAATGAGGCTGTGGTGGCCGAAAGTAATGTAGCTGGACCGATCGAAATTGCACTAATGCCGGGTGAAATCACAGTTAATGCCAATCCGCTGACCATTAAACGCGCAGTGACGAATATGATCGTTAATGCACATCGTTATGGCAATGGTTGGATTCAAGTGAGTAGTGGTAAAAACGATGAATTTGCTTGGTTCCAAGTGGATGACAATGGCGTGGGTATCAAAGAAGAAGATATTCAGCGACTATTTCAACCCTTTGTGCAAGGTGAAAAGGCTCGGAGTAATAAAGGAACTGGACTGGGTTTAGCTATTATCCGCCGTATCATTGATGCTCATGAAGGGCATATTGAAGTGAAAAAGAGTGAGCAGGGTGGATTATCTATCCGAGCCACTTTGCCGCTGACTGAAGAAGATTAATTTTTAATTTCATTACTCTTTTTTATGACAGTTTTTATTTTTATCGGAAGAATACTAGTAAATTTTATCTACCTCCCTAATAAGTATCATTTTTATCTAATACCATCCCAGTGTCATCTATCACATTAAACCTCACTTTTGCATCCTGTCATAAAACTGTCATAAATAAGACATATTGTTGTCATCAATTTGTCCTATTTTGCCTATCGTGACATCTACTCGAAGATTACATATTAAACTGTTTATCTGCATTCCATCAGGAGCAATTATGAATATGATGCGTACTACTGTAGCAAGCGTAATGGCAGCGACTCTTTCCATGACAGCAATGTCTTCTTTAGCCGCCGCTACCAGTTTGACAGGAGCAGGCGCGACATTCCCTGCCCCAATTTATGCAAAATGGGCAGATTCTTATCAAAAAGAAACTGGCAGCAAAGTGAATTATCAGGGGATTGGTTCTTCTGGTGGTGTAAAACAGATTAATGCAAAAACCGTTGATTTTGGTGCTTCAGATGCACCATTAACCGATGAAAAATTAAAAGCAGATGGTTTATTCCAATTTCCTACGGTGATTGGCGGTGTGGTACTGGCAGTCAATGTGAAAGGCATTACTTCTGGTGAGCTGACTCTCGATGGCAAAACACTGGGTGATATCTATTTGGGTACCATCAAAAAATGGAACGACCCTGCGATTGTTAAATTAAACCCAGGCGTTTCTCTGCCGGATCAAAATATTGCTGTTGTCCGTCGCTCTGATGGTTCAGGAACCTCATTTGTATTTACCAGCTATCTCGCAAAAGTAAGCCCAGATTGGCAAAGTAAAATTGGTGCTGGTTCAACCGTTAACTGGCCATTGGGTGTTGGCGGTAAAGGTAACGACGGTGTAGCGGCATTTGTACAGCGTTTACCGGGTTCAATCGGTTATGTTGAATATGCTTACGCTAAGCAAAATAATTTAGCCTACACCAAACTAATCTCTGCTGATGGTAAAGCCGTTGCACCAACAGGCGAAAGCTTTAGTGCCGCAGCGAAGAAAGTTGATTGGTCGCAATCATTCGCTCAAGATTTAACTAACCGTGCTGGCGAAAATGCTTGGCCAATTACCTCAACAACCTTTATTTTAATCCCTAGCCAAGTGGCAGATGCGGAAAAAGGTAAAGCGGTACTCGGTTTCTTCAACTGGGCCTATGAAAAAGGTGGCGTACAAGCAGAAGCATTAGATTATGCTGTTCTACCCGCTGAAGTGGTGACCGCAGTTCGTGCTGCATGGAAAACCAATGTGAAAGATAGCCAAGGTAATCCACTGTTCTGATTGAAACCTTATTGAGTCCGGGTTGGACAATGGGGGATCAGGATTTAGGAAAAGTCGGATCTCCTTGAAGTTAGTCATGACATTCTCCCTCACTGAGGGAGAATAACTTATATGAGAATAGACGCATGGCCGAAAAGATAACGGCATTTAGAGCACCCAGTAAAAGAGGCGATGTAATTTTTGGCGCAATAGTTAAACTCGCGGCAATTATCACGCTACTGATGCTAGGTGGCATCATTATCTCCTTACTTATTGCCTCATGGCCGAGCATTCAAAAGTTCGGTTTTGCCTTTTTATGGACCAAAGAGTGGGATGCACCCGCTGAGCAATTTGGCGCACTCGTTCCTATTTATGGCACCATAGTGACGTCAATTATCGCGCTAATTATCGCTGTTCCAGTGAGCTTCGGTATTGCTCTGTTTTTAACTGAGTTAGCCCCAAGCTGGTTGAAGCGACCTTTAGGTATTGCGATTGAATTATTAGCCGCCATTCCTAGTATCGTTTACGGTATGTGGGGATTATTTGTGTTTGCGCCTTTATTTGCCGAATATTTCCAAGAGCCTGTGGGCAATATTATGTCCAATATCCCGATTGTCGGGGAGCTGTTTTCAGGGCCGGCTTTTGGTATCGGTATTTTAGCTGCGGGTATTATCCTTGCGATTATGATCATCCCTTATATCGCCTCTGTTATGCGTGATGTGTTTGAACAAACGCCAGTGATGATGAAAGAGTCTGCATACGGTATTGGTTGTACGACTTGGGAAGTGATTTGGAATATTGTTTTGCCTTATACCCGCAATGGGGTGATTGGCGGCGTGATGTTAGGATTAGGACGCGCCCTAGGTGAAACTATGGCAGTGACTTTTGTGATCGGAAATACCTATCAGCTGGATAGTGTTTCACTGTTTATGCCGGGCAACAGTATTACTTCCGCGCTGGCAAACGAATTTGCCGAAGCTGAAAGTGGATTACATACTGCCGCATTAATGGAATTAGGTCTGATCCTGTTTGTTATCACCTTTATTGTTCTCTCACTGTCTAAATTGATGGTGATGCGTCTCGCTAAGAATGAGGGCCGCTAGTATGTCGCTATCTCAACAATTCAGTAGCATCAATGAAAAAGAACGTACTCGCCGCCAAGCGTGGCGCAGACAAAAAAATCGATTAGCGCTAGTGATCTCCATGCTGGCCATGGCATTTGGTCTATTTTGGTTGGTTTGGATACTGTTTTCGACAGTGACCAAAGGGATCGACGGTATGTCCTTGAACCTATTCACTGAAATGACGCCGCCACCTAATACGGAAGGCGGGGGATTGGCTAACGCCATTGTGGGTAGTGGACTCTTGATTTTCTGGGCAACTCTATTTGGTACGCCGCTCGGTATTTTCGCTGGTATCTATTTGGCGGAGTATGGCCGTAAGTCATGGTTGGCCGAAACTACGCGATTTATCAATGATATTTTACTTTCTGCCCCATCGATTGTGGTTGGACTCTTTGTTTATACCATTGTGGTGGCTCAAGTTCAGCAGTTCTCCGGTTGGGCGGGTGTGATTGCACTGGCATTATTACAAATTCCGATTGTTATCCGTACCACAGAAAATATGCTGAAATTAGTGCCCGATAGCTTGCGTGAAGCCGCTTATGCACTAGGTACGCCTAAATGGAAAATGATTTTATCCATAACACTGAAAGCGTCAGTGTCTGGAATTATCACCGGAATTTTACTCGCTATTGCCCGTATCGCGGGTGAAACAGCGCCGCTGCTATTCACTTCGCTCTCCAATCAATTCTGGAGTACCGATATGAGCGAGCCGATTGCCAACTTACCTGTGACTATCTTTAAGTTTGCAATGAGTCCATTCTCTGAGTGGCAGGAACTGGCTTGGGCAGGTGTACTATTGATCACCCTGTGTGTTCTGTTAATTAATATTATCGCGCGTGTACTGTTTGCAAAAAGTAAGCACTAATCGCCGGACCAAAAATTACGATTTTAAAGAGAGAAGTCATAATGATGAAAGCGAATGAAACAGTAGACAGCAAAATTCTGGTCCGTGACTTGAATTTTTATTATGGAAAATTCCATGCGCTGAAAAATATCTCATTGGATATCGCTAAAAATAAAGTTACTGCCTTTATTGGCCCATCAGGCTGCGGTAAATCAACGCTCTTACGCACTTTTAATAAAATGTACGAGCTGTATGGTGAACAACGGGCAGAAGGGCAGATCTTATTAGATGGTCAGAATGTGTTAACTGATAAGCAAGATATCGCTTTATTACGAGCAAAAGTGGGAATGGTGTTCCAAAAACCGACGCCTTTCCCTATGTCTATTTATGATAATATTGCTTTCGGCGTGCGCTTATTTGAAAAATTATCTCGTGCCGATATGGATGAGCGTGTGCAATGGGCATTAACCAAAGCAGCGCTGTGGAACGAGACCAAAGATAAGCTACATCAAAGCGGTTATAGCTTGTCGGGTGGACAGCAACAGCGTCTTTGCATTGCGCGTGGTATTGCTATTCGTCCGGAAGTTCTATTATTAGATGAGCCTTGCTCGGCACTCGACCCTATTTCAACGGGGCGTATTGAAGAATTAATTAGTGAGTTAAAATCTGAGTATACCGTGGTGATAGTGACACATAATATGCAACAAGCAGCACGTTGCTCTGACTATACGGCATTTATGTACTTGGGTGAGTTGATTGAGTTTAATGATACTGACAAGATGTTTACTACGCCTGCGATGAAGCAGACAGAAGATTACATTACTGGCCGTTATGGTTGATATGGAGCTACACCATGGATACGTTGAATCACAATAAACACATTTCAGGCCAGTTTAATGCTGAGCTAGAACATATTCGCACTGAGTTAATGACGATGGGCGGATTGGTCGAAGAGCAACTGACCAAAGCGATCACCGCAATGCATAATCAAGATGAAGCATTGGCGCGTGAAGTTATCGCTAACGACCAAAAAGTTAATATGATGGAAGTGGCTATCGATGAAGATTGCGTTAAAATCATTGCTAAGCGTCAGCCAACCGCCAGTGATTTGCGCCTAATTATGGCTATTTCTAAAACGATTGCAGAATTAGAACGTATCGGTGATGTAGCTGAAAAAATATGCCAGACAGCGCTAGAGAAATTTTCTCAGCAGCATCAGCCATTACTCGTAAGTCTAGAATCATTAGGACGCCACTCAGTTCAGATGCTACACGATGTATTAGATGCTTTTGCTCGCATGGATATTAATGAAGCGGTGCGCATCTATAAAGAAGATGAAAAGATTGATCAAGAGTACGAAGGTATTGTACGTCAATTGATGACTTATATGATGGAAGATCCTCGTACTATTCCTAGCGTATTAACTGCGCTATTTTGTGCGCGCTCTATTGAGCGTATCGGTGATCGTTGCCAGAATATTTGTGAATTTATTTTCTATTATGTCAAAGGACAGGATTTCCGCCATGTAGGTGGTGACACAGTGGAAAAAATGCTCACTAAATAAAGAATAAAAAAAGCGGAGTTTATAACTCCGCTTTTTTATATCTATAGATTTAATGATTGCTACTAGGCGTTAGCATATTATTTAACTGACTTCTTAGAATTGGATGCATAATTATCTCAATATTATGAGCGGAAGATAATTCAATAAACTCTTTTAATGATTCATGTAAGTCGGGCTCGATATAAGAAAAATCATCCATATAGATATGTAATTTTGTATCATTAGGAATATCTAAAAGTATTTTATTTAAATTGGGTTTACTAAAAAAAGTTAGATTTTTATTAAACTTCAATACATAGACATCATCGTAATGGCTTAGCTTTAACATATTTTTCTCGGCTTTGATTGTACTTAAGACTAATTGAATAATAGCGCCAATCACAATTCCCTCTAGCATACCAAAAATAATAATACTTGCGATAGTTAATCCAAATGAAATAAATTGATCTAATCCTTGGCTCCATTGGATACGAAAGAGTCGAGGGGAGGCTAATTTATATCCTGTATATAATAAAATAGAGGCTAAACTAGCCAAAGGAATATAATTTAATAAAGGGTAGAGAAAAAGTAAACTTAATACTAACCAGCCGCTATGCAAATAGGAGGATAATTTAGTTTTAGCGCCAGCATAGATATTTGCTGAACTTCTGACGATAACCGCTGTTACGGGCAATCCACCTACTAATCCGCATAATAGATTCCCTGCACCTTGCGCAATAAGTTCTCTATCAGGCACAGCGGGCGTCCGTTTAGGATCTATTTTTGATGTTGCTTCTAAGCTGAGTAGCGACTCTAAGCTGGCAACAATTGCTAAGCTCAAGGCAATAGTATAGGTAGAAACTTGTGTTAGTACTGACCAATCAGGTGTCAGCATTTCATTGAGATTAAATGGTGATATATTAATTAACTGACTCGATGGAATTGTCAGTGAAGGCGTGAGCGAACTTATAAATACGACAATCATTCCAATAAAAACGACAAGCAATGGTGCTGGAATTCGATTAAATGAGCGACGTAAAATAAACTTTTGTTCCCATAAAACTAATACTAATAGGCTTAATATTGAAATAAAACTTGAACCATATGAGATCCCCACTAATAACCCGTTACCGGAAATATATCCAAGGGCAATTGGCAATTGATTAAATATCAGAATTAATCCAATACCAGCTAACATTCCTCTGATGACGCTAACAGGTATAAGATTAGAGAATCTGCCTATACCTAGTAATCCCATAATAATTTGAAAAACACCTGCTAATACCAGAGCGGTTAATACTGCTGTATAGCTGCCTAGTGTGGCAATTGCCGCGATGATAATAGTGACTAATCCCGCTGCTGGACCACTAATTGATAGCGATGAGTGGCTAATAAAAGTGACTATTAATCCACCAATAATACCACTTAATAGTCCAGATAATACAGAGACACCGATAGCTTGAGAAATACCAAGACACAAAGGTAGTGCAACAAGAAAAACAACAATACTGGCTTTAAAATCCTGCTGTATGGATTGAGTATTAACTAATTTTCCACTCATGGAATCTCCTCACTAAATGAGTCGCTATCAAGAATTTTAATTTGCCCACTACCTAAATTATAAAAACAGCCATACAGCGAAAAATGACTATTTTTTTCGAATCTATCCTTAATTAAAGGTAAGCTTTTTAATGTTTCGATTTGATTCAATACATTTCTCATCGAGAAAATATTGTGATCTTCTTCATTCATGGGGTTTTTAAATGTTTGATCTAATCTTTTATATATGTCTTCACTGATTTTTTTTAAATGTTTTTTTATATAATCTTGCTCTTCATTTTTAGCAATATTTGTATTTTCTATTATTAACTTTTTTGCCTGTTCATAGGCATATTTAATACCGCCACACCCTTGATGACCACAAACAATAATAGATGAAACTTTTAAGTGCTCTAGAGCATATTGCAAAGCACTCATAAAATTAGAGTCATCTTCATGAACAATATTAGCCATATTGCGATAAACGAATAATTCGCCTGGATGAGCTTGAACAATAGATTCAACAGGAACTCGACTATCAGAGCAGCCAATCCAAAAAGCATATGGCGTTTGTTTATTGACTAATTGACTAAAATAGTTTGGTTCACTCTGGCGTTGTCCCATAGACCAGCTTCTATTGCGTGCCATTAATAACTCTAATGAATACATAGATACCTCTCTAAATGAGTTAATATAATAGGCACTTTCATCATGCCTATTATATTTATACAGCGTGATATACGTTGGGTGTTATATCATTACTATTTAAGCAGAATAGCATTAGCTTTCCATTGGCTATTATCGCCGGGTACATCTAATGCACTAATATAATAATATTTAGCACCTAATTGACTCGCTTCTTGTTCAATTTTAGATATTGCATCTTCCAATGAACTTTGACCAGATATTGATATTTTTCCTATTTTAGCATAATTATTTAATTCGCTAGAGTTGTTAACTCTGTTGCGGCGAATGTAGAGAGTGAAAAGATAGATAATGAAACTAAAATAGCTGTTTTGAATTTATTCATTTGTAACCTCTATATTTAAAGTGAATTAATGATGCTCAGTTTTCCTCTGATAACCATATAAACAATTAATCTATTCGGAGTAAATAAGGTTTTCACAAAATTAATAAACTGACATTACTTTTATAAATAATCATAAATAATTCAATTTCATAAAGGATTAATTAAAGTGTATTTTATTTAATGTTAATATTTTAATTTTATTTTAGAATGAAAGTGATTGTATTTCCCATTATGCTGGTTTTAATTGTATGGATAAGTGACAAAAGCAGTGTAATTCACTATTTTATTTATTAGCTGCATATAACTATATCCTCTATATTAATATTAAATTGATATATAGGAAAATGTTTTGTTTTCTGGTATTAGTTTAATTTATTTAGGAATGATCTTAAATTTGATCTATTTGAAATAAAAATTCGTATATAAGGGTGTTTATTAATGAGGTGTAAAATTAACAAACTAATAAAAGAGAGTGTTTTTAATTACCAAATAATAATCATAGAAGATCGAAAATAAGTGATAGATATCTTAACGTCGCGTTGAAGCTTTATCGCTCAGTTCAGCATTGCTGTTTTGCTTATTCCTTTTTGGTATAAACATATTATCTAACATTATTTCAAGTTCTAAGTGATAGTTGATAGCTTGTGATCGTCGATTTACAGAAATTTACCATTAGGGGTGTTCAATGAAAACTCGTATTCTTACAACCGCACTGCTGGCTGGGTTGGCACTGATTACCAGTGTCGCGAAAGCAGATAAATTAGATGATATTAAACAAGCGGGTGTAATCCGTATTTCTGTTTTCGATAGCAACCCGCCTTTTGGGTTTATTGATCCACAAACTAAAAAACTTGCTGGCTATGATGTTGATATTGCTCAAGCTATTGCCGATGATTTGGGCGTTAAATTAGAGTTACGTCCGACAAATCCAGCCAACCGTATTCCACTATTAAAGTCAGGTAAAGTTGACCTTATTGGCGCTAATTTCACCATTACCGCTGAACGCGCTAAACAAGTAGAATTCTCTATTCCTGATTTTGCCACCGGACAGAAATTTATTGCCCGTAAAGGGGTATTAAAAACGCCAGCTGATATCGCGCCATTACGTATTGGGGCTGATAAGGGCACGGTACAGGAAGTCACCTTACGCGAACGTTATCCTGATACTAAAGTCATCTCTTATGATGATACGCCACTGGCATTTGCTGCGCTGCGTAATGGAAATGTTCAAGCTATCACTCAAGATGATGCCAAATTAGTGGGTTTACTGGGTAATTTGCCTGAGAAGATCAAAGCAGATTATGAAATCTCACCCTTTAGTATTACCCGTGAATATCAAGCATTGGCGGCACCAACAGGTGAAACTCGTTTAATTGAAACGGTTAATGAAACACTCTTGAACTTAGAAAAGGGTGGAAAAGCAGAAGTTATCTATCAGCGCTGGTTTGGACCTGATACTAAGGCCGCACAGCCACGTGGGGACTTTAAATTCGCGCCACTTGACCAACAGCAACCTCAGTCTTAATCGCTGTAGAGCGGTGTTTAGTTTGACCAAACCCCGTATTAGCCTACGGGGTTTGTTGTTATAAAAGGTATAGCGCTATGTTTGAACGTTTTTTAATCGGCTCATTCTGGTCAGATCATTTTCTTGCTCCCGAGTATCTAACTTGGTTCGGCTATGGTTTTTTACTCACGCTTAGTATCTCGATTTGTACCATCTTGGCGGCAACCTTTTTGGGGTTCGTAGTTGCTGCGGCCAAAGATAGTCAAATTCAGCTTGTGCGCACAATAGCTTCGGTTTATACCTCGATTTTTCGTAATACACCATTATTGATACAACTCTTTTTCTGGTACTTTGCCTCGGGTGAGATATTACCTGCTGTGATGATAAGCTGGCTAAATACTCCCCATGAAATCACGGTATTAGGTTTAGTGATCGCCTGGCCTTCTTTTGAATTTATTGCTGGATTTATTGGGCTGACATTTTATTCAGTACCTTTTATCGCTGAGGAGCTACGTGCTGGCATTCGCGGTGTTCGTCAGGGGCAAAAATTTGCCGCCTTTGCGCTGGGACTGACTGGTTGGCAGGCGATGCGTCATGTGATTTTGCCGCAAGCGGTTAAAATCGCACTACCGCCATTGCTTGGGCAGTATATGAATATTGTGAAGAATTCGTCACTTACCATGGCAATTGGCGTTGCGGAACTCTCTTATATTTCGCGACAGGTTGAAAGCCAGTCACTGAAAACATTTACCGCATTTGGTATCGCCACAGTGCTCTATATTGCGATTATTGCTGTGATGGAAGCTTGGGGCCAATGGCATCAGCAACGACAACTTGAGAAGGGGGCCTGAGATGGATTTCACTATTATAGAAAATAACTGGCGTTATCTTTTATGGGGAACATTTCCTGATGGTCCTTTAGAAGGGGCGGCATTGACCTTGGTCATTAGCTTAATCGCGGGTGTGGCTTCTATTTTTCTCGGTACATTAGCGGGTGTCGCTTTAGCGATGTTGCGCGGTTTTTGGATGAACCTATTCGCTGCTATATTGGGTTTTTTCCGTGCAATACCAGTCATTATGCTGATTTTTTGGACCTATTTTTTATTACCTGTCGTTCTAGGAACGGATATTCCGGGTATTGCTACCGTTGTCTGTGCTTTGGCGTTGATCACATCGGCTTATCTTGCCCACGCGGTAAAAGCTGGGATTTTAGCGATAGGACAAGGGCAATGGCAGGCGGGAATGTCGCTGGGTTTTAATCGTTGGCAAGTTCTGTGGCATATCGTTTTACCTCAAGCACTGCGTATGATGATCCCTTCGTTTATCAATCAGTGGATTGCCTTAATTAAAGATACCTCATTGGCCTATATTGTGGGGGTGGCTGAACTCTCATTCTTAGCAACTCAGGTCAATAACCGAGAAATGGTTTATCCGATTGAGGTCTTTTTATTTGTTGCCTTTATTTACTTTATTATCTGTACTACTCTCGAAATTGTGGCTTATTTTGTGATGCGTTATTTAAATCAAAAAGAGCGGGTCAATAAAACTGGACCATTAATAGAGCGTAAAGGAAAGCGTGTTTTATCTTTTTGGCGCAGGCAAAAACAGCTGGCACTTTCGTAAAAAAGTCTTTAATGATGTGTTAGTTTATTCATTTCTATAAAAGCAGCAGGCTAATAAATAAATTTACGATTTTAGCCTGCTGTCTATTTAATTATTATTTAGATAACTTATTAATAATCGCATTAAAACCTGCAATCGTGTAACTTTCGATTTCACTACTGTCAGCGATAGAAAAACTAGATTGCTTTATGATGACCACTTTTTCTGTTGGATCTACATAAATCCATTGGCCATGAATACCAATGGCGCTGAAGGCCTTATTCTTATTACCCCTAATCCAGAATTGATCTTTATAACTGCTAAACTCGCCTTTACTATATTCACCAAAGGCTTTTTTATCACCACCAGCCATGATATTTTCAACGCTCTCTTTAGTTAAAATTTGAGCATTATTGAACTGACCTTTATTTGATAACATAACGCCAATTTTAGCTGAGTCTAATGCCGTGACATTAAAACCACCGCCACAGGATAGGGTTCCTTCATTATCATTTAATACATAGGAATCTCTTTGCATTCCCATTTTTGACCAAATTCGATCATACATTAATTTTTCAACAGGGGTATTTGTCGCACTTTCAACTAACCAACACATGACATCCGTTGAGGGCGTAGCATATTGAAATTTATCACCGATACTGACACCTTGAAGTGTTTCCAAAAATCCCTTTATATTTTTTTCACCTTCATAATTAGCACTAAATTCACCAAAACCTAATGCAGCTTTATAATTATTAACTTCAGCCTCAGGATCAGCATAATCTTCAGAGTATTTAATTTCGACTAGCATATCTAATACTTGTTGGACTGTAGCATCTCCATAACCTGAGTTTTTTAAATCAGGAATATAAGTGAAAACTTTTGCTTGTGGATCTAATTTACCTTCAGAAACTAATGATGCGGCTAACATCCCTGTTAAAGATTTACTGACTGACATCATTTGATGTCTTGTTGTTTCATCTTGTCCATCAAAATATTGCTCATAAACAATATTTCCATCTTTTAATACGATAAAGGCATCTGTTCTAGTATTATATAACATATCCTTAATGGTGGTTTTTGTTTTTTTATTTTCTACTTTGTTTGTATATTCAAAAGGCAAATTATCAATAATGTCGTTTATTAACACTTTATTAAATATGTACTCTTTTTCAGTACCTATTGAAATGGTTTTAGATGGAAAAAATTCAGACATATTTTTAAATGCATAGCGATTTTTATCATCGTCAAAGACATTACTACTATTGATCTTTAGTTCACTTCGCGTTTTTCCCGCCGAGGTCACATCCGCATTTAAACCAATTACTGATTTTTCTGCATAAGCATAACTAGAAATACCGAAAATAATCGCAAGTGTTAATGACTTTTTTATCATGACTTACCTCTTGATATATAGTATATCGGTTATTAATTTATTAACGAATAATCTGGCTTAATATAAAAAAAGTGTCGGTGATGATAAGTGTCTTGTCGCCGACAATATTAATATTAACTATTTAATTTTAATATTTAATAAACGAATCGCATTTAAGGCTATAATTACGATTGCTCCTACATCTGCCATAATAGGCGAAATACCCATTTATCTCATAACCATATGCATAATATGGATAGAGATTTGGCGTAGAGGCATCAATTTTGGCAAAGATATAAAAGATTATCAGTAAGTTAGCTTTTATTTTTTCTCTCTTTTTACTCTTGTTTTTACGCAATCGTTTTCTTTTTTTGTTTTAAAGGTAACTTTTTCAATTTGTTTATTGTAGGATAGGTCGAAAAAAACTTTTTTTTGGG
This sequence comes from uncultured Moellerella sp., assembly GCA_963519845.1. Taxonomy (GTDB): domain Bacteria; phylum Pseudomonadota; class Gammaproteobacteria; order Enterobacterales; family Enterobacteriaceae; genus Moellerella. Next base: position 64,853 of record CAUQNX010000015.1, on the reverse strand, counting down.
CTGGATCTTACATGAGCAATTTACAATCTGACGCAGCAAATAAGCCGTGTCTGTTTCAACGTGTGTTCAAATTAAAAGAGCACGGAACAACTGTTCGCACCGAAGTCATTGCGGGTGTCACCACCTTTCTGACAATGGTTTATATCGTTTTTGTTAACCCTCAAATTTTGTCTATTACGGGCATGGATATTAAGGCTGTCTTCGTGACAACCTGTCTGATCGCCGCATTGGGAAGTATCCTAATGGGGATATTCGCTAACTTACCTGTTGCTGTCGCGCCTGCTATGGGGCTGAATGCCTTCTTTGCTTTTGTCGTCGTCGGTGCAATGGGCTACTCTTGGCAAGTTGCTATGGGGGCGATTTTCTGGGGTGCCGTCGGCTTATTAATTCTGACCATCTTCCGAATTCGTTATTGGATTATTGCCAATATTCCCTTGAGTTTACGCGTTGGTATTACCAGTGGTATTGGTCTCTTTATCGCTATGATGGGACTGAAAAATGCCGGTATTATTGTTGCCAATCCAGATACGCTGGTGACTATTGGTAACTTTACTCACCATAATGTTTGGCTGGGTGCTTTAGGTTTCTTTATCATCGCTATCCTAGCTGCACGTAATATTCATGCTGCCGTGTTGGTTTCAATCGTTATCACTACCCTGATTGGCTTAGCGCTGGGCGATGTTGCCTATCAAGGCATATTCTCACTGCCACCGAGCATTACGACGGTTGTGGGCCAAGTGGATATTATGGGATCGTTGGATTTAGCACTGTCGGGTGTTATTTTCTCCTTTATGCTGGTTAACCTATTTGATTCATCAGGTACTTTAATTGGTGTTACTGATAAAGCCGGTTTGACGAATGAGAAAGGTACTTTTCCGCGGATGAAAGAAGCACTCTACGTGGATAGCTTAAGCTCAGTGGCTGGCTCTGCGATAGGAACTTCATCGGTCACTGCCTATATCGAGAGTAGCGCTGGTGTTTCAGTGGGTGGACGCACGGGGTTAACCGCCGTCGTTATTGGTGTGCTATTCTTATTAACCATGTTTATTTCACCGCTTGCGGGTATGGTTCCAGCTTATGCGACAGCGGGTGCCTTGATTTATGTTGGTGTCTTGATGACTTCCAGCCTAACTCGAGTTAAATGGGATGATTTAACGGAATCAGTGCCAGCATTTATTACGGCTGTGATGATGCCATTTAGTTTTTCAATTACCGAAGGGATTGCATTAGGTTTTATCGCCTACTGTGCTATGAAACTGGGAACTGGACGCTGGCGTGAAATTGGCCCCTGTGTGATCTTGGTTTCTCTGCTTTTTGTCTTGAAAATGGTACTGGTCGACGCCTAATTTAGCTTTTTATTAACGGCTTCAGAAAAATATGAAGCCGTTATCCCCTCTTGTTTGCTATTATCTCAAGCTATAATTAATAGCGATAATTATTAATATCACCGAGAACTCAATCAAAGACAGAAGATCACTTTCACCGTTGCTGACTTTCTGTTAGATTCCGCTTCAGAAAACCGATTTGATCAAAGGTATACAGGCTATGGATTCACCAAAGAGAAAGACAGCGGGAAAAAACCGTAAAACGCGCGCAGAACTGAATATTGAAGGGCGTGAGCGTAAACATCAGAAAAAACATCGTGGCAATAGCCCAGGTAGCCGTTATCACGACCAAAGCGGCAGCGGAAAGAACTCACAAGATAAAGTGGGTGCAGATCCGCGTTTAGGTAGCAAAGTACCTGTTGCTCTAATTATTGATGAGTCAGCGAAAAAAGCGTCAGCAGCGAAGAAAGTAGCTGCAGCGAAAGAGCCCGTTGTCACTATATCGCCAGAAAAAGAGCTGGCAATGCTGGAAAATGACGATCGTTTAGATGCGTTATTAACCCGCTTAGAAAATAGTGAAACACTTAATCGTGAAGAGCATCAGTATATTAATACCAAATTAGATCGTATCGATACGCTGATGAAATTGCTTGGTATCGAATTCCCTGAAGAAGATGAAGACGAAGAGAAGCAAGACGATATTATGCAGCTGTTAAAAGGGAAGTAATTCTCTTTTTATCGTCGCATTAGTGAGCATGAAAATTCTGTGTCATTTCTCATTTAATAGATAAATTGAAATGGCATGGAATTTAATTTGCTGGCAAATCTTATGTAATAAAGATCAACCAAAGATTGTCATTCCTCAAATTGCCCACTTATAGCCCTATTGACGGCCAACTAACCTCCCTTTTTTCTGCATAAACCTAATATCATTGACAAAAAAAATTTGTTAATGAGGCTATCTTCACTTTAATTTTATTGGCACATATTGGCGGCGATTTATCTGGAAAAGCTTAAATTTACCGATATTCGATAGAATAATTAATGATTTTTTTATACTGATTTGATATTAACCGCCTATTCTGATCTCAACCAGATGTATAATAAAAGCGCTATGTTATTATTAAGCATAAATATACGCTTATTAGCCTAGTTAGCCCTATGTTGGCATTATTATCGAATAGCCTAGGTATAAATAACATTTGTTTGGAATTTTGATCAAATCGCTGGTTTTTACTCCCAAGATTGAACAGCGATATTAAGGAAACGATATGTCAGAGCAAAGTATTGTGTGGGATCTACCTCTTATACAAAAATATAATTATTCAGGCCCGCGCTATACCTCCTATCCAACGGCGCTGGAATTTAACCAGCAGTATGATGAAGTCGCATTTATTGCGGCAACGCAGCGCTATCCGGAGCGACCTCTGTCCCTTTATATCCATATTCCTTTCTGTCATAAGCTTTGCTATTTCTGTGGTTGTAATAAATTAGTGACAAGGCAGAAACATAAAGCTGATGAATACCTCGAACGACTTGAAATTGAAATTATTCAGCGCGCAAACTTACTTAAAGGTCGCTTAGTCACTCAAATGCATTGGGGCGGCGGCACACCGACTTATCTAGATAAAACACAAATCAGCCATCTAGTCTCGCTATTGAAAACGCATTTCAATTTTTCTGATCAGGTTGAAATGTCGATAGAAATTGACCCTAGAGAGATTGAATTAGATGTTATTGACCATCTGCGTGCCGAAGGTTTTAATCGTTTAAGCATGGGGGTGCAGGATTTTAATAAAGAGGTGCAACGTCTGGTCAATCGTGAGCAAGATGAGGACTTTATTTTTGCTCTAGTGCAGCGCGCCCGTGATACTGGCTTTAATTCAACCAGTATTGACCTGATTTATGGTCTGCCTAAGCAGACCCCAGAGAGCTTTGCTTTTACTTTACAGAGAGTTATCGAGTTGGGACCTGATCGTCTGAGTGTGTTTAATTATGCTCATATGCCTAACTTATTCGCCGCTCAGCGAAAAATTAAAGATGAAGATTTGCCATCTGCCGAGCAAAAATTAGATATGTTGCAACAGACGATCATGACACTAACCTCAAAGGATTATCAATTTATTGGTATGGATCACTTCGCTCGCCCGCAAGATGAGTTGGCTATTGCTCAGCGTGAAGGCATCTTACATCGTAATTTCCAAGGTTATACCACTCAAGGCGATTGTGATTTACTGGGATTGGGCGTGTCAGCAATCAGTATGCTGGGCGATAATTATGCGCAAAATCAGAAAGATTTAAAAACCTATTACTCAGATGTGGAAAGTAAAGGTCAGGCTTTGTGGCGTGGGCTGGCACTAACTGAAGATGACTGTTTACGTAGAGATGTTATCAAGACGCTGATTTGTAATTTTCATTTGAAATTTGCCGAGATAAACCACGCTTATCAAATTGATTTTATCACTCACTTTGCTGAAGATTTGCGACTGCTCCAGCCGATGATTGATGATGGGCTTGTAGAGATCAGCGCTGAAGATATTTTTGTTACCCCTCGCGGCCGATTATTGATCCGCAATATTTGTATGTGTTTTGATGTCTATTTGCGTAATCAAATGCGACAACGTCAATTTTCCCGCGTTATATAATCTGATTGCAAAACAAGGTATTCCCCATAAGATTAACCGTAGGAAATACTTTGTTTGTTATAAGTAACTTGTAGTAACCATTGACCTATTTATCTTTATAGGCTGGTCTTATATTCTATATTTAACGGCTAATCAACAACATCTATTTGGAGGATGAGTACTATTATGTATAAAGTTTTATTTGCTCTGTTTGTATTGATGATAAGCACGAATTCTGCTTTAAGCTCAACAAATCAAGAGATTCTTGCTCAAATAGAAGCTGCCGCTAATAAAGGGGATGTGAAAGCACAAACCACTTTAGGCGTTGGTTATTTTCTAGGAAAAGAGATCCCAAAAAATAACGCTAAAGCGAAAAAATGGCTCGATAAAGCCGCTCAGAAAGGCGACCCAGATGCACAAATGTTTTTAGGTTTTATGTATTTTGATGGAGAGGGTGTTGAGCAGAACGTTGAAACGGCCAGAAAATGGTTTGAAAAATCAGCAAAGCAAGGTAACGAATCTTCTCAAAACGTTCTTGGTGTTATTTATTATAATGGATTGGGCGTAAGACAAAATTATATTACGGCAAAAGAGTGGTTTGAAAAATCAGCAAATAAAGGATATCCACCTGCGATGTATCAATTAGGTGAGATGTACACCAATGGTGAAGGTGTTGATTTCGATGATAAAAAAGCCAAAGCGCTGTTTGAGAAATCCTGTAAAGCAGGTCATCAAGATGCCTGTACAGCACTGAAAAAATAAATTTAAGCGCTCTAATTTAATAATAAGACGTCTTTAATTGACTGATTATATTAATGATGAATAGTCTAATATCAACTTAAGCAACCATGGAGTCACATTCTCCTATTTTGAGCATGGACTCCCTGTTAGATAGAGTGATTTGTGAAGAGTGAACAAAAAATAACGAATGGGCGAACTCATCATTTAATACTGATGTCAGTTTATCTGGTGTGGGGATTGATTTTATTTTGCTTCATTTTTGAACGAGAAAGTTTTATTGGTTATCTATTTCTAGCATTGACTATCTTGTTACTCATCTATTTTTTTAATCTAAAAAGGAAACAAAAAATGTTCGGTAAAAAAAAGGAGCAGCTCATAACAAAAGAACAAATTATAATTGAGGAGCCTGCGATTAAAGTAGTTAGCAATGAAGTAGATAAAAAAAGTATTTTAGATAAAAAAGGCGATACCGTTATATCCAAAGATAGTGTTTTGACGGGAGATATAGCGCTTGCAGGTAATATCCTAATTTATGGCAAAGTGATAGGTAATATTACAACACAGACGGGTACTGTTTCTATTTTACGCAGTGGTTGTGTTGAAGGTGAAATACAAGCGGCTTCTATTTTGATTGATGGCAATATGCAGGGTATCTGTATTGGTGAAAGTTTAGAAATACTTGAGCAAGGTACTTTTAATGGCACTTGTCATTCTGTCAATATGTCTATTCGCAAAGGGGGCAAGTTTATTGGTCAATCAGAGCCCGCGAAACAGAGAATAGAACCTAAACCTCTTCATCAAGTCGAGCATAATAAAGAACAAAAATCAGACATAATGAAAGAAGATAATATTGCCAATAAACTGAAAGGCGCAAAAAAAGCCTGATACCAATAAGATCATTACCTGTTTTTAATATCGATGATGGATAAAACAGGTAACATTTTTATTTATAACGATTGAGTTTGTATCTATTGGCCGAGCCAGATCAGGTAAAAGAATTATTCAATTCCTAACTCTTTAAGCTTACGTGTTAGCGTATTTCGCCCCCAGCCTAATAGTCGAGCCGCTTCTTGTTTGTGACCATGAGTATAGTCTAATGCGCAGAGCAACATGGTGCGCTCTAATAGTGGCGTAGCTTCTGTCAGTAAGTTCTCTTTCCCTTCTGCTAGTGCCTGTGAGGTCCAACTAGCCAGTAGTTCAAACCATAAGTGATCCGATTTAATGACAATCTCACCCGTTAGTGGCTCTATTTGACGATTTTTATGGTTTTCAAGTAAGTCTTCAGGCAGATCTTGTGGCAAAATTTCTTGGCTGGCCGCCATTACAGTTAACCAGCGACAAACATTCTCTAATTGCCTGACATTACCGGGCCAAGGAAGATGCTGTAAAATTTGTATTGTCTCTGAATGTAGCATTTTTGCATCGACAGCCAGTTCTTTGGCGGTATTTTGTAGAAAATGTTGTGAAAGAATCGGAATGTCTTCGATTCTTTCACGCAAAGGTGGCAGCTGTACACGTATGACATTGAGGCGATGAAAGAGATCATCACGAAACAAGCCTTCCTCAACGCGTTTCTCTAAATTTTGGTGTGTCGCCGCAATAATTCGTACATCAACTTTAACTGGTGTATAGCCCCCAATGCGATAAAACTGCCCTTCTGCCAGAACTCGCAGTAATCGGGTTTGAATATCCAATGGCATATCACCGATCTCATCTAAAAATAGTGAGCCGCCATTCGCTTGTTCAAATCGGCCTTGTCGAACCTGACTGGCGCCAGTGAAGGCCCCTTTTTCATGGCCAAAGAGTTCTGATTCAATCAAATCTTTGGGAATTGCCGCCATATTGAGTGCAATAAAGGGCATGGTAGCTCTTGGACTATGTTGATGAAGGGCGTGAGCGACTAACTCTTTCCCCGTACCTGATTCACCATTGATTAGCACACTAATTGATGAGCGTGATAGGCGACCGATAATGCGATAGACCTCTTGCATTGCGGGTGCTTCGCCAATCATCGACGTCATGGTGGTCGATTGCGGCGTTTTACTTCGTTCTGATTGACGTTGTTCACGATAATGGTTGAGTGCACGTTCAACTAAGGCCACGGTTTCATCAATATCAAAGGGCTTAGGGAGATAGTCAAAAGCGCCGAGTTGATATGCGTTTACCGCCGCATCTAAATCAGAGTGGGCGGTCATGATAATCACAGGTAGCAGAGGATGTGACTGCTTAAGTTGATTGAGTAAATTGAGACCATCCATACCCGGCATACGAATATCGGAAAGTAAAACATCAGGATGTGAGTTTTCTAATGCGTTTAATACCGCATCAGCACTGTCAAAACATGTGCAGTGCATCTGTGCTGACGTGAGGGCGCGTTCTAGTACCCAGCGTATTGCACTATCATCGTCGACAACCCAAATTTTCCCTTGTTGCATCCTGAACTCCTACTTTTTAATGGGTAAATAGATGGAAAAAGCAGTGTGTCCCGGCCAGCTGCTAAACTCGATTTTACCTGAGTGTTGATCAATAAGACTGCGAGCAATTGAGAGGCCAAGACCTGTGCCATTTTCACGACCACTGACCATGGGATAGAACAGCGTATCTTGAATTGCCAGTGGGATACCCGGGCCATCATCTTCAATATCAATTCTTGCCGCTAGGCGATAGCGTTCACCTTGCAGAGTCACTTGAAATGCAGTGCGGGTGCGTACGGTGATTTTGCCTCCCGTCCCTTCAAGGGCTTGCAATGCATTGCGAACAATATTTAAAAAAACTTGCTCAATTTGGTCGGGATAATGGTCGATATCCGGCAAACTTGGGTCATAATCGCGTATAAGGTTAACATTGTCAGGCTTCTCTAGATTGATCAGCCTACAGACACTTTCTGCCACATGATGGATACTTTGGCTGGTTTTAGGACCTGGATATTGCGGTCCTAGCAGACGATCGACAAGCACCCGTAAGCGATCCGCCTGTTCGATAATTACCGTGGTGTACTCTTGCAAAGCGGGATCGGGTAGTGCGCGGGCTAGTAACTGGGCAGCGCCTCTGAGGCCACCTAATGGATTCTTAATCTCGTGAGCCAGCCCTCGGATCAACTCGCGGGCAGCAAATTGTTGTGCATTTTGTACTTGCTCTTGGCTTAATCGGCGTTGGCTGTCCATCTGTGATAACTCGAGCAGAATAAATTGCTCGGAGAGCGACTGCGCGCTGAGCGACATTACGTGAAAATGGCCATTAATAACTAGCGTGACCTCGCTATCAGTAAAACTTTGCCCCTGTTTTAGGCTGCTGAGCATCAACTCTTCATTTAACGAGCAGTAACTAAAAAGGACAGGCAAGGGAGTTCCGAATAGTTTTCGCGGGCTCTGGGCCAAAAGTTGTAACGCCGAATGATTGGCATAATGGATGATCAGTTCATAATCAATAATCAGAACACTATTGATCAACGAATCTAGAATTTGTTCAGAGGCGGGGAAATTTTCGGTTTTCATCTGGGCGAACTCCTGCACTATTTTGGTGCATTATAGAATAATTGCACAGATAACAGGTACTCGATAAACAAAATAAAGTGAAATCTACTCGAGAATAAAAGGCCCCATCATAGATGGGGCAAATAATTCCACGTTAAGCAAAACTAACAGCGCGAACGGCGTAAGTTAAACGCTGTAGTACATTTCAAATTCCAATGGGTGTGGCGCCATACGAACACGTTGAATATCCGCACGAACCAATTCGATATAAGCATCAATAGCATCTTCCGTAAACACACCACCACGGGTGAGGAACTCACGGTTTTTATCTAATTCAGCTAAGGCTTCTTCTAAAGAGTTCGCTACTGTTGGGATCTCTTTAGCTTCTTCTGGTGGTAAATCGTATAAGTTTTTATCCATTGCATCGCCCGGATGGATCTTATTGATAATGCCATCAAGGCCAGCCATTAATTGAGCAGCAAAGGCTAAATAGGGATTCGCCGCTGGGTCAGGGAAACGAACTTCAATACGACGTGCTTTAGTACTGGCAACGACCGGAATACGGATAGAGGCAGAGCGGTTACGTGCAGAATAAGCCAACATAACAGGTGCTTCAAAGCCCGGAACCAAACGTTTGTATGAGTTAGTTGTTGGGTTAGTAAAGGCGTTTAGAGCACGTGCATGTTTGATAATACCGCCAATATAGTAAAGTGCCATTTCGGATAAACCGCCGTATTTATCACCAGCAAACAAGTTCACGCCATCTTTTGATAATGACATATGGCAGTGCATACCCGAGCCATTATCACCAACTAAAGGTTTTGGCATAAAGGTCGCTGTTTTACCATAAGCATGAGCCACATTGTGCACAACATACTTATAGATTTGAGTTTCATCGGCTTTTTTAGTCATGGTATTGAAGCGGGTTGCAACTTCATTTTGACCCGCAGTCGCCACTTCATGGTGATGAGCTTCAACGACTAATCCCATCTCTTCCATGGTGATACACATGGCAGAACGCATATCTTGAGCTGAATCCACCGGTGGAACAGGGAAGTAACCACCTTTTACCACAGGACGGTGGCCTTTATTGCCGCCTTCATATTTAGTTCCGCTATTCCAGGCCGCTTCAATATCATCGATATGATAATAAGCACCGGAGATATCATTACCAAAACGAATATCATCAAATACGAAAAACTCAGGCTCTGGGCCAAATAATACGGTATCAGCGATGCCGCTGGCGCGTAGAAAATCTTCTGCACGTTTAGATATAGAACGAGGATCGCGTTCGTAGCCTTGCATAGTGCCCGGCTCAAGAATATCACAACGAATGATCAGAGTAGGATCAACGAAAAAGGGGTCTAACATGGCTGTAGATGGGTCTGGCATCAATACCATGTCTGATTCGTTAATGCCTTTCCAGCCACCAATTGAGGAGCCGTCAAACATTTTGCCTTCTTCAAAGAAGTCTTCATCCACTTGATGAGCAGGGATGGTGATATGTTGTTCTTTACCTTTAGTATCAGTAAAGCGCATATCGATAAATCTAATTTTGTGCTCTTCAATTAGTGATAAAACATGTTCAGCTGACATACTCGGCTCTCCTAGTTGGGGTCGGTCTAGCAAAGTGACTTAATGGGGTGGAATCACTTTGCTTTTATATTTTTAGCTTTATTTAAACCATATATAATCTATAAGCGAAAATCATGCCAACTTTTATATTAGCTTATAATTCAAGCATCGCCAGTGAATCAATCATAATTGGAAGTAAATCAAGGAAAGAATTGAGGTAAGAATGCACCAAAATGAGGCTAATTAAGTTTATTTAGCTTTTCACGCACTGTTTTGGTGCGTTAAAGCGAAAGGTTATTCGGAAAGTTCACTACGGACAAAAAATAAGGATACTTTGCGCGCGATAGGCAGGACAAATAATACCGTTGGAAAAGCAATTACCCAAGAGATTAGCCAAGAAACGAGCCAAGTTGAAATCAGCTCGCTGCTGAATCCTAAACTTTTAACTGTGCTAATAAATGAAACAATGCCACTCATCACAAGTGAGAGAAAAAAAGGGACTAATATAAATAGAGCTCTGGGAGGAAGTTTTCTTATCCCTAGAAGGGTATTTGTAGGTTGTTTTGCCATAGAAGGGATCCTTGCGAGTTTTTCTTCTTTATATAACCAATTAAATTTTCAGACAATAGAAACGGCCGCTAATAAAAACAATATCAGAGGCCGATATAATTGGGTATTATTAACTAGAGTAAAAATTGCGCGCTTATTCATCATTAGAACGAGTGAGTAATGTATTCACTTGTTCAATTTGTTGAACTGCGTTATTGATGATTGCTGCAATTTGTTTGGTCTGCTCTTCATTAAGTTGTTTTAATACCATTTTATGGCGTAGCAGCGCTTTGAAACGGTGTACTGCGGTCTCAATATCTTCCGATAGATTGCCGCCCTGTTGCATATCGCGGGCTTTGGCTAATTTACGGAAAATAACTTTTTCTGTTTCGCGCTGGGTATCTAAATGGGCTAGACCCTCAGTGGTGAGGCTGAAGCTTTTACGATTTTTTTCGACCACTTCTGAGACCAAAAAACCCTGCTCTTCCAACAGTGTTAAGGTTGGATAGATGACGCCTGGGCTTGGTACATAGAGGCCGGAAGAAGCTTCTTCAATATCTTTGATTAGCTCATATCCGTAACTGGGTTTTTTAGCGACGAGCGACAGCACCATAATATGTAAGTCGCCATGATCAAATAAACGACGTAAGCCTTTTCCGCGATGTTGACCTCGACCACGGCCTTTACCTTCGCCATGACAGTCGTGGTGACGCCCGTGACCATGGCCTCGTTGACCTTGTTCTTGATGGTCAGCACAGCATCGATGACCATGTTGCTGTTTGTTAGTATCGCGTCCGTGACCATGTTGGCAGTGGCCTTGTTCATTATCATGAGGAGAATGGAAGGCATGACGGAGAGTATGAATTTGCATAGTTTGTCCTTTCAGGTATCATTTAGATATATCGAATTATGCAAATACTATAATTAGATATATCTAAAGTGTCAAATTAGATATATCTAAATCACACTGAATAGTAATAAATGGTAGAAAACAAATTTTTTTGCCCTGTAATATTCTGTTTTTTGCGATTTGTTAGACTAATTTGTAGTATATTATTTCGTGAAAGCGTAAATTTTTTAAATAACGGTGAATATTTTCCTGTTAACATCACTCCAAAATTTATAACTTGATGTTTTTAATTTAAAAACTATATTTACAGTGATGAAATTCACATTTATTCCACTTGGGCGGGATAACGTGTAAAATAGCAGCATATTAACGCAGAAAGTATGTATTAAGCAGTTAAGCTGTTGATGGTACATAACTCCTTCCAGTCAATTAAACGGTAAAAACCTTTGTCAATTCAAAATTTAAGAAACATCGCCATCATCGCTCACGTTGACCATGGCAAGACAACACTGGTCGATAAGCTTCTACAACAGTCTGGTACTTTTGGTGAACGCGCTAAAGTCGATGAGCGTGTTATGGACTCCAATGATCTGGAGAAAGAGCGTGGTATCACCATCCTCGCAAAAAATACTGCAATCAAGTGGCACGATAAGCGTGACAACAGTGATTACCGTATCAATATCGTGGATACCCCAGGACACGCCGATTTCGGTGGAGAAGTTGAACGTGTAATGTCGATGGTTGATAGCGTTCTATTGCTGGTTGATGCGACAGATGGTCCAATGCCACAAACGCGTTTTGTTACCAAAAAAGCGTTTGATAACGGTTTAAAACCTATTGTTGTTATCAATAAAGTTGACCGTCCAGGCGCACGCCCTGATTGGGCTGTAGACCAAGTATTTGACTTGTTTGTAAACTTAGGTGCAACAGACGAGCAGCTAGACTTCCCTATTATTTATGCTTCAGCGCTAAATGGTATTGCAGGCGAAGACTACAATGAAATGGCTGAAGATATGACGCCATTGTATGAAGCTATTGTTAAATTCGTTGCATCACCAGATGTTGATTCTGATGGTCCTTTCCAGATGCAAATCTCACAATTGGACTATAACAACTATTTAGGTGTTATCGGAATTGGCCGTATTAAACGTGGTGATGTTAAGCCTAACCAACAAGTCACTATTATTGATAGTGAAGGCAAAACACGTAACGGTAAAGTCGGTAAAGTGCTGACCCATTTAGGGTTAGAACGTATTGATTCAGCTATTGCTGAAGCGGGCGATATCATCGCGATTACGGGTCTGGGTGAATTGAATATCTCAGATACTATCTGTAATACTAATGCGGTTGAAGCACTTCCACCGTTAGCAGTAGATGAGCCAACTATCAGTATGTTCTTCTGCGTAAATACCTCTCCATTCTGTGGTAAAGAAGGTAAGTATGTGACTTCACGTCAGATTCTTGACCGCCTGAATAAAGAGCTGGTACATAACGTAGCACTGCGCGTTGAAGAAACTGAAGATTCAGATGCATTCCGTGTTTCAGGCCGTGGTGAGTTGCACTTATCTGTTCTGATTGAAAACATGCGTCGTGAAGGTTTTGAGCTGGGTGTTTCACGTCCAAAAGTTATTGTTCGTGAAATCGATGGCCGTAAACAAGAACCTTTCGAAAATGTGACTATCGATATCGAAGAGCAGCACCAAGGTAGCGTTATGGAAGCTCTAGGCATCCGTAAAGGTGATGTGAGCAATATGGCACCAGATGGTAAAGGCCGTGTACGTCTTGACTACACCATCCCTAGCCGTGGCTTAATCGGTTTCCGTACTGAATTCATGACTATGACTTCAGGTACTGGTCTAATCTACGCAACATTCAGCCATTATGGTGATGTTAAAGCGGGTGAAATCGGCCGTCGTCAGAATGGTGTCTTGATCTCTAATGGTCAGGGTAAAGCGGTTGCTTTCGCACTGTACAGCTTACAAGATCGCGGTAAATTATTCCTAGGTCATGGTGCTGAAGTTTATGAAGGCCAAATCATTGGTATTCATACACGTTCTAACGATTTGACAGTTAACTGCTTAACCGGTAAAAAACTGACGAATATGCGTGCATCAGGTACTGATGAAGCAACAACTCTGTCACCATTCATTAAAATGACTCTTGAGCAAGCGCTTGAATTCATTGATGATGATGAATTAGTTGAAGTGACTCCGCAGTCAGTTCGTCTGCGTAAACGTTTCTTGACTGAAAATGACCGTAAACGTGCTAACCGTGGCACAAGTAAAGAGTAATTCCTTTGCCTATTTCGGTTTATAATGAAATCGGGGCGCCTAGCGCCCTGATCTTTTTTATATGCTAGCTAAACTCTCCTGTTCGACCTCTTTGTAATAACCGCTATCGATCAAATTCTGCTTATTGACCCAATAAAACAAAACGCCTGATTTTTGACCAAGCGTTTGATGACTATTTTAGGGGACTAAGTTAGGGTAAATACCTGGACCTATAGGTAATCCCGCATAATACCAGCCGACAAGTAGAACTATCCATACAGCAAAGAATACTAATGGATAAGGTAATATTAGGGTGTAATAGGTTCCTAGCTGGGCATTTTTATAATATCGCTGTAAAAATCCTAAAAATAACGGTAGGAAAGGCGACATAGGCGCTAAAGGCAAAACGGCTGAGTCAGCAATACGGAAAATAATCTGAGCAAAAGCCGGATGGAAGCCAAGTAAGATAAACATAGGGACAAAGATCGGCGCCAGTATTGACCAAATCGCTGAGCCGCTGGCAATAAACATACAGAGAAAAGCGGATAAGAACATCAACCCAAGAAATGCAGGAACGCCTGTCATTCCCAATGTTTCAAGCAAATCAGTTAGCCCAATAGCCATAAATTTACCCATATTGCTCCAATTAAAAAAGGCAACAAATTGGGCTAATGGGAAAACCATAACGATAAAACCGGCCATATTCTTCATGGGATCAACCAAGAGATCGGGGATATCATTGGGTTTTTTTATCGCTTTGGTGGAAACGCCATAGGTAATTGAGACAACAAAGAAAAACAAAATAATAACGGGCACAATACCTTTGATAAAGGGTGATGGAATAATTGAGCCGGTTATTGGATCACGCAGTGGCGCATTTTCGGGAATAACCATCAGTGCCATTAGCGCAATAAAAATCAGTGCAGAGAGCCCACTCATGCATAAAGCACGATTCTGTAATGGCGTTAACGCCTCCAGTTTCTCGTCACTACTGCCTTCCCAAGCAGGGAGACGCGGTTCGATAAATTTGTCTGTTAACAAGGCACCGGCAATCGTCAATACAATCACTGATGTCGCCATAAAATACCAGTTATCGATAACACTGACATGTAGGCTAGGATCGATCATTTGAGCCGCTTCAGTACTGATACCTGAGAGTAAAACATCTGTAGTGACAATCAGTAAATTAGCGGTGAAGCCCGAACCGACACCAGCAATAGCAGCAAGTAAGCCCGCTACAGGATGGCGACCCACGGCAATAAAGATTAATGCGCCGAGAGGAGGCATAACCACTAATGCCGCATCCGATGAAATATGGCTAAAGAAAGCGATAAATAGCACCATATAACTGGCATAACGCTTATTAATACTCGAAGCCATTTTATACATTAGTGCTTGTAACAGACCGACTTTTTCAGCCAAGCCCGCACCAATAACCAGCGCAAGAATAGCGCCTAATGGCGCAAATCCACTAAAGTTTCTCACTATATTGGGTAGAATCCACTGAATTCCTTCGACACTCAATAGATTATTAACTCTAACCAACTCGCCATTGGCAGGATTTTTAACCGCTAAATCGAGCCATGATACAATCGCGGTCGCCACCATCAGTATGGCAATTAAATACACGAACAAAATAAAAGGATTGGGGATTTTATTACCAACACGTTCTATAAAACTAAAAATCTTCCCCGGACTTCGCTTTATTGGCATATCACTCATCGTATTTTCCTTTGCGTTTGTTTTAGTTATTATTTTTTCATTCTTTATCGGTAGGGTGCGGAGGCGCACGCATAGAGAGTTAAGCGTTCGGCTGCTATATAGGTAAAATATATAGGCAAATACTATTTCAAAGGTGATGGTTTAATATCTGAAGGGATAGGGCATGAATAGGGCTCTCTATCACGTTGGCGCTGAAATTCGGCCTGACTATTGGCGAGTAGCTGAGTATCGCTCAGTAATTGGATGACAGTTCCCGACATCACTTTAGCCGCCAAACACATACCTTTATGCGCAATAGGTGAACGACCTTGCGCCACCAATTGCCATGTATGAAGGGGAGTACCGAAAGCGAAGCAAGGGCTAAAACATTGTGCGGTGGGCGTGACCCAACTGACATCCCCGACATCGGTAGAACCATACATCAGCTCTTGTGATTCGATATAAGGCAGCACCTCAGTGGTTAGCGACTGTTGACCTTGTCGCTCAGCCCAGAGAACACCTTCATCACCAGCGGTGCGAGCGGCGTTGAGTTTGGCATTAATAAGATCATCTTTGGTGAGCGTTTGATGAATATCAGCCGCAAATTGGCGATCTTCCTCACTATATTCAGGGATGCCAAAAGCTTGAACATATTGATACATGGCTTTTTCGATGCTGCGGTTAGGAACGTAATTTGAACAGGCTTTATCAAAACGAATATCGAGTTGCGTCCCTGTCATCAGCGCTGCCCCTTTGGCAATATCAATAACTCTTTGATAGATATCCTGTGCTTGATTGAGTTGTGGCGCGCGTACAAGATATAAAACTTCAGCATCTGCTTGTACAACGTTCGGCGATCCCCCTCCTGTATTGGTGACCGCATAGTGCATACGCGCTTCTTGAATAACATGTTCACGTAAAAACTGTACGCCGACATTCATCAAGGTCACAGCATCTAATGCGCTGCGGCCCAAATGAGGTGAGTTAGCAGCATGGGCCGCAACGCCTTTGAAATGAAAGGCAGTTTGAATATTGGCAAGTGACTGGACGTTAAATACTCCGCTAAATGATTCTGGGTGCCAAGTAATGGCAGCATCAACATCATCAAAAAGACCTTCTCTGACCATAAAGGTTTTGCCAGAACCTCCCTCCTCACCGGGACAACCATAAAAACGCACAGTGCCCTTAAGATTATTTTCCTGCATCCACGATTTAACGGTTGTTGCGGCGGCAAGTGCTGCTGTACCCAACAAATTATGACCACACCCATGACCGTGACCATTTACAATCAATGGATTAGGCGAACTACATGCGGATTGTTGGCTTAAACCCGCTAATGCATCATATTCGCCAAGTAGTGCAATAACTGGCTTACCGCTGCCATAGCTGGCAATAAAAGCGGTTTCAATATTGGCAACTCCCCGCTGAACTTCAAATCCTTCTTGTTCTAATGCATCGGCGAGTAACGTTGCTGAGTAAGTCTCTTCAAAGCGAGTTTCGGGGTGATCCCAAATATCGTCACTGAGACGAGTAAAATCATGTTGGCGTCGATCAATATAGTGATTAATAAAATCGATTAATGAGGGTTTCATTTTATTTATCTCCAAATTGAGGTAAGTTGATCGCCAAGGTTGCGAGTGTTTTCACTGCGATAGCCATAACGTCTTCATTAAAATCAAATCGCCCGTTGTGATGACCAGCGCTTAATTCACTCCCAAAAATTAGGTAAGTAGCTAATCCACCTTGTGCTTTAACGCGCTCCATAAAATAGGTGGCATCTTCTGAGCCAGCGGCTTGAGGGAAAGTTTTAACGACGGATTTTAATTCGGGGATATGTTGTTTTGCTTGTTGATAAATAAAATCAACCCAAACTGGGCTAGGTTTACTGCTCTGAGCGGCACCCATAAGACGGATATCATATTTAACGTCATGCATTTTTGCCGCGCCCTCGATAACATTGAGTGCTTGCTGATAGATAAAGGCATTAATTTCATTGGTTTCGCCGCGAGTTTCTACTTTCATCACTGCGTTGTCAGGGATAACATTTCGACCGATACCGGCATTGAGAACACCCACATTGATACGGGAACTACCTTCACTATGACGAGGAATGGCGTACAGCCCTAAAGTGGCTTGTGCCGCGGCTAACAGCGCATTTTTTCCCTCTTCGGGTTTAGCACCAGCATGAGAAGCTACGCCCTGATAGGTCACATCAATTTTAGTTGTGGCTAAAAAGTTCTCACAGCCACAAACCAATTCACTATCGGGAACGCCAGTACCTAGATGAATGGCGACAAAGAAATCAACATCATCGACAACACCAGCCTCAGCCATGGATTTTGCCCCACGCGTTCCTTCCTCTGCAGGTTGAAAAATCAGTTTGATTTTGCCATTTAGCTGGTCTTGATGTTTTTTCAAAATATGAGCTAATCCAAGGCCAATTGCCGTATGACCATCATGGCCACAAGCGTGCATCATATGTTGATTACAAGATGAAAATCCTGCGGCATAAGGACGATGAGCATCGGTAATATCTTCATCAAGATCAAGAGCATCCATATCAACGCGAAATGCTAGCGTAGGACCGGGTCTGCCCGTATCTAGTGTGGCGACTAGACCCGTAAATCCACCGGCAAAATGGGGTAACCATTCTAGCAAAGCGCCTTGTTCAATCGCACGTTGTCGCTGATGCTCTAACGCTTGTTCAGAAGGGAGACCCATTCGAGCATCTGCCTGCATCACCTCTTTACCCATTTGTAACTGATAGCCCAGACGCTGAAGCTCATCGGCGACTAGGGTCGCGGTTCTAAATTCAAACCAGCCGGATTCGGCAAATTGATGGAAATCACGGCGCCAAATTTTTAATTGCTCACTAATTTGTTGAATTGAATCTGTCAGAGTGTTATCCATATTATTAAGATCTCATTTAGTTATCACAAAGAAGAGAATACTTTTGGCGTAATTCACCAAAATTTATTTCTGGTTAAGTCGTTAATTCATATTCAATGGATTAACTTTATTTTGTGTTTGATTTAATTAAATTTAATAATTAAAAGTATTTTTATAAAAGTTAAATATATTTTAAGTAAATGTGAATGGTGTGTAGCGCTCCTTGCTCATTTCGAATGTACACAATCAAATTTGATTAAATAAGATACGATTATCTTTATCTATATAACTAAAAGTTATCAATAGGGTAAGGGATGGCGACACCAATTAAGTTAAATCAACTACGCGCATTTGTGGAAATCAGTCGACATGGCAGTATTCGTGCCGCCAGTCGATTTCTACTGCTTTCTCAACCAGCATTAACCAAATCCATACGTGAATTGGAAGATTCATTGGGTGCAAAGTTATTTACCCGTAGTAATCAGGGGATCAGTTTGACTGAGTGCGGTATCAGCTTTTTACAACGTGCCAGTCTTATATTGGAAGAGCTAAGAATTGCGCAGGAAGATATTCAACAGCGTGTGGGATTAACTGGAGGAGTGGTGAATATTGGTATTGCGGGTAGCTTAACTCGGATTGTTATGCCGAAGGTGATCTCGCAATTTCACAAAGATTATCCGACAGTTAAACTACGTGTGGTGGATGGACAGCTATTAACTATGCTACCGCAACTACGGCAGGGTGAGCTGGATTTCACAGTTAACACCTACTACTCAGGCAGCTTAGATGCAGAGCTTAATGCCGATAAATTGATGGAAAAAGAGTACAAGGTGATTGTTAGAAAAGGGCATCCTAAGGCTGATGCCACTTCCTTGAATGAGTTAGTTGATTGTCACTGGACCATGCCGACACCCAAAGGAACTTATTACAGTATGTTGTCTGAAACTTTCGCTTTACTCGATAAACCACCCATTTTTAGTGTGACCTGTGAAACATTGATGGGGTGTTTGAGCTTAGTGGCTGAAAGTGATTATATTTCAATTGTTTCGGTTGATATCGTCAATGATCGTTTTTTCAATCAACAATTTGTCGCCTTGGCCCTAAAAGAGCCGCTTCCTTATGCAACTTTTTATCTACTTCAGCGTAGAGATACCAAATTAACCCCTGCCGGAGAGCATTTAGCGCGACTGTTTCGACGATACTGCCGGGAATAGGGTGAGAAAATAGAGGCGAAATAGCTGAATTTGCAGCTTATAGCGAAAATCCGACTCAGATCTGTAATTAGTACTGTTCACGGCTATAAATAATGATTAAAGTAAATTCAATTCTTAACTTTGGAGAGGATTTATGCTGTATATTTTCGATATGGGTAATGTCATTATTGATATCGACTTTAATCGTGTTTTTAAAAAGTGGAGCGAACTTAGCGACACACCGGTCGAAGACATTGCCAGTTCATTTACGTTCGGTGATACATTTCAACAACATGAGTGCGGTAAAATTTCAGATTTGGAATTTGCCGAGTATCTTTGTGAAGAGATGGGTATTTCATTAAGCTTCGAGCAATTTGCTGAAGGTTGGCATGCTATTTTCGTTTCACTACGAACCGAAGTGATTGACTTAATGGATAAACTCCGCGAGCAAGGGCACCGCGTCGTTGTATTATCAAATACTAACCGTCTTCATACGGATTATTGGCCACAACACTATCCCGAAATTGCAGAAGCTGCCGATTTCCTCTATTTGTCTCAAGATTTAGGTATGCGTAAGCCTGATCCTGAAATCTTCAAATATGTTTTGCAATCGGAAGGCTTTGAAGCTGAACAGGCTATATTTTTTGATGATGTTAAAGAAAATATAGATGCTGCGGCTAGTTTAGGTATCAATACTGTTCATGTTATTGATAAAAACACTATTCCTGAACTCTTTAAATCACACGATTTTAGTGTTTCTGTCGACTAAATAGTATCTTCATTGAGCAAGGTGACTTTTATTATTATGATAATATTCAGTCACTTTGCTACTGCAATACAGGATTATCATGATCGCACTCATTCAGCGCGTCTCACAGGCGAGCGTCAATGTTGGCGGAAAAACTGTGGGCGAAATAGGAACAGGTTTACTGGTGCTACTTGGCGTTGAAAAAAACGATGATGAGCAAAAAGTAAAACGTTTAAGTGATAAAATCCTTGGTTATCGCATTTTTAGCGACCAACAAGGTAAAATGAATCTAAATGTCCAGCAAGCAGGTGGCAGCCTATTAGTGGTTTCCCAATTTACGCTAGCTGCTGATACTAACAAAGGCATGAGACCCAGCTTTTCGGGTGGAGCTGAACCGCAAATGGCAGAGCAATTATATGAGAATTTTATCGATCATTGCCGTTTAGCAGATATTTGCACTGAATCAGGACAATTTGCTGCGGATATGCAAGTCAGCTTAATAAATGATGGTCCCGTGACATTTTGGCTACAGGTTTGATTAATGATCAAGGAGGTTTGTTCTATGTATCATCTACGTATACCCAAAACGGAAGCTGAATTCAGCGCTTATTATCAGTTCCGTTGGGAGATGTTACGCAAGCCTTTTAATCAACCTCTGGGTTCAGAAAAGGACGGTTATGATCTTACTGCTCATCATCAAATGGTGATGGATGAGAAAGATCAGATTTTGGCAGTAGGGCGTTTATATATCAATGCGGATAATGAAGGCTCAATCCGTTTCCTCGCTGTGCACCCAAAGATGCAAGGCAAAGGCTTGGGTAAGCTGATTGCCATGGCATTGGACTCAGTAGCTCGTCAGGAAGGGGTTAAGCGTGTTGTCTCTAGTGTTCGTGAAGAGGCAATGCCATTTTTTGATCAATTAGGCTTTGAAAACCGAGGACCAATCGCAGGGCAACTGAATACACCCGTTCGCCATTTCTTAATGATCAAGCCAGTTGAAACGCTAGATCAAATATTGCATCGACCCGATTGGTGCGGTGAATTACAGCGCGCTTGGTATACACATATTCCATTGAGTGAAAAAATGGGTGTCCGTATTAGCCAATATACTGGGCAAAAATTTATTACTACTATGGCCGAAGCGGGTAATCAGAATTTACATCAGACTATTTTTGCCGGTAGCCAATTCTCTTTAGCCACATTGACGGGCTGGGGATTGATCTGGTTATTATTGCAAGAGCGGCAATTGGGTGGTGACATAGTATTGGTTGATGGCAGTATCCGTTATCGTAAACCTGTTAGTGGCAGACCGACTGCTATTGCTGATTTATCAGGGTTAAGTGGTGAGTTAGATCGCTTGGCACGTGGTAATAGAGCTCGAGTGATATTAGAAGTGAGTGTTCTGGGTGAAGATAATAGCGTTGGCGCAGTTTTTACTGGTGTTTATATGGTATTGCCTCAAGGAAAAAAAGCTATTCCCGATTAAACAATTGCCGATTAACCTACAAAGTTGCACCCGCTGACGATATCGTCGCCAGCGGTATCTATATTTCTGATTTTATTGCGCTTCAGTTTGCTGATTGTCCTTAACCTCATTACTGTTCTCATCACTTCTTGTGCTCTCTAGTGGCTTATCTATATTTTCGACAGATGAAGTCACAACACCTTTATTTACCGTCTTAAACATAGTTGTGCCGCGCAAGGGGATTGCAGTTAATTCCCCATCTAATGATTTCTGGACGGATTGACCTAATAAATCACCTTTCAGCGTTACTTCAAAATCTCCCAGGATTTCGCGCGGCAGATTATTCCATCCCCATTGATTTAAAATGGATAAATCAACATTGGTTCCTGATGCTTTTAATAAGAAAGGCATTGTGGCCGCATCCTGCTTAGCCAGAATAGCCAGTTTACTAATACCACGATCGATACTGGCGGTCGCTGTTGCAACTAGAGATGTTTGTGCATTTTGGCGAATTTCGATATAAGGACGGCGCAACATAACTTGATTTAGCGTACTAGCATCAGCGTTGAATACCGCTTTACCGCCCCAAAATCCCCATTGCTTTTGTTTAATAAAGTCGACATTGGTGATAGATCCGCTGAGTTTAGTAAACTCAAAAGGGAAATCAGCGTTAATATTCATTAATATCGATTGAGTTAAGCTAAATTGCTTAACTGACAAGCCAGATAGCCAGTCAGGTGTAGGTGAGTTAATAAAAGATAACCAATCTTCCGGCAATGCGTAGAGAATACCCGCCAAAGTGGCTTTATCTATGGTTAAGATATGATCATTACGCTGCCAGCTACCCTCGAGGTTAAACACCCCTTTTTCATAGTAGCCGGATAATTTATCAATCTGTAGTACATCCTGATCGATATTCAAATTGGCAATTAATTGGCTAATTTGATGATTTTTGATCACCAATTGATCCGCATCTAATTCAACTTGGCTTTTAGGGGTATTCCAGCTACCTCTAACAAAACCAAGTTTTTCAATTTTACTATTTAAACCCGTAACAGCCCAATCTTTTCCTTGAATACTGGTATTGATTAACTCTATATTATTCAAAGTAATAGGAGGGAGATTATCTAGCTGGGTAAAGAGATTATCAAAAGAGATTTCAGTTTGCCAACCAATACCACTTAAGGTGAGATTATCGATTGTCAGAGCGCCATCCTGAGATTGTTTTCCCGCGCCAGAAAGTAGGCCGCCATTGATACCCGCGCTGATATTACTGAGCTCAATAAATGCGGGCTGCGATTTCCCTGTGACTGAGACGCGTTGAAAACTATGGTTATCAAAATTCAAGCCGTTGGCAGTAAAACGAAAATCTCCTTCTCCAAACCAATTATTGTCGACACTTTTCCATGGTGTGATGCCTCCTGTAAAGCCCGTTGCTTGGAGATTGTGTGAATTGGTTTTATAGCTAATTTGCGAATCGGTAAATTGAAGCACACTGGCATTGAGCGGCAATATTTGCTCGGAGGCGACCGCGATTAAATTACCTTGGGTAACGACTATGCGTTTAACTAGCTGATCGGAAAAAAGATTGCGCCAATTCACTTCGATAATCAGCTGTTTTGCATTGAGCGAAAAAGTGGATTTTTTTGCTTTAAGCTCAACATCTTGTAGAACAAATTCACCCGCTGTAGAGAATTGGTGGCCTAGAATGCCAACGGAGACATCATAATCCGTGAATTTAGTCAGAATAGAACTTAGTTGCGAGGAGCCCCAGCGGGTTTGCATTCCGGCATAAACAGCGATGATTGTTAGTACCAATAGTACTAGGAGTGTGATAACAAATTTCGTTAACCATCTGATCATCGGTATTTTCCTCTCGCTCACAAAATTGAGTTCAAATTATGATATGCCTGATAACGCAGAATAGCGCAATTAGGATCAGAAGAAGTAAACATTTTTAATCTATTTGTCACGCCCGTCCCTTTTAGTACGTTTGGGCGCGACATAATAGTCACTTATTTGCCAATGAAGCGGCTTACTGGTGGCAAAGAGCAGGTTATTTTTCGTCGTAAGGGAAAATCAAATTAAGCACAATCGCAGTCAATCCACCGGCGGCAATACCTGACGAAAATAGGGTTTTGAGCCAATCAGGGGCAAATTGTAGGATCAAAGGCTGTTGTGAAACCCCCATACCGACGGCCAATGAGAGCGCAATGATCATAATTGCTCGTCGATTTAAGGTTTCTCTGGAAACAATGCGTACACCGGAAGCGGCGATAGTACCAAACATCACTAAAGTTGCACCGCCTAATACTGGCTCTGGAATTTGTTGCACAAAGTTAGCAACGGCGGGAAAGAGACCCAGCACAATCAACATAAAAGCGACAACATAGCCCACATAACGACTGGCAACCCCAGTGAGTTGGATCACGCCATTATTCTGCCCAAAACAGGAGTTAGGGAAGGTGTTAAAGATGGCTGAAACCATTGAATTTAAGCCATTTGCCAACACGCCGCCTTTGATTCGCTTCATATACAGAGGGCCTCGAACAGGTTGTTCAGAGACATCGGAAGTCGCGGTAATATCACCAATGGTCTCTAAGGAAGTCACCATAAAAATCAGGATCAACGGGATTAACAGGTTCCAATCAAAGGAGAGACCATAGTAGAAGGGTTGTGGAATGGTAATTAGGGCGCTAGTGGTAGGCTCTGCTGGTGCTGCGGGGAGCATATCCATCAGCCAAGCGGCTAAATAACCGACCGCCATTGCTACCACAAGGGAGGCAACACGCAAATAAGCATTGCGTTGTCGATTGAGCAGAATAATCACAACTAGCACAATACCTGCTAAAATCAGGTTGTCAGGTGAACCGAAGGTATTGTTTTTGATAGCTTCAAAGCCACCACCGATGGAGGTGAGTCCCACTTGGATCAATGATAAACCGATAATCATCACCACAACACCTGAAACTAGGGGTGTGATCACGCGGCGAGCTAAGTGTAGCACACGGGACAAAATTACCTCAGTCAAAGCCGCAATTAATAAAGTGCCAAATAATGCGGCCATCATAGCGGGAATTTCTGCCCCTCCGGTCTTGAGTGCAACACCTCCCATAATGAGAGGTGCAACAAAGTTAAAACTGGTACCTTGTATCGAAAGTAAACCAGAACCTATAGGTCCCCATGCCCTTATTTGGATTAGCGAAGCCAAGCCGGATGCAAATAGTGACATGCTGATAATTCGTTGTGTATCCTGCGCTGGAAGGCCTAGCGCCTGACAAATCAACATAGCAGGAGTAATGACGGCAACAAACATAGCTAATAGATGTTGGCCAGCAGCAAAGAGTGTTTGAGGTAATGGCGGACGATCTTCTAACCGATAAATCAGCTCACTTTTGGGTGATTTTGTCATATTTTCGGTCAATTGTTCTGGTGAAGATTTGTTCATTTTAGCGATTTCCCAGCCAACAAAAACAGCATTCTAATAGCACTATTTAAAAAAGCAATCGATTGCGCAAAAAAATATTTTTTTACCATAGATTGAAGCTGTCACATTTTTATATGTTTTAACTTGTGTTTAGTGCGAATTTTTTTTCTAATCTGTCCACCCTGCTTTGGCGTTTGAGGAATATACTGACGTCTTATTGGTTTTAAATAATATTAACAACAGATGAGGTACGTAAATGTATCATCTCGATGTCTACGGTACGCTTGTTGCTGCTACACTAGTGCTTTTACTAGGGCGTAAGCTTGTAAAATCGGTCTCTTTTTTAGAAAAATATACCATCCCTGAACCCGTTGCGGGTGGATTGTTAGTCGCGGTTAGCTTGCTTGTTATTAAGCAAACTATGGATTGGAGCGTCTCTTTCGATCTCTCACTACAAGAGCCAATGATGTTGGCTTTCTTCGCAACTATTGGTCTGAATGCAAACTTGGCTAGTTTGCGTGCGGGCGGTAAAGCGTTGTTTATCTTCGTATTTGTGGTCGTCGGCTTATTGGTTGTTCAGAATACAGTCGGTATAGCACTAGCAACTATGCTGGGCTTAGATCCTCTTATGGGATTATTAGCGGGTTCAATTACACTTTCAGGCGGCCATGGTACTGGTGGTGCTTGGGGTAAAATATTTAGTGAATCCTATGGCTTTAAGAGTGCAACTGAAGTTGCTATGGCTTGTGCAACATTTGGTTTAGTACTCGGTGGCTTGATTGGTGGACCTGTTGCACGTTTCTTGATCCGCAACGTTCCAACGCCGGGCAATGGCGAAGATGATAAAGATGTTCCTACTGCCTTTGAAAAACCTCAATCAGGGCGTGTAATCACTTCTATGGTGATGATAGAAACAATCGCCATGATTGCGATCTGTTTGCTGGCGGGTAAATTCGTTGCGGGTCTACTCGCAGATACGGCCTATGCACTGCCTACCTTTGTCTGCGTATTATTCATAGGTGTTATCTTAAGCAATAGCTTATCAATGTTAGGTTTCTATCGCGTCTTTGATCGCGCCGTTTCCGTCTTGGGGAACGTGAGCCTATCACTGTTCTTAGCAATGGCATTGATGAGTTTACGGCTTTGGGAATTAGCCTCCTTGGCTATTCCAATGTTGGTTATCCTTGTGGTTCAAGCCATTGTGATGGCCTCTTATGCGATCTTTGTGACGTTCCGCGTGATGGGTAAAAACTATGATGCTGCTGTTCTGGCTGCGGGTCATTGTGGTTTCGGCCTAGGAGCAACACCTACAGCTATTGCTAATATGCAGGCGATCACTGACCGTTTTGGTCCATCGCATCTTGCATTCTTAGTTGTGCCTATGGTGGGTGCGTTCTTTATCGATATTGTGAATGCGATTGTTATCAAGCTTTATCTCTTGTTACCTGTATTCCCAACGATCGCGGGTTAGCAATAACGCGATATCAAATAATTAAACAAATAAGTAAAGCAGGGAATTGCCGTGAAGAGATTCACGGCAATTTTTATTTAATAGGGAGCAAAAATTTTGCTTAGCCAATTCATCCAATAAGGCGTTTGGCTAAAGAGCTAAATGAGGGAAAAAACTAAGCGAGATTATACTGCTCGCGCTTTGGTAGCCAACGTTCGATCATCGCTTGCGCGTTATCTGGATAATTCTGCTGTAAGTAACGTGCGATACGTTGAACCTCAGGCAGCATACCCTGATCCCTTAACAGATCAGCGACTTTAAATTCGGCATTGCCCGTTTGTCGAGTACCCAGTAGCTCGCCGGGGCCACGGATCTCTAAATCTTTCTGTGCAATCACAAATCCATCATTACTATCACGTAAAACTTGCAGTCGCTGTTTCGCCGTATGGGTCAATGGAGTTTTGTAGAGCAGCACACAGTGGGAAGCTATGGCACCACGACCCACTCGTCCTCTAAGCTGGTGTAACTGAGCCAGCCCAAGTCGCTCTGGATTATCGATAATCATTAAACTGGCGTTAGGTACATCAACACCCACTTCGATAACAGTGGTAGCGACGAGTAACTGTATTTCATTACGCTTAAAGGCATCCATCACACTGAGTTTTTCCGCCGGTTTCATTCGTCCATGAACTAGGCCGATTTTTAATTCAGGAAGGGCGAGGGAGAGATCTTGATAGATAACTTCAGCAGCTTGGGCTTCTAGTAACTCAGAATCTTCGATTAAGGTACAGACCCAATAGGCTTGGCGATTCTCTTCCGTACAAGCTTGTCTGACTCGGTTGATGATCTCATTGCGACGACTGTCAGGAATGGCCACTGTGGTCACGGGCGTTCGCCCAGGAGGCAACTCATCAATAACGGATGTGTCTAAGTCGGCATAGGCTGCCATCGCCAGAGTGCGTGGAATTGGCGTAGCGGTCATAATCAGTTGATGAGGATGGAATCCTTGCTGTTCACCTTTCTCACGCAGAGCGAGGCGCTGATGAACGCCAAATCGATGCTGTTCATCGATAATGACTAAACCAAGGGCGTTAAAAACCACTTGTTGTTGAAAAATAGCATGGGTGCCAACAATGATCGCCACTTCACCAGAAGCGATAGCCTCTTGCTGTTGCTGACGAGCTTTCCCTTTCTGCTTGCCAGCCAGCCAGCCCACACGCACGCCAAGCGGCTCGAACCACTGTCTGAAGGTGTTGGCATGTTGTTCAGCTAAAAGTTCCGTAGGCGCCATTAGAGCCACCTGTTTACCGTTCTCAACAGCATAGATAGCAGCGACTGCGGCCACGAGAGTTTTTCCAGAACCTACATCCCCTTGGATCAGGCGCATCATAGGCGTCGATTTTTTCAGGTCTTGTTCAATCTCGTGGACGACTCGATCTTGGGCTTTTGTCGGTGAAAAAGGCAATTGTTGCAAGAAGCGCAACTTTAGGTTACCAGTAGGTGCTAGCGGCATGGCGTAGAGCTGCTGAGCCCCAGCGCGCGTCGCCAACATACTTAAATGGTGAGCTAACAACTCTTCGAGGATTAATCGCCGCTGAGCAGGATGACGGCCAGTCTCTAATTCACTTAATAAAATATCTGGTGGAGGGCGATGAAGTAATTTTATCGCTTCGGGTAAGCTGATCAGACCGTTACTTAGCGTTTCAGGTAATAGCTCAGGGATTTCGCCGGTGGTTAACAGGAGCAGAGCCTGATCGATTAGCTTGCGTAAGCTAACTTGGCGCAGACCTTCGGTAGTAGGATAAACGGGAGTGAGTGTCTCTTGTAACGCAATTTCGGCGCTACTTTGGCTGATTTTATATTCAGGGTGGATAATTTCCGGCCCCATCACACCTCTGCGAACTTCACCATAAGCGATCACTTGCTTGCCAACGGCTAGATTATTTTTCATAGCGGCGGAGAAGTTAAAAAAGCGTAATGTCAGATTGCCTGTACCATCGGTGATCAGGCAGGTCATCATTTTTCTTTTGCCAAATAGCACTTTGGTTTGCAGGATTTCACCTGAAATGGTGGCGGTACTGCCGGGCATTAATGCTTTTATTTGATAGAGTTGCGTATGATCTTCATAGCGTAATGGTAGGTGTAGCAGCAGATCTTGTACTGTATTGAGCCCAATCTTACTCAGTTTTTCTGCCTGACTGGCACCGACACCCTGTAACGAGATCAGTGAAATCGTATCAAGCAGTCCGCTTTTCATCGCTTAGGCTCCTCTTAATCTCTGCTTTATCGCTCTTTCTGTCGTTTGCATCACTGCCCACCACTCATCACTCGCTTCTATTTGCCCTTGTTGATTGATATAAGGGCGAGCTAAACCTTTACGGCGAGCCACTTCAGCGAGTACTGGATATCCACCTTCAAACAACCACTGTTGCTGTTCATCTTCCGTCAATAAGCTCTCGGTTCTCTCATACATACCCGCAAGTTGACGCTGGCGCTGGGCTTCGTAGAGGATCAGTGCAGAAGCAACGGAAACATTCAGTGACTGTACCATACCGATCATCGGGATGATAATATCATGATCAGCTAGCTCGATAGCCCGTTGGGAGATACCTTTTTTCTCTTGCCCCATCAAAATACAGGTTGGGCGAGTATAATCAATTTGACGAAAATCGACGGCTTTATCGGATAAATTAGTCGCCAAAACTTGCATCTTTTGCGATTTGAAATAGGCTACGGCATCATCAGTCGAGGTGTGTTCTTTTACTTTGACCCAGCTATTACTGCCTGCCGCCGATGAAACTAAAATTTTGACTTTTTGCTCAGGCCAAATAGCATGCACATGTTGTACACCAACCGCATCGGCGCTACGAATAATCGCAGAGACATTATGAGGTTTATGCACTTCTTCTAAGCAAATGGTTAAGTCAGGTTGGCGCATTGCCAGCATTTGGCAAATGCGCTGATAGCGTCGTTCATTCATAGCTAATTACGATTACGGCTAACACGTAAAACATCGGGCATAATCCGGATTTTACGCATTACATTGGCTAATTGAATACGATTTTTGGTCGTCAAACGGATAAAGGCGCAATAAACGCGGCCATCCTTCTCTTCAGTATTCATACTTTGAATGCTTGAGTTTGCATCATTAATCGCGGCGGTGAGGTTAGCAAATGCGCCTTGGTGGTTAATCATGTCGATTTTAATTTCAGCGATAAAATCGCTATCGACATCTTTGTCCCACTCAACAGGCATAAATTTATCAGCCTCTTTTTGATAGCCACGAATATTACGACAAGACTCATGATGGATCACAAGACCTTTACCAGGACTAACATGGGCAATAATAGGATCGCCAGGAATAGGGCGGCAACATTTTGCAAAGGTAATTAATACGCCATCAGCTCCTTTGATAGGCAATTTATTACGCCCGTCAATGCCTTCTTTGCTGAGATTAACTGGGCTATCGGAGAGTTGACCATTACCGAGCAGATTTCTCGCTACAACCACACTCATCGCATTGCCTAAGCCAATTTCCGCCAGAAGATCATCGATACTACCTAGTTTCATGCGGGTCAGTTCCGCAGATAGGCTATCTTGTGGAATATCGCTAATTTTTTTACCATCACCTAAGGCGTGATTTAATAAACGGCGACCTAAGCTGATGGAATCTTCACGTTTGAGATTCTTCAATAATTGGCGGATTTTGGCGCGCGCTTTTGAGCTAACGACAAAATTGAGCCATGCGGCATTAGGACGTGCGCCCGGTGCGGTAATGATTTCTACTGTCTGCCCACTATTCAGGGGCTGCGACAGGGGATAAGGCTGGCGATCTACCCGAGCGCCCACACAGGCATGGCCAATATCGGTATGAACCGCATAGGCAAAATCGACCGGTGTTGAATTGGTTGGCAGTTCAACAATGCGGCCTTCTGGTGTGAACACGTAGATTTCATCGGGGAAAAGATCGGATTTAACACTTTCGATAAATTCAAATGAGTTGCCAGCGCTTTGCTGTAACTCTAATAGACTCTGCATCCAGCGTTGAGCGCGGACTTGTGCAGTGGTGCCGGGCTCACCTTGCTCTTTATACGCCCAGTGTGCAGCAACACCCATCTCTGCCATTTGGTCCATATCTTCAGTACGAATTTGCACTTCAACAGGAACCCCATGTGGGCCGATAAGTGAGGAGTGTAGTGATTGATATCCGTTAGCTTTCGGGATAGCGATATAATCTTTAATACGGCCAACACGTGGCTTATACAGATTGTGCATCTGACCCAAAACACGATAGCAAGTATCGACTTCACGGACGATCACTCTGAAAGCATAGATATCCATAATCGAATGGAAACGTTGCTCTTTGAGATGCATCTTCTGGTAAATGGAGTAAAGATGTTTTTCGCGACCACTGACTCGGCAAGGAATGCCCGCTTCAGTGAGTCGACCCTCGATCTCTGACAGGATTTTTTGGATCATCTCTTTGCGGTTACCACGAGCCGATTTCACGACCTCTTTGATAACACGGTAGCGATTTGGATACAGGGCTTCAAAACCTAACTCTTCGAGTTCAGTTTTAATATGGTGTATCCCAAGGCGATGAGCCAAAGGACTGTAGATTTCGAGTGTCTCGCGCGCAATACGTCTGCGCTTATCGGGCCTGAGAGAGCCCAATGTGCGCATATTGTGGGTTCGGTCTGCTAATTTGATCAAAATGACGCGGATATCTTGCACCATCGCCATGATCATTTTACGAAAGTTCTCTGCCTGAGCCTCTTTCTTATCGCGAAAGTTCAGTTTGTCGAGTTTAGAAACCCCCTCTACCAATCCGGCAACGGCGGTTCCAAATAGCTCTTCAATGTCCTGAAATGTCGCTGGCGTATCTTCAATCACATCATGAAGTAGTGCTGCGATCAGCGTTTCATGATCAAGTCGCATCTCTGCCAGAATACAAGCAACGGCGACCGGATGCGTGATATAAGGTTCTCCGCTTGAACGAGTCTGCCCTTCATGAGCATTCCGCGCCACGACATACGCTTTTTTCAGTAAATCTATCTGCTCTGCGGGCAGATACTTCTGAATGATTTGATTCAGGCTTTCGAACAGATACAAGGCAGACCTACCTTAATTATTAGCGACGACCTTCAGCGATAGCAGATACGGCTTGCATTTCAGCTGCTTCTTGCTCTTGTTGCTCCTGGCGCTCACGGACGTCAAGGATATGTGCGTTAATCAATCCTTCTTCAATTTCACGGAGAGCGATAACGGTCACTTTATCATTTTCTTCTGGAACCAGGGCGTCTTTGCCTCCAAACTGCAGTTGACGAGCTCGACGAGCCGCGACCAATACGAGGTCAAAGCGGTTACCAATTTTCTCTACTGCGTCTTGAACGGTTACGCGTGCCATAAATATGCTACTCCAAAAAAGATATAAAAAATGACTTGGTATGATACTGAATCTCGACTCAGTCTGCTAATAATTTGCTGATTAAAGCATCATGCCGCTGAATTTGACGCTCTAGACGCAGGCGTTCAGAACGAATAATAGATTGTAGATCGGCTAGTGCCGTATTGAAATCATCATTGACGATCAGATAATCGTACTCATCATAATGTTCAATTTCAGCCACAGCCTGAGCCATACGCTTTTTAATCACTTCATCACTATCCTGACCTCGACCACGCAGACGGCGATACAGTTCATCTTGCGAAGGTGGCAGAATAAAAATACTACGTGCAGTCGGCATACTGTGACGAATCTGTTTCGCCCCCTGCCAGTCGATATCGAGAAAAATATCCACACCACTTTTCAGGACATCTTCGATCACTTTACGAGAGGTTCCGTAATAATTACCAAAAACAGAGGCGTGCTCTAAAAATGCATCTTCTTCTATCATTTTCAGGAACTCGTCCTGAGAAATAAAATAGTAATGCTCACCATGAATTTCGCCAGGGCGCATTGAGCGAGTCGTATGAGATACAGAGACCTGAGTATCATACAGTGGCTGAGTTTTGAGTAGAGCCTGAATAAGGCTCGATTTTCCTGCTCCACTGGGGGCAGAAACAATATATAGGGTTCCGTGCATCATGATGGCTTCTTGCTTGAACGAGGGTTAAACATAAACAGGGTGATAAATCCCCAGATAGTATACACGTACTCGAGCAAACATGCAGCGTTATCACAGAAGCATAAAAAATATTTTTAGCTAGCTGCAATTCTCGCTTTGTGCGGCGCATCCCAAAAAATAATTTCGGCTTATGGAATTTAAATTGTATTTGCCAAGTATCACGCAAATGACGATTAGTATAAGGGATAGTAAATGAGGAGGTTTGCATAATGCAATAACGTTTTTATAAGGATGCATTATGAAAATCAAATTACAGCTTCTATTAAATCGCCTTGGTATTTTATTTTTGTTTGTTATGGCTTGGGGAATTCTATTTTTCATCCTAATTTCATCTTCTTATGGGCAAAAAAATCTTAAGCAAGATAATCGCCGATTAGATTGTCCTATATGGTCAGCTGAAAAATTAACTCAAGAAATAAAACAATTAAATTATGATCTATCTGAATGGGATCGTATTTATCGTGATTCAGGTCAGAGTCTTATAGAAGATGAAGTTTACGACCAACTATTGGAAACCTCCCAGCAGTGGCAGCAATGTTTAGGTCAGTCGGTAGAAATTCCGCCACTTAATCTCGATAAAGGTAAAAATAAGCTACTGCATCCTATTCCTCATACAGGACTGAAAAAATATCAATCAGCTGAAATCGAACGCTGGTTAAAGCGACGTAAACAGGTTTGGCTACAACCTAAAATTGATGGAGTTGCTGTCACGTTGGTTTATCAACAAGGTCAGCTGGCTTCACTGATTAGCCGAGGGGATGGTAAACAAGGACAAAATTGGTTGAGTAAGGCGAGTTTTATTCCGGCGATCCCTTTATCCATCAAAAATGGCCCTGATAAATTAGTGCTGCAAGCTGAGCTATTTTGGCGCTTAAACCAACATGTGCAATCGGCCACGGGTGGGCAAAATGCACGTAATAAAATCGCTGGCTGGATGATGAGAAAAAAAGCTCCCAGTAAGCCGGAGCCGGATATTGATTTATTTATCTGGAGTTGGCCGGATGGCCCAGCAGATATGCAAAAACAGTTAACTGAATTAACAGAGTGGGGATTTAAATTAGCCGTACAACACACTCATCCAATTGAAGACTTTCAGCAAGTTGAACAGTGGCGTAACTACTATTATCAACAGCCAATGCCATTTGCCTCCGATGGCGTGGTGTTAAAGCAGTTTCCTTTGCCTCCCAGCGCTGCTTGGCAAGTTGGCAGAAATAGCTGGTCAGTTGCGTGGAAATATCCCTTACAGACGCAAGTCGCAGAAATTAAAGATCTTCAATTTCGCGTAGGGCGAACAGGGCGCACTAGTGTGATCGCGATTATTGCTCCGATTAAAATTGATGACAAAAAAGTTCAACGTATTAGTTTAGGTCCCATTAGCCATTGGAAAAAAAGTGATCTGCTGCCCGGCGATCAGGTCAAAGTGGCATTGGGAGGACATAGTATTCCTAAAATTGAAGAGGTGGTATGGCGGCAACAAAACAGAGATCACCCACAATATGACTTATTACAGAATTATAATTGGTTGAGTTGTTTTAGCTATTCATTGGAGTGCCATCAACAATTTCTTGCACGGTTAATATGGTTAGGAAAACAGTTAAAAATAAAGGGCGTTAGCGAAAGCACATGGCGTCTACTAATCAATTTACAGCTGCGTAACCAGCAGAAAATCGCCGATCATCAGGATATGACCAATGAAGCGCCCACCTTAACATTGGTAGATTGGCTTTTATTGGGTCAACAGCAGGCTTGGTCAACTGAGCCGCTGAGTCAGAAAAAATGGCAGCATATGATTAGCCAGTTTGAGCAAGCCAAGCAGCAGCCATTGCGGTTCTGGTTAAAGGGCCTTGGCGTACCTTTATCAGAGCAACAATTGGCGCAGGTCATTAGTTGGTCTCAATTAAAAACTGAGCTATTTGCTGAGCAAGTTAAGCTGACGGCGAATCAAAAGAAGAAATTAACTCAATTTTTGGCATTGCCCGCACTTGAACTAATTATTGCTCGACTACAGCAGGAAAATATTGCGGGATTTGATTTTCAACCTGATGAGTGAGGAGGAGAGCAGGCCGCCGCTCATTCGATAAATCATTATATAGAGAGAGGGCGGCATATAATCGGGCTGGGGTAAGTTTAGTTCTTATCAGTCAGGGGTATCATAATTAAATACAGGTAATCCAAGGCGGTAGCGTATGGCGATCAATCGAGCGCTTAAACCCGCGACCAAAGTAATAATAACAACGATATCTTTGGGTAATGGTGTATAGAGTAGACCAATATATAGCCAAGCTGCTGCAAAAGAGACGCCTGCATAAACCTCTTTTTGGAATACCAATGGAATAGTATTGCAGAGCATATCTCGCAATACACCGCCAAAAACGCCAGTAATCACTGCTGCAATGGCTGCAATAATCGGACTATAGTTCATATCTAGCGCGATTTGTGCACCTAAAATTGAAAACACAATCAGCCCAATGGCATCTAATACCAAAAATAGGCGACGCAAGTGTTTCATCATCGGTGCTATCCAAATGGTAATGACCGCAGCGCAGGCGACAGTGACAATATATTCAGGATGCTTTACCCAACCAAGAGGATAATGTCCTAAAATCATATCGCGAACAGTTCCACCACCAATAGCAGTTGCTGATGCAATAATTATGACACCGAAAACATCCATTTTTCGGCGTCCTGCAGCTAAAGCACCTGTCATGGCTTCAGCGGTAATTCCTATGATATAGAGAATACTGAGTAGCATAATAGTTTTAATTGGTCACTAAATGTAGTGTTAAGGGTAAAGTGCTCATGGTAAATTCTCGACTGAGATTTTCTAGTAGCACTCCCGTTTAATTAGTTTTTATAATCTGAAACTCATTCCCTATTCGGTAATAGACAATTACAGGTCAGGTATAAAATGCCATATAAAGAACGTCAGATTACTTTCGACTCACGTAACCATCAGCTTACCAATATTAATGTCTGGACACCAGATAGCCAATATCTGGTTTATGATGTTCGCCCCAATGGCGCTTCATTTACTGGGCTAACCATTGAAAAAATTCATGTCACTAACCTAGAAACGACGATAATTTATCAAGCGACCCAAGGTGCTTATGTGGGTGTAGTCACT
Source organism: uncultured Moellerella sp. (assembly GCA_963519845.1). GTDB lineage: Bacteria > Pseudomonadota > Gammaproteobacteria > Enterobacterales > Enterobacteriaceae > Moellerella. The sequence continues at coordinate 29,321 of CAUQNX010000015.1, read as the reverse complement.
GTCAGTCCTGATGAACCACCCCGTTATGCTTTTATTCATGGCCCTGAGAATCCCGATGACAACTGGCACTATGACTTTCATCATCGACGCGGTGTGTACGTCAATGACGGAGAATTGAATATCAGTCATAACATAGAAGCATTGAGTTTGACGCCTCCCTACGTGGCCGGTGCCTTAAGGGGGGGGACTCATGTTCATGTTTTTAGCCCAGATGGAAAATGGTTAAGCTTTACCTATAACGACCATGTAATGCATGAACTTGATATCGCCCGCGATCAGCGAAATATTGCCGTTGCTGTACCTGTTGGTCCTGTGCAAATTAGTAACCCTGTTCACTCTCGAGAGTATGATGGTAACTACTTTTGCTGTCAGATCACAGAAACCCACACCACACCTCGACTTGGTAGCGATGATATTAGCCGAGCTTATGAGGAGGGTTGGGTAGGAGAGAAGGGCTATCGCAATAAACAGAGCCAATGGCAATCACGTGCGATTGTCTTTTTGGGCGATACCCATACTGAGACGGGGGAGATAGTGCCAGAGATTTTTATTGTGGATTTGCCTGATGATCCACAAGAGATGAAGCAGCAGGGACAATATCCCTTACAAGGAACTGAGCAGCGACTGCCTTCCCCACCTAAAAACATTCAGCAGCGACGCCTGACTTTTACTCATCATCTTAGTCATCCCGGTGTTGTTAATCAGCCTCGGCATTGGTTACGAACATCACCTGATGGTTGCCAAATTGCTTGTTTGCGTAAAGATGAGCTGGGTATTGTGCAGCTATGGCTAGTCTCCACAGCAGAGGGGAAATTAAGACAAATTACTTATGGTGAAACGGGAGTACAGTCTGCATTTAGTTGGGATCATAAAGGCCAATACATTGCTTTAATTTATGATAACAGTCTGGTGTTGTGTGATGTATTCAGTGGCGAAATGTTAAGTCTGATAGATCGTTCAAATATTAACATTTGTCCTGATGCTATTGTTTTTTCACCAGATAATACAAAAGTCGCATTTATGCGTGATATTGATGGATTTCGGCAGTTATTTACGATTGAGACAGGTTTATTATTGGAATAAATCTGTTACTTGAATTGTAATTACCATTAATTTATTAATGTAAATACATAAATTAAATTACACTAGTAAATAAAACTTAAATATATATGTAAGTATAATCATTTTTTATTTATAGAATATCTTGCTAAATAAGAATAGAAAATTCTATTTCTATTCTTATTTATACTTAATAACAGAAAATCACTTACTGCGATTAGCGCTCTCTAAAGCTTCAATGCGCATTTTCGGTGATTCTTGAGATGGGTCATTGTCTGATCTGGCATAATCATAGGGGATTAATACCGTATCTATTAAGGCTGAAAAGGGCAGATCAATTGCCAGCAGTGGTTTCATTACCCAACCTGTATCTTCATCCTTGATCATATTGACGCTGTTTTTTGAGCCAGAATAATAACCTTGAGGTGGTCCTGCATGAGTCATAATACTCGAACAACCACCCACAAAAAATGAACTAAGAGATAGCAATACCCCTTTTAACAGCACGTTTTTCATATCATTCCTAGACTAGATTTGTTATTGATTTTTTTAGGGGGAATCAATAATGGGGCATATTAAATTTCACACTTACTCATTTCACCAAAAATAAATTAATCGCCGTCTCTACTATACCTGTAATGAGGGTTTATATTCTATTAGTTTATCGTATAAATTTATTAATTTAGATAATAAAATGGTCGTTATTTTGTAGAATTAGTCAAAAACAGTCTGTTTTATCATTCACTGAAATTAATATACTCTATTTGTGGCGCATTACACATCTTAGTTGATTTTTATTTGGCACAATCGATTCAGTTATTTTAAGGTACTCGATAAGTCATTGTTAGCGACTGTTCGTCAGAAAAGGAACACGGTTTATGAGTGAATTAGCTCTTACTGTTAGCTTGTTGGCGTTAGCGGCGGCATTAGGTCTATGGATTGGTAATTGGAAAGTCCGTAGTGTTGGATTAGGTATCGGGGGCGTATTGTTCGGCGGTATTATTGTCGGACATTTCGCTCAGGTATACGGCTTACAACTTAATAGCCATATGCTGCATTTTATTCAAGAATTCGGTTTGATCCTGTTTGTCTATACGATAGGTATTCAAGTTGGCCCCGGTTTTTTCTCCTCATTACGCGTTTCAGGATTGAAATTAAATGGTTTTGCTATTTTAATTATTATCCTTGGCGCAGTCGTTACGGCGATTATTTATAAAATCGCCGATATTCCATTGCCTATTCTGCTCGGGATCTTTTCTGGTGCGGTAACTAATACCCCTTCCTTGGGTGCGGCACAGCAAATTTTATCTGATTTAGGTTCAGATCCTGTCTTAATAAGCCAAATGGGAATGGGCTATGCGATGGCCTATCCGATGGGGATTTGCGGTATTTTGCTGGTGATGTGGATGATCCGCTTGATCATGAAGGTAAAAATTGATCAAGAAGCAAAAGAGTTTGATAACCAAAATTATCATCAACGTGAGTTACTGCAAACCATGAATATTGCGATCAAAAATCCAAATTTAGATGGATTAATGATGCGTGATATTCCCTTATTAAACAGCGATGATATTGTTTGTTCTCGCTTAAAACGGGGAGAGATGCTGGTTGTTCCTCAGCCAACTACGGTGATTCAAGTCGGTGATTTGCTTCATGTGGTTGGGCAAAAAGATGACTTAAATAAAGTCCGAATAGTGTTAGGCGAAGAAGTTGAGGTCTCACTATCCACCTCTGGCACTTTGTTGCAATCGGTGCGAGTAGTGGTGACCAATGATACGGTATTAAGTAAGCGTCTACGGGATTTAAATCTAAAACAAAAATATGATGTAGTAGTAACGCGTTTAAATCGAGCTGGTATTGAGCTGGTGGCAAATAATAACTCGATGCTACAGTTTGGCGATATTCTTAATATCGTCGGACGGCCTGAATCAATTGAGGCGGTCACGGCACTGCTTGGTAATGCGAAACAGAAACTACAGCAAGTTCAAATGTTACCTGTATTTATTGGTATTGGTCTGGGAGTTGTTTTAGGCTCGATCCCACTGTTTATTCCCGGTTTCCCAGTGGCTCTTAAACTTGGATTAGCGGGAGGTCCCTTAGTTGTAGCGCTGATCCTTGGGCGTATAGGCACCATTGGTAAGTTATATTGGTTTATGCCGCCCAGCGCTAATCTTGCATTAAGAGAGTTGGGTATTGTGATGTTTTTGGCTGTCGTTGGGCTAAATTCAGGTGGGGATTTTATTGACACCTTAATCAAAGGGGATGGATTAACTTGGATTGGCTATGGGATGATGATGACTTTTATTCCGTTATTTATTGTTGGGTTAATCGCACGCATTTTTGGCAAGATGAACTATTTGAGTCTATGTGGTGTACTCGCAGGCTCAATGACAGATCCCCCCGCTTTGGCGTTTGCGAATAATATCCACCCAACCAGTGGGGCACCAGCGTTATCTTATGCCACCGTTTATCCGCTAGCTATGTTTCTTCGTATTATTTCTCCGCAGTTACTCGCCATTCTTTTTTGGACTATGTAAAGCAGCGCCCTGCCTATTTAGACAGGGTGTTGTTTCAATTATTCAAATCAATGATGAATCAATAGCCATAAAAGGGGGCTTTTTTAACCGAATAGATCTTAAATAATTTGGTTAAATACCTTCATGAAGCAGGGGGGAAGTCAGTCGAACCCTGCTTCAATGCGATACAGTGCATCTTTTTTAGAACTAAATCCTCGTTACTACTTACTCCCCTTTAACTGATTTGTTTGTTAAGGGGGATTTTTTTAACTCAATTTTGCCAGTTATGGACGAAAATGAGTGATTTTAATATCTATTTCTGTGCTTCTTGATAAGCCGCTTCAATTTCCTCAGCTAAAATCACTATACCCTTTTCAATCACTTCAGGTTCAGGCACATAATTCATACGCATACATTGATGCGCATGTGGCCAATCTTCTTCAAGCCCAGGGAAAAAGTAATGTCCCGGCACCATAAGAACACCGCGTTTTTTCAATCGCTTATAGAGAGTATCGCTGCTAATAGGGAGATCTTTAAACCATAGCCAGAGAAAAATTGCGCCCTCTGGCTTGTGTATTAAACATTTTTCTTCAGGAAGATAGCGGCGAATAATGGCAATCGCTTCTTCTACGCGCTTTTTATAGAATGGGCCAATAACCTTTTCCGATAAAGGAATTAAGTCATCGCGACGTAACATTTCAAGAGCTAACGCAGGGCCAATACCGCCGGGCGCTAGGCTAATAATTCCATTCATATTACTAACAGCTTCGATAACTTCTTCATTTGCAATGATAATGCCACAACGTGCACCGGGCAGACCCAGCTTAGATAGGCTCATGCAGAAAATGACATTTTCATTCCAAAAAGGTGTGGCTGGGCTGAAAATAATCCCGGGGAAAGGGACGCCATAAGCATTATCAAGCAATAATGGGATCTTATGTTGCTTAGCGAGTTGATCTAAATGTTGAACCTCTTCATCTGTAATAACATTGCCTGTGGGATTGGTTGGGCGAGAAACACAGATAACCCCAATATCATCAGTGACTTTTAACGTGTTAAAATCAACATGATATTTAAATTGGCCTTCAGGTAGTAGCTCAATTTGCGGTTTATTGGCAACAAATAGGTCATCATCTAACCCAGAGTCGGCATAGCCTACATACTCAGGGGCAAGAGGAAAGAGAATTTTACGTTTAATACCATCTTCAAAACGACCGGCAAGTAGGTTAAACAGATAGAAAAAAGCACTTTGGCTGCCATTGGTTAGTGCGATATTCTTGGCACTAATATTCCAACCGAATCTCTTTTTTAGTGTTTCCGCCAGCGCTTTCAACATGGCATCTTTGCCCTGAGGTCCATCATAGTTACACAGCGTATCGGTTAAAATGCCATTTTTGCTCATTTCAGCTAACAGATCTTGAAAATAGCTATCCATTTCGGGGATATGTGCAGGATTGCCGCCACCGAGCATAATTGCACCGGGCGTCCTTAATCCTTCATTCAAATCTTTCATTAATAATGAAATACCCGAATTTTTAGCGAATTTGTTACCAAATTTTGAAAATATCATATGTTTGATTCACGTATGTTAGATTAATTGTTAAATGTCGTTCTTCAACATACTCTGCCAGAATTAAGAGTTCAATAGAGAATTTAGATTAGTTGTTAGAGTTATTCTCTTTATAATGGTTTGCTTGTGGTTTTTATTACTATGATACTATTTTATGTCAACTTTTTTTACTACTTAATGGTTATTGTAGTGAGCTCTAATGCTAATTTTGATTGTAATGACAACTGGCCAAGTGATCATTCACCATCCCTGTTGCTTGCATAAAGGCATAACATGTTGTTGTACCAATAAATTTGAAACCCCGTTTTTTTAGTGCTTTAGATAAATCATCAGATATTGATGTGGTTACAGGCACCTGTGATGAGTTAGTCCAGTTGTTGGTGATAGGAGTATTATCGACAAACTGCCAGATAAATTGACTAAAATCCTCTTGTTGTTCAAGCATCTGCAAATAGGCTTTGGCATTAGAGATAATCGCATTAATTTTGCCTCGATGGCGGATAATACCGGGTTCAAGCATCAGACGTTCAACATCATTCTCATCCATTTTTGCGATAGCCACAGGATCAAATTGATAAAAAAGCGTGCGATAATTCAATCGTTTTTTTAAAACCGTATACCAAGATAGTCCCGCTTGCTGACCTTCAAGGCATAACATTTCAAAAAGTGCCTGATTATCACGCATCTCTTTTCCCCACTCATTATCATGATAAGAGATATAAAGAGGATCACTATTTACCCAAGTACAGCGTTGCACAGAAAGTTCCATATTTAGCTTCCTATTTTGGGCTCAAATTATCCATCATATTGAGCTAATACCAAAGTTACCCTTATTTATACTGTATGAATAACCAGTTTTAAAGTAAGAATAACTATTTTTTTTATTATCAGTAAAAATAGAAGGGGTTTCGGTGCTGTATATCTGGCGGTCAACGGGTATACTGATCCACTTTAACCATTAAAATCATGTATCGCGCGCGGACCTAACATGCAAAAGTTTGATACCAAAACCTTCCAAGGTCTGATCCTGACATTACAGGATTACTGGGCGCGCCAAGGCTGTACCATTGTTCAACCACTGGACATGGAAGTTGGCGCGGGAACATCACATCCAATGACTTGCCTGAGAGCTCTCGGGCCTGAGCCTATTGCTGCGGCATATGTTCAGCCATCTCGTCGTCCGACTGACGGACGCTATGGTGAGAATCCAAACCGGTTACAACACTATTATCAATTTCAGGTCATTATTAAGCCATCCCCTGACAATATCCAAGAGCTCTATTTGGGTTCATTGAAGGAGTTAGGCGTAGATCCTACTATCCATGACATTCGTTTTGTTGAAGACAACTGGGAAAACCCGACATTGGGTGCTTGGGGTCTAGGTTGGGAAGTTTGGTTAAACGGTATGGAAGTCACACAGTTTACCTATTTCCAACAAGTCGGTGGTTTAGAGTGTAAACCTGTTACAGGTGAAGTCACTTATGGTTTAGAGCGCCTTGCTATGTATATTCAAGGTGTTGATAGTGTTTATGATTTAGTTTGGTGCGATGGCCCTCTGGGCAAAACCACTTATGGTGATATTTATCATCAGAATGAAGTTGAGCAGTCGACTTATAATTTCGAACACGCAAATGTTGATTTCTTATTTATGTGTTTTGAAGAGTATGAGAAAGAAGCGCAATATCTGTTGTCTTTAGAAACGCCGCTTCCACTTCCTGCTTATGAACGCATTCTGAAAGCGGGTCATACATTTAACTTATTAGATGCCCGTAAAGCGATTTCGGTGACCGAGCGTCAGCGTTATATTTTGCGTATTCGTACCCTGACTAAAGCGGTTGCAGAAGCTTATTATGCATCCCGTGAAGCACTGGGTTTCCCTATGTGTCACAAGAACTAAGAGGCTGTTATGACTCAACAGACTTTCCTGGTGGAAATCGGCACCGAAGAGTTACCGCCGAAGGCTCTTCGTTCTTTAGCTGAATCATTTGCGGCAAATTTCACCGCCGAATTAGATAATGCCAACGTCGGTTATGACAAAGTGACTTGGTATGCTGCTCCACGCCGTTTGGCACTGAAGGTGACAGAGATGTCTTCGTCTCAGCCTGATAGTGTCGTTGAAAAGCGTGGACCTGCGATATCACAGGCATTTGATGCGGCAGGTAATGCAACAAAAGCGGCCGAAGGTTGGGCTCGTGGCTGTGGTATTACCGTCGATCAAGCGGAACGACTGATTACAGATAAAGGCGAGTGGTTATTATATCGCGCCGAAATGAAAGGTCAGCCCGTTAAAGATTTACTGATCAATATGGTCAGTCATTCATTAAGTAAATTGCCTATCCCTAAGCTTATGCGTTGGGGTGATAAAACAACCCAATTTGTGCGTCCCGTTCATACGGTCACTTTATTACTAGGTAGTGAAGTGGTAGAGGGTGAAATCCTCGGTATTAAGAGTGATCGCATCATTCGTGGTCACCGTTTTATGGGTGAGCCCGAATTTACCATTGAAAATGCGGATCAGTACCCGGCGATATTACTCGAACGCGGTAAAGTCGTTGCTGACTATGAAACGCGTAAAGCTATTATTAAAACGGGTGCAGAAGCGGCAGCAAAAGCGCTGGGCGGCAAGGCTGATTTAACCGAAAGTCTACTCGAAGAAGTGACCTCTTTGGTTGAATGGCCAGTCGTTCTCACGGCTAAATTCGAAGAAAAATTCCTTCAAGTCCCTTCAGAAGCGCTAGTTTATACCATGAAAGGCGATCAGAAATATTTCCCTGTTTATGATAACGATGGGAAATTGATGCCAAACTTTATATTCGTAACTAATATTGAGTCCTCTGATCCGCAACAAATTATTTCTGGTAACGAAAAAGTAGTAAGACCGCGTTTGGCGGATGCTGAATTTTTCTTTAAAACGGATTGTAAACAACGTCTTGAAGATAATTTACCACGTCTAGAAACGGTATTGTTCCAGAAACAGCTGGGCACATTGCGTGATAAAACCGATCGCCTTGAAGCTTTATCAGGCTGGATTGCCGCTAAAATAGGGGCAAACGCTGAGCATGCGGCTCGTGCAGGCTTATTAGCAAAATGTGATTTAATGACCAATATGGTCTTTGAATTCACCGACACTCAAGGCGTGATGGGAATGCACTATGCAATCCATGACGGTGAACCTCAAGATGTCGCACTGGCCTTAAAAGAGCAATATCAGCCACGTTTTGCTGGTGATCAGCTGCCGACTACCGATGTCTCTTCTGCTTTAGCACTGGCAGAAAAAATGGACACATTGGTTGGTATTTTCGGTATTGGTCAACATCCTAAAGGCGACAAAGACCCCTTTGCATTGCGTCGTGCGGCTCTGGGTGTTTTACGTATTATCGTTGAAAAAGGCTATCAACTTGATTTAGTTGAAATGGCGGATGAAGCTGCCCGTCTATACGGTGATAAGCTGACCAATAAGAATGTTATCAATGATGTAGTTGAGTTTATGCTCGGACGTTTCCGTTCTTGGTATCAAGAGCTGGGTTATAGCATAGATACCATTCAGGCGGTTCTGGCACGTCGTCCGACTCAACCAGCTGACTTTGATGCTCGAGTGAAAGCCGTTACGCATTTCCGCTCACTGGAAGAAGCCGCAGCTCTGGCCGCAGCGAATAAGCGTGTCTCTAATATTCTGAGTAAATCAGATGGCAAACTGGATGACAGCGTTAAAGCTGCCGTATTGAAAGCGCCAGAAGAAGTTAAATTAGCGACACACTTGGTTGTGCTACAAGATAAGTTACAACCTATGTTCGCCAATGGTCAATATCAAGAAGCTTTGGTCGAGCTAGCTTCACTGCAAGAAGTGGTTGATGCTTTCTTTGATAATGTGATGGTTATGGATGAAGATCCGGCAGTGCGTCTTAACCGCCTGACTTTATTAAGCCAACTACGTGAATTATTCCTCAAAGTAGCTGATATTTCATTACTACAGTAAGTCATTACCTTTGATTGCAGTAGGCGATGAATTATTGTGCTAAGTGGTCAGTTATTCTGCTAATCGATTTAACAGAGTAGCTGGCCATTTTTTTGCTTTATCGAACATTAAGACTAATATTTAGTTATCTCTTATAGTAATAAAAAAATTAGCTGCTTGATTTAAGACCAGTTAAAGCGATGAAATTGAATGAATTTGCTCTGAAAAACCATATTCCACATAAACTTGATGGTTTTATCAGCAGATAAATCATTTAACCTAGAAATGAGTTGACGACATAGCCCGGTGGCAGTATTATTCACCCCGATTCGGCGAGTAGCGCAGCTTGGTAGCGCATCTGGTTTGGGACCAGAGGGTCGGAGGTTCGAATCCTCTCTCGCCGACCACTTTCTTCCCTCTTTGTAGTGCCTCCATTTTCTATCATCTTAATTAAATTCCTCATATTATTTATATATTCAAACGTTACTCTCAATAAGATCTGAGCAGGATTTAACCAAATAGCGATAAAAGATTATTTCCTATATGCGGACAGCGTAATACCGGTCTGTCGTTTAAAATAACGACACATATAAGAGGGATCTTCAAAGTGCAATTGGTCAGCAATCATCTTAATTGATAACTCGGAAAAATTTAATAAGGCTTTCATTTCGAGAATCACCTGACGATTGATCAACTCTTTTGGCGAATCATTAAAAAAATCTTTGGTGATTTGGGATAAATAAAAGGGTGTGATACAGAGTGCTTTGGCATAAAAAGAGACATGGCGATGTTCACTACAGTGTTTCCCCACCAAATCCCAAAAGGCCCAGCATAACTTCTCTTTGCGGCTATATTCTCGCTGAATAAGATGGCTATTTTCTGGCATCTTTTCACTAATCAATAAAAAGAAATTCTGTAAATGATTCCGCATCATAATATGTCGATAGGTGACAGTGGTTTGCATAATATATTGCGCCTGCTCTAGCCAGATATTCAGCAATGACCACTCTGACTTTTCAGGGATACAGCGTGGTGATTTATGCAAAAATGAGAAGAGTTGATTGGGAAGATTATAGGCGACTTCTGATGCATAGCTTTTATCTATCATGCAATAGAAGAGTTTAAATTTCTTCGATTTGCGCACAATAATAGCGATCGCGCCTTCTGATAAAACTAAAATATCATTTTTCTTTAGTGCGTAACTTTTAAAGTTAATATTGATAATGGCTTGTCCTTCTCGGCAAATAAAGACATTGGTATAGGCAAGGCGAAGAGGATAATCCATTTGATCATTCATAGAACTCTGACCTAATACAATATGCTCTTGCTCTTTAAATATCATGGAAATTATTTTTGTCATTTGACTTGCCATTTTGGTGGGTAATTTGACTATTATAGTACTTTAATCACTATTTAGATGTTAAAAGTACCGATAATGCCTAGGTTTTGCTATTAATCCTTATGGTAAATCCACATACAATAACAGTACAAAAAGAGCGCAATATTACTTCAATTTTATTACTAAATTGATGATATAGATTGCTGAATGGATGATCCAAATAAAGGCACACGATAGAAAATGATTTTATATACTGAAAGACTTATTTTGCGTCCGTGGGATGAAGCTGACGCAGAAAGTCTCTATATCTATGCGAAAGATGATCGAGTAGGCCCAGTTGCAGGTTGGCCAATTCATAAAAGCCAAGAGGAGAGCGCGGAGATTATACGGACTATTTTCTCTGATGATGAGATCTATGCCGTGGCTTTAAAAGAGAGTAACCAGGCTATAGGTTGTATCGGATTATTAATTGGTGAAAAAAGTCATTTTCCGATTAGTGAGAATGAAGGTGAGATCGCTTATTGGATTGGTGTACCCTATTGGGGTAGAGGGATGATCCCAGAAGCTATGCGCGAAATTATGCGTCATGGATTTGAGGATTTAAATTTGACCTCTCTATGGTGTGGCTATTTTGCTGAGAATGAAAAATCAAAACGTGCACAAGAGAAATGTGGTTTTCGCCACCATCACACTGAAGAAAATAAATTTTATGAGTTAATGGGTGATATTCATACTGAGCATGTCAGTTGTATTACCAAAGATAGATGGTTGAAGCAGTTAGAATAATATTTTCCCGATAAAGAGAACAATACATTCAATTAGCCTGAGTGAAATAAATTTTATTCTGATTATTTTTAGTATGTTTTATATTTAAAATAATGTAATAAATTTATATAGCCTTATTTTATTTTACTTTAGATAAGCACCCTATATTATCAAAGGGTGCTTTTTTTATTAGATTGAATCTATTTTTAAGGTATCTGTGTGTGATTTTTATAATAAAAGACTTTTCATTAGAGTAAATTAAATTGATTATATACAAGATTTTTTTCAGTCATTAATATGTCAAGATGATTATTTTTTAGTGAAATAAATATCTAATTTATATTAATATTTAATATGTAACTATAGAAATTAAAGGATTGATTTCATAAGTAATTACAAGGATAGTTTAATGAAGAAAAGATATTTTTTATTATATATTTTATTTTTTATCAGTTTCGTGATATCTAAGTCAGTGTTTAGTGATGACAATGATACTAAAGTAGAATTAAATCAGAGTATTAATACAGACGCATATCTATTTAATCAAGTCGAGCATGAGCAAGAAAAGGAGATTCATAGTATTCTTGAGGAACAAGAGCATATTAATCTGTTTGATCAATACGAACAGCACCTATCACCCATTCAACTACCGTTAGAATCAGCTTGTTTGAAAATAAATCAGGTCTATTTTTCCGGTAAAAAATATTTTCCACTACTACAAAATAAATTTAAATATTGGTCTGAAATTGTCGAAGGGAAATGTCTAGGTAATGAAGGTATTGATATTTATCTCTCCTATATTCAAGAGCAACTTACTTATATGGGTTATGTCACTTCAGATATTTCTATTCCGCAACAATCGTTATTGTTTGGTATATTAAAAATAGACTTAATTCCCGGAAAAGTAGCAAAAATAATATATATTGATGATGAATCTGAACATTTTTCTTTAAGAAACGCTTTTCCGATTAGTAATAATGTAGCTTTAAATTTACGAGTCCTTGAGCAAGGGCTAGAGAATTTGCAAAATGCGCCCTTTACACAACCGACAATACATATTAGTGAAGATCCTGATAGAGCGGATCTGAGTATTATTGCTATTAATCGGCAAAAAAAACGTGGATTTAAAGGACGTGTCACCTTGGATTCACGGCCTGTCAGGGGAGCTGCGGCTCACACGATAGATAATGCTTTCTTTTTCAGTAATCCATTAATGAGTAATGATTTTTTATATTTATCATTGGGCCGCAATACAGATGTTAGCTCATCGAGAGGCCTGAAAAATGCCGTTGGATTTTATTCTATTCCCTATAATTATTGGCAATTTAACTTATTTGCTTATTATCAAGACAGTTATGATGATAGAGGATTGAAACTAAGCAATGGTAATGCATACCGCTTAGCTCAGCGTAGTCGCTATCTCTCTTTTCAAGCCAAGTATTTACTCCATCGTGATCATAATACTAAAACCTCTTTAGCGGTAGGAACGCAAGTTCAAACATTGGATTCAATACTCTCAGGTGTACGACTATCGACACAAAAGAGGTTTGCTAGTTATGCCACGATGGAATTAATGCATCGATGGATTTTATCTCATGGGCAAGCTGATTTTAAATTAGGTTATAAGCAAGCAACTGATTGGTTTGGTGCTAATTTAACTCATCATAATGCACTTGAAAGAGCGCAGATTTATCAGTTCTCTTCTGATATTAGCTACCAATTTTCGTTGTTTTCCCAATCTTTGACTTATAATAATGAAGTCGCTATTCAACTCAGTCGCTCACCGTTAGATCGAAAAATCGATATTGATGATCTGACCGGAAGAGGAGGGGTTAAAGGATTTGTTTACGCCAAGCCAGTTACAGATTCGAATAGCCTACAAATTAAAAATGAGATCAGCTGGCTTACCAGCTATCGAGGTAATCAAATCTATTGGGGGGTTGATTATGGCTCAGTTTCTGAAGATCGCGGTCGTTTTTGGCATGATAAATCTTTGTTAGGTACAGAAATCGGGGTTAAAGGTAAATGGAAGACCCTTGATTATAAAACCTTTATTGGTATTCCGCTTTGGCGCTCCATAGATACAGAGGTTGATCCTTTTTATACGGGTATCAAGATCAGTATTACCTATTAATAATCTATTGAAGTTGTTCATTTTTATTGTTAGCGCTGGCGCAGTGTCGGTGTATCTTGGCAGCTATCGCTATTCTCTCTTTTCTTGATGATCTACGCGATTATTCGCTAGATTGATTATGGTTTTTTTATCTAATAACTTCCGGTAATAAATAAACAAACCAAAAGGATATAATGTCCATTCGCCTTCGCTTTTTTTCAGGATAATATCCTGTATTTATGACAATCATCTGCCACATTTTCTGATTTATTACGCGTCTAATCACAAATTTGAAAATAATAATATTGAGAACAATCTATCGGTTAATTTTATTTTACTGGTCATAATAGCTATATTTCTATTTTATTAGCTATATTTAATACTTAAATTGTAATGAAATTGTTCCAATTGTGTTACTGGCAATAAAATATGCTGCGTCGTGGCATGTTGACGTATGCAGTTACAGTTGTTTAATTGCTCAATGGAATAACTCAATTAATTTAAGCAATCTGAATTTTTCTCACTCTAGTTTCCATTGTTCAAAGTGAAAGTTCAGCAAAATAATAAGTAAAATACCAATACAGACAGGGGCATGTGATGAAGCATACTAGACAAAAGACAGGCTTTTTAACCGTAAGTTTGACGTTAGCCGCTTTGGCTGTTTCCGCGTCAGTGCAAGCGAAGACATTAGTTTATTGTTCAGAAGGTTCTCCAGAAGGCTTTAACCCACAACTCTTCACCTCCGGCACCACCTATGATGCCAGCTCTGTTCCATTGTATAACCGTTTAGTGGAATTTAAACCGGGTACAACCGAAATTGAACCTGGTTTAGCGGAAAGCTGGACGGTAAGTGATGATGCTAAGGTTTATACGTTTAATTTACGTAAAGGCGTGAAATGGCACAGCAGTAAAGATTTTAAACCGACCCGTGATCTCAACGCCGATGATGTTATTTTCACCTTTATGCGCCAGAAAGATCCAAACCATCCTTATCACAAAGTCTCCGGCGGAAGCTATGAGTACTTTATGGGAATGGATATGAATAACATGATCGATAAAATCGAGAAAGTTGATGATTACACAGTGAAATTTACGCTCACTCGTCCAGAATCACCTTTCCTTGCCGATATGGCGATGGACTTTGCCTCTATCCTCTCGGCAGAATATGCTGACAATATGCTTAAAGCGGGTCATCCTGAAAAAGTCGATTTAAATCCTATTGGTACGGGGCCTTTCCAATTACAACAATACCAAAAAGATTCACGTATTCTGTATAAAGCGAATAAAGATTATTGGGGAACTAAACCCAAAATTGATCGTTTAGTCTTCTCTATTACACCCGATGCTTCGGTTCGTTACGCAAAATTACAGAAAAATGAGTGTCAGGTAATGCCATATCCAAATCCAGCGGATATTGCTCGCATGAAAGAAGATAAGGATATAGTGCTACTGGAAAAACCGGGGCTAAACGTCGGTTATCTCTCATTTAATGTGGAAAAAAAACCGCTGGATAATGTGAAAGTTCGCCAAGCGCTCTCCATGGCCGTTAACAAAGATGCGATTATTGAGGCGGTTTATCAAGGCGCAGGACAGAAAGCGAAAAACCTTATCCCACCGACCATGTGGGGTTACAACGACGGTTTAGCCGACTATGAATATAACCCAGAAAAAGCCAAAGAATTACTGAAAGAAGCTGGTTTTGCTGATGGATTTACTGTCGATCTGTGGGCAATGCCAGTACAACGCCCTTATAACCCGAATGCGCGTCGTATGGCTGAAATGATCCAGTCTGATTGGGCAAAATTAGGTGTTAAATCAAAAGTCGTAAGCTATGAGTGGGGCGAGTACCTCAAACGAGCAAAAGATGGTGAACACCAGACCGTGATGATGGGTTGGACAGGGGATAATGGAGATCCAGATAACTTCATGGCGACACTCTTTAGCTGCGCAGCAAAAATCCAAGGGTCTAATTACTCCAAATGGTGCTATAAGCCGTTTGAAGACTTAATCCAGCCTGCACGTATCACCGCTGACCACCATAAACGCGTTGAATTATATAAACAAGCTCAGACAGTAATGCACGATCAAGCTCCAGCGTTGATCATTGCACACTCGACCGTATATGAGCCTATCCGCAAGGAAGTGAAAGGTTATGTTGTTGATCCACTGGGTAAACACCACTTTGATAATGTCGATATCGAAGAGTAACAGAGAGTAAATTGCCGTAAACCACGCCTCGCTATTAATCTCCAGAGGTGTGGTTTTTATCCACTGGATTCAGGCGCGCAGTTAAATAATTATCTTTGTGAGCACAGAGGAATATTAATTCTTCTGATAATAAGCCAAGCAGCCTAAGAGTTGTTTAAGGCACTTAAAAGGGAGTTTTGGCAATGTTGCAATTTATCTTCCGCCGACTGTTACTGGTTATTCCCACCTTTTTCGGTATTACGCTACTGACATTCGCCTTTATTCATATGATCCCCGGTGATCCTGTGACCATCATGGCGGGTGAGCGAGGAATTTCTGCAGCAAGACACGCCCAGTTAATGGGAGAGCTCGGGCTCGATCAGCCGCTATGGCAACAATATCTGCACTATATCAATGGCATTTTTCATGGTGATCTGGGGATCTCCCTGAAAAGCCGTATTCCAGTATGGGATGAATTTGTACCAAGATTTCAAGCCACGTTAGAACTGGGTATCTGTGCGATGATTTTTGCTGTTGCAGTGGGGATCCCCGTTGGAGTGTTGGCCGCCGTAAAACGAGGCTCACTCTTTGATCATACCGCCGTTGGGATTGCTCTTACCGGTTATTCAATGCCGATCTTTTGGTGGGGGATCATGTTGATCATGTTGGTCTCAGTACAATGGGATCTGACACCTGTCTCAGGTCGTGTTAGTGATGCAGTGTTCCTCGATGATTCAAATCCCTTAACTGGCTTTATGTTTATCGACACTTTTATCTGGGGTGAACCGGGTAATTTTATTGATGCGGTGGAACATATGATCTTGCCCGCGATTGTACTGGGTACCATTCCATTAGCAGTGATTGTGCGTATGACACGCTCTTCAATGTTAGAAGTCTTAGGCGAAGATTATATTCGAACAGCAAGAGCGAAAGGTGTCAGTCGTTTACGTGTGATCCTAATTCATGCTCTAAGAAACGCATTATTGCCTGTTGTCACTGTAATTGGTCTGCAAGTGGGGACTTTACTCGCAGGCGCCATTCTGACTGAAACAATATTTTCTTGGCCTGGGTTAGGACGCTGGTTAATCGAAGGCTTACAACGACGTGATTATCCAGTTGTTCAGGGGGGCGTACTCTTGATCGCAACGCTGATTATTTTAGTTAATCTATTGGTTGATGTGCTATATGGCATTGTTAACCCTCGTATTCGTCATAAGAAATAAGGAGCACGATGATGTCTCAAACGACTGAGCCAATGGTCGTCGGTGTTCCTAAGCCGATGAATCCGATGCAAGAGTTTTGGTACTATTTTAAATCGAATAAAGGTGCCGTGATTGGCATGGGCTATATCATTCTGATGGTGCTAATTGCTATTTTTGCGGGTGTTTTAGCACCTCATGCGCCCGATGAACAGTTCCGCGAATATTTATTGACGCCACCCGTATGGGAAGCGGGCGGCCATTGGCAGTTTATTCTTGGCACTGATGATATTGGGCGCGATATGCTATCTCGTCTGATGTATGGCGCTCGTTTATCTCTGCTAGTGGGTTGTTTAGTGGTGGCTTTATCGCTGGCGATGGGTGTGATACTGGGTCTGGTTGCGGGCTATTTTGGTGGGATCATTGATATCGCCATTATGCGTATTGTCGATATTATGTTGGCGTTACCGAGCCTGCTATTAGCCTTAGTGCTGGTAGCTATTTTTGGCCCTTCTATTGTCAATGCTTCTCTCGCATTAACTTTTGTGGCCTTACCCCATTATGTTCGATTGACGCGGGCCTCAGTGCTTGTCGAAGTGAATCGCGATTATGTAATAGCTTCACGCGTTGCAGGTGCAGGCCCAATCCGCCAGATGTTTATCAATATATTACCTAACTGCCTTGCGCCCTTGATTGTGCAAGCATCATTGGGTTTCTCTAACGCCATTTTAGATATGGCAGCGCTTGGATTTTTAGGGATGGGCGCACAGCCACCAACACCTGAGTGGGGAACTATGTTGTCCGATGTGTTGCAATTTGCACAGAGTGCTTGGTGGGTGGTGACATTCCCAGGTTTGGCAATTCTATTTACGGTATTGGCATTTAATCTGATGGGCGATGGGCTACGCGATGCGTTTGACCCTAAACTTAAGCAGTAAGGGGATCTTATGGCATTATTAAATATAGATGAGTTATCGGTACATTTCGGTGACAAAACAGCCCCTTTTCGCGCCGTTGACCGCATTAGCTATCAGGTTGAGAAAGGTCAGGTTGTGGGAATTGTTGGTGAGTCAGGTTCTGGCAAATCAGTTAGTTCACTGGCCATTATGGGGCTGATTGATTATCCCGGTAGAGTGATGGCAGGAAAGCTTGAGTTTGATGGCCGTGATTTGCTGAAAATACCGGAAAAAGAGCGCCGCCAAATTGTGGGAGCGGATGTCGCAATGATCTTTCAGGACCCAATGACCAGTTTGAATCCCTGTTTTACGGTGGGATATCAAATTATTGAAGCACTGAAAGTACATCAAGGTGGTAGCCGCAGTACCCGTAAGCAGCGAGCGATCGATTTGCTGGCTATGGTGGGTATCCCAGATCCTAAATCACGCCTAGATGTCTATCCGCATCAACTTTCGGGGGGAATGAGCCAGCGTGTGATGATTGCGATGGCTATTGCCTGTCGGCCAAAACTGTTAATTGCGGATGAGCCTACAACGGCACTTGATGTCACTATTCAGGCGCAAATTATTGAATTGCTATTAGCTCTTCAGCAGCAGGAAAATATGGCTCTAGTGCTGATCACTCATGATTTGGCGCTAGTGGCAGAGTCGGCTCATCATATTATTGTTATGTATGCAGGCCAAGTCGTGGAATCGGCTAAAGCGACGGATATTTTTACCTCACCTCGTCATCCCTATACGCAAGCACTGTTAAAAGCGCTACCTGAATTTTCAAGCGATAGAGCCCGTTTAGACTCATTATCGGGTGTTGTCCCGGGCAAATATGATCGACCAGTAGGATGTTTACTCAATCCTCGTTGTCCCTATGTGACAGAGAAATGTCGACAGGAAGAGCCTGCGTTACATACGATGGGGGATCGTCAGGTAAAATGCCATTTCCCACTTGATGATATGGGGAGACCAGCAGCATGAATCAGTCAGAAACAGTGCTTTATCCATTGCTAAAAGCAACAAATTTAACTAAATATTATAGTGTTAAAAGTGGTTTGTTTTCAGCGGATAAAACCGTTAAAGCCCTTGATGGTGTCTCTTTTGAATTGGAAAAAGGCAAAACTTTAGCTATCGTCGGTGAGTCAGGGTGTGGTAAATCCACATTGGGTCGCGTTTTGACAATGATCGAGCTGCCCACCGCTGGTGAGTTAAGTTATCAAGGTACAAATTTATTAGTTAAAGATCAGTCAGCGGAAAAGTTACGCCGCCAGAAGATCCAAATTGTATTTCAAAATCCCTATGGTTCACTTAATCCGCGCAAAAAAGTGGGGCAGATACTCGAAGAGCCATTATTGATTAATACCTCACTGACAAAAGCAGAACGTAAAGAGAAAGTTCTCTCTATGATGGCAAAAGTGGGACTGAAAACAGAGCACTATAGCCGATATCCGCATATGTTTTCGGGCGGACAAAGACAGCGTATCGCGATTGCCAGAGGCTTGATGCTCAATCCAGATATTGTGATTGCTGATGAGCCTGTTTCTGCATTAGATGTTTCTGTTCGAGCACAAGTTCTTAATTTGATGATGGATTTACAGCAAGAATTAGGACTCTCTTACGTATTTATTTCCCATGATCTGTCCGTTGTTG
Organism: uncultured Moellerella sp.; assembly: GCA_963519845.1. Classification (GTDB taxonomy): domain Bacteria; phylum Pseudomonadota; class Gammaproteobacteria; order Enterobacterales; family Enterobacteriaceae; genus Moellerella. The sequence continues at coordinate 10,021 of CAUQNX010000015.1, read as the reverse complement.
AGCATATTGCCGATGAGGTTATGGTGATGTATCTGGGGCGTTGTGTTGAGAAAGGGAGTCGCGATGCCATATTTAGTCAACCTAAACACCCTTATACTCAGGCGCTATTATCTGCAACGCCCAGATTAAATCCAGAATCACGGCGAGAGCGTATTAAATTAACGGGCGAATTACCCAGCCCGATGAATCCTCCACCCGGCTGTGCCTTCGCTGCACGCTGTCATCGTGCATTTGATACCTGCACTCAATTTCAGCCAACATTGAAAGATCATGATGGTCAACAGGTAGCTTGTTTTGCTGTTGAGAAAGATGAAAATCAAATAGTGATAGTCAATTAATCTACAAAAAACGCAGAAAACTATTTTTCTGCGTTTTTTTATGCAAAATAGTGATGCATCTCTAATCTAAATTAAGATATATTTCATTTACTTTTGTTAATTTCCCCAGCAACTACTTACTCAATTAGACACTTTTATCGCACGCTAATCGAGAGAATCAAGTATACTAACCAAAAGTAACAATAATCTACTGCAGGTAGTTTAATTAGGATTGTATTAGTGAGATGAGAAATCGCGTCCAACGATCATTAACATTAAAAAGTCTGATCGTGTTTTTTTTGATCACCTTGGTTTCTCTCGCCATTTTTTTGATGATTCAATTCACCTATTTGTTAGAGCAACGAAAAGCGGATTATCTGAGCCAACTGAGTAACGCGGTGGTTCAGATACAAAAGCCGTTAACTGACGCTATGTTAAGTTCAGATCTTACAACGGCTAAAAATTTAGTTATCAGCTTGAAAACCTCAGGTATTATGGGAAAGGCGACCATAGTATTGGCTGACGATACTCGTGTTATGAGTCTCGACTTTGCTACACCACGACCTATTCCTGATTGGGCGAAAATTTTTACTGGTATTCCGGTTGAAACCAGAGTTCCGCTTTATGCATACGGTATGGCTGCACCAATGAGTAAGCCGCTGGGTTATCTCACATTACAGGTGGATTCTAACCGTATCTATAGGTTCGCACTGAATACATTGGCCTTGATTATGACCACTTACTTGTTGCTGACATTGATTATCACTGTTGCAGCAACTTGGTGTATGAGTCGGATGATTGTGCGTCCACTGCGTCGTATCGCCATTAGTTTGAATGACAATAAAGTTATAAATCACCTAGATACAGAAGAGTATCATGCAGATGATGAGATAGGATTACTTGCTAAGGGCTATAATAATCAAATAAGTAAACAAAAAGTAGACTAAGGTATGAACCTTCCGAGAAAAACGGTGGTCTAACGAAGTTATAGTCCTTTGGCGGCGACAAACTGTACAGTTTGTCGCTATGCGATAATATGATTTGACCCTACGAATTAGCGTTTTCCGTTAATTTAAAAGTAAGAATTTTACGGTTAAATACAAGGATAGAAACACACATAGGGGTTAACATGCAGGGTTCGAAAATAAGGTATTACATTAGTGGTGTGTTATTGTCGGTTGCGGGGATGACTAGTGCCGAACAATTACAGCCTGATCCTGCATGGCAACAGGGCAAGCTTGATAATGGTTTTACTTGGCAATTATTACAAACACCCCAGCGCCCTAATGATCGTATTCAATTAAGAATGGCGATAAAAACCGGTTCATTAACTGAATCTGCCAGTGAAAAAGGGTACTCTTATCTAATCCCTAAAATGGCTCTCTATCATACAACAGAGACCCTACCTGCAGATAAACTTCAGAATCTATGGCGTAACGCGATAGATCCAACTTTACCTATGCCTCCTGCTGTTGTTTCATATGATTTCACGCTTTACAGCCTTAGCTTACCTAATAATAAACCTGAACTATTAAAAGAAGCGATTAAATGGCTTTCTCAATCAGCTGCTGGGGCGACCTTCACTGAAGATTCGTTAAATGCAGCTTTGACAGCATCTGATATTCCTGTGGCGACTTTACCCATGGATGTGAATGCACCTGTTTGGCGCGCTCGCCTTAAGGGCTCTGCGATGGTTGGCAATGATCCAGGGCTAAAACCTGTGGAAGGTGTGAACATTGATAGCGTGAATCAGTTTTACCAAAAATGGTATACGCCAGATATGATGACACTCTATGTAACGGGTCATGTTGATGCCCGCTCACTAGCCGATACTATTCAGCAAAGCTTTTCACCGTTAACAGGCAAACGTCTCGATCCAGTGACTGTCGCCAGCTTGTCACCTCTTAAACCTCAAGCTGTTAATATTTTAAGTGATAAGCAACCCGTTGATTCGCTAGCGCTGATTTGGGATATTGATTGGTTACCGATCAATGACTCTAGTGTTTTACAGCGTTATTGGGGACAAGATTTTGCTAGAGAGGCGCTTTATCGTTCACTTCAAGATGTGTTTGATACTAAGTTTCCGCAAGAAGTAAAACCAGAATTAGATTGTCGAGTACAATATCAACGTGCAAGTTGTACTTTAGTTATCTCAGCGCCACCAGAAAAAATGGCTGCCGCAGCGGATGTGTTGTTAAGCGAGTTAAGCTCAATTAATACTAATGGTATTCAACCTGAGCTGTTCGACACTATGATGAAAGAGAAACAGATGCAATTATCGCAACTGTTTGCTGCTTATGCCCGTACCAGCACGGATGTACTTATCAATCAGCGAGTGACTTCACAGCAAAATAATGTGATTGATATTGCACCTGAGCAATACCAGCGCTTAAGACAGGCATTTCTTTCGGCACAAAATTTGGAGCAGATGAATATCGAGGTTCGCCGCTTACTATCGCAAGAAGCCGCGATGGTGTTAACGCAACCTAAAGATAAGCAACTGTTGGATGCAGCTCAGTTACGCCAAAAATTCGATTTAGAGTTATGGCCACAACCAGTAGTTGCGCCTGTGACAACAACAGATAAAGTTGAAACTCAGCCGATTGAAAAATCTATTCAAATGCAGAATGAAAAGCCGCAATAATCTGCTATTTTCCATCTAATTAAATCCCTCTATTTGCCCAATGCAGATAGAGGGGTTTGCGTTATTTATTGGTGATAAGCGGTGAGTTGTTTCATTACATCAACTAATTGAGCTCTATAGTTGTTATTATCAACAAAACCAGCAACACAAATCTGTTTTTCAGGCGAATAATAGACTGCCGAACCCCAGAATCCTAAATGTGAATAGAAGTGCGTTCCCTCTATTGAATTAGCAAATAAACCAAACCGATAATCGCTGGCATCTTGATGCTCACCAACGACCAGCATTTGCGTCAAAGTTTCTGGTTTATCAAAGATTTTCCCTTCAAATAACGCCTCCATAAATAGCGCTAATTGGCGTGATGACATAATTAAACCGCCACCACCGTATAGATCCATCGATGGATTAAGCTCAGTGACATCGATATCGCCTAAATATTGTTTGGCTCTATCCAAACTATTGTGCGGTATCGATTCGAGATCTTCCCACCATGCAGTTTCAAGGCCGATCTGATCAAATTTCAGTAGTGATCTAACCGCATCGCCTAAGGATCGCCCCGTAAGTCTCTCAATAATATCACCGAGCAGAATATATCCGGTATCGGAATAGATAAATTGCTGTGAAGGGGCGACGAAAGGCACATTTTTATCCATATAGCATTGCAGTAGCTCTTCGCGGCTCCAAATGTATTGAGGATTAGCTAAACACTTGGCGATAAAGCGCTCATCAGCATGATCGTACATGCCGCTACTGTGGGCCAATAAATGGTGTACTTGAATCTCTGTTGTATTGTGACGCGGGCGTAACAGTGCGTCATAAGCAGGATTAATGAGATCAGCGATTGGCGCATCGAGTTTAAGTTTGCCCATTTCCCATAAGCGTAAAATCGCCGCTGCGGTAAATGTTTTGGTATTACTGGCAATACGAAAGGGGGTCTCTGAACTGAGTGGAGCAAGACCAGCAATATCTTGGCCGCCTTTGCCATAGCTTTGTTGGCTGCGACTGAGCTTATTGCTGTAATAGATAGCAAAGCCGCACGGGAGTTCATCGAGTTGTTGAGTCAGCAGGTGTAGTTGCATAAATACCTTATTATCAAGAGGGCCAAATACTCCCTGTTTATAGGTAGAGGTAAAATAGGAAGCTAAAAGCAGATTATTTTTTATTGGCTTGTGCTGCAGCTCTTAGCTCAGTGACATTCTTGCCGCCAATACCCCAATTATCAGTATCAACTTCATCGATAATCACAAAAGTAGTAGCTGGATTTTTTCCTAATACATCAACAAGTAGCTGTGTTGCACCTTCAATCAGCTTCTGCTTTTGCTCTGGGGTTACCCCTTCACGCGTAATTCGAATATTCACAAATGGCATGGAGACTCCTTAATCGGATAAAAACCAAATATAGCCAGACATAGCTTGAGTAATAAAAACCCAAACTATGTTTAGTAAATTAACTTGCCTTTGAGCGGCTTAAATGTAAAGCCTTTCTACTTGAATATGTTATGCCGTTATGGCGTTTTTATCTTGCGGTTCATCAGTAGCAATCCACGCGGCGCAAAAGAGTGTCAATCTGGCGAAAAAATAGAAGAAGGCCATGAGACCGATAACTGAGCCGAAAGCTGCCCCTGAAGGTGATGAGGCAATATTAGGTAGCATCCATGTCATAATAGACTTAATGATTTCAAATCCAATGGCCGCTATTAGAGTTCCTTTTAACAGTGAAGAGCGGCGATGTTGCATCCGAGGTAAGATCCAAAAAATCCATAGGAATAAAAGAAAGTTAGCCACGATGGCGATGGTCAAGCCAATTAAGGTCCACACTGGGTGCAGCCATTCGATGCTATCGAGTCCAAGAGTTTTGACTATCGTGGCTTGAGCCGCACCCGCCACTGAGGTTAGGGTGATAGTAATAATCAATGCGATTAATAGCCCAATTAATGCTAAAAAGTCACGAAAGTAACGGAAATAAATTTTTTCTTCATCACTCTCATTACGTTCCCAGACGGGGCGAGATTGCGCCAAAATAGCTTGTCTAAGATTATTAACCCAATTAACCCCAGAATAGAGCGCCAGCGCTAAACCTGTTAATCCCACAGTCGTTCTTTGACGAATCGCTGTATCTATTGTTTGCTCTAAGGTATTGGCTAGCGTTGGGTCGCTGATACTGGCTGATATTCCGCGGATTAATTTTTCCAGCAAATCGGGATTAGAGGCTAAAATAAAACCTGCTGCCGCAAAGGTAAACATCAGAATAGGAATGAGTGATAGAAATGAGAAATAGGTAATTGCAGCGCCAAACTGATTCCCCATACGATCGTTAAAGCGTTTAGCCGCACGAATAATGTGAGCAATAAAAGGGATTGCACAGATAAAATTAACAACTCTCATAGAAAAAGTTAAGGCTTTTTTGCTGTTATCCAAGCCTTTATTCAGCGTTGATTTAATTTTGTTATCTTCTTTTTGATTCTCAGTGTCGCGTGAATTCGACATCAGTTCCCCTTTCGTCTTATCATATTTTTGGTTATCTAATCATTATACTACAATTTAATTTTAGTAATGGCCTAATCAAAATCAACAGGTAAACATTAGCGCTTAATTAGTTTGGTGATTTTAGTATGCAATAGATAGATAAAGGGCAGCTAATAGCTGCCCAAATGGCGTAATTTATCGATCAGAGGTAAATTTATTTAATGAATTTTTGATTCAATGATAGCTCTTCTTTGGCTTCAGCTAATTCATCCTGAGCTTCACGAAGCTTACGCTCACGTTTTCTAATTTTATCTGTATCGCCTTTGTTTTTAGCTTCTTGTAAATCAAGCTCTCTTTCTTTTAAATCATTTTCTTTTTCAGTGACTTTTTTTTGGCTATCGCGGTAAAGTGACTCTGGTGTACAATAGGTCTCTACATTAGCCAATGCCTTTTCTAAACCTGCTACACGATATGGATTATTGTGTTTTTTTGCATAATCGATTTGTGTTTGTATTTTCTGTTTCTTTATTTCACAGCCATTTTTTGTTTGAGCAGCAAAAGCCGCTGTGCTGCCAAAAGAGAGTGCAATTGCCAGTGGGAAAAGGATGATTTTTTTCATATGAAGAACCTCGATTAAAAACTGAATATGACTAAGAATAACGTTTTATTTAGGTTAAGTCATTAAGGTTAATGGTAATTTTGTTTTAGTTTTTTAGGTGTTTCTCCTTAATTCATCCGAAATATCGCGCCTAATACGCCAGAGTAGAGGATATTTTTAGCTGTTACTCGAATATACCAATATCGCTCGTCTATATCAGCTAGACATCAAGTGACAAGGATCTGTTGACCTATTCTTATAACCGAATGTGGGATAACATGAGTGATATTAATTGCAGTTTTTGCATTTATTAAACATTAAGTGGTAATGAATTTATGTTAAGTTATCGCCATAGCTTCCACGCTGGTAATCATGCCGACGTCTTGAAGCACACGGTACAAAGTCTGATCATTGAGTCGTTGAAAGAAAAAGAAAAACCATTTTTATATATAGATACTCACTCTGGAGCGGGTCGCTATCAGTTAACTAGTGAACATGCAGAAAAAACGGGAGAATTCCTTGAGGGTATCGCTCGTTTATGGGAGCGCGATGATTTGCCCCCAGAACTTATGCCTTATATCAATATCGTCAAAAGATTAAATGAGAATGGTCGTTTACGTTATTATCCGGGTTCGCCTTTGCTGGCAAAACGATTATTACGTGAATACGATCAACTATCATTGACTGAATTACATACAAGCGACTTTCCTTTATTACGTAGTGAATTTTTACGTGATGAGCGTACGACCGTATCAAGAAGCGATGGCTTTCAGCAATTAAAATCAAAATTACCCCCAGCTGCCCGTCGTGGTTTTGTTTTAATGGATCCTTCCTATGAGTTAAAAACGGACTATCAAGATGTAGTTAAAGCCGTTTGTGAAGGATATAAACGTTTTGCAACAGGTACATATGCGATTTGGTATCCAGTTGTTCTTAGACAACATGTCAAACGTATGATTATTGATTTGCAAAAAACGGGCATCCGTAAGATTCTGCAAATTGAACTTTCTGTACTTCCAGACAGCGATCAACGTGGCATGACGGGTTCGGGTATGATAGTGATTAATCCACCGTGGAAACTTGAGCGCCAAATGAAGGGAATATTACCTTGGTTACATAAAGCGCTAGTACCAACAGGCACTGGCCATACCTCAGTTAACTGGGTTGTTCCTGAGTAAGTTCGTGGTAGATCCTCGTTCAATGAGAGCGAGGAGTTAGTCATCATTATCTATTGCATTGATAGCTAAATCCTATATGAAATGAGGGATTTAAATCCCCATAATAGACAGTATGGGATTAAACTATTAATCTGTTTATATAAATTGATTAAAATGGAAACAAGGCAACTATGAGCAAACATTACGACTATCTCGCGATTGGCGGTGGCAGTGGCGGTATTGCCTCAATAAACCGTGCCGCTATGTATGGACAGAAGTGCGCTTTGATTGAAGCGAAAGCTTTAGGCGGAACCTGTGTAAATGTCGGTTGTGTACCGAAAAAAGTGATGTGGCATGCTGCACAAATTGCAGAAGCTATCCATGCTTACGGTCCAGACTACGGATTTGATACTACTGTTAATCGTTTCGATTGGAGCAAACTGATCGAGAGTCGTACTGCTTATATTGACCGCATCCATCAATCATATGATCGCGTATTAGGCAATAATAAAGTCGATGTGATCAGCGGGTTTGCACGTTTTATTGATGCACATACCGTCGAAGTGAATGGCGAAAAAATTACAGCTGATCATATTTTGATTGCTACTGGTGGTCGTCCGGTGATCCCTGCGATCCCAGGCGCAGAATATGGTATTACCTCTGATGGTTTCTTTGAGTTAAAAGATCTTCCTAAGCGTGTTGCTGTGGTCGGTGCGGGTTATATTGCCGTTGAGTTAGCAGGTGTTCTGAATGGCCTTGGCAGCGAAGCGCATCTGTTTGTGCGTAAACATGCCCCATTGCGCTCTTTTGACCCTTTTATTGTTGATACCCTTGTTGAAGTGATGAGAGCTGAAGGGCCGACACTGCATACGGAATCTATTCCGCAAGAAGTGATAAAAAATGCAGATGGTAGCCTGACGTTAGTACTAACTAATGGTAATAAGCAAACCGTTGATTGTTTGATTTGGGCGATTGGTCGCGAGCCAATGACAGATAATCTTAATATTGCAGCGGCTGGCGTTGAACTGAATGACCGTGGCTATATTAACGTCGATAAATATCAGAATACCAATGTATCAGGCGTTTATGCTGTGGGTGATAATACAGGTGCGGTTGAACTAACCCCTGTTGCTGTTGCTGCGGGTCGTCGTCTGTCAGAGCGCTTGTTTAATAATAAGCCCGATGAACATTTGGATTATACTAATATTCCAACAGTAGTATTTAGCCACCCACCAATCGGGACTATCGGTTTAACCGAACAGCAAGCCAAAGATCAGTATGGTGATGATCAAGTGAAAATCTATAGCTCTTCATTTACCGCTATGTATACCGCGGTGACTTCACATCGCCAGCCTTGTCGTATGAAGCTAGTTTGTGCCGGTGCAGAAGAGAAAGTTGTTGGTATTCATGGTATTGGCTTTGGTATGGATGAAATATTACAAGGTTTTGCGGTTGCAGTGAAAATGGGTGCAACGAAGAAAGACTTTGATAATACCGTCGCTATCCATCCAACGGCAGCGGAAGAATTTGTTACTATGAGATGATAGGAAAAATGCGGTTTTTATATTGGAATCAATAATAAAAATCTTACGATATCACAATAGAAGGCCAGAGCGATTTAATTAACGCTTTGGCTTTTTTATATGCCAATCCAGAGTGAGTTCAAAAAAATAGCTGATTTTTCATTATGAATAGTATTTTTAAAATATCGACGACGTGACTTTATTCAAATAATTAATCCATTTATATTAAATTTGGTTTTTATGTTTTTAATTAAATCAGGAATTATCCGCTAGCTTCTCTATAGGGTTAATGAGTATATTAACAACAAGAGATAACAAGGCTGGCGATAATATATCTGTGAGATATAACTAGACTTTTTGAGTATAAAAATCACAGATAAAATACTCATGAATAATTAAGTGATATTATATTTGAAATATAATATTCAACTATCAATCAGAATATTAAATCTGTGATTTATTTGATACCTTGAACTTTGTTAGCTTATAAACTTACAAAGAGATGATGAATAATAATTACCATTCAAAATTCAGGCCAGCGTTATAAGAAACACCTTGGAAGTTATCAGTATTGCTTGAGATACCTGATTTAATAGCAACATTTTCATTGAAACGGTAACCTGTACCAACAGCAATTGCGGTATTAGACTCATAACCACCTAATGCCATTGTTATGTTATGTGCACCGACATTGTACGGTTGGAATAATCCGGTTAATGCAGACTGAGAAGCAAAGCCACGTTTCATTTTATTATCAAATTTATCTAAACGTGAATCTAAGCGATTAACGTCTGAAAATAATTGATTGATATCTTTACGTACTTGCTGATTGGTAACTGTTTGTGCGTTATTAATAGTGACCTGATTCGCATTCCATGCTGTTTGTCCCGCATTCCAATTAGTTTGGCCCTCATTCCATACTGTTTGTCCTGCATTCCAATCAGTTTGGCCTGCATTCCAAGTTGCTTGAGCACTGTTTGTGGCAGCTTGAGCGGTATTAACAACATCTTGCTCTGCTTTATTTGTGCTTATAGTAGTATCAAGAGCATCGTTTTTCGCAGCTTGAGCGGTATTAACAACATCTTGCTCTGCTTTATTCGCGCTTATAGTTGTATCAAGAGCATCGTTTTTCGCAGCTTGAGCGGTATTAACAACATCTTGCTCTGCTTTATTCGCGCTTATAGTTGTATCAAGAGCATCGTTTTTCGCAGCTTGAGCGGTATTAACAACATCTTGCTCTGCTTTATTCGCGCTTATAGTTGTATCAAGAGCATCGTTTTTCGCAGCTTGAGCGGTATTAACAACATCTTGCTCTG